>JANBVI010000009.1 GCA_024239075.1 Fischerella sp. CENA71 | reverse complement strand
GAGACAGCCTGAAAGTACTAGCCAAAAATTTATTGAGGTTGAATTATTTTGTAAAACTGAGCGAATTTATAAAACAGGTGACTTAGCAAGATGGAATATTGAAGGCAATTTAGAATATTTGGGTCGGATTGACGAGCAAATTAAATTACGGGGTTTTAGAGTTGAACTTGGTGAAATTGAATCACTTTTATTACAACATTCATTAGTTAAAGAAGCTGTTGTAATTTTATATAAAACAGAAACCAATCAGAGTTTAATTGCATACGTAACGGGATTCACCAATCATTTGTCTATCGAATTAAAAAATCATCTGAAGTCACGCCTACCTGATTACATGATTCCTGCTCAGATTGTGGTATTGGATGAGTTACCTTTAACTCCTAATGGCAAAATTGACCGTAAAGCTTTACCTGCTCCTAATCTTGAGATTGAAGGTTTATATACAGCACCACGCAACGAAGTTGAACAAAAACTAGCGCAATTATGGTCTGCTGTCCTCGAACGTCAAGAAATTGGCATTCATAATAACTTTTTCGACTTAGGCGGACATTCTTTATTAGCAATCAAATTGCTCAATAATATTCAACAGGTTTTTGGACAACAACTTGCCTTAAGCAGTTTATTTCAGAACCCTACTATTGCTCAACTAGCCGAACAAATTTGTCATACTGGGGTGCAACAGTCCCATCGAGATTTACTGTTACTCCAACCTCAAGGAAATGCAACTCCTGTATTTTGTTTCCCTGGTGCAAACGGACACGGCTTCTATTTTCAAGATTTGGCTACCAATTTAGGAAATGAGCATCCAGTTTATGGGCTAGAAACTCCAGGTAGAGATGGACTCAGCCCACTCCCAAACTCAGTAGAACTTCATGCAAGTCAACTAATTGAGGTATTACGCCAACAACAACCAAAAAGTCCATACATACTAGTAGGATACTCATCAGGTTGTGCTGTTGCTTTTGAAATGGCTTTTCAACTGGAACAGCAAGGCGAAAAAATAGAATTCTTGGCTATTTTAGACTCTGGATTAGTTACTCACCCTGAGTATTTAAGTAATAGAACAGAGATTGATTGGATTTGGCAATTACTCCAACGAATTGAAGCTTTAAAGGGAGTTTCTTTTGGTTTGGAATACACTGATTTAGCTGTTCAAAGCGATGATCAAGCCCGTTGGAATTTGGCAGCAGAGTATTTATACAAACATAACGTCCTACCGGAACACTCGACCCTTGATTTACTAAAAACCAATATGCAGGTGATGAAAGTGCTAACGCTCAATTACGCTAATTATCAGCCTCAGCATTCAATTTCAGCGCCGATTGTTTTATTCCGCGCTCAAGAAGTGCATGAAATTGTTGTTCGAGAACTCCAAGCTTTTTCTGATTATGATTTACTTGATTGGGGATGGCAAACCTACACCCAAAAGCCTGTCAAGGTAATTTCTATACCTGGAAATCATGGACAAATGCTTTATGAACCTAATGTCAAAATATTAGCCACACAACTACAAAGGGCGATGGTAGAAGCAAACAAAGCAATTGCTCTCAATTATTAACCTAACTTTCTTAATTTTGAAGTGGCATAAAAAATGCAAACTCTTCCTATTAAAATTTCCGATGAAACCCTACGGGATGGAGAACAACAAGCAGGCATTTTCTTCTCTTACCCAACTAAACACAAACTTGCCCGTCTGATTGCTCAAACAGGAGTTGATTGCACAGACATAATGCCCAGTGTTTGCGAACAAGAAGCAGAGTTAGTCCAATCATTAATCTCAGAGGGATGGGATAGTCTAATCACTGCTGCTACAATGATGGGAAAGCAGTACATAGATCAAGCAAAGGAGTGCGGAGTTAAGCGCATTATTTTGTTCCTTGCTGTTTCTGATCGCCTGCTGTTTTTGCGAGACCCCCAGGTTCGCCTCATGAGCGAATTTCAAGGGAAAACTATTGACGACGATATCCCATCTCAAATAATCAATAAAATTCGTCAAGATGCTCTTGATGTCATTGTTGAAAATCTACACTATGCTACAAAAGTCGCAGGTTTAAGAGTAGATTTTGCGGCTGAGGATGCTTCTAGAGCCGATTTTGACTATTTAGTCCAATGTATTCGCTCATGCAGTCCTTATATCGAACACTTCCTACTGTGTGATACGGTGGGGGTTCTCAGTCCAGAAAAGAGTTATATCTGGGTTAACGACTTGCTTCAATCTACCGCAGATGTAGCATTGGGAGTACATTATCACAACGATATGGGCTTGGCTTTAGAAAATACTCTCCAGTCTCTTATGGCGGGGGCGACTTTAGTATCGGGGACATTTTGTGGTTTAGGGGAGCGAGCCGGAAATGTGGCGATCGAGCAGGTATTAAATGGTTTGCGAGTCCGTTTCGGTATTGAAGTTGAGGGGATCGATTATGATGCGATCGCCGCAGTGATTAATTACATCGAGCAAATGGGGATTCGCCCCGCCGCTCCTTACTCTCAAACTGCACAACGTCACGAATCAGGTATCCATGTCAATTCTTTGTTGCGCGATCCCAAAAGCTATGCAATATTTCCTTATAACAAGATAGATGTTGTATTTGGCAAATGGAGTGGAGTTAGTAATTTCCAATATCTATTTGAAAAGCAACTGCACAATCCTCAACCTAGAAAGCAGTATGAAAAGATGCGTTCTGTTATCAAATCTCTTGCCACTGAAAAAGAACGTTATTTTACTGCTCAAGAAGTTTTAGAATTATGGGAAGATGGTATCTTTGAATAGAAAAATGTGAAAATTTACAATTCAGAATTAAAGCAATTTAAAGACTCAGGAGAACATTTTATCAATTCATAAAAGATAACAATCAATTATGACTTGTTTCTCCTAGTCTTGAATTATGACTAGCCATCAAACTCAAGAGATTACAATAATTTTTTCTAGATGCAAGCTACAAGTTTTATTGGTAAATCCTCAAAAAATGATTCTTCACCTGCTAAGGATTTTTGGGGGAATGTCAGAGCGATTGTCGGGCCTTTCTTGTATCCTACCGAGGCAAACGCCAGAGCATTTTCAGACGTAATTCGTACATGGGGAATGCTCGCTCTCCTAGTATTATTAATAATAATGCTCGTCGGTGTAACTGCGTTTAATAGCTTTGTTAACCGCTTTTTGCTAGATATCATTACTGAAGAGCAAGATTTAAATAAATTTACTAATACATTATGGCTTTATGGTGCTGCTCTTGTCTGCGTAACGCTCCTAGTAGGATTTACTAGATATGTTAGAAAACAAATCGCTCTTGATTGGTATCAATGGTTAAACGACCGAATTTTAGATAAATATTTGAGTAATCGTGCCTATTATAAAATCAACTTTAAATCCGATATTGATAATCCAGATCAACGAATAACCCAAGAAATAGAACCTTTAACAAGAGATGCTCTTTCTTTTTCGGCTACTTTCTTAGAAAAAGTGCTGGAAATGATAACTTTTTTAGTAATTCTCTGGTCTCTTTCCCATTTTGTGGCAGTTATATTGGTAGCTTATACAGTTATAGGTAATTTAATTGCTGTTTATTTAGCTCAAGAATTAAATAAGATTAAACAAGAAGAGCTCGAACATCAAGGAGACTATAATTATAGCGTCAATCATGTTCGTAATCATGCTGAATCAGTAGCTTTCTTTCGAGGAGAGAAACAAGAATTAAATATAATACTACGAAGATTCAATAATATTATTAAAAGTGCTAAACGCAAAATTAATTGGGAAGTAACTCAAGATATTTTTAATAGAGGATATCAAGCGATTATTCAAATATTTCCATTTATAGTATTTGGGCCTTTACAGATTAAAGGTGAAATTGAATTTGGAGAAATTGCCCAAGCCAGTTTAGCTTGTAATTTGTTTGCTACGGCTATGGCTGAAGTAATCAGAGAATTTGCGACTTCAGGACGATTTTCTAGTTATGTTGAGCGTTTAGTTGAACTGTCGAATGCGCTACAAGCAGTGACTAAACAACCGGAAAATGTCAGTACGATTAAAACAATAGAGGAAAGGCAACTAGCTTTTGAGAATGTTACCTTACAAACGCCTGATTATGAACAGGTGATTGTCGAAGATTTGTCGCTTTCTGTTCAGCCGGGAGAAGGTTTATTAATTGTAGGGTCTAGTGGTCGAGGTAAAAGTTCTTTATTGAGAGCGATCGCTGGTTTATGGAATGCGGGGACTGGTCGTTTGGTGCGACCTCCTCTAGAAGAAGTCTTATTCTTACCCCAACGTCCATACATCATATTAGGAACTTTACGCGAACAGTTACTTTATCCTAATACCAATCGTCAAATGACCGACGCACAACTCAAAAATGTTTTGCAGCAAGTTAACCTGCAAAACTTACTAAGTCGAGTTGAAGGTTTTGATACAGAAGTTCCTTGGGAAAACATACTATCGCTAGGAGAACAACAACGTCTGGCTTTCGCACGCTTATTAGTGACTCATCCAAGATTCACCATATTAGATGAAGCAACAAGTGCCTTGGATTTGAAAAATGAAGGAAATTTATATCAACAATTACAAGAAACAAAAACAACATTTATTAGTGTAGGGCATAGAGAAAGCTTATTTGATTATCATCAATGGGTTTTGGAACTTTCACAAGATTCTAGTTGGCAACTTGTGAGTATTCAAGATTATCGAAACCAAAAAACAATTACCCAGAACTCGACTGAAACTACTCGCATTACTACAGACAGCTTGCCTCATAATGATTACCAAAACAAATCAGCAACATCGATTGAAAAAACTCTCAGCGAAGGTCTTTCTCATAAAGAAATGAGTGAATTAACTTCCTATGCCATTAACACTATTAGGAGCAAGGCAAGCAAAGGAGAGACTATTGCGGCTAGAGATGGCTTTACCTACCGCTATGACAAAAATCCTCATGTCCTGAAATGGATCAGAATTTAACGCTTACTCAGTATAATATTTGACTTTAGTAAAAATTTTAATTCATGAACAATGAAGTTGAAGAAGGATATAAAAGATAATGCAATTAGATAATCATAGTCAAATTTTAGCTACCTCAAGCGATCAAAATTTTATATACCAAAAAATAGAAGTTGCTATCAGGTCGAGTTTGACTGTAGATGATTGTGTAGTCAGAGAGAGACAAACCCAAACCCGAAAACAGGAAATAGTTGCCTATATAGTTCCATCAAGTATATTCGCACAAGAACAATTGTTGTCTTACCTACAAATAATTCTGCCTAGCGAATTGATACCCACAGCATTTGTACCAATATCCACCATACCCCTAACAGAAGCAGGGCAGATAGATGAAACTATTCTAGCCAGCTCAGAAGTGATTGACTCTGACTTAATGCGTCGCATAGAGGAGCAATTAGAGTCATTCTTAGAAATTGAACGTGTTGCAGTGGTTGTCGAACCCTCAGTTAAAAGTATTTCTCCTGTGCATTTGGAGGATTTACTAGGCGACACTCAAGTGTTTGCCTCTGAAGATAGCCAACAAAAGGTACAAGTAACCACATCTAATCAAAAGATAGAAAACAAGAACCCGTCTTCGTCAAAGAAGTTAGCCATTAGTCACGGGGAATCACTACAACACTCCGAAGACACTCCCAAAACTTTAGTGGAAGTATTGCAACGAGCTGCTGAAACTTCAACTAAAAATATTATTTACGTTCAATCTGATGGTAGTGAGAAAGTTCAGTCTTATCGCCAATTATGGCAGGATGCCCACAGAATTTTAGCTGGATTAAGAAAGCTAGGACTCAAGCCCCAAGATAAAGTAATTTTTCAACTAGAAGATAATCAAGATTTCATCTGTGCTTTTTGGGGTTGTGTGCTAGGGGGCTTTGTTCCTGTACCAGTATCTATCGCCCCAATCTACGAGCCAGGAAATAGTACCGCCAGCAAATTACAAAACAGTTGGCAGATGCTAGAGAGACCCCTTGTACTGACAAGTGTTTCTTTAGCTTCCGACATTGATGGTTTTTTCAGGCTGTTAAACTTAGAAAACTTTCAAATTGCAACTGTTGATAAGTTGCGTGAGTGCGAACCAGATTTGCAATTGCATCAAAGTCAGCTAGAGGATTTAGCGATTTTGTTTTTGACCTCTGGAAGCACTGGAATACCCAAGTGTGTGATGCTTAATCATCACAATATATTGAGTATGACGACTGGCTTAATCTTGATGGGTCATTTCTCTAGCCAGGAAAGTGTTTTAAACTGGATGCCTTTGGATCATGTCGGAGCATTGGTATCTCTTAGTATTATGGCTGTGAGTTTAGGTTGCCAACAAATCCATGTACCCACTGACTTGATTGTGCAGAATCCACTCAAGTGGCTAGATTTGATTGACAATCATCAAGCAACGATTAATTGGGCCCCTAACTTTGCCTTTTCCCTCATCTGCGATCGCGCTTCTGATATTGAGCGCCAGCAATGGGATTTATCCTCAATGAAGTTTATCATCAACGCTGGGGAGCCGATTGTCACTAAGATAGCCAGGAATTTCTTAAAACTGCTGAGTCGTCATGGTTTGTCAACTAATGCTATTCGCCCAGCCTTTGGGATGAGTGAAACATCTTCTGGGATTACTTACTCTGATAGTTTTTCTCTAGAATCTACATTAGATGACGCTTCATTTGTCGAGTTGGGTTTACCAATTGCTGGTGCTTGGTTGCGGATTGTTGATGAAAATGAACAGATAGTTACAGAAGGTACAATCGGTCGTTTACAAGTAAAAGGTGCATCTGTTACTAGTGGTTACTATCAAAATCCCCAAGCAAATCAAGAAGTTTTTACCGCCGATGGTTGGTTTAATACCGGAGATTTGGGTTTTCTCCATCAAGGACGTTTAACGATTACTGGAAGGCAGAAAGATGTAATTATCATCAATGGACTCAACTACTACTGTCACGAAATCGAAGCCGCCGTTGAAGAACTCGCAGCAGTAGAAGTTTCTCATACAGCTGCCTGTGCAATCAGACAACCAGGAATTAATACTGATAAACTAGCCATCTTTTTCAATACTGCTGTTGCTGATGATGCGAGTTTATTAGCTCTGCTTAGGGAAATTCGCACTTGTGTTGTCAACAAAGTAGGAATAAATCCAGATTATTTAATTCCAGCAAATAAAGAAGTTATTCCGAAAACTGCTATTGGGAAAATTCAGCGATCGCAACTTAGCCAGCGATTCAATGCAGGTGAGTTTAAATCAATTGTTAAACGCATTGATATATTACTAGGTAATGCCAATACCATTCCTAACTGGTTCTACCGTCAAGTATGGCAACCAAAATCTCCCATTACTTTTAATTCTGCTTTAACTGTTACTGATTCCACTTTAGTATTTTTAGATTCTTGCGGATTAGGGTCTTATTTATGTCAAATACTCTCAGAACATAACCTGCCATACATAACTGTTTCAGCCGAAGAAGATTTTCGCAAAATCAATCGCTCACACTACACAATTACCCCAGGGCAAGCCAAAGACTACCAACTTTTACTCGAATCCCTAGCAGTAGATAATATTATTATTGGGCAGATTCTTCACTTGTGGACTTACGACCAATATATCGGCGAAGTCAAAAGCATTGATGCGCTCGAACAAGCACAAGAACATGGGATATACAGTTTATTGTTCTTGACTCAAGCTTTAGCCAAAGTTCAGGGTGTTGATCATTCGGTTCAATTATTATTTATTTCTTCTCATATCCAATCTATTTCCTCAGAGGAACCAATAGCTTATGAGAAATCAGCAGTATTAGGGCTACTGAAAACGATTCCTCAAGAATTACCTTGGTTGAACTGTCGCCACATTGATTTGCCTTTCGCTGAATTTGAAAAAAATGGAGCTTTTATCTTACAAGAGATACAAGTTTCTTCTAAAGAACGAGAAGTAGCTTACAGAAATGGGCAGCGTTTTGTTCCTCGTCTAGAACAAGTTGATTTTACCAGCGAACCTAAATCCTCAATTAGCTTCAAGCAAGGTGGAACTTATTTAATTACCGGAGGACTCGGTGGTATTGGTATTGAAGTTTCGCGATATTTGCTGAAACATTACCAAGCTAGATTACTGTTAGTTGGCAGAACTCCTTTAACTCCAGAAAGACGCATAAAAGCATATCAAGAATTAGAGCAGCTTGGGGGAGAAGTAATTTACGAAGCTGTTGATATTTGTGATTTAAAACAGTTGCAAATAATAGTTGACAAAGCCCAATCCGAATGGAGTAAAAATTTGGATGGGATACTTCATTTAGCTGGAACTTTTCATGAGGAACTTGTACTTGATGAGACTCAGGAAAGCTTAACATCTATACTGCGTCCCAAGGTGTCGGGAGCTTGGGTATTACATCAATTACTCAAAGACAATCAAGGCAGTATTTTTATAAACTTTTCTTCGGCACACGGTTTTTTTGGTAGTACGGCTGTGGGTGCTTATGCTGCTGCTAATAGTTTTTTAGATTGCTTTTCTCATTACCAAAATGACCACAGTGAATTAACAAGCTATTGTTTCAGTTGGAGTATGTGGGATGAGACAGGGATGAGCCAAGGATATCAGATGAAGAATCTGATTCGTGCTAAAGGTTTCTGTGTCATGTCTTCTTCCCAAGCAATATCTTCAATGCTAGCGGGCTTACAACATCAACAAACAAATCTATTGATAGGTTTGGATGGCAGCAACCAAAACATTCAACGTTGGCAATCTCAACTCTTTAATTTACAGAAGTTAACGGCTTATTTCACCGCCATTAGTAACGAGGTTCAATTACCAAATTTGCGAGTCCAAGACAGCTTCGGAAATTCTTGTATTTGCAACTTAGTACAACTTCCTGAAATGCCTTGTCTTGAAAACGGCGAAATTGATCGCGCCAGCCTAATTAGGAAAATTAACTCTCAGGAAATTAGGGAGCGGATAGAACCACGCAACGAGATAGAGTTCAAAATTGCTCAATGTTGGCAGCAAGTTTTGAAAGTCCCAATTTTAGGCATTCATGATAACTTTTTCGAGTTAGGAGGAAATTCTTTATTAGCTGGTCAAGTAATTGCGCGGTTACGCGAGGATTTCTCTCTAGAATTGTCTCTCCAGCGTTTGTTTAAAGCACCTACTATTGCTAGTTTAGCTCAGACTATTGAAGCAATTCAAACAGTAAAACAAAGCAATAATTCCTTTATTGAAACACTCGAAGAAGAATACGAAGAGGATTATTTATAAAATGGCAATATTTGAATTTTTATCTCTATTAAATACTTTAGATATCAAAATTTGGATTGAAGATAATCAGTTACGCTATCGCGCTCCTAAAGGAGTAATGACAGCAGAAATAAGGCAGGAACTCCAGGAACGGAAAACAGAAATATTGGCTTTTCTCCAAGAAGCTCAAACAGCTACAGAATTAACTTCTGTAACCTTAGTACCAATGTATAGGGATCAAGAATTGCCTCTATCTTTTGCCCAGCAAAGGATGTGGTTTCTTTATCAATTAGATGGTGAAATCTCATTTTACAATGAAAGTTTTCAACTGCGAATTGTTGGTAACCTCTCCGTCACAGCTTTAGAACAGAGTATCAATGAAATTATCCGCCGTCATGAAGCCTTACGGACTAATTTTCCTACGGTCGAGGGTATCCCCACTCAGGTTATCAGACCTAATTTGAATATCACCATACCTGTGATAAACGTGCAGGACTTCACAGAAGCTTCAGTAAAACAGATAGTCACTCAGGAGGTTAGCCAGCCCTTTGACTTGGGGACAGATCCTTTAGTTCGAGCCACTCTACTGCGACAAGAACCAGAATCCCATTTGTTGATATTAACAATGCACCACATCATCATCGATGGTTGGTCAATGGGGATATTCTTCAAAGAATTAGAAGCACTCTATCCAGCTTTTACAAAAGGACAACGACATCCCTTACCAGAGTTAACGATACAATACGCTGATTTTGCTCTCTGGCAACGCCAATGGTTAACTAAAGAGGTTCAACAAAAGCAGCTTGACTACTGGAAACAACAGTTAGCTGGCGCACCGCCTTTGTTGGAATTACCAACAGACTATCCTCGTCCTCCAGAGCAGACTTTTGCTGGTGCTACCCAAGAATTTCAAATCGACGCGCATTTAACCTCTCAACTGGTAGCCCTCAGCCAAAAGTCAGGTGTCACTTTGTTTATGACCCTGCTGACAGCTTTTGCCGTTTTACTGCATCGTTACAGTGGTCAGGATGACCTTTGTATTGGTTCGCCTTTTGCTAACCGCGATCGCCGAGAAACTAACTCACTAATTGGCTTTTTTGTCAATACCTTAGTGTTGCGTACGCAGATTGCCGGGAATCCTAGTTTCTCCCAGTTACTCGAAAAAATCCGCTCTGTTGTCTGGGATGCCCACGCAAACCAGGACATACCATTTGAACAAGTGGTAGAAGCACTACAGCCGAAACGTTCTCTTGGCTACAATCCTCTGTTTCAGGTGTTGTTTGTTCTAGAAAATTTTTCCCTCGATACTTTAGAGTTACCCGGTATTAGTCTTACTCCAGAGATGGTAGAGCGGGGTACATCTAGGTTTGATTTGAGCCTGTCGATGTGGCAGACACAAGACGGATTAATTGGGTCGTGGGAATATAACAGCGATCTGTTTGCTGCGGATACAATTGCTAGGATGATAAGTCATTTCCAGACTTTGTTAGCAGCAATAGTTACAGACCCCCATCAGAGAGTTGGGGAATTACCTTTACTAACCCCCTCAGAACGGCATCAATTGTTAGTTGAGTGGAATGATACCAAAGCAGACTATCCTTTTGATAAGTGCATCCATCAGTTATTTGAGGAGCAGGTTGAGAAAACACCTCATGCTGTGGCTGTGGTGTTTGAGAATCAACAACTCACTTATCACCAATTGAATTGTCGCGCTAATCAGTTGGCTGATTACTTGCGCTGGTTAGGTGTAAAACCGGATACATTGGTGGGTATTTGTGTAGAGCGATCGCTTGAAATGGCGATCGCTCTACTTGGTATTCTCAAAGCTGGTGGTGCATACCTACCACTTGACTCAGAGTATCCCCAAGACCGCTTGAGCTTCATGTTAGAAGATTCTCAAGTTTCGATACTGTTGACTCAAGAGCGACTTCTTGACAAACTCCCCCAGCATCAAGCAAAGCTCATCTGTTTAGATGAAATTTGGGAACAAATTGCCCAAAACAATCAATATAACCCCACAACTGGAGTTAGAGCTTTTCATTTAGCTAATCTAATTTACACTTCTGGTTCAACAGGTAGACCGAAAGGTGTGATGGTTGAGCATAAGGGACTGTGCAACCTAGCTCAAGCTCAGATTCAAACTTTTGGCGTAAACTCTGATAGTCGCGTTCTCCAGTTTGCCTCCTTCAGTTTTGATGCTTGCATATCAGAAATCTTAATGGCTTTGGGGTCTGGTGCAACGCTTTACTTGGGAACGAAAGATTCTCTGATGCCAGGGAAGCCATTACTTGAGCAATTACGCAATTATGCCATTACACATATCACCCTACCACCATCGGCATTAGCAGTAATGCCACCAGAAGAACTGCCGACACTACAAACAATCATTGTCGCCGGAGAAGCTTGTCCTGCGGAATTAATCAGGCAATGGTCTGTGGGCAGAAATTTCTTCAACGCTTACGGGCCAACAGAAGCTAGTGTCTGTGCCACGATCGCCAAATGCAATGACCATGAGAAAATCACTATTGGTCGTGCGATTGCTAACGTCCAAGTCTACATTTTAGACGAGTATTTGCAACCCGTACCTGTGGGTGTACCAGGAGAATTGCATATTGGCGGTATTGGATTAGCCAGAGGCTACCTCAACCGCCCTGAGTTGACACAAGAGAAATTTATTCCCAACCCTTTTCAAAGAGGCAGGGAGCAGGGAGCAGGGAGCAGGGGGACAATTTATCAGAACTCAGAACTCAGAACTCAGCACGGGCTAAACGCCCCGCTTCCGCTAACAGCACTTTTATATAAAACTGGTGATTTAGCGCGCTATCTTCCAGATGGTAATATTGAATACTTAGGACGGATTGATAACCAAGTAAAAATTCGGGGCTTCCGCATTGAGTTGGGAGAAATTGAAGCTGCACTGAGCCAACATGAAAGTGTGCAGATATGTTCTGTCATTGTCCGTGAAGACAATCCCGGTGATAAACGCCTAGTCGCCTATGTAGTCGGACATCAACATCATTCACCTACAATCAGCCAGTTGAGAGCGTTCCTCTCTAGCCAACTGCCACAATACATGATACCTCATGCTTTTGTGATGCTAGAGTCTTTGCCTCTGACTCCCAACGGTAAAGTAGACCGTCGCGCTTTGCCTGCGCCAGACTCTCGTGAGGGACTGGAAGTAAGTTTTGTCGCCCCGCGCAACAAAACCGAAGAAATATTAGCGCAGATATGGGCGGAAGTTCTGAGAGTCAAGCAAGTAGGTATTTACGATAACTTCTTTGAACTCGGTGGAGATTCCATCCTCAGTATCCAAATTCTCGCCAAAGCAAAGCAAGCAGGACTGCAACTGACACTTAAACAACTATTTGCACATCAAGCTATCGCACAGTTGGCAGCAGTAGCAGGTACAATTAAGGCGATCGAGGTAAAACAAGAATTAGCCACAGGCACATTACCTCTAACCCCCATTCAACATTGGTTCTTTGAGCAAAATCTTTCCCAACCACACCACTTTAATCAAGCATTTTTACTCTCAGTACCATCTGACTTTAAGCCAGAGTTATTGCAGCAAGTATTCAAGCAGTTGCTAGTACATCACGATGCTTTGCGCTTACGTTTTACAAAGTCTGACTCTACTTGGCAGCAAATTTATTCTGCTCCAAATGATATTGTTCCTTTCTCCTATATAGACTTATCGGCAATCCCAGAAAGTGAACAACAAGCTACCATTGAAGCTAAAGCTAATTTGTTACAGGCGAGTTTAAATCTCTCAGAAAATCTATTGCAAGTCACCTTTTTCCATCTGGGTATTGACAAAAGAGCGCGATTACTCATCATAATCAATCACTTGGCAATTGATGGTGTTTCTTGGCGGATTTTGTTAGAGGATTTGCAAACAGCCTACCAGCAACTTGCTCAAGAAAAAGCAATTGCACTTCCTGCTAAAACAACTTCTTTCAAAGATTGGTCTTTGAAACTAACAGAATATGCACAATCACAAGCAATCAAATCAGAAGTAACTTATTGGCTGAATGAATCTCGCGTCGCAGTTTCACCCATCCCAGTTGACTATATAGAGGGAGCAAACACTGTTGCAGCAGCTAACACAGTATTATTGTCTTTAAGTGAGGCGGAAACTAGTGCTTTGCTGCACGATGTACCAAAAGCTTACAACACTCAAATTAACGATGTCCTACTGACAGCCTTGGCGTTGGTTTTGAGCAGATGGACTCACTCTCAGAGTGTGCTGTTCAACTTAGAAGGTCATGGGCGAGAAGATATTGTTGATGGTGTAGATATATCACGTACTATCGGTTGGTTTACAACCATCTTCCCTGTAGTTATAGAACTCCCAGCCACAGACAACCCAGCAGATACTTTAAAATCTGTCAAAGAACAACTGCGGGCTATTCCCAATAAAGGAATTGGCTATGGTTTATTGCGCTATCTGAGTCAAGATACAGAAATTACTAGCCAACTACAGGCATTCCCGCAAGCCCAAATCAGTTTTAATTATTTAGGTCAATTCGATCAACTTGTCAATACAACTTCTTGGATGCAGCCAGCTAGTGAGTCTTCGGGAAAAATGCACGGTTTGCAGAACAACCGCGCTTATCTGTTAGAGATTGACAGTATTATTGCCGGAGAACAGTTGCGAATAGAGTGGACTTACAGCACAAATCTTCACCAGCACGCCACAATTGAAAATCTGGCACAAGAATTTGTCAAGACATTGCAGAGCCTCATTGCTCATTGTTCCTCACCAGAGAGTGGCGGTTATACACCTTCAGATTTTCCGTTAGTCAAGCTCAAACAGCCAGAACTCGACCAAATGTTGGCTTTAGTCTGCAAAAATAAATCAGGCAAAACTAACTGGCGAAATATTGAAGATATTTACCCACTCTCACCCATGCAAGCGGGGATACTGTTTGAGAGTTTGTATGCTCCTGATTCTCAGGCATATTTTGAACAGTTGATTTATACTTTGAGTGGTCATTTAAACCTGCCAGCTTTTGAGCAAGCTTGGCAGCAAGTGGTAGCAAGACATTCAATTTTGCGGACGGCTTTTGTTTGGGAGCAAGTAGACCAGCCACTGCAAGTAGTGTATCGGCAAGTTGATGTTAAGGTACAGACTTATGATTGGCAGCAGCTATCTGCACAAGAGCAGCAACAAAAATTAGAATTTTTATTGCAGTCACAGCGACAGCAAGCTTTCCAACTCTCGCAAGCACCATTGATGCACCTCAGCCTCATTCAATTGGGTGTAGATAGTTATCAATTTGTTTGGAATTTCCATCACTTATTACTTGATGGTTGGTCAGGGCCTTTGATTTTCAAAGACTTATTGTATTTTTACCAAGCAATTTCTCAAGGTGAAACTAAGACACTTCAACCAGCCGCAAGCTACCGCAACTATATTGCTTGGCTACAGCAACAAGACCTAGCCCAAGCTAAAGATTTTTGGGGACAAAAACTCCAAGGTTTTACCTCACCAACTCCTTTAATAATCGATAAACCATCATCAAACCGCAAACAGTTAGATTCTAGTTACAGCGAACAAAAAATCCAACTGACACCAGAAGCGACAACCGCCCTACAGACTTTTGCACGACAGCATCAACTGACAATGAATAATTTGGTGCAAGGAACTTGGGCATTACTGCTGTATCGCTACAGTCAAGAAACAGATGTAGTTTTTGGTGCTACTGTGTCCTGTCGTCCGCCATCTTTGATTGGTGTAGAGTCGATGGTGGGACTATTTATCAACACCTTGCCAGTGCGGGTTCAGGTGTCAGCAGAGACGGAAGTGCTGGGTTTGTTGAAAGATTTGCAGACACAGCAAGTCGAGTTTGAGGAATACTCATATAGTTCTTTGGCAGATATTCAAAGTCTGAGTGATGTTCCCAAAGGAACGCTTTTATTTGAGAGCCTTGTTGTCTTTGATAATTATCCAGTTGATGAGGCAGGGCAGGAAAAAAATTATGGTTTCTCGATAGACAATTTTTACGCCATTGAGCAAACTAATTATCCTCTAACAGTCATGGTGATTCCTGGTGAGGAATTACTGGTGAGGATTAGCTATGATACTAACCGATTTGATGATGCTGCGATCGCTCGTTTGTTAGGACATTTCCAAACATTGCTCTCAGGAATTGTTGCCAACCCCAAAGATCGAATTTCGCAATTGCCACTGCTAACAGCAGTTGAGCAACAGCAGTTAGTTGACTGGAATGATACTTTTGTAGACTATCCCCAAGATAAGTGTATCCCTCAGTTATTTGAGGAGCAGGTAGAGCGTACACCTAATGCTGTAGCTGTGGAATTTGGCAACCAACAACTAACCTATTATGAATTGAATTGTCGTGCTAACTCTTTGGCGCACTATCTCAAATCTTTGGGTGTGAAACCCGATGTGCTGGTGGGTATTTGTGTTGAGCGTTCTATAGAAATGGTTGTCGGACTGTTAGGTATTCTCAAAGCAGGTGGCGCATATTTGCCACTTGACCCAGAATATCCTACTGAGCGTTTAGCTTTCATGTTAGAAGATGCTCAAGTTTCAGTATTGCTAACCCAGCAATTACTCCTGGACAGACTACCCCAGTGGGAAAAAGCAGGGGGGCAGGGAGCAGGTGAGACCAGCCCCCGTCTTGGCGGTCTCCGTCACGATGGGGGACTGGCGAACCCGAAAGGGAGCAGGGGAGAAAAGCCAACCACAAGGGCTGGGGCTTCAATTAAACGGGAAGATGAGGTCTTAAGTTCCCCTGCTTCCGATCAGCCAAAACTTGTTTGTTTGGATACTGACGCTCAAGTGATTTCCCAGACGAATCAGGACAATCTCATCTCTGGCGTACAAGCCAATAACTTGGCTTATGTAATTTATACCTCTGGCTCTACAGGTAAGCCCAAGGGAGTGGCGATGACTCAACTTACCTTGTGCAACCTGATGCTGTGGCAACTGGAAAATACAACAATTCCTAGTGGGGCAAAAACGCTACAATTTGCTCCCATCAGCTTTGATGTTTCCTTCCAAGAAATGTTCTCTACTTGGTTTTCTGGAGGCACATTGCTGTTGATTACAGAAGAATTGCGCCGCGATGCCTTGGCTTTATTAAAATTTCTCGAAGAAAAAGCAGTTGCCAGACTGTTTGTTCCCTTTGTCGCCTTACAGCAATTAGCGGAAGTAGCGGTTGGTAGTGAAAAATTTGCTAGTCATCTCAGGGAAATTATTACTGCTGGCGAACAGTTGCAAATTACTCCTGCGATTTCTCAATGGTTTAGCAAACTGAATGATTGTACTCTGCACAATCATTATGGGCCATCGGAAACCCATGCAGCCACCTCTTTTACATTGTCTAATTCAGTGGAGAAATGGCCGCTACTGCCTCCGATTGGACAGCCAATTGCCAATACACAGATTCATATTTTAGATAAAAATTTACAGCCTGTACCTATCGGTATACCAGGAGAGTTGTACATCGGTGGTGTTACTATGGCTAGAGGCTACTTCAACCGTCCAGACTTGACACAAGAAAGATTCATCAATAATCCGTTTGAGAAATCAGGAAAGAGTAGATTATATAAAACTGGAGACTTAGCTCGCTATTTACCAGATCGCAATATTGAATACTTGGGACGTATTGACTCACAAGTAAAAATACGCGGTTTCCGTATTGAATTGGGCGAGGTGGAAGCAGCACTGAACCAGTTTGAGGATGTGGAGGGCTGTTGTGTCATCGTCCGTGAAGATACTCCAGGCGATACTTGTACTGAGCGACTTGTCCTGAGCGGAGCCGAAGGAAGTCGAAGTAAACGCTTAGTTGCTTATGTGGTAGCACATCAGGACTGCACACCTACAGTTAGCGAACTGCGCCAATTCCTAAAAGCTAACTTGCCAGAGTACATGGTTCCCAGTGCTTTTGTGATAATGGAGACCTTACCACTAACTCCTAGCGGTAAGGTAGACCGCCGTGCGTTACCTGCACCGGATTTACAAAGCACTAACTCAAATAAATATGTTGCTCCACGCACCCCAATTGAGGAACTGTTAGCACAAATTTGGGCGCAAGTCTTGAAAGTAGAGCAAGTGGGTATTCATGATAATTTCTTTGAACTGGGGGGACACTCGCTACTAGCAACACAATTGGTTTCGCGCATCCGCAACATTTTCAATGTAGAACTACCATTGTATGAGTTGTTTACTGCCCCTACAGTTAGCGAATTAGCGCAGATAATTGGGCAGTTACAGCAAGAAAGTTTAGAACTCTCTGCACCGCCTATCTTACCAAGAGCAGATAATTCAGACTTACCAATGTCTTTTGCTCAACAGCGTTTGTGGTTTTTGGAGCAGTTCGATACCAACAGTGTCTCATACAACATACCCACTGCTTTGCGTCTAGTAGGGAATCTCAAGATTACAGCCTTAGAACAAAGCTTACAAGAAATTATTCATCGCCACGAAGCTTTACGTACCAATTTCATCACAGTTGATGGAAAACCAAGACAAATTATTAGGGAACAGGTTATAGCGGAAAGGGAAGAGGGAATATTATCAATTGTTGATTTGCAGGATTTATCAACAACTGAACAAGAAATAACCACACAGCAATTAGCCCAAAAACAACTTATTGAACGATTTGACTTGGGAAGACAAGCGTTAATTAGAGCGACGTTAGTATTACTGAACCAGACAGAACAAGTCTTGTTAGTGTGTATGCACCATGTTGTTTCTGATGGCTGGTCAATGGGTGTGTTTGTTCAAGAACTAACACAACTATATAATGCTTATTTTCAAGGTCAGCCGTCACCTTTAGCACCACTGCCGATTCAGTATGCAGATTTTGCGATTTGGCAAAGAAACTGGTTACAAGGTGATGTTCTGCAAAGCCAACTGAGTTACTGGCAACAGCAACTAAAAGATGCACCAGATGTATTATCATTACCGACTGACCGACCAAGACCTGCTGTGCAGACTGTCGCAGGCGCACATCAAGAGTTTGCCCTGTCAGTTGAATTAACTAATAAATTGGTAAAACTAAGTCAGCAGCAAGGTGTCACTTTATTCATGACACTTTTGGCAGCTTATGACACCTTGCTTTACCGCTACACCGGACAATCAGATATTTTGGTGGGTTCTCCCATTGCTAACCGCGATCGCTCTGAGATAGAAGGGTTAATTGGCTTTTTTGTCAATACCTTAGTGATGCGTACTAATTTGGCAGGTAATCCGCGCTTTACTGAATTACTGGTTCGTGTTCGAGACATGGCAATGGGGGCATATACTCATCAACACTTACCGTTTGAAATGCTGGTGGAAGCATTGCAACCAGAACGGGATTTATCCCATACACCATTGTTCCAAGTAATGTTTAACCTGCAAAATTCACCTGTGTCTGAGTTGGATTTAAACGGGTTAACTGTTAGTTCAGTACCACTAAAAAGTGTAACGGCTGCATTTGATATGACCTTATTCATGCAGAACACTGCTACTTCGACTTCCTTCGGCTCCGCTCAGGACAAGTCGCTCAGTACAAGTAACGGATTGGTGGGAGTGTGGGAGTACAACACTGATTTGTTTGACCATAGCACTATCAAAAGGATGATTGGTCATTTTGAGACTTTGTTGGAAGCAGTTGTCAGCAATCCTCGAGAGCGCATTGACCAATTGCCAATACTAACAGCAGTTGAGCAACAAAAGTTACTGGTTAAGTGGAATGATACTCAAGCAGATTACCCCAGGGATAAATGTCTCCATCAATTATTTGAGCAGCAAGCACAACTTACACCCGATGCAGTCGCAGTGGTGTTTGACAATCAACAACTGACTTATCAAGAGTTAAACACCCAAGCGAATCAATTAGCACATTACCTACAATCTTTTGGTGTGGGGCCAGAGGTTTTGGTGGGGATTTATTTAGAGCGATCGCTCTCCATGACTGTAGCATTGTTAGCCGTCCTCAAAGCTGGTGGCGGTTACGTTCCTCTAGACATTGATTATCCCCAGCAGCGATTAGCTTACATATCCCAAGACTCACAAATTTCTGTGCTGATCGCACAGGAGAAATTACTCAATTTCTTGCCAGTTGAAGGCGTGAAAGTCATTGTTTTAGATAAAGAGTTTGAGGTACTGAATTCTCAAAGTCAAGAAAATCCGGTAACTCAAGTAAAATCAGAAAACTTGGCTTGTATATTGTACACTTCTGGGTCTACTGGCAAGCCTAAAGGCGTGATGTTGACTCATGCCGCTTTGGTGAATCATAGTAGTGCCATTAGTGAAGCATTTGGTCTGACTAGTAGCGATCGCGTCTTACAGTTTGCTGCCTTTGGCTTTGATGTCGCAGTGGAAGAAATCTTCCCCACTTGGTTTAAAGGCGGAACAGTAGTGTTAAGACCGGCGCAAATGTTTTCTTCCTTTGCCAATTTTTCCCAATTTATTGAACAACAACAGTTGAGTGTCTTGACTGTAACTCCAGCCTATTGGCATGAATGGATGGTAGCAGTATCTCAATCCTATGCAACTGTGCCGCAAAGTCTACGCTTATTGACTGTGGGAGGGGATACAGTTCTGCCAGAAACAGTGACAATGTGGCAGCAATTAGTAGGTAAACGCATCACTTGTCTCAATGCCTACGGCCCCACCGAAGCATCAGTTACAGCCGTAGTCTATGATGTGCAAAATTTCCAACCAGAAAAAACCAATACAGTCCCCATTGGTCGTCCTGTCGCTAATACAGAAATTTACATCCTCGACCGTAATCTCCAACCAGTACCTATAGGAGTGAAAGGCGAATTATACATTGGTGGTGTGCGTTTAGCAAGAGGTTATCTCAACCGTCCGGAATTGACAGAGGAAAAATTTATTCCTAACCCATTCAAAAAAGGCAGGGGAGCAGGGGAGCAGGAGAGCAGGGGGAAAATCCTCTCCTCTTCCGAACACCTCTACAAAACAGGTGACATAGGACGTTATCTTCCTGACGGTAACATCGAGTTTATCGGTCGAATTGATGATGTAGTGAAAATCCGAGGTTTTCGCGTTGCACTTGGGGAAATTGAAAGTCTATTAGTTCAACATCCTGATGTCATTGCCCAGGCGGTAATGCTAAGAGAAGACCAACCAGGCCATAAGCAGTTAGTTGCATATATTGTCTCCAGTAACCCATCCTTAGACCAAAATGAATTACAAAGCTTCTTGAAACAAAAGCTGCCAAACTACATGATCCCAGCAGCTTTTGTGATGCTGGAGGCTTTACCACTCACTGCTAATGGAAAAGTTGACCGTCGCGCGCTACCCGCTCCCTCACAAGACATCAACTTAACCAACTTTGTTTTACCGTATACTCCTACACAAAAACTGATAGCAGATATTTGGAGCAGTGTTTTAGGAACAACACGGCTAGGCATTCACAACAACTTTTTTGACATGGGGGGAAATTCTTTACGTGCTATTCAGGTGATGTCTCTGTTGAGAGAGGTTTTAAAACTAGAGTTACCCCTGCGTTACCTGTTTGAGAACCCCACAGTTGCAGAACTTGCAGAAAAAGTCAATAGCTTACAAATAAACCAGACGGACACAATTAACAACGATTTAAAAGCAGAAGCTATCTTAGACTCAAGCATTCATATCCCAACCCAGCCTTTTGAGTACATCAACAAGCCTAAGCGCATCTTTTTAACGGGAGTAACAGGTTTTCTGGGAAGTCATTTACTGCATGAACTCCTACAACAAACTCAGGCTGATATTTATTGCTTGATTCGCGCTACCGATGTTGAACAAGCACAGCAGAGATTGCAAAGTCAACTCAAATTCTACAAACTTTGGGAAGGAATTGATAGCGATCGCCAAGGGCGGGGCGTAGCCCATCGCATCATTCCTGTAGTTGGAGATTTAACGAAAAGCTATTTAGGTCTTTCCACATCACAATTTCAGCAGTTAGCTAGTCAAATAGATGTCATCTATCACTGTGGTGCTTGGATAAATGTTATCTATCCTTACTCTGTTTTAAAAGGAGCCAATGTACTTGGGACTCAAGAAATTATCCGATTAGCTAGTGAAATTAAAGTCAAACCTTTGCACTTTATCTCAACAACATCTGTTTTAGCAGCATCGTCTCCAAATGAAGCTGGATTAATTCTTGAATCAGACCCCCTTGACCAATCTCAAGTCCTTGACAATGGCTATATCCAAAGCAAATGGGTAGCAGAGAAATTAGTTATGCAAGCCCGTGATTTAGGACTTCCTGTTTCTATTTATAGAGCATCAAGGATAACAGGACACAGCCGAACTGGGATTAGTAACACAGATGATTTATTTTGCAGGCTAGTGAAAGGTTGTTTGCAAATGAAAATAGCTCCCGATATTGACGTGGAAGATAATTTGACTCCTGTAGACTATGTGAGCAAGATGATTGTTCATCTGTCACATCAACAAGAATCTTTAGGAAAAGCGTTTCATTTAGTTAATCCTGAATCTACTCCGCTCAAGAATTTGTTTAACTTAATTCGCTCATTAGGATACCCTTTACAACTAGTTCCTGTAGAGCAATGGCATTCAGAAATTGCACATCACAGTAACATTTCTGATACAGATAACTTAAAATTCTTGTCTCATATCATCCCCAAAACTACGATAGAAAACTACCAAGAACCACAAATTGACTACCAAAATACCATGAATGGGCTATTAAATACTAATCTTATGTATCCTGCCTTAGACCAAAACTTACTGAAGACTTACATTTCCTACTTTATAAGTAGCGGTTTTATAGATGACCAATTGGTAACAGAGCAAATGGCACTTGGTAATAAGGTCAACTAACCTGACAAAAATGTCAACGCGAGCCAGTACAGGAAGTTATAGGTCATGACCTATAAGCCTAAATAAGCTTGGATTATGCTATCCAATTAGTCTCAATTACTTTTGATAAATTGGATAGCTTTCATCCACTTTAGAATTAAAATTTTGGGAAATAGACAATGATTACTTCTAATCAAATTAAAACTACTGTTTGGGAAAATAAACAAGACTATTCCCTAACAAAAGAATCATTAAGAATGCTGTGGGAAAACCGTATTCCTCTAATTCGCATCAAAGATTTTGCTACAGTTCAAGAGTGTGATACTTTAGTGGCTCAGGCTCAATTTTTCAATTTTGATTCTTATCAAGATGTGTATCCTCAAATTGAGCGAATTGGCATCACCGTATTTGAATATAACCGCATTAGTAAAGCAGCTTATTTTCAAGCAGTAGAACGCGCATCTCAACTAAGAAACTCCATTATGGCAGCCTCTTTTAATCCCTTAGAACGGTTAATGGAGAAAATTCGTGAGTGTACAGGTGCTACTGTGCGGATTGCTTCGGAACCATTATATGGTAGTTATTATGCGGGATTGATTAGAAAAATAGAGCAGGGTACTCAACTGCATATTGATTATGCCCCGTTAGAACAAGCTGAATGGGAAGTTGGTACAGTTATTTATCAACTTTCTTGGAATTTATACTTGAAATTCTCCTCTAATAATCATGGTAAAACTCGTATTTACGATCGCCAGTGGCAACAAGGCAATGACCAATATAAGCTCGATTCCTACGGCTATAGTGATACAGTCATTGCAGATGCAGATATGATTACCTTCCAGCCTCATGTGGGGGATGTGTTCATTTTCAATACACGCAATTTTCACACTGTTGATCCAATGGATGGACAAAGAGTAACTTTCACCTCAGCAATTGGTTTACTTCCTAACGGTGAAATTATTTTGTGGTCTTGAAGCGCGTAAGTAGAAGATAGGAAGCAATTTGGTAAATCTAGTGAGGAATAATTCATGCCTTTAGCAGCTGTGATGAGCGCACCTAACCACCCAGTAGAGGTGCAACAACTACCAGACCCTATTTTGGAAAAAGGTGGAATCATTATTGAAACCCTATATTCTGAAATCTGTGGCACTGATGTACATTTACTGCATGGACGTTTAGAAGGAGTACCCTATCCCATCATCCCTGGACACTTCTCTGTCGGTCGTGTGGTGGAAACAGGAGGACAGGTTCATGATGTTAATGGTAAATTAATTCGCCCTGGAGCGATCGCCACCTTTCTCGATGTCCATGAAACCTGTTACAACTGCTGGTATTGTTTAGTAGCTAAAGCATCGACTCGCTGTCCACAACGCAAAGTTTATGGTGTCACCTACTCAGCCAAAGATGGGTTATTAGGTGGTTGGTCGCAATTGATTTACCTCAAACCAGGGGTGAAAATTCTAACTTTACCTGAAGAAGTCTCACCAAAGCAATTCATTGCTGGAGGGTGTGCTTTACCAACTGCACTACACGCTATAGACAGAGCGCAGATTCAAATTGGCGATGCTGTGGTGGTTCAGGGTTCTGGGCCTGTGGGGTTGAGTGCAGCAATTCTCGCTTTGCTATCAGGTGCAGGCAAAGTGATTGTCATCGATAAATTTGAAAGTCGGTTAAAAGTTGCTCAATCCTTTGGAGTAGATGAAACCCTGGCAATTCAAACTGATAATCCACAACAACATATTGAGCGGGTTTTGCAATTAACCAACGGACACGGTGCTGATGTGACTATCGAAGCCACAGGTGTTCCCATCGCTGTCAAAGAAGGCTTGGCTATGACAAGAAATGGCGGTCGTTATGTGATTGTTGGACATTACACTAACACAGGTGAAATTCTCATCAATCCCCACCTAGAAATTAATTTAAAACATATAGATATTCGCGGGACTTGGGGAATTGATTTTAGCCATTTTTACCGAATGATTGAATTACTAAAACGGTATAGTAATTCTAGAAAAAATATTGCTTGGGAAAATCTTATTAGTCGTTCATACACACTAGAAGAAATTAATCAAGCACTGGCGGATGTAGAGCATGGCTCTGTATTGAAAGCTGTGATTCAGCCTAATTTTTGACAGAGGCTAGAGTAATCTACCTCATTCATATAAAAAATGTTTTAACAAATGACTTAAATAATAAAGATATATGCTTACAGACGTACAAATTGCCTTTATCGGCGGTGGCACGATGGGCGAAATTATAATTAGTAGATTATTAACGACAAAAACTATTGACAAACCAGAGCTAATTATAGTTATTGACCCACTTGCTACACGATGCCTTCATTTAGAAAAGAAATATGGAGTACGTACTACAAGCTCCAATTTAGAGGCGGTACAAGGCGCATCAATTGTGATATTAGCAGTGAAGCCCCAAGTTTTAGCTTCTGTTATGACTACGCTTAAGGATAAAATTTCACCTGAAGCTTTAGTAATTAGTATTGTGGCTGGAGCAAGTATTCCATCTTTGTGCCAAGGGTTAAATCATGCTGCTATTGTCCGTACAATGCCTAATCTTCCAGTAGAGGTTGGTTATGGAACTACGGTATGGAGCGCATCAGAGAATGTAACAGAAATACAGCGATCGCTTACTCAAGTTATTTTACAAGCACTAGGTAAGGAATTCGCTACTCAAAATGAACATTACCTTGATATGGCAACGGCGTTAAGTAGCGCCGGAACTGGATTTGTGTTTCTGTACATCGAAGCAATGATTGATGCTGGCGTTCAAATAGGTTTAACTCGCACACAAGCCCAAGAATTAACATTGCATACAATTGCTGGTAGTGTTGAACTTATGTTTCAAACGCATGAACATCCAGCAGTATTACGCAACAAGGTTACAAGTCCTGGAGGAGTAACGGCTGCTGGTCTTTACGAGTTAGAGAAAGGCGGTCTACGAACTGTTGTTTCTAATGCGGTGCTGACTGCTTTCAGCCGCACTCAACAATTAAGTAATATGAGTTAAACAAGCAGTTCTACTCAGTGTTATTTTGATAAGTATTAAATTTACTTCTAAGAAACTTAATTTATTTCTCAAATATGCCAACCCAAGTTATTCAATCTCGACCCTCGACAAATCATTTTTCAGATTTTTCTCAATTTTGGGAAAATGTCAAAGCGATCGCTGAACCTTACTGGTTTCCAACCAAGCCGGGGGAAAGAGCATTCTCAGACGTGATTCGTTCATGGGGGAAGCTCATTCTCTTAATATTATTAATAATTGCGCTTGTAGCTATAAATGTATTTACTAACTTCATTAATCGCTATTTAGTCGATATCATCATTGTAGAAAAAAATGTTTCTAGGTTTTTTGATACTGTAATACTTTATGGTATAGCCCTGGTATTAGTAACTCTCTTGGTAGGGTTTTCTAAATTGGTCAGAAAGCAAATCGCTCTTGATTGGTATCAATGGCTAAATAATCACACATTATCAAAATATTTAAGCAGTCAAGCCTATTATAAAATTAATTTTAAATCTGAAATTGATAATCCAGACCAACGTCTATCTCAAGAAATTGAACCCATTACCAGGAATGCTTTGAGTTTTTCAGCTACTTTCCTCGAAAAAGTACTGGAACTAACAGCTTTTTTAATCATCCTTTGGTCAATTTCTAAACAAGTTGCAATTATTTTATTTGTTTATACAATTGTAGGTAATTTAATTGCTGGTTACTTGACTCAAGAATTAAATAAAATTAATGGAGAAGAAATCCAATCGAAAGCTGAATACAACTATTGTTTGACTCATGTTCGCAATCATTCTGAATCAATAGCTTTTTTTAGGGGAGAAAAACAAGAATCAAATATCATTGGGCGACGATTTGATAATTTTATTAAAACTTCTAAACGGAAGATTAATTGGGAAAGAAATCAAGATATTTTTAATAGAGGATATCAGGCTGTAATTGAAATATTTCCATTTTTAATACTTGGCCCCTTATATATTACAAATCAACTGGGATTTGGAGAAATTAGTCAAGCTTCGTTAACTGCTTATCTTTTTTCTAATTCCTTATCAGAATTAATCAATGAATTTGGAATTTCTGGACAATTTTCTAGTTATATTGAGCGTTTAGCTGAGTTTTCCAATGCTTTAAAACAAGTAGCTAAACAATCGGAAAATATAAATACCATCAAAATAATAGAAGAAAATCATCTGACTTTTGAGCATGTTACTTTAAAAACGCCCGACAATGAAAGGGTAATTGTTGAAGATTTGTCACTCTCAGTTCAACCGGGAGAAGGTTTATTAATTATCGGACCGAGTGGTCGAGGTAAAAGTTCTCTACTGAGAGCGATCGCAGGTTTGTGGACTGCTGGTACTGGTCGTCTGGTACGTCCTCCCCTAGAAGAAGTTTTATTTTTACCTCAACGTCCTTACATCATCTTGGGAACATTGCGTGAACAGTTGCTTTATCCTGATACCAATCGTCAAATGACCAACGCACAACTGAAAGCAGTTTTACAACAAGTCAATCTACAAAACTTGTTAAGTCAAGTTGAAAGCTTTGATACAGAAGTTCCTTGGGAAAATGTATTATCGCTCGGAGAACAACAACGTTTGGCTTTCGCACGCCTGTTAGTAACTCATCCAAGATTCACGATATTAGATGAAGCAACAAGTGCCTTGGATCTAAATAATGAAAGTAATTTATATCAACAGTTACAAGAAACGAAAACAACATTTATTAGTGTTGGGCATAGAGAAAGTTTGTTCGATTATCATCAATGGGTTCTGGAACTTACACAAGATTCTAGTTGGCAACTTTTGACTGTGCAAGATTATCGAAATCAAAAAATGAGCCAGAATTCTACTGAAAATACTTGCATTACTAACGATACTTTGCACAATAATGAATACCAAATTAAATCAGAAAGATTGGCTCAAAAATATACAACTGAAGGACTGTCTCATAAAGAAATGAGTGAATTAACATCCTATGCTATCAAAACTATTAGAAGTAAAGCAAGTAAAGGAGAGACTATTGCAGCTAGAGATGGCTTTATCTACCGCTATGACAAAGATCCTCATGTGCTTAAATGGGTCAGAATTTAGCCGTTACGTCCCCATTGTTTAGGAATAGATACAAGCTGTAAAATCAGACTCTCCAACAAAATTCGGTACTTTTTGGGAAGTTAAGAAACTAAACTGTCTAGTTTGCCTCTGGTCGCAGCTACCTTCACACTACCCCTACAACCGCCTTCACACATTCTCTACTGGTGTAATACAGTGGGATAAGAGATGGGAGCAATTAACTGTGGAGTTAGTAACACAAGCGGGGCAAAAAGTAAGCATTCTCGGTTTAGCAGGACAGCAGCAGATGGATGCTAGTTGTGTTGAGGTGGCGTTTGAGTCAACAATCAATTATTTCTTCTTTTACAATCTGGAGTCTAAAAACTTTCTAGATGGTTTAAAACTTCTCCTAGCGACAAAGCGTGAACAGGCCTTAGTTGCAACAGGAAGTGAAAGCCGAGATATAAACTATTTACGCCGTTACCTTGATTCTTTGCGTCATCGCCTCAATGTTGACGGGGTAGATGTGTTTTTTGTTGAATATGTTTCCCCTAGTGATGACATGAACCAGGTTCAGGCGATACTCGATGAATTACGAGACTGGAAGGATTCTAGACTTATTCGTTACGTGGGAGCCACCACCCACAACCGACCCATTGCTTTAGAACTGATAGAGCATGGTCAATGTGATGTGTTGATGCACCGCTATAATATGGCACACCGCAAAGCCGAAGATGATGTTTTACCCGTCGCTCAAAAAGCTGATATTCCTGTAGTAGCATTTACTTGTACCCGTTGGGGGTCGTTACTTCAGGGTTATCCCAACTGGCAAGGCGAACCACCCACCGCAGCAGATTGTTATCGTTATGTGCTACGCAATCCGGCGGTACACCTGGCACTCACCGCCCCCAAAACCAGACAGCAATTAGAGGAAAATCTATCTGTCCTCCATGCGCCCCCACTTTCCTCTCAAGAAGTTGCCCAGTGGCACTCATATGGGGACTTAGTTTATGGAACTGGACAAGATGCATTTGATACTCAATGGGTTTGAGAGATGGAATGGTTGAGGTGATCTCGTTTTGAGAAGCTGCTATGCGTCGGGAGCATCACACGCAACCATAGCCAAACTGATAGATCGCAGCCTAACTATAACCCTCTTCTAATAAACAGAAATGTTTCTTTACATTCATTGGGAATGCGATCGCACGAGTGTCTAACCGCCAGCCCTATCCTTACCAAGGCTGCGTGGTTGGGCCAATCGTAAATTCGTTCACGTTTGTGTCTTCTGGCTGGTCAATCGCAAACGCCACAACATTGGCTACTCGATCAGGTGAGATACCATATTGCTTATACAAGGCTGTCATTTTTTCCGCATCTTGGTGAGTAATCTGACTTAGCAACTCAGTGTTAATTGCAGCAGGATAAATTGTCGCAGTACGAATATTAGTTCCTTCTTGAACTGACTCTATGCGTAGAACTTCAAGGGGCGACAATCGCCTCTAAGCCCCGCCAGCTAAAGAGTTAGAAGGCACAGACCCCTTGAAAAATTTGGGTGCTTATTGAGAATGAACTGTATAGAGGTAGTAGACTCTTCTGTGGAGAGCGGTTTCGTGGTAAAAAAGAACGGTCTCGTAATTTGACCAAGACCGTCGAAATAATGCTGGCATCATTTTATCAAAACTTCTTAGAAAAATACCTAAATAAAGCACAGTTAATCACCCTAAAGATGTTGGTGTGGTTGCTACAAAATCAGAAACAAGTAAGGTTAGAAAGGCTGGCAGCAACTTTACCTTTACCAATACAACAAAACAGTCGTAGACGGCATATACAAAGGTTTTTAACACTAAATGCCTTGAGTGTAGTCTTGTTGTGGTTTCCCATCATTGAAGCAATAATTAACCAACACTTTAAAGTAGGGTCGCAGTTAATCATTGCGGTGGATAGAACACAGTGGAAGGAAAATAATGTGTTGATGGTGAGCGTGATTTATCAAAAAAGAGCTTGGCCAATATATTGGTGTCTGTTAGAAAAAGATGGTTGCAGTAAGCTCACTGAACAGCAAAAAGTATTACGCCCAGTAATTCGGTTATTAAAAAAGTACAAATTAGTGATTATTGGGGATAGGGAATTCCATAGCATCGAACTGGGAAGTTGGCTACACAAGCAGAATATAGGTTTTGTACTCCGTCAAAAGAAGGACACCACTTTCCGCCAAAAAAGGCAAAAATTTCAGCCTTTAAGTAGCATTGAGATTCACCCAGGTATCCGTCAGTTTTATCCCAATGTTAAGTTGACTCAGAAAAAAGGTTTTGGTCGGTTTAATTTAGCAGTCTACTGGAAAAGAAAGTACAGAAGTAAACAAGAAAAAGAAGCCTGGTATTTATTAACTAATTTGCCTGATTTCAACACGGCAATCAAAATATATGCTCAACGTTTTGGTATTGAAGCTATGTTCAAAGATTGCAAAACAGGCGGCTACAATCTAGAAGCTTCTCAAGCTAACCCTGATAGACTTGTACGTTTAATTTTTTTAATCGCTTTAGCAATGACTAGTGCTTGGTTACAAGGTCAAAAAATTAAATTACAACGACAACAATCTTATGTCTGTCGTTCCCAAGAGCAAGGTAAAACTGAAAAAAGGCATAGTAATTTTTGGATAGGTTTGTATGGTTTTAATTGGATAGTTGCTTTGCATGGGTGTCAAGCGTGGGTCGAGGAAATGGTCGGTTTCATTCGCAATAAGCAGGCATATTATCAGCGAGGTTTAAGGGCTATGGAGCTTATACAGCAAGCACTTTAGCTCGATTGTCGCCCCTTGAAATCGAAAATCCAAAATCCTCAAGCTCCCGGATTAATCCGTAGGGACGGCACTCAATGTGGCGACGCAGGTTCGCCACCCGTGCCTCGTCAATCCAAAATCCAAAATCCAAAATCCAAAATCGGATGACCCCATATAGTCGGGATTTGGACTCAGGGAAAAAATGATTTACTGGTTAAAGTGAGGGTATTTTTCAATCAGCAAATCAATTTACTCTAGAAGCTGCTTTTCTGCTAGCTTCATATGATGCTGCTATCAACGATGTTCCAAAATTTTTAACGGTTTGTACTAGTTCCGCACCTGCTTTTTCTGGTGAACCCACTCCAAACGGGGGTGAAGGATTGTACTCCAACATCAATTCAATGAACTTAGCAGTATCTTCACCGCAAAGCATTCCTGCAATAGTCAAGGCAAAATCAATCCCTGCTGTCACGCCTCCGCCAGTAATTCGGTTGCGATCTATAACCACTCTTTCTGTACTGACTTTTGCTCCCATTAATTCCAATTGCTCTCGAAATGCCCAGTGAGAAGCAGCCCGATATCCCCGCAGCAATCCCGCTGCTGCTAGAATGAGCGAACCTGTACAAACAGCAGTGATGTACTTGGTTGTATTTCCATATTTTTGTAAAAAAGCTAAAACTTCAGTATTTTCCATAGCTTGTACTGTACCAAAAGATCCTCCGGGTACACACAACACATCAAGTTGGGGACACTCATCAAAGGTAGTATCGGGTAAAATACTCAACCCACCATTGCTGACTACAGGTTCGAGTGACTTTGACAACAGTAAAACGGAAGTGTTTGGCATTAAAGAAAAAACTTGGTGTGGTCCAGTGATATCTAGCTGAAACATATCTGGGTAAATGACTAAACCAATAGTATTTTGAAACTGATTATTCATACTGCTAATTTCAAACTGTGTAATGAATATAGATATCCTAGAGTTGAATATATTGGTTGCCAATTACCCAGTTGAGTACATTTTTGCTATGTCTGGTAGCTTTCAAGCACTGCTTCAAAAAATAGCGATCGCTCGTGATGAATTGCAATTACGCCTGGATTATATGGACGCAGCAGGGGAGTTATTTGTTTGTCAACACTGGAGTATTTACTTGCATGACACTACCGGACAACGTGCCAGCATCGATATCAAAGGATTACCAGATAGCTTTATCGACTACTACGAAAGTGTTGGCGCAGCGATTGATCCAGTAATGGATTATGTTATGGAACATCATGTTCCTGCCCATGAACAAGTTATTTTTACTGAAACCACTTGGAAGCAGAGCCAACTATATCAGAGTGGGTGTGGTAAGATATATAACCACGAACACATCATGACTGGACCTATCGTTGGGCAAGGAAAACTGATTGGCACAGTTCATTTTGCTCGAACCAATAAAACATCTGCCTTCAATTCACGAGATTTGATGCGTCTGAGTGCGCTTTGCGCTCATATTTCTGCAAAACTAGCTTTTCTACGAGCAAAACAAGAACTGAATCAGGTGGCTTGTTTAACTCAAAGAGAATTACAAATTGCTTCTTTAGTTGCAAAAGGTTTAACTAATGCAGAAATTGCTGCCGAACTTTGGATTAGTCAGAATACAGTCAAGCAAACTTTGAAGCGAGTATTTCGTAAGCTCAATGTATCCGCACGAGCAGAGATGGTAGCACGATGCCAAATGCCCCAAGTTTAGACTCGATATTTACCTAGATATACTCATGGTTCTCCTATTTGTTGCTATTTATACAATAAAATTATATAAGTATTGTACAAATAGAGAATAACATACCTTGAATACACTGAAAATTAATGGTTTTTCTCAAAAATATTGAATCAAGTCTCATTATTTCCATACTTTTTATACATAATTTGAGCATAGAGGTTCTAATGGAAGGAGTTCATGCATATTGACATATTACTTGTTGTTCAACAACCAAGAAAACACTATCCAAGTCTTGACCTGACTAGGCAAAAAACTTCAAAATAGTACTGAGTCTAGATATTTTTTAAGTACGAGTCTTTCTGAATTAGCCTGTTTGTGGAGAGATTCTAGGCTCAGGTTAATTAACCCATTAGGAAAGAAACGTTGTAAAATTTACCAGATTCTACTAATCAATGATTGCTTACAGAGTAATTCCAGAACATACTGAACCTAAAGCCCGTAAATGTAGTGTTCACTCTTTTACGAGTAATACAGCTATTTAAGGAAAACTGTGTCGATAACTTGTAGTTAGCTTAAGCAACTAATGCAGGTGCTTGATAAAATATCATCTTATTAGCAAGCAAAATCACTCGTTCATTCAAATATTGGTCAGCTTAAGGATGGTAGTTGGCTTTATTCAAAACCACATGATGAACTTTCAAAGAAGAATGAGATCATGAACACCATTCGCGAGAAACAAATTCAGGAAGTGAGAAAAAACATTTTAGACTTTCAGTCAACAAAGTTGACCAAACCCTTGAATTTGCTTCTTCACCAGATTTAATGAATACAGATTTTTGTATTTTCCATAAGTTTGTGGTATTCAACTAAATTTCAATTATGAACAAAAAATGGGCTGTTAAGCGGATTACTGTTAACTTGGCATCAAACGAAGCCAATAAGCTTGAAAAATACTGTGATCAGACAGGTAGAGCAGCAACGGACGTCATTAGAGAACTCATTCGAGCTTTACCTATGACTAGACCTGAGTAGCATTAGGAACCAGTTTGAATCTAGAGATTAATAACGATTTCGGCAAACTACTTTTTGTGTCAGGGACGACTTTCAGTCTATTACAAGTACACTAGCCAGTAATTAACAGGTTAGAGATTCCTTAATCAGCTAATAGGCTAAGGAATCTCTACAATTTTACTCCACACTGATTAGTTGTATGTTTCATAGATAACATTTAAGGAAATATTTTGCTATTTTCTGAAATTTTCTGAACTTAAATTGCCCAAGTCGTGTACAGTGGCTAGAATTCTTGCAAAGACTGGAATTTGACAAGTCGGCGTGAAAAATCAGGCTATGGGTAACTCTTGAATGAGTTCCCGAACTATATCGGTTGCTTCTTTTCCCGTCCAGTCACAATGTTGTTCAAGTTTTCTAACTTCATCTGGTGTCAATTCAAGGGTTATTTGTTTCACTGGCGGTTCTTTACTAGGTGTTGCAAAAATTGGAAAGACATTTGCAGCTGTTTTGTTCATTATTTTTATACTTCGTTCTTTAAGATGATTTAGTATTGCCAATCCAGAACCATCTTTACCAGTGAAAATCTGGTTTTTGAGATTTAAGTTAAGATTTTTAATCATTCTGTTTTCAGAACCCATAAAGCATTAGCGCTAAATGTATTCTAAATATGTGAAGTAATGGTAGCAGTTTCAGTCAAAATCGCTTAAAGCATTCAACTAATATAGGTTTTAGTTTATAAAACCTATATTAGTTGAATGCTTACTGTGACTGGCTTTCAGTGATTTTTTAGCTTATTTGACGATAACTCTATTACGAAAATATCTCAGAAATAAAAGCAAAGCATTTTATAGATAGGACAATAACTGGTCTAAATTATTTGGCTTATAGGTACATTAGTACCAGATTGTTAATTATTAAGCAAAATTTACATTTTTCTTTAAAATGTTTCTTAACTTCCTGATTTTCGCTTATCTAAATTTTGAAAAATGTAATAAAGTTACTTGCGAGTTTTATTACTTCATCAAATCTTGACAATTTAGTAAAAGCTTATTGATATTATTGTCAATAACTAGATAAGCGATCGCATAAGTATTTTTTCTTACCTATTTTTTATAGACTAGCTTGTTTGAGTAGTCACATCTTACATTCGTGAGTCTTTATACTTGTTGACAATTTTTTTTATTTATAGTGTTTAGCCTCGCAAGGGATGATAGGTGATAAGCGTCTTGAATGATGTTGTTATTATGATAAAATACTTTTCACGGTAGAAAAATAACAGTATTCAATCCTGTAAATCTACTTTACCCGTTGTAGATATGAAACTGGAGGTCACACAGACTTAATAGTGAACAAACAGTTGAATTCATCCAAAAAGCCATCTTATTACAAGCTATCAACAAGTATATGCAAATAGCATAGGTTGTCGTAAAGATGCAAAAAAATGAAATTGCAATATGCGTTTAGTGTCTCGGTAAGTGCGATCGCACTCTTTTGATACTCACTGTTAAACATCTCGGCAGAGTTAAGTGAGCAAATAGACCATGAATGATAGTTTAAGTAATATTGAATGGGCGCGTGTTGCGCCTGATAAAGTGGTTGTGGCAACTGCCGAACGCGCTTGGCTACATCGACCCAGTTCTGAGGAAAGCGACGATCCCTTTACTCGACCCATGGTTAGTGGAGGCAGCATAGCGACAACTCAAAAGCTCTTAGATGGAGCAATAGCAGCTGCTAAAAGCGCTGTATCGTCAAGAGTTAAATCACCTGCCTTTACTAATGTACATTGGGTATGGTGCCTTGCAGCTAGCTACCATTTGACTCACTCTTACATGCCACTGCTAGAGGAAGCTGTTCAGCGTTTTGAAAAGATGGGTCGTAAAAATTTATCGCAGTGGGCAGCACAGAAAATTAGAGAGGAACGAGGACACGATCAACTTGCCCTGCTCGATATCAAGTCGATGGGATACAAAGCTGAGGCTGTTGTGGAAGCACTCATTCCTCCTAGCACAGTGGTTTTGGTGAATTACTTTACTCAGAGTTTGCAGGCTCTAAATCCAATTGGTGGTATTGGCTATGCTTACACAATGGAACGTATAGCGACAGGCATTAAAGAAAAGTATATCCAGTCGGTTGAGGCTATGCTGCCACCAGGTATTCGTGCTACTCGGTGTCTGCGCGCACACAGTAGTGTCGGTGCTGATGTAAAACATGTGGAAGAAACAATTGAGGTGATTGCAGAGCTTCCTTCTGAGGAGCGCGTCCGTGTGGCTAAGACCTGTTACGAAACTGCACTACTGTACTTCAAATCACCCAACGAAGATTACATTTCACAGGAGGAACTGCAACATGTGTTGAGACCACTAGAGTTACGTACACGCCTACAAGTCAGAGGTGACATTCCCGCACTCACCTGATAACTGAAATGCATGGGTGCTCTTTAAGGTCTTTAAATTGTCTTGTATCGTATGATTTCATCTTTGTGCAAGAAGCCTATTGTCTGACAATTTTCGAGTTGATTTTCTGTCAAGATTTTAATTGAGGATACTACCAATGTTCCCTAAATTACATCCTTATATTGCATTTACGTTGTTGGCAAATAGCTTTATTATTGCTGGGTTGTTGCCACCAGCACATGCTAAGTCGGCGGAGATTATTGAATCTAGAAATCCGGTCGAGAAGGTAGCTCTCAATTCATCAGTTAAAACTTGTGCAAATCGCGCTTTACTTCTAGATAATGCTGCGGAAATTTACTCTACCCAGTCCAATCAAGGCGAAGTGATTCCATCTGCCTTTACCTCTAAAACTTCAGGTGTAACCACAACCACAGCAACTACAGATCTCAGCCAGCAAGATTTAGTTCAATATTTTGAGGGTAGATCTAATGGGAATGAGATCGAAGTTTTAAGTAGTAGTGAACTTGACTTAGACAGTATATTGGCTCATCATTTTGACCAAAAAGGGATTCTGCTAGCAAGCAGTTACTGCTGCTTTTAGAGTCAGTCGTCTAATCAGAATTAAGGACAGATGAGACACATTTGCAAATTTTGATTAAGTAGCTCAATCAAATAAAAAACAAAAATTTTATAGGGTGCGTTAACGAAGTGTAACGCACCGTTTTTATACGATATGCTTATTCAATCAATAGCTCCCAGCACTTTTAGTGTAGCAATAGTTGCTGTAGTTAAACCTGTAACTCCCTTAATATTCATACGCTCATAAGGTTTTTCTACTTTCAGCGTTTTTAAGGAATTACCTGTTGTTACATCCCATAGCCTAATTGTCTCATCTTCACCACTACTAGCTAAAGTTCTATTATCAGGATTAAAAGTGACTGACCAAATCCTGCCTGTATGTCCTTGTAAAGTTCTGAGAAATTTGCCCGTACTGATATCCCATAACTGAACTGTTAAATCTCGGCTGCAACCTGCTAGTGTTTGGTTATCTGGACTAAAAGCAACTAACTGTAACCAAACTGTATTTACTTGTAAAACTTTGAGACATTCATGAGTGTCAACACTCCACAATCTTATTGTCCCATCAGGACTAGTACTTGCCAGTAGCTTGCCATTTGGACTAAAGGCAACTGACCAAACCCAAGCCCTATGCCCTGTCAACGTTTTTTTGCACTCACCAGTACTAACATCCCATAACTTCACCGTCTGGTCATGACTGCCACTAGCCAGTGTTTGACCATCGGGACTAAAGGTAACTGACCAGACTGCTGCACGATGTCCTTGCAGAGTTCTCAGGAGTTGGCCAGTTTTGACATTCCACAACCTTACCGTTTGATCTTCACTGCTGCTAGCCAGTATTTGAGTGTCAGGACTAAAGGCAACTGACCAGACTAGAGCGTTATGTCCATGAAAAATTTGCAGGCACTGACCCGTGTTGGCATTCCACAACCTTACTGTTCGATCTTCACTGCCGCTTGCTAGTGTTTGACCATCAGAACTAAAGGCAATTGACCAGATTGCTTTAAGATGCCCCTGAAAAGTTTTGAGGCATTGCCCCGTGTTGACATTCCACAGCCTCACCGAAGAGTCGTGACTGCCACTTGCTAGTATCTGTCCCTCTGGACTAAAGGCAACTGAGAGTACCTGATTAGTATACCCCTGGAATGTTCTCAGACATTGATTGGTATGAACACTCCATAGCTTTGCCGTTTGATCGTAACTACCACTAGCCAGGAAATTCCCCTGTGGACTAAAGGCGACTGAATATACCCAACTGGAATGTTCCTGAAAGGTTCTTTTGCATTCACCAGTACTGATATCCCATAACTTCACAGTCTGGTCGTGACTACCACTAGCCAAGAGATCACCCTGTGGGCTAAAGGCTACTGAATATATTTCATTGGAATGTCCCTCGAAGGTGTTGATGCATTCACTAGTGTTGATATCCCACAACTTCACCGTCTGATCTTCACTGCTACTCGCCAGCATCTGACCATTTGGACTGATGGCAATTGCCCGTATCCCATCACGGTGTCCGTGGAAAGTTTTGGGGCATTCACCAGTGTTGATATCCCACAACTTAATAGTCTGGTCATCACTGCCACTCATGAGCATCTGACCATCTGAACTAAAAGCAACCGAGTGTACCCAACTTGTGTGTCCCTCGAAGGTGTTGATGCATTCACCAGTGTTGACATCCCACAACTTAATAGTCTGGTCATCACTGCCACTCGCTAGCATACTACCATCTGGACTAAAGGCGACTGACCAAACCTCGTTATCATGTCCTTGGAAGGTTTGTAGGCACTGACCTGTATCAACATCCCATAGCTTTACAGTATAATCACCACTTCCACTGGCAAAAACTCTACCATCTAGGCTAAAAGCAAGTGATATAATCCAGCTATTATGCCCCTTACAGGTAAGGACTTGTTTACCATCCACAACTTGGCGCAAGTGAATCTCACCTTTGGTATCACCAAAAGCCAAAAGTTTACCATCAGGGCTAAAGGCTACCGACAAAATACCACCAAAGCTTTCTGCAAAAACAGATTTAGCCAGATTAGCGTAAGCAAAATTTACATCGTGCAGATTCACACTGCGTAGGTCTGCTTGCCAAATAGTAAGAAAAGAAAAATCATAGCCGCTAAAATCAGTCTGTAATTGGCAAAGCAAATTGAGAATATTTCCCGCACTGTAACCTGGTTCTTGCGGCGCTTCCTCTTGCAGTTTTATTAAAATTTTAGTTAATTTTTTTTCAATACCTTTTTTGCTTCTAAAGACAGCGAGTAGTTCATTAATTAATGGTTGGAGAATAAGGCGAATTTGAGTTTCTTTGATGTAGTCTTTGGCAGTTGCCTTCATTAAGGCGTGACATCTAAAAAGCTCAAAATTTTCAGTTATGATCTCTTCACATACCTGTTCTATCAATACCTGAGTCACATACTCCATAACTACAGGTTGGAGAGTGAAAGTAGCGGCACTTTGCTCAATGAGCGATCGCCGAACTAGAGACTCTAAAGCCTCCAGTAATTTTTGTGGTGGTATGGTGAATACAATATCTTCTCGTAAATCTGATAGCGAAACTGGCTCACGATTAATTGCTAGCCAATACATGATTTCTTTTTCTAAGTTTGATAAACGCTCAAACTGCTGTTCTAAAACATAACTAATATCTCCAAAAACTGCTGTATCTTGTTGCAAGAATTGAGTGAGATTACCACCAAAGACATCTTGAATAGTCGTGGCAACTATCTTTAAAGCTAATGGATTGCCTGCATACATATCAATCATTCTTTTACATTCTTTCTCTGTTGCAGATAGTCCCTTGACTTTCAAGATTTCCTGTCCTTCTTCCACATTTAAACCAGTCAGTAGTAATGAATGAACAGGTAGCGATCTGCCTTCCATTAATGCTACTTCTTTAGGTTTTTCTCGACTAGTTAACACTAAGCAGCTCACACTAGCTGCTTCTCCCAGCTGTTTAAATAGCTGACCATATCCCTCATATCCTTCAAGGTAATGTCCAGAGCGATTACCACTGCTGAGAATTGACTCTATATTGTCAAGAATCACTAGACAACGATTGTTTTGTAAATACTCAAGTAGCCTGGCTATGATCTCAGCCAAGTTTTCTGGGAGGTTGCTTTCTGTTTCTTGCTCGTCAGAGAGAAATTGGATAAGATTCACAAGAATGGATTTAATTGGTGGTGCTTCTCTGAGCGATCGCCAGATGACATATTCAAATTCTTCTTGAATCTGTTGAGCAAGCTTGACAGACAAAGACGTTTTACCAATCCCGCCCATTCCTAATAATGCTACAAATCGACACCGATCCTTTAGAATCCATTGCTTTAAAGTGGCTATTTCTTGCGTACGTCCATAAAAAGCTGTTGGGATAGTAGCATCTCCCCAATCTATCCGAGTATTTGAGCTGATATAGTCACTTTTATCTAGTTTTAGTTTAAAAACTATAAATAGCTTCTCAAGAGTTTTTTTATCAACCCCGGATTCGCGATTGAGTACTTTTGAGATTGTACTGGGATATAACCCAGTAAGTGAACTCATTTCTTCAAGTGTATAGCTATTGCCATAATTTTCTTGTGCTTCTGATGCACGCTTTGCTTCTTGAAGTTTTTGCAAACCTTCGATAGTAAGTGCAACTCCACGCTTACGTCTCCAATTGTGTAAAGCCATATATTAAAACTTTAATGATACTGAATTTACTTTGAGTAAATTAAATTTTTGCTTAATCAACAGTTTGTCGAAATATACATCAACTAGCTTGCTTTTCTGATGAAATACTTGTTGGCAACTTGACTTCAAAGATCGCTAAAATTATTACTATATATTACAGCCAATTTTAATATAATTTTATAAAATACTTACTGCACTTGATTTTATACTTTTTAAATTTTCTTTAATAGTTATTGTATATACTAACTATAACAAAATTGCTATGTTGACCCTAAAAAAGCGATCGCTATCATCTTTGACACAGTGTTTACTATGATTTAAATATTACAGAAACTGCTGTCAAACTTGAAATTTGGTCAAAAGACAAAAGACTTACGCAACGAACATAACGAGCGGGCGAAGCTTCACCCAGCCATACATACAGTACTTTTAATCAGACCAACACATACAAATGTCTGGACGTTTTAGTTGTTAAATCAGATAATTAAAAAGTAAGTTGTGCTTAATTCTATAAATAGTTTGATCTGTTTGATAAGCTAAATTATTAAGTCTAAGCCATAGCAACATTGAACAAACAAAATGATTTTTTGATCAGAAAACCTTTACAGTATTGACAAGATTCAATCTCGGTTAATTATTTTATTTCGGGCGTGAAACTCACGCCAGTCGCTACAACGGGGGCTTTGGGGTCCCCTGTGGGGTTGGGGGAAACCCCCGCAACGCGCTGGCTCTTCTATATTTCCAATGGATTTTACACACACACGTGTTTTATAACCTGCGTAGAACTTTGAGATCAATCGTTAGTTGCGACATCATCCATTCTATCGGCAGAGATAGTAACCTTTTTTTTGGATGGACTTCATAACGATGCTCCGCAGGAGCCACCCTAGGCGATCGCTCATTAGTCATGATTGCCAGTCCGAACAATCACGGCTGAAACCCTGATTATAAGCGTCAACTGACCTTGGTTGATATTAAAAGGTGCGGCAAAGCCGCACCGATAACGATTGTGCCAGTTGCGTAAGTCCTGAATTTAAACTTGGCAAAGTACTACTACAAATTAACCAATCGTAACTTGATTGGTATCAACAGCAGTTGCCCCATTCACATTTCGTGCCACAGAAACCATTTTATTGAGAATATCTTGGCTAGGGACTTTACCTTTTAATACAACAGTGCTGCCAGTTTGAGCAACCCAGAGAGTATCGATATCATCTAATTGATTATCTTGATCAAATGCTAACGCTACACGCTTCGCTAAACCACTTTGATCATATTCTCCATTCAACCCCATCCGTTCTGGAGAAATTTGTTGAGTAGCAGCAGGTGCAGTAGCTTGTTGTTGTTGTACTGCTTGAGGAGCAGGATTTACTTGAGCATTTTGTGGTTTTTCTAATCCAAAAAGTCTTTTTAACCAACCCATAAACTTTGTCTCCTATGAGGTTAATAACTATTTGCAATATAAAAACTGAAACATAATATGTACATCTATCTATGTTCTGATGTTGAGTTAAAAAGACTGATACTATGGAATGAAAAGTTGTGATTTTTGTGTCTTTGTGTGTTGGTGGTAAAAAAGTCTTGAACTATTGTTGTGTATTCATATATCTAAATATAGCTGCAATATTACGCGCATCATCTATACCACGATGATGTGTGCCTTGTAATTCTATCTTCAAATGTTGCAGAGCTTGGGCCATGCCAAATTTTTGCGACGTTCCCCAATATTCGGAAAATTCTTTTTTAAGATTTCTATGTTTTGAATTAAAAGGATAGGGAATATTGTGAAATTTACAGTCTCTGAGAAACTGGTTTTTATCGTAGTCTCCCCAAGAACAAAAAGTATGATTAGGAAATGAATATATCCATTCTTTAAAAGAAGAAGTTACTTCTGGAAATTTCGGAGCAGTATCTACATCTTGTTGGCGAATAGTAGTCAACTCTGTACAAAAATTTGTAAGCCGTGGATTTCTCACAGGTTGAATAAATTGCTGATATTCTGACTCACTTTGCCATGTTGAGCCATTCAAAATCACTGCACCAATTTCGATGATTTCTGTTTCATGCCTGGGAATACTATTGTCATTAGAGCAAGTAGCCTCTATATCAACTATGAGAAAATATTGAGTCATCCGATTTTGGATTTTGAATTCTAGACTTCGTCGTGAGCGCTACTTCGACAAGGCTCAGTACAAGTCAGTCGAACGATTTTGAATTTATTTCACGGATAAATCTGCTTTCTTGTACCCTAATTGGAATTATCCGTCATATTTTAAATTAAAAATACTAATTATAATTATCTCTCAAACTTTTGTTGACAATAAGCTAATTATGTAATTTGGAGTCAGATAAAAAAGGTTTAAGCCAACCTTGATGGATAGCTGCATCAAGAGCGATCGCAGCGATTTCAAACCACAGCACACTCTCGAAAGTCAAAATCACAAACGGTAACACATCACCAGTGCAAGCAACACCAACATCTATCTGAGCTAATCCTCGGACTAAACCGAAGGCTAACACTCCACCAGCCTTGAGGTGCGGATTTTGATCTTGACGAATGACATAACGATAAGTAACGCCAAATAGTAACCCAGAGAAACTTGCTATTGCGCCACTCAGCAGAAACTGTAAATTGAAGAGTTCAACTGCTAGAGTGCGAAGTTCAGGAAAATATTTTGCTAAAATCAGGTTGTTAATCAGCGAAGTGATCACGAAAGCTGAGAGTAAACACAAAGCTGCCAAAATCCCAGCTTTGAGAGATTCTAGACGTTCTGCCATTAAGGTACCTGAAGTATTATTCATTCACAAGCTGGAGTGGAGAGACAAAACAATTAAAAATTGAAAGGGGGGGAAGGAGATGAGGAGACTAACTAATGACCCTTGACACTTGACCATTGACCACAACCAACAACCAATTCCCAGTATTATAAATATTAGAGTAGTTTTGTAAAATAAGTTAAGAAGTACAACTATGGAGATTTTGACACTAGGATGGGTTTCACTGCTGGCTGTTTTCACCTGGTCAATTGCAATGGTAGTTTGGGGTCGTAACGGATTATAGAGGTATCGTGGAAAGTCCACTCCTAAATATTTTGGCTTTGGTTGCTCTGGTGCTATTAGTGGTAGTTACTGGGGGAGTTGGTTATCTAACGCTAGCCGATTGGCGCGATCGCCGTCTTCAAGAACAAGAGAAACGCGAAGTTCGACGCAGCAATCCGAAGCGACGATGAAAATCTACAACTAGAGACGCTTCAACAGTTATCAGTTGTCAGTTATCAGTTATCTGGTCTGTCTGTGTTGACTAATAACTTACGACTGATAAGAATGGAGCGTCTCTACAGGTTATATTTTTGCTCGTGGATTTTGCTTGATAGATAAAAATTATTGCTTCTGGTAGTAATCCCAAACTAATGCAATTAGTACTGCTAAACCAGTAATTGCCAAAGCATGGAGAGGGTTTTGTCCTTGACTAACTGCAAAAGATGTAACTACACCAGCACCTAAAGCAGCAGTAACAGCAGCAGTAACTAAGTCAGTTTTGGAATTGCGATTATGCATATTTGATCTTTGAGGATGAATTGATTTAATTGGTAGCTGTTATATTTCCCTCAAAGTAACATCATGTTTTTGAGATTTTGACCTTTTAATAAATATCGCAATTAAGCTTTACTTTTGCTTACAAAGTAAATAAAACTTAAGGCTAAATTTAATTAGAGTTTGTAGTAAGCACTTTAGTGCTTGAATATTTGATGACTAAAGTCATTACTACAAATGAATTTCCCCATCATAATTAATGTGATTAAGCAGTAAGCTTTTGAATTTTGGCCTCAAAATTAATACTGAAGCAATTGTGTAAACTCTCTATTGTTGTTCTGTGTCGTCTGTTGTTTGAGTATCATCTTGTTCGTCAATTTTCGCGACATTACCCGATTTTACCCAACCTTCTTGATCACTATTTTCTAAACGAATTTTTTGCCAATCATTATCGCTGCTTTCTTCTAAAACTATAACTTTTTGATTAAAAGCAGCTCCTCCAACACGTTCAGCATCGGGAGTTGGTTCTTTTCGCAGACGTAAGCCCTGTTTCCAGGTTACACGCGCTTTATATGCTCTTGGTGGTAATGCTTCTGGTGATTCTTCTGGCTTCGGTGTTTGTTTGGGAGTTTTTTGAGCATCGGGAGTTGATGAAGATTCTTCTAAAGATGCTTGATTGGTTTTTGGTGTTTGAGATTTTGGTTTTGGTGCTTGTGTCTCCACCAGAGGTTGATCATTGGCATAAATTGGTTTTGGCGGGGGTGCAGAAACTCGATTCATAAAATATAGCGCCATAGCAAACCCACCACCAATTAAAATCGCGATCGCTAATATAAACCCGAATATATACTTAAATACTTGAATCACCATAATTTAAAACTTTGGCATAAATAAATGTATTTTTGATAAGGGATCGAGGATCGTGGTTAACTATCACCCACTAACAGTTAACCACTAACAACCAACATAACTCGCTATTTTAACTGGCGTTGGATGCGATCGCTCAAAGGACTGTGTTTAGATGCTAAACGCGCCCTCCCAGCTGCGGCCCATTCTTGTAGTTGTTGAATTTGTTCGGTGGCGGTGCGGGCTAAGGGTATGATTTGGCTAGCGGCTTCTAAAATGTCATCGGTAGTAAAGTCGCGGTTTTGGCTAAAACCGATGTGCATGGCTTCAATTAAAGTTTGTTCAATTTCTGCACCGGAAAAATCCGGTGTTTCATACGCTAACCTGTCGATATCATAACTTTTAATGTTATGGGCGCGTAGTCTTGATAAATGCACATTGAAAATAGCGTTTCTTTCTTCTTGGGTAGGTAAACCAACGAAGAAAATTTCATCAAATCGCCCTTTTCGTAACATTTCTGGCGGTAGGGCTTGGATATCGTTAGCAGTAGAAACTACAAATACGGGCGAGGTTTTCTCGGCTAACCAGGTAATAAATGTACCAAAAACACGGCTAGTTGTTCCTGCATCGCCTTTGCTACCCAATCCTGAAAAGGCTTTATCGATCTCGTCTATCCACAATACACAAGGGGCGAGGGCTTCGGCTACTTGGATCATTTGGCGTGTGCGTGATTCTGATTCACCCACTAAACCTGCAAATAATCGTCCCACATCCAAGCGCAATAGAGGTAAATGCCAATGATGAGCGATCGCTTTGGCTGTTAATGATTTACCAGTTCCCTGGATACCTACCAACAGTAAACCACGGGGGTGCGGTAATCCGTACTGTCTCGCCCGTTCTGTAAACGCACCTCCCCGACGTAGTAACCAATCTTTGAGATTATCCAATCCGCCGATATCAGAAATTTGCTCGGTTGCGGGGATAAAATCGAGAATCTGGGTTTGGCGGATAGTTTGGCGTTTTTCTTCTAAAACCAAATCCACATCTTCTGGTTGTAATTCACCGTGAGTGGCGATCGCTCTGGCTAATACCCGGCGTATCCTTTCCATTGATAGCCCTTGACAAGAGCGCACCAAATCATCTAAAAACTTGCTGGAAGGAGAATGACCAGTAGCAATTAATAAGCGTTCTACTTCCCCTCGAATTTCGGTGGCGCAGGGTAAAGGGAACTCTACAACTGTCAAAACTTCAGTTAAATCATCTGGAATCGCAACTCTCGGCGACAACAGGATAATATTTTTTGGTTGTGATTTGAGGAGTCTAGCTAAATTGCGAAGTTTGCGAGAAATAGCCACATCGTCTAGAAAACGATGATAATCCCGCAGGATAAATACTCCCGGTGCGGTGGCGGGAATTTTTTCGACAAATTCTAAAGCTTGCAAGGGGTTACGTCGCCCAAAACCTTGATCATTAGGGTTTCCCTGATAGCCATCGACAAAATCCCAAGTGTAAACCGGACGATTACCCTGATTTGCTGCTTCTTCCCGAATTGCGCCTTCTAAACGTTCTTCTTCGTAAGTGGGAATATAGATGAGCGGATAGCGAGCGCGGAGCAATAGTTTGAACTCTTCACGGAAGCTCATAATATTTGGATGTTATTAGCAAGTTGTTATTTAATGTAGTTCTTTCATTTTTATGGTTTCTACTGCTCTTCACAACTGTTTGATATTTTTTCTCTATATAAAGTGAATATATCAAAAGCGATCGCCTCTGTTTCACTTCAAGTTAAGTACCTTTTTCTGTTAAGAGTTCCCTGTTAAAAGTTCCCATTCCTAACTAATAATTTTAGGACTTACGCACACTCTACAAATCCTTGGCGTTCTTGGCCCCTTGGCGGTTAAATAAGTTAAGCTTTTTGGCGACTTTTGCGTAAGTCCTGAATTTATTTTGCACGACTACTTAACACAGCCTCCCAAAAATTATTCCCAGCCAAAGACTGGGAACGAAGAAATAGCCGAATCACTAATGACCAATGACTAATGACTAAGATGGAAGTTGCTTTTTCAAAGCCTCCAAAGAAGCCCAACGACGATCTACAGCACGAGTAGAGTCTTGATCATGACTTGGTTGAATACCTGGACAATTTTGAGCACACAGTTGGCGCTGAGGAATTTCTAGGCACACTTGCTCATACAACCATTCACCAGGGTCAAAATATCCGTGGGGTGATAAAGTTTCTACTAAATCTTCCACAGCTACTTCCCGTTCCAGGGGTAAAGATACTTCTTGCTCTGCTATTTCGTCTAACCAGATGATTTCGGAGGTATCAACCACTAAGCGATGATTATAGTTTTGCAAGCAGCGGTTGCAGGTACAAGTAATAATTGTTTCTGCTTTTCCAGATACTTCTAAGTAATTACCCTGATGTTGCACACGAATACGCCCGCGAACTGGTGTCAAGGTATCCAAACCAGACAGAAACTCTTTAACCTGGATCTCCTCTGTCCGCTCCGGCGCTTTGGTTAGCTGCGGAATATAAATTGCGTCCATAGGATTTGTGAGACATCCTCACGACAAATGAGCTTTTCTATCAGCAAAATAGCTGATAATACTTCTTTATTCTAACTTTTGTGGGTTGTTAGATGTTAGTTGTACTCTGCGCTTCGAGACGGAGTGGCTACTTGCACGCCCGTCGCTAACGCGTCTATGAAAGCATCAGCAATCAACCAGCAACTTCCAACCATCAACAATTTGATTATTCAGGAAATGCCAAGCGTACAACCAAATTACGATGTGGCTCTTTACCCCGGCTGAAGGTTTCTAAATCCCTAAACTCTTTTAAAAAGGTATGGATTTGGCGACGTTCAGCCGAACTGAGAGACTTTATTTCCACTTCTTGTGCTGTTACGCGGACTTGTTGAGCAGCAGCTTCAGCGATCGCTTGAATTTCTGCTTGTCTCTTAATACGATAACCGTTTAATTCCACGGTATATGAGGCTTGTCCCTCATGAGGTTGATTTAAGTTGAGAGTAGAATTTGCTAGATACTGAATCGCGTCTAGCACTACACCATCAGGCCCAATCAAAACCTGAATTTGTTCTGGTGTCATATTGATATGATCAATAGTCAACCAGTAATTATCTGGTTCTTGAGACTCGCCCTCAGCGATCTTAGCTACTTCTAAATCACCTTTAATTTCAGTATTTATCCCAGTAAATTGCAGCAGTGTTTTTAACCACTGCTGCCCTCTTTCCATCCGAGAGTCAGTCATCATTAACCTGTAGCCTTTTTCTTAGAACTCTTTGGTTCAGCTTTCTTAGAACTTTTTGGCTCATTAGAACTCTTGGGTTCAACTTTCTTAGAACTTTTTGGCTCAAACGGCAATGTTTTTTGTTGTGCTTCCGTCTGCTTTTCTTGAGTATCTACAATTTTTTGTAGTTCCTCTGGCAGGGGTTCACGCGAAAGGATGTAAGTTTGTAGAGTTTGGAAAATATTACCAATCACCATATACATCAACACCCCAGCGGGCAAGGGGAAGAACAAAAACATCCCGGAAAAGATTACGGGAGTGATTTTATTTACTGTATCCTGTTGTGGATTACCACCACTAGAATTTTGCCCGGAAAGGACTTGGCTGACGTAAAGAGTAATACCAAATAATACCACCATCGCCACAATATCCCAATGAATCGTGCCATCAGGATCAGTAGCTCCGACTCTACCCAAAGCTTCAATAAACAAAAATCCTTTGTCTGCTGCTAGCCCTGGAACTGTTCCGGTTATGGTGACATCTCCTGGCTGGAGTGCTTCGATATTACCTTGCTCATCAATTGTGATTCTTTCTTCCCCTTTGGTAATTTTCCATTGAGGAACTAGGTTGGTATCTGGGTGTTCTGCCAACAAATCCTGAAACGGCTTACCTTCAGGAGTCTGATATTGAATCTTGGTATGTTCTCCTACAGCTAATTTGCTACCTCCAGGAAGAATGGCACTTACCTTAACATGCTCCCCATCAGCAACATAGATATTTTGAGGAGGAGTGACAAAGGCTTGGGGTTGAATTCTTTCGATTTGTTCAGCAGGAAGAACTTGCAAGTTAACAGTATAGTTAACACCAGCAAAAGGCGAACCTCGCAAGGTTGCAAATAGTGCTAATAACACTGGCATTTGCAATAGTAATGGTAAACATCCAGCCAAAGGATTACCAAATTCCTTCTGGACGTTCATCATTTCTTCTTGCTGCTTTTGCGGATCATCTTTAAAACGTTCTTTAATTTCTTGCATCCGCTTTTGCATCAAAGGTTGGACAATTCGCATCCGTCGCATGTTGCGAATCGAACCAGCACTTAAAGGATACAGTGCAAAACGAATAATTAACGTCAAAGCAACGATCGCCAATCCATAGCTCGGCACAATGCTATAGAACAAGTCTATGATTGGCAACATTACGTTGTTTGAAAAAAACCCGATACCAAAATCCATTATTCTGAATTCAACCTGAGGTAATGTAAATTAACTACCGATTTTATATTGATTGTTGGTTGCTTGTTTGTTTGTTGTTGGTTGTTGGTTGGAAGAGTTATTGACAATTACCAACTATCAACTACCAAATCATCAACAATTAACCAGCAACTACATAATCAAAATTTAAAAATCGGCTGACTGAATATAATTTATCGAAAATCAGGATCTGTCTGCGACTGTAACTCAACTACGGATAGCCGCACATTTTTGGGCATGGGGCATGAATCAGTTAACAGTTACCAGTTTAATTTGATAACTGATAACTGATAACTGATAACTGATTAGTAGTCCCCCTTGTCCTCGATCCCCGATTCCCATTATTTTTTCGCAGTCGCATTAAAATTGGGATTTTTGGCGGTGACTCGTTCAGTGATGTAATCGTAGATTTCCCGGAACTTAGGAACAGCCCGTAGTTCTAGACGACTACCATCTTTGAGGGTTAATACCATGTCTCCCCATATGCCAATACCACGGGGAACTTTGACGATTTTGACAACTTCTGAGTAAATAACGTCGCTGCGATCGCGTCCCATCCAACCACCAGTTACAGAAACTCGGCGATCAGTGATCCTATAACGCAGCCACAATGCTCTTACAATTGCTCCTACCGTCAACGGTAAACCTACAATCGTCAAGCCAATAAGTATGTTTATTATTAAATCCCCAATATGGGGACCGCCTTCAAAATAAACTTCTTCACGAATGCCCATTTAATACCTCAGCTTGTGCCAACAACTGCTCTAATTCTTGCAGAAATTGTTGGGTTACGCACTTAGATTCTGCGGCCGTTGGTTTTACAACTACAACTAACCGCCATCCTGGTGACAATTGAGGCAACAATTTATGCAAAGCTGCCGATATTTGCCGCTTGAGGCGGTTACGAATTACTGCTCGTTTACTGACTTTGGTGCTAATCGAAATACCAATTTTGACTGGAAAAAGCACCGAGTTTGTTGTTTTTACATTAGTCTGGGCAGTATCAAGAGAAGGTTTTTTCATGGATGATGGCCGTAAGGCTCTCAAGGTGAAATAAGAACCATGACGGCGAGTACCTTCCCGGAAAACTGCCTGAAAATCTTTTCGGGATTTAAGCCGATTTGCTTTGGGCAAAGCCACAACTGCTGTCTAAGTTTCCTTACCCTATACGCTCAGGCGATAACGTCCTCTTTTTCTTCTAGCTCGAATTACGTTTCTACCATCTGGTGTTCGCATTCTGGCACGAAAACCAGATGTTCTCTTCCTCTTTCGGTTTGTTCCTTCTAAAGTTCTCCGCATACCTTTATCCTCTTCGGCAAAATTTTATAAAAAGCCACAATCTATAATCTTATCACTTTTTTGTCAAGAAAATTAAGTAAAAAGTCTATATGTCAAGAGTCCATTGTCAAGAGTCCAGCGTTAAAAGTCCATTGACCATTGACCCTTGACAATGGACTAACTAATGCTAAGAATCCAAGTTCCCAAATAACGCGCTAATGGAACATCACCAGGAGTTTGAATCGAGCAGTTCCAATAGAAAATACCTCCAAAAGCTGGATTTTTGACATTTGATAACACTATTTCAACATTGTTACCTGCTGGTATGGCTTCTTGAGGGTAAATTTGAATCACACGATTTTCTCTATCCCATTGCACATCAGACAGTGGGACTTTTTTATCTTTGACGCGGACTTCAATTTTCTTGGGATCTATGGTTCCTTTGTAGTAATTGGGATAATTAACAACAAATTGGGAAGCGGCGAATTTCATCTTTTTGGCGGGGATTTTTAAACGATATCTGTCCCAAGCATTGCTTTGTCCACCAAAATCCAATCGGAAAGGCAATTGATTTTCACTTTTGACACCGCTAAACAGCGTAAAACCTGGCAAACTCTGCGCCCGACTTATTGCTGGTAAACCTGTCAGTAACAAGCCAGTCACCGCTAAGGCAGAAAATAAACGTCGCATAGTCAAGCTCCTGTGGCAAAAAGAAAGGTGTTGTTTCAGTAACTGGGAGTAAAGGTTCGCAACTAAACTTTACTACTGACTTTATTTAGATTTTAGACGTCAAATCCTCAACAAAAGTGCCGTCCTGTCTAGATTTAGGAAAATCCCTACTTCAAAAATAGTATTTTAATTTACAAAAAGCTCTACTGGAAGTCTAGCGATATTGTGAGGTATGGAAGGTTCTAATCATCACTTATTCTCTGATAGTTTTACCAGAGATCAAAAAGTCATGGAAATCAAGTTGTATTTCTAAATATGTACAAGTTTATCTAAAATTAAGATTTTTGTTATAAAAATTAAGTGATTGAATAGAGCGATCGCCAACTAACTTAAGCTAGATTGGTGGCAGTAAGCATTACTCACAGCGGAAAAAATTTCTAATCCTATGAGTAATTATTTGGTGAGAAATTAATCAATATTGCATTATGTAAACAAGACACAACGATATTTTGCAATCCCTAAAAGAATTTGAAGACATAGATGTAAAAGTTGGGGATCAGCATAGGATGTGCAATAAATAACCTATAAATGCAAGTATATGTAATTGCAACATCCATAGCGCGGCACAGTCAGGCTTTGTCTAGATAGCTAGAGTGGGAAAGCGTAAAGGTAACTAAACTAAGAAAAGCCAATAGCTGATAGCCCCATCCCAAAGTTAAGAGTACGTCTAAATACTCATCGTAAAAGTTTCACAACTTGCATCAGAAATAAGTATTTAATCTCAAGGAGATTACATGAGAATAGCAGTTGCTAAAGAAATTGAAGTGTGTGAACGTCGTGTGGCATTAGTTCCCGACATCGTAGCGCGGTTGGTTAAACAAGGTTTAGAAATTTGGATAGAATCTGGTGCAGGTGATCGAGCATTCTTTAATGATGCTGCTTACGAAGCTGCTGGAGCCACAATAATTGCCGATATTAACAAATTATGGTCAGAAGCAGACATTCTCCTCAAAGTTAGCCCACCACAAGAGCGAGAAGACGGTCGCTCAGAAATAGACTTACTCAAAGAAGGGGCTGTACTGATTAGTTTTCTCAATCCTTTAGGAAATCCAGTCATAGCTCAAAAACTAGCAAATCGCAAAGTCACAGCCTTAAGTATGGAGATGATTCCCCGTACTACTAGGGCGCAGAGTATGGATGCTTTATCATCACAAGCATCAATTGCAGGTTACAAAGCCGTACTCATCGCCGCCGCCGCACTACCAAAATATTTCCCCATGCTGACAACTGCTGCTGGTACGATCGCTCCCGCCAAAATATTTATCATGGGTGCTGGTGTTGCTGGCTTGCAAGCGATCGCCACCGCCAGACGCCTGGGAGCAATTGTAGAAGCTTTTGATATTCGTCCCGCTGTCAAAGAAGAAGTGCAAAGTTTAGGAGCAAAATTTGTAGAAGTCAAATTAGACGAAGAAACAACAGCTGCTGGTGGTTACGCTAAAGAAATTTCCGAAGCCAGCAAAAAGCGCACTCAAGAACTTGTCACCGAACACATCAAAAATGCTGATGTCGTCATTACCACAGCTCAAGTTCCTGGCAAAAAAGCCCCTCTTCTAGTCACAGAAGACATGGTTAAGCAGATGAAACCAGGTTCAGTCATTGTAGACATCGCCGCCGAACAAGGTGGTAACTGCGCTTGCACTGATCCTGGTAGAGACATTGTTGCCCACGGTGTCACGGTCATCGGTCCAATTAATTTACCATCTTCGTTGCCAGTCCATGCTAGTCAGTTGTACGCAAAGAACTTGACGTCTTTAATGCAACTGCTCATCAAAGATAAAGCTGTAGACGTCAACTTTGCCGACGACATTATTGATGCAGCTTGCATTACCCACGCTGGCGAAATTCACTCTGCACGGATTAAAGAAGCATTGCAAGCCATAAGTTCAGCGGTGAGTTAAGAATCATCGGGGATCGGGGGCGAGGAGAAGGGAGCAGAGGAAGCAGGGGGAGCAGGAGACGCGGTGACGCGGGGAAATAACCAATTCCCAATTCCCTTTCCCCGATCCCCGCTCCCCAATCCCCAATCCCCGATCCCCAATCCCCAATCCCCAATCTTCAAGGATTTTCTCAAAATGACGGAAGCATTAATTGCGGCTTTGTTTGTATTTGTTTTGGCATCGTTTACCGGATTTGAAGTGATCAATAAAGTACCGCCGACTTTGCATACACCTTTGATGTCAGGCTCAAACGCGATTTCTGGAATTGCTGTATTAGGAGCAATTGTCGCTTCCGGTGCCAGAGAGTGGAATCTATCAGTCATTCTTGGTTTGATTGCTGTTGTACTAGCAACTATCAACGTGGTGGGTGGTTTCCTAGTCACAGATCGGATGTTGCAAATGTTTAAGAAGAAAGCAAGTTAGTGGTTAGTGGTTAACAAGCAACTACTAACTACTAGCTACTAACTATTACCAATTACTGCACTTAACTTTATGACTGATTTTCTGCCAACTGGAATTCAACTGACGTATTTAGTCGCTGCGTCTTTATTTATTCTGGGTTTGAAGCAACTAGGTTCACCCGCCACAGCACGCCAAGGTAATGTTGTCGCGGCTGTGGGAATGCTGTTAGCGATTGTGGCAACATTGCTGGATCAGCATGTGTTGAACTACGAGATGATTTTGTTGGGATTGGCAATTGGATCGGTACTCGGTGCGATCGCAGCCTATAAAGTCCAAATGACAGACATGCCACAAATGGTAGGTTTGCTCAATGGTTTAGGCGGTGCAGCTTCTGCCCTTGTCGCGGTTGCTGAATTTTGGCGCTTGCTGCAACATGCCCAAACAGTACCCCTTGATGCCAATATTTCCATGTTATTGGATGTGTTAATTGGTGGCGTTACCTTCACAGGTAGTATGATTGCCTTTGCCAAACTGCAAGGGATTATGAGTGGTTCGCCAATTACATTTCCCTTGCAACAACCATTCAACGCTTTGTTGTTGAGTTCATATGTTGTGGGTAGTGGTTTTCTACTCATGCAACCACACAACCTAACTGCATTTTTGGGAATTGTTGTAGTTTCTCTAGTTTTGGGCGTGATGTTCGTCATCCCCATCGGTGGCGGTGATATGCCAGTGGTAATTTCGCTGTTAAACTCTTTTTCTGGTTTAGCTGCGGCTGCTGCTGGTTTTGTGGTGATGAACAACATGCTGATCATCGCTGGTGCATTGGTGGGAGCATCTGGGATCATCCTCACCGAAATTATGTGTAAAGCGATGAATCGCTCTTTGATCAGCGTTTTGTTTGATGCTTTTGGCAGCAGTGGAGGTGCTAGCGTCGGTGCTGCTGGTGGTAGTACAACAGATCAAACCGTCCGCAGTATTGATCCAGAAGAAGGCGCGATGATGTTGGGTTATGCCCGTTCTGTAGTCATTGTTCCCGGTTATGGAATGGCGGTAGCGCAAGCACAGCATAGTGTACGCGAATTGGCAGATCAACTCGAACGTATGGGTGTTGATGTTAAGTATGCCATTCACCCTGTAGCTGGCAGAATGCCCGGACACATGAACGTCTTGCTAGCAGAAGCGAACGTTCCCTATGAGCAACTGCACGATATGGAAGATATCAATCCCCAGTTTGAGCAAACAGATGTAGCGCTGGTAATTGGGGCAAATGACGTGGTAAATCCAGCCGCACGCAGTGATACCAACAGCCCAATTTACGGAATGCCGATTTTGGAAGTAGATCGGGCGAAGCAAACAATTGTGATTAAGCGCGGGATGAGTGCAGGTTTTGCTGGCGTAGATAATGAGTTGTTCTACAAAAATAAAACCACAATGCTTTTTGGTAGTGCCAAAGATATGGTGGCGAAGTTGGTTTCTGAGGTGAAGCAGTTATAGGGTAATACGGTTCAATTCAAGTTATTGATCTGGTTTCCTGATGTGTAGAGATGTTGGAATGCAACGTCTCTACAATTTTTTTTACTGGATAAATTTTCGAGTTTTGAAAAATTTGGAATGCTCCTGTTTTTACTAACTAGATTGGAATTTGCGTGAAATCCAATTGATGATACCACTAAGAATCGCACCACCCATGAGGATGCCAATTGCTGGGTTGAAAACAGGTTGCCAGAGTTTATACCATAAATCTAAACCCAAGGGTACTCCTGATGCTTTACCGATCGCAGCGATCGCTAACCACCCAAAACCAAATAGAACAAGAAAGACATCCACTACCAAAATTAGGTTAAGCCAACTTAAAAATTTTTCTTTCATAGCTGAATGTGAATAATTATTTATGGTTGTTAGTTGGTTGTTATTTGGAATTCATAACCAGCAACAACCAACTAACAAAAATACTCCTAATTTCCAAATAGCCAATTTTTGACTTTTTCCAAACTCTGCCAATCTGGTTTTCTCTTAAAACCATCTGCAATGCTGTCTTTGATTTCCTCTTGCCATTCGGGGCTAAGAGTTAATAGTTTACTAGCAACATCAATGTGTTGGCGTAAGCCTTTTTGATTAGTTTCCAACATCGCGAGGGCAAGATTTACCCTTGCCTGTGCATCTTGTGGATTTAACTTTACTGCTTTTTGTGCAGCCTTGAAAGCGGAGTTGGGTTTGTTATCCAACAAATACAACCACGCTAGACAAGTCCAAGCAGCACTACTTTTGGGAGCGCGATCGCAAACCTCTTTAAAAACAGGAATCAAAGTCTCTGCTGATTCCCCAGCTTTATAACGTTCTAAACCTGTATCAAACAGGGATTCAACTGTGTTAGTCATTGGTTAAGTGTCATTAGTCATTGGTCATTGGTTATCAGTCCTTCGTCAAATGACAAATGACAAAGGACAAATGACATCTTACACCCCAAATGACTTCCCACAACCACAGGTTTGGCTGGCGTTGGGGTTAGTGAATTGAAAGCCACCGCCGATCATGGCGTCGCTATAATCAAGCATTAACCCATAAAGATATAATAAGCTTTTGCGATCGCAAACTATTTTGAAGCCGTCATAATCAAAAACATCATCATTTGGGGTAATCTTACTAGGGTCTTCAAAGTCCATCAAGTAAGACATTCCGGAGCAACCCCCTTGACGTACTCCCACTCGCAAGCACAAGTCTTTGCCGCCTTGTTTTTCCTGCAACAATTTCACTTGCCGCAATGCAGTTTCGCTTAACTGAATTCCCCGTTGTGAAGACTGAGTTGCCTGTGTCATCTGCTTTTTTAACTCCTTGTGCGGTTATAGATTACCCTATACAAGCAAAGCGGGAACCTTTAACCCAAAAGTTTCGTAGTTGGGTAGCCCCGAAAATTTTCACAAACGCCTTCCAACCACACGTCTGTAAATAACTTTGTTTATCCATTTTAGCGATATTGATGTTCCAGGTTGCCAAATTGTAAAGACTCCGTCAAAAGCAAGCAAAGATTTTTATTCTAGAATTGAGAGATTCAATGTGTTTAGAGATTCGCTATTTTTGGAGTTTCGACCTTTGGCAGCCCACAATCACGATTACTCTTAATTAAAAAGCTAAAAGAGTTTCATCGGAGGCTAGCCCTAACTTAAAAGTCTAATTACAAATCGCTTGTTTTGATCCACTTACTCTATGACAAGTTTTAATCGCTCTACCAGCCGTCGTTTACGGAAATTAACTCAAATTCCTTCTTTATGGGAGGGCGATCGTCGTCCATTGTCATCACCAACCCAGCTATCAGATTCCGAGACTAAAGGCGAATGTATTCTTTGGGTGGATGGTACACAAGGTATCGTACGGGGAATGGACGTAGTACCTCCAGAAAGTGGGCCAGAAGCTATTGTTCGGACTTTGATGCGAGCAATGGAAAACCCCCATAGTCCTGCTAAACCTGCTCGTCCCCAAAGAATTGTGGTCAGAGACCGAGAAATACAATTCTACTTACGTGGAGTATTGCAAGATTTAGATATTGCTATTGATTACTCACCTGATTTACCTCTGATTGATGAACTGTTTCGTGGGTTTGCCGAAATTCTCGACTCTCAAGTTCCTGAATTACCTCCGCAGTATGCAAAAGCTTTGCGAGAAAAAGCATTAGCAATTTGGCAAGCTGCTCCTTGGGAATTGTTAGAAGAACAGCAAATTCTGTCAATAGAGATCAACAAGTGGGATGTTGGTACACTCTACGCCTCAATGATGGGGATGCTGGGGATGGAGTATGGCATACTTTTGTACCGTTCCGAAGATTCACTCAAGCATTTTCGCGCCACAATTTTAAGAGAAGACGAATCACAAGGACATTTAGAAGAAGCTTTTCTGAAACAAGATTGTCTATTTTTGACTTTTGAACATGCTAACGAAACAGACGAAGAGGAAGAATTTGAAGATTTAGCAGAACTACCATTGTCTGAAATTGAACCCACCTTTGGCAATATTCATCCTCTGGAGGGTCTACGCTCAGTTTTATACGATGAAGAAGCACTGATTGTATATGTTGCCCTAGAAAGCCTTAGCCGTTTTATTCGCGATCACCGTCGTCAATTGGATAGGGATTCTTTTCCTGCTTTGAGTCGTCGCTATCGCATTTCCCTACCAGATTCTTGTGATGAACAAAATAAATCAGTATCTATTACTGTTTCTAGTATGCCAGAGTTGGCAGCAGAGTTAGAGGAAATGGCAGGCTACGAGGATGAAGAAGACGAGGAGGACATCGAATCGGATTCTACGCCGATGTTTAGATCATTGCGAGATGACTTAATTCCAGAAGACTCTTTCCTGAGTTTAGGTGTGGTGTCTTGGGAAATGTTGGAGTACTTACGTCAAGGAGTTAGTTACCATCAAGGAGGAGAAATTGAGCCAGTAGGTGATGGTTTGCCAGTAATTTTAATTCAAACTTCTCGTCCCAAGGCTAAGACCGTAATTGAAAATATAGAAAAAGCTGGAGGTCTTAAAGCTATTTGTTTTAATCCTGGCGCAGATCCTTTTGGTGGTGATCGCTATGATTTGGGTTTACTACAAACTCAAAATGGGGAATTATTTTTATTTGGTGAGTTTTTAGATGATGACCCGACTCACGTTGAAGCCAGAAAAAAATGGAATCAGCGTTGTAAAAATACCAAAGGCTATTGCGGTTTAATTATTGCCAAAGGACTAACTGGTGCAGCTCGTGGTAACCCCCAGTTGCGAGATATGATGGCTTTATTTGAGGCGCGATCGCTTTCACCTAAAGACTTAGGCATTGGTACTCTCCAGCTGATGCCGCAACTGCAATTTGAATAGCAAACTGAACATGTAGCCTTGTGCTTCAAAACACAAGTTTTGTCTTGCTCAATCATATTAATAGCTGTGAGCAATTAATGGGCTGATTTAGCACTTATGTAGCAGTCCTAATCTTGACATAGCCAAACTGATTCAAAATTAATATCTCCAACATCTCCAACCTAGATGAACGGGAAATCTTGACCTTACAATAATTTTTCTAAATTGTAATGTGTCTTGATCGTTCAATCTGCTCTACATGTTTGCGTATTCTATTTTGCTTGTTTGTCTGAAAGTTTATTATTTAAAATTTTAAAAATTAATTATTAAGAATCGCAACTTAAATAAAATTTACTATTTACTGGAATAAGTTTAAATTTTTCATTATTTTACTTAATATGAAGGCGTATTTTGCTTTTTTTAAACTCTCTGCATATAAAATTAACCATTTTTCCAGAAGATACATCAAAAACAAGTAACAATATTTACTTATTTGCTTTTTATCTTATTTGTATTAACTGTTTAATCTATTTTTTTGATAAAAATAAAAGTATAAATTTAGACTTTAAGCGTTATCAAAATCATATAAATATACACTTAATATAATTTATAAAATTACATTTTTTTATGATTATGATTTTTTCAATTTTATGGATGTTTTTACTGTACACATAATCAAATGTAATTTTTTTACTATTTCTTATTAAAAATTTTATAAAAATCAAAATCTAACTTCCAGTAGATTTTGGTTAAAGTTTCAATAAAGCCATAGAAACAATCGGTAAAACATATACAATAAGTACATTAATAAATAGGGTGTTTATACGCTAATATCGACATTATTAATATATGGAGATGAATGATAATTCAGATAATAATTCCAATCGTTCACTACAAATAGAAAAAGAATCTGCTGTTTCATATTTAGCTCAAAAATGGGCTAAAAAGTATTTGCATAATTTGGAACTGAACTACTTGTATGAAAATAAGCAAGATGCTGTGAGCTTCAAAAAGGTATTATCTTATGAAGGTAGAAAAATAACATCACAAAAGCTGATGAATTCTTTGCGTACTGTGAGTTTCCAAGCTTGGAACAAAACAGAAGCATTGTTATCAGAAGAAATCAAAAGGCATCGTATTGACCCCAAATTAATAAATCCTTGGGAAATAACAGCAGATTCTTTTGGGATATACGAGCAAGCATTGCATCTATACACGCAGCAAATATCAAGCAAAAAGGTAGCCATACAAATCCCATCGTTTGAAAACATTCAGCAGATGGAAGCACAACATTGTGCATCTACTCAAACGGCAACAATCATCAGCACAAATGTGGGTTTACTGCGACAGAAATATACACAAAAGGATCCTAGAGTGATTGCCTTTGTGAGTTTGCAGTTTCACTATACTAACCTTGGCTTACTACAAACTCTTTCGCCTTTGGAACAAATTGTACTTGCCAGTTACTTAAAAGTCATAGATGACCATCTGTATATGCCACTACAACGTGCTTATAATGCAGCAGCGGAACATGATTTTGATTCTCATTCTTTAAAAGCAGTTCAACAGCTTTTGCCTGTGAGTACACAAATAGCCAATAAAATTTGCCAAAAGATAATTGATCTTTACCCTAGATATTATTCCCGATCTGGTTTATTAAGTGAACCCTTAGTTAGACTTTCCAGTCTCAGGGATATAGAAATGTTCCAAGTTTATCTTTGGGTTTGTAGTTTGGAAGGAAGCGTGAATGCTATTCAACAAGAATTGTTTCCAGTGTGTGCAATGCTCTACCCAAGATTAAAAGTTCACTGGGAAATTATTCGCTATATGCTGCACTTGCTAGAGCAAGAAATATCTCAGCATCTAAATCAAAAACAAGCGAACACATTAATACCGTATCTACAGGTGTTATGGCACATGTTTTCCCCAAACGTATTTGGTCAAATTAGGTGATAGAGATAGGTTAAGTTCCTTTGAGATTGCTATTGTCTAATAAATAGTTATTTAGCTAGCAGCAATTTCCTTTGCTAGGTTATAGAATTTGTGGTCAAGCTTGATTCTTCCTTGAGATAGTTGCTGTTGTGTAATAGATAATATACGCTATTGCTTTTGACACAACAACACTTTGTTCATTTGCTTTTTTGATTTTATTAAAAAATGAAGAATACTTCAAGCAAAGCAAATTTTTTACACAAAGGATTGCTTGTTTCCTGACAAAAACTCTGATATTCTTAACTCTTTCATCCTCACTAACATTTTGTACACAATGTTGATAAACAGCAAATAACAGAATAAAATGACTAATAAAAAATGGGCTGTCAAACGTATCACTGTGAACTTAGCAGCACAGGAGGCCGAAAAACTGGAAAACTATTGTGAGCAAACTGGTAGACCAGCAACTGATGTGATTCGGGAGTTGATCCGAGGATTATCTGTAGCTGAAGATACAAAAGATGGCGATAGATAGGGAGGCAGAATTTATAGATTAAGAGTACAAGGAAAAAAGAATAATAAAGAAGGGAAAATTTGTTTTTGTCTTCTACTTTTTACTTTGTTTGACTCTTTTACAAACTTGGCAGGGTGCTTTTTGAATCTTTTGACTCTAGGACTCTAAATAGAATACGAGTAGCAAATTCCGACACCAACCCAGTTACAATTTGTAAAGAAATTGAAAAGGAAGGACGGAATGCGCGTTGCAATCATAGGTGCGGGACTGGCTGGGCTAGCAACCGCTGTAGAACTAGCTGATGCTGGCTGTGAAGTCCAGATTTTTGAGTCCCGTCCGTTTGTTGGTGGTAAAGTTAGCAGCTGGGTAGATGGAGATGGCAACCATATCGAAATGGGATTGCATGTCTTCTTTGGCAACTACAATCAGTTGTTGAAATTGATGAAGAAGATGGGAGCCTTTGAAAACCTGCTTCCTAAAGAACACATTCATAACTTCATCAATCAAGGAGGAAAGACAGGTGCGCTTGATTTTCGTTTCTTTATGGGTGCGCCTTTCAATGGTTTAAAGGCATTTTTTACTACTTCTCAACTCTCATTACTAGATAAATTACAGAATGCTGTAGCACTTTCGACTAGTCCAGTTGTCAGGGGTTTAGTTGACTTTGAAGGTGCAATGCAAGATATCCGCAACTTAGACAAAGTTAGCTTTGCTGAGTGGTTCCGTAGTCATGGTGGTAGCAACGGCAGTATTAAGCGGATGTGGAACCCCATTGCTTATGCTTTGGGTTTTATAGATTGCGAGAACATATCTGCTCGTTGTATGTTGACGATTTTTCAGTTATTCGCAGTGAGAACCGAAGCCTCAAAACTGCGAATGCTGAAAGGATCGCCCTATGAATATTTGCATAAACCGATTTTGGAATATCTAGAAGCGAGAGGAACAACAATTCATACTCGCCGCAGAGTACGAGAAGTTCAATTTGTTGAGGAAAAAGAACAAACCTGTGTCACTGGTTTAGTAATTGCTGACGGTGACACAGAAGAAAAAATTACCGCAGATGCCTATGTGGCAGCTTGTGATCTGCCTGGAATTCAGCGTCTGTTACCTCAACAATGGCGTCAGTGGTCAGAATTTGACAATATTTACAAGTTGGATGCGGTTCCTGTTGCAACGGTGCAGCTACGGTTTGATGGTTGGGTAACAGAACTGCAAGATGTAGAGGCACGCAAACAGCTAAATCATGCAGCAGGAATTGATAATTTGTTATATACTGCCGATGCAGATTTTTCTTGTTTTGCTGATTTAGCTTTGACTAGCCCTGCTGATTATTATCGGCAAGGGGAAGGGTCTTTGTTGCAGTTAGTGCTGACACCCGGAGATCCGTTCATTAAAAAAAGCAATGAAGAAATTGCTCAACATGTTTTGGCACAAGTACATGAGTTGTTCCCATCATCAAGGGAATTAAATATGACTTGGTACAGTGTGGTTAAGCTGGCTCAGTCTTTGTACAGAGAAGCGCCAGGGATGGATATTTATCGTCCACGGCAAAAAACTCCTGTGGCTAATTTCTTCTTAGCAGGGAGTTATACACAGCAGGATTATATCGATAGCATGGAAGGAGCAACGATTTCGGGAATGCTTGCAGCAAAGGCTATTTTGGAAACTGTGAAACAATAGTTTGCTAATCCAAAATCTAAAATCGTTCGACTGAGCGCTCACGACGAAGTCTAAAATCTAAAATCTAAAATCTAATGTCTGATTGGTTAGAACATACGGTGCAGGTGGAAGTAGAGGCTCCCATAGATTTAGTATGGAGTCTCTGGTCTGATTTGGAGCAAATGCCCCGCTGGATGAAGTGGATTGATTCAGTGAAAGTTCCTGAAGATAACCCGGATATATCATTGTGGACATTGAAATCTGGTGGTTTTGAATTTACCTGGAAATCCCGCATTCTCAAGGTAATTCCCCATCAAATCATCCAATGGGAATCTATCGATGGTTTACCGAATCGGGGAGCTATTCGTTTTTACGATCGCCATACCAGTAGCATCGTTAAACTTACTGCTGCCTATGCTATCCCTGGTATCCTTGGCAAAATCATGGATAATTTATTTTTGGGACGAATAGTAGAATCAACTCTAAAGGCTGATTTAGAGCGATTTAAGCAATATGCTTTAAAAACAAAGGCTGAAGGATGAAGGTTAAAGGCTGAAGGTTAAACATGAGATGAAGAATCAAAAATTCAAGATAACAAATACTTCAAATCTCATCATGACCTACAGAAAGCCGCCTTCAAGGCGTCTGCATCCTTCATGCTTATTTACCAGGTTGGATCACTAAACAAATTGATCTCTAATTCTTCGCATCCATCTGGAACTGCACTAATGCAAGCACGAATGATTTCTCCATTGTCTAGCTCCACTGTACAAGCGTGACAAGTACCCATCAGACAACCAGTAGGAATCATCACCCCTGCTCGATCAGCAACATCGAGCAAGGGTTCTCCTACTTGAGCGTCAACCGTAATATCATCTGGTAAAAAATTAACGCGCACAGTCATAATTTTTAGCTTACTACGACAACAAAGGAGTCAAATCTAGGTGCTGTTCAATTTCTGTAGCCAGGGAATCTAGTAGATTTTCGCGCTGATCTCGATAGTTGGCAACACCTGTAGGCAGAGATTTTAAACCTCGTTGTTGACGCAGGCGATTTAACCAAGCACGACGCCAGGGGCCATTGTCAAATATACCGTGGAGATAAGTACCCCAAACTGATTGGCAATTATCCACTAATCCTAAATTTGGGTCATCAAATAGAGGATAGTAGGATTGGGAATCTATACCTTGGGTTTCAATACGCGATCGCCCTTGATGAATTTCAAATCCAGTTACGGGTAAGCCCATTTGGGGATGATTTGAGGTGACTTGACGCTGGCGAGCGATTTTTTGGCCTGTGATGACTGTTTTAATGGGTAATAGTCCTAAACCTTGAAATCTACCTGCTTGCCCTTCTATACCTTCTGGATCAGCAATCATTTGACCAAGGATTTGAAAACCACCGCAGATACCTAAAACTGTACCACCTGCTGCCGCATAGTTTTGAATTGCCTCTGCCATACCAGTTCTTTGTAATAACAGCAAGTCAGCAATTGATGTTTTCGTACCTGGTAGAATTACAGCATCTGGATGTCCTAATTCTTGCTTGGGGCTTAAGTATTTTACCATGACTGTTGATTCTGATTCTAAGGGATCAAAATCGGTGAAATTAGATATTCTGGGTAAACGAATTACACTAATATTTAGATCCGTACTGGATTTAGATGATTTACGTTCCAATAAATCTAAGGAATCTTCAGCGGGGAATACAGTTTCTAGGTATGGAATTACACCAACTACCGGAATCTGTGTGCGTTCTTCTAACCATTTGATACCAGATTCGAGTAGCGATCGCTGTCCCCTAAACTTGTTAATCACGACACCACGAATCAAAGCGCGTTCTTCTGGTTCCAGCAATTCCAAGGTTCCAACTACATGAGCAAAAGCACCACCCCGATCAATATCAACTACTAGCAAAGTCGGGGCATTTAAATATTTTGCCACTCGCATATTAGTTAAATCACGGTGCTTGAGATTTATTTCCGCCGGACTCCCAGCACCTTCACAAACCAGCAAGTCAAATTCTGTTGACAAATGCTGTAAAGACTCTTCGATTGAGCGCCATCCTAGTTCAAAATATTGCTCGTAATAATCCGCAGCACTGACTTTTCCCACAGCTTTACCCCTAATAATCACCTGGGAAGTCATATCACCCTGGGGTTTGAGTAAAATCGGGTTCATTTCTACCCAAGGTACAACCCCAGCCGCCCAGGCTTGTACTGCTTGGGCGTAACCCATTTCTCCACCATTAGCTGTGACATAAGCATTTAAAGCCATATTCTGACCTTTAAAGGGAGCCACTCGCCAGCCACGCCGCGACAAAATACGACAAATAGCAGCCGTTAACAGTGATTTCCCTGCGTGGGATGTTGTTCCCACCACCATAATTGCTTTCATATTCAACTGTTTTTCCAATCCGGTGTGATATTAAAAGCATGAAGCCTATATGGCTATGCTGGTTGAGTGATGAAATTGCTCGTTAAATGGTCATTGGTCATTAGTTATTTGTCATTAGCGTTATACAAATGACAAATGACGTTGGACAAACGACAATCTTACGCAATATCTCACATCAATTTACAAAGACATAGTAAAGACTTCATAAATGCAGTTGAGACTTCCGTACATATTGTTCCCGTCTCAGTGCGACTCCTAACTTTTCACCTCAAAATTGGTTGGTGGATACAGCTAAAATGGCAGTCTGAACCAACGAGCCACAAAATTTAAAATGCGATCGCCCCATGTTAAAGTCGGCAATGCTTGATGCTCCCATTCTTCTACTATCTGACGACCAAGGGGTGTGAGGCGAAAACTATCTGTAATTCCTTGGCCATCAACTTCACGTCGCAATACACCTACTTGAATTAACCATGCTAAGGCGTTGTCTGCTCTTAATTCAGACAAAGAAGCTTTGGTGTAGCCTTTGTTAACGCCAGAATTGCCAATAATTTCACTCATCGCTACCCTCTGTGAAAGCATGGCTACAAATAAACCAATATTAAAAGGACAACAAAGTAGCGATCGCTTGGCTCTTTCTATAGTCTTAGGTGGATATGTCAGGGTTTTCTGATTCTGAGCATCAACAGCAGACATTGTGGTTTCCAGTTATTAATTATCAGTTATCAGTTAACAGTTACCAATTGATCACTAGTAACTGATTTCTTTTTTTATTGTCCTGTAATGATTGTAAATTATTGTAAAATTTCAAATGCATCAGTAATTTCAAATTTAGGAAAGGTAAACTATGCCTCTAGCAGTTGGGACAGATGCACCTGCGTTTACCGTTAAAGACACTAACGGCAACACAGTATCTTTATCTGATTTCAAAGGTAAAACAGTAGTTCTGTATTTTTACCCCAAAGACGACACTCCAGGCTGCACCAAGCAAGCTTGTAGTTTCCGTGATGCTAACGAGCAGTACACAAGCAAAGATATTGTGGTACTAGGGGTAAGTGCAGATGATGAATCTTCACACCAAGCATTTACCCAAAAGTATAATCTCAACTTTCCATTACTAGCTGACACCAACGGCAGCTTAATCAAAGCCTACGATGTTGATGGTGGCGGTTATGCCAAGCGCGTTACATACGTCATTGATGGTAACGGCAAAATTGTTCATGTTGACTCTAGTGTCAATACTTCTACCCATGCAAGTGATGTTCTAGCTGCCTTGGGATTATAAATTGTCTTTACGTAGAGTTAAAGGGAACTGGTGAGCCTTTGGCCCTAGTGGGTTCCCTAATCTCTAACACTGATGTTCAAAAGTCAAGAGTTCAAACTATTGACTCTTGACCAAGAAGATGCGGAGATGGGGAGAATGGGAGACGCGGAGCGCAACCATTCTCAAGATTGAAGCACCTAGTCACAAGAAAGCGGATTTATCCGTGGAGAGAAAAGAAATTTTTCCGGGAATTGAATCCCCCGGATTTATCCGTGGGGTTTCCCCGCGTCAGTGCGTCTCTTTTTCCCCGCCTCCTCTTCAATTGCTTGAAACGTACCAAATAAAGTTTACAGTTCTAATTTTTATGGACTAGGAGTATTATTAACTCTTGGAGTAATAATCTGCAATCTTGGTGTTTGTTGTTTGTTTTGTTGTGTTAATGCTCGTTGTCTAGTTTTAAAAGCTTCTGTTGCTTCATCAAGTTGTTGGTTTTGTGCATTTATATCTAAATCCGGAACACTTAAATTGGCGCGATGAATTAAATTGAACGCACCAAAACCATCAGTTGCGTTGGAGTTAGAAAAAGGATTATTGTTGCTGTTGTATGGGTCGTCTGTGTTGTTCTGAGGATCGTAATTTTGTAAGTTCGGTACTTGGCTTGGTTCAGCAAGACTAGGTTTTGGCATCAGCAAAGAAATAAAACCTATTCCTGCTAAAGTGCTAACAACAAGTAGTTTGAGTGGCAGAAATGAGATTTTCATGCAGATTTACCCCCCACAGAATTTTAAGTTAATGATGTCTCTATTTTAAAAACTAAAATCGTTGTTTGTCGGTAAAGATTCAGGTCTAAGAGGTTGTTTGAAAAGTAGTTAGCTGTAATTTTAGGCACTTGTTGATCCCCCCTAGCCCCCCTTAAAAAAGGGGGAAAAGCTTCTTAAAGTCCCCCTTTTCAAGGGGAGCCACTGCATTGGGCGGCTTCGCCGACTTGTAGCACGTGGCGTGGATTTAGGGGGAGCTAAAACTAATTGATACATCGTTAGGGACTTTTCAAACATCCTCTAAGAGGCTCACTATATACTTTCATATATGCCTTTCATATTTTTTCATAATATAAAGAATAAAAAAAGACACAGAAATACTAAGTATTCCTAATTGCCACAAACCACATCCAGCTATAATCCCCAAGCCAGCCGAAGCCCAAATAGCTGCTGCGGAAGTGAGTCCCCGAACTTCTATTCTTGAGGATTCTTCGTCTGAAGTTTCTCGCAAAATTTCACCAGCACCCAGAAATCCTACACCCGCAGCTATACCTTGAATAACGCGGCTGAGTCCATTGTAATCTCGTGGTTCGTCTATTTGTAAGATGACAAGGACAAACATTGCTGAAGCTACACTTACCAACATATGAGTTCTTAAGCCAGCTGGTTTGCGTCTACGCTCACGTTCTAAGCCAATTACCCCGCCAAAAAATACTGCTAGGCATAGTCTAAAAGCAATGTTAGCCCAATCATTAGGTGCAAGAAAAAATGTATTTAATGATACTAAAAAATGTGATATCATGCACCTATACTGATGTCAGCAATCATTTGCAGTATGTGAGCGTAGCTATTGTAACTAAATTACCAAATTTAACAGCTGATACTCAAATTTTTCGTATTGTTCGGTTAATGTTTTCTAAATTTTTCGGCAGTTGTTTTTCTTTTGCAAGGTATATTCCTTTTGGGTAATGGTTGTGTTAAAAGCTTTGCCAATAATAGTGTTGTGGTAAGATTTTTAATGTAGATTTTTGTTTATAAAATGCCCAGCAAGCTACAGCAGTAAAAATTCAAACTTAAGATTAAGTGAATATGCTTAGAGATTGTTTAGTTACAAATTGTGTAAACTAACAATAATGGAAAAGCTGGGGCGATTCTGGGAGATAATAACGCAAGTTATACAAATTTAATCTTTAGTATTTTTCATTATAAACTCAACCGCAACACTGAAAGCTAGAAAACCTGTTAACAAGTTGTCTATTTGTTCAGCTTGGATAGATTTCTAGAAAGTTTAGCGCTAGTCCTAGTGACAGGTAGACGCTGAAATTTAATTTTAATAGGATTTTGTTCTTTGTTGATTATTTGGTAGTTCCAAGAAAAACTGTTAGTGCGTCTATGGAATCACCAATCACCAACCATCAACCGACAACCAACAACTGACTAATTGAGTGGACAAACTCTACTGGCTTGAGCAAATTAAACTGCTAGATCGCGCCGAAGTTGGTGATAAAGCTTTTTATTTAAGCAGAATCATGCAGCGTGGTTATCCGGTGCTGTCTGGTTTTGTCATCCCAGCATCAGTTTTGCGAGAATTTCTAGAAAATCTCAACAGTTCAGAAGCATTGATTGCTGACTTACCAAATTCTTCATTGCACTTGGATGTTGGTAATTGGCGTCAGCTTCAGCAGGTAGCTGAACGGTTACGTCAAGAAATTATTAGCGCAACTGTATCACCTGAGTTATTAACTGCTATCTATCAAGCAACTCAAAGATGGGCAACTCAGTGTCTGATTTTTCGCCCAAGTTTAACACTTCCTACAGGTAAGCACGGAGTTGCGAATATATCTGGTTTGCTGGACTCACAAATTTGTGACTGCGAACTCGAAGCGATCGCCTCAGCACTCAAGCGGACTTGGAGTCAGTTGTTTCGTGCTAGAAGTCTTTTGTGCTGGCAACAAGCAGGAATTGATCTCCAACAGATTAATTTAGCAGTTTTGGTGCAACCAATCCACAATGCACTTGCCAGTGGCTTAGTGAATACCAACTCTTCCCATTGGGAAATTCAAGCTTCTTGTGGGTTGGGAATTGCGATCGCCCACGGTGAAGTTTTGCCGGATGTCTACTATATTCAACCAGAAACTAGGCTTGTTCAAGAGCAACAGTTGGGATACAAGCTACTCGCCTATGGTATTAATAATGAAAATTCTAGCGTTGATTTGCAATCCACATCAATATCAGTACCAAAACAAGATGATTCTGGTTTGCAAGTATATCTGCTGACTGAAGCGCAACAACAAGCATATGCTTTACCAGAAGAATATTTGCAACAACTCATCAGACTGACAAATCAGCTTGTTCAAGAACTGGGTAAACACCTCACTTTAGAGTGGACAATTTCTCAACAAACTTCATTGGGAACACTTTACATAACGCAAATTAACCTACCCCAATCAGGAGTTTCCGATGTTCACTTTATCAAGGGGCTAGGAGCAGCAACAGGACGGATCACAGCACCTGCTCATGTCATTCATTCTCAACAAAAACCAGAACAACTACCCAAAGGAGTAATTTTAGTTGCACCAGCCATCACACCAAATTGGTTGCCAATATTGCAACAAGTTGTAGGTATTATCACTGAACATGGAGGTCTCACATGCCACGCAGCGATTCTCGCCAGAGAATTAGGAATACCAGCAGTAGTTAATGCAGCCAGTGCTACGACTGTGATTCATCATGGCGAGCAATTGCTAATGGATGGTGATAAAGGAGAAATTTATCGCCTCGGTACGGAGACACAAGAAGAAGAAACTGATAAAAGACTATCAGATCAATTTTTGCCTTTTCTCTCCTTTCCCCATCACACGATCTCTTCAAAACAGTCTCCATCCCTACGGGAAGCAGCGAAACGTTTACAAAATAGAAATTACTTACGTGCAGGAGTTTCCCCACTTTTACAAAATGGCGGCGAATCCTCCGCAGCTTTGAATCCTGGTTTGCGCCATACTTCAACAAGAAACCACAATTCTATTTCATCTATCACTAACTCCTCAACAAAGGAATCCATGATTGCTACCCGGCTGCTAGTTAACTTAAGTCAGCCTAGCTTGATCGAGCAAGTGCTTTCTTTGCCCATTGATGGAGTAGGATTATTGCGTTCAGAATTGATGGTACTCAATATTCTAGAAGGACAGCACCCTCTCAATTGGTTAACCAATGGGCGTCAAGATGTACTATTAGAGCGATGGTACGAACAAATTTTACAGTTTGCCCAGGCTTTTGCCCCACGACCTGTTTTTTATCGTTCATTGGACTGGCGATCGCGTGAATTACAATCAAGTAGCGAGAATTTACAATCTTCACCGCAATCTATGTTGGGAGAACGTGGTACATTCAGCTATTTGGTCAATCCTGCTGTCTTTGAGTTAGAATTAGCTGCCTTAGCAAATGTACAGCAATCTGGTTATACCAATATTCACTTAATTTTGCCGTTTGTACGTACAGTCGAAGAATTCAACTTTTGTCGTCAAAAAGTAGAAGAAGCAAGGTTAACTCGGATACATCATTTTCAACTATGGATGATGGCAGAAGTCCCAAGTGTGTTATTTTTACTACCAGAATATGTCAAAGCTGGTGTCCAAGGAATTTCAATTGGTACCAATGACCTAACTCAACTACTATTAGGGGTAGATAGAGAACAAGGGCAGTTCGCACAAGCATTTGATGAACGTCACCCAGCAGTCATGAATGCTGTGGCTCAATTAATCCGCACAGCCAGAGAATCAAAAATTCCTTGCTCTATTTGTGGTCAAGCACCTGCATTGTATCCAGAAATTATAGAGCATTTGATCGAATGGGGTATAACCTCTATTTCCGTAGAACCGGAAGCAATAGCAAGGACATATCAAGCGATCGCACGTGCTGAACAACGCCTCATTTTAGAAGCCGCACGGCGACAAATGCAATGATTAAGGGAACAGGGAACAGAGAACGGGGAACAGGGAACGGGGAAGAAACATAGAGAATGTGGGATTAATTTTGTTTAGGTAATTAGTTGTTAATTAATCTTCCGCACGCAATAACCAAAAACCACTGAAAGTCATCCCCGAGTCATCAGGTTGCACCAGTAAAAAATGTAACCCATGACTTTCCTGCTTACGCTGTTCGTAAACCTTAGCTGCGGCTGCTACCTCTGGATCACTAAACGTCGCTAAAATCCATCTATCTACCAAACTAGCTTCCAATACCAACCCATCCGGCGCACCCGCAATATAACTTAACTCCACAGGACGCGCTTGCTGTAACCACCGTGCTAGACGCATTGATTGCCGTCCCCCATAAATTATCACACCAGGAACTGACACCGTTGACGCCAAACCCAAATTCATCGGTTGCAGAAACTCTGGTATTACCAAAATCGGGATAGGCTGTTCTGCAAACGCTTCCACCACCTTACCTGCTGACAAAGTCGCAAATCGCCATTCTTCTCCCCAAAGATTTTCCGGTAATGGTGTGGGAGGCGGTTTGTCTACTACTGTGGGATAATTTTTTTCTTGCAACCACTGCTTAACAGCAAAAGTGCGGCGAGTCGGTTCAACATTGATACCCAAACTGCGTCCAGCTTCCTGAATCAAACCCAAACATTGCGGGCGAAACACCTGAATTATATCTGGTAATTTCCCATCCGCAGCCAATTGCAACTGAGCAGTAACCCAATTAGAATTCACCTGAGATTGAGGACAAATCGCTTCATACTGAAAACTACGATCGCGATCGCAAATCAACAACTCCCATAAAACTTGTCCTGCTGTCTGCTGTTGGCGATGATGATAAAAATCAGCTTGCCAGATAAGCATTTCGTTTTACCTATATAAAAAATGAACCACGAAGACACAAAGACACGAAGGATTTCTTGGTGACTTAGAGCCTTGGTGGTTAATTTATTTATATTAAAGAAGTGAACCACAAAGACACAAAGGTTTCTTAGTGCTTTGGAGTCTTGGTGGTTCATCAATTCTTAGACCAATACTTTGGCTAAAATTGGCGGTACTGTGACAGCAATTTCTGGGACGTATACCTGGGAAACGTAGTCAGCAATCATGCGATCGGTGTTAAATAGTGGTGCGTTGGTTTTTATGGAAGCCTTCATCATCTGTATCCAACCGTGGGGAATGGCGTTAGCATCCTGGTTGTAGTAAAGAGGAGTGATTTCCTCCTCTAATAATTTATACAGTGATTCCGAATCAATACGGTCTTGTAGTTCCTGATCGCTGGTGTGGGCATCTTCGCCAATTGCCCAGCCGTTAATACCTTTACCGTTGGCATCGGCTTGATAGCCTTCGCACCACCAGCCATCGAGGACGCTGCAATTTATACCACCGTTGAAACAAACTTTTTGTCCGCTTGTACCGGATGCTTCTAGAGGACGACGGGGGTTGTTTAACCAGACATCAACCCCTTGAACGAGTTTTTGGGCGGTGTAGATGTCGTAGTCTTCGATGAAAGCAACGCGGTTGGTGAGGGCTGGGTGTTTGCACCACTCCATTAAGCGTTGAATAATTCGCTTACCTTCTTCATCGGCGGGGTGTGCTTTGCCGGCGAAGATAATTTGTACGGGTCGATCAGTGTTACCAAAAATTCTGAGGGCGCGTTCCATGTCACGCAGCAGCAAATGACCGCGTTTGTATGGTGAGAAACGTCTAGCAAATCCGATGGTGAGTGCTTTGGGATCTAGTAAGGTGTTGGTGGCTTGAATATTTTGGTATTCTTCGCCTCGTCCTTCTCTAGCTTTCTTAACTTTATAGCGGGTGTGAGCAACAAGTCTTTCTTTGAGAATTTGATGTCGCCACCAGAGTTCTTCATTGGGAATATCGTCTACTTTTTCCCACATTTTGGGATCAACTGCATGGGTTTTCCAATCTGTTCCCAAATACTGATTGTACAATTCCGCTATTAGGGGAGCAGTCCAAGTTGGTGCATGGACTCCGTTGGTAATGTAGCCGATGGGGACATTATCTTCAGTGCGGTTGGGATACATGACTGTCCACATTTGGCGGGAGACTCGTCCGTGTAATTCGCTGACACCGTTGGAGGTGCGACACATCCGCAATGCTAAAACGGTCATACCAAAGGGTTCCCAAGGATCGCCAAGTCGGCGTGCGCCTAATGCTAAGAATTGTTCGCGGGAAAGGCGTAGTTGGGGCCAGTAGTGGGCGAAGAAGGAGTCCATTAAATCTGGCGAGAAGACATCATGACCGGCGGGAACGGGTGTATGGGTGGTGAAGACACAGCGTTTACGTACATCTGTTTCTACATCGTAGAAGGATTTGTTAGTACGTTCAATTTCTTGGCGGACAACTTCCAAGGTACAGAAGGCGGCGTGTCCTTCGTTGAGGTGATAGACGGATGGCTGGATTCCCAAAGCTGTTAACGCACGGACACCACCAATTCCTAAAACGACTTCTTGGGCGATGCGAGTTTCTTGATTACCGCCATAAAGGTGTCCAGTTAACCAACGATCAATGGGATCATTGTCGTCGCGATCGCTATCTAAAAGATAGAGGGTGACTCGCCCAACTCGCACTTGCCAAATTTGTACTTTTACCCGGCGCTGGCGAATTTCTAGTTCGATGGTGAGTGGTTGCCCTTGCTCGTTTTTAATTAGTTCTATGGGCATACGGTGGAAGAGATTATCCACATAATAATCTTCCTGCCAGCCACCACGATTCAACCGTTGTCGGAAGTAACCTTGACGATACAGCAAGCCAATAGCAACCATTGGTACGCCCAAATCGGATGAAGATTTGAGGTGATCGCCTGCAAGAATACCCAAACCGCCAGAGTAGACGGGTAAGGATTCGTGAATGCCAAATTCGGCACAGAAGTAAGCAATGGGATGTTCGGTGGAAACTTGCGGTGCGACTCGGTTCACCCAAGTGTCCTTTTGCGTCATGTATTCGTCGAATTCTTTGGCGAGGGCAGAAATTTGCTTGAGGTAAAACGGGTCTTCTGCAAGCTGGGTGAGGCGTTCGTAGGTTGCTGATTCTAATATTGCTACTGGGTTATGTCCGCAACGTTCCCATTCTTGGGGATCAATAGTTTGAAATAAAGCAAGGCGATCGCTAGTCCAAGACCACCAATAGTTATAAGCCAAATCTGCCAAGCGTCGCAGTGGCAAAGGCAATTTTTCACTCAAGCGAAGCGCTGCGGTCATTGCAATGCTTTTAGTCATAATTATTGTTTGTTTAGTTTTGTAAGTTTACTAGTCAATCACGACAAATAAAGCGGCTATTTTAATCAGTCATCGGAGAGCATTTTAACCTTTAACCTATTTTTTGCCATACAGTGGATTATCGAAAAAATCCTGATTAAATTCTCTGCTTTTTCGTTTTTATCTTCAATTAAATCATCCTGCTTTTTGTGCCGATTTGCATAGGTTTATACTTCAATTTTATTGACATTGTTTTAACTTATTTTTGATATTTTTAAGTTTTATTTAATTATCTTCTGCTTTGAAAGCATATAAAGTCAAGATTCCAAAACATTTAAGTTACAAAATCTCTAGAATAATCCTAAAAGATAATATTAAATTAAAAAAAACAAAGATAAATTAAGTTAGTATTCTCACAGTCATTAATGTTAAGTACAATTTACAGTTACATTGCTAAAATAGCTAAAATTACAGTTGACTAAGCAAAATTTTTAAATATTCTTAAATATTCACATCACAAAAATAGGTTTTCAATACTGCTCGGTCAAGAATTTCCGTCATAATTTTGGGCATGTAGAGACGTGCCATGGCATGTCTCTGGTGAGTTTAAATGTCAAGCGATTTGTCTGACCAAGCAGTATTGAATTGGATTTTTTGACCTATAATTCCTTTATGCTACAGAACAAGCAGATTCATTTATGAAATCGATGCAAAATCCAACATCGGATTAGCCTTTTACCTGCTGCTCTATTGTAAAAGAGCGATCGCATGATGACGGATGTGATCTTCAATAAAAGAGGCAATAAAGTAATAGCCGTGATCGTAGCCTTCTTGATAACGCAAATTCAAAGGTTGATCTACTTCCGCACAAGCTTTGTCAAATGTATCCACCAGTAATTGTTCAGGTAAAAATTTATCAGCAGTACCTTGATCAATCAGAATCTGACTGTGATACCCTACTTGCTTGACTAACTCGCTAGCATCATATTCATACCAAGTTTTTTGATCTTCACCTAAATAGCGACTGAAAGCTTTTTGTCCCCAAGGACAACGCATTGGTGCAGCGATTGGTGCAAAAGCGGACACAGACCTATATTGTTGAGGATTTCGCATTGCACAAATCAACGCCCCATGTCCGCCCATAGAATGACCAAAAATGCTTTTTCTTTCTGTGAGAACAAGAAAGTTTTCGGCAATGACAACAGGTAATTCATCAACAATATAACTATACATGCGGTAATGGGAAGCCCAAGGCTCAACTGTAGCATCAACGTAGAAGCCTGCACCTGTGCCAAAATCCCAGTCGTCATCCTCACCAGGAATTCCAGTGTTGCGGGGGCTAGTATCTGGTACTACTAACATTAACCCGTACTTTGCTGCAAAGCGTTGCGCCCCCGCCTTGGCCATAAAATTTTCTTCTGTGCAAGTCAAACCAGAGAGGAAATAAAGAACAGGTACTGGTTCATAAATTCCCTGTGGTGGTTGGTAAACGGCAAAACGCATTTCACTATTGCAGTTAAAGGAGTGATGGCGATAAAAGCCGAGTTTGCCATCAAAGCATTTTGATTCTGAAATAAGCTGGGCAGGCATGGTTTATTGGCTAAATTAGCTAAACTTACGAGTGGAGGAAGCTGTTTAGATTTAGTTAAAAACATACTATGAACCAAGAGCAACAGGACATTTTAGAGTCCAAATCTGTTTCAGATTCATCAATAACTGGACATAAAATGGAACAAAATCCCCAGGAAACGAATGAGAAAGTTTCTTATATCCATAAAACTGATCGCATTCGAGCTTGGAGTGAATTTATTAAGTCCATAACCCCATATATTTGGGCAACTGTAATTATTATTGTGCTGATTCCGTTGCTAGGTAAATTTTTAATCGCGGGTTCATCACCACAAGATTATGTTATTGATAAACCAACAAAAAACAATATAGTGATTGTTGATAAAAAAGCTCCACCATCAGGAATGGAAGATGCGATCGCCACTGCAATTAAAAATGCTCATTCTCAATCTCAGAGCTTCGCTGCTGCAAAATTAGATCAGTGGATTGATGAATTAATGACTCGCGTTGATCATAGCTTTCTAGATTGGTATTTTAATTATTTCAATCAAAAAAAGCTAGAATTTAGCACTCCATTTGTGTGGTTAAGTTCAGCCGTCGCCCATTGGACAAATGCTAATAATCCCTCGCCTACACAAGCAATAGCTGAAAAATTGACAGAGAATTTTCAAACAGAATTTGCCAAACGTGTTCTCAGACCAAAAGTTGCTCAATTGGAATTAGAAAATATTACTAAAGAGACTATAGATTTTTATGTTACTCAGTTGAGTCAAAATATAGCTAATATCCAAAGTAGTTACAAGATTCCTCAAGGAGATTGGGAACGTTATCTGGGTGATATTGCCATTACTATTAATGATACAGAAGGCAATATATCTAATTTATCTTTAAAGATTTTAACTGGAGGTAGTGCTTATTTACTGACAAAAGCCATGATTCCCACGGTCACCAAAGTCGGTAGTAAAGTAGTGACATCTTTTGCTGGGAAAGCTGGTGCAAAAATGGCTGCCAAAACTGGTGGTGCAGTTGCTGCAAAATTAGGAGCAGAATTACTCGATCCAATTGTAGGGGTTGGTATTATTATCTGGGATGTATGGGATTTTAATCATACAGTAGCAGTTGAAAAACCTATCTTGCGAGATGCAATTAGTGATTATTTACAACAAGTAAAATTATCTTTGCTGGATAATCCCGAAAATGGAATTATGTCAGCAATTAATCAGGTGGAGAATGGAATGAATAGGGAACAGGTAATAGATATATCTGGGTAAACTAACTTTGTCAATATCGTTTAGAATAAATCCAGCGTTTTGTCTGATTTAAACACAATTTAATTTGCCGGATATCAGATGTAAATTCAAAATGATATATTTTCTTTATAGAGATTAACTGTAATTTAATTAACAGTTAAACATAATATAAAAGGTAGCGTTTTCATGCTATACCCATCCTGCTAGCAGGTTACACTAGGTCTGATAACAGCGGTTTTACCGTTTACAATGAGGCTTTTATGGCTGTTGATCTGGTAGAGATTGCCAACTACTTAGATAACCTTGGTTGGGATTATCGTGTAGATGAAGAAGAAGAGCGTATTATCACAGGAGTAGAAAGTGATAATGTCGAGGACTTTTTAATTGTTGTTCAGCTAGATGAGGATGGAAAGTTTTTTCGGCTATTTGCGCCACAGGTTTTGGCAGGAGTGCAAGATCATCCCCATAAAGCAGCCATTCTCCAAACAATGTTAGCAATATCCTGGGAAACCAAAATGCTGCAATGGGAGTATGATCCTTCCGATGGTGAAATTCGTGCCATTATAGAGTTCCCCTTAGAAGATTCGATTCTCACAGAAAAACAATTTAACCGTTGTTTGAGTGGCTTAATTCAGCTTGTTGATAATGTCGCCATACCTCGTTTGCAAGGGGTGATGGAAACCGGTCATGATCCAGGTAATGTAGAATTAGGAGAAAGAATTTTATTAAGTATTCAACAAGAAGCACCAGGATTGCTAGACCTGTTGGAGAAAGCCATGGAAGCCCGTAAAAAGCGGGGGAGTTTTCCGAACGAATCAACCGAATGAGTAATGAAATAGCTATACTCCAAAGTGATACGCTCAATATACTGAAAGTTTTCTAGGGTTGGATATTATGACATCTTATGCAACCTCTTCTGCTAAGGCAGAAATGAGTGAACTCCGGCGTCTGAAGGGTTTGCTACCACCAGAATTGCAAAGTTGGGTAACTGTTGAAGGTACAACAGAGGTAAATCCACCCCTAATTCGCTGCGAAGAAATTGGTAAAGACCAAGTAGAAATTCAAATTGACTTGGTGAAATGGGATACGCTGGCAATGGATCAGCGTAATCTACTATTTTGGCACGAAGTTGCGCGCATTCAAAATGATACCATTCCCAAAGATGGGTGGGAAATGGCAGCTTTGGCGATTGGTTTGGGTGGTGCTGTTGGCGAATTATGGGTACAGGATGCTTTATTGCTGATATTAGCCTTAGCACTATGCGGTGTTTCTGGCTGGCGACTTTATCAAAAAAACAATGGGGAAAAGCAACTTAGAGAGTTTATTGAAGCTGATGAAAAAGCGATCGCTTTAGCGACTCGTTTTGGATACAGTCTTCCCAACGCTTATAAAAGTTTAGGTAGCGCTTTAAAAACTCTAATTGATATGACTCCTAGCAAGCGTCAACGTTCTAAATACGAAGGACGACTCTCAGCCCTCAAACGCAGTGCTAATAAAGTCAGGGCGAAATCTAAGACTACTGTGGATGAAGGGATATATTAGCAGCCTCGAAGAGGACACGGAGATGCAGGGACACGAGGACAAGGGAGACAAGGGGGACAGAAAAATTCTCCGCTTCATCGCGTCTTCTTCCCTGCTCATATTACCGTGTGTCCGTATCTGTTCCAAAATTTTACAAACTTTACTGATTTCTTGATTTTCTTTTGTGAAATTAACTAGGGGCAAGGTGACTAAGAGCGATCGCACATGTATTCTTCTACTTATTACATGTAGCATCCTGGATAGCGCTGCGGGCTATTAGACTGTTATGTGATGCATAAAACAGTAAGTCTATTTTTTAAAAATAATTTATCCCCGTTTGTCCATTAGCTTGAAGAATTATTGTATAAATTCTAATGTGTCTTTTGATACTTTATAAAAAATAATTATTAATATTCAACTAATTGATAACTTAAATAACCATAGAATTTACATGCTAAAATCAGCATTAATGTGTGACTAAACGGTAATGGAATCATTTGCTGCTCCGAACTTATCTGAATTAGTTTATAAGTGCTAGAAACTCTCAGTAAAAATTTTAGTCCTCAATTATAATAACTCTAACGCGTTCACTAACAACTACTTTAGGGGTGAAGCTTTTGTAGGAATATATTTAATTTTCAATTTAAAGATACCCGTACAAATGCTACATCCCTATACACTAAATTAATTTCAAATCTTTATCTACTTGAAGATTTCATGAAATCTCACTGATTGTTCGGTATTTACAAAATTTGTTTGATAACTTTGCTTAAAGAATTGTTTAGTAATTAAATTAAGATAAATACTCACATCCAAAAAATTTGCTCAAAAAACCTTTTTGTGAGTAAACAAGCTTGTGCTGTATTTGAATTACCATTATGGGTATTCTAAGCACAAGCGCGATCGCGACAAAAAATATCGTAAACACCTGGAAGACTATGAGAATTTTGGTGACGGGCGGTGCTGGGTTTATTGGCTCACATTTAATCGACCGACTAATAGCTGATGGACACGAAGTAATTTGCTTAGATAACCTCTACACAGGTCATAAACGCAACTTCCTTAAATGGATGGATCATCCTTATTTTGAATTTATCCGTCATGACATCACCGAACCAATCCGCTTAGAAGTAGATCAAATTTACCATTTAGCTTGTCCAGCTTCCCCAGTACATTATCAGTACAACCCAGTCAAAACTGTAAAAACCAACGTCATGGGTACGTTGAACATGTTGGGGTTAGCAAAGCGTGTAAAAGCGCGCTTCTTGTTAGCTTCCACAAGTGAAGTTTATGGCGATCCAGAAGTTCATCCCCAAAACGAAGAATACAGGGGTAGTGTGAATCCGATTGGACTCCGTTCATGCTATGACGAAGGCAAGCGTATTGCTGAAACCCTAGCATTTGACTATTACAGACAAAACAAAGTCGATATTAGAGTTGCTCGAATCTTTAACACATATGGCCCTCGCATGTTAGAAAACGATGGTCGGGTAGTTAGTAATTTTGTAGTTCAAGCATTACGGGATATTCCATTAACTGTATACGGTGAAGGTTCGCAAACACGTAGTTTTTGTTACGTATCAGACCTAGTAGAAGGGCTGATGCGACTCATGAATAATGACTATATTGGACCAGTTAATTTAGGAAATCCTGACGAATACACAATCCTAGAACTGGCTCAAACTGTACAAAATCTCGTCAATCCCAATGCAGAAATTAAGTTTGAGCCACTACCTGCTGATGACCCACGCCGCCGTCGCCCCGATATTACTCGAGCGAAGACTTGGTTAAATTGGGAACCTACCGTTCCACTGCAAGAAGGGTTAAAACTGACTATAGAAGATTTTCGCGAACGTATAAAAAATGGTCAATAGTCATTGGTTATTAGTCATTAGTCATTGGTCATTAGATATCTCCAGAAATGGAGTATCGACCCCTACTATATAAGGCTTTATGTTCTTTTTGGGATAAGTCTATTAGCTTTGAACAGATGACAAATGACGAATGACAAATGACGAATTTGCAGAAAACTTTTTTTAAGAATTTAACCCCAAACAAAGTGAGGAATTAAGCAAAATGCGTGTTTGCGTTATTGGTACTGGTTACGTTGGTTTAGTAACAGGGGCTTGCTTGGCTCACATTGGCCATGATGTGATTTGTGTAGATAACAACGAAGAGAAAGTTAAGTTAATGAAGTCTGGGCAATCGCCTATTTTTGAGCCTGGACTTTCAGAAATTATGCAAAATGCCATTGTAAATGGCAAAATCCAGTTTACCAGTGATCTTGGTGCGGGAGTCAGCCACGGAGAAATTTTGTTTATCGCTGTTGGAACACCACCTCTACCAACTGGTGAAAGCGATACTCGTTATGTAGAGGCTGTTGCTCGTGGTATTGGTACTCACCTTGATGGTGGCTATAAAGTAATTGTCAATAAATCTACCGTCCCGATTGGCTCTGGTGACTGGGTACGGATGATAGTTCTAGATGGTATTGCTGAACGCCAAAAAACACTTGTACCTGCGGGTGGAGGGCGTGATGATGAACAATTACCAGAAATTACAGCCCAGTTTGATGTAGTCAGTAATCCAGAGTTTTTGCGAGAAGGTTCAGCAGTTTATGATACCTTTAACCCCGATCGCATTGTTTTAGGTGGTAATAGCTCTAAAGCGATCGCGATGATGGAAGAATTGTATGCTCCGATTGTAGAGCGTAAATACGCTGAAGATCAGTCTTTACCTCCAGTACCAGTGTTGGTCACAGACTTGAGTTCAGCAGAAATGATTAAATATGCTGCTAATGCTTTCTTAGCAACCAAGATTAGTTTTATTAACGAAGTCGCAAACATTTGCGATCGCGTTGGTGCTGATGTCACCCAAGTAGCCAAAGGAATCGGCTTAGACTCTCGGATCGGCAATAAATTCTTAAATGCTGGTATTGGCTGGGGTGGTTCTTGCTTCCCCAAAGATGTCTCAGCTCTGATTCACACTGCCGATGACTACGGCTACGAAGCCCAACTACTCAAAGCCGCAGTCAGCGTCAACGAACGCCAGCGCTTGATTGCTGTTGAAAAACTCCAGCAAGCCCTAAAAATTCTCAAAGGCAAAACAGTCGGACTACTCGGTCTGACCTTTAAACCTGATACCGACGACATGCGTGACGCCCCAGCGCTCAACTTGATTGAGCAGTTAAATCGATTGGGAGCCAAAGTCAAAGCATATGACCCCATTGTTTCCCAATCTGGTTTACGTGATGGTCTTTCTGGTGTATTGGTGGAAACCGACCCACAAAGACTAGCCGATGGTTGCGATGCTTTAGTAATTGTCACTGAATGGCAGCAGTTCAAAACTCTTGACTATGCTCAGATGGCAAAATTGATGAACCACCCCGTCATGATTGATGGTCGTAACTTCCTCGATCCTGAAATTATGCTTAGAGCTGGTTTCCAATATATTGGTGTTGGACGATAAAAAAATTTCAAGACTCGCTGTTGTGTGTCTTTTTTTGAAATAAGCCCACAGCATCAAGCTGTGGGATTTTTGATTTTTTCTCGTAATTAGCCGTAGACTAACCCAATAGTGCAGTATCAGGAGTGATAAAATCTGTGCCAACACCTCTACTTCAGGTATTCTGGTAGAGGTTATTACTTATTTATTAACCATTTACAATCAAGTAGGTAGATACCGTGGCACAGGCTTCGTCTTCTTGGCAGCAATTAATTGACCAGATCCTCGATTGGATGCTTCCAGAGTTCAAGTCAGGAGCCACAAAAAAGTTAGCTCTCGAACGTTTCCGTGGTCCAGGAGGCGTTCTTGGGTTCCTGACTATAGTTGTGGCAATGCTATTGTGGAATTGGAAACTGCTGTTAGCTAGTAGTGCAGGTGTGGGAACAATGATGTTTGTTTATTCCATGCAAGCATGGCGTTGGCAGTTAAACTGGTCTGAGATTAAAAAATTTTTAAATAGTCCGAACCGTCGGCTAGCTTTAGCCGTGATTAGTGGTGGAATAGCTTGCTTCAGTACTTACATGGCAACTGTGATTTGGTTAGAATCCAATAGCCATTGGCTGGCCGCAAGCGTTATTTTGCAAGGTTCAGCAACACTATTAACATTATTTTTATTGACATGGCAAATAGTCAGCCTTTATGGAAATCGAGATGAAAATCAATTAGATAATTTATTGAATAATCTCACCGAAAAAGATCCTCTCAAACGTTTAATCACTATACGTTTGCTAACAAAATTAATTAATCAAAATCGAATTGATACTTCCGAGTTACAAAGTATTGATCAATGTTTAAGACTCCTGCTTTGTCATGAGGAAGAAGCAGCAATTCGAGAAGCTGCTTTTAGCAGTTTGCAAGTCTTGGAGCGAATACAAATGCTTTCATCAACTGCTGTAGCAATTAAAATACCTACCAAAGCAAAAGTTAAAAGTCGGATTAGTTGTTAGGTCAACCGATTTTAGATTTGAGACTTCGTCGTGAGCGCTACTTCGACAAGGCTCAGTACAAGTCAGTCGAACGATTTTGGATTGACTATTGACTAATTTGATACAATTTACCGTTACGGACTTGTACGACACGATGACCGCATCTGCGGACTAGTTGCTCATCATGAGTAGTAACAATTACTGTTGCTCCAAAGGAATTTAACTTTTGAAGAATCTGTATTATTTGCCAGGAGTTATCAGGATCAAGATTACCAGTTGGTTCATCAGCTAAAAGTATAGGTGGGGTTGCTATGATTGCTCTGGCAATACTCACCCTTTGTTGTTCTCCTCCAGACAATTGTTCCGGAAAACAGTCAGCTTTATTCAACAAACCTACTAACTTTAACGTCGGTTCTAGACGCCGTTGAATTTCTTTACGGGTATATCCTTGTGCTTGCAAGACAACAGCAATATTTTCTGCTACAGTTCTTTGAAGGATAAGTTTGTAGTCTTGAAACACAATGCCAATACGGCGTCGAAATAACGATAAGCGATCGCCCCGCAAAGAAGCTACATCACACCCATCGACTATTACTTTTCCTTGTGTTGGTAATTCTTCACCATACAGCAGTTTCAACAGTGTTGACTTACCAGAACCACTAGGACCTGTAATGAATAAAAATTCACCCTGTTTTACTTCCAAATTCATATCTAACAGAGCTTTCTGACCATTGAAATATGTTTTTGCAGTTGAGCGCAATTGCACCATTAGCCCAGTTTTAGGCTGTTGAGTATCGCTGTCTTGAAAATAAGGATCAGGAATCGGGGTAAAGATTTTCATGGTTGGTTGTCGCATTTTCCCATGAGGGGCTAGCTAGAAAATGAGTGTGGAGGAGTGGTATTTTCGTGCTAATGAAAGGGATGTTCCCGTGATTAGCTGTCGTCAAACGTCGCTTTTTGTGATGCTACTGCTGGTATTGCTATTTCTTCACACCCACAACTAAAAATGCATAAAATAATGATTCCCAAGTAATACCCAGGAATCTCATAATCTGTAGTTATATTTTTTTAGCTTGTAGTTAGTAGATGCTTGTCTCCCTTCCCGTATCCCTTATCCTTGATCCCCATCCCTAAAAAATTCACTGACTGATTGCTTCTCTTACAGTCAAACCATAAATTAAAGATTTCAGGGCAAATTTTGGTAAAGCCAACATCCGTCGCCAACGCCAAGGTTCTTTATATAGTCGGTACAGCCACTCTAAATGATTGTTTCCCAGCCAAGCAGGAGCGCGCGTTTTTGTCCCTGACCAAATATCAAAACTTCCACCGACACCTATCCAAATTGCTTGGGGACACAAATGGCGGTTTTGAGCAATCCATAACTCTTGACGTGGAACACCCAAACCAACCAAAATAACTTTTGGTTGGACTTGAGCAAGAGTTTGTCGTAACAGTTCTTCTTCTGCTGGAGAATGAAACCCAGAGTGTGTCCCTGCTATTGTCAAACTCGGAATTTTCCCCTGCCAAAAATCTGCGGCTTTAGCAGCGACTCCAGGCGCACCGCCATAGAAAAATAGCTTTGCGTCCCTTTGTTTTTCTCCAATTTCTCGTAACAGTGTCTCTGCTAGCTCGATTCCAGGAATCCGTTGTACTTTTTGTCCACGTAGCCACCGCAAAAATAGAACCACTCCTGCTCCATCTGGAATGACTAGTTCAGCGGTTTTAATCACCTCAGCCAGAGATTTGTTTTGTTCAGCCTGCATGGTCATTTCGGCATTAAGCGTAATTACATGCGCTCCCATACCTTGTTGCAAGCTTTCTAGCAACCAGCTTGGATAATCTGTCATGATATGAACTGGTAGCCCCAACACCGAAAACACTTTAGGCGGTTTAAACATAGCCTAGTTTTGAGTAGCCTCACACCAACGTCCATCGAACGATAGTTTAACAAATTTTTGTAAATAGAGATTTCCCGAAAAATGCGTATTTTAAAATACAACTTTTGACTCAATAAACTTTAGATACATTCTGTCTACGAATAGATTTCAAGTCAAATTAAGTTATTTCATGGTTGAAGTTTAGATTGTGTTACCAAATACAAAGTAGTTTAAAAGACAGTGCCATAAAATTTCAAAGCACAAGATGAGAGTTAAAACCATTAAGTATCAAAGGAAAATATAGACAGGGTTTTATTTTTATTCCCTCACATGCAATGATTCGGTAGACTCTGTAATTTGAAACATTTGGTATTAGTACGCATTCCTGAGAAAATCTTATAACCAAGCATAAAAATATGATTCTTCCTACACTCCTACATCTTTACACCCCCACACCCAGTTTCAAAATAGCTAAACTCAAACTAATTCAGCAATTCAAATTATAAATTCAGAATTCGCAAGTAGTTTGCACTCCATCAGCTAAAACTTTTTAGTAAACTCAATCTTACACAGTTAAGAGTGTAATGGGCAGAATCGACTATGAATAAAATTCGCGTGGCATTGATAGAAGATCATGATCTCACCCGTGTAGGCATCAAAATAGCGCTACAGCAAAGGGAAGATATAGAAGTGGTGGGAGAAGCTGCTAACGCCATTGATGGCATCAGATTGTTAAAAACATTACACCCAGATATTGCAATTGTAGACATTGGCTTACCAGATAAAGATGGTATTGAACTGACACGGGATGTAAAAGCACTTGCCAATGGAGAAGAAGGAGTAAAGGTATTAATTTTGACGCTACGTGATAACAAAGAAGCAGTGCTTGCTGCCTTTGCTGCTGGGGCAGACTCCTATTGCATGAAAGATATTAAGTTTGATAATTTACCAGAAGCTGTACGTGTTACTTACAATGGTAATGCTTGGATTGATCCAGCGATCGCACGCATTGTATTACAACAAGCACAACAAAATCCACTGAAAATGGAAATGGCAGCAGAGACTAAAACCCAGGCGCAAAATTCAGACACAAGTAGGACAGATGAAGATTTAATTGACCCCTATACCTTGACAGAAAGAGAATTAGAGGTATTACAACTGATTGTAGAAGGTTGTAGTAATGCTGTAATTGCAGAGAGGCTCTATATCACGGTTGGAACTGTCAAAACTCATGTTCGTAATATTTTAAACAAACTATGTGCAGACGACCGTACCCAAGCGGCGGTAAGGGCTTTGCGTTCTGGATTAGTTGGATAAGCTATAAAAACAAACAGGTGTGCAATAGTTTGAATTCCCTACTCGCTATAAGTAAATTTACTAATTTTTTCTCATTAATATGTGTTAAAAATGAGTGAATTATCTTGAATAAACTCTTTCTTAGCGTTCAAATGACCAATAATTCCTTGATGTTACAAGCCCTCGGATAAGTCCTGGGAGTGAATCCAAATTTTAAAATATAAAATCGTTTGACGATTAGGTGTAATAGATGCCATTACGCCATCTCGCCATTTAAATATCTGGAATAGTGAAGTCAAATTATGACTGGGACAGATGTCGAAAAACTTAAATTGATGGTGGTAGATGATGAGCCAGATAATTTACAACTACTCTACCGGACTTTTAGGCGAGACTTTCAAGTATACAGAGCAAATCACGCCTTGAAAGCACTGGAAATTTTGGAAAAAGAAGGCGAAATGGCTGTGATTATCTCTGACCAAAGAATGCCAGAGATGAATGGTACCGAATTTTTGAGCTTGACGGTAGAGCGTTTTCCTGATACAATACGCATTTTGCTGACGGGTTTTACTGATGTTGAAGATTTAGTTGATGCCATTAACTCTGGTCAAGTCTTCAAATATATTACTAAACCTTGGAAACCTGATCGACTCAAAGTAATAGTTGAGCAAGCAGCAGACACCTATCGGTTAGTCAAAAAGCGTACTCAAGAGTTACGCCGCGCTCTACGACGAGAATCATTATTTAATGCTGTCACCACTGCGATACGCGAGTCTCTAGACTACTCCAGCATGTTGGAGAAAATTGTTGCCACGATTGGTCAGTCTTTTAAAACTAGTTATTGCTTGCTTAAACCAGTAGAAAGCAATTGCTTGACATCAAATGAGTTTTCCTACTTAGATTCTAAAACTGCTTGTTCCTGTGAAGCTTTCAATACCAGTCTTTTGATTGAAAAAGTTCTCGAAACTCAGCATTACCAGCATAGTCAAGACACGTATCATGGTAATCCTTGTTACCAATTAGCCGTGCCACTTACTTGCCAACAACATATCCTTGCTGTTCTAGCTCTCTATCAATCAGGACGCGATCGCCCTTGGCCAGATGAAGACATTCAGCTAATTACAGGTGTAGCTGAACAAGCAGCCCTAGCCCTTTCTCAGGCAAAACTCTACCAAAGTCTTCAGGAAAAGCAAGAGCAGATCCGAGCTGAGTTAGAGGTTGCTCGTCAAATTCAAAATAATCTGCTACGCCAAAGCTTACCTGATATCAAAGATGCAAAAGTACAAGCTTGTTGTTACCCCGCCCGTGAAGTCGGGGGAGATTTTTTTGAAGTGTTTGTTCACCCTAAAGGAGATTTATGGTTAGCAGTAGGTGATGTTTCGGGAAAAGGAGTTCCGGCTGCTTTGTTTATGGCTAGTGCAATCTCGGTGTTACGCCGTGAATTATCTCAAGAAACACCAGCTATGCCAAACATAGTAATTCAAAATCTAAATAAAGCTTTAGGTGATGACCTCATTAGTAGCAATTGCTTTATCACTCTTATTTTAGCTCGATATACCCCCACCACCAGAGAATTTGTTTATGCGAATGCAGGTCATATCTATCCTTTGTTGTGGTCTCGTAACACTGATACACAAAATCCCAATTACCTAAAAATACGTAGTATCCCTTTAGGTATTTTACCAACATGGCAAGCAGATGTTGGTCAATTGTTTCTTGCTCCTCAAGATATCCTACTGTTTACTAGTGATGGAATTACTGAAGCTACGGTGACAACAATGAGTCATGCAACTGCAAACTCACTCAATGGTGTCAAGCCAAATCATCGTTCTATGCTACATCTAGATGGTCTTTGGCAACTCTTGCAACAAGAAACTCAACCACTATCTCTCGATAAATTGTTAGCTCGTATTCAGGCTGACAACGATATTCAAGAAGATGACCAGACTATACTTTCACTGGAGGTTTTTTAAGCAATGAAAAGTGAACTTCATGTACCAAGCGACCTGAAGTTTTTAGGTATCGTCGAAAACTGGTTGTTGGGATGCTTAGAAGTCCAGTTCAAAGAATCGATTGATTGGTCACGACAATCAAGCCGTCTACGACTGGCTTTGGTTGAAGCGTATTCCAATGTCGTGCGTCATGCCCATAAAGACCAGCCCTATTTACCAGTTTTAATCCGTTTAGAATTAAAAGACCGAGATATAGCCCTAGAAATTTGGGATCGTGGTGAAGGTTTCGACTTATCCAACTATTTACCTCCTAGCCCCAACGACAAAAAAGAAGGTGGCTATGGTTGGCTGATTATGAATCGTCTCATGGATAAAGTTGAGTACAAGTTACAGATTGATGGTTATAACTGTCTCAAGCTACAAGTGAATGTACCCGAAACTGCTTAATATTCATTCTGTTTGAGCATTGTTAATGGGTAATGGGTAATTGGTAATTGGGTCTTAGGCTCAGTGCATTTTTGAGCGAGAATTTCGAGTAGGGTACAACAAACCGGATTTATCGGTGGAATCAATCCAAAATCGAATCACGAATCTATATATTAAGAAGAATTAAGTAATTTAATAACTTTTGCAAAAATTATTTGATTTATAGGTGATATTTATCGAAAAATAAAAATATGTAAGATGACCGAACCGTCTGTAATTTCAACAAGCGCAACTTTATCAGGCTTATCTGTAGAATTTGTGTGATTCGGTAGGACATCAGTTATGGATAAAACGGGTGCGATCGCAAGTCCAAAAATCGACTTTGCACGTATCCGATGATAATTATCACTCAGATATTGCACAACAAAGTCACTGTTTCAACTATGGAAGCCTTGTTTTGTTTGTCACCACGCTATCGTCTTGATGATGAATCACCCTGGTTAGAAGGAATTGACCCCAGTCGTAACTACTGGATTATGGTAAACGGAGACAAAAATTTAACAGTAGCGCTTCCTGGGTTGACTGTGTCTGCCAAAAGCGAATTGAAGCAAGCAATACAGCAATTTCGTTCCCTACAGCCAGGAGAACAAATGACTTTGTTCAGAGTTGCTGATGCTTGTAAGATTCACTGTGTGAGTTCCAATTGCTATGCCATAGAAGCAAAACTTAATGGTGTTGCTGTCTGGCATTTATTTGATCAAGAAACTTTGGATAGTTTACTCATGACAGCACATCCTGATTGGCAGTGTGCGCCAAATGATATAGAGTTAGGACGAAGATTATTACTACGCTCTTTTGAGCAAATGGCAGCAACGAAAAATTAGAATTTGTTAGGGATGCTCCTTCATGGCACAACAAATTCTCTTGTAGAGACGCGATATTCCTCGCATCTCTAATATGCACAAAGAGTTTCCCAATCCAAAATCCATAGATGCACTTCGGTGCGGCTACCAAAGGTAGCCGCGTTAGTGACAGGCGTGCAAGTAGACACGGAGTGGCTACTCGACAGAGTAATATAAAATCCAAAATCTATAATCCAAAATGGTATCAGGTTCCCCGTTCTCTAAAAATAATAAAAGCACGGCTAATTGGCCGTGCCAAGATGGGAAAAAGCACATCACCTGAATCAATATAAGTAACTTACCTGGTTCATAAAACCAGCCATCAGGTTGATTTCTGTATGTACACTCTGAAACTTATCTGCTAATTCTTCAAAGGTAATCTCCTCGTTACCTTGATTACCAACCAATACCACTTCATCTCCCCATTTTACTTCTTTTGGGAGGTCGGTAACATCTACTGTTGTGATATTGAGCGAAACTCGTCCCACCACTGGACAACGCTGACCTTGAATTAAAACAATGCCTTTGTTGAAGAGCGATCGCGGATAACCTTCACCAAAACCCACAGGTAAAGATGCAATCAAACTATCGCGTTGAGTAGTATATAAACTGCCATAACCAATAGTTTTGCCTGCTGGTATTTTTCTTACCTGGGCTACCTTGGTTTTTACTGTCATCACGGGTTTGAGTTCTAGTGGGTTTTCAAAGTCCCGTGAAGTGCGTACTCCGTAACAAGCAGCACCAACCCTAACTAAACTATTACATTTCGGAGTTAGGCGCACTGTTGCAGCACTATTGTGAGTATGAGTTAATACATCTTCTGGTAGGTAGTCATTCAAAGCAGTACGAACATCATAAAAATCTGCCATCTGCTTTTCTGTAAACGCCAGTTCTTTACCGTCAGCACTGGCAAAATGAGTCATTATTCCTACAATAGACAAACCCGGCAATGTACAAACTTTCTTTAATTCTTCAATCTGGGATGAAAAGAAACCACTTCTACCCATCCCTGTATCAATATTGATATGCACGGGAATTTTTGTGTTGCGTCTGACCCCTGCATCAGATAAATACTCTGCTGCTTCCATTGTTCCCACCTGCTCTTCTATATCCAGGCGGTGCATCGATTCTTCTAATTCTTGTGGTAGCGCCATGCGTAAACGCAGGAGTTTGACATCCAAACCCAAATCACGGATAGTTGTTGCTTCTGGATTTGTGCAAATACCAATATAATCTGTTCCTGCCACAACAGCCGTTGTTGCTAACTGCTTTAAACCATGTCCGTAAGCATTTGCTTTCATCACTACGCACAACTTTGCAGGTGCAACAAAATCTCGGACATAACGAATATTGTCTTTAAATTTTCTAGCAGAAACTGTGACTTCAATGTGATGCTGATTCATTGGGGTTGTGTGGTTAACTCTTTTAACTAGTTGGTTGATGATGGTTAGTAGTTAGTTGTTGAAACACCAAACCACAAACAACACTCCTAGTTCGTCGTGTCAATTATCGAATACAACCCTTTAATTTCCAGTTTAATTAATTACTTTTTGATAATATTTTTTCTTAGGAATTATTCTTTAATCAAGGATAATTAGTAATAGAATTTATTACTAATTATCCTTGAAGATATAAAACTAAATTTCTGCCACAGCTCGCTCAATTAAACGACGTGCAAGGGTTTGTGTACCTGTATGTTCGTAGTAATTTGTCGCGACATCAAGGAACGCTCCTAAATAATCTAATTTGTCATCAGCGATTTCGACAAAACTTTGCAAGTTATGAACAACTTTTTGAGGCGTCAAATTATTGGCGTTAACCAGATTACTCATCCAACCTTGAACTGAGTTAAAGCTTTCGCCAATAAAATTCAGTTTGCTGCTAGAACTTTGGCCTGGAATCGCCTCTTGAATATTTTGAAAAGTTGTATTTTGTTCTAACTCTTGGGGATTGGTTTGACTAATTGTAGATAAGGCTTTGCTGATGAAGTCTGGACCAAGAGGTATCAAACCATCAACACAAACCAAAGCCACCATCCGAATGAGTGATTCACCACTATACTCACCCAAAGATGCGACAAAATCCCCAATGCTATCACCCGGAATACCGTTGATGCTACAAAAAGCCACTAGCTCTGTAACTAATTTCAGACATAGATCAATAGTTTGAGCTTTGTCAGCTTTGGGAGTTACAGAGTTGAGAAACCCCAACAGAGGAATTTTCTCTCCTACCTTATTAGCCAAAGCAGCTGCACCTAGTGCTTTATCTGTGCTATCAACTGTTTGATACAACCACATAGCCCGTTGGTAGCCTTGGGAACGATCATTGTAAAGATAAATGGCTCGTTCGCCAATAGCTTGAATAAGACTTTCGTCGGTTTCGCCCGTCACAGTTTTAATTGTGTTGACAAAACCAACTACATTTTGCCATTCCCCAGGAGCAACAAAATCTAGGGAGTTCAACATCGAAACAGTCAAGTTACTAGTCGGTAGTTCGTCTACCAACTCAAAAATCGGTTTACTCACAAAAATCTCCTTGTTTTAGTTATTAGTTATTGGTCATTGGTCATTGGTCATTGGTCATTGGTCAATGGTCATTAGCAAATGACAAAGAACAATTCTTTATTTCAGTTTTGCTAGACCAGCCAGGTTAAATTTTTTGATCCAGGTTTCGCGATCGCTTGCTTGAAATGACGGTGAACGAGAAAGTACTTTTACTTGGTAGCGATCGTTGACTAATATGGCAGTCTGAGTATTACCAACTTCTACCGCTGGATAACCAGCAATTTGCTTAGTGCTGCTAGCAAATTTTGCTGCTGCTGTGGGTGTACTCTTAGTATCGGAAATAGCCAACATTGCTAATTCTTTACCGTCTTTTTTTAACTTAGCTTCAGCAAAACCCTTTTTCTCTTGAGTATATACACGCTCGTATCCATCTCCAGCAGGAGGGAAAAACTTGTTAAATTCACTACCTTGGGTTGCATTTTTAGCAACAGCTTGACCAGTTTTTTGACGACTGCTTTCTTGTTGTACCTGATCAAAACGTCCAGGTTGTTTTGGAGTACAGGCTGTAGTCAGTAATAATACTGACAGCAAGACAACAGCTAAAATCCTACGGACACGAGGGAAATTCATATTTGACTCCCGTTATGATATACGTTCAAGGCAATTATTACGGCTTCTGAGTGCTTGTAGCAAAAAATTTACTTTTTGATCAGACTTGCTTCGACTTGGTGTCTTAGTGTCTTGGTGGTTAAACAAAATTTATTTTTTCACCACCAAGACACGAAGAAAATTTATTGTTTAGCTATTAACTATTGGCGTCTAGCGATCACTGCGTAAAACGGATCTCCTCCCGCAGCACCTAACCACTGAAGAAAAATTGGTGTATTTGATTGCCGAGCAATTACTTCTGGGGTAGTAAATCCATCTACTGAGTTAAAATAGCCTTTCACTAATTCAACTCTGGTTCCTTCCGATGCATCTCGCCAAGCTTGGATAGCTTTTTGAAAAAACATGCGGTTAGAAAAGCTGATAATTGCAATCCCGCCTGGTTTGAGGACGCGATAAATTTCGGAAAATACTGCTTCAGGGTATTGCAAATATTGCACAGATACACAGTTGAGAACAGCATCAAATTCTTGGTCTGGAAGTGGTAAACGAGGATTTTCGTTGATATCTTGGACAAAATAATGATCTAGGCGGGGATTACGCGCTAATTCTTCAGCGTTGAGTCCGTGTCCTTCCACATGCTCAAACTGCATTTCCTCTGGTAGATGAGAAACCCAACTACTCATGATATCTAAAATACGTGTGTTGGGTTGGAGGCGATCGCGATATAAATCCGTTAGTTGTTGAATAAAGCCTTCGTCTACATGAGTGACAAAGCGGGGAAAGGAATAAAATTGCTTGTCGTCGCCTGCATCAATTTTAGTACGTTGTTCTGGTCTAAGCAGCATAGGACTTGGATTAGGAGAAGTGTCGGCTAAATTTGTACATCACCATACGTATATTAAAAACAGTCTGAAAAATAGGCGAGTCTATCAAAAATATACCAGTGGCAAAAAAATCAATATCAATGTTATTTAAGATACCAAAGTATCAATTTGCTTGGCAGCGTTTTCGTTCTTGGGTAGGCTTTCCTTACGTAACTTTGTTATTTTGGATACTGCCGTTATTATTATTTAACTCTGGGCATAGTAGCTTGATGGCCCATGACGAAGGGCTTTATGCTTGGCGATCGCGTCAAATGTTTGATTCTGGTAATTGGATAAATCCTTGGTCACAACCCCATCATAAAACCCCAGGCTCTTACTGGCTAATTGCCAGTTCTTATACCCTATTTGGTATTAGTGAGACTAGTGTACGTCTGCCAAGTATAATTTTGGGTGTAAGTAGTATATTCATACTCTATGAAATTGGCAAAATTTTACTAAATCAAAAAATTGCTTGGTTAGCTGCTGCTATTTTGAGTGTGGAATTTTTGTGGTTACAATACTGTCGTTTAGGTACACCTGATGTACCAATGATTTTTTTGGTACTTTTGGCTATTTTGGCTTTATTAAAAGCAGAATTAAATTCTCAATATCACTCTGTTTATAGCTTAATAGGTGGTGTTTGTTTTGGTTTAGGTTTCTTAGTCAGAAGCTTTATGATTTTTTTACCAATGATAGCTTTGCTTCCTTATCTGATTGGGGAACATCGCCGTCATTGTCATCTGACAAACCCAATGCTATATTTCGGTTTCTTGCTGGGTTTACTTCCGACATTAATTTGGCTGTGGTTAAACTTTTCCAACTATGGTATCTCTACTATAGAAGAATTATTAGAATTTGTATTTCGTCTAGGTTCTAAAGAACGCGGTAATAATGGGATTTTATTTTATCTATGGAATGTCCCTATTAAATCACTTCCTTGGTTTTTCTTTGCTCTTCTTGGTGTATTTTTGACTTGGCGTCGCCCTCTTTATCGCTATCAGTTAATCTTGGTTGGTTTACCATTAGTTTTATTTTTTGAAATTACTCTTTTCTCTACTCGTTTACCTCACTATAGTCTTTCCCTATATCCTTTTATTGCATTGCTGGCGGCTTTAGGACTCGATTGGCTGGGTAGTGTGGGTTTTGATGGCAAAATGGAGAATAAACAGACAACATTAGCTTCTTATATCAACAAAGTTCCTCCCAATCTCAGTTATGGATTTGGTGTGCTAGCTATTTTATTGTTGATAACGGGTAGCTTTGTTTTTATTTGGGGTAGTGGTGAGATTCGCAAATATGCAACTGTTGGTTTGGCTTTAGGCTGTGGTTGCTTGATTTTACCTTTAGTGTGGATTTATCGTTATCGTTTTGGTAAAAAGTTTCTGAATTCTAACTACTGGTTAGCTGGTTGGTTGATTCCAGCTTGGTTAGCTTTGGCTGTTGTTGGTAGTCATGGCTTTTTGAGTGACTACAATCCAGATATGAGAATTTTTTTAGCACAACCTGCGATCACTCAAGTTTTGCAGAGTCATTCTATTCAGTTTGTGAAAGTTGGAGGCAAAACCGGAGTGCTACTTGATTTCTACACTCCTCATCACGGTGACGACGCAGACACAATTTTGGAACTACCAGTTTATAGCTATGCTTGGATCTCTCCACAACAAGCAACTGATTTATCTACACCTCATCGTATTTTGGGTACTGTGCAGAAACATCAATTAATTCAAATCTTACCAATGACCGATGACAAATGACGAATGATGATACCAACTTTTAGAGACACGCTGTTTGAAGCGTCTCTACATTTGTCGCCGACATACTTATAAATATTCTGATTTATTTATTTATGGGATAATATTTGAGTAACTTGCTCAGGAAGCATCTCAATATGTGCAGAAGACCTCTGGCGATCGCAAATCACAATTATGCAGTCAAAATCCACTTGGTATGGTTACATAAACTCGTGCCAGTGGATTGAGTTTGTGTAACTCGATTAAAATTGCCAAGTTGCAAGTTTGGGATAATCCCTATTGTTCAGGTTGCAAACAGAGAATTTAAATACGCTAATTAAATATTTTTGGGCTGAAATTTTCAAGTGTTTGGGTGAGCAAATTAGAACTATATCAAGACGATGAAAGATTAACTATTATTTCACCAAGCCAAAATTGATAGATATTAACCGAGGAAATCTACCCTCCACTCCTTAAAAAAGTGGAGTTTTAGGGTGCGAGCAAAGGGAAAAGAATTAAAATCATCCCTTAACTTTTACCCAAGTGCAACAAAATTTTTGGTGGACTATTTAGTATTCTTCCTCTCGACGATGCTCATACCCTAAATTACTGCCGTTGTTAGACTTGTGTGGTGTTACATGCAACAGAGGCGGATTAGGCAAATATCTCCATTCATTTTCCCATTTGAGGTTATCAAACCCAATGGAAATGTATTATCTGTGGTTTTCAGTGCAGATACCAATGATCCCTTAGCAGATTTCTCCATTCCCTATCAAATCAGGCGAGCTGATCGAAATGTGCGACGAGAATTAGAAAATAAACTAGAAGAATTTCGTCGGCTTTTGATTGTCGGACAAGCAGGTATTGGGAAAACAAGAGAAGCAGTTGAATTAGCACAACTTTATAACCGAGAAGGTTGGACAGTTCTCTGGCTTAAATCTGACGGATGGATTAATGAGCCAAATCAAGAACAATTACAAAAAATCGGTGCTAATCGCAAGTTGTTGTTTTTACTTGACGATCTGAATCAAAGAATACATTACACTCTCCCCAAACTACCCCCCGGATTAGAAGAATCTGAATTAGCTCCTTTGACTATACCGTTGCAACAACAGTTGTGGCGAGTTCTAGAAGTTTATGAACGGTTCTACGGTCAGGATAAAATACGGGTAATTGCTACTGCTCGCGATGAAACAGAGTTAGTAAATTCCGCGACTGAATGGGAAAAACAGCAATGGGAGCGTTTTCAGGTTTATGAACTAGCAAAACCGGAAAATGCAGCAATTGTTCAGCTACTAAGTAATACTGTCCCGCAAACTAACATTAAAAGTGACGAAGAAGAATATGAGGCGATCGCCCAAAAAAATGACTCTACTTTCATGAATGCGATCGTCAATCTCCGTCGCTTGAGCAACCAAGGTCTATCTTTAACTTCTAGCAATTACATTGCTGATTGCCAAGACACTTGGGAAAGATGCTACACCGATGCAATTAAAAAACACCCAGCTAGCAAATATGTTTACGATGCCATAGATTTGCTACAACAATTGCATCTGTCAGTTGAGCGATTTATCCTAGAGCCAACTGTTTTATTAATGATGGGGGATCACTCCCAGCAACAGTTACAGCATCGTTGGCTGGTTCGCCGCGTTCTCAATGATTTGATTGAAAGCGAATTTATCCTGAATCCGCGCGATCGCCAAATAGCAGCCAAAGGTAAGCAAATAGAAGTCGATGAGTATGTTAGCTCCTTATCCGAGTTGGTTTTGCGGCTCACAAATAAATACCCACAGCAAATGCTGGGTAAACTCTTTAATTTTGCCTGCCAACTATTAAACTTAAATCACCCCCAAGAAGCCTTAACTTGCTTTGATCAACTCCTCAACTTTAACCGTGAAATCTCTGCCATTTGGTTTTATAGAGGTGTTGCTCTATACTGTCTAGGAAGTTATGAAGAAGCAGTTTCATCCTATGACAAAGCCTTGGCTCTTCAGAGTGACTCTTATCAAGGTTGGTATAATCGGAGCCTAGCATTGCACCTATCGGGATGCTATGAGGAAGCAGTCGATTCTTATGATCAAGCACTTGCCATTAAATCTGATCTAGATCAAGCCTGGTATAACCGAGGCATCGCCCTGTATTTTTTGGGACGTGATCAAGAAGCAGTAGCCTCCTATGACAAAGCATTAGCAATTAAACCAGATTATTACCAAGCTGATTACAGTCGATGTCAAGCATTAGAAAACTTAGGACGCTACCAAGAAGCAGTTGCTTGCTACGATAAAGTGCTGGCACTCAAAAGCGATCATTACCAAGCCTGGTATCACAGGGGCAATGCATTGTATCTATTAAAACACTATGATGAGGCAGTTGCTTCCTACGATCAAGCCCTGGCGCTTAAACCCGACTATTACCAAGCCTGGTACAACGGCAGTGTTGTCCTATACATATTAGGATTATACGAGGAAGTAGTTGAATCCTGTGAAAAAGTAGTAATAATTAAACCCGAACATTATCAAGCCTGGTATAACAAGGGCAATGCATTGTATTTTTTGGGACACTACGAAGATGCGATCGCTGCTTACGACAAAGTGCTGCTGATTCAGCCAAACTATGATCAAGCCTGGTACAACCGCAGTGTCGCTCTATATTCTCTAGGCTTACACGAGGAAGTGGTGACATCCTGTGACAAAGCAGTGGCGATCGCACCTAATCATTACAAAGCCTGGTACAACAGAGGAAATGGACTATACTCTTTAGGCAAATATCAAGATGCATTAGCTTCCTACGACAAAGCAATAGCTATCAAGCCTGATTATTACGAAGCCTGGTATAACCGGGGTGTGGTTCTGGGAAATTTAGGAGACTACAAAGAAGCAGTAGTTTGTTACGACAAAGCACTGGCTATCCAACCTCACAATTACCAAGCCTGGTACAGTCGAGGTAATGCGCTCAATAAATTAGGTTCTTATCAAGAAGCGCTAACTAGCCTTAACAAAGCAATTGCACTAGTTCCTAATTCCTTTGAAGCTCACTACAACAAGGCTTGCTGTTACGCTTTGCAAGAAAACCTTGAATTGTCGCTTGAAAGCTTACAACGAGCCATTAGTCTCAATCCTGAATGTCGTAAGACAGTAAAAACGAACTCCTGCTTTCAAAAATTTCTCACAGATGAGCGGTTTAAAACATTGATTGCGGAGGAATAGGAATCGAATATCTACTAGCAATACGCTTCGGTTAAGGATTTGTCAGCATAATTTTTTCATGTAGAGACGTTGCAATGCAACGTCTCTTAGGTTTTAAATGTCATGTAAATAGATTTATCTTCAAAGAAGCAGTATGAGAACACATCCTAGTGAAATTTGATGAAAGTAAGAGAATTACAACATGAAAACTAGATTTTTGGGTAAAAAATCTGTTTTATGACTTTTGAAGCTAATTTACAACTCAGAAACCTAATTTACGACTCAAAAACTTAATTTACGACTCAAAAACTTAATTTAAAACTCAGAAACCTAATTTAAAACTCAAAAACTTAATTTAAAACTCAGAAACTTGATTTACGAGTCGCAAAACCTAATTTACAACTCGCAAAATTTGATTCACTTCAAGATAATGAGGGGATTCTTGCTAAAATCCCTTTTTTGAGAGGTTCAGGACGTTCTGACCAAGGTAACAAACCATCTGGTTTATCATAATATTTACTGGCACATTCGAGAATGGCAGCCGCACTATCATCCACTGGTAAATCTCCAAACATATAAGTTAGTTTTCCAGAACCAGCAAAAGCGACAACACAAGAATGACTGCAAGCACTCATGCATTCTACTTCTTGAATCGGAAAATCTTCTTTGAGATACCAATCTTGAGCTAATTTCTGAAGTTGCTTTAATAATTTTTGTCCACCACTCTCACCAACTCGTTTGCCATCTTGCCAGACGCTAGCACAAGTCTTGCACACAAATAGAGTGTGAGAGGGATGTGAAGTGTTGTTATGTGTAGAAATTGCAGAAGTATTTGTAGCTGTGGTCATCTGTACCTCGCAGATATTTTAGAAGTAAAATCAACTTCGGCGGGCATCCTGACTTACTTTGTTAAGTTCACAGTTGCGGGACAGCGCCGGATTTCCACCGGACTTTCCCCGTTACCTCTAGTGACTGCTCCCCACTAGAACCGAATGTTTTTGATCTTAACCGAAATGTATTGAAACAACACGCCGTTAAACTTTGGTAGGTGTTGGCAAATCTACTTGCAATCGCTTAAACATCGCTTGTCGTCCTTGCATTGCCAATATGTCATCTATAGGTGATAGAGTAATAGGCTGTTGATACTTCAACCTCAATGCGGTTTGAATTAACCAATCTGCGACAAAAGGATTTTTCGGTAACAGAGGCCCGTGGGAATAAGTCGCGATCGCATTCTGATAAAATACACCTTCTGTACCATCCTCACCATTATTGCCCAAGCCATGCACCACACGTCCGAGTGCTTCGACTTTGCCTAATTTAGTACGTCCGCCGTGATTTTCAAATCCAATTAGGTATGGTTTGCTACCTGTCATTTCTTGGAGATCCCGCGCTAAACGAGTCGCTGTGACTTCCACTAGTAAATTACCAATACAGCGCCGGACATTTTCGCCGGGATGCACTGAGACTATATCCAATATGCCTAAACCTTGAATACGTTGTCCAAATCCTGGTTCATAGTAGTGTCCCAACAGTTGGGGTGAACCACAGGTAAAGACACCAGGAGTACCATTTTCAATTTTTTCGCGCATTGCTTCTGCTTTCGCACCCTGCAAATCACGCATGACAATTTCTTGCTGACGATCCTGTGCGCCACCACCCACGATTACATCTACAGATTTGATCTCATCTGCTGTCGCATTTTGATCTAAAGGCAAAACCTTGACATTATATCCCCGCCACTGACAACGGCGTTCTAAGACGATAACATTACCGCGATCGCCATAGGTACTCATCAGTGTAGGATATAGCCAACCAATAGTCAGTTCATATTGTTGATTAATCATAATTTTAGGGATCGGGGATCGGGGATCGGGGATCGGGGATTGAGGACAAGGGAGACAAGGAAGAGTTATTTAACAAGTCTCTTCCCGATTCCCAATCCCCAATCCCTGATCTCCGATCCCTGATTTTCTTGTACGAGCATATTATTATAGATAAGATTTCGAGATACCAATAAAATAAATAGCAATGTCTATTGACACGAGAGTGTAAATCTACCATTAAAATATAAGGCGCGCTCTCATTAGCAAGAACTATGGATGCATTAGAACTAAAACGCGAAATTGAAACGTTGTGCGATCGCCTGGGTAAAACCCAGGACTATCTTTGACATTCCTGCACTCACAGCCAAAATTCAAGACTTAGAACAAATCGCAGCCCAGCCAGAATTCTGGGATGATCAAGTCAAAGCCCAAGGTACGCTGCAAGAACTCAATGATTTAAAAGCACATTTGCAACAATACGAACAGTGGCAAAGTAGCATTGAAGACACGAAAGCAGTATTAGAACTGTTGGAGTTGGAAAGCGATGAAGCCCTGCTGCAAGAAGCAGAAACTACTGTCACCAAACTCAACAAAGAACTTGACCAGTGGGAGTTACAGCAGTTACTCTCTGGCCCCTATGATGACAAAGGGGCAGTCCTAACGATTAACGCTGGTGCTGGTGGTACTGATGCTCAAGATTGGGCAGAAATGCTACTGCGGATGTATACCCGTTGGGCAGAAATTCAGGGTTACAAGGTAAATTTAACAGATGAGTCTGAAGGTGACGAAGCAGGTATAAAATCAGCCACCATAGAGATTACAGGACGCTATGCCTATGGGTACTTGCGATCTGAAACAGGGACTCATCGCTTAGTACGGATTTCACCTTTTAATGCCAATGGTAAGCGCCAAACCAGTTTCGCTGGGGTAGAAGTCATGCCTCAATTAGATAACTCCGTGCAATTGGAGATTCCGGAAAAAGACTTAGAAATTACTACGTCTCGATCTGGTGGTAAAGGCGGGCAGAATGTCAACAAGGTAGAAACAGCTGTACGTGTTACTCATCTTCCCACAGGTATCGCAGTACGTTGTACAGAAGAACGCAGCCAATTGCAAAACAAAGAAAAAGCCCTCGCCCGTTTGAAAGCAAAGTTGCTAGTCATTGCCCAAGAACAACACGCTAAAGAAATTGCCGAAATTCGCGGTGATATGGTCGAAGCCTCTTGGGGAAACCAAATTCGTAACTACGTATTCCATCCTTACCAAATGGTAAAAGATTTACGTACTAACGTTGAAACGACTGCGATCGCCGATGTGATGAATGGTGAACTCGATACCTTCATCCAAGCTTATTTACGGCAAGAAAATCAACTAGTAGAAGCGACTGTGTAATTTATTGAAGATGACACGGTGAAGGAAAGATGCGGGGACACGGGGAGTCCCCACAGATAAATCCGGGGGATTCAAACAAGGACGTATATTTTTTGTCTCCACGACGCGCATTCGTTTTCTTGAGACCGGGTGCTTTGATCTTTAAGGGTGTCGCGCTCCTTTGTCTCCCCCTCTGGTGCGTCTTTGCGTCTTCTTGGTCAAAAGTCAATTATCAATGGTTAATAGACTTTAGATCATTGACTCTTGAGTTTGGCTTCGCTTTCCGGTTAAACAAACTGTTACATTTAAAGAAGATAATTGTCATGAAATTATTATGAGCAATTCCCCTTCTGATGAACGTCAACCCAGCTATGTAAAACTCGCGATGCGAAACATGGTGCAAAAGCGAGTGACTTCCCTCAAGCATTTTCTGTTAACCACTGTCGGGCTGTTAGCTTTGTTTATTGGTCTTGCTTATCTGACTCGCTGATCATAAACTATCAATTTCACTACAGGAGATTTTTCGGTTGGTGCAAGTTGAAGTATATGTAGAAAATTATCTATGTGAATCTTCGCAAGTAGAAAGTATAAATATTGGAGATACCTATACCCCAATTACTGCTCAAACATGGAAAAATTGGTTTAATTGCTGGTTTGAAAAATTACAACCAGATATTCCACCTGCGGCAAATTACGAAATCGGGTTGCGTTTGACCAATGACTCAGAAATTCAGGAATTAAACGCCCAGTACCGTCATCAAGACAAGCCTACAGACGTTCTATCTTTTGCCGCTTTAGAGGTAGATTCTCCTGTACCAAGTGAAATGCTGGCTTCTATGCCTTTATATCTTGGTGATATTGTTATTTCTGTTGATACAGCACAGCAGCAAGCTCAAAAGCAAGGACACACTTTGTTAACCGAATTAGCTTGGTTAGCAAGCCACGGGTTGTTACATCTGCTGGGCTGGGATCATCCCGATGAAGAAAGTTTAGAAAGAATGCTAAAACAGCAAGTAATATTACTGAATTTAATAGGTATTTATATTGACATAGAAGAGTAGTAGTTACATGTTTCTGAGAATACGACTTTCTAGTTTTTATTTATATAATAATCAGTAAAAAATTGGCATATTATCGATCTGACTATTAAAATCGGCAAAGATTCCCAGTTCATCCACCCTGCTGCTGTCTTTTTTCAACTATGTCCCAACCAGTTTCACCACCACCAACTTCAAACCACTTAGAAACAGTTGTTACCAAAAAGCGAGAATTCTCTTGGCAAGTTGCTGCTAATCTATTCGTGAGTTTTAAGTATGCTTGGTGTGGGATAAGTTATGCTTTTCAAACTCAACGCAATTTCCGTATTCACGTTGTGATTTGTGTAGTAGCGCTGGGGTTGAGTATATTTCTACGATTAAAAGCAGTGGAAATCGCGGTTATTAGTATAACAAGTGGCTTGGTTTTAGCCTTGGAGTTACTAAATACAGCAATTGAGTCGGTAGTTGATTTAACAGTTAAGCAAACCTACCATGAACTAGCAAAAATCGCCAAGGATTGTGCTGCTGGTGCTGTGTTGATTTCGGCTTGTGTGGCAGTTTTGGTAGCGATCGCACTTTTATTTCCTCCTTTATTAGCTTTGATTTTGTCGGCTGTTTAGAAATTTAATTTGTTATCTAATATTTTTAGAACCAACAATTAACTGCATCACAGCGACACAAAATCTGTAACAATCAACCAAAATGGTATGCAGTGGTTGACAACTGGAGTTAAATCGCAGTGCTTCTCGTTATTGACAATTACGACAGCTTTACCTACAATCTGGTGCAATATTTGGGAGAACTGGCAGCAGAATTCCCTGTAGCGGCAGATATCAAAGTATTTCGTAATGATAAGATTACCCTTGATGAGATTAATGCCTTAAAACCAGATGGAGTGGTAATTTCTCCCGGTCCTGGTCGCCCAGATGATGCGGGTATTTCCCTAGATTTAATCAAAAAACTAGGAACTGACTTACCAATCTTAGGGGTTTGTTTGGGTCATCAAAGTATTGGTCAAGTGTTCGGTGGTAATATTGTTTCGGCACCAGAGTTAATGCACGGCAAAACCTCCCAAGTGTCTCATACGGGGGTTGGGGTTTTCCAAGGATTAGAAAACCCAATTGTCGCTACCCGGTATCATAGCCTGGTAATCGATCGCGACACCTGTCCAGATGTGTTAGAAATCACCGCTTGGGTGGAAGATGGCACAATTATGGGGGTCAGACACCGGAACTATCCTCATATAGAAGGCGTCCAATTTCATCCAGAGAGTGTTCTGACATCTTCAGGCAAGCAGTTACTGCGAAACTTTCTTTGTAAATTACAGACGAAAACAAGAGAGTAATTAATGAAACGACGGCAACTAATGGGCTATGCTGGGGCAGGGTTGGTAACAACTTTGGTTACTAGTTTGGGTTCTCACTTTCAAGCTAACGCCCAATCTAGCGGTTCATTATCAATTCAATGGTTGGGTCATACTTGCTTTCTGTTTACAGGTGGCGGTACGAAAGTTCTTGTCAACCCATTTCGCACAGTCGGTTGTACCGCTAAGTATCGTCCACCGAAAGTAGCAGCAGATTTAGTACTGATTAGCAGTCAACTGTTGGATGAAGGTGCAGTTGAAGATTTACCGGGAAATCCGAAGTTAATCTACGAACCTGGTGTTTACGAGTTCAAAGGCATTAAATTTCAAGGAATTGCGATTCCCCATGATCGCAAAGGTGGGAAGCAATTCGGTACAAATGCCGCTTGGCAATGGCAGCAAGCAGGAATTAATATCCTCCACTTAGGGGGGGCTGCTGCACCTATTTCCATTGAACAAAAAATTCTCATTGGTCGTCCTGATGTGGCACTAGTACCTGTAGGCGGTGGTGCTAAAGCTTATAATGCTGAAGAAGCAAAGCAGGCAATTCAGACGATCAATCCTAAATTGATTATTCCTACCCATTACCGTACTCAAGCAGCTGATGAAGCTACTTGCGATATTTCTCCCTTAGATAATTTTTTAACAGCGATGAATGGGATGAGTGTACGTCGTAGCGATAGCGACAAAATTACTGTTACTTCCAGTAATTTACCGGAGAATGGGGCGATACAAGTTTTAAGTTACAAGTTTTAAAAAGATTTAAGGGCAGGCTAGAAACCTGCCTTTTCAGTTTTTTGGTTGTCGAGCGTAAAATCTTAGCGTTTTTAACGCGGAGGAACGCAGAGTATTTGTTAACTCTTAAGGTTTAGCAACACTATTAATATTCGTATTGAGAGATTGTAATGCTGCTAGTACCTTATCTTTATTTGGTGCAGAGGCTTTCAAATCTCCTTTAATTTTATCTGCCTCGTCTTCAATGCTATTGTAGGTTTTGGAAGATTTCTTTTTCACTCCATCCTCAACCTTTGACCAATAATCCTCAAATTTGCCAAACTCTTGTTTAGCTTTAGTAAAATCCCCAGCCTTAACGGCTGTTTGAGTATTGGAAACAACTGTTAATAAACCTTTAAAGTTGTCGTCTTTAACAGTAGTAGTAGCTGTTTTCTTAGATGTAGCACTTGCGGGTGTGGCAGTTGCTGTGGGTGATGTCTGCGTGGTAGATTGTTCACCTTTATTGCACCCGACTAAGGTCAACATACTAATTGCAGTAATAAATAAAACTTGATTAAAACGCTTCATCAAAAACTCCTTCGCAGAAGTATTATAGGTATTGGTAATTCGGTACTTGGTATTAGTTATCAGGTAATAGATAAAAATATCACCTTACCTTGGGAAAACATCATCACCAGACAGTACCTAATTGAAGTATTAAGACTATAAGGCTAAAAAAGTGCCAAAGAAATAAAATTTTTACTAAGATTTCTACTTTGTTTCCCAGTTCTTGACATTGAGTTTTTTATCTAGCATTCCTAAATCATTCATGAACAACAAAATCCCCAACAACTTCTGCAAAGTTGGGGATCTTAGCCTCTGCAAGATTCATCACTCCTACACGGATTGCTATATTTTGAGCTTTTGTGAACAAATCTCAATTTTTAAACACAAATTTTAAGTTAATATTTAATAAGGTTTATTTTTGCAATGATATTAAATTTTATTAGTTATTTTTTTCTGAATAACGATTATGAAACGTTTATTTCGTAAGTACCATCGCACTATCGCAATTATTCTTGCTTTGCCATTACTTTTAACTGCGCTGACAGGAATGTTAGCAACTATTGTTAGAGAATGGCCAATTGACACAGGGCTGACTTCTGGATTTATTTTAAGCATCCATACAGGCGAAATCTTTCATCTGCAAGCAATCTATCCAATCTTGAATGGCTTAGGAATTATTGGGTTGGTAGTTACAGGTTTGAGTATGTCTGGTTTATTTAATCAGAAGAAACAAAAATCTTAACAGCGATGAAAATAAAATTTTTATAAGATTGATTCAGATTTTGTAATTTATATTTAAAAACTCTTCTGCGGAAGTGCGATCGCAAATCTTGCCATCTAATGTCGCAGCTAGTAAATCATCTAACATTTGCCGATATTGTGGCCCTGGTTTGTAACCAAGTTTTTTCAAGTCATTTCCATTTAATATCGGCTGAACATCCGCCCAAACTGTCAAATAATGCCATATTTGCTTCCTAATTGGGCGAGAGCTGTGTAAAGCAACTAAAATCAACGTGGGTAAATCATAGGCTCGCAGCAATTTCACCACCTGACTCGGAAGCTGACAAGTGGGTAAAGCATCTCTCACCTTAGCTTGTACTTGGGCTAATTTCTCCAAGCGTTCAATGCTATCTTCTTGTAGTTGCAGATTTTTAGCTACTTTGGGTCGATATGGTGGGGCAAGGTGAGCGATAATCACTTCTAAGCGCATTTGCCAGTGAGTCAGCAGAGTTTCTTCGGAATCAAATTTGCGTAGACAGCGTTCTAGTAATCGTAATTGCCGCAATAATTCTGCATCTAATTTTTTGAAACTCGGATGAATACACTGTAACGCCCCTAAATCTCCAAGTAATTGCAAAGCGGCTTGCCAATAAGGTGCTTCTAAGATGTGCTTTAATTCTGTTTTGAGGCGGGTTTGGAGTGCAGGTGTTTTATGATTTTCTTTTGTAGTGCGATCGTAAACACCACTGTTAATGGCATAACGAATATATTCTTCTGTTTGCGATTCAATTTTAAATCCAAAGCGCACAGCAAAGCGTACACCGCGATAAATACGAGTCGGATCTTCAATAAAACTGTTGGCGTGCAAAACACGAATTTGCTTTGCTTGTAAATCTAGCAAACCACCAAAAAAATCTAGGAGTTTCCCTGCACGGGGAGGAGTAAGTCTTAGCGCTAAAGCATTGATGGTAAAATCACGCCGATACAAATCTTGGCGAATCGAACTAGCTTCGACTTCAGGATTTGCAGCTGGGTAAGGATAAAATTCTGTTCTCGCAGTGGCAATATCTACCCACAAAGAATTTAATTCTGGATCTTTGTGCCAAAGCAAAGCCGCAGTTTGAAAAGCACCATGAATGTCTAATCGTGCTGCTGGGTAAATTTCCTGGAGTGCTTTTGCTAACTCTACACCTGCGCCAACATCAGCAGCTTTATGAAAGCCATCAACGACTAAGTCAATATCTTTGATTAACAAACTACCAGATGCTTCTTTTGCTAGTAGCAAGTCGCGTACTGCTCCTCCTACTAAATATAAATGCCAACCCCGTTGTTTGGCTTGGGCGGATGCTTTGGTGAGTAATTCCCAGAGTTTGGGATTGAGGCGATCGCGCAATTCTCCCAATGTCGGAATCTCAACATCATCTTCCCCTTCTGTTCCCCTTTCCCCGCTTCTTCCCCTTTCACTATCATTCTGCTGATGTAACTCTCGCAAAACGTCAGTGCGGGTGACTATACCTACCAATTCCCCATTTTCTAATACAGGTAAGCGTCCAATATCATAAGTCACCATTAATGACTCAATTTCTGGCAGAGTGGTATTAGGAGTAATCGTTTTGACATTAATCGTCATGTAACCTTTAACAGGTGCATGACTAAAGCCGTGATGCAAAGCAATATCAAGATCGCGACGGGAAATAATACCCAATAACTTACCTTGGGTATCAACAACAGATAAACCAGAATGTCCGTAGCGTAACAAAATTCGCTGTGCTTCCTCAATAGTGGTATCTGGGCGAATCGTCCGAACTGGCGATGACATCAAATCCCGTGCTGTTGGTGGATAGGGAATTTGCGCTTTTAAGCTTTCCAATAATTGATTGAGTATTTCTCGGCAATTTACACCCCGCAAATTCAGCGATGTGGCTTGCGAATGTCCACCACCACCCAAAGGTTGAAAGATTTGGTTGAGGTTGACTTCAGAAATTCGCGATCGCCCAATGACTGTGAAGCGTGAATCACCTTCTCCCACACCATATTTATTTGCCAACAATAAAGCATCTATTTCTGTCAACTCCATCAGTTCGGAGGCTAGACTCGATAAACCTGGTACATAACCATCAGTTACTAATGTTACCCAAGCTAGGGTATATCCCCGTATGCATAAATATTGCAAATCGTCAAGCGCTTCTGATAATAACTGCTGCAATTGTGGAGACAAGCCAGGTTCTACATACTCAGCAACTACCGATAAACTTGCTCCTTGCTGCATCAACCAAGCCAAGGCAAGGGCATCCCGTGGTTTGGTGTGGTCATAGAGCAGCGAACCTGTATCAACATGGATACCCAACGCCATCGCAGTTGCTTGGGCAGTTGAGAGGGAAATTTGCTGTTTTTGTAATTCCTCCACAATCAGAGTTGTGGTGGCTCCTACAGGCGCAATGTGTAATTTTGTAGCAGGGATATCACCATGTTGTGCAAGGTGATGGTCATAAACTATGATTTCTTTAAGATGGGGTAAATCTAACCATTCTGCTGCTTTGCCAAGGCGATCGCGATATTGAGTATCTACTACAGTCAGAGAACGAATTTTTTTCGGATTCACAGAACGCCGTTCAATTAACTGATACTCATCTCGGTGCAACGCCAAAAAATCCCGCACTGGTGGGTGAGCGCCGCCAGTTAACACAATTTTGCTACCAGGAAGCAAACGTGTCAGTCCTACCGCCGCCCCTAAAGCATCAAAATCAGCTGTTGTGTGACAAAGAATTAAATCCATAGTCATCTGTCCTTTGTCATTTGTCACTGGTCACTAGTCATTGGTCATCTGATTTCAGATTTTTGATTTTGGAAGTTGCTCTGTACCATGGTTATTTGCAATGACCAATGACAAAGAACAAATGACAAAGGACAAAGGACAGATGACAAATGACTAAAATGTTGCAATTTCTGATAGCTTAACAATAAGGAAGAATGTTGGTTTAACCCTGTAGATATTCTATCTTTAAGAATCTTCGCTGTCTTGGGAGAAGGGAAAATGAGTATTATATTCCAAATTGCTTTATTAGCTCTGGTACTTGTGTCTTTTGCAATGGTGATTGGCGTTCCTGTTGCCTACGCCACTCCGCAAAACTGGAATGATTCCAAAAAATTGCTGTGGCTTGGCTCTGGAACTTGGATCGGCTTAGTAGTTTTAGTTGCACTCCTAAGCTTTTTCGTCGTTTAGGTAACTACCGCCCACACACTAAGTAAATAGCATAGAAACAACAGGGGCAACAAAGGCAATCAAAAGACACGGGAATACGTAGACACTGAGACGCGGGAAAATTTGAACTCTCCGCGTCACTAAGTCTCTAATTCACCGCGTCTATTTGTCTCTGTTGCTCCTGTTGTCTTTATAGAAGAAATGTATATATTGGCAAGAGTATAGTTGATTTAGAGGCGGTCATGGCAGTTTTCGAGGGAACTTTTACGCAGACAGAACCTTTGCGGTTTGCATTGGTAATTGGACGATTCAATGATCTGGTTACCACCAAACTACTAGAGGGGTGTCAAGATTGCTTGAAACGCCACGGCGTCGATGTTAATCCTCATGGTTCTCAAGTAGATTATGTTTGGGTTCCAGGGAGTTTTGAAGTCCCAGTTGTAGCTCGTCAACTTGCTCTTTCGGGACGGTACGACGCTATCATTTGTTTGGGTGCTGTGATTCGGGGACAAACACCTCATTTTGATTATGTTTCTTCTGAAGTGGCGAAAGGTATTGCTGCTGCTTCCTTCCAAACTGGTGTACCAGTGGTTTTTGGGATTTTGACAACCGATACCATGCAGCAAGCCTTAGAACGAGCTGGTATCAAAAGTAATCATGGCTGGGATTATGCTATGTCAGCACTGGAAATGGGTAGCCTGATGCGTCAGTTGCGTTCTAACCTCGCTCAACCATACGCTGGTAATTCCCAATCCTTACCTGCTTCGCTCAAAAGTGCCAGTATAGGTGAATTTTCGGCATCGGAGGAAGAAGTGGGTTAACGAACAGGGAACGGAGAAAGAGGAAACGGAGACGGGGAGATGCGGTGACGCGGAGAAATTATCAAAAATATTCTCCGTGTCTCCGTGTCCTTCTGTCCCTCTTCCCGACCCCCAATCCCGCTCTGTCGCTATGATGAGATCAGAAATTAGTGAAGCTCAATTAAAGTTTCTCAATGCTAGCGCTGAAAAAGGTAAGCAATGGTTCAAGTGGTTGTTCTAATCAACACACTCTTCTCATTAATATTACTATATACCGCTTGGCGAGTCTGGCGACTGCGGCTGTTACTAGCTAGGCTCACTAATTTATTTATTCTCGCTGAACGTTGCAGCCATGTGTTATTTTCTCAAGCACCCCAAGCTCTTGGTATCAGCCGACAGAATATTCATAATCTACAGCAAACAAACCAAGCCCTAGAGCAACAAATTCAACAATTGCAGCAAATTTTTAGCATATTATTTATTGGACAAAGATTTTGGCGTCGGTTTTCTCGGAGAAAAGTTAAATAATTCAGGGCTTGTAATGTATGAAAACCCCATAAAATGTGTTTAAGGAGAGAAAAGTACAATGTCTAACAACCGTTCTGGAGTATTTATTGGCGGTGTCATGCTAGGAGCAACTATTGGTGCTTTGACTAGTTTGCTTATGGCTCCGCGTACAGGACGCGAAACGCGTAAACTGTTGAAAAAATCTGCTGAGGCGTTGCCAGATTTAGCAGAAGATTTATCAACTAGTATGCAAATTCAGGCAGATCGTCTGTCTGCAAATGCACTCAAAAACTGGGATGAGACTTTAGATCGGCTACGGGAAGCGATCGCCGCCGGTATCGATGCTAGTCAACGGGAACATCAAGCAATGAAACGGAAAAATTCACCAGACACCCAAACAACGGCTACTCAGACAGTGGCTGACTCAGATTCTCTTCCTGAGCATGTAGACAACTAAATTAACGACATAACTGTGAGTGAACCGCTGTTTTGGCTGGGACTATCTATATTCTTGGTGGCTATCAGTCTGACTGCTGTTTTGGTGGTAGCTATACCAGCATTGCAGGAGTTAGCACGTGCTGCTCGTAGTGCGGAAAAGTTTTTTGATACCCTCTCGCGGGAATTACCACCAACTCTGGATTCGATCCGTATGACGGGCTTGGAAATCACCGATCTGACTGATGATCTGAGTGAAGGTGTCAAAAGTGCTTCTGGAGTTGTTAAACAAGTTGATCAAAGCTTGAACAGTGCGAAACAGCAGGCTCAAAATATTCAAATTAATACACGTAGCGTATTTGTTGGCTTCAAAGCCGCATGGAAAAGTTTTACGCGCTCAAAAGGTGGAAAGAGAACAAGCGATCGCTTGTTAGTGAATCAAAAAGTAACGTTGACATCAAGAGAAAGAGAATTGCTCAGACACTACAATCGCACCCAAAAATCAGAACAGTATCGAACTCAAGAAAGCTACCAAGATCCTGCTGACTGGGAAAGTGATGACACCCTAGATTGGGAAAAAGAAGAATAAAAGTTTTTGTTAGTAGGTAGGTGTTGACGCAGGGAGCAGGAAAAGGGAGACACGGGGGAATTATTTAACAGGTCTCTTCCCAATCAATGCCCAATGTCCCTTTCCCTGTTCCCCGTAGGAACTTGTACAGATTCAGTAATTACTACACTGCTGAAAGGTTATATAGTGAACTAATATTCTTCTGTAAAAGCTGTTTGATATCAAGCAATTTATATTATTCAGTTATTTCATTGTTTATTTGCGCTGTTTATTCAGGTTATTAAAAAATGTTTTTAAACATGAAAAGTAGTCAAAATCAATGTTTTTGTATGTAAAAATAATGTAAGGTGAAGGTAAGTAACTATTCAACACTTAGATAGTTTTAACTACCATTTTTAGAAAAAATTTGAATATTATCTGGTAAATACGCAGGATTTTGCCACTTGCTAATGTTAGTTTAAAGAAGTTTCAGTTTATATCTATCTATCAAGACTTCAAAATATAACCATGAACCTAGTACAGGATGACATTAATAAACTGACATCTTGAAATATATCAAAAGCTCATAAAAAAAATAGAAAAAATTTTTTGATTTTTTCAAACACGATATTCCTCGTGTATATAATCACTTTTGAAATTAGGTAAGGTTATTAACCTGTTCACATAAGTTTATTGGAGTGGACATTTAGTTAGTGAAATAAAAAAATCACTTCTAAACAGACATGTATAGTCTTGATTGATAAATGAAAAATTATCAAGAAGCAGTTAATATCAATTAAACATCATCAAAACTATTAAATATTTAAATTTTTTACGAAGCAAAATTTAAAGGTAAGTAAAGGCTGAATTGCCATTTTGGCAAGTTTTTGTTGACAATATAGGATATTAGTAGATTGTAACAATCAATATTCTTACTCACCAGTTTTTACTACTTAGCTAATACTACTTACACTAGGCTAATAACAAGTTAGCTAATTCTCTAAGCACTTTTACGAGTTAGGAAATAATATATGGTATTTTCACTGTATTCTCCAAATCACCACCTCATCGAGCATTTGCAAAACGTAGGACTGTGTAGTTCTGAGGATGGGGTTGTTGCGGATTCTCAGTTAGTAGAAAATAGCAATAAAAATATAAAATTGTTGATAAATTTGGGAAGCGATCGCAAATTATTAGTGAAGCAGGAACGTAACATCGAACATGATGGTATTCCCCAAGAATTATTTAATGAATGGTTATTTCATCAGTTATTGCAGCAGTTTCCAGTTTTAGGAAATATTGCGGAGATCGGATCGCTATTACTGCATTTTGATGAAGAGGAATCTATACTTGTTCGCAACTATCTAACGGAATACTTTGAATTAGGTAATTTTTATCAACACAATGATATTTATCCCTTGGAAATAGCCAACGCCATCGGTGCTAGCTTGGGTGTGCTGCATCGTGCCACATTTAATCAGCGTGAGTATCGTGATTTTATGGCAACTGCTCCCCAAGGGCAATTTCGCTATCAGTTTTACAATCCCGCCCAAGGAATAGAGTCATTTAGTTCGGAGATTTTTGGTAGTGTTCCGACTGATGCACTCAAGTTTTATACTCTTTATCAACGTTATGAAAGTTTAGAATCCGCGATCGCAGAGTTAGCATCTTTATGGCAGCCTTGCTGTTTAACTCACAACGACCTCAAACTAGAAAACATCTTAGTACATTCTCGATGGCAACAACTAGATAACTGCTTGATTCGTATCATTGACTGGAAAACTTGTAGTTGGGGAGATCCCGCCTTTGATTTAGGAACCTTAGTAGCAAGCTATTTGAAAATTTGGTTAGAAAGCTTGGTGGTAGATCCCTCCATCAAATTAGAAGAATCTCTAGAATTAGCCGCAACACCACTAGAAGTTCTTCACCCTTCTATAGTTGCTTTGATTCAAGCTTATCTCAATGCTTTCCCCAGCATTTTGGACTACCATTGTGACTTCATTCAACGAGTAGTACAGTTTGCGGGTTTGGTACTAATTCATCAGTTACAAGCAACAATTCAAGAACGTAAATTTTTTGATAACAGTGGCATTGCAATGCTACAAGTTGCCAAAAGTCTACTTACAAGACCACAAGAATCTATCATGACAGTTTTTGGAATCTCCGAATCAGAAATTACCAAATCTTTTGTGAAATCTACCAAACACCCTCAGACGGAAAAAGAACAGAATTTAGTCCGAATTTACTACAGCAAAACCCGTTTGCGTGGGTGTTGATCACAAAAGAGATAAACGGGGAGATTCAAAGTCATGATAGATTGTTCTGACCAGCATTTGCTAAATTCTCTACTCGATATTGCCGGTAATATTCAAATCAAGTCTAACTTTTGCATTTACCATCCTAATTATCAATCTTTTGCTTTGCCGAGTCAGTTAGCACAAAGATTTCAAAAAAATTCCCAAGCAATACAGCAAAAATATCTCATTTTATTAGTCAGAAATTTTATCTACGGTATTTATTACAATGGTTCATTACAAAGTGTTTTAGCAGTGAATGCTGAACCTAATAATTTTTTACCCCATAAAAATTTAGAAAATAATTCCGTTTTGGGAATTGATTGGCAATTGTATGATCAATTACACTCTAGCAATTACGGTACTGGGTATTATGACTCTGGTTGGCAGGTGTTACGATGTGAACCAGATGGCAGTTTAGCCGTAATTAAAGGTGGTTTGACATTACATGTTGAAAGTGAACAGCATGTAGAACAAATGATGCAATCTGTCAGGGCTGGCGATTTCATCAGTATTTGGATGCCAAAAAATCGATTGCAAAATGGTTGCTACATTGCAGTTAGTAATGTTGCTCAAAAATTAAGTGAAAACCCTGATACTGATTTAGGAGAAGGACGGATTTATTTTAATTTAACTCCAGTGGGAGCGATCGCTCTCATGGAAAGCTTGACATTGCAACTCAATGCTGCTGGTATTGCCTTTAGCTTTCAAGTTCCATATAATCCCTCTGCTTATAAACGTTTTGACTCAGGGGTTCTTTACTTTGAACGCCACAACTATTGGGTCGTGCGAGAAGTTCTGCAAACTGTGTATAAACAACACAAATCTCATTTTCATTCAGAAATTCCCTTATTTACAAAGTATTTAGCACCTGGGCTAAGTGTAGCTGAAGAACCAGCCCAAAAATTTGTTGTTCAAGAAAGTTTTGGCATGAACCGTTGTCAAATTGTCGCTAATGCTTTGTTAGAAGCTTGGCAAAAAGGGCAAAATTCTACTCAACAAAGAATACAAACTATTTACCAACATTTTGCACGTTTCGGAATAGATTTACGACGCCCCTATCTTAATCCTAGTTCTGAAGATGTATATCATCCTTTAGTTTAATTAAGTGCAGGTTTTAATTCAGTTGAGTGGAGTTAAGCTATTACCCGGAGAATATAATTTTGGTTGCTACAAATGTCTTTTAACTATCATCGTACCGTTCGCTTTCGAGATACAGATGCTGCTGGGGTAGTGTACTTTGCCAATGTTTTAAGTATTTGCCATGAAGCTTATGAAGAATCTTTAGAAGTATCTGGTATTAATATTAAGGAATTTTTTAGTAACCCATCGGTAGCTTATCCTATTGTTCATGCTAATGTAGATTTTTTTCGTCCTACATTTTGTGGTGATAAATTAGTTGTTACTTTAATACCACAAAAGCTGAGTTATGAAAAATTTGAAATCAATTACGAAATTTTAGTAGCAGATGTGATGGTGGCTAAGGCATTTACCAGACATGTTTGTATTGATACTACTAGTAGACAAAAAATAGATTTACCTCAGCAGATGATTGAATGGTTGGAAGTGAACGCACCAGACGCAGAAAAAGCAGAGAGAAGAAAATCGAGAGAGGCGATTTGAAAAGTTAAAAGTCAGCAGAGACGCGATTCTACTCTTACGAGAAGCCGCTCTTACGAGCGTCTACGCGTCTGTACAAAGTTAAAAGTTAATTTATAAAGGTTATTTTTTAGAGTTTTTTAGGGTTTCTAAAGCGATTTCCTGTAATTGCTGTCGATTGATTTTCCCTTGAGAATTGCGGGGTAATTTTTCCACAGGAATCCAGTGTTTGGGAAGTTTAAATTTGCTGAGTTTATCTCTAAGTAAGTTTTGAATTTCAACCACAGAATGATTTGAATTTTTCGGAACATAAATAGCTGTGACTGCTTGTCCCCAATGTTTATCTGGTATACCTACGACGCAAACATCAGTTACTATTCCAGTTGCTTTGATTGCTGATTCTATTTCTATGGGGTAGACGTTTTCTCCACCAGTGATGATTTTGTCACTTTTACGCCCGACTATATTTAAATAACCTTCGTTATCTATAAAGCCTAGATCATCTGTTAAGAAATTAGGAGCTATGGTTTGGAGGTTAGAAACGAGGGGATAATAACCAAGTGCTAAAGATTCTGCTTGAATGATAATATTTCCTGTTTGATTATTATTTAAATATTCGCCTTTTTCGTTGCTAATTCTAACTTTGGCATGAGGAAGAAGTTGACCACTATTAACTTTCCCTTTGAGAAAATCATCGGATTTGAGTGTGGCAATTTGAGAAGCAGTTTCTGTCATGCCATATGTCGGAGCTAGTTTAATTTGATAATATCTTGCCTTCTCTAAAATTTCATCCCAAGCTGGCGCACCTCCTAAAAGAACTGTTTGGAATTCGGATAGCCATGCTGTTAAATTTGAGTTTTGTAAGATAGTTTGTAACTGAGTTGGTACTAAAGATATAAAAAAATATGCTGGTTCAAATTTACGTAATAGACGAGATTCTAATTCTTTAAAAGGTGAAATTACTAATTTCCCACCAGTGGTAAAACAGCGCATAAATTGCATCAGCCCACTGACATGATATAAAGGCAATATACAAAATGAATTGACTGTTTGTAGTTGAAAATATTCTGTAAATCCACGTACTGAAGCTGTGAGAGTTTCCCAACTGTGAACAGCAAATTTGATATTACCAGATGAACCGCCGGTGGGAATCATGATAGTTGGGGAGTGAGACACGGGGACGCGGTGCGTGGGAGACGCGGAGAAATTATGAATCATATCTCCGTGTCCCCACTTCACCATATCTCCGCGTCTTTCCTCTATTCCCCAAATAATATCTGGCTGTACTAAATCAATTACTTGTTGCCATTCCTGTTTTCCCCAGTTAGGATTACAAAGAAAGACAGGACACTTAGCGGTGTAAGCAGCAATAAATCCTGCCAAAAATCGTACGGGTTCGCGTTCAGCCAAAATTAATTTTGGTGTTGTTTGGCTGTTAGAGAAGTTTATTAATTCTAAATAAAATTCTTCAATTAATTGTGCCAGTTCATCACTGCGATCGCACACCAAACTAAAATTTCCTAATATCTCCATTTTTTGTTGGTTGTCATTGGTCATTGGTCATTGGTCATTGGGCGTTGGTTACTCTCCCTGCTCCCCAATCCCCAATTCCCTCATCTTCAGCAAAGTAATGATTAATACCAAAACCCATCGCCCGATTGTGTCTGGATAATTCCACTGCTATTTGCATGGCTGCTTTTCTGCCAATAGAAGTTTCAAAGACAGATGAAAACACTGCATCAATCTCATGGTGCTGACAAAATTGACGCAACTGGGATGGAGAACCGACTATTGATGGTTTAATTACAAAAATTCCTCGCCAACCTTGTTGAAAGCAGTATTTTAGCTGTGGGAGTGTAGCGACAGATTCATCTAAAGCGATCGCTGTTTTGTAGCATTTACTCAACTCCAGCATTTGCGGAAATTGATCTACAGATAAAGGTTGTTCAAGAAATTCAATCTTGCTATTTAGGCGATCGCAACTCTCTAACCACAACTTTGCTTTCTCTTGCTTCAATCCACCATTAGCATCTAACCGCAGTTTTGCAGACGTTGGTAAGCTTTGCGTGAGTAAATCTAAAATTTTTAGTTCAACAGGCGTCGGATAAACACCGATTTTCCATTTGAAAGTAGAGTATCCTTGTTGCCACAAATTCTCCCACGCTTGTAGTGCTGCTTCCCCAGCAGGTAGTAAGGCGCTATGGGTGAGGGGAGTACTGGGAGTGGGTGGAGAAAAAAGTGCTGACTCAAATCCAAACTGACAAGCAGGTAACTGATCAGGGATAGACAAAATAGTTTCCTCAGTAATTTCCATTGGTAACTGACGACAAAAATCCCAGGCTTGTGCTAAGGTTTCCGAACCAAACCAGCTAATCGGCGCTATTTCTCCCCAACCTACTTTGTTAGTTTCATCTGTAAGGCGAAGAATAATACCTTCACGAATCTCCCAAACCCCATAACTCGTAACAATCCCGCGCACAAATTTTCGCTGGTAAGGACGAAATTCAAATTTATAATTCACTACCTTCTAGATCAAATCAATTTATCACGAGCGTCAAACAATTTTGGAATTGGGATCGCGAAATTTTAACACCAAGACTCCGCGCTCCTCTGCGTTTACCTTTGCGTTCCTCTGCGTTTTAAATCGCAAAGAATTAATGCTGTACTGGCTTAAAACTCAAATCACGTCGTCAAAACATAAATCCTGCACCAAACAGCAAGCAACACCAAAAATGAACAGCGACAGCGAGGAATTTACAGTTACTGACTTGTTCTGGCTGACTGTGATTTTGCTGAACATGGCGACATAATTTAATCGCGAAGGGTAAACTCACCCAACTCAGTAATGTCCACACAGGGAAAATTCCCCCCAAAACAAATAATAAAGTCAGGAGATAAATACTAGCAGTAAACCAACTCAAAACTTGTGCGCCTCTTTGAGTTCCCAAACGCACAATAGGCGATCGCTTCCCTGCTGCTAAATCGTCTGTCACCTGGTGAAAATGCGAACAATACAAAATTAAAGTTGTGGCGATACCAACAATCACTGAGGCTGCTAAATTCTGTATTGACCAGCTTTGAGTTTGACTGTAGTATACTGCCGACATCCCAATTGGCCCAAAGGCAAAAAAGCAGAGGATTTCACCTAAACCCTGGTATCCTAAACGAAAAGGAGGCCCTTGGTAAACGTATCCCAAAGCACAGCAGACTAGAATTAATTCAATTACAGTCCAGTCACATTGCCACCAAGCGATCGCTAGTATCCCCAACAAACCTAAGCATAAAAATAGATTTCCTAACCAAAATATTAATAGTTTGTTACCTGTTAAGTTCACCAGAGAATGATGTTTATTTTGATCAATTCCCGTCTCCGAATCAAAAACATCATTACTGAGGTTTTCCCATGCCAAAATTAAAATTGCCGCAGCTAAAAAAACACCAAAAACGACCCAATTCAAAATATTCGTTTCCGCAAACGCTACAGCCGTTCCTACCCAGATAGGCATAATAGCAACGCTATACATCGGCGGTTTTATTGCCGCCATCCATAGCTTATTTTTGGCATTATTTTTGGGATACGAAATCAAATTTGTAGTCATCAGTCACAATGAATTATATTGTTAGGACTTTCTTCTGCCTAAAACTTATGGTTTTCATTCAAACCATATGCAGGTAACATCATCAAGAAATATTTTTCTACGAATGAAATTAATTTCTTGCTATTAGTCACAACATTCAGCGCAAAGCTAGGCAAGACCACACATGGTATTGCAAAAACCATAATTTGGCAGAGCCAACACGCTGGTGAAACGGCGACTGTTTATGTTACCTGTAGAAATACGACCATGATTTATCACTGTTTAGGAAGATTACTTCAAAAAAATTTACTATTTTTAGATCCATGACAGTTTCACCATGTGCCGCTGACTTTTTTGTATATAATAGGGAACTATACCAATTTCTTTTTGCTGTTCAGCGCAAAAGTATAAAAAATAATTCCACTCAAATTGCCAGTATTGCCCTAGAAATTAACTTGGTTGACCCCTTGGTAGTACTTGATAAACTAGCACAACCACATCAACTAAATTTTTATTGGGAAAACAAAGGAAAAAAAGAAGCGATCGCTGCAATTGATGCTGTAGCAAAATTACAAATAGAGGGAAAAGAAAGATTTATAAAATCTGAAGCATTTATCAAATATTGTTTAAAAAATATAGTTGATTTTGGCGCTACAGAAAGATATTTTTCTAAACCACTCTTTTTTTGTGGTTTTAGTTTTTTTGATCAAAACCAGCAAGAAAGTTACCCATTTCCAGCAGCGACAATTTTTCTTCCTCGTTGGCAAATAGCTGTTAAAGCGGAATACTGTATCTTAGTTGCTAATTTTATCATTCATGCGGAAGTAAATATTGAAAGAATCTTGCAAAATTTGTGCAGAAAAATTGAAATTATTAACTCTTCAACATCTTATTCTCCCCATCAGGATTTTCAAGAGCCAAAATTTAGTAAAAAATCTGTAGCTAATCCAGAAAAATTCAAACGTTCGGTGTTATCTGCTCTGCAAACAATTCAATCTACCCATGTCAGTAAAATTGTGCTAGCAGATGCACTAGATGTTAGATCGAATACCACATTTAATTTGTTTAATTCTTTACATAACTTGCGACAGCTACATCCGAATTGTTATGTTTTCTCTACAAGCAACGGCAAAGGACAAAACTTTATTGGTGCAAGCCCAGAACGTTTAATTAGTATTCACAACCAACAATTAATCACCGATGCTTTAGCAGGTAGTGCAGCAAGAGGCGAAACACCTGCTGAAGATGCTACCAATGCGGATCGCTTACTTAATAGTGAAAAAGAAAGACACGAACATTCCCTAGTAATTGATTTTATTACTCAACGTCTCTCGCAACTAGGTTTATTACCGCAAATATTACCACCCCGGTTGCGACAATTATCTAATATTCAGCATCTATGGACACCAATTAGCGCGATTGTTCCTGATGAAGTGCATCCTTTAAAAATAGTTTCCCAACTACATCCCACACCAGCAGTTGCTGGAACTACACCAGATGCAGCCTGCGTCGAAATTCGCCGTTACGAAAGCTTTGAGAGAGGTTTATACGCTGCACCCTTGGGATGGGTAGACGCAGACGGGAACTGTGAGTTTATTGTGGGAATTCGTTCTGCACTTATAGATGGCGATCGCGCCAGACTTTACGCTGGTGCTGGTATCGTTGCAGGTTCCGATCCAGAAAAAGAACTCGCAGAAATTCAACTCAAACTTCAGGCGTTGCTTAAAGCCCTGGTTTAGAGCAATAGATAAGTAAACCTGATGACTTAGAAAAGAAAAGGTAAATGTAAATCTCTTGCTTTTGTAACTAAATGTAAAGTAGTCTTAAAAACAAGCAAGAGAACTTGCTAACACATCATACATAATTCACTTAACGCAATCATAAGAACAATGACAGCAACCTTACAAAGACGCGAAAGCGCTAACGTATGGGATCGCTTCTGTAACTGGGTAACCAGCACCGACAACCGCCTATACGTAGGCTGGTTCGGCGTACTCATGATCCCAACCTTGCTCGCAGCAACAACCTGCTTTATCATCGCCTTCATCGCTGCACCTCCAGTAGACATCGATGGCATCCGTGAACCCGTAGCAGGTTCCTTAATGTACGGAAACAACATCATCTCCGGTGCAGTAGTACCTTCTTCCAACGCGATCGGTTTACACTTCTACCCCATCTGGGAAGCAGCTTCCTTAGATCCCGATAGTTTCTCGACTTAATCCTCTAATAAAACGCACACCTACACCTTTACTTTTTATCTTATTTCCCAGTGGATACTATATCATTAAATGTATAAATATTTTTGCTTTACTACTTAATTAAATTACTCACTGCTTAGTATTGAAACTAGAACCTTGAGGTTTGAAACTAGAACCTTGAGGTTTGAAACTAGAACTTTGAGGTTTGAAACTAGAATCTTGAGGTTTGAAACTAGAATCTTGAGGTTTGAAACTAGAACTTTGAGTTTTAACTCTTGACTATTGACTCTTGACGCTTGACTATTGACTATTAACTATTGACAAATGACAAATGACTATTGACAAAATATGGCTGAATATCTGATTTTTTTAGCAATATCTACTTCTATTTTTGCTTTGTTCGCTCTTGGACTCAACTTGCAGTGGGGTTTTACAGGCTTAATCAACTTTGGTCATGTGGCATTTATGACACTGGGAGCCTACACGACTGTATTATTAAGCCTTAAGGGTGTCCCCATACTGCTGGCGGTGATCATTGGAAGTGCTGTTGCGGCTTTATTGGGTTTGTTAATCGGTTTTTCGACTCTGCGTTTGCGAGAAGATTATTTGGCGATTGTGACTATTGGTGTGGGGGAACTAGTTCGTCTGATACTCAATAACCAAGATTTACCCGTGGGTGACACCTGGATTTCTGGTGCGTTTGGTGTCCAAAGTTACCCAATCCCGCTTGTAAATTTACAACCAAATTTGTTTGTCAAACTGCTGATGATTGGTGTGTTGACTTTGGTTGCTGGGGTAACTTTTTATTGGTTGTGGCGCTGGACTCGTTCGACAGATGCACCCAAACGAACAGCTAACAAACAAGAATATATTTCGCGTCTAGTAGTAGCAAGTTTATTGGGCCTATTGTCAGCAGCAATTTATATTTCGGGGGTGATTGGCTTATACAATTACAACCCAAAAGCAGGTTTGATGCTGTTGTCGTTGTTAACCCTTGCTTTTGTTTTTTGGCGTTTAGAAATTTTGGTGCGATCGCCTTGGGGTAGAGTCCTCAAAGCTATCCGTGAAGATGAAGAAGTTCCCAAAGCTTTAGGCAAAAACGTTTTTTGGTACAAGTTACAATCTTTGATGTTGGGTGGTGCGATCGCCGGTGTTGCTGGGGCTTTCTTTGCTTGGCAACTCAGTGCTATTTATACTGATAATTTCCAACCACAGTTAACTTTTGACGCTTGGATTATGGTGATCTTAGGAGGTTCTGGTAATAATATTGGTACGATTTTAGGGGCTGTAATTTACTTTGCTTACGACACTCTGACTCGTGAATACCTACCCCGGATTTTTACTAACCTTACCTCCGATCAATTGGGCGCATTTCGCATCATGATCATAGGACTAATTTTGATGGTGCTGATGATTTGGCGTCCTCAAGGTATCTTAGGTAAAAAGGAGGAACTTACCCTTGGTAAATAATCATTCTTCCCAGGTTCCCTTATTAGCTGCTAGTGGATTGTGCAAAAGCTTTGGCGGTATTAGAGCTGTTGATCATGCTGAAATTCAAGTTCCAACAGGTAGTATCACAGGTTTAATCGGCCCCAATGGTGCTGGTAAAACAACTTTATTTAACTTACTTTCCAACTTTATTCGTCCCGATAAAGGAAAAGTCGTTTTTGACGGTGAACCAATTCAGCACTTACCATCCTATCAAATTGCTCAACAGGGTTTAGTACGGACATTTCAGGTAGCGCGCGCCCTTTCTAAGTTGTCGGTGTTGGAAAATATGCTACTAGCAGCGCAAAAGCAAACTGGCGAAAATTTTTGGCAGTTGCAATTTCAACCCCATATAGTAGCTAAAGAAGAAAAACAGCTTCAACAACAGGCGCTATCTATATTAGAATCAGTGGGTTTAGCCCATAAAGCCGATGATTACGCTGGTGGGTTATCTGGTGGACAACGCAAGTTGTTGGAAATGGGACGGGCGTTGATGACTAATCCCAAGTTGATTTTGTTAGATGAACCAGCAGCAGGGGTAAATCCGAGACTAATTGATGAGATTTGCGATCGCATCGTCAAATGGAATCAACAAGGTATGACTTTTTTGATTATTGAACACAATATGGATGTGATCATGTCGTTGTGCGATCGTGTTTGGGTACTCGCTGAAGGTAGAAATTTGGCTGATGGTGTTCCCGCAGAAATTCAGCGTGACGCCAAAGTTTTAGAAGCTTATTTGGGGAAATAGAAAATTAATAAGAAATATTTCAATTTTTGTAGCTATAACTATTGTCAGCAATCATTACACAGAAGCTATGATATTTTGTTGTTCATAGCTTCAGAAATTCTCCAAGGATATAAACCAATTAACATATTAAATTAACTATTTTACTTGTCTATTATTTAGAACATAGACAAGTTTAATCAATGAAAGTTATTAATTATTTGCGTTCCTATTGTCCACAAGGTAGTAATATCTATCTTTTTGTTGAATAAATTTGTAATTAATCAACTCCCGTCTGAGATTAGCAAAATCAGGATGGTAACGCTTCAGAATTTCATCAATAGTACTTTCTGAATACTGAACACCGAATTCAAATTTATTCGCTAACCACTTCATAATTACCAAGCGTTTTTTCCGACTAGAGGGAATTTCTTTGAGGTGTTCTCCCTCTATATAGGTTTGAATTATTTTCATTTCCCACGCTTCTATATCTACATCTTCAACCCAAGAAGCAATATTTCCTGGTGTAAAAATTTCTTTGCTAACACTCTCTAAAGTCATACTTTCCAATTGATACAGGTGGGTATTACCTTCAGGGCGCATAGTCACTAAATTTACTTCTTTTAATTTCGCTAAATGATGAGATACTGTTGGTTCCTTAAGTTGTAGTAATACAGCTAGCTCTTCAACACTACATTCTTGGTTAGCTAGAAAACTCAAAATCTTTAACCGACTTTCGTCCGCTAAAGCTTTGAAAAAACGTAGCACGATTTGAATTTGTTCCGTTTTCATAATCTGTTATAATCTAATTAGATTTCTATCTAATTAGTTGTTCGTCAAACTAACTAAGTTGTGCAATGTCCCTCTGACGCAACCGAAATGCTGCGTAGATGGGTTGTGTCTTTATGTGATTTTGTAACGCTTTTGTAAGAAAAGTTAACTTTCTTAAGTAGTTTTTTATATTTCGCTATGTTTAGTCGCTTATCTCATCGCAAAAGAAACAGACTAGTTTTTCCGAAGCGAGGTATTTCTCTTGTTCAAGCAGCAAAGTTTTTAAATGTAGACCAAGCTAACCTTTATATCGCCCTACAAAGAGGAGAAATTCCTATGCGGAGAACACATGGAAGGACTACAGTTAGCGCAGGAGCTTTATTAGATTATCAAGCAAGAAAAAGACGAAATTGATTAGTATTTCCTAATCCATAAATAAGGAAATATTTAGGGATTGGGGATTGGGGATTGAGGATTGGGGACAAGGAGATAACTATTGACTATTGACTATTGACTATTGACCCTTGACAAATGACAATCAACAACTAACCTCTTGACGATTATGTGGTTTCAAGAGATTGTTGACATCAGGTCCGCAGGGGATGATACCACCGGGGTTGAGTGGGAAGAGGTTTCCATAGTAGTCTCGCTTGACGCTATCTAGATCACAGGTGTCAGAAACTCCTGGTAACTGATATAAATCACGTAGATAAGGCCCTAAATTTTCGTAGTCTTGAATTCTGTGGCGATCGCACTTAAATAATCCATAATAAACCACATCGAAGCGGAACAAGGTAGTAAATAAACGCACATCTGCTAGTGTTACTTCATCTCCACACAGGTAGCGACTTTTTTTCAATGCAGCGTCTATTTCGTCAAGAGTGGTGAACAATTCGTTACAAGCTTTGTCATAGGCTTGTTGACTTTGGGCAAAACCACAACGATAAACACCGTTATTTACCGCATGATAAATTTTTTCGTTCCAACGGTCAATTTGCTCATGTAATTCTTCTGGATAAAGATCAAGTCCGGGATTAGTCGCAAACTCGTTAAATTGAGAATTCAACATGACGATAATCTCTGCACTTTCGTTATTAACTATCGTTTTGGTTTGCGTATCCCAGAGTACGGGAACAGTACAGCGTCCTTGATAACCAGGTACAGCTAAATTGTAGATATCGGGAAGAGTACGACGGTCTTCTTCTTCTTGGTTGAGAACCCAAATACCTTCGTTTGGTGAAGGAGACACAATCGAAACTAGTATGGCATTTTCCAGACCTTTGAGCGATCGCACCACTAAAGTTCGATGCGCCCAGGGACACCCTAAACCTACATAAAGGCGATAGCGTCCTGCTTGGGGTTGATAAGCATTGTCTGCTTCTGTACTAATAAAGTTGCGGAACTGACTAGCTGGACGGATATATTCTCCTGACTGATTACGAGGGGCCAGATTTGACATCATCAGATGCCACATCGTCGTCCAGACAAACTTTCCCAATTTGATGATCATACCAGAAGGCAGCGATTTACCTTTCTTTTTTATATTTTCGTTGCTTGGCTTCTTGTCCTGCACAACCTTAACTCCTGAGTTTCTGAACAAATTCTTGATGTTCTGCTGTTTGCAAACCCTGTTGAAGAACTGCTAGAACCTCAGCCATGTTACCTTCTCGCAAAGCATCAACTACCAACCATAATCCAGGAAAAATCTGACTGCGAATTATGCCATCTGCATCTGGTTTTTGCAAAACATATCGTCCTTGTTGTAAGTTGAACCAATCTAGGCGATTCTCGTAACTTTGCCAAACAATATACTCTTTGACGCCATTGCGACGATAGGCATTAAGCTTATCATTCAGGTCATAAGCAGCACTACTAGCAGCAATTTCTACGATTAATTCTGGCGTGCCTTCAATATAATCATCATCATTAATACGAGAATTGCCACCTACCTCTGGTTCAATTCGTACTAGAGCGTCCGGTTGAGGTTCATTGTCAGCATCAAGGCGTACTGTGGCGTTATCTTGTAAATCAACTCCAGGTGTTGCAGCAGTGTAGGTTCCCAACCAAGTCATGATTTTTGCATGAGGTCTGCCGTGACCTCTAGCACGTACAGGTGAAGCCAAGTATACCACTCCTTCGATTAATTCTGCTTTTATCTTTCGTATCATTGCCTGATAGCGGCGTTCAAATTCGTCGCGAGTCAAGCGATCGCCACTTTCTAAAGGAGGAAAATTAGTAGTAGATATGGCTGACATAGGAAGAAATAAGTTTTAATTTTTCAAGGATATGTATCGTAATCCGATTTAATCCATATATAGAAAATTTTAAATCTCAGAATTTATGAATTCTCATTCAACATTATGTGCTGCTATAGGCGAGCGTATTACCAATAGTCCTGATCAGCGAATTACTTTTGCCACCTACATGGATATGGCATTGTATCATCCTGATTATGGTTACTATTCTACCGAAGCTGTGAATATTGGTAAGCAGGGCGACTTTTTCACCTCTGTTCATCTTGGCCCTGACTTTGGTGAGTTGCTAGCTGAACAATTTGTGCAAATGTGGGAAATTATAGGTCAACCTGCGGCTTTTTCTTTGGTAGAAATGGGTGCAGGCCAAGGACATTTAGCATTAGATATTCTAAATTATCTCAAACTGCGCTATCCAAATTTTTTTGCTGCCCTAAACTACATTATTGTAGAAAAGTCGCCCATTCTCAGGCAAGAACAGCAGCAACGCCTACAAGAATTTCCAGTCGAAATCAAAAGCAGTTTAGAAGAAATATCTAGTAACTCTATTATCGGCTGCTTTTTCTCAAATGAATTGGTGGATGCTCTACCAGTACATCAATTTATTTTGGAACAAGGGCAATTACGAGAAATTTATGTAACTCTACAGTCAGAGTCAGCACAGACGCGATTAATCACGTCTGTACAAAGTCAAGAGTTATTTACTCCTCCCACTTCCCCTCTCTCCGCGTCCCCTCGTCCCCCCATCTCCTCATCTCCCCACACTCCCTTTACGGAAGTTATCGCTGAACCTTCTACACCAAAACTAGCGGAATACTTTGATTTAGTTGGTATTCAGTTCCTAGAAAACGTTTATCCAGAAGGATATCGCAGTGAGGTAAATTTAGCGGCGCTAGATTGGTTAGGTGTAGTAGCAGACCGTTTGCAGCGAGGGTATGTGTTAACTATAGATTATGGTTATCCAGCAAGTCGTTACTATAATCCGAGGCGATCGCAAGGTACACTCCAGTGTTACTGGCATCATCAACGCCATAATAACCCCTACATCAATATTGGGCGACAAGACATTACAGCCCATGTTGATTTTACAGCTTTAGAACGATGGGGTGAACGCTGCGGATTAGCTAAAGTTGGTTGGACGCAGCAAGAATTATTTTTGATGGCGTTGGGTTTAGGCGATCGCATGGTTAGCCTGTCTAATACTACAAATCAACCCATCTCAGATTTACTGCGTCGTCGCGATGCATTGCGTCAGCTTGTAGATCCTTATGGATTGGGTGGATTTGGTGTCTTGGCACAAAGTAAAGGACTCAAGGAAACAGAAACATTTTTAACACTGAAGGGATTTATTTTGCCAGAACTACCAATATCAAACTGAAAAGTTAAAACTATATTAATCTCACTTGGGTGAAAACTAATTTACCATTAAAGGCTGAAGAATAAAGTATAAAGGCTCAAGTAAATATCTTTAACCTTTATCGTTATACATTTTATCCTTCTTTAGTCCAAAGGTAATAATTATGACCACCCATGATTTATTAATGCTTATCGTGCTACTCATTCCCGGAATTTTACTTTCAGTAATGATTATGGTGACTTTTGCCGCAGGCGGCTAAAAAACTAGTTCGTTAGTGGTTAGTAGATATTAGTTTGTAAGGGAGACAAAAAAAGGGGATAAAACTAACCACTAACTGATAACTGATAACTGACAACTGATAACTGAAAAACAGCGATCGCTCTACCAAAGGAAAATAAAAATGAAGGTAGCATTTCTGGGGACTGGATTAATGGGACTGCCAATGGCACATAATTTGTTAGAAGCAAGAGTCCAGCTAATAGCCTATAACCGCACCCCAGAAAAGTTAGAACCGTTGAAAGCAGCTGGTGCGGAAGTCGCAGGAAAACCCTATCAAGCAATTAATGCAGCTGACTGTGTAATTTTGATGCTGACGAATACCGCAGCTATCTATAGTGTCTTACTTTCAGACCGATGTTCAAAAGCTGTAGCCGGAAAAAGCGTCATTCAAATGGGGACTATTACTCCTACCGAAAGCAGAGAAATTAGAGATGCAGTAGTTGCCGCAGGTGGTGAGTATTTAGAAGCACCCGTACTGGGCAGCATCTCAGAAGCACAAACAGGAAATTTAATTGTGATGGTAGGCGCGCATCAAGAACAATACCAACGTCACTTAGAGTTATTAAAACATTTTGGTCCAGAACCTGTCCTAGTTGGGCCAGTGGGGACTGCTGCGGCGTTGAAACTGGCTTTAAATCAATTAATTGCTTCTCTAACAGCAAGTTTCGCCCTTAGTCTTGGCTTTGTCCAGCGTTATGGTATTGACGAAGACCTGTTTATGTACATTCTGCGTCAAAGTGTGCTTTATGCCCCAACTTTTGACAAAAAGTTGCAAACAATGTTGGCAGGAAATTATGCTAATCCCAATTTTCCCACCAAACACCTGATGAAAGATACTGATTTCTTTATTGAAGAAGCAAAAGCAGCTGGTTTGAATGTCAGCAGTATTGAAGGTGTACGAAAAATATTAGAAATGGCAATGAAAATGTCATTTGCTCACCAAGATTATTCGTCTATATTTTCTGTAATTAAATCAGGAGAAAATTAAAAAATTTTCTCTTTACCTTTGATATTTATCTAATTACCTAATCTTTTTCCTCCGTTCTTCATTCTTGCGATCGCACCAAAACCACTCTTCATCTGACATATATTTTACAGATTTGATACGTTCCACCGCCCATTGTGCATATTCAGGAATAATCTCACAACCTAACCATTTTCTACCAAGTTGTTCTGCAACAACAAGCGTTGTTCCTGATCCGAAAAATGGATCGACAACAATATCCCCTCTAGAAGATGAAGAAAGTACAAACTTTCTCACTAACTCCTCTGGCTTTTGAGTTGGATGTTTTGTTTTTTCATGCATTCCATTGCATGTTGTTGGTATTTCGATGACATCTCTGGGTTTTGCACCCTTGGGATGGGGATGCCAAATTCTACTATCATTCTTACCATTATTGGCGTATTGGCTTGTTTTTGCTTGAGAACGTTGTGGATATTTTAAAGTGTGTTGCCCATAAGTTATACGTATATTATCTGGATTCAAATAAAAATCTTTTGTTTTTCTAAAATGTAAGATACTTTCATGAGAGCGCCCCCAATCGTTTGAGAGATTTGCTTTATTTTTATAATGCCAAATCAGCCACCGACACCCACTAAAAAATTTCAATGCTGGCAGTTTAATATCAGCGATAATTTCTGAAAAACCACAAATATATAATGAGCCAGTGGGTTTCAATATTCGAGAAACTTCTTCTATCCAAATTAAAGACCAATTTACATAAGCTGCTTGCGATTCAAAATTATCCCATGAAGCTTTTTTTATATTATAAGGAGGATCTGCAAATACTAAATCTACTGATTCTGAAGCAAGAGTTTGTAGCCATTTAATTGCATCACCAATCCATAATTCTCCATGAGGATGGTAATAAAAAGCTTGAGGTGTTTGTGAATCATATTTTCTTATATGACAATTTTCTTCTGGAATCACAAATAAAATCTGATTGATAAAGTCAAAAAAGTAAATTTTAAGCCGCCAAAAAATCATTAAAGCGCCTAACGCACTATTCTTAAGTTTGTAGTAAGGACTTTAGTTCTCAAAATCGGATCTAAAGCCACTTAATACAAGAAAATGAGAATCGTATGTACCCTTGCGTAATTCCTACAGCAGGGAACAGAGAACAGGCTTGAAAGTCTTTTGGTATATGGTTTTATTCTTAAAATCTGTACTTCATTTACCTGTAATCTGCTGTATATCCGCTAATTACAACTTTGGCAGGATTTCTGGTAGTAAGTGACCAGGAACTTTAGATAAAGCCAGGTTTTGTCCTTGTATTCCTAATTCACTATGAAAAGCGCGAATAGTTTTCACTACATAATTAAATGTTGTTTGGTAAGCTTCAGGTTTTTGAGTTAATCCATTTAATGCTTGTAGATGATTATCCAGTGCTGATTCTAAATGTTGGGAACGTGCAGTTTTATCACCATTCAAAAATTGATCTGTTGCCAGATTATAATGTGCTAACCCTAAGTTATTATGAGTCGCAAAAATATCAAAACTTAAAGCAGCACCATTGAGAGAGTGAGCAAGAGATAGGGATTCTTCATAAGCATGAATGCACAGTTCTAAAAACTTTTGTCGTTCTTCTTTAGTGATTTGTGGCTGGTTGGCCAAGTGCCAGTAAGCAGTACCCAGATTATTTTGTGTGGCAGCACAAGCGGCGGGAACATGTGCTGGTGTACGATATTTCAAAGCTTCTCCATAGGCAGCCACAGCAAGTTGCAGATTCTCCCCTGGATTTTCGTACTGTGCTAAATTCCAATGAGCAGTACCAATATTGTTTTGAATCATGCCATATTTGAGTGGTTCCTGTTCTGGATTGTAGTAGGCTAAGGCAAGACTGTAAGCAACGATCGCATTCTTTAAATGCTCCATTGGTTGATTGTATTGCGCCAAATGCCAGTAAGCAGTACCCAAGTTATTCTGAGTTGCGGCATACTTCAATGGTTCCATATCGGCGGTACGGAAGTTGAGTGCTTCTCGATAAGCAGTCACCGCTTTTTGCCAGTTTTCCCCAGCGTGAGAAAAACGTGCTAGGTCACCATAAGCAGTCCCCAGATTATTTTGCACACGTGCATAAGTTTCTGGATGGGTTTCAGGTGAAATTAGCTTTAAAGCTAATTGATAAAATTCTATTCCCTGTTCTATGTAAGATTGTCCTTCTTCAGAATTGGGTGGCGTGCGATATAGCATCCAATAGAGTGTACCCAAGTCATTCAAAATATCTGGTACTTGGGGGGAAGTTTCATCGTGAGTGATAGCTTCTTGGTACGCCAAAATAGCCACCATCAAGTTCTCTAAATTAGTTTGTCCCTGTTCAATGCGGAGGCGATACAAGTTGCCCAGACGATGATAAGCTACTGCTAGTGTTTCTGGTGAAGCTTTTGTGGAATGCAAAGAGTCTATTTCTTCTAGAAGTTCCTCTACTTGGACACTCTCATTTTGATCGTGAGCGATCGCACTGTTAAGAGTTGCCAGTACTAACTCTGTTAACTCTCTACTAATGTGCGATAAACGCGGTGGTGGTGGAGTCTTGCGGATATTAACTTTATCTCTGGCTTCCTCCTGAAATGCTTCTGGAACAAATAATTCTGATTTGATTGGTGAAGGTTCTTGTGGTTTGTGTCCACGATTTACAGGTGTTTGGATCGCAAAATCAATCTCTTCCACAGGAAAATCATCACCAGAAACAGGTTCTTCCCAGGCTACCTGTTCAATGTTTCCCACATCTAAGCTTCTAGAACCAGAAAAGCGTTCTGGTGAGTTTTTGGTATGAGTTGTTGGTGTCGGTTCTCCAGCAAACACAAACACTCCAGTACGACAACGCCAAAACTGTGGGGCTGATTGCTGTATGGCGTACAACCAAGGACGCGATACCCATAGTAATAGGCAGGATTCCAGAAAACTACTGGATTCTGGGCTTGATAAATGTTGTTCAGTTAACCGTAAATAATGCAAAAATAAACGTTGCATTGCGACTGGTTGCTTGGTCAACTGCTCAACACCTACAATCTGAAAAGCTGGTACTGGCAGTGATCGTCCAGGGTTATCTTTAGAAACACCAACAATTGGCGGTGGATAATTTACCAGCCATTGATTTATTTGTGCAATTGGGTTAGGGTCACTTAAATTCAACCTCAGAGTAACTAATCGTGGATAAGCTGGTGTACTTTCTTCCTGTGTATTTGATGGTTGATACAGCACTTGCCCCACTGGATAGGCCAAGGTTGAATGCAAACGTGCTGCTACCTGATTTCTCAGGGTTAAGTCATCACATACCGCTACCAAAATTTGTCGCCGCAAACCAAGACTGAGGGCAACTTTTAGACGGTGGTATACTTGGCGATTCCACGCAAATTTATCCGAATGTGCAGTATCGTTCACGCTCATGGTGGCTAAGGAGCCGAAACGCAGTGTACATCCCTTTTAAGGGCATATCTAAGCAGTCTGTATATCTTAACTATGACTACGATTTTCAAGTAGTTATTGCTCTGCTCAGGATAAATCAAGGTTTGAAATAAGAATAGAGGGATTGTATATTATGATACTTAGTTTTTGCACTTATTTTCTTGCATAAAATAGCAATAACTTGGTATTGAAGGGCAAATTTCTGAATCTATCACCCTCTATCTCTATCTTAAAGATTAGACAAAAAAACCAGGTTTCCAAAAATTTAGAAACCTGAATAATTGTAAAATAAAATTGATTTGTGAAAGCAAATTTTATTAGCTAAGGTTAGAAACTGAAAAAGCAACAAAAATCAAACCACTGACCAGAAGTATTCCTACAACTCCCATAATAAGATAATTGCGCTTTTGCTGGGCTGTAGGAGGCTCTGCTTGGTAAACTTTGGGTTCACGGGCAAAATTGTTGAGGCGACCGCCTTCTTCAGTCGTGTAGGGCATGAATAAATTCCTTACGCTGCTTATTCATTTTATGTTACATAAATGCAATACACTGCTCTTGCGATTAGAGATAATTCGTTACAAAAGGGATTAGGAATTGGGGATCGGGGCTCGGGGATTGGGGATCGGGGATTAGGGATCGGGAAGAGACTTGTAAAAAAATTCTCCCTTGTCTCCCTTGTCTCCTTTGTCCCCGATCCTCGATCCCCAATCCCCGATCCCCAATCCCTAATTTGTAATTGTTCCAGTCATTGGTGAAGAGGGGCTGGCGTAGTCTTTGATGGGCATCCTTCCGGCTAGATAGGCTATACGACCGGCAGTTGTTGCCAGATTCATGGCGCGTGCCATTAGGGGTGGGTTTTTTGCCAAGGCGATCGCACTGTTAATCAACAAAGCATCCGCACCCATTTCCATTGCTTCTGCTGCTTGCGATGGCGCACCAATACCAGCATCTACCACTACCGGAATATGGGCATTTTCGATAATAATTTGAATGTTAGCAGTTGTTTTCAATCCCTGACCGGAACCAATCGGTGAGGCGAGAGGCATTACTGTTGCACAGCCGACTTCTTCTAAACGCTTGGCTAGCATTGGGTCAGCATTAATATAAGGTAAAACCGCAAAGCCTTCTTTGACTAATTGTTCCGCCGCTTGTAGGGTGCCAATGGGATCTGGTAATAAATATTTAGAGTCGGGAATTACTTCTAACTTGACAAAATTATTTTCTTCCTGTCCCAAAAGTTTTGCCATTTCTCGCCCCAAACGGGCAACGCGAATAGCTTCTTCGGCTGTTTTACAGCCAGCAGTATTTGGTAGCATCCAAATTTTTGTCCAGTCTAGCGCTTCGGCTAAACCTTCATGTCCAGGTGCATGAGTTTGTACTCGTCTAACTGCGACTGTCACAATTTGACAACCACTTTCCACGACACTTTGCTGCATTTCTTCGATGCTGCGATATTTACCAGTTCCCGTCATCAAGCGGGAGGTAAAAGTTTTACCAGCAATAACGAGGGGTGTGTCAGCAATGGTAGGGGTGGGTTGGGAAATCTGCCTATAGGATAGTGGTGAAGGCGAAGGAGTAAGCATCACAGGGGAGGTAGATGATTGGTTCTGGAAGCGCGAGTAATGAAAATGCGACAATAGGGGGTCAGATTTTTGTCCCCAAATCAAATCAGCAATTAATACTGCTGTTATCGGTGCAAGCAGAATCCCATTACGATAGTGTCCCGTTGCAAAGGTGAGGTTTTGACAGGAACTATTTCCCAGGATTGGTAACTCATCGGGGGTAGCAGGACGAAATCCCCACCATAATTCTTCTATGGGATAATTCTGGATTTGAGGATATAAACGGATGGCTTGTTGTAGTAAAGTTTGAATCCCTGCTGGTGTGTTTTGGGGAATAAAGCCAACTTCCTCGACGGTAGCACCAATGATAATTCGTCGATCGCGCCTTGGCACTATGTAAATATCGTGACCAAATAAAATCCGTGTTAGGGGTAATTCCGCAATCGCTTCTGGTACACGTACACTTAACATTTGTCCCTTGGTTGGACGTACAGGCAAGGGAAATAATTGATTAGTCCAAGCACCTGTAGCTAAAACATAGTGTTCGGCACGCAAAATTCCAGCATTGGTTTGAACTCCTGCAACTTGCCCTTGCTGCTGTAAAATGCCTTCTACTGCTGTTCCTTCTTTTAGTTCCACACCCAAACATTGTGCTGCACCAACCAGTGCCTTTGCCAAGGCTCGATTATTTACTTGGGCATCTTCAGGATACCACCAACCACCGATTACTTCTTCTCCTAAACCCGGCTGATATTGATGAATAGTTTCTTTGTCTAACCAGTAAGCTGTTTGAGAAGACGCAGGGAGAGGAAGAGGCGGTGACATTTGTGAAGACGCGGGGAAACGGAGAGAAGCAGACGCGGAAAATGTATCAACAATCATCCCCGTATCCTCGCTTCCCCGCGTCAGAACCTCCTCTTCATAGACTGGCGCTAAAATACCACAGGGCCAGTAACCAGTGTTTACACCAGTAAGTTGTTCTAATTTGTGTGTCCACTCAGGATAAAGAGCACGCGATCGCCAACATAATTCTTGCATTGCTAAATTGGAGATGTTTTCTGCATCCGGTGCTAACATCCCAGCAGCAGCATGTGTAGCGGCTGCGTGGAAGTCGCGACTAGTCACGACGACTTTCGCGCCACGCAGTTTCAATTCAACGGCGATCGCTAAACCGATGATACCGCCACCAATAATCAAAACATCGTTAGTCATTAGTCAAGAGTCCATAGTCAAGAGTCCATAGTCAACCAATTTTGGATTTTAGATTTGCGATTTTGGATTGACCCCGACCACTCCTTGGGTGAGGGGCTTGGGGATTTTAGATTGACGATTTTAGATTTATTCTGCCCACAAGGGGCGGGGCATGAACCGAAAAAGCTCAATCCAAAATCCAAAATCCAAAATCTAAAATTTAGTCAAGAGTTCATAGTCAAGAGTAATGGCTATCAACAATTGACTATTGACTATATAACTCCTAACTCATAATTGGTAACTCATAACTAGTAACTCATAACTATTAATTGATAATTAGCAAGCACTACCACAAAGCACGAATTGGTTCGTTATTGTTACTATCATTTGATTGAGTATCGTCTGTGGTGGTTGTATTTGAATTATCTTGAGCAGTTGTTGTTGTGTCAGTCATAGTATCGGTCAAGGTGTCATCAGCAGCGTTGTTTTGAGCAACATTAGTTTTGTTGGTTTTGGTGGAAGTTGTACCAGTTGCAGTGCTGTTGACATTGATGTTGGCAGGGAGAACTTTTGATGTTTTGCCTCCTGGGGCTTGAGCAGTATTTTGTCCGCCCATCGGAAAGCTAATCCCCAGCAACGTACCTAGTAAAATTGCCAAACCTCCAGCCATCAAAATGAGTGGTGTCCATCTACCCATATTTTTTCTCCTTTTTAACCTTTTGGTGTCCAGACTACTTGAGAACCTTCTGCCCAGAATCCATCAAATTTAGTAATTTTGACATTTCCTAAAAGCTGAGTTTGACAAGTTAAACCCAGATTGATTGGCGGAGAATGAGGAGGTAGTGAGTACCGCCCTTCTTGACGCCAATGAGCTTCTGCAAAATTACTTTCTACTTGCATTTGCCAAGAACAACTATCGATTAACCGACAGTTAATAACCTTAGCATCGCTATTGTAGAGGTCAATACCATTTTGCAGCACAATCTTCCGCAGATTGGTTCCGCGTATACACTCACTAGTTTTAGCTTGAGCTAGCACCCTGGGCATTACAGATCACTACACAGTTTTAGGTTGTATTGTAACAATTTATTTCTGATACAGAAAAAACTATTTTCCAATCTTATTTTAGTTATGAAACAATCACAATCATATCCTTAAGGATAAGTTTAGAAATCATTTGATATTGTCATATTATTATGTTCTTGAAAAACCCTGAAGTGGTTGCGCGGTTGGAAATACAGACTTTTTGATGTCGATGTTTTCTAGATTTGAATGATGCTATCAATGTCACCATCTGTAGCTCAAATTTTCATCAGCGTAGTGTTGTCACAATTGACCTTGAAATATAGTTGTTATGAACTGCAAGGAATAGCAAGCCCATAAACTTCTGACCGATACTTCTTGGAAGCTACAGAGCTTCTCCCCCTAATCCCAGTTTGGGGGAATGGGGGCTGGAGCCAATCCAAAATCCAAAATCGTTCGACTGACTTGTACTGAGCCTTGTCGAAGTAGCGCTCACGACGAAGTCCAAAATCTAAAATAGACTAGCTTTCCTGGCAATTATATATCGTGACATATCTTTCATTTTATTTTGTAGTCTGAACACCTCTTCATCTTATGATCGCTAACTCTTTACCTCAACTTTGGATCTATGACACTACACTTCGAGATGGTACTCAACGCGAAGGGCTATCTGTATCTATAGAAGATAAGTTACGTATTGCTAGAAGACTTGATCAACTGGGTATTCCGTTCATTGAAGGTGGTTGGCCTGGTGCGAATCCAAAAGATGTGCAGTTTTTCTGGCAATTGCAGGAAGAACCGCTTAAACAAGCTGAAATCGTGGCTTTTTGTTCGACTCGACGCCCAAACACAACAGTGGCTTCTGAGCCAATACTACAAGCTATTCTCGCTGCTGGCACTCGCTGGGTGACAATTTTTGGTAAATCTTGGGATTTACATGTCACTGAAGGACTCAAGACTACTTTGACTGAAAATTTAGCAATGATTGGCGATACGATTGAGTACTTGCGCGCTCAAGGACGTCGTGTGATCTACGATGCCGAACACTGGTTTGATGGCTATAAGCACAATCGTGATTATGCTTTACAAACTTTAGAAACTGCGATCGCATCTGGTGCTGAGTGGTTAGTCTTTTGTGACACGAATGGTGGTACGTTACCCCATGAAATTACGCAAATTATTACTGATGTAGTTAAATATATTCCTAGCGGCACTAAATTAGGTATCCATACTCATAACGATTCGGATACAGCAGTCGCCAACGCTCTAGTCGCAGTCATGACAGGCGTCAGAATGGTACAGGGTACAATCAATGGTTATGGCGAACGTTGTGGTAATGCCAATCTCTGTTCGCTAATTCCCAATTTACAACTCAAACTGGGGTTTCAATGTATAGAAGAGAACCAAATCTCACAATTGACAGAAACCAGTCGTTTTGTCAGTGAAGTTGTTAATCTTGCTCCAGATGAACATGCACCATTTGTTGGGAGATCAGCATTTGCCCACAAAGGTGGTATCCATGTATCAGCGGTAGAACGTAATCCCCTCACTTACGAACATATTCAACCACAACAGATTGGTAATTGTCGCCGGATTGTCATTTCGGAACAATCAGGAATTAGTAATGTTCTATCAAAAGCGCGCTCATTTGGGATTGAATTAGATAAAAATGATCCGACAACCCGAAAAATCCTTGAACGGTTGAAAGCTTTGGAAAGTGAAGGATACCAATTTGAAGCAGCAGAGGCGAGTTTTGAATTATTGATGCGCCAAGCTTTAGGAAGTCGGCGGCTATTTTTTGAAATTAGGGGTTTTCAAGTTCATTGTGAGTTAGGACAGGGAGAAGAAAATACTAGCGCCCTAGCTACAGTTAAAGTGACCGTAAATGGTAAAAATATTTTGGAAGCAGCAGAAGGGAATGGTCCTGTTGCTGCTTTGGATGCAGCTTTACGTAAGGCTTTAGTGAATTTTTATCCCCAGATTGCAGCTTTTGAACTGACAGACTACAAAGTGCGGATTCTCAACGGACATACAGGTACAGCAGCCAAAACCCGTGTCATGGTAGAGTCGGGAAGTGGTCATCAACGGTGGACAACAGTAGGAGTTTCTACCAATATTTTGGAGGCTTCCTATCAAGCAGTGGTAGAAGGATTAGAATATGGCTTGTTGCTACATTCACAAGCAGAAGCAGCAGTCATTCAATTTTAGATTTTGGACTTCGTCGTGAGCGCTACTTCGACAAGGCTCAGTACAAGTCAGTCGAACGATTTTAGATTTTGGATTAAATCTAAGTAGAACGATTTGAACAAAACAAACTATGTGAATTAATGTAAAATTATTGGAATCTAGTTCGTAGTAAGGACTTTAGTCCTTACTACAAACCTTTGATTATTTACGCTGTTCTACTTATTAGGTATTTAATTGTCATTACGGATAATTGAATTTTTGAGGAATTTGAAGCGTAATCCTAAATTTATCCGCGTCAAGACTTAAATCAAGATATTATCTTGAGAATTGCTGACTTGTTTGTCGCAAGTCTGTTGCTTTAGAAGTGGTCATTGTTTTTCACCCGCAGATTGCCAATCTCGTACCACACACAATAAACTCACACACCACACAAAATGATTGGCAATAAATTTTTTGTTTGTTAGTAGACCACTAACTACTAACTACTAACTATTAATTACTAACAAATCTAAGAAAAACTTTCCCAAGCTTGGCTGACCACTTGACTAAGCCACTGTCGCTGCTGTTTATCTAGTAAAGTATCTTCAGCTAGCAATTGAGCTGTTAGTTCCTCCAGAGATTGGCCTTGATCGCGGACAATTTTTATTACACCTGCGATCGCAGCAGCCACTAGGGCTTCATCAACTGGTTTTTGCCTTAAGGCAATGATTTCTTGAGGGTTGTCTGGAATGGGATAATTCATGGCGTAAGGTTTAATGAAACAGAGAATGAACAAAAATTTTGACAAACTTTTAAAATTTCTTTATTGAATTTTTATTCAACAAGATAGGGCGGATCATACCGTAAATCACCCTTGTTTGGAAACTGCCTTAGTACATATTATTAGCTGGAGATTTGCAAAAGAATGAAAGAGATACTTTACATAGAAATACCTACACCGGATACATCAGCAGTACGCAAATGGTTACAAAGTGACTTTGAACCAGGAATTGCGGAAAAAGTGCGGACACCGGATGGTTTCCGCCTGAGAATGATAGGAAATACAGATGAGAGCAGAAGTATTCCGGAAAACTTCAGCGAACTTTCTGTTTTTGTTTGGTCAGTACAGCGAACTACTTATCTAAAAGTGTTCCGGTGGTCAGATCAAGCCTTTCCTCAAGAAAAACAAATTCTCAAAACCCTGACAACTGCAATCAGAAGCCGCTTTCCCCATCAATACCCAGAACCACCAACAATAGATTTATCCCAGCAATCGATTTTTGAAGCACTAGCTCCTCATTATCCTCTGACCGTCAAATATTTTCAAAAAATGCCTCATGGCGAATGTGACCTGAAACGAGTGTACTGGTGGGAGCAACGCTGGCGTCAAGGCGTACGCAACCCTCAGAAACCGCGTCAGGTGTTATTTGCTCATCAGAAGTGGGGACACGGGGGACAAGCGGACAAGGAGGACAAGGGAGACAAGCGGACAAGGGGGACAATAAACACCAATGTCCAATATGACCTGATCTATATCGGCGGTGCACTGGGGGTGATTCATGCGGCTGTGATGGCAAAATTAGGTTACAAAGTCCTGTTGGTCGAACGGTTACGTTTTGGACGCATGAACCGGGAATGGAATATTTCTCGTGATGAAATTCAAAGCTTGATTAATTTAGGTTTGTTGACGTCCAGGGAAGTAGAATTCATTATTGCTCGTGAGTATCAAGACGGGTTTAATAAATTTTTTGATGCTTATGTTCCCAATCCATTGAAAGCACCAATTTTGCACACTCCCACAGTCCTAAATTTAGGGTTAGATTCTGAGAAATTACTTCAACTATGTGGACAAAAGCTGCTAGCAGCTGGCGGTGAAATCTGGGATGAAACAGAGTTTATCAAAGCTGATATTTATACATCAGAAGTTGTTGTTACAGTTAAAGACTTAGGTAATCAAATAGACAAACAAGCAAGCGGAAGAGTGCTTGTAGATGCCATGGGAACAGCATCACCGATCGCTTGGCAGTTAAATGGTTATCGTGCATTTGACAGTGTTTGTCCGACGGTAGGAGCTGTGATTGAGCGAGGATTTGAGCCGGGAGTATGGGATTCTCAGTATGGAGATGTGCTTAATAGTCACGGTGATATTTCGCGGGGAAGGCAGTTAATTTGGGAATTATTTCCCGGTACAGACGAAGAACTAGCAATTTATTTATTTCATTACCACGAAGTTAATGCCCAAAATCCCGGTTCCTTACTGGAAATGTATGAGGACTTTTTCACAATTTTGCCAGAGTATCGGCGCTGCGATATGGACAAGCTAGTCTGGAAAAAACCGACCTTTGGATATATACCAGGGCATTTTAGTGTGGGGAGTAGCGATCGCACCATAGCATTTGATCGATTAATCGCCATCGGTGATGCTGCATCTCTACAGTCACCCTTAGTTTTTACAGGATTTGGTTCCTTGGTTCGGAACCTAGAACGCCTCACCACTCTTTTAAATATCGCCCTCAAACACGATTTACTTTCTTCTCGACACTTGAACCGAATTCGTGCCTTCCAAAATAATATTGCTGTGACTTGGATGTTTTCCAAAGGGATGATGGTTCCTACTGGTAAATTTTTACCACCAGAACGTATAAACACTATGCTGAATAACTTCTTTGGTCTTTTAGCAGATGAACCCCCAGAAATAGCAGATGACTTTATCAAAGATAGATTCAATTTGCTTACTTTTAATCGGTTAGCACTAAAAGCAGCCAAGAAAAACCCAGCATTGCTGCTGTGGATTTGGGAATTAGCTGGTGCTAAAGATTTATGGCGTTGGTTAGGGAACTATTTTGACTTTGTTCGTCATAGCCTCATCAGTGCTTTACTGAGTGGATGGCTACCAACTTTTCTACACCGCAATGGTCAATGGCTAGAAAATCGCTCTCCAGCATTATGGTTACAGCTATCTGCTATCAGCTATGCATTAATTACAGCTAAAGGAAAACCAAAAGTCCAGACTCAAGAGTCCAGAGTCCATAATCCAAAGTCCATAGTCCATAGTCCATAGTCCATAGTCCATAGTCATCCGATTTTGGATTTTGGACTTCGTCGTGAGCGCTACTTCGACAAGGCTCAGTACAAGTCAGTCGAACGATTTTGGATTGGTATTAAGCTAAACCACATCTAGTGGTCTATCGCATTAGAACCGCTAAGACGCCAAGTGCGCCAACAGAAGAGGAAAAAAGGGTAATTCATTAAAATTATGTAACCCCTCAAAATTAATGGGACAGACCACTAGATTCCAATGTTTTTACTATTGACAATTGACTACTTGTTTTGGCGAAAATCTGGTAATTCTACTGATGCTAAAGACTTTCGCCCTTTTGGTGGTCGTTCAGGATAAACCACGGGTGAGGGCGATTTGTCAGACTCATCAGACCCTGGTAAAGAAGGAGGTAATGGTGAGATATCTAACCATAAATCCTCATTGTTCTCAGGATCTGTGTTAGCACTGGCTGAGATGACAATTATTGGTTCTTTTGTATCTTCTGTATCTTCTGTATCTTCTGTATCTTCTGTATCTTTAACGGGAGTAGCTACTGTTTCCCAATGGGGCGTCACAGTTTGCTCATCATTTTTTGCTTCTTCTATATCTTCTGGATCTTTTCCAAGCAATTGTGGTGGTGATACAGATGTAGTCTGGGCAGCAAAAAACAATTGAATTAAGTTATCAACTTGCTCATCTAAGCTTAACGAGTCTGAAGATGAAATTGTTTGTGATCCAGTTTCATCATCAATTCCTGGCTCGATATTTGTTTGGTCTGGAGTCAGTATGCTTTCTTGGGATGGAGTATCAGCAGTCGATGATTGACTAGAGGTTGAGTTATCCCATGGATGTGGTGGGTTTGAGCAAGAAGATTCTACCCTGAAACGATCTATATCTTCTGTGGAAGAATCAGCTTCTGCTGACCAAGGTTGAATTGGTTGCTGGTTGGGAAGTAAAGAATGAGTTCGCTGATAATTTCTCGCGTGTTTACTACCTACATTATTGGTATTATTATGAGTCTCTGTAGAATCAGAGCTAGGTGGTGGTGTTTCTAGACATTTTTCGAGAGCTGCTTTAAATTGTAATGTCTGGCGTTGTTGCCGCATTAAGCGAGTACGTAATTCTCGACAGGAATTTTCTGATTGCAGTAGCTGGTGTGATTGTTCGTTATATTTAGTTTGAAGTAAGGTACATTCTCGCTCCAGTAGGGCAAGACGTTGTTGGTTAATTTCTAGCTGTGCTTTATAGTTCTCTATAACAGTTTCTTGAGTTTGCACTGTTTGTAGTGCAGTTTCCAACTGTTGATATAGGGATTTTATCTGTTCTTGAGCGGCATTTAGCTCTTGAGTCTGTTGGTTAAGCATAGACTCTGCAACAGTAGAACGCTTTTGCTGCCATTGCACAGCCCCCTCTGACTCAGATAAAGCTGTTTTTAAACCTTTTATTTGTTCATATAAATCATTGTTGGCAGAACACAATTCTTCATTTAATGCCAACAGTTGCTTAAATTCAGAGTCAATCAGTGCTTGTTTTTCTTTTTCAGGCTCCGCAACCCAATCTAGTTCAGGTTTTAATTCCTCTAGTTGTTGCTGATTTGACTCTAATATGTATTCAGAATTACTCGTTTCCTCTATTTGTTGGTTCGTTTCTGTCATTGAGTCTTGACAAGATGCATCTTCCTGACACTGCTGATCTTGCGCTGGTGCTAACAATGGCAATTGCGAAATTGTTCTGTTTTCGAGAGGCAAAACAGAATAAAAAGGACAACTTGCTTGTTGCGGTTGTGGCGCACCAGCAGGATTTTGGGGTTCATCAAAAGCCCCGTTGTTTGGGGTGTCTGCTTCATTCATCACTTTTCACCCACCAGCTTAAACTTATCGATTGGTGACTGCGGTAGCATTACGTATCAATGCTGTCTTATCAAAATCTACTCTATTCGGCAAGTTTGTCACCTTCCCAAGGAGAGTGATTTGTGATTATTTTGTTATAACTTTTTGCTACCCTAAAGTGCGAAGTTGCTCAAAAATTAATAACCTATAAAAATTTCCCCACACCCCTGACCTCAATCAAGGCAACCAACGAGGATAAAATCCTGTTAACGGTAGTTGTTCTGGTTTAAGGTCTGGATTGTCCTGAGCATCAGCTATTGGTAATAATGGCATTAACCACAGGTTGCTAGTAGCGATCGCCTCTCCATCATCAGTTGTCAACAAAGGTGCATTCGTTGGTGGGTTCGGGTTTGTCTGGATCTGGTCAAATAATAAACCCAAACCATCAGGAGATAAACTCATTTGTACATTTCGTTGATCGGGGGGTAGCACCAATAATGGTTTCTGTTGTCCTGTTTTAGTATCAATGGCAATTAGATATGGTTGTTCTTGATAATATTCTCCTGGTAATAGCTGTGTTAGCAAGCAGTAAAGTGTGGGGGACGCAGTATCAAATTGACAATTCACTATCGTACCTGTGGTGGAGAGGAGTTTTTTCTGAACGCCCTGGTTGGTGACTAAAAACAAGTCTCGTGTATAGTCTGTATTAAACTTAACCATTGCTGCTTGTGAACCATCCACAGAGAAGGCTTGTACCAAGCCGAATTGAGGGAAAAAATCTAGGGGTTTAGTACCATCTTTTTGTAAGGGCAAAATAGCTGTTCCTTGCCCTTGAGCAAGCGCTACAGCTTTACTATCCGGTGTAATCATAAAATCTCCCCCCGGTTGACTTTGCAAGCGTTGAGGAGGTGTTTTTTGGCCAGAACTATCATTGTTAGCTGGCATAAACCACAATCCAAAGTCGCCAGGATTGTCTTTTTTCCCTCTTTGGACAACAATGGTTTGTCCATCAGGCGAGACATCAAATTTTAAGTTTTGATATTCTTTGTTGTCTAAAAGCAAGTCTACTTTAGCTGCTGGTTCTGCTGTTTTTTCATAAGGCGCATTAAAACCGGTTGTGACTGTATATAACTGTGCTGATAGTAAGTCTTGACTCTTTGCAGGGCGAGCAGCAAATAATATTTTCTGCCCATCTGGAAATGGCTTAAAGTCGGTAACTATGAGGTCTTTGGGAGTGAGTATCTTTTTTTGTTCTTGGGTTAAGTTATAGAGAACTAAACTTCCTTTATCTTCATTAGTAGCCCCAATATAAATAATCACGCGATCGCGTGTGCTAAATGTTGTTTCAAATGATTGAATGACTTTATTTGTTTGTTCTTGGCTAGCGAATTTATCTTTTGCATTCTCCAACTTCACTTTGTAAGTTGTTCCATAGGGTGCTGGTGTGATGAAACTGTAACCCATGCGTCGCCCCGCCCAACTAAATGTACCTGCTAAGGGAGGCTCTATTTTCAAATTTTCCTCTACGCTTTTCGTATCCATAGGACGACTAAAGCTGAGGATAAAGGCTTTGTATTCTGCGCTAATTTGTTGGTTTTGGGTGGTGAAATTAGTCAAATATATATCTTTTTCCTCACTTTGTAGGTGTTTCCAAGTAAATTCTCGGACACGAACTCTGACTACATCACCTTGGGATATGATTAGCCCAATGATTAAAATGAGCAATAACATTAATGCGATCGCTACACGATCTAAGGGTTGGAAAAAAAATTTTTTTGTAGTCATTTGTCAATGGTCATTTGTGAATGGTCATTAGAGACGCGATTCTACTCTTACGAGAAACCGCTCTTGCGAGCGTCTACGCGTCTGTACAATAGTCAATGGTCAATGGTGAAAGAATCTTGACTATGGACTATTGACTATCGACTATTGACTAATAACTAATAACTATAGGGATTTTTTGGTTGAGGAATTTTTTTCAAGGAACTGGCTGCAATGGTGAGTTGACGTTTGTCTGCTATTGTTTCGGTGGTCATTTCTCCCTCTACTTCTAACCAGGTATCTGTTGGGTATTGGTCACGAGTTTCTTTTATTTTGACTGGTAATCCCACAGGATAAGCATCGGCGGCGCAGCAAGTCAGAACAAAACGCGCTAAAAAAATATATTCTTTTCCAAGGTCTGGCGGATGGATGACAAATCCCTGTACCTTAACTTTACTACCTTGATATCTATCTGGTTCTGGATAGACGTTAAGCATACGTACCCAGTCTACGAGTGATCGCTCTTCAGGAGTAACAGAGGCGCGAAATGCTTGGGGTTTGACGCGCGTAGAACCCAATAATTCACTGAAATCTCGTTGTAGTGCTTTATCACTAGCAAATACTTGTGGTGTAAAGGTCAATCCCAAGATGGCTGCTATCAACAACAAAACACTACCCCATCCCGGCGGAAATAAACTGATGTGTTGCATGTTACCAGTCATTTCATGACGACGCCGCTGCAAAAGTTCTTTGGCTTTAAAAAAACCGACAATTAACAAGCATAATGCAGCCGCCACTACTAATCCAAAATAATTCGGATGAATTAACAAATTAAGCTTGTCAGTCAACCAGTATTTCAACAGCAAAATTCCCCAAGCTGTAATTGCTAAGACATCAAGCCAGGGGAGTAATTTCTTTTGAATTCTATTTATACGGTTTGGATTTTTAGTCATTGCTGATTAGTCAAGAGCCAAAATTCAAGAATTAGTAGGCAATAGTCATTGCTTCGGACTATTGGCTTTAGACTAGGAACTTAAGTTTTAAAGAAAATGCAAATTAATGATCAGGGTGAACAAAAAAGTTAATAATGCAGCTAAACCAAATAGGTAAAATATCGCTCTGGGTTTTAATATTGTTAACATCAAACCTATGCCTTTAAGGTCAACCATTGGTCCAAATACCAAAAATGCTAATAAGGAACCACTAGTAAAAATAGAAGCAAAAGACAGAGCAAAAAAAGAATCAACAGTAGAGCAAATTGACACTACCGTTGCGAGTAACAACATGGTAGTAATTGAACTAATTGGACCTGAACCCAAACTGAGAATTAATTCGCGAGGAGCAAGAACTTGAATAGCAGCGGCGATCGCACTACCGATCACTAATACTGCTCCCAATTCTCGCAGTTCTTGTACGGTATTTTCTAATACTAATTGCAGTTTTGCTTTTAAGGGTTTACTCTGTATCGAATTTGTGGTTGTAGTTTCCGCAGCAGTTTCTAAGCGCGTAGTTTGCCCTGCTCCTAACAAAAACGTTCCAGACTGTAATAAAGTGGGTACATTTGTTTGCTGCTGTGTTGAGGAAAGTTTCACACGGCGTTTTGTGTCTGGAGTCGGGGGTGGGTTAAATTTCAAGTAACGAGCGATCGCAGGTTGAACTATGGGAGTCAAGTCCTTTTGAAAGCTAAACACAAAACCAATAATAGTGGCGATTAATAGGGAAAATACTACTCGTAATACTACTATTTCTGGCTGATCGCGAAATGCTGTCCAAGTTGCCCAAATGACAATCGGATTAATTGTTGGTGCGGCAAGCAAAAAGCCTATTGCTACTGATGTAGGTACTCCCTGCATCAATAAACGCCGTGCTACTGGCACGTTACCACACTCGCAGACCGGAAACAAAAACCCGACCATACTACCGACTAAAGCACCTAGTAGGGGATTTTTGGGCATTTTTTCTACCAATTTGCGCTCATCTATAAAAAATAGCAGCAAACTGGATAAAAATACTCCCAACAGCAAAAAAGGCATCGCCTCGACTAGCAGACTCAAAAATAGAGTAAAACCATTGTTAAGTTGATTCATGGGCGTCGCTGTCAAAAGCGGTTTCTAATTATAAGCTTCTGCCACGTCATTTTATCGAAATGGGGATCAAAAACTGGTAAAGACTATATAAGCGTTCATTAAACATTAAATTTACAATTAATTTGTATGATTGTTTTTGAAAGCTTGCAAACCATGACTAGTGATAATAACTATTTCGATTTGGGTTTGTCTACAGGTAATGAATCTGATTCCTAGATAGCTGAACATCAAAAATACTTCCAATTCTAGAATTTAATTACTTACCAGCACAATTATTGCTTACATTTTTTTATTATGACGTTAAGTTTGACTTATATAATGCTGTATTCTATGCTTTTTTATCAAGTATTCATAGTTTGTTTAAGATACGGGAATCGCGCTTAGGTGTTAGCTATGTAGACAAGAGGGTGTTCGTGTCAACTTGTGATGATTGTTACGATAAAACTTTTCAAATCACAAGACCAAAAAGAAACAACTTAACTTAAGTAGCCATTATGCACTGCGTACACCAAGGTGAATAAAAATTTTCACTCCTAGTGCACCTTTACACCCATATACCCCCACACGCATTTTCAAGTTACAAGTTTCTTGTTTCAACCGGGAAGTGTGTCGTCAGAATCGGGTACTTCCTCAGAACAGGGTAAGCAGTTTAAGGGATTGTACTCTAATATAGGAGATTTGCAGAATTAAGATTCCACTATAGATTGTAGAGAATGATTCCAAATGATTTGATCTGAGTGGCGATCGCACAGTCTCTATGAGTACTTAAGCAATAGTTCATCCTTAAACTCTGCCTTCCTCTGCGCTTACCTTTGCGAGCCTCTGCGTTTCAAATCGCTACTTTTTCACGCCAAGCATTACTATTCCTAATAGTTTTTATTCCTGAATTAACACACAAAAAAGGGCAGGTAAAAAACCCACCCCTTCAACTATCACCAAAAGTAAAAGTCATCAATCTTTTTACTTTTACCTTTACCTGACACCTTCCTCAATCACAGGCGCACTTAATGACACTTCCGGTGTAATTTGCTGTGCCAGTGAAGGTACTGCATCACGCAATCTTTCTGTTAGCTGTACTGTTGTGGCATCGTAAACCTGAGTTAAAATCTTAGGATACAAACCAATGCCAATAATTGGTACTAACAAGCAAGCGATAATGAAGATTTCGCGGGGTTCGGCATCGATGAGTTTTTGATGAGAAACTAACTCTTTGTTCTCTTCGCCGTAGAAAATTTCCCGCAGCATGGACAGTAGATAAATCGGCGTTAAAATCACACCAACTGCCATCAAGAACACCACAATAATTTTGAAGGTAGAGCTATAGGCATCGCTAGTGGCAAAGCCAACAAACACCATCAATTCTGCTACGAAACCACTCATTCCTGGTAATGCCAAAGACGCCAAAGAACAAGTCGTCCACATAGCGAAAATCTTACCCATTTTCTTACCAACACCGCCCATTTCATCCAACATCAGGGTGTGTGTGCGATCGTAAGTTGCCCCTACTAGGAAGAATAAACTCGCCCCAATCAACCCGTGGGAAACCATTTGCAGCATCGCCCCATTCAAACCTAAATCTGTGAAGGAAGCAATACCAATGGTGACAAAGCCCATGTGGGAAATTGAAGAGTAGGCAATTTTCCGTTTGAGGTTGCGCTGGGCAAAGGATGTTAAGGCAGCGTAGATGATATTAACTACACCCAAAATTACCAATACAGGAGCAAAATAAGCATGGGCATCGGGAAGCATTTGGGCATTCATGCGAATCAAGGCGTAACCGCCCATTTTCAACAAAATTCCAGCCAGCAACATATGCACCGGGGCTGTAGCTTCACCATGGGCATCTGGGAGCCAGGTATGGAGGGGGAAGATAGGCAATTTGACAGCGTAGGCAATCAAGAAAGCAGCATACAGCCATAATTGTAGATTCAGGGCGATATTTTTCGCCGCGAGCGATCGCATATCAAAGCTGACTGTATCGCCGTAAAATGCCATTGCTAAGGCAGCGACCAAAATAAACAGCGAACCGCCCGCAGTATATAAAATAAATTTGGTTGCTGCATATTGACGCTTTTTACCTCCCCAAATTGCTAGCAGTAGGTAAACCGGAATTAATTCCAACTCCCACACCAGGAAAAACAACAGCATATCCTGGACGGCGAACACAGCAATTTGGCCGCCGTACATTGCAAGCAGTAAAAAGTAAAAGAGTTTTGGCTTGAGTGTCACAGGCCAAGCTGCTAAAGCTGCCAAGGTGGTAATGAATCCAGTCAAAATAATTAGGGGCATAGACAAACCATCTGCCCCTACTGACCAATTCAAATCCAGTTGTGGAACCCAAGGATAACTCTCAAACAATTGTAAATCGGGGTTAGAGAAGTCATACCCAAGGTAAAAAGCAGTAACAATTAGTGCAAAATCTATCAGCCCAACAATTAGGGCATACCAACGTACTGTTTTGCCGTCTTTATCTGGCAAAACAGGGATGAGCAGCGATGCTGCTATAGGTAATAGGATGATTGTAGTCAGCCAGGGAAAATTAGCTGTATTCATGAAGTCGCTCTTAAGGTTCGGCTATCTGCTACTAGCTATTAACTAGCAGTTTTTTCGTGATTCGGTTGCTATTTGTTAGGTTGATTTAACAAAAATCAAAAAATATGAAGGCAGGTGAACCGCTTGCCCTGCCTTCATCTAAATAACACACACTTTTTGAGAAATAACTCAGTCTTGAGATAGCAAAGTTTATACAGTTACCAGTTACCAGTTATCAGTTATTAGGTTGTACCAAAGGCAATGGTTATGGATTTCATCTGCCACCATCAGGCTATTTACTGATAACTGTGGTCTGGGGCAAGCGGTTTGGGCGTCTACACTGTTCGCTGTTCACAGATTGAAGTTAAGTGACACCAAAAACAATCACTAAGCCCAATACAGCAGCAAACACAATCAACGCGTAGAATTGAGCACGACCGTTTTCGAGGTATTTCAAACCCTCGCCACTCACAAGGGTGAAAAACCCTGTGAGGTTAACAGCACCATCAACAACACGGAAATCAACTTCCATGACTTGTCTAGCTAACCGACGCAAGCCCAGGACAAAGACTTGGTGGTAAATGTCATCGAAGTACCACTTGTTGAGGGACAGGTTGTAAAGTGGTTTGATTTTGGCAGCGATCGCCACCGGATTGATTTTACCCCACAAATACATTAAGGAGGCGATGGTAATGCCGATGAGGGAAATTGCCACCGAAGCACCCGCCATAATGTAAAACTCATGCAGGTCAACTTCAGCAGCTTTGGCTATCACTTCTTCAAGGGTTTCATTGGGAGAGTAAATAAACTCCTCAAAGTAGTTAGCAAAGGGCGTCCCCACCAAACCAATGAGTATCGAAGGAACTGCCAATAGTACCAAAGGCAGGGTCATTGTCCAGGGTGACTCGTGAGGATATTCACTGTGGCCGTGACCATGATCATGGTCGTTGTGGTGTTCGGCGTGGGCTTCTAGTTCTCCTTTGGTCATTGCACCAGGACCAAAAGCAGGAGTTCTTTCAAAACCCGTAACTATACCCATGCCAATAGGAGATTTGAGTTTTTCCCATAACTGGGTTTTATTACCCCGGAATTGACCTTCAAAGGTGGTGAAATACATCCGGAACATGTAAAAGGCGGTAATTCCTGCTGTTAGCCAGCCAACACCCCACAACAACGGGTTCGAGGCAAACGCCGCACTGAGGATTTCGTCTTTTGACCAGAAACCAGCAAAGGGCGGAATTCCGGAGATTGCTACACAACCAATAAAGAAGGTAATTGCTGTAATTGGCATATATTTCCGCAGTCCACCCATCAAGCGCATATCTTGCGCCAAGTCGGGGTCATGGCCGACAACTGCTTCCATGCCGTGAATTACTGAACCAGAACCTAAAAACAGCATCGCCTTAAAGTAGGCGTGGGTCATCAGGTGGAAAAGTCCAGCGCTGTATGCGCCTACTCCCATAGCCATTACCATGTAACCAAGTTGGGAAATGGTGGAGTAAGCCAAGCCTTTTTTGATGTCGTTTTGAGTAATCGCAATGCTTGCCCCTAAAAAGGCAGTGAATGCCCCAGTGTAGGCAATTGTGTCCATTGCTGCTGGAACATGTTCAAATACGGGATACATGCGGGCAATCAGGAAAACACCTGCTGCCACCATTGTTGCTGCATGAATTAAAGCAGAAATGGGTGTCGGGCCTTCCATAGCATCGGGTAGCCAGACATGGAGGGGAAATTGAGCAGATTTAGCTACCGGGCCTAAAAAGACCAAGATTGCAAACAGGGCTGCTAGTATATTGCTCAGAGAACCCGTGTGAACGAGTTCGGTAAGGCGATCGCCCATAATTTGAAAATCAAAGCTTCCTGTTGCCCAGAATAGCCCTAAAATGCCCAACAACAAACCAAAGTCACCTACACGGTTAGTGACAAAGGCTTTTTGGGCTGCGTCTGCTGCTGACTTGCGATCGTACCAGAAGCCGACCAGCAAGTAAGAACACATCCCTACCAGTTCCCAGAAGATATAAATCTGTACCAAGTTGGGACTGACTACCAAACCCAACATTGATGAGCCAAACAAGCTGAGATAGGCATAAAACCTCACATAGCCAGGGTCGTGGGCCATGTAGCCATCAGTGTAAACCATGACCAGGAAGGCTACCGTCGTCACAATCACCAGCATTAATGCTGTCAAGTGGTCAATTGTGTAGCCCATACTCAGATGAAAATTGCCAGCCGCAGCCCATTCTAGGGTGCGGGTGTAAGGGGCGTGTCCTTGTAGTTGGCTCCACAATATGGCAAACGACAGCCCCATAGCCGCTCCCATTAAGGAAATAATTAATGCGGCATTGAGCTGTCGTAGGCGGTTAGTCACCTGATTTAAAGAAATTAATCCCAGCCCTACCAGCATTGCTCCGAGGAGGGGCAATACTGGGATTAGCCAGGAATATTGATAGATTACTTCCATCACTGACGCCTACTTTTAGAATTCTTTATGAGCAAGGATGAAGGCTCAAGGATTAAGGATGAAAGAATGCACTACTTGCAAATGGCTGTTGAGAGTGTCAACAAAGAGGAACTTTCACACCTTATGTTATGGCGAAGTCCAGTCTCTGGGAACAGTACAAGTCTCGACATAACTAAGCAATTAAACATTTTTTCATACTTCAACCTATCTGCGGTCAGCCGCCCTAGTGGGCGTCTACATACTTCAGCCTTGAGTTGAGTAACTTGTCGATCTGTTAATAATTGTGACACACACCCTTTAGGATAAAATACCCCACCTGATACTGATTAGGTGGGGTAATTAAGTATAGTTTTAGATTTTGTCATTGGTCATTGGTCATTTATCCATAGTCTATAGTCTATAGTTCCAAGTTTTTACCATTGGCTATTGACAAATGACAAATGACAAATGACAAATGACCATTATGCTGATCGGCATCCTAAATCCGCGGTTGTGGGGGTATTGTAAGCACGGGAAGACTTGTCGTAGCTGAGTTTGATTTCTTCCAATGCTTGGAGCAAATCTTCACGACCGCGAAAACCTTCTAAACGTCTTCTGACAATGCCGTTTTCGATCAAAAGTAAAGTTGGTAGTGACTTGAGCCGATATTTGGTAGACAATTTAAAATTGTCATCGGCATTCACATTAACTAATTTGATTTGCTCGTTGCATTTATCTTTAAATTGCAACAGCAATGGGTGTATGATGCGGCACAAACCACACCAAGGAGCTTCAAAATTTACTAAAACAGGAATAGGGGATTCTAAAACTTCTTGAGTAAATGTCCGCTCACTAACCGACAACACCATGATGCCTCTAATACTATAGGGTTTTTATATGCAACTTGCTATCAGCACAAGGGTAAAGTAAGCCAGTAACTGCCGATAGATGCTCTGGTAGGCATAACAGAAGGTATGCAAATTTTCCAGCCTTGATAGTGGTAATTTTGCCGCTGACAAAAAAGCCATCGCGGCATTTATACACATTGGCATTTGGGGATTTTGAACTCCAATTTATGCCTCTGCTGGGGAGGGAAATTAGACGCTCGATATCTATCATTTACTCCCAATGATGACAATTGACCAGCAACTACTAGGACAAAATCTCAAATTGATTTGACCTACCCCCTCCACTGAACAGCTGTTTTCATTCATCGTACATTGATTTGGTAATCTACAGATGAGCGTAAATCTTCATTTGTTATCTGTCTTATGCTGTTGTGAATCGGGTTTTAGTCTAGGCTACCATTGTACCTTACTAGTTGCCACCAATAAAAGGGGATGGGACCACCACAATAGCAGCACAAACACAGCTACTCCAATATAAGCGGGACGAAAGAATTCTTGCCACCGTAGAGATTGGCGTCCATCTAAAATTGCTGCAAAAGGAATAATGCTCGTACGCTGCTTAACTGCGCTAAACGCCGAGCCATAACGCCAAGCAAGTCGGCGATCGCCATGCCAAACCCCAAACAGGTGATGCAAAATCAAGCCCAAAGAAGTGACTAAGGTAAAAGTCGTACCCAACCACAAAGTATGGGCAATACACCAAATAACCTGTCCCACCATTTGGGGATGGCGAGTAATGCGAATAATTCCTGTTTCGTAGAGATGGACTTGGGGCTTTTGAATGGCAGCAATTTCTAGTAGATTGAAAGTAGCAGGGTACAAAAACAAAAAAGAAATTGCCGATAGCACCCAAACCAATGGTTTTACCCAGGGTAAATATTGGATTTGCCACATTTGTAAACCATCATAACGGTGGTTAAAAAAGTAAACAATCAATATTACAGCTAAAGGTAAACTAACTAACGCAAAGATAATCCGATAAACTCGTGGGCCAATATATTTTTCTGCCCAAGGTCGCAATGCGGCTCCACCGCTATGGGCAATTGCAAAACCAAATTGTAGTCCCAACATTATAAAATGACTGGGGGTTAACCATGATGGCAGCATCATAATACACAGGTGAAGTAATTTAAAGAAAACTTAATTCAGTACAATCAATACCACAAAGTATTCAAAGGGGGACTTTAGTCAAGATGTTGTGTTACTGTCTTTTTCGGATAAATCCTCCGATTTTAATATGCAACAAATTATGCCCAGTCAGAATACTATGAATCACTGGATTTTTGCTAATGCTGCTCCTTTCTTGTTTGTGGGTTGAGCCTATATGTCTGACCTTCCATTCACACTAGACCAGTTACGGATTCTGAAAGCGATCGCTCAAGAAGGGAGCTTCAAGCGCGCCGCTGACAGTCTTTACGTTTCCCAACCTGCCGTCAGTTTGCAAGTGCAAAATTTAGAACGGCAATTAGATGTTCCCTTGTTTGACCGCGGAGGACGTCGCGCTCAGTTAACTGAAGCAGGACATTTACTCCTGAGCTATGGAGAAAAAATTCTCAGTCTTTGTCAGGAAACGTGTCGCGCTATTGAAGATTTACAAAATCTTCAAGGCGGTACATTAATTGTCGGCGCTTCTCAAACCACCGGTACTTATCTTCTACCCAGGATGATTGGCTTGTTCCGACAAAAATATCCTGATGTGGCGGTGCAATTACATGTCCACTCTACCCGCCGCACTGCTTGGAGTGTAGTGAATGGACAAGTTGATTTGGCAATTATTGGTGGTGAAATTCCTGGAGAATTGGGAGAATCTTTAGAGATTATTCCCTACTCAGATGATGAATTAGCGCTGATTTTACCTGTATTCCATCCCTTTGGCAAACTTGAAACCATCCAAAAAGAAGACCTATATAAATTACAATTCATTGCCCTTGATTCTCAATCAACAATCCGCAAAGTCATAGACCAAGTTTTAGCGCGTCATGATATTGATACACGGCGTTTAAAAGTGGAAATGGAACTTAATTCTATAGAAGCAATTAAAAATGCTGTGCAATCTGGTTTGGGAGCTGCTTTTGTCTCGACTTCTGCCATTGCTAAAGAATTGCAAATGGATGTATTACATTGCGCTCCTATTGAGGGTGTTGTTGTCAAGAGGACACTGTGGCTGATTTTTAATCCCAATCGCTATAGATCCAAAGCCGCGGAAGCTTTTAGCCGGGAAATTCTACCCCAGTTTGCTGCACCTGGATGGAATATAGATGTGTTAAAATCATCGCAAAATCACAAGAGTTTAGCCATCAATACCACACTGGACTTAGACAATTCTCACTCAGATGAAAGTTAAGATTTAGTCATTTGTCATTAGTCAGTTGTCATTTGTCATGTGTCATTTGTCCTTTGTGAAGAAGCTAATGATTAGTGACCAATGACCAATGACTCATGACTAAATGACTATTGACTATTGACAAAAATGGAAATTTACTGTACGCGTCCTGGTTGTCCCCGTCCACGCAACTATTTTTCAGATTTAGATGATCATTCTATTTTGAGAACTGTGCAGCAAAAATACTGTACTACTTGTGGAATGCCGTTGATTTTGGTTGGTCGTTATTTGCCATCAAAATTATTGGGACGAGGCGGTTTTGGGGCAGCGTTTTTAGCCTGCGATCGCTATACTCCAGGAATGCGCCAGTGTGTGGTGAAGCAATTTCAACCAGCAGGGAATCTCAGTTCAACTCAACTGCAACTCGCACAAGATTTATTTGAGAGAGAAGCCACGGTCTTAGAAGAAATAGGCTCTAAACATGAGCAAATTCCTGATTTATTCGCTTATTTCCCAGTCATAGTTTCTAGCTTTTTTCAACCAGGACAACAAGAGCAATTTTTTTATCTGGTTCAAGAATATATAGATGGACAGAGTTTAGAAGAAGAATTAGCGCAGAAAGGTAAATTCTCTGAGCAAGAAGTATTAGACGTACTGCAAGATATTCTTAAAATCTTGCAGTTTGTCCATCAAAAAGGCATCATTCACAGAGATATCAAACCCTCCAATATTATGCGCCATCGTAACGGTAAGCTTTATCTCTTAGATTTTGGCGCCGTGAAGCAGGTAGCAAATGCACCCCCCGGAGGAGTAGCTTCTTCCACTGGTATCTTTTCTCTGGGGTTTGCGCCACCTGAACAGATGTCCGGTGGACAAGTCTTTCCATCTACAGATTTATATGCTTTGGCTGTGACAATTGTAATGTTGTTAACCGGTGAAAAGGATGTAACGAAGCTATTTGATGTTTATAATAACCAGTGGAAATGGCACGAGCATGTTTCTGTTAGTCCTTTACTGGCAAATACTCTTGATAGAATGCTTCTACCTGCTGTTAATCAACGCTTTCAGTCAGCCCAAGAAGTATTAAATGCTCTCAATTTAACTTGTCAGCCCATAACACCAACACACATTCACCCTCACCAACCGACACAATTACCGCCACAAACAAAATCGCAACCACAGCCTAGACAGATTCAGCCTCCGCCACAAACACCATTATCTCCGACTTTGCGAGTTGCACCGTTGTCTACTTTGGAGTTACTGATCGGGGCTGGATTTAGTGGTTTTGAAGGTGGATTGATCGCGATCACATTGTACAGTGTACTGCGTTCGCCAAGTATTACTTTAGCTGCTTGTGCTGTGATTTTGGCAGTATTGCTTTTTGGGCAAAAGCAACGCTGGATTGAAAAAACCGAGATGTTAGTGTTCGCAGCAGGAACATCCGCAGCGATATTTTTTTTCCCTTTCTTGCGATTTGGGCTAACTATTCGGCAAGTAATGATCATAGCTATTGCTGGGGGTTTGGTAGCGATCGCTGTTACAGCTTTATTTCGTCTTATTTATAAATTATTAACTTTATTTTTATCTAAATAATTAGGAATAGCCCTTTCAAGGTGTAATGGACTTTTCTTGGTGTCTTGGTGTCTTAGTGGTTAAAAAATCGACTTTTGAAACACCAAGACACTAAGACACTAAGTCAAATTGCAATGATGTTTCAGGATTTCGCTGCCATTTCCATCAGTATATTTTGGGTATGGCGTTCTGGTTCATCTTTGCCAGGATGACGCTGAGTATAGGAACCATCTGATTTTAGTTCCCAAGCTTGACGATTGTCTTGTAGCATAATTTCGAGAATATTTTGCAAGTTTTGTAAAATTTTTGGATCTTCCACTGGTGTCACGGCTTCCACACGCCGATCTAGGTTGCGGGGCATCCAATCAGCGCTACCGATGTATATTTCATCGCTGCCATTGTTGTGGAAGTGAAAAATGCGTGAGTGTTCTAAAAAGCGACCGATAATACTAATCACTCGGATATTTTCGCTCACATCAGGAACTCCAGGACGCAAACAGCATATACCCCGAATAATTAAGTCAATTTCTACACCAGCTTGTGATGCTTCGTATAAGGTAGCAATGATTTTCGGGTCTACCAATGAGTTCATTTTGGCGATGATCCGGCCCTTTCTACCGTTTTGGCTGTGTTCGATTTCTCGACGAATTAGGGCAATCATGCGATCGCGCATAGTTACGGGTGATACTAGCAATTTACGGTAATAATTTTGACAAGAATAGCCAGTTAAGTAATTAAATAAATCTGTTAAATCTGCGCCTAATTCTTCTCGACAACTCAGCAGTCCTAAATCTGTGTACAACTTGGCTGTTTTGGGATTGTAGTTACCAGTACCGATGTGGACGTAGCGACAAATTTTCTCTCCTTCCTGACGTACTACCAACACAATTTTGGTGTGGGTTTTTAATCCTACCAATCCATAAACGACATGTACACCGGATTTTTCTAATTTCTGCGCCCAAGTAATATTATTTTCTTCATCAAAACGGGCTTTTAATTCTACCAGGGCTGCAACTTGCTTACCACTTTCTGCCGCAGTAATTAAGGAACTAACAATTTCAGAATCCCCAGAAGTGCGATACAGTGTCATTTTGATCGCCAAGACTTGAGGATCACGAGCTGCTTGGGCGATGAATTGTTCTACAGAAGCGCTAAAGGATTCGTAGGGATGATGTACTAGCAAATCATTTTGCTGAATTACAGAGAAGATATTCTCTGCTTCGTCTAATTGAGCAATATTATTTGATTGATGAAAATGACGCAGACGTGGAGGAATAACAGGTGTCCAAGATTGATCTTTGAGTTCCGGCAATGGTAAAGCCATGAAGGACATTAAATCTTTTAAATTGATTAAACCATCTATTTCATAGACGTCACTTTCAGATATTTCCATTTCTTGGACTAGCATCTTTCGTAAAGATTTTGGCATTGATGGTTGAATTTCCAACCGCACCACAGAACCACGAAACTGTCGCCCGCGTAATTCTTGTTGAATTGCTAGTAGTAAGTCATCTGCTTCTTCTTCAACTACTGATAAATCGGCTTTGCGAGTCAGTCGAAATAGGTAATATTCTTTAATGATCATGCCGGGAAATAAGGCTTCTAAATTGTGAGCAACTACCTGTTCAATTGGTACACCAGTCCAATGATTTAATTTGCCGTTATGTGGTTCTAATTCTTTAGGTAAGGCAATAAATCGAGGTAAAATATTCGGAACTTTGACTCTAGCAAACTTTTCTTCTCCTGTCGCTGGATCTTTGACAACTACCGCCCAATTGAGACTGAGATTTGCCATCAAAGGGAAGGGATGACTCGGATCTACTGCTAGAGGTGTGAGGACGGGAAAAATTCGTTGTTTAAATAAATCTTCTAGGTAAGAACGTTGTTCTCTACTGATGTCTGTGTAATTGAGAAGATGAATACCGTGAGCAGCCATTTCTTTTCGTAGCACCTTCTCAAACAGGCTATGTTGTTCTATGATCATTGGACGTAAAAGTTGAGCGATCGCTTCTAATTGTTCTTGTGGTGTACGTCCATCAGGGGTTCTTTTGCTTAAAAGTGCTTGTACCTGATCTTTAATTATTGCCACACGAATCATGAAAAATTCATCTAAATTCGAGCTGAAAATAGCAGTAAATTTAAGTCTTTCGAGTAACGGTGTACGGCTATCTAACGCCTCATGCAAAACTCGACGATTGAATTCTAACCAACTTAATTCGCGATTTAAGTAATACTGTGAGTTGCTGAGATTGATAGTTTTGGCTATTTCTTTGGATTTGGTCATTCGATTTTAGATTTTGGATTTTAGATTGACCTAATATCTATTAATAATTAAGTTAATTTTCTTATTTAATTTTTTGCGTAACTATAGCAATTCTAAATGAGTTGTGAAAATGAATTGTGAAAAGTGAGAGAGCTATATCCCCGACAAATTCTGCGAAGTCGGGGAGCTTGTTGTTCACAAATAATTTAGTCATGCTGTATATCAGTCTCTTAATTTTATATTAATGAAACTTAAATATAAGGTTAACTAAGTTTTAAATGTAAATTAAGTATCAATTAATTCAACATGAGTTCAACTGTTTTATTTAAGTACTCAACCAAAATTAATTACACACATTGTCTTCCTGTTTCCTATTCAACCACTTACAACACCTTGGCTAAATACTGATGGATGAATTGCACACAAATTGAACCTTCGCCTACTCCAGAAGCAACGCGTTTAACTGAACCATGACGCACGTCACCAACTGCAAAGATACCGGGGATATTTGTTTCTAGTAAGTAGGGGTCACGTTCTAAATTCCAGCCAGGGATACGTTGTCCATCGCGTTGTAAATCTGATCCGGTTAAAATAAAGCCGCGATCGCTCCGTTGTACAATACCATCTAACCATTCAGTGCGTGGTGCTGCTCCAATAAAGATAAATAATGAGGTAGCGGGAAGCGTTTCAATTTCCCCAGTGTGATTATTTTTAGTAATAATTGCTTCTAGACATTTGTCACCTTTGACCTCAATCACACTAGTGTATGTTTTGACAGTGATATTTGGTGTTTCGGCGATTTGGTCTATTAAGTATTGGGACATACTGATACTTAAAGATTCACCACGTACCAACATCGTTACATGGCGAGCATATTTAGAAAAATACATGGCTGCTTGTCCGGCTGAGTTTGCGCCACCGATGATGTAAACATCTTCATCTTTACAACTCATAGCCTCAGTTTGAGCCGCACCATAATAAACACCCGCACCAGTCAAGCGTTCAATTCCTGGTACATCTAACCGCCGCCACGCTACACCCATCGCCAAAATCAAGGCATGGCAACTAATTTCGCTACCGTCAGATAATTGTATAAAACGATATGGATTAGCTATACGAATATTCGTAACTTCTTGGGGTGTGAGAATTTCGACACCAAAGCGTCTAGCTTGCGTAACAGCACGGCGTGCTAAATCGCCACCGCTTAAGCCTATGGGAAAACCCAAGTAGTTTTCAATCCGTGAACTTGTTCCCGCTTGTCCACCAGGGGCTTCTCGTTCAATCATCACTGTACGTAACCCTTCCGATGCACCATACACCGCAGCTGCTAATCCAGCAGGACCACTACCAACGATCGCCAAGTCATAAAATGGTTTTTGTGCTTGGGTTCGTAGTCCTATTTTCTGAGCTATTTCCAAATTTGTTGGCTGCCTCAATTGTTCTCCATCCGGAAAAATAACTAGAGGCAAGCGTACTTTATCACATTTTGCATACTCAGTTAACTGTTCGGCTTCCTGAGAAAATTCAATATCCATCCACTCATAAGGCACTTGATTTCGCGCCAAAAAATCTTTAACTTGATGAGAATAGGGCGACCAGCGATTACCAATAACACGAATACCTTCAAAGGGTGGGTGAAATTTTGCTTGCCAATCATCAAGCAAATCATTTAATACCGGATACAGCCTTTCTTCTGGTGGATTCCACGGCTTCATCAAATAATAATCAATTTTTGTGGTGTTGATAGCGTTGATGGCTGCGTCGGTGTCTGCATAAGCAGTGAGTAAAGCTCGTTTTGCGTCTGGAAAGATTGTAATTGCTTGTTGTAATAATTCAACTCCAGACATCTGCGGCATTTTTTGATCTACCAAAAACAGCGCCACAGCCTGGTTACGAAGTTTGATTTGTTCTAATGCTTCCAAAGCGGTTGCACCAGAGTCAGCACGTAATATGCGATAGTCTTCTCCATATTCCTGACGCAGATCCCGCGCTACAGCTTGTAAGACATCAACATCATCATCAACCGTCAGAATTACAGGTTTAGCCATGGTGCAATGCGACCTCCTCGTCATTCAATTTTAGATTTTGGACTTCGTCGTGAGCGCTCAGTCGAACGATTTTGGATTTCGGATTTTGGATTGACTCCAGAGATTTTTGTGGGGGCTTTTACCATCAAAATATTAGGTTAAAAACTCATACAGACCGATTAAAGTTCTATCTGGGTCGCGCAGATAAGCTGTTTTGATGCCATAGTAAGGATTATTCATTGGTGGTGCGGTGAATTGTACACCTTTATGTCTTAATTGTTGATATTCTTCTTCCAAATCATGAACTGTAAAAATTAAGACTACAGTATCCTGACATTCGGCGAAGGGTGGTTTGTCTGCATTATGGATAAGTTGGGCTATTTCCTGGCGTCGAGACAGAGATAGCCTCATATCTCCAGCTTTAAATTCGGCGTATTCGTCTGTTTCATTTCCTACAACAACTTCAAATTCCAGTAAATCTTTGTAAAACAAAAAGCAAGCTTTCCAGTCATTTACCAATAATCTTGTGTATCCTGCACCTACTTTCATGATTTTTTACTTCCCCTCTAAATTTTCTGTTAAACCAATTCTTTAAAACTCTGCCTTAATTTTAAGGGGTCATAGCTCCCCCACTTCTTTAACAAGTCGGATATCTAAGTAGGGGTGGGTTTCTGCCACTTTACTATGGTGGGTGACTTCAAAGAAAGTGATGAAGGATTGATCAATTTTTATTTAGGCGATCGCTACTAACTAAATCGGTACGAGTATATCTGCAATCGGCACGACTTGATTTTTTAGCGCACGACATTTCTGTGTTTCCGTTAAAACTAAATCGCCTATCTCTCAATATGGTTCGGATAAGACAAACCGATTAGACATATAAATCCACTAGAGACGTGCCATAGCACGTCTCTACATCCCAAAGCATGACGAAAAATTCTTATCCGAACCGTATTGACCTATCCCCTATCGATAGATTTCGGTAGTCACCCGACCATCTTCTTCTAATTGATGGGGTGGTTGTTGAGGTGGACGACGGCCTTTGAAAATGCGATCGCGTATGTTACTAACCACGATATAGAGGATTGGCACTACAAATAAACTCAGGAAAGTAGAGACAATCATCCCACCAGCAACAGCTGTACCAAGAGATTCTCTACTGGCTGCTCCTGCTCCTTCAGGATTTACCAACGGATAAATACCCAGGATAAAAGCAAAGGAAGTCATCAAAATTGGTCGTAAGCGTTCTTCTGATGCTTGTATAGCTGCTTTGGTAATCGATAGACCTTTTTCTCGCAACTGGTTGGCAAATTCCACAATCAAAATCGCGTTCTTACTTGCCAAACCAATTAGCATTACTAAACCAACTTGGCAAAAAATATCGTTATTTAAACCCCGCAGTAATTGTGCTGACAGCGCCCCCAGGATAGCTAAAGGCACAGAAAACATAATAATCAACGGATCAAAATAGTTCTCGTACTGAGCAGCTAGTACCAAGAAAACGAAGACAAGTCCCAAGCCAAAAATCAATGGTGCTAAACCGCCAGATGCTAGCTCTTCAGCAGAGAGTCCTGACCATTCAAAACCGAAACTTTGAGGAAGAACCTGCTTTGATGCTTCTTCCATTGCTTTGATTGCTTGTCCAGAACTGTAACCAGGAGCAGCCGAGCCAGTAATTTCAATCGAACGGAACAAATTATAGTGGTTAATTGTTTGCGCTCCAGTCGTGGGAGTAATTTTGACCAAATCGCTCAGAGGAATCATTTGATTGTTCTGAGAGCGGACATATAGTTTATTGATATCCCCTGGGTTAGAGCGAAACTGAGCATCAGCTTGGACATATACACGGTAAGTCCGTTGCTGTAAATTAAAGTCGTTGACATATCGCGAACCCAAGTAACTCTGGAGGGTATTAAAGATATCTTCTACATCTACTTGTAGAGCTTTGGCTTGGTTACGATTTACTTCAATCAACAGCTGAGGGGTGCTTGCAGCAAAAGTACTAAATACAGGTTTTTGTAATTCTGGTGTTTGGTTAGCACGTCCTAGTAATTGACCCATGACTTGCACCATGGTGTCTAGACTATTGTTGCCTTGTCTGTCTTGTAATTCATATTGGAAGCCACCAAAACTACCTAAACCTCGGATAGCTGGAGGATTAACTGGTATTACTCGTGCGTCAGTAATTGCTGACACCTTCTGTTGTAAGTTAGCGATAATTGCTTGGGCTGATTGATCATGCTCTTTACGTTGGTCCCAGGGTTTTAGTGTTGTAAAGATCGCACCGTTGTTAGCACTATTGCCACTAAAACCAAAACCACCGATCGCGAATGTACCATTAACTTCTGGCAATTGCAGGATTTCTTTTTCCACCTGGCTCATGACTTTGCTGGTGTAGTTAAGCGAAGCCCCTTCTGGCCCTTGAATAATGGTAATGAAGTAACCTTGGTCTTCTTCAGGAAAAAATGCACTAGGTACGCGGGTGTAAAGCCAGCCTGTCACTCCTAGAGAGATGACGAATAGTAATATGACAATTGCTCTGATACGATTGAGCCGTAAAAGCGATCGCTCATATTTTTTACGTGTCCAATTTAAAGCGTTATTAAATTTGTCAAACACCCAACCCAGCCAACCACCTGGTCTTTGACCCTGACGTAGGAGTAAGGCTCCTAGAGAAGGACTCAAAGTCAAGGCTAGAAAGGTTGATAAGGCGATCGAAAAGGCAATTGTCAGCGCAAATTGTTTATATATCTGTCCGGTAGCACCAGGGAAAAAAGCAACAGGAACAAACACCGCCATTAGCACTAAGGAGGTGGCAATTACCGCCCCAGTTAGTTCGCGCATTGATTCGGACGCAGCCTGACGCGGCGACATTCCTTCATCTTCAATTAAGCGAGAGATATTCTCAACGACGATAATCGCGTCATCAACTACTAGCCCAGTCGCTAAAGTTAAACCAAACAAAGTCAGGGTGTTGATTGAAAACCCAAAGACCTTAACAAAGGCAAATGTGCCAATTAATGCCAAGGGAATTACAATTACCGGAATTAGAGTTGTACGCCAGTCCTGCAAGAAAATATAAATCACCAAGACTACAAGGATGACCGACTCAAACAGAGTCTTGACAACTTCAGATAAAGATGCTGTTACAAATAATGTTGTGTCAAACGCTACCTGATATTGCATTCCTGGCGGGAATTTTTGTCTCAGTTGTGCCATTTCAGCTTTCACTGCTTTAGCAACGTTTAAGGCATTACTACCAGGAGTGGTGAATATACCAATCCCCACCCCATCTTGACCTCTAAATCTCAGGAATGTGTTGTAGTTCTCTGCTCCTAACTCTGCCCGTCCCACATCTTTGAGCTTGATCAGCGTGCCATCGCTACCCGCTTTGATCACCATGTCTTCAAATTCTGGGACTTCTGTCAGCCTACCCACAGCCCGTAAGTCAATTTGATACATTTGATCAGATGGTGTTGGTTGCTGACCAATTTGCCCTGCACCCACCTGCAAGTTTTGCTCGTTAAGAGCATCGATCACATCTTGAGCCGTGAGATTGCGACTAGCAAGGCGGTTTGGATCGAGCCACAAACGCATAGCATAGCGACGTTCACCAAAAATCCGCGCTTCACCAACACCCTCGATTCTTTTGAGAGCATCTATTAGATAGAGATCCGCATAGTTGCTCAAAAATACGTTGTCGTACTGTTGTTTATCACCGTACAGCCCGATCGCTAATAAAATATCATTGGATTGTTTGCTAACAGTAACTCCCGTTTGCTGTACTGGTTGCGGTAACTGCGGTTCAGCCAGGGACACACGATTTTGGACATCAACTGCCGCAATATCTTTGTTGCGGGAAGCGTCAAATGTAACTGTAATCGTACTACTGCCATTGTTACTACTACTCGAAGTCATGTATTTCATGCCTTCGACACCGTTAATCTGCCGTTCCAAGATAGTAGTAACAGTATTTTCTACAACTTCAGCACTAGCACCAACGTAGTTAGCAGTAACGTTAACTTGAGTCGGGCTAATTTCTGGATACTGGGTTGTAGGAAGTGTGGGAATACTAATTGCCCCTACTAGCAAAATAATAATGGCACAGACGCTAGTAAATACAGGTCGCCTGATAAAGAAATCAACAAACATAAATTGGGGATTGGGGATTTGGGATTGGGAATTGGAGACAAGGGGGACAAGGGAGAGAATAAAAAGCATTGACCAATGATCATTGACCATTGACCCTTGACACTTGACACTTGACCAACCTATTCAGGATTTACGGGAACTCCATCTCTGAGATTCAGTAGTCCTGAGACTATAACTTTTTCTCCTGGTTGTAATCCTTTCAATACTTGATAATTGTTACCAGTGATATTGCCTACACTAATAGGTTTTTGTTTAGCTACTAGTTGCGTCTTTCCTTCTGGTGATTTTTGTGTTTGGGCAACATAAACAAAAGTTTTCCCTGCCACACGTGTCACAGCAGTTGTTGGAATTAATGCACCAGAGCGCTGATTAAAGATCACTTTAGCCCGGATATATTCGTCAGCTCGCAACTGATTTTTCTCATTGTCAAATAAGGCTTTAATTAGTACCATCCGATTTTCGTTATTCGCTTTCGGAGAGATAAAAAATACCCGACTAGTACCAATAGTCTGACCTTGAGCATTAATCAGTTCTACTGGCATTCCGTTACGCAGTTGAGATGCACGTTCTATTGGTACAGATACATTTATTTCTAAAGGTCGATTTTGAGTAATATTAGCTAGCTGTGTGGAAGTGTTAACGAAATCACCTATTTTGACAGGTATATCACCAACTGTACCAGCAAACGGAGCTGTGACTCTGTAGTACTGGAGTTGGACTTTTTGTTGGTTAGTGTTAGCTAAAGCTTGTTGTAAAGATTTTTCGGCTTCGACGACTGCGGCTTGTTGCGCTTTAATTTTGGATTCATTGGCGTTGAAAGCAGCTCTGGCTACAGCTAGTTTATTGGCATACTGTTCTTTTGTTTGTTGAGATACGGCTCCTTGGTTGGCAAGATCGACATAGCGGTTGTAATCTTCCTGGTTTAATTTCACATCCGCAACAAAGGATTGTCTGTCTGCTTCTAAGGATCTCAGGGTAGCTTTGGCGTTTTCTACTTGCGATCGCGCCGCTTGTGCAGCAGCATTAACACTACTCACTGCTGCTTGTTGCTCTCTTGAGTCTACTTGAATAATCGGATCTCCATCCTTAACTGGATCTCCTGCTCTGACAAATATTTGACTCACTTGACCTTGAATTCTTGGTTGCAGAGCTACTGAACGGCGCGATTCGATGTTAGCGATATATTCTGAACTTTCTTCAATTGTGCCTGATTCAACGGCAGATACTTTCACTGGTATTGCTGGGGGTTGAGCCGTTGCATTCGCATTTGCAGGTGTTTGATTTTCTGAGGCAAACACACGCCAAACAGTGATTCCTCCTCCTGCCAAGGCTACCAGAGCTAACAATAACCAAAGCCACCGGCTTTGTTTGCGAGGTGGCTGGCTTTCTGTTTGTGGAAAATTATTTTCAACTTTAGTGTCAGACTGCGGGGATGTCATGATTAGCAGAGACTAAAAACAAATTAAGGATATGTGAAACAGGAACTAGGGAAGCGATATTAGAAGTTACCGTTGTCTTTGGGTGAATTATGCAACAACCCATTCAAAATACAGTATTTTTATAGTTTATATCTAATCCACCTAAAGGTAAATTATTTCACCTAGTATACGAAGAAAATAAGCTAATTGTCTTTTCTATTCTTGCTAAAAATGTTCTAATCTTGCGATTTCAGAAATCACCACACTGAGTAATTAATCAGGTAAAAACAATCATTTATTAGAGAGCAGACAGTTTGTTTGTATTTGACAAAATGCCTTGTTGATGAGCGCTACTTCTGCGAAATAATTCAATTTTTTATCTTGTGGTAATTTAAGTGATTACACTCTACTAAAAGTAAGATATCTCCTCATAAAAGCACTTCTGTTCTTGAATCAAAGGCATTATAAGGAGAGTATATGCTTTGACAAGTTAAATTCATTTAATTTGTCATCTATCTAAAGTATAAAACTATTCGATTATTTAAATATTATTGAATTTAAATGCGATCGCCTGCTTCCAAGTAATGATATGTTCAGTAAATATCTCTATTTAGCCAAAAATTTAAAATAACTCAGTATTTGGTCAAAGGCTTTTTAAACTGAGAACCACAGATGTACCGCTCATTTCAGAGACGAACCAAGCTTTCACCTTTTTGCTGCTCAATATTTGTAATTAATTCTAAAACTTCTTGATACTTTGTGGTGTTTCCTTGTTCTAAAAATAGACTTGCGGATTTCTTAAAATCTTTTATGGCCCCTAAAGAGTCTTCCTGATTATAGCGAGTTACACCTCGGTTGTAGTAGGCAAAAGCCTCATTAGGATTAATACTAAGTGCTTGATTATAGTCTTCGATCGCTCCTTTGTAATCTCCTTGTTCATCGCGGACATTACCTCGACCAACATACGCAAGGGTATCATTAGGATTGAGGCGGATTGCTGTGGTGTAATCTTCGATTGCTCCTTTTTTGTCTCCTAATTGATTACGAGCCAAACCTCGGTTGTAGTAAGCAAGGGCATTGCTACGATCAAGACCGATCGCTGTATTGTAATCTTTGATGGCTCCTTGGCTATCTCCCAAGTCATAGCGACTATATCCGCGATTCACATAAGCAACAGCATCACTAGGGTTGAGGCGAATTGCGGCGCTGAAGTCTTCGATTGCTCCTTGTTTGTCTCCTAAATCGTAGCGCGTATAGCCCCGGTTAACATAGGAGATCGCATCATCAGGATCTAGTTTAATAGCTGCGGAAAAAGCTGCGATCGCACCTTCTAAATCTCCTTGACTATACTTATTGACTCCCTGATTGTAAAAGTCATCAGCTTTGGTGGTTGTGACTTGCTCTGTTTTAAAATTATTTGTCATCTGTGTCGCATTAGCGGATGCTACAGAAGTAGTCATTGTAAATATTGCTACACCACAGAACCCTAAAACCCCTGCCAATACTTGACCTGATAATGCTAATTTCATTTTTTATAGTAATTAATTTAGTTGCTCTATATATTCCTACACTGTTGGGAGTTTTATTTACGCAATTTTTTTGTAAAACTGTGTGAAGTTTAAGAAATGGGGGATTGGTTAAAATTTTTAGCGATATCTTGGGTGATTTTCGTAATTGCGATTATTAGTGGTGTATTAATCTTGCAAATGAACCTACCCACCTACACCCATGATTAAATCTCATCATTCAAAATTCCCGATTCGAGTTCGTTGGAATGCGATACTCCCAGGAGGGAGTCGCTTCGCGATCGCCAAAGCAACAGTCGGTTTATTGTGCTTATCTTCACCGTTACTTCTCACCAGCGCTAGTTGGGCGCAGGTGAATGGACAAAATATTAAAGTAACTTTACCCCTCAACGGTAATTCTCAACCTGGTGGTAATCTGGGTGCTGCGGCTGTACCAGTACTCATTCAGGTTTTACAAGGTAAACAAGCACCATCAGGCTTTGATGCAACTTCTGCAATACCCATTTTAATGCAAGGCATACAGGGCAATAATCCTCAAATACGCTCAGATGCTGCGGCTGCGGTTCCTGGTATTATTCAAGCTTTGCAAAATCAAAATCCTCAGCTACAACAGCAGGTGCAACAACTAGGCCAACCAAACACCCAACAAAATAACCAACCACAGGCTCAACTCAATAATCAGCCGAAAGCCCAATCAAATGCAGGTAGATGTTTCGTGTCAAATCCAGGATCTGTTGTACCAGCACTGATTGGAGGTTTGCAAAATCAAGACGAATTGGTTCGCTTTTTTGCTGGTGCAACTCTCGGTTGTCTTGGCGATCAAGCCAAAGGTGCAGCGCCTGCTTTACTTACTAGCTTGACAGATCCAAACCAAGCTGTACGCTTAGTTGCAGCCTTTGCTTTAGATAAAATCGGTGTTGGAATTCAACAAGCAGCTAAGACTTTATCTGCTGGTCAACTAAATCAATTAGTATCTACGTTTAGCTCTAGTCTTGGTTTTTTAGCTGACCCATTAATTAACTTACCGCAAAATGTGGTTAACTCTTTGTTCAACACCTCACCAACTCCTCAACAAGTTCAACAACCCGTTCAACAACCTGTCCAACAACCTGTCCAACAACCCGTTCAACAACAAATTCAACAACCCGTCCAACAACAAATTCAACAATCTAGATAAACAAGAGCGCGCCACCAAACTCTCAGCAATGACAAATAGCTATTGTACAGACGCGAGGAACATCGCGTCTCTACCAATGACAAATGAGGACAACTTGCTTATCTCACAGAAAATGCTTCGCTGAATCTGCGAGTTACGGGTTCTAAAATGAAAGTTAAAATTGACTTTTGACGGGTGACAATTTCACCATTAGCTGTCATACCAGGTGTAAAGGCGACTTCTTGACCTCGCACCATTAAAGAGTGTTTATCTAACTTAATTCTTGTGGGGAAAACTAAACCTAATTCTTTATCAACAATGGCGTTGGGACTGACTTGAACAACTTCTCCATCAACAACGCCAAATTCTTGAAATGGAAAAGTTGCCATTTTGACTTTTGCTCTCATCCCTTCGCGAATAAAACCGATATCACGGTTGAGGACTTTTACTTCTAATAGCAATTCTTCTCCATCTGGCAAAATAGACAGTAATTCTTCACCAGATTGTACAGGGCCTTTGGTCGCTTTTACTCTATAGACAGTGCCGGAAACTGGCGCTGCAATTGTTTCTAACTGTCGCTGCTTTTGGGCTTGATCAAGTTGACCTTGAACATTGGTTAGTTCTTCTTTACGCTTATTAATCTGGGTCAAAATTTCACTTAAACGTTCTGAAGCTAAACGCTGTGCTTGACTGCTAGCAGCTTGATAAGCTGCTTGTGCTTGGAGAATTTCTTGCTTTTGAGCATCAATATCTTTCTTTAAAGAAATAACTTTATCTTGAGCTTCTGTAATCTTATTTTGAGCGTTTGTGATTTCATCACTGGCTTTGGTAATTTCTGCTTTGGCACGATTGAGTCTGTCTTGTGCTTCGAGATAATCTATTCTGGGTATAGCACCAGTATTATCAAGAGTGCGTAACCCTTGTTCTCTTTTTTGCGCGATCGCCAAGCTACTGACAGTTTTTTCTCTAAGACTTTTGGCGTTGACAAGGTTAGTTTTGGCGTTAGCAAGGCTAGTTTGAGCGTTAACTAAGTTATCTTCCAGCCGAGTGAGACGGACTTTTGCTTGTTCAATTAAAGCCTTTTGACGATTTGCTTCTGCTTCTGCTCCTACTTGACGCGCTTTATAATCTTGCAAGCGTGAAGTCAACAGTTGATCTTGCAGTTGTGTACCTGCGTTTGTTGCTCCCGTGCGTTCTGCATCCAAACGCCGCAAATCTTCTTTGATTAAATTAGCAGATTTGCTCAGGCGTACAACATCAGATAGCTGTAAATCTGGATCACGTTCAACAACAACTTGACCTTTATTGACGCGATCGCCTTCTTTGACTTTCACAGCTAAAATCGTGCCATTTCCCAAAGATGTAATCGGTCGTACTTGACTAGAAGCAATTAACTCTCCAGTAGCTGTCGCCACTTCATCCACCTGGGAAAAATTAGCCCATGCGATCGCTCCAAACACAACAACACTAATAGTTCCTGCTAATAATCTTGTATATAAAGGCGGTAATTCTTGCACCGCCTTACCCAATTCATAAGAAAGTTGTTCGTCTGGTTTAGCAAATCTTTGTTTAGTTTGACGTGCTTGAGCAGCATTTGCAGCTAAGGAGTATCTCATAGAATTTTTGATAGATAAGGAATTGGGGGAGTGTGGGGGGACAAGGGAGACAAGGGAGAGAATAACACTAATGACAAATGACCAATTAAACTGCTAAATAACGCCTTAAAAATTGTTCTAGGGTTTCCAATTCAAAACCGAAAATCGTTTCTAAGTTAGCAATCTCTTCAGTTGTACAGAAAAATTCGTTTGCTAGCAATGTGCGGAAGGTTCCCAAATTTTTTTGGGCTTGAGGATTCATAAAACCCAACACTCCCCGCAATCCATCAATCATAAATAGTGGCGGATTAATGATAATTGGCTCTTTGTTAAAGATGCGACCAAAAATTTTTGGAATATCTTCTCGTAATAAAATCTCTGGCCCTCCCACTGATAAAATTTGATTACGAGCGCGTTCGTTTGTCACAGATTCGACTACCATTCTTGCTAAATCGTCTGTACTTACTATCGAACTCCGGTTTTTGGGGTCGCCAATTAGCAAATATACCCCTGTCTCCCGAAATCGTTCTGCCAATGGCAGCAAGTTAGATGCTAATCCAGCTGGACGTAAAATAGTGTAATTTAAGCCACTGCTTTCTAAATATCGTTCTACTGCTCGTTTCGCCTTAAACACCGGAGCATCTTCATACCCCCGGTTGGCTCCTAATACAGAAATTAATACAAAGTGTTGCACTCCATTGACTTTTGCTTGGTCAATTAGTTCTATGTTGGCGCGATAGTCCAAAGCCAAGGGATTGCCATCAGAACCGTGAGTGCTAATAATGTACTGCACACCTTGACAAGCTTTGTGAATATCCTGTTTTTGTTCTAAATCACCAATAAAGATATCAGCACCTCGATGTTCTAACTCACCATAACGCGAAGTGAGGCGAACAAATGCTCGAACTGACATTTCGCGATCGCGCAGTAGTCGTACGACACGACGACCAATTCCTCCGGAAGCTCCTGTGACTAGAAACATAGTAATTTTAGATTGGATGTAGGGGATTGGAAATTTAGCAAGACGCGGGGAGGGGGTGACGCAAAGAAGCAGAGAGAAGAGAACGCGGAGAGTATTTGATTGACATTCTCCCTTGTCCCCATGTCTCCCTTGTCCTCCTTGTTCCCCCTATCCCAATTCCTTGTATTGTAAACTTCCAAAATTACAGAAGGTAAGGTACGTTACGCCTTTGGCTAACAGAGAACATCCCAATATTCTCAATATAATGCCAACGGTTAAAACCCTTAGTTTTTTAGTTGCTTTTAAGCTGGCAATTACAGCAATCTAAATGTAGATATTGCAAACAGCATCTATGCTGTTAAGCCGTTATTTAGACAAATATACTGGTAATTATAGAAACTTTAGTTAATTAAACACATGCCTAAATTCGATGGTGCTAAGTGGAAAAAAGTATCTGTGAGCCTTCCCTTTGGTATTGGTTCGGCTGAATGGGAAGTTGATCCAACTGAACGACGGGCTGCATGGTCGTTGTATGTGGAACTTGTGACACGGATTGCTGTTCAGCCTTTGGATACTAACGAAGGATTAATGCGCGAGGCTCTAAATTCTTTATATAGCCTATTTGGCACAACACGAGCAATCCTCAAAGAAGCTGGGCCTGATGTTGGTGCATCTCACGATTCAGTCGGGGGAATTGCGATCGCAGTGTTGAATTATGGTTTGCGTCCTGTCTTGGCAAAATGGCATCCGCTATTACAAACCTGGGAAGCCCAGCGTCCACCTCACCTGAGTCCGAAAGAGCATGAGCGCAATTGGTCTGAGGAACCGAAATTGCGGGTGGAGTTGGAATTGTTGAGAAGGGATTTGGAGCAATATGCAGATGCATTGGCAATTATTGCGGGTGTGAAGGAATAACAAAAGGAATATTTTAAGAATGAGCAATCAACCACAATTTGATGTTTTCCTAGCTCACAATAGTCAGGATAAGCCAGATATTATTCAAGCTGATGATCTCAGTTCTGCGAAGGGAGTAGATTACACGCAATTGCAGAATTTGCTAGCAGTAGGTAAGTGGAAAGAAGCGGATGAGGAAACTTTAGCTGTCATGCTAAAGGCATCTGGCAGAGAAGCGGAAGGCTGGCTTGATGAGGAATCCATCGAAAATTTTCCCTGCACTGACTTACGCACTATTGACCAACTTTGGGTAAAATACAGCAATGAGCGCTTTGGCTTAAGTGTGCAAAAGCATATTTGGGAAAGCGTCCGGGGAAATCCTGATGCTAGCTATGAAACATTTTGTAAGTTTGGCGATCGCGTCGGATGGAGAGTTAAAGATAACTGGATTGACTACCCGGACGAAGTTATTTTTAGCACTTCAGCACCTGAAGGACACCTCCCATTGCAACTGTGTAGCGGGTTGCGGTGTGGGTGTGGTGATGGGATTTGGGTTTATGGGTGGTGTTTGGGGGCTGGTGGGTTAGTCTCTGTTCTCTCGCGTCCAGACTTGTAAAGTTTAGCATTCTAAGATGCCAAAATAAACATCAGCATCATCACCTATTACGAAATAGTTAGCGGATTAAAGCATCGCGACGCACATAAACAATTAACATCTTTATCTAATGCACTATTTTAGCTGTGCCACACCACTACAACCGCTTTGGGGAAGTCAAAAGTTAAAAGTCAAAAGTCAAAATGTTACAAGGTTAATCCTTAACGTTACAACAATAAAGGCTTAAGATAAAAGCGATCGCTGTTGACTCAATACGGTTCGGATAAGACAAATCGATTAGACATCTAATACCCTGTAGAGACGTGCCATGGCACGTCTCTACATCCCAAAGCATGACGAAAAATTCTTAACCGAACCGTATTGGCTGTTGACTGTGAAGTAAAGGTGCGATAAATTGCCAAAATGCTTACTCATTTCAGTAATTCACGCACTCGTAAAAGCGATCGCTCTCACAAAAATCACAAATGGTTTAACGTTAGTAATTTAACCTGAGTCTCCAGCAGAGGCGCACGTTAAATTACAACAAAAAACAGGTCAACTTAAGTTATAGTTGACCTGTCCTAAAATTTAGTTAATCGTTGGTAGTTAGCTGTTGATAGTTGCCAATCTATCAAACTATTGACAAACAACAACCAACCAACAACTAACAACTAAAATTACTTACCACCCGTTTGAGCGGCTACTTCATCTGCAAAGCTTATTTCTTGCTTTTCAATACCTTCACCGAGAACAAAGCGAACGAAACGACGCACTTGGATATTTTCACCAATTTGAGCGATCGCTTGTTTTACAAGTTCTTCTACTGTAATACTTTGATCACGGATGTAAGGCTGATCAAGCAAAGTCAATTCTTTCAGGCGCTTATCAATGCGTCCCTGAACAATTTTTTCTTTAACGTTATCAGGCTTGTTGGAAATGTCATCGCGTCCCATCTCAATATCTTTTTCCTTTTGGACGATATCAGCTGGGATATCTGACACTTTCACATACTCTACGTTTGGACAAGCCGCAATTTGCATGGCGATGTTCCGCACGAGGGTTTGAAATTCTTCGCGGCGAGCAACAAAGTCAGTCTCACAGTTAACTTCTACAAGTACACCGACTCTACCACCAGTGTGGATATAGCTGCCTACGAGTCCTTCCGCAGCCACCCGATCAGCTTTGGCTCCGGCTTTAGCAATACCTTTTTTCCGCAGCCATTCTTCAGCTTTTGCTAAATCACCATCGTTTTCTTTTAGCGCCTTTTTGCAGTCCATCATGCCGGCGCCCGTTTTCTGGCGTAGCTCCTGGACGAGTTTTGCAGATATTTCCGCCATTTTGCCTCAATTCCTACTTAGACTGACAATTTTAATTGCTCTTGGGTTTTGAGTATTTTTCAGTGAACAGTTATCAGTTATGAATTATCAACTAGTAACTGTTCACTGTTCACTGGTAACTGAATTATTCTTCCTCTTCTTCGTCGGGAATGAACGAGTCAGAAAAATCGCTTTCTTCGTAATCGTATTCTTCTTCTGCGCCTTCGTAGTCTTCGTATTCCTCTTCTACATCCAACTGACCATGACGACCTTCATAAATCGCGTCCGCCAATTTACCAACAATCAGTTTAATTGAGCGGATGGCATCATCATTGGCTGGGATGGGAATATCTACTACATCTGGATCACAGTTTGTGTCCAGCATAGACACAATGGGAATTCCGAGCTTGATGCATTCTTGAACTGCGTTATATTCCCGGCGTTGGTCTACAATTACCACAACATCGGGGACTTTCCGCATAGTTTTAATGCCGCCCAGATATTTCTGAAGCTTCGCCAACTCACGGCGTAGCATTGAGGCTTCTTTTTTTGGCAATAAATCAAGAGCGCCGCTTTCTTCCCGACGTTCCAAGTCTTTGAGACGGTCTACCCGCGTTTTGATCGTCGCCCAGTTAGTGAGCATCCCGCCCAACCAGCGCTGGTTAATGTAGTGAGCGCCACAACGGGAAGCTTCTTGAGCAATGATACCTGCTGCTTGCCGCTTAGTGCCAACAAAAAGAAACTTTTTGCCTTGTTCGGCTTGCGATCGCATATAGGTATATGCCTCTTCCATCAACTGGGCTGTTTGCACCAAGTCAATGATATGTACTCCGTTGCGGGCGGTATAGATGTATGGAGACATTTTTGGGTTCCATCTGCGGGTCTGATGACCAAAATGAACCCCTGACTCCATCATCTGAGCCAAAGAAACTACTGGCATATTTGTTACTCCTATTCGGGTTAAACCTCCATCCAGGTGGATTTCCTTATTAGAAACACCCGAACGCCTGGATGTGCGGAATTTAAAGAACCATAATAGGGTAGCATATTTTGGAATCGGGGAAAGGGGATTGGGAATTGGGAGAAGACGCGGAGAGTAGGAGACACGGTGATGCGGAGAGTATTTCATCTGTATTCCCGGTGTTTCCGCGTCCCGGTGTCCCCGCGTCCCCGCGTCTTCCCCCGCTCACCTCATTTCCGCATACGCTTCATACACACCTTTGACGTTGTACCAATTGAGGAAAATTCGCGCAATTTCTAAAGCTAGTTGGGGCTTACCTCTATTAATCAGCCATTGCAACAAAGGAGCCATTGTCCGTTCATTTAAAGCACCATTGAATGAAAGAATTCCCCACAGTAAGCGATGTAACCAAGTCATTTGAATCATCATTCGTACTTCCCAAGTCGGGTGTTTTTGATAAAACAAAACTCCCATCTTTCCGCGCTGAATTTCTTTGTCAATTAAGCTCTTAATTTGGTCTAAGCTAAAGGGTGGATGCCAATGGTAGCCGACTGCCTGCGGACATTTAATCAGTGTTAAACCTAGTTTTTTCAGCCTCACGCCTAATTCTAAATCTTCCCAACCATAAAGTTGAAAACTCGTATCAAACAATCCAGCTTTTTCTAACCAATGCTTAGGAATAGCAACATTACCTGTAGCAAAAAAAGCCGCAGAAAAATCTGTGATTTTGTATGGCTCAGAGGTAGGATGATCAAAATTACAAGTGTTAATGACAGCACCATAGGTAAAGGCGCGATCGCTTCCCAATTTTGAGTGTCCCTCCCTTAGTGCGTCAGCATGAGCTTGTAGAAAATTCTCTGTCACCACTAAATCGCTATCTATAAAGATAATAGTGTCACCCTGCGCCTTCTCCACACCTAAATTTCGCGCTACAGCAGGCCCTTGATGATTTTGCTGAAAAATTCGCACATGGGGAAACTCACTTTTGTGTGTCTCTAACCATTCCAATGTGCCATCAGTAGAACCATCATCCACCAAGATAATTTCGTAACCAGCGATTGAACTAGATGCACTCAATTGCTGTATTTCTAATGCTCTGAGGCACTTTGACAAAATCGGCTGGCGATTGTATGTCGGAATCACAACGCTAAAAAACACAGTATCACTCACCACACTACTACCCATCTTTTAAGATAGGACAACTGACGCACAAACACTGTTCCTTCTGTGATTTGGACAGAGTTTTAAAGCAATTTATCGAACTAACGTCAAAATAAAGCATTTAACTGCATAAATAGGTTTGCTTACACCCATATCAAATTTGGAAGAGTAGTTCTCAGACAACAAACTGTCTTGGAAATTAGAACTCAGTAGCCCCTACGAGATTAGGGGAAAAGAGGAAGGGAGAGTGGAGGTCAAGGTAAAGCAAAACTACCAACAACAGTACAAGTCCTAGTTTTGGCGCTTGTACAAACTATTAGTAACCAACCACTAATTATGAAACTAACTATTCCCGAACTTTCTTTAGTTGTTCTCATTGGTGCTTCTGGCGCCGGTAAATCAACCTTTGCGCGTAGACTTTTTCAACCTTTTGAGATTTTATCCTCAGATTTCTTCCGGGGACTGGTATCTGATGATGAGAGTAATCAATTTGCTACTAGAGATGCTTTTGATGTACTACAACTTATCACTACCAAACGACTTACAGCAGGAAAACTGACAGTTATTGACGCGACCAATATCCACCCAGAAGACCGGAAAATTTTTGTGCAATTAGCACGAAGATACCATTTTTTTCCGGTAGCGATCGCTCTCAACCCACCTGAAGAAGTTTGTCACGAACGTAACCAACAACGCCCAAATCGTCAGTTTGGTTCCCATACGGTGCGACGTCACACCCAATTTTTACGGCGTTCTCTACGCGGATTAGAAAGAGAAGGTTTTCGCTACGTATATATCCTTAATTCCATAGCAGAAATTGATTCAGTAGAAATTGAACGTCAGCCTCTGTGGAATAACCGCAAATACGAACACGGCCCCTTTGACATCATCGGTGATATTCATGGTTGTTGTGATGAACTAGAAGCTTTATTGGAAAAATTAGGTTACGTCAAAGGAGGAGTTGGGGGACTAGTAGGATTGGGGGAACAAGGGGGACACGGAGACACGGAGACACGGAGACACGGAGATATGGGGAACACCAACAAAACACTCTCCGCGTCTCCCCCTCTCGCTTTCTCCGCGTCTGATGGAACCGCGTCTCCCCCCAGTCTCCCAACGCCTCTCTCCCTATGGAATGCTCCTACCTACTACCATCCCGAAGGACGTAAAGCTGTTTTTTTGGGTGATTTGATAGACCGGGGACCACGTATTCTCGATACGGTGAAATTGGTACGAAATATGGTGGTAGCAGGGACAGCTATCTGTATTCCTGGTAATCATGAAAACAAATTTTTGCGTAAATTACGTGGAAAGACGGTCAAGGTTAACCATGGTCTAGAGAAAACTTTGGCTGAAATAGAGGCTTTGCCAGAAGAATGGCGTGAACATCAAATCAAAGAATTAAAAGCATTTTTAGATACTTTAGTGTGTCATTACGTACTTGATGATGGTCGGCTAGTAGTTGCTCACGCTGGAATGAAGCAAGAATATCAGGGACGAGGCTCGGCTCAAATCCGAGAATTTGCTTTATATGGTGAAACAACAGGAGAAATAGACGAATTTGGCTTGCCTATTCGTTACAATTGGGCAGCAGAGTACCAGGGTAAAGCAATGGTTGTCTATGGACATACACCCGTACTCTCAGCAGAATGGCTGAATAACACGATTAATATTGACACAGGTTGTGTTTTTGGAGGCAAACTGACAGCTCTGCGCTATCCCGAAAAAGAATTAGTCAGTGTTCCTGCTATTCGTGTTTATACTCAACCAGCCAAACCTATTGATGGCGTTGTTAAAGAAGCAATAACAGCCCAAGAGCAACAAGATGATGTACTACATATTAATGATGTAATAGGTAAGCGAATTATTCATACCCGCTTACTACCTAATATTAAAATTCGAGAAGAAAATGCGATCGCAGCTTTGGAGGTGATCAGTCGTTTTACAGCTAATCCCAAATGGCTGATTTATCTACCACCTACTATGTCTCCAGTAGGAACATCCCCATTTTTGGGATACTTGGAACACCCTGGACAAGCTTTTGCTTACTATCGTAACCAAGGAATTTCCCAAGTCATATGTAAAGAAAAACATATAGGTTCACCAGTAGTGGTAATTGTTTGTCGGGATGAAACAGCAGCAGAAAAGCGTTTTGGTGTAGTGAATGAAGGTATTGGTATCTGCTATACCCGTACAGGTAACAAGTTTTTTGAAGACGCGACTCTAGAAACAAAATTATTGGTAAGTTTAAATACTTGCCTTAGTGCTAGTGGCTTCTGGGAAAAATTTCAGACTGATTGGGTGTGCTTAGAGTGTGAATTCGTACCTTCGTCAGCTAAAGGCCAAAGACAATTACGAGAACAATATGCGCCTGTTAGCGTTGCATCAAAGCTTGCTCTTGGTGATACTATCACCTTACTGAAGAAGGCTGAACGGCGTCGTGTAGATGTGACTCTACAATTAACCAAATATCAACAAAAAGCCGAGATGTCTGAAAAATACATCACAGCTTACCATCGCTACTGCTGGCCTGTTAACCCAATTTCTGACTATAGACTCGCACCGTTGCACATCTTGGCAACAGAAACAGCTGTCCACACCGACAAAGATCACCAATGGCATATGCAAGAGGTAACAAACATAGCTCTGCATGACCCCAGCTTACTGTCACTAACAGCATATAAAGTCATAGATTTAACAGATCCAAGCAGTGAAGCCGCAGGAGTCAGTTGGTGGGAAGAACTGACAGCAATGGGTCGTGAAGGTATGGTCATTAAACCAATACAATTTATTGTGAAAAACAATCAGGGAATTATTCAACCTGCAATGAAATGTCGCGGACAAGAGTATTTGCGAACTGTTTATGGCTTGGAGTACTCTACACCTGAAAATATAAAACGTTTGCGTCAACGGGGATTATCACTCAAGCGTTCTTTAGCAAAGCGAGAGTTTGCTTTGGGTGTAGAAGCATTAGAACGTTTTGTGAGTCACGCACCCCTACGCCGTGTCCATGAGTGCATCGTTGGAATTTTGGCACTAGAGAGTGAACCTGTAGATCCCAGGTTGTAGGGGATTAGGGATTAGGGATTAGGGATTGGGGATTGAAAAGGGGACACAGGAGACAAAAGGAACCTCTTAGCAGGGAGCAGAGGGACAAATGACCAATGACAAATGACAAATGACAAATTATTAACATCACACATCAGGAGAATTGTTATTACCGAGATATTTAGCTCGTAATTCTTCTAATTCTTCGTCGATTTTGCTGTGAGGAGCAGGTTGATTTGTTGATGGTTGGGGCGATCGCGCTGTTTTGTTATTTGCAGATTTATGAGAACCGAGAAATGTAGTTCTCATTTCTTCTAATTCTTTTTCAATAGGATTATAACTATGAGTAGGTTTAGGAGTGGGTGGAGGTGGAGGTGAAGCCACAACTGGCTGTGCAGGTAAGGTGAGACTGGTAGCAACAGAAGATTTTTTATTTAAGTCTCTGAGAACTTCATCTGTAGTTTGGTAACGCTGGGCGGGAATGCTTTGCAGCATTTTGTTGAGAATACCGCTTAATTCTTCGCTGACGGGATTTTTAACGTAGTGTTGCCAAACCCAAGTAGCGTTATTAATATCGTACAAATCGAAAGGCGATCGCTCGGTTAATAATCGTACAGAAGTAGCACCCAAGCTGTAGATATCACTCGCAAATATTGCTTGTCCCCGCATTTGTTCCGGTGCAACGTATTCTGGACTACCAATGCTTGTACCAGTACGGTTGAGGGCTGTATGGGTAACAACTTTAGAAGCACCAAAATCGACTAGAACTAAATCCCTGTTGTGTTGACTTTCCTCATTTTCCAAGGGAAACCTACGACGAATAATATTTTCAGGCTTAATATCTCGATGAATGACTTGCCTAGCATGACAAAATTGTAAGACAGACAATAAATTATTGAGCAGTTGCCGAATCTGCGTTTCGTTGAAAGCCCCTTTTGCTGCTAATTCTTCTCCCAAATTTTGCCCATCTATAAACTCTTGCACAAGATATTGCCTGTCATCTTGGGTAAAATACGCTAGCAGTTCTGGAATTTGCGGATGTTTCCCTAATTCATCCAACCGCATTGCTTCTTGATTAAATAACTCCACTGCTTTTTGTACAGTACTAGTACCTTGAGCTTGGGGATAAAATTGCTTAATCACACAACGTGGTTTAGAGGGTTTATCCTCATCTACTGCAAGAAAAGTTCTGCCAAAACCGCCTTGTCCTATAGGTTTAATGGCACGGTAGCGTTCCTTGAGAAGTAACTTAGCACCGCAAGTTTGGCAAAATTTCCCATTATTCTTGTTTTGGGGGTGGGAACAGCTGGGATTAAGGCAATAGCTCAGATGGCTCATATTGAGGACGGGGGGACACCTGTCTCTATTTTGCCCTGTTCAAGGCGAACAGTGATTAGAAAAATGGCAGTTATAATCATGAACTGCCATTTTTTCAGATACTGAGTGAGCAAGAGCATTGATTTTTTGATAGTTGGGAGGATTAGCCAATTATCATGCTGCGATCGCTCTCCTGTTGTCTGATAGCCTCCGTCCCTTTAGTTAAGGGCGTACCATGCAGTTGCGGAGCGACTTGGGGTGGTTGAGGTTCTGGCCCTAAAGGTTGAGGATTTTCGATATACTTAAATTCGCCTTTCCCATCCATTGAAGTACCTTTTGCCCATCGACCTTCAGCACTTTCCTTACCTTCAGAATGATTCCAGAATTGATAAGCAAACTCGCGCTTCTCTAGTTCCAAGGGGAAGGAACTGGGAACAGGAGTATCTTCTAATCCTTCCAATTTGAGATCCTCGATCGCAGCTAGCCACTGATTTTGATGCATGGTATCGCGGGCGATCATGAAACTCAGGGTATCTTTGACTCCCGGATCGTCACTCATCTCATACATTCGTACCGCTTGCAAGCGTCCTTGAGACTCAGCATGGAGATTTGAACGGAAATCTGCCAATAAATTACCACTGGCAACTATAAAACGGCCGTTCCAAGGAAAGCCTACACTATCAGCCGGCATTGCACCCAAGCCGGAAACAATCGCGTGCTGAGGATTCATCGCCGCCGCCATGATCACATCCCGTGGGTTTGTACCGCCCATCACCGCACCCACAACTGCATCTTTAGCACCATCTTCTTGGACTTTCAGTGGTGCTTTATCAAGTAGGTGAGCAATCATTGTAGCTAACATTTCGACATGACCGATTTCCTCAGTACCAATGTCGAGGAGCATATCTCTGTATTTCGCAGGGCCTCGACAATTCCAGCCTTGAAACAGATACTGCATCATTACAGTCATTTCTCCAAAAGTCCCGCCGATGAGTTCTTGAATCTTCATCGCGTAGATTGGATCGGATTTTTCGGGCGGTTTAAAGTATTGTAGCTTCTTGGTGTGGTAAAACATTATTATTCCTTCGTGAATGAAATTGGGGTTGACACAAATTCAGATGTTTCTGGTTTCTTCTGAATATTTGTGTTGCCCCTCTTCACTAGGAAAGCGAGTATATGTTTTCTCTACATCATCCTATGGTCAAATAAAAGTAATACTCATTTAGAGAGGTGTATTTTTTGAGTCAGCACCAAGCTTCTTTGAACTTACGTTAAAGCAAAAAATTTTGCCGTGATCAAAAATACTGACAATGTATAATACTTATATTGTTTTATCAGACGTAGTGTAATATTTATAATTTACTAACTACGTAATTTTATATAGATTAAAGTGTTATAAAATAACAACACTTTCAAAAATCTACCGAGCAATAATTCCGGAAACAGGGAGCATTCACCGAAAATCTAAATATAAATGGTGACTTAAGAAACAGCTCATGGCCTACCACATGATCGGTAAAGTACTACAAGGACAGTATCAAATTGTCCAAAATTTGGGTGCTGGTGTGTTTGGACAAACATACATTGCAATTGACGTTGAACAGCCACATCAACCTAAATGTGTCATTAAGCAACTAAAGGTTTCTAGCTCTCAACCTGCCTATTTACAATCGTTGAGGTTGCACTTTCTCACTGAGACCGAAACTTTAAAGTATTTAGGACACCATGATCAAATTCCTCAACTGATTGGTTGTTTTGAAGAAAACGAACGTTTTTATTTGGTGCAAGAATTTATTGAAGGACATGCACTGTCAGTAGAATTACCAATTAATCAACGTTCTGATTATTTATGGACTGAATACGAAATTATCCAATTTTTAAAAGATGTATTAGAAATTCTCAAATTTGTTCACTCGCAAGGAGTAATTCACTGCGACGTGAAGCCAGAAAATTTAATTCGACGTGCTAGTGATGGTAAATTAGTCCTCATTGATTTTGGTTCTATTCAACCAATTAATTTTGGTGTGGATAGAGCATTGCCAATTTATAGAGTTCCTGTAACTTCATTAGGTTATATTCCCCCAGAACAATTTATTGATCAGACACAGCCCAATAGTGATATTTATGCTGTGGGTATGATTGCGATTCAGGCTTTAACGGGTTTGTCCCCATTGCAATTAAAAACAGATCCTCGTAGCAATGAGTTTCTTTGGCGTTCTCATCAAACCCCTGTCAGTGATTATCTGGCTGCAATTCTCAGTCAAATGATTCGTTATGACTACAAAGATCGTTTTCAGTCAGTACCTGAAATATTGCGAGCGCTGGAGCAAATGTCTATGGAATATTATCCAGCGCAGACAATAGATTTGCAGAATGCTACATCTGTTAAATCTAGTGAGCAAATTTCTAATGTGGTTCGAGAAGATGTATCTGTGAAATCTCCTCCTTTGCTGACGGGAATGAGAGTAGGACTGTTGGCTAATTCTTTAGTGATGGGATTTGGAGTCTATTCTTTAATGAATTCTCCAGCATATTCTGAAACAGAAACTTTATATAAAGCAACAGAAGAATTTCAATCAGGAGATTTGGAAGGAGCGATCGCTCTGGCAAAATCTATTCCCTTAAACAGTAATGTTTATCCAGAAGCACAAAGTACCATTGAAGAATGGCAAAACCAATGGCAACTTGCTACTGAGCAATATTTATTAGCGAAACAAGCATCAGAACAAGAAGAATGGTCAGAGGTTATACACGCTGTTTCTCAAATACCTGATATTTTATATTGGCAGTCAAAATCAGAGCCAATCGTTGAGCAAGCTAAAGCCAAAATTGAAACACAAACAAACAATTTATTAGCAAGAGCTTATGAAAAAGCTGGTAATAAAGATTTCAGCACTGCTTTAGAATATCTTCAGCAAATTCCTCAAGAAAATTCCGTTAATAACTTAGTTCAAAAAAAATTAGCTGAATACCAGCAAAAGCAGCATATTAGAGCAGTTTTTCTGTTACAACAAGCCTATAATAAGGCGGAAATAGGCGAATTTAACGCAGCCGTAAACTTCCTCCAGCAAGTTCCAAAAAATTCTTCTGTATATGCAACTGCTCAAACTAAATTAGAAGAATATGTCCAAAAGCAACGTTTGCAAGGCAAAAATCAAAAATTAGCTCCACCTAAAGTTGTTGCTGCATTATCAAAAGAAACATCAACCCAAAAATCTTTTGAGCCAAGTTCATTACTGCAAGAAGTGAACATTACACCAAATACAACATCTTTATAACCAATTGGTAACTGATTTTTGTCTTGATTAATCTTATTTAATGCCAAAATAAATAAAAAACCTCACTTCCATTTCCTCTTCTCGGTAAACACAAGAGTGTCCGATAGAACGAAGTGAGGTTATATATTTTGTTATGTATTTTATTTAGATTGAACTTGGTAGACGTAAATTCAAAGCGATCGCATCTAAATAAGGTTCAAAAGCTGCTAGATTCTCTAATTTATCAAACTTACCTGTTTTAGAATTTGGATCAAAAGCAGTTGTAATCACATAAAGTGCTTCACCGTCAAAGGTAACATAACCTACATGTTGTTCTTGCACTCCACCTTGATGCTTTAGTCCCACAAAACCATATCGGATTCCAGGAAGTTTACCAATCTGTACTCTTTGAGATGGATAGCTGGAAAAATGAATGCGATCGCCATAACTACCTTGACGATCTTTCTCCAATCCGGCGTAATGTTCATTTACCCAAGCATTCAGTGCTGATGATAGTTGAGTTTGATACTGAGGATTTTGATGGTCTATCTTTTTACTAGGATCAATACCAGCTTGAGTCAAAAACTTTTGAAAATTTGGCTGTTTTTCAAGTGGTAAAATTGACATCTCTACCGTACCAATACGCTGTCCATTTGCAGAGATACATAATAAAGATGTATTACCATCACAAGGTAAAACTTGCCAACCTTTAGGACTAGCGGTTTTATCGACAAATTTTTTCCAAATATTGTTTCCATTAGAACTAGGAGTGGTAACACGAGAAACTTGTACCACTTTGGGAGAATTACTCTTTTGAGAAGAGCCAGAACCTGTAACTTTTAATCCCAATGGTACAAAAACCAACAAAGCTACACCGATTATTAAATGATAAAGTCGCAACATCTTAGCACAAGGAGTATATCAATAGTTACAAAATCAAAGTAACAATCAAAGATTGAGATTGGTAATGGAAAAACAAAAGAATGCTAATCACTCTCAAAGAGTGCAATATACAGTGATTAAAATTTCACTAAACTATACAAATTAAGTCTAACAAAGTAGACTAATGGAAAATCAAAGCTTTTAAAACCACGTAGTGAATTTTCCTTACTCTACGAGAAGCCGCTACGCTTCGTCTGTGTGTAGCCGCGACTACTAGTGCAGGAGTGCAAGATATCAATAAACACACACAATATAAGAAAGTTTGTTAGCCATAACTGTAGCTATAACTACAAAGTTTCAAAAGGGTTGAAACCCTTACTATGAAACAACATTTATGTATTTATGTGATTGATAGAATTTTGATTCTATATATAAAGAATATTTGAGAAAACAGCTAACAAAGGGATGTAGGAAGCCTTACATCCTTACCACCTAGTTTTTTCATGGGAGATGACAAGTATATGCCGATTTTTGTCAAGATTGAGGAAGGCAAAGTTGATAAATCTATTTTTGACAAATATGTACCTGCTCACAGAGCTTACGTAAAAGATTTGATTGCTAAAGGATACAATGCTAAAACTGGCTACTGGGCAGAGATGGGAGGCGGGATGATGGTGTTTGAAGCTGCATCCATGGCAGAAGCCCAGAAAATTGTAGCTAATGACCCATTGATCATAAACGACTGTGTTAACTACAAACTATATGAATGGAAAATTGTAGTCGAGTAACACACATATACAATATTTCATGCTATGCTTGTTTATAGACCTGGACTTATGCGACTGTAACGCCCAAATCTTGTCAGGACCGGAAGGTAGCAGCAACACGGGATGCTTATGGTAGGCGTAATCTCCGGGTCGCCCTATTTTTAGGAGCGTAAAGGCTGTAATGGCTGGTTTTGGAGATATTGTTAAAAAAGCTTTTTACCTTGGTGTTGGTTTAGCTGCTTACGCGGGCGAAAAAGCTGGTGGGACTTTATCTGAAGTGCGATCGCAAATCCAAAAGCTGGCAGACGAAATGGTGGCAAGGGGCGAAATGACCACAGAAGAAGCTCGCCGTTTCGTTGAGGAGATGATGAAGCAAGCCCAGCAGCAAGCAGCTGATGGTACAGCAGAACCAAACACTACTCCATCTGAACCGCGCCGCATCGAAATTATCGAAGAAGACGAGCAACCGACGGCGAAAGATGTTCAAGGCGATAATGAGAATGTAGATCAACTACGCCAGCAAGTTCTGGATTTAGAAAACGAGTTAAAGCGTTTGCAACGCGACAATTAATTATAAATTTATGCTGGGTTGATATTAGCTTTGTTTTGCTGAGATCAACCCATTGCTATATAGCGTAGAATTTAGTTAAAACATGTTTGTCTGGGTGTTGTTCGTTGCTATCAGTTAGGTAACACTTAAAGTTAGATGAAAATTTAATTTTTGTAAGATATTACTCTTTAGAAAACTACCTTAAGGTGTTTAGTTTAAGCTTAAATACTCATACTTGAGAAAACGCCTTCTGCGGCAAACTGAAACAATAGACTATTTCCATGTAGATACAATAGCACTCTACCAAATCAAGGTTACTTAGTTTGCAGTAAGCGCTAAGTGTGATTCGCACTTGAGGACTCAAATCCATCCTACACCGAAGCCGCTCTTACCCTGAGATACAAATTTTATATAGTAAACCACTACTACCCACCAAAGCGTTAATTATATGGAAAATTGGCAAAAGGATTTTTGGGAAATGGTACAAACAGTAAGCGATGAAGTCGAAGGCTTTTTCCTGGGAATAAGTGAAATGGTAGAGACTTTTGTTGAAGTGACAGAAGAAGTTGCCGAAGAATGGCAAAATACGATCGCAGTCGAAATAGATCAGTATTTTCAGGAATTGGCTGAACCATTTTTGGAAATGTACTGGGAATTGGAAGATGTCATAGGTGATGATTTAGATCCTGGTTTTCCCTATCCAGTTGAACCTTCAGCCGAAAAAAATCCAGCTTGCATTGGTTGCTGCCACTACCACGGTCAAGCTTATGGTGGTAATTTATTAGTCTGTGGTATGCATCCTTATGGTTGGGATGGTGACAATTGCCCAGACTGGCAATCAGAAGAATTCTAATTTTAAATTTCGATTATGAGTAACCCTTTATCTGAAAGTGTGTCACAGCTAACTCAAGAAATGAAGTATGGCGAACGCGAAATCGCGGAAGGACAACTAATTACATTTCCTAATCCACGCATTGGACGACGCTATAACATAGATATCACATTGCCGGAATTTACTTGTAAATGTCCATTTTCTGGCTATCCAGACTTTGCCACCATTCATATTACCTACATACCTGATCAACTGGTGGTAGAATTAAAAGCCCTGAAACTTTACATTAACAGTTACCGCGATCGCTACATTTCTCATGAAGAATCAGCCAATCAAATATTGGATGATGTTGTCGCTGCTTGCGATCCTTTAGAAATCACCCTCAAAGCAGATTTTACCCCACGCGGTAACGTGCATACAGTGATTGAAGTTCGTCATGTGAAATCTGAGGGTTAGTTTTTGGTCAAGAGTCAATAGTTATTCTCCCTTCCCTTGTCCCCGTTCCCTGTTCCCCAAAATTTCTAAGATGCGATCGCCTTATCCTGATCTTTTGGTTCTTGACTTAGGCGATCCAAAATTCCTAAAATTTCCTGCTCAAATGCTACCTGGGCGCGATTCGTTTTACCACCTACATACAGACATCCATCTGTTTGCAACGCCCAAACTTGTGAGTGAGAAAAATAACTCATCACCACACCCAACATCAACAAAGCAAAGCCAGAATAAACCATCGGAATTCCTGGATCGGCTTTGATTTGTAAACCAGTGCTACCAACGACATCCAAAACTGTTAGTTTCACACCATTGATTTCCGTAGCCATACCCGTCCGCAGAGTGTTAAAAAGTTGACCTGCGGCGTCATAAATTAATACTGTTCCTTGTAAATCTTTGGCTAGTAAAGAGACACCTTCACTTAAATCTGGTTTTGTTGGAATCCAGGTTCCCCAGATGCGCCCATTATTAGTGTTGAGTGGCGCCATAGGAATTTGAAAAACTGGACTTCGGTTAACTCGCACCCGTACCGCAGAAATTCCCCAATCTGTTTGATAAAAAGTTACACCGCGATAACGCAGAGGTTGATTAACATAAATTGTCTTGTGATCAACCTCTTGGTTTTGGTTATTTAAAACAGATAAATCTGAGTAAAACTGGTCAATATTGCCACTAGGAGTATAATCAATCCAAAAACGATTCACACGCACAGACCAATCTTGAGCCTTGTTTATTGCAGCCCAAGGCCCTGCATCAATAATATTTTTGACCTGGAATGTATCACCACTAGCAATCATTTCTTGGGCCATAAACCCTGTCATGGCTCCCCACATTGACCCCAAAAGAATCGTGACAATCCCGATATGTACAATGATGGGGCCGATGCGTCCGATGATTCCTTTGCGTGCATAAAGAATATTATTTTGCTCTTCTTTTTGAAAAACTTTGTAGTTGCGCTTCTGTAATATTTGAGTCAGGGAATCAACCGAACCATGATCTAATTCTGCACTCAATGCTAGCTTAGTAAATTGTCGGGGTTGGTCATAAAACTTCCAACGACGTGCAGCTTTTAAAGCTGGTAACTGTCGAGTAAAACTACAAGCAGTTAAGCTAGTACCAAAAAAGATGAGTAAAGCAAAAAACCACCAGGTACGATAAACATGATCTAACCCCACAGTTAAAATCACTTTCCAAGATAGGAAACCAAATAAAGCTGGCTCTTCTGGATAATTAGCTTTGTAAAAATCCAGTGATTGACCTTGTTCAATGACAGTACCAGTGACACTAAATAGGGCAATGATGAGTAAGAGTGCGATCGCTAAACGTAAATCTGTCAGTACAGGTAAAAAATCCTGTCGTAAGAATTGTACGACAACCGCCCACCAATTTGATTTTTCAGTAGATTGTTCTCTAGATTTTTCAGGTGAACTGTCAGGTGAACTTTCAGAAACTGAATTCTTTGTATTGTCTAAAGTCATTTGAATTAAAACAAGTAAATTATTAGTAGTTAGTAGTTGCTTGGTTGTTAGTTGGTTGTTGATTTGTAGTCGTGAATTATTACAGATGCGTAGACCAGGGTAAGAGCGGCTTCAAGGTAAGAGTATAATCGCGTCTCTATTGTACAGACGCGATGTTCCTCGCGTCTCTACTACTAACTACTAAAAGGAATACGAGAAACGAGGGAAAAAACACCAAATCCTACCAACAACGCTCCGCTAATTGGGTTAATCCAACTAGACCAACGGCGTAATTCTAGTATTTTTTTAATAGAAGCTGTAAACGTACCTGCCAAAATTAATGGTGCTACATGTCCTGCGGTGTAAGAAATGAGCAAAACCGCACCTAAAATAAGGTCTTGTGTACTAGCAACCCAACCTAATAAACTTGCTAAAACAGGAGTACTGCAAGGAGAAGCGACTAAACCAAAACTTAGACCGATCGCATAGGCTCGCACACCTTGAGGTAATTCTTGAGAAATCCAATCCGTACCACCAAAAGAGGGCATTTGCAATGGCAAAGCTTCAAGTAAATTTAGCCCCATGAGGATAGCTATCACACTGACAATAATTGGTAAACCGATACCGATTTGTCCGTAAACTTTTCCAACCAAAGCTGCTACTATTCCCAAACTTGCAAGAGTGGTTGCTAATCCTAAAGCAAACCAAGTAGATTGAGCAGCTGATTGCAGACGACTTTTCGCTTCATAACCGCCAATGTAGCCAATAGTAATCGGCAGCATAGACAGCATACAGGGCGTCAGACTGGTAATTAATCCGGCAAAAAAAATTATACCAACGCTTAATAAACTCAGATGCGTCAACTGATTAGAGACAAGGGAGTTGGCGAATTGTTCTAGTTCGTAAAATTGGGTTTGCAGGTTTTCAAGCATGGGATAGATAGAGGGAAAGTCCTTGCACTGCTTGAATTTTAGCTTAATTTACGCTATGGGGTGGGCGTCACGACTTAACCCTATTGAGGTATTTGAGCTTCGTGAGCGAGTCTTTGAACTCCGTCAACGAGTATTTGATACTCGTCAATGAGTCTTTAATACTCGTCAATGAGTCTTTAATACTCGTCAATGAGTCTTTAATACTCGTCAATGAGTCTTTAATACTCGTCAATGAGTCTTTAATACTCGTCAATGAGTCTTTAATACTCGTCAACGAGTCTTTGATACTCGTCAATGAGTCTTTGAACTCCGTCAATGAGTCTTTGATACTCGTCAATGAGTCTTTGAACTCCGTTCACGAGTGTTTTTACCTCAAAAACACATTAGCACCCTGCAATAAATTAATTGCTCATAGCTAAAGTACGTTAAAATTCCTAATCATCGACTCAAAGGTTCCACTCTCACTATTTTTTGATCTGCATCGATTTTTATCTTTGCTAATCCAAATTGTTCAAGTACCCAAGCATTCGTTGTTAAGTGCGTACTAATTTCCGCCACCTGATACTCACTTTGATCTGAGGCCAAAGCAGCAGGTAATAATAATTGATCTGCTAAATGTTCATCCACTGCTGCACCAGTTTGATTAAATTTAAGTAGTTCCTCACAAGCGATCTGGGCAACTTTTTCTGCTGGTAAACCCAAACGTCCCAAGCTACTAAACCCAGCAAGGCTATTTTCATACTCCGCACTCAGAAATAAACCAACCCCCGGTGCTACACCTTTTTCTCGCACAGGCTTGATTGTATGTTTCAATCCTGCTTCCCGTAATAAATTCTCGGTACGGCTAGCTATGCGTTGGGGAATATGAGCAGGTAATTCTGTGGCGATCGCTAACCCTCGCACTTGCTGTAAATTACCACGTTTTACCAAATTTATTCCAGCAAGTCTTCTACCACCACTCACCCATAACTCCACCACACCTCCGCCTTGGGGATACCAACCCCAAGCACCCAACTTCACGTCTACTTCTACACCCATCTGTTTGAGTATGGGCAGATATACTTGTTCAATGTATGTCATCGGTGGGCTAAAGGGGACATGAGTTCCACCTTTGAGCGTTACCTGTGAATCACCAGTTGCTAACGCCAAAGGTAAAAGCACAGTTTGCAAAACCAAAGTCACAGCACCAGCAGAACCACCCTCGCGCGCTTCGCTAACATCAAAGGTGTAATTTCCTGCTTTCACCGCCCCAGCAGGAATAAATCCCAGCATCATCGAACCCAAAGCATCACCCCGTACTTCGGCATCACAAATTGTCGCAGTCGCACGAACTCCTGTTAAATGTTGCGCTGCTAACCCTGGTTTTTTGCGCCCAGCACGGATATTGTAAATACTAATTGGGTTGCCCGTAATAGCAGCTAAACTCAAGGAACTGCGAAGAACTTGCCCCCCGCCCTCGCCGTAAGAACCATCTATGTAAATCATAATTAGTTAATAGGGTGGTTGTCTCCTCATCTCCCCACACTCCCCCATCTTCTCAAACTCCCCCAATCTCTCTACTCTTACCAGGATTCATCAACCCATAGGGATCTACCATTTCCTTAAATCGCAATTGTTCTGGATCGATAACTTTTCTACCACCATCTTCAATAATGTAAGTGTGGGGATTAGCAATAAATATACCCTGTTCTTCGTGATGGCGGATGATTTCGTTCAGTCGTTCCTCGGTGGTGTACCGTACAAGTTGTAAAGCTGCGGGAGTTGTTGCACCGTTGGCACGAACAAATTCTACATGCATCATGACTTCATCCCCGTAGTAATGATACATCTGCTCTAATAACTGTAGAGACGCGCCATGGCGCGTCTTTACATCGGCCGGGAAGAGACTTTGTAAATAGGTGATAGAAGTATCAAGACTGCGGGCATGAAGAGTGGTGTGATTCCAAGTGAATTCTAATAAGTTCGCACCTTTACCAGCTTCTTGTATTGTTTTTTGATATGTAATATTACCACCATGCTGCTGCACCAATCCAGGCAAAAACTCTAAACTCGGTTCCGCAATTAACAACAAAGCGGCGTGAGTACCATCGGGGATATATTGCCGCAACGGCGTAAAGTATTGGGGGATGGGGGATGCAAAGACAGCAATTTCTTTTTTGATCATGCCATCAGCATCCGCGATCGCTTGCCCAAATCTGGCTGCTGCCATAAATTCTGGGAAGGTAATAATTACTTCTGTCCAAGTATAAGCCGGGCCGAGGGGAATTTCTACTTCAGTGATAATACCGTTAATTCCCCAAGCATGGTTGACTTTTTGGACATCGTCGCCGCGTAGTTCAATTACACGTGGTTCATCTTCTAAGGTAACAACTTTTAGTGCTAAAAGATTACCGCGATCGCCTAAAAATCCATACTGTATTGACCCAATTCCCCCACTACCACCAGCCACAAAGCCGCCAATTGTTGCTGTGCGGTAGGTAGAGGGTGCCATCCGTATTTCCCAACCAATTTCCCGTGTTTTTTTATCTAGTGCTGCTAATTTTACCCCTGCTTCTGCTCGCGCTACTCCTGGTTTGATCCAGCAAATCTCCTGCATCCGTGTCATATCAAGAATGACACCGCCGTGCAAAGGTACACATTGCCCATAATTTCCTGTCCCTGCACCCCGCACCGTCACAGGAATTCGATGTTTGACACAAGCAGCTGCAATTTTTAATACTTCTTGTTCGTTGGCAGGGCGTATAACTATATCCCCGACTTTTCCTGCTAGTTTGGGAACCAGAACCGGGCTGAAGGTATGATAATCCTGAGATAATTTTGCGACTTGAGAGGAATCTGTGATGATTTCGATTCCTGGTAGGGAATTAATTAGGATTTCTAAATTGTAGGGTTTTTTATATGTTGTCATGGTTGAAGTTTATTTTTTGGCAACTAACCACATAGACGCGCTAGGGGTGAGCCAGTGCGGTGGACGGGTTCCCCGCATAAAGCACCTGGCGAACCCGAAGGGCTACTCGTAGATTAAGACACAAAGTACACACACAAAACAGAGATTAATTACACATTCTTCAAGCTATTCCCCGTTTCCTGTTCCTTGTTAAGAGTCTCCACGAATAAATTTAATTTTGCTTATCCACTTATTAACAGTGCGATCGCACAAATTCTGTTTGTCTAAAAAATTACAGCACAAGCAAACAAAATGTTTTCATGCAAATTAATTAGCTTTTTATAAAGCTACCAACAAAATTTTATATTGCTTTGAATTATCACATTTTTCCAGCTTTCTAATGTTAAGAAACGGGCTGTAAAAATTTATTCATGGCTACTGATTGTTATTGACACAAATGAACTTTCCACTGGTATCAATAACAAATAAGCCATACTGAATAATTATTTGCACCAATTGAGACTTTAAATATTATTTTCTAGTCTTTGGTCAAATTTCATACAAAATATTATTTTTTTGTGTTTTAACTTAATCGAAATGAACATTCGAGAATTAATTTTTGATTGATCAGAGAATAGGGTTGAATTTCGAGGGCGCGCTTAAAAGCTGCGATCGCTTTTGCGTATTCTGCTAAAGCTGCATAACTTAAGCCCATGCCATGCAATGCGCCAAAATGAACTGTATTAATCTGAATAGTCATTAGACAATCAGCCAAAGATTTTTCATACTGGCTAGTTGTGTAATAAAGAAAAGCACGACGATTCCAAGCTTCAGCAAAGTCTGGTTGTTCATTAATTAACTCAGTCAAGATTGCTTCGGCTTTGCTAGTTTGCCCTGAATCTAGTAATTTCTGACTGCGTTCAATCATTTCTAAGCCATATATTCCCTTTTGCTGATACCAGATGCGCCAAAGCTTTTTTGTCGCTTGTTCGCGGACTTTTTCATCAGAATTTTTCAAGTCTTCAAGTAAGGAATTGACAAATAAAGAATCCATGAATTTGACGTGAGAGTATAGTATCTTTGGATCAAATTTCGCACAAAACGTTCTCAAAATAAACTTCTTAATCGACCTTTTAAAATTCCCCTTATAAATTGCAAGTTAAAGCAATCAATGTGTGGTTTGTTGTAGCCTGTAATACGGTATTGTGCAATCCGGAGAGAATGAAGGTTTTTAGCTCTGCGAAAAGAGGATGTAGAGGTGTAGTAGAGACGCGATTATACTCTTACCTTGAAGCCGCTCTTACGAGCGTCTACGCGTCTCTACTAAGGTTGTAGGAGGATTTTGTGGGTGTGAGTAAAATTTTCAGGATATTTGTAAAGATATGGAGCATAGAAAAAATCTCACAGAACATGTAGCCATCAACTATTGACGTTTGACTGCTGGCTAGTGACTAATAAGAAATATCCCAAGAAAAAATAAATGACTATGCCAAACCAAAACAGCGTTTCCAGGCATATAGTTCTAACTTCTCATCCCAGTCGCTTTGGCCCCAAACCAATTCCTATCAAATGGGGAGCAAGCGACCCGATGGAACGGGGTCCCGTGATTGCCACTTTGACAAAGCAAGCACACCGTAATGTGATTGGTACTCATTCTGGCAGTTATGCGGTTTATCGTGCCTTAGCAGTGGCAAGTGGTGCATTACAGTCAGATCATAGGGCGGATCTTACTAATACTTCTCCAATTGAGCATATCGGACCGCATCCTAGTTGGTTTGATCCTGATAAGATTGTCTCCCTCGATCCCTTTGGGGCAATTGTGGGTGAAGTATTCGCACCTTACTACGAGCAAGGGTATGATATTCGCCCGACGATTGCAATTACCAAAGCCCACATAAATATGCCTGAATTATTGGAGGCTGTGACCAGAGGACGCTTGGCGATCGATGGCAAGATTATGAAACCAGGCGGCGATTTGGTTGTTACCAAAGCTGCGATTGAGCCAGTTTGGTATTTACCAGGAGTTGCCAAGCGTTTTCAAATCAGTGAGGGTGAATTACGACGTGCTTTATTTGAACAAACCGGAGGAATGTTCCCGGAACTAGTGACGCGAACAGATTTGGAGGTATTTTTACCGCCAATTGGGGGTGTGACGGTTTATATTGTTGGGGATGTAGCAGCAATTAACGACCCTAGTAAACCTTTAGCAGTACGAGTACATGATGAATGCAATGGTTCTGATGTTTTCGGGTCAGATATTTGCACCTGTCGCCCTTATCTGGTACATGGCATAGAAGTTTGTGTGCAAACCGCACAGGAAGGCGGTGTTGGGATCATTGTTTACTGCCGCAAAGAAGGACGTGCTTTGGGAGAGGTGACGAAATTCTTGGTTTACAACGCCCGCAAGCGACAAGAAGGAGGCGATCGCGCTGATGCCTATTTTGCTCGTACTGAATGTGTTGCGGGTGTGCAAGACATGCGCTTTCAGGAGTTAATGCCAGATGTTTTGCATTGGTTGGGAGTCACCCGCATCGATCGCATGGTATCAATGAGTAACATGAAATACAATGCCATTACGACAGCCGGGATCGAAATTGTGGAACGCATACCCATTCCCGAAGAGTTAGTTCCCCAAGATGCCCGTGTCGAAATTGAAGCCAAAAAAGCTGCTGGTTATTATACCACAGGCAAGGTGTTGGAGATAGATGATTTAGCGGAAGTAAAAGGGCGTTCTTTAACAGATTAAGTCAAGGGTCAATGGTCAAGAGTCAAGTGTCAATTGTCCAGAGCAAATGGTTTTTTGACCATTGACAATTGACCGTTGACAATGGACTCTTGACTTTTTTGAGAGGGTGTGTCGGTTGAAGGAAGTTGGAAACGTGGAAATAGAAACCGCCAAGGACGCGATAGAGTTACAAGCGTCTGATTGTAATAGTAAAACGCCACGAGCAGAAACTGATCTGGTTGCTTATTTGCGATCGCCAATTGCGATTCGAGAGCGTTGTGAACAAATATTTACAATCGCTGTTGCAGGTAAGTCTGATCATTTTGCTTGCGATTTAGATCAGTTGGAACGAGTAGCAGATTATGTGATTGAAGTGATACGGGAGCAATATCCTGATTTACAAATCCCGTTTCACAGTCGTTGGCGACATTTTGAAGTTGGTGAAGTGCCACGGTTGGCTAAGTTAGATCAGAAGTTAGCCCAGATGACGCCAATCGAGAAAGCTGCTGCTAAGTTTGATTTAGCAATAATTAGTGTATTACTAGATGCTGGTGCTGGCGATCGCTGGCATTTTTATGAAGAAGAAACTCAGTTGATTTTTAGGCGTTCTGAAGGTTTGGCCGTTGCCAGCTACCAAATGTTTTGTCAAGGACTTTTTGCGAGCGATCGCCATCAACCTTTACAAGCAAATGCCCAAAGATTACAACAATTAACAGCACAAGAACTAGCTGATGGATTTGGTGTCACCGCAGATAATCCTTTGGTGGGAATTGCAGGGCGATCGCAATTATTACAAAAGTTAGGTCAAGTCCTGCTAGCTTCGCCCCAGATGTTTGGGGAACAAAATCCCCGCCCTGGTAATTTAGTAAATTATCTTTTTACGAAAGTAAAAAATAACCAGTTAGCAGCTGCAACTGTATTAAATGCTGTTTTGCAAGGACTTAGCGACATTTGGCCTGGACGCGTAGAAATTGCTAGAGCAAATCTGGGAGATGTCTGGTTTCATCCAGCCGTGACTGATGACGGTTTGATACCTTTTCACAAACTATCTCAGTGGCTGACTTATTCTCTACTGGAACCTCTCCAAGAATTAGGTATAGAAATAATAAATTTAGATGCTCTGACTGGATTACCAGAATATCGCAATGGCGGCTTATGCCTAGACTTAGGACTGATCAAGGGTAAACACCCAGATATTTTTTCTGAACCTCAATCAGTGGCGTCTGAAGTTATCGTTGAATGGCGCGCCTTGACTGTAATTCTCCTAGATCAAATCGCCGCTACAGTCCGAGACAAGTTAGGTATGAGTAACGAGGAATTACCATTGGTAAAAATTTTACAAGGAGGAACCTGGACAGCTGGACGAAAAATAGCTGCTCAACTCCGCACAGGTGGTATTCCTCCTATACAGATAGAAAGTGATGGCACAGTATTCTAGTTGTCATTTGTCATTTGTCAATGGTCATTGGGAAGAGACTTGTTAAATAATTCTCCTTTGTCCTCCTTGTCTCCCCACACTTCTCATCTCCCTTTCCTCGATCCCCAACCCCCAATTACTAACATGGGAAATCAAGTAATACTAATTGAGCATCCATTAATTCAGCACAAACTGACGCTGATGCGTAAGGTTGAAACCAGTACGGCAAAATTTCGTTTTTTGTTAAAAGAAATTAGTATGTTGTTGGCATATGAGGTGACGCGAGACTTAAAGCTCAAATGTGAACTAATTCAAACACCTTTAGGTCAAATGAATGCTCCTGTGCTTGCATCAGACAAAAAGTTGGTGATCATTTCTATTCAACGAGCAGGACAGGGAATTTTGGACGGAATGCTAGAGCTGCTACCATCAGCACGAGTGGGACACATTGGTTTATACCGTGATCCCAAGACCTTGATTCCTGTAGAGTATTATTTCAAAGTTCCTCACGACATAGAAAAGCGAGATGTAGTGGTAGTCGATCCGATGCTGGCGACTGGGAATTCTGCTGTTGCAGCAGTGGAAAGACTCAAATCAACCAATCCGCGATCGCTCAAGTTTGTTTGCTTACTTGCTGCACCGGAAGGAATCGCACATTTCACAGAAGTACACCCCGATGTCCCTATATACACTGCGGCTATAGATGAAAAGTTGGATGATCATGGCTACATTATTCCTGGATTAGGAGACGCTGGGGATAGATTATTTGGAACAAAGTGAAGTAGTTACAAAAACTAAATTGATGCAAATTACAAAATCATCCCAAAATTATGCAACGCCCAAACTGTAAGCAAGCGCCACCCATTCATCTAATCTTTCACAATCAATAACCTCGAATCCTTCGTCTTTCAAAGATGTTGTCACTGCATCTTCATAATCGATGGTAAAACCGGATGTAATCAATATACCTGTCTGCTGATCAGTGTGACGCAGCGATCGCCGAAAATCAGGAGCGAGAGCGATATGTATCCGCGCTAGGATATTCGCAACTATGAGATCAAAGCTGGCTGTTGGTTCAATGGCTACTACGTTACTGATTGTATCCCTACCTAGCCAATGTCCTAAGCTGCTTCCCTGTCCCAAACTCCCTTCCCTGACTGTTACCAGCTGCTCAACCTGATTGCGATGTACAGCATCATGAGTTGATTCCACAGCAATTGGATCGTTGTCTAACGCCAATACTTGCGCCCCCAGTTTTGCCATTGCCACACTCAGAATACCTGAACCCGATCCCAGATCAAGAACATTCATTTTGGGAACAACATGACGTTCAATTAGTTGGAGGCTGAGGATAGTTGCTGGATGTAAACCACTGCCAAAAGCAAGACTTGTCTTTAGTCTCAACGTAACTTCGTCTACTGCTTGAGAATGATCAGGCGTATCAGCAGAAAGCACAACAAAACGTTTACCGATACGACGAATAACGGGACTAATTTTTTCAGAATTTGCTGGTTTTTCCTCAAATACATTTGTGTGAATAGTACTAGCGAGTCCTACCCGTTCTAAGGATGAAAGTAAGTCAACAATTTCTGATCTACGTACATTTGTATGAACGTCGCAGGGTATATAGAAGCAGACAGTAAATGCCCAACAAGGTTGTGTGATATTGATATCTTGATCTGTTCGTTTGTGTAAGTTGAATTCAGTATATTTTGTAATCCGAATATCACTGGTATAGTTAGTTGAAGCAAGTAGGCTACAAACCCAATCGACAGCCTCTTCTGTTGTGTTGAGACTTAACTGCATCCATGACATAATTTTCTTCCTTCGGGTTTAGCCGTACAGGTACTGGGAAATCTCACCGAACGGCTTTGCTGATCGGCGGAAGTTAACTTTTTTATCTTAATATGTATATTGATTTTTCACTTTTTATAAATTACTTAATAAATAATCAGCAGCAGCTAATCCAGACAAAACCGCGCCTTCCACATCTGGTTGAATAAAAGCATCTCCACATATAACTATTGGCCCCGGTTCAGTTAGTAACAAGTAAGGTTCACCGTAGACTGTTTGCGGTTGGCTGTAGCGCCAACGATGCACTTGATAATCAATCACCGAAGATCCTAACCACGGTGATGCAGCTTCAAAAAGTTGATTGGTAATCACTGCATTATCCGCCTCCCAATGAGTTTCGCTAAACTCAGAATTTGCAAGGAGTGTTACTGCGTTACCTTGCGGTGAAATTCCCTTTTTTTGATTGCAAGCAATCCAACTCAGGATATTTCCATCTAATTGCATACCTCCAGGATTGGGAATCTGGCTCGGTTGTGACAACAGAGCAAGTACTGCTATGCAACGATAATAGACTATCTGTTCTAGTCGATGTTTTGTTTGTGCTGGTAATTGTATTTGCGATCGCTCTAATAATTCCAGAGTTTGAGGTAGAGGTGGCGTTAGTAATAATACATCTGCTGAGAAGGTGTCGTTAGTTTCTGTTTGGACTTGCCAATAATCATCTAGCCATGTAAATTTTATAACTTTTGTATTTGTATGAACATCCAAATTTTTAGCTAAATAATGAGCAATAGCACGGTTGCTACTGATGCCTCTATAGTAAATTTCTCTACTCAATATATGATTATTAAGCGACCCTTGCTTAACAATTCCTTCTTGAATCCAGCTATTGACTAAAGTTTGAAATCTGGAATTTTGGACAGTAAAATACTGAGCGCCGTAATCAAAAATACCTTCGCCGTATTGAGCATTTTGGATGCGACGAGTTGCCATTCTCCCACCAATCGCCCGACCTTTATCAACTACAGTAACTTGCATGTGGCGATCGCGTAGAACTGTAGCTGCAATTAAACCAGACATTCCACCGCCAATCACCAGATAGGAAAGTGTAGAGGCTGTTGAGGTCGTAAACGAAGACATGTGAAATACCTACTCAAGAATATCAGAAGTTGAAGTTTGATTTTCTCACGCTCTATGTTTTATTTTTTATTCTAAAAAATATTTCATTATATATCGTGGTAGGCAATAGCTAACAGTTTAGATTTGTAAGAATTAACACAGCTAAGTGATAGCAATTAGCATCAAAACAGTTTCTTACTACTTCCTGGATTACCGTACACTTTCAGAATTTTGCAAACATTAATATTGACTAGGATTAAAGTAACATATACTAAAATTGCCAAATTATGGGCTGAAATTCAAATGTCAACAATTTGGTCAGTTGGTGCTATGAATAGCGATCGCCAAATTTGGAGGTAAGACATTGGCAAATGGATCAAACTCACTCATCGGAGCAAAATTTAACAAAAAGCAAAGTCTAAGTCAAACAATCTCTACCGACTTAGCTAATACTACCCCAGCAATTTCTTTAGTTTCTTTAGAGCTACCAACTGGTAGACAAGCTTTGACGAGCCAAATTCTACCTAAAACTTTTAATGAGATTCTCCCAACAAAAGTAGACAACACTGATACAAAAACCGAGATAGCCAGCAAAGCAGTATATACTCAACCAAGTGAGCGAATCACTGGTTTTACTTCTCTATCAAATGGGATATTTGTGCTTGTAAGTACAGCATTAACAAAACACGGAAATTATAGTAAATTGCTATTTTCTGATCGTCGCTATTCTAAATCTAAAAAAATATCTGGATTTAAAAAATCTAATTGTACAATTGAAAATTTAGTGGCTACAAAAGACGACAAACTAATTGGTATAGTAAGCCTCAATGGAGGTCTTCCTCCTTTTGAGATGGTAATAATTAATCCTAAAAATGGCCAAGTCTCTTCTGATTCTGATTTATTTTTACCAGAACTACCACCGGAGAGACGATTTAGCAATCTTGCACTCAGCCCGGATGGAAAAATTTATGGTACTACTCTTGGCGTGGAAGGTGTTACAAAATTAGTACAGCTAGACCTGGATAATAGGTCTATGCTTACCGGCAAAGGAAACATCGTCACCTTATCACCATTAACATTTGATAAACGGCCTTTGCAAAATGACTTACTAAGTCTTACCTTCTCTCCATCAGGAAAAGTTTATGCACTTGCTAATCCTAAACATGAAGCAACTAATTCTCTTTTTTCTGTGGATATAGAAACTGGAGAGATGACACCGATGTCAAAGGTTGCGGTGGATAAAATTACCTTTTCTCAAAATTAATTAAGTTCATAGTAAGGACTTTAGTCCTCAAGAAAAGACTAAAGTACTTATTACAAACCTTTTGCAACGTGAAAGCAATGCTGCAAAGCAGCCGCTACGCGATCGCAAACAAATTAATCCACTTCTCTGAGCTTGCGGGTATTATCTACTAAACTCTGAGCAAATTGATCAAAACGTTGAGCAAGCTTGTCATCTAATAACTTCCCTTCAGGGCTGAAAGCTTTCCACACTTGTCCAATAGCAATCTGTTCGGGAATCACCCAGCCGTGTACCCAACGCATAATTATCCTCAGATCATTCAGGGCGTTGCTGTTAGATTGTCCCCCCAACACACTAATTAATCCTGTAACCTTACCAGACAATTGCTCAAAACTCATCAAATCTAAGGCATTTTTTAAAACACCACTGATACTGCCGTGATATTCTGGTGTTGCCAAAATCAAGCCATCAGCACGACTCACAGCATATTGCAACCTTTGCACATCTGGATAATCTGGATACTCCTGTTCTCCATTACAAAACGGTAACTGCATTTCCCGTAAGTCCAATATTTCCACTTCTGCACCTAAAGCTTCTACCCGTTGGGCTGCTAAACGTAAAGCTATTTGACTATAAGAGTTTGCCCTTAAACTGCCACCAATGCCAACTATTTTTACCATAATCAATCACCCAGTTGCTAATTAACTTCAATAAAAAGTGACATTAACTGCATACATCACGGTTGAGGAATGCTAGTTATTAACTATGACTAATTTCCTATTCCCACATCCTTACACTCGTATATCTCTTGTGAAGTTAGCTAAACTCCCTTAAGGAAGATATTTTTGATAAACGAACTCATTACGAGTATGAATATATCTTAACTATATGTAACCAAACCTGTCAAATCCCTGTTGAAAACAATATTTTCTGATAAAAGAATTAATAGTTCCCAATTCCCACTTTCAAGCTAGACGCTCATGTGATAAATCACACAACGAGGTAATGAAAATATGATTCCTCCTACACCCTTTTTCAAGTTGAATCAACGGCACAGAGCAGAACCTATCCTAATACCTGAATGCAGAGCTACACTAGAGTGAGAAAAGGTTATTTCTACTCTTTCTAAAAAATAAAGCCATAAAAAACCAGCGCTCAGATCATGGCAGCGGACAAAGGGTAATTCTTATGAGAAGTTTTGAAAAAAAGGTGTCAACAAAACAGCGAGCGACAAAACGTACAGCTTTGGCAGGGGCGTTGGTAGCCGCTATGATGATGTCACCAGGATTTGTAGTAGGGACTCCAGCCTTAGCACAAAAAGCAGAACAGCAGGATAACAATACTCTTACCTATGGTAAGCTGCTCCAAAAAATTGAAAATGGAGAAGTCGTCAGGGTAGATTTAGACGAAAGCGAAAAAGTAGCAGATGTCTATCTCAAGGGACAGGAGCCAAATGCTCAACCGCAACGTGTAAAACTTTTGGATCAAAACCCAGAATTAATCAATACACTTAAAGCTAATAAAAATGTCCAGTTTGACGAGGTTTCCTCTGCTAACAGTAAAGCTGCTGTTGGTCTTTTGATCAATCTCATGTGGATTTTGCCACTGGTTGCTTTAATGTTGCTCTTCCTTCGCCGATCTACGAATGCTTCTAGTCAAGCCATGAACTTTGGTAAATCCAGAGCTCGTTTTCAAATGGAGGCAAAAACTGGTATTAAATTCGATGATGTCGCGGGTATTGAAGAAGCGAAAGAAGAATTGCAAGAAGTCGTCACCTTCCTCAAACAACCAGAAAAATTTACTGCTGTCGGCGCCCGCATTCCCAAAGGAGTCCTGTTAGTAGGGCCTCCGGGTACTGGTAAAACCTTATTAGCAAAAGCCATTGCTGGGGAAGCAGGCGTTCCCTTCTTTAGCATTTCCGGTTCAGAATTTGTGGAAATGTTTGTTGGTGTCGGTGCGTCTCGCGTTCGTGACTTATTCAAAAAAGCCAAAGATAATGCCCCTTGTTTGATATTTATCGATGAAATTGATGCTGTTGGTAGACAAAGGGGTGCTGGTATTGGTGGTGGTAACGACGAGAGAGAGCAAACTCTTAATCAGTTGCTGACCGAAATGGATGGTTTTGAGGGCAATACAGGTATTATTATTATTGCTGCCACTAACCGCCCAGACGTTTTGGATGCAGCATTACTCAGACCTGGAAGATTTGACCGTCAGGTAATTGTTGATGCACCAGACAGGAAAGGGCGTTTAGAAATTTTAAAAGTTCACGCTCGTAATAAGAAGGTTGATCCAGCAGTTTCCCTAGAAGTTGTGGCACGTCGCACCCCTGGTTTTACAGGAGCAGATTTAGCTAACTTGTTGAATGAAGCTGCAATTCTCACAGCACGCAGACGCAAAGATTTCATTACACAGATAGAAATTGACGATGCTATTGATAGACTGACGATTGGGTTAACTCTCAACCCATTGTTAGATAGCAACAAAAAGCGATTGATTGCTTATCACGAGATAGGACACGCTCTTTTGGCTACACTTTTACCCCACGCAGACCCTTTAAATAAAGTCACCATTATTCCCCGTTCTGGTGGAGTAGGTGGTTTCTCTCAGCAAATTCTCAATGAAGAGATGATTGATAGTGGTCTTTACACTCGTGCTTGGATACAAGACAACATTACTATGACATTGGGAGGAAAAGCCTCAGAAGCAGAAGTATTTGGAGAATCTGAAGTTACAGGTGGCGCTAGTAATGATTTGAAAATGGTTGCGAACCTAGCCCGAAAGATGGTGACAATGTATGGTATGTCTGACTTGGGACTAGTAGCTTTAGAAACTCAAAATAGTGATGTCTTCTTGGGTAGAGATTGGGTTAGCCGCAACGAATATTCGGAAGAAATGGCCACCAAGATTGATAGACAAGTACGGGAAATGGCTATTTCTTGTTACCAAGAAGCCCGAAAAATCATCCGTGAAAACCGCGCATTAGTAGACCGTCTTGTAGACTTGTTAGTAGAACAGGAGACGATAGAAGGAGAGCAATTCCGCAAAATTGTTGCTGAGTATACTCAGTTACCTGAAAAGCAACAGTTAGTAGTTAGTGGTGGGTAGAGCATACAGAACAGAATAGGGGCGCATAGCCATGCGCCCGTATATTAAAAGAATATTAATTTATCGATCTGGATATATTTTGCTTTACCCAATGTCGATGACATAATTGCGAAAGCCTGGGAAATGCTTTTTTGGCTTTATTTGTTAAGCAATTTGGCATCCGATGCCAAAAATGCGATCGCATCTTTTGTACTACATCTGGATCTTGGGTTTGTCCTTGGTCTAAACAACTTTCTGACTTTTCTGCTATCTGAAATATTGTCCGTCTTCTGGCCATAAACCTATTTTAAAGTAGCATTTATTACAGCTTAGTCAACACAGCGTTGTAGTAGGTTTTGTGTTGGCAAAATTGATTTATGAAGATGGTAAGCAAGTTGACCACAATCCACTATTTAGACGCTTATCTTCGTTACTGTATTGAGAAAATTTTCCCTCAATTTTGGATTTAGTGCAAATCCGGTTTTGCTATGCTAAATCTTTAAAAATTTCCCTGTTCCTCGTTCTTTTTTACCTCACAAACTTCAAACTTTCTATATTCTTGCTAAACAGGTCAGTAAAAATACTAGCAACGTTGCGTTTGCGAAGTTTGATATTGGTACTGACTGACATTCCTGATTGGAGATTGACTTGGCGATCGCCAATCATTAAATACTGCTGTTCAAGCACGACTTTAGCAGGAAATCTGTAGAAGGAATAAATATTATCCGGGGGTAAAGCGTCGGAACCAACCCAAACTAGTTTACCTTTTATATCCCCAAATTCACTGTAAGGAAATGAATCAATTCTCACATCAACTTTCATTCCTTCTTTGACAAAACCGATGTCGCGGTTGGTAATGAAGACTTTAGCAACAAGGGATTGATTGGGAACTATTTTAAGAATTGGCGCTGAAGAATTAGTCACATAACCAGGATTATGGGCTTGTAAATCAAATATAGTACCTGAAACGGGGGCTTTAAGTTCTTGGTAACGTAGATTTTGCTGGGTTTTGCTGATTTGACTATCAATTTGAGCAATTTGCTGCTCATTGTCAACAATTGCTTTAGTGAGTTGACTGTCTATTTCTGCAATTCGCTTTTGATTATCAGCAATTTTAGTTAGTACCTCTGTTTGAGTCAGGGCGATCGCATTTTTTACCTTTTCATCAGCTTGTGTAATTGCATACTCTAGTCTTTTTTGTTCCTCTAAAAGTCGATCCACATCTGCTTGGCGACTGCGGAATTGCTGTTGTTGCTTGTAATACTGATTTCTACCAATTCCTCCCTGATTTGCCAACACTGTCAAGTCTGTGAGAATCGTTTTTTCTATAACTAGTAAATCTTTAGCACTAGCCAGTTCAACTTGATTTTGTTTTAACTGCTTTTGCAACTGATCAACTTCTAACTTAGCAGCACTAATGCGCGATCGCACCTCAGCTTCCGCAGACTGTAATCGTGTTTGTTGCTCTGCACTTAACCCTCCACCAGTCGTAGCACCTTGCAATTGCAGCCGATAAAGTTGATTTTCTGCAACCAATTCCGCACGGTGTTTTGTTAAAAAAGCTTGTTCAGCAGGTAGCGACGCCAGCAGTTTTGAATTCGCAGGAGTTTGACCAGCCATTTGGATTTGGTAAAACTGATTCTCCCCCATCAAAGCAGCGCGAATTTTTCGCAGTGATGTTTGTTCAGCATTATCGACTGTTGGATCGAGAGTCAGCAATAAATCACCTTGTTTGACTTGTTGTCCATCTTTGACTAGAATCCTTTTCGCAACACCAGTAATCGGTGCTTGTACTTCCGTCACAGCTCCTTCCGGTTCGAGTTTACCTTGAGCAGGAATCGCTTCTTCAAACTGTGCTACACAAGCCCAGATCACCCCAGCAGTAGTCATAGTTATCAAAGTCCAAGCAACCGCCCTTGGTAAAATTGACGACTGTCGTAACACCACAGACTGATCAAAGCGTTTGAGTGTTGGCGCTATATCAATCGCAGGAGTCACCAAAGATGTATCGTCCTGAATCGAAACAGCAGTATTACCGTTGTTTCCATGACCATTAGAGTAAGGATGAGAACCGTTGAAGTTATTCATAGAGGTGTAATACCAATTCAAAATTCAAAATTCAAATCTTGCATCAACCCCATATCCCGCCAATAAATAAATTTCTTGGCTAATAGCTAAAGTCAGATAAATCTGACCAGGAAAATGTTTGAGTCCGTTTTAACGAACTTATGCTATTAGCCTCAGAATTAATTCTGAGGCGGGATATGGGGTTGGTGCAAGATATCAAGTAGGGAGAGATTTTAGGTTTCAAACGAGAACTTTCAGGTTTCAAACGAGAACTTTCAGGTTTCAAACTAGAATTTTCAGGTTTCAAACTAGAATTTTCAGGTTTCAAACTAGAATTTTCAGGTTTCAAACGAGAACTTTCAGGTTTCAAATGAGAACTTTCAGGTTTTAAACGAGAACTTTCAGGTTTCAAACGAGAACTTTCAGGTTTCAAACTAGAACTTTCAGGTTTCAAACTAGAACGTTCAGATTTCAAACGAGAACTTTCAGGTTTCAAACGAGAACTTTCAGATTTCAAACGAGAACTTTCAGGTTTCAAACTAGAACTTTCGGGTTTCAAACTAGAACTTTCGGGTTTCAAACGAGAACTTTCGGGTTTCAAACGAGAACTTTCAGGTTTCAAACGAGAACTTTCGGGTTTCAAACTAGACCCCCACGGGTGATCACACCCACAAATAAGGAATGAAAATTTAACTCCTCCTACACCCCCACAGCCATTTGGTTAACCAACAACTAACCCATCCTGTTGCTGATACAGATGGTAGTAGCGCCCACGTTGGTGCATGAGTTGGTTGTGCGTACCACGTTCAGCGACTTTACCTTGATGCATGAGGACAATTTCATCTGCTTGTTGAATTGTGCTGAGGCGATGGGTGATGATGAACATGGTTCGCCCTCGAAAGGCTTGAATTAAATTAGTACATACTTGGCGTTCGGTGTCGTAGTCGAGAGCGCTGGTTGCTTCGTCCAAAATTAATAACTGGGGATTTTGTAAAATTGTACGAGCGATCGCAATTCGTTGTCTTTGTCCTCCCGATAGTGCAGAACCACGTTCACCAACTCTTGTGTTGTAGCCGTTGGGCAAGTTCATGATAAAGTCGTGGGCGACGGCAATTTTGGCAGCAGTAATAACTTCTTCGCTGGTTGCTTCCGGATTTGTCAGGGCGATATTTTCTAGAACAGTGCCGTCAAATAACAAAGTATCTTGGGGAATAATGCCAATTTGCGATCGCAGTGAATATAATTCAACTTTACTAATGTCGTAACCATCAATGAGAATCCTACCTGCATTGAGTTCATACAAACGTGGTAACAATTTCATCAACGTACTTTTACCAGAACCGCTCATCCCCACAACTCCCACCACCCTTTGAGCCGGAAACGCTAAATTGATATTGTCTAATTGCAGTGAACCGCCAGCAGCAAACCGGAAAGAAACGTTTTCGTAAGTAACAGCACCCTGAATCACAGGCATGGGAATATTATCTTGGTCGATTTGTGTAACTTCCTGCGGCGTATCAACAATATCACTCAGACGTTCTAAGGACAGGGCTGTTTGTTGGAAGTTTTGCCATAATTGCAATAATCGTAACAATGGGCTAGTAACATACCCCGCAATAATCCGGAAAGCAATCAACTGACCCAAAGAAAGTTCGCCCTTGAGTACTAAATACGCGCCCACCCACAACACCAATAATCCTGAAAGTTGATTGAGAAAATTACTCGCTGAACTCGCAGCAGTAGAAGTTACTATGGTTTTAAACCCAGATGAAACATAACGGGCATAGTGTTCTTGCCATTGCCAACGGGTACGCAATTCAATATTTTGGGCTTTGACTGTTTGAATTCCAGAAAGCACTTCTACTAAATAAGATTGGGTTTCGGCGTTGCGTTCGGCTTTTTCTCGCAATTGTCGCCTGACTATCGGTGCTGCAACTAAACTGAGTATGGCAAACAAAGGAATCGTAGACAAAGATACCAATGTCAACACCCAGCTATAGATCACCATGACAACGATGTAGATCACCGAAAACACAGAATCTAACACCACAGTCAAAGCTGTACCCGTGAGAAACTGACGTATATTCTCTAGTTCATTTACCCTCGTTGCTAATTCTCCGACTGGATGACGATCAAAATAACGCAGAGGTAAACGCAGCAAGTGATCAATAATTTCTGAACCCAGAGCTAAGTCAATTCTATTAGTCGCTTCTGCAAATAAATAAGTGCGTAAAGTACCGAGAACCGCTTCAAATATCGCCGCTAACAGTAAAAAGACACCCAACACTTGCAAAGTATCAATACTGTTCTGCACCAAAACCTTATCAATGATCACTTGAATCATCAACGGATTGGCAAGTCCGAACAACTGCACAAAAAATGAAGCAATCAGAACTTCCAATAAAACTGTGCGGTGACGGTTCAGTGAAGGTAAAAACCAACTCAAGCCAAACTTTTGCTGCGGCGTTGCGGAAGTGGCTGTCAGTAGTAAAACTTGAGCTTGTTCACCCCAATTTTTCAGGAACTCAGTCATTTTTTGACGCACAATCCCACGTTCTGGTACACCCAAAACGACTCTTGCATCGCTTGTTTCATAAACCACCGCCATGCTATCTTGCCAATGAATCAACGCAGGTGTGGGTAAACGATTCATTGCATTTGCTGGGACTGTTACCAATTGCGCCTTTAATCCCATAAAATCCGCAATTGCCCCACATAATTGTAGAGAAACTGGTTTTGTTGCATCTTTGTGATTATTGGCGATCGCTCTACGAATATTCTCCCGACGAAAAGGCATCCCATAATACTGACTCACCATCTGTAAACAGGCGAGAGTAGCATTGCGCCAAGAGTCCCGGACATGGGGATATTTTTTATTTTGGGAATCGGGAATCATAGAGACGCGATTCATCGCGTCTTTAGAATTAATCGCGTCTGTACTTGACCCTACAAAATAAGCTTTTAAACTTGGTTCCTCTTCCAACAGAGTCAAGAATTCCTCACTTGGAAGTACAAGACAGAGGGTTTCTTCCTCACAAGCCATGACTTTTTCACAGGGTATACCTTGCAACAAGCTTCTCCAGCCGACGATTTTCCCTGGTTGTAATTTGAGCAATGTTACAGGGATATTATTTTGGGAGTGATTACCAATTATCCGCGCCTGTCCTGTATAAATAATTGCTACATAGGGTGGTAACTCTTCTAGTGGTAGAATAGCTTGTCCCATCCCGAAACGCTGCACTTGCAATTTTTGGCATAATTGCTGCAATTGAGCAGGAGATAATTGTTTAAAGGGTGGGATACCTGATAAAAAAGTTTGGATTGCACTCTTGTTTTGGGTCATAAAGCGATCACAACTATGTACCTTTGTGCCTTGGAGTCTTGGTGGTGAAAATGAAACCACTAAGACACTAAGACACCAAGAGTCTTAACAGTTATTGAGGGGGTTGAATTCTGCAACTTGTTGTCCCAACCATTTGAGAAATAACTCATGGCGCAATTGCCAACGGGTATGGTCATTTAACTCAGCAGAAAGTATCTTTTCTAACCTGAGAATGACTAACCAATTATCTATTAGCGTGGGTGGTAAAATTTGTCCTGGCTGAATGACAGTTAACAATTTAGCCAGCTTGGGGTGGAGTTTACCTAGTTCTACTGGCCCAACTATACCTTTGGTGCGGGCTTCTGGCCCCATTGAATATTTGGGAGCAAGTTCGGCAAAAGACTGTTCCTCTGCTTGCAAACGGAAGTATATTTCTTGAGCAATACCGCTATCTTTGGTACGAATAACCGAATAAACGACTCGATCAAGTTGGGGTTTACGAATTTGAAAGTAAGCATCTAGTTCGTTCCAAGTAGCGTGTTTAAACTTTTCCACTCGTAACGCCCGGATAACTAACTTGCGGACTTGTTCTGGAGTCATGTGGCGATCGCGTAACCAAGCTTGACGTTCAGCTTCTGTTCTTAAACGTTGCTGTAAGTAAAAACCCTGATAGGCTTTTTCTTCTTCTTCTGGCGTGCAATCAAAGGGTGCGATCGCCTGATCAATGATAATTTCTCGCAACAGTTGTGGCAATAACTGGTAGTTTGCCAGCAAAGGTATTATTTCTTCTGCTGTAACTTTTTGTTCGCGAACTTGTAGAATTACGCTCATAATTAGGAGAACAGGGAACGGGGATTGGGGATCGGGAGAAGACGCGGTGACGGGGTGAAGGAGTGACGCGGAGAAATGTTAATAATGTCTCCGTGTCCTCGTGTCCTCCTTCTCTATTCCCTCTGTTTAAGCAAAAGCGAAGTTTGCCTGAGTTAGACTGGTAGCCTGAATTCCGAGTAAGACGGCTACATCTTGTCCATAGACACTGATGATGGTGTTATCACCTTCTTGGCGGGTTGTCCAATCGCTACCAAGAGATTCATAGGTAAAGCTGATGTTTGCAAAGCCAATTACATCTTTTTCTGTAATGTTAAAGTCAGCAATTGTATTAGGTTTTGCTGGTAAGTCTGTCTCATCGGTAACAATCCAAAACTCATCAGATCCTTCACCGCCAGTAACAATGTTTTGGCCTCCGTCAACACCAAGATATAATTCGTCGTTACCTGAACCAGTGTTTATGATATTTTTTGTACCAGCCAATACAATATCATCATCATTACCAGTGTCAATTTGGTTGCTGCTACCAAATATACTGACATCAACAATGTCATTGCCATCTCCGGTAAAGAGTTTTTGATTATCTCCAATGAATAAATCTGGATAGAGAGCAGCATTATCGGTATTTGGATCGTAGAGATAATCATCAAAATAATCATCTCCTGATGTACCGTAGATGGTTGATTTGGGTGTTCCTAAACGCGGATCAAGATCAAGCGGCTTAGATAATTTCAATACGATAAATTCATCGTTGTCTGGTTGAGATGGGTTGCGGGTGGCGTTGAATGGATAGTTGTTGTCGTTAGCGAGCAGAATGGTATTTTTGTCCAGAACTAAAATATTTTCAATAGTCTGGAAGGGGAAAGTAAAGACGTTGCTACCATCACCATTGAGATCATTAGGATCAGCAATGTTAAGTAAATCAACTACTTCTTCTTTGTAGAGATAACCCTGGGCGTTGGTTTGGGAAATATCGACTTTGAAGACTTTCTTGAACTTCGCATTGTCTCCCGATAAATTATCTCTTTCAATGATCAGAAATTCGTGGTCGTTGATCGGAGTTGCATCGCCGATCGCATGGCTAGGATCGCTTAATTGATAATAACCAACCAAATCATTGCTAAAGGATTTAGTCGCAACATCAAACTTGTAAACACGTAGGGCATCTGTGGGGTCGCCTGCAACGTATCCTTCTAGAATTGGGTAGAGTGTCTTGTGATCAGGGCTGTAACTCATGCCTTCAAAGCCCTTAGAACCGCCCAGATTGGCGATCGCTTCGTTGTTTTCTACTCCTGGATTCTGGGGAGAAGCCACATAATCGGCAATAATTTTATCTCTTGCAACAACTCCATCATTTGCAAAATCGGTGAAGTAGCCATCTACTCCTAACCGAATAAACTGCTCATATTCTAGTTGTGGGTTGCCTTTGTAGTCGGGTGACAGAAAATATGCATCGCTGCGGAAGGTATAAGGATGCACTAACAACCCTGCTTGGTGAGCATCGTAAACTAAGGTTGTCGGTTCTCCTAAATATCTATCGGCATCACTGATTTGTCCATCGCCGTTAATATCGTCTGGTTGACCATCACCATTTCTATCAACTGTTTTAGCTGGTACAATCAGTCGCTTACTGGGACCAATACCTTCAGCATAGGTAGCAATTTCTGTCAAGCCATCGGGAGTAATTAGATCGGCGTAGGTTTTACCAATTCCCTGATATATATAGTCGTAGGGAGAACCACTACTATCTATTAACTGTACCAAGGGAATATCAATCCCAGCATTAGGCATAATCTCGTTTTCTAGTTCAACGAGATTAGAAACTTCAAAAGACTGAATGAAAATCCGGTCAGGATCGACGAAATTATTGGCAATTAAGGTATCAATTAAAATTTGTGAGGTATCGTAATTGATGGGAGTACCATCTAAAAATTTGCCTTCTTGAGCAAAGTAGGTAGGGTGTTTGGTTTCGGGATAGATACCCAATTTTATCCCGGTTTCGGCTTCGTACTCTTTGATAAAGTTGATGTATTCTTCCAGTGTGGGGATTTGGAAGTAACCATCATACTTAGCACTTTCAGGACGGATGTTGGGAATACGTTCAACAGCCCGCAGTTCTTTAATTTCAGCCAGTGTGAAGTCTTCTGCAAACCAGCCTGTGATCGTTTGCCCATCTAATACTTTAGTCGTTAAGCGATCGCTAAATTTTTCAAAATTAGCAACGTTGGTTGTGGCTTCGAGGATAACAGGCTTGCCGTTACTATCATAAATAATGTTGCCGTTTGCATCTGTCTTCACACTCGCCAACACTGGTTCGTGACGGACGATCAAAACTCCATCTTTGGTGACAACTAAATCTGGTTCCAGAAAATCAGCCCCAAATTCAGCGCCCAAATTATTAGAAGCAACTAAATTTCCGCCTAAATCGCCAATCGTATGTTCTGGACGAATTCCCGGCGCCCCACCACGATGACCGATGACAATTGGATCTTGTCCGTTGAGAGTGTTAAGTGGGTAAATATTGGGAGTAGAAACAGGCGCATCAATCAACACGCCATTACTATCAAAATGTAAGAGATAGGGACCGAATTCTTCACCAATCCAAATTGTACCGTCTTCAGCTAAAACAATAGATTCAGGATCGAAGTCAGCCCCTGTTAAGAAGCGGTCTGTTGTCGTTTCGTTGACAATTTGCCAAGGAATGAGGTTATGCGGATCGGATAATTGGATATAATCAGTCCACTGTGCATTGCCAGTACCATTGTCTACCGTTTTGAAATCTGGATCGATTTTGTAAATCCGCAGTAGATAATCAGCACTGTTGGTTTGACCACCAAAACCGTTATCTGACAAAAACCAGTAGCTATCGGAGTCAGCAAACTGTACTCCACTAAAACCTTGTACAGGTTGTCCCGGAAAAGGCCCAGTACGCCCGTTACCGGAAATGACTTTCCCATTACCATCATTTTGACCCGATGGTGGGCCGTCGGCATAGGTATCAGCCGGTAGTGAAGAATATTTGACTAGAGAAGCTTTTGTCATGGTTAAATCTGCCCATACTAAACTGTGGTCTGAAGAAGGCGTGGTATTCACATTTTGGCGATCGCCCACTAGCCGATAAAGTGGATCGTTAGTGGTAGGCCAGAATACTTTGGCATCCCGAATTGCTAAGTTTTTAGAAGGTAAAACATAGTCAGCACGGATGTTTCCAGGGTTATTGTCATTGAAATCTGCTGTGTCATACGCTGGATCACTGATATGAGTAGTATTATTTCTGCCATCCAGTAGCGCTTGTTCCGAACCACCCAGGCTGTTTGGTGTGACACTAGTATTGACGTATCTATTTTCTAGTAACTGCCGAATTGCATAGTTATAACTGTCCCCGTCATTAGGATCGGCATTTTGATCACCCAAAATCACGAAGGCTGATTGTTTGGTCAGTCCTCCATAATTGCCGTTGTCGTCATAGATATAATCGCCTGCTCCAGGAGTGATATAGTCTGACCAGAAGCGAATCTCATCATGGTTACGCTTGCCATTGCGGTCTTCTTGTCCATCGAATACAGGCGGTGTGGGATGACTGACTAATGCGTGAATAATTTGACCATTCACCTCGATTGGCACATCCCAATGACTCTTGGAAGATAGCCGCAGTAATTCTTGCTCTTGTTGAGAGTACCAAGGAGTATCAGAATTAGGAAGTGCGATCGTTGATAGCAAAGAATCGGGCATATCTTTCCACAGAAAATTCTGGAAAGTACGCACGTTATCTGTATCAATTGGATACTTGGACAGCAAGAGCATTCCATACTGCCCAGGAAAATTGCCAAAACCAAAGGCGTCGTCTCCGTATCCACTTTCACCTGGTGTGGTTACAATCTTGCCATCATTGTTCAAATCATAACCAGAACTAATCCCCGTATTGGAAGGAGCAATATAAAAATAGGGATATTCAACCGGGTCTGCTCCATTTTGACTGACTTGTAGATAGTTCTTGCGAAACAAATCAACTGCTTTAGTTGGGTCATCTGCATAATAATCAAACTCTTGAATACTGATGACATCAGGATTGGTGCGTTGAATAATTTCGGCAATAGCTTGAGCTTGAGAATTGTCTGGCGTAGATAAATCTTCAATCAGCTGCCCTTCTGTATTCCGGTTTAGGGAAGCGTTAAACTGAGCAAAGCGAATTGTATCTTGTGTCATGGTGAATGAATATGTTACTTAATTTCATGCAAATACTTATATGTGGTTGGAGCAAGAATAATTCATATAAAAACTGCAATATATTCTCTATATAAAAATAAGAAGTAGAAGATTTTTAGCAAAATCGACAACATAAAATTAAATATTTAACAGTAACTTTACTTAATATATTCAGCATTTTTCTCTAAATTTACTTCAGAATAAATAGAAAAATAAGCAAACATCTGGGAAAAATATTCCTTTTCAACAAAGTAAAGGTTATAAATCGAAAGAAGGAATTCTGTATATCTTATTTAATTGCATTTAATTATTTATTTCAGTTTAAAATCGCTGACTTAAAGGATAAGATATTTATAGGTTAAGTGTCAGGAAATGTTTAATTAACTTTTGATTAATATTGAGTAATTATATTGACAATTTATGAAGAATAATGACTTGTGTAAAGCTTTATTTACAACTTCATGAAAGAAATCTTTGACAGATATAGGTGTCCATAACGCACAAGATCAGATCACAATCAAAATGAGCGATCGCAATCTTATGTGAGTTGTGAGAATCCCAGAGCTTAGACCCCCGACTTGTCTAAAAAGTCGGGGATTTTGTCTCTTAGTTTCGGGGCAAGCCTCATCAATTTCAAAGTGTTGTTAGGCTAAGAATGACACTAAATCATCTAGGAATAATGTATAATCCCGAACTATTAAACTACTCTCACGAGACTCAGTATGGATAGATCGCTCATAGATCAGTTCATAGAGACTGTTCACCAAGAGTTAATTCCTAAATTACAGATTGAGAGCATAGATCCCCATGATCCAGTAAAAATCAGCTATCTTCCCCATCCTTGGCAAAAACTGGGAGCCGGAAATTACGCCGCAGTAGTCTATCACCCAGATTACCGGGACTGGGTGGTAAAAATTTATGCACCCGGACGTCCAGGTTTTGAGGAAGAGGTAGAAGTTTACCATCGTCTGGGTTCTCACCCCGCTTTCTCCGAATGTCTATATGCTACAGAAGGCTTTTTAATCCTGAAGCGGTTACATGGAGTTACCCTTTATGACTGTATCCAACGTGGTCTGCGTATCCCTAAGCAAGTTATAAAAGACATCGACGAGGCCCTAGACTATGCACGTCGCCAGGGACTGTATCCTCATGATGTGCATGGGCGTAATGTCATGATGTATCAAGGTAGGGGATTAGTTGTAGATATTTCCGACTTTCTCCATGAAGAAAAATGTTCCAAATGGAACAATCTCAAAAGAGCATACTATTGCTTATATCGCCCTATCTTCTCGCCATTGCGGCTCAGGCTTCCCTACTTTTTCCTAGATATTGTTCGCAAAAGTTATCGACTCTTATCTAAATTAAAAAAAATATGCGATCGCATCTTCTATAAAATTTATAGAAGACACAACAACAACACACATTCTTAAACCAAAAATCATACATCACAAACATATTAAGTATCATCAGTACATGACTGTTCTTCGCTATTCGTGATTTTTTTAACTGCTAAATCATCTGTTTCTGGTGTAGTTTCATCGTTTAATTTATCAGAAACAATAATAAATTCAGTTTCTCGTTTAGATTTATTATTCCATTGGTCTAAAACATCTTTCACAAAAACTTCTTCTAGCCAAATTTTAGCCACAACAGTGAGCGGTAGAGCTAAAAATAATCCTAAAAAGCCAAACAAATATGCAAAAAATAGTTGAGAAATTAAAGTAATGGCTGGGAGTAAGGAAACCTGATGTGCCATTACAATTGGTGTGATGAAATTACTTTCTGTTTGTTGAATGAAAAAGTAGAGTCCCAACACAGCCAGGGATTTCCAGGGAGCATCTAAAAGTGCGATCGCCATGGCTGGAACCACACTTAGTGTCGGGCCTAGATTGGGAATCAAGTTTAGAAATCCTGCTAAAACCCCTAAAGCAAGAGCAGCGGGAACACGCAAAATTGATAAGCCGATGACGCTCATCAATCCCACCACAGACATAGCAATAAAAGCGCCTGTAACCCATCCTTCCAAGGAAACTTCGCATCTATCTAAAATTCCATCTACCCGTCGCCGATAAAAAGAAGGAAATAAGCGAATGAATAGCTTGCGGTAAGCTTGGGGATCAGCTAAGAACATCCCTGTTAAAACAAGCACTAATAATATTTTGAGGACTACTTCCAAAGAACCAGAAACGACAGCGAATGAAGTACCAACTGCCCGATTAATAAATGGCTGTGCTTGTTGGCTCAAACTGTTGATATCAGGAATGAATGGAGTTAATTGGCTGGGAAGAGCTGATCTAATCTGGGAGAACCAAATATTAAAGCGTTCTATACCTCTGGGAACTTGATAAGTAACTTGTTGAAACTGAACGGCAAAAGGCGGGACAATTAGCCAGAAAAAACCGACTATGGCAATTAGAAAAATTCCCACTGATAAGGCTACGGCGAACCCGCGTTTCATCCCGGAGCGTTGAAATCTCCGAGCGAGTCGATTCAAGGTAGTTGCTAATACTATTGCAGCAAACATTAGTAGAAGTACCTCTTTAAGTTGCCACAATATATACACAGATACGAGTATGGCAATTAAGCCGATCCATTGACCTAGATTCACGCCTTAACTCCTGGCAGTTGATAAACTGCTATTTATAGATCAGTCATCAATTACTAACTCTCAGTGAACAGCTAACTTGATAACTGTTAACGGCAGCTAGACTAGCCGATTTTAGCAACATTCGCCTTATAGGGGTAAGTTGTTGGTCTGGCAAGCTAAAATTGCTGAGTCCTTTATGAGCGCTTAAGCGCTCATAAAGGACTAAATTCCTCACTACAAACCCACTAGTTATTCATGAGAAAAATTCACTACTAAACATGAAAATATAACTCCTCCTATACCCACCCTTACACTCCTACACCCTTTTCAAGTTAGTTAAAAGCATCTTTGATATTATCAACAGTGCGTTCAACTGCATTTTTTGTTTTGTCTACTGCTTTTTGAGTCCGAGCAGCATCTTCTTCTGCTCTTTTGTGAATTCGAGCTGTATCTCTTTTGGCTTTGCGCTCGATAAAACTACCATTATCATCTGTTGCTTGCTCAACACGTTTAGCATTTTTCCTTGCTGTTTGCTCAACTTGATCTGCTGTATCCCGGATGAAACCCTTGGCTCGTCGAGCATCTTCATTGGCTTTCCCTTGCACTTGATTGCCTACGTCTGCTGCTGCGATCAAGTTTGCAGCAGGAGCAGCCATTGCTGAGGTGTTCGAGAGAAATGCACTTTGCCAAGTAAAAGCGATCGCTGATACACAAAATAGAGTTGTTGCGAGTAAGCGTCCTACAGTTGCAATTACTTTCATAAGATACTAATGTCCATTAGATTTAGCATCCTCATATTTACTTCATCTAGCTCATCAGCTAAAACGCTCTCTAGACAGAGCTTTTCTCATCTATTTTTATGAAAAAATTCGCTCTTTCAATAGATTCTAAAATTTTTGAGCAATGTGAAAGGCGGAAACATATGATAACTGAAGACTTCCACCAAATTCATGGTCTATCATATTCTGCAATCCTGCAAATAAAGCCTCTTTGCTTTGTGGCTCTAATTTGAGATATGGTGAATAAGTGTTCAAAAGCGTCAAATACTCATCAGCTGTATAAGTGACTTCAGACTCAATGTTTCCGGCTACTAAGTTTTTAAATTGCCCAGAATCTGTGATCATTTCGCCCAATTTTCTCAAGATATTTTCTTGAGTTTCTCTATCTTCATATCTGTCTAGGGATGGAGCGTGGATTTGATAAACTTTGGATAAACTTTGGTAAACTTGATAGCTTGGCTGAAGTTCTTTATTCCACAATAAAATTAAGTAGCCATTTTGTTTGAGAGCATTTGCTGCTTTTGGATATCCAATTTCCGACGGTATCCAGTGAAAAGAACTCGCTGCTAAAACAGCATCAAATTTTTCTGGTTCTAAGTTCCATTCTTCAAAGGATAGGTTTTGAATCTCTACATTTAGATACTGTTGACAATTTTGTTGAGCTAACTGACAAAAATCTGAGTTGGGTTCTAAACATAATATGGAGCAACCTAATGGAGCAAATGCAATCGTTGCAGTTGCTGGCCCACATCCTACCTCTAAAATATTTGCAGTAGAGGAAAGTTGAGCAATATCTATAACTTGACGAATCAAATCTTCAGGATAATGTGGTCTTGTTTTGTTGTAAGCTTCTGCTGCTGGAGAATACCAATTTTTGCGCTGTTCTAAGTCCTGATTGGAGTAATTAGCGATAATTTCTTTGAGGTTTTTCATAATTGTTTTGTGCGAGCTTTGGCAATCTCAATCGGTAAGTCCTAATATATTTACAGACTTTTTAAGACTGGGGTTTTAGTGGAAGAATTAGAAAATTACTTTACCAAACCACTGAATTTATTCGAGTACGAACAGCAGGCGCAAAAGTGCTTGTCTCGTATGGCTTGGGATTACTACGCCAGTGGTGCTTGGGATGAAATCACATTAAGGGACAATCACGCCGCTTTCGATAGAATCAAACTTCGTCCGCGTGTGCTAGTCGATGTGAGCGATCGCCATCTGACAACTACGATTTTAGATCAACCTCTGCAAATGCCTTTGTTGATTGCACCGATGGCGTTTCAATGTCTTGCTCATCCAGAGGGAGAATTAGCCACAGCAAAAGCTGCATCGAGTGCTGGCGTGGGTATGGTGTTGAGTACAATGTCTACTAAAAGTCTCGAAGAAGTCGCCCATACTTATTATTCAAATCGTTCGCAAACTTCAAATCCACCTTTGTGGTTTCAGTTATATATCCATCGCGATCGCAATCTTACCCGTGCTTTAGTAGAACGTGCTTATGCAGCAGGTTATCAAGCGCTATGTGTCACTGTCGATGCACCTGTTCTTGGGAGACGGGAACGAGATACACGCAACCAATTCACCCTACCACCAGGCTTGCAACTAGCAAATCTTGTTACTCTTTCTGGAATAAACATTCCTGATGAACAGGGAGAATCGGCCTTATTTACTTATTTTGCCCAACAACTCGACCCGGCGGTCACTTGGCGCGATTTAGAATGGTTACAGTCTATATCTCCCTTGCCATTGGCGATCAAAGGAATTTTACGCGGTGATGATGCTGTCCGTGCTGTTGAATCTGGCGCTAAAGTAATCATTGTTTCTAATCATGGTGGGCGTCAACTAGACGGTGCGATCGCTTCTTTGGATGGTTTAGCTGAAGTTGTAAAAGCTGTAGATGGCCGTGCTGAAGTGATTGTAGACGGTGGTATCCGTAGAGGTACTGATATTCTTAAGGCTTTGGCATTGGGAGCAAAAGCCGTTCTAGTAGGGCGTCCTGTGTTATGGGGATTAGCTGTAGATAGACAAGCTGGTGTAAATCAGATCATCGAAATTTTACAGAATGAACTTGATTTGGCAATGGCGTTAAGCGGTTGTCCCAAGTTGGAAGATATTGATTCTAGTTTAATAAATTTTTAATTTTTAGACTACATGTGGCAAGCTGGTGTATTTACTCATACAATCAAAAACAGGCTTGGTTGTATTCAGCACAAGCCTAAATATATTTTTACTGATTTGTCAGTTATAACTTAGGCTGAAAAGCGATCGTACTTTCTACACATGATGGTAAACAGAACCAATGATATCGCTTGGCAAGCACGTCAGGGTAGCGTTGCTGCGATTATTCAAGTGTTAAATGAACAATTAGCAAATTCTGGCGTGAGAACCAGAGCAATTTATCATGATGGTGTATTACAAATTTTGTGTGAGGCTGCCACACTAGATAAACTAGAGCAATCTACCTTAGTTAAGCAAATTCAACAAATTATTGAATCAATAAAACCGCGTAATATTGGTAGAGTCAATATCAACAGTCGCCTTGTTCAAGAACAGCAATTGTTATGGTTAGAAGAAATTATTCGTGACCCAGAAAAGCAATTATTGTGGTCAGAAGAAATCATCTTAGAACAGCCTAATATTTTCCAGCAATTAATTAAAAATTACCAAGATAAAAAATCTGAGTCAGGGAAATTAAATTTCACTAAAAATCAATTATATCAGCCGATACCAATTAATAATAAAGTCAAGAAAAATGCTTGGAACCGGATGTTTTTTTCTTTAACTTTAAGCTTATTCGTTCTCTTATTAATCTCAATGATTTATGCAGTATTAAATGGTAAACTGCAAAATACCTTCATACCAGAAACAGCTAAATCTTTAATCCCAACACAAAAATCTCCAAACTCAGAAGACTCATTTGTAATAGCAGTACGCATTGCTAACCAAGCTTCCGATGCAGGTAAAATAGCAAAGACCTCAACTCAATGGTTAGAAATAGCAGCCGACTGGCAGAGGGCTTCTGATTTAATGAGTAATGTCCCACCCAGCCATAGTCGTTATCAAGAAGCACAAATTCGGACTAAATTATATAAGAAATATAGTGAAGCGGCGCAGAAAGAAGCCCAGAAGAATAAATTGTAGTTTCTATTCAAAAATAGACGCTGTATTGTGTCGGTAAGCGAGGAGATTGATAGTATTTTTTATTTGACACCATCAATCTCAGAAATTAGAGTACAAGATTTGCTGGTATTATTAATTAACTAACTGTTGCTTTACGCTCAAGTTTACCCCAACCAACAATCTGACCCTTGATCGCAGCAATTACAGATTTGATCGCCACGTAATACATGAGTTGACGATAAAAGAAGCGCTGTGGCAGTAACCATACAAGCAACTTCCAGTCTTCTTTACGTTCTAGCGCAAAGGCAACGAAGGCAGCGAGAAAATCAACCGTTAAAAACACTAAATAGTAGCAAACAAGCTGTGGTAAAGCATTATTGGAATACTCAACGGGTTGTTGATGTTGTTGCCAAATAGTCCAAGCGATTGACCACAGCATCACAAAATCCATTAACGGTGAGACGAGAGGAAACAGAATTTGGAATACAAAGACATTGGGGATAGCAAACATTCCCAGCGCCCCATATTGAGAACGAAACAAAGTGTCACGATGCTTCCAAGCTGCCTGTAATGTGCCGAACATCCAGCGATTTCGCTGCTTGAGGAAGCCACCGACATTGTCTGGTGCTTCTGTCAGAGCGATCGCATTTTCTTCGTAGCCAATTCTATAACCCATCCGCAAAAGACTCAGTGTCAAATCAGCATCTTCCGCTAAAGTATCGTTTTGATAACCTCCAGCTTGCAAGATAAGCTGACGCCGCCAAGCACCGATTGCACCAGGTACTACACTAATACAGTTGAGTAAACCAAAGGCTCGACGTTCAAGATTCTGGCTGGTGATGTATTCTAGTGCTTGCCAATAGGTGAGGATATTAATCCGGTTGCCAACTTTTGCATTACCTGCAACTGCTCCGATCATTGGATCAGCAAAATGACGTACAAGGTTTTTGATGGCATTGGGACGCAAAATAGTATCAGCATCCAAGGCGACAATAATTTCTGCATCGCTTTGTTTGATGCCATAGTTTAGCGCCTGTGCTTTACCTGCATTCGTTTTCGTAAAAATACTTACACGGCAGTTGTCCGCAAAAGTTTTCACGACGCGTTGATATGTAGCGTCTTGAGAACCATCATCGACAACAATAATGTTAAAGTTCTTGTAGTTGCTGCGTAATATTGAGTTGATTGTTTTATGAATCACCTTTTCTTCATTGAAAGCTGGCACTACCACACTCACAGAAGGTAGATGATTGACTGGATATTTGTATGATCGGCGAGATTTCCATTCGTAAACAGCTAAGGTTGCAACGAACAATAACCGCATTGTCGAAAATCCAATGCCAATCACGAACAGATAGTAAACAAATTGGTTAACTCCGTTCATCAGCAAAAACGCCGTCCCATCTAGTTTCGCCATCAACTGTTCGTTGGCTGGAACGGTTGGCATAACTTGATTGCGTGTCAATCTAAGCAGGTTAGAAACACTCACCAATTCAAAGCCGCGATCGCGTAATCCTTGAATAATTCCTGGTAGTGCAGCTATAGTTTGGGAGCGATCGCCACCACTGTCATGTAATAAAACAATATTACCTTCTCCTTTGAGCGCTTGGTCAATTGTTGCTTGAACAATCTTCTCTACACCTGGCTGTTGCCAATCACTCGGATCAATCTGCATACCGATTGTGTAATAACCAAGACTACCTGTATATTTCAAAGGACTGACTTGATCGGGTGTTTCTGGTTCCACATCTTCCGCATACGGTGGTCGAAACAAAAGAGTACGAATGCCTATTTCCCCTTCCAATAAGCGTTCAGTAGCGTTGAGTTCTAGTTTCAGCTCCTTATGGGGAATAATAGAAATATTGGGGTGTGTAAACGTATGGCTGCCAATTTCATGACCCTCTTTCACCATACGCTGAAGTAAATCCGGGTTGCTAGCAGCATTCATGCCAATGACAAAAAAAGTGCCTGGTGTATGATAACGGTGCAGTATATCTAAGATCGCAGGTGTATAACGAGGATCTGGCCCGTCATCAAAGGTAAGAGCTATTTTCTTTTTGTTATCTCCTCCCCAACGGTTAATTACATAAGGTGAAGGATAAGATTCTAGGTGTTCATCAACAATCAAACCAGACTTCTGGTCGTAAGTAATATCTCGTTTGCCATCATTGGGTGTTGCAGTTACTTTCAGAACCTCGCCCTGTCCTTCGTAATCAATGTCGAAACCGTAGTGAATAGCGCTGAGGGTTTGAGCAGTTTTTTGTCCGAGGTACATCCGCTTGTCAAACACCTGCCAAATTGAGGGATCTTCCGAACCAAGTCGCCATAATCCAAAACCTCGTGCGCCGAAATTTTGACCTGCTACAACTTCGTTAAAAGCCGTAATTGCATCTAGAAACCAAACATGGTGTAACTGATCTTTGTCGTCGAAATAATCAAAGGTGGGATTGAGGGTATCTGGATTGAAGATTATTTTTCCCTCAGATTCTTGTGCAGTTTTTAATGCTTCTTGAAAAGAAACCTCTGTGCTAGAGTTGCTCTTGTCCTTCCAGTCATAGCCGTAGTTACCAATGGCAATTACGTATTTATCACCTGGTAACTCTGCAAAGCGATGCTGTAGGTGTTCCACATACCAATTTTGGGAAGCAACTGCTCCTGCTTCACTTGTTGTCTCGTGTTCATCATAAGCCATCAGTATCAGGTAATCATTGGACTGTGCCAATTTCTTGTAGTTAAATGATGGATCGTCTAAAGGTACTGATTGGGAAACTTCTAAATTTAGAGGGTGAAACTGCGCGTACAGTTCGTGCATAAACACAACCAGATTTGTCTGAAGGTCATCAGGAATATTTTCAAAGTCAATATTGATCCCAGCAAAATCGTTTTCGCGAACAAAATTCAACAGGTTCTGAATTAAGTGCTGGCGTGCTGTTGGATTTTGCAACATTGTCACCAATTTCGCAGTATTCCAATTTTGCGTGCTGTTGTCGTAGTTGTTAATTAATGGGATGATGGGTAAATTTGATCGATGTTGTTTGATGTAGGTCAATGCTTTTTGTTGCTTAACCTCATCATCGATAGCGATCGCCCCATCAGCAGTTTTGAGATGCAACCACTCTGGCATGAGCTGATCTAAATATGCAATATTCTGCTTGAGAGAGGTAAAACTATTGTCATCCCAGTTAACATAGAAGCCTATAATTTCAGGCTTTACATATGCTTTGGCATTCACAGTAGTAGCTGTAGATTTATGAATATCATTTTTTGCATATTTACCAAAATTTGACTTATAGTCTACTTTTTGTGCCTGTGAGTTGAACAAATGATTTTGTGCTGACAGAAAGTTATGCACTTTCATAATATGATGCACCGTGACTAAACTTAAATTTGGCAGTTGAGGTTGGATAACCATACTAGCAACAAAGCTTAAAAATACAGTTACTAGCACAGGGATTGCCACCTTTATTACCCGTTTAATCCACTGCCATCGTCGATAATGCGGGTCGTAAAAAACTGGATGAATAAAATTTTTAGTCATCAAATGCTCCTCTAATTATCAATACATATACATCGCAGCTAAATTTAGATTTATTTCATGCTTATCTAGCAATCCTAAATAGTTGACACCTTTTTTCATCAGACCAAATCTCTTCCCAAAATCGGAAGAGAGGAAGATTTATTCTCCTCGCAACGAGGAGATATAAGGGGATCAATTTGACTTTTGTAAGAGGTGTATTTTGCTCTTGATGTCTATGAAAATTCAATAATTATGACAAAACTAATCTAGGATTGCTACATAACTTAGCTTGGAGTTTTTTCGAAAACAAAAACAGCTTCTACATCGGAACAATAATTTTCTGAATATAGTTCGAGAAAATAGATTAATCATGTTCCATTTATCTTGAGAAAAAGCTTTGTGTGAAAAGAAAAACTGTAGGCAATTGAAATACTATTCGTTTGATATGGCGATAGTGTAACGATGAAATGGCAGTAAGATGACAATAAATATTATGTTTATTCAAGATAAAAATCTCATTACTATTACATTTTGATTTATAAAAATTAATAATATATTTATTGACAATTTCTATGATATTCAGTTAAAATTTAAAACTCTTAACCTTAATTGGATAGCAGTATTTATTACTTATTATTGAAAACAAGCTTGCAGTTGAGAAAGTCCGCCCCAATTTTGAAAAAGCTTTTTAGTTTGATAATTAATTACTGAAACATCTCTGGGCTGGCCATTTCCTGAACCAGGAAATACCAGGTAAAGTAAACCATCACTGACACCACCGTTTCTAGGATTAGAAGGGATTTCTAACATATTAGCTAGAGCGATTGATCCCTCTCCAAAACGATATTCTTCAATCCCGCCAGCAAAGTAAAGACTGGTATCAGCAAAAATAGCAAAAGCCATTTTGTGATTTTTGGTATTATAAACAACAGCAAAATCTCCTAGATTAACATTTGTTAATTTTAAAAATTCTTCATTGTTATTTTGCGGTAGAACTATATAGGGAATTTTTCGCGAATCTACATATCTTTGAGGATTTTTTAATTCTTTTGTAGCATCATAAAGTGCTGTTTTTGAAATATAAAAACCCGGGTAAGGGTCGTTACTCTTCTGAATAATAGGTTTGCCGTCCAATCTATAATTATCAGTAACTAATGCCCACCAATTGCCTTGCTCTCCTGCATGTTCTAAACTATCTAAACCTTGGTCTTGAGGATGGTAAGCATTAGGAGCGCCATCTGCATCGACTGCCATTCCTGCTTGAAAAAAGAATCCAGGTTTGTCTACAAATTTCCAAACAATATATTGACTGTGTTCAAAGATTTTTTGTTTCTCTTGCGGTACTTGTACTGACATTCTTAGAGATATAAAGCTCAGAATTTCTTTATGATTTACTAAGTTTGCACAACTGGTTATCAATGCTGAACTACCCAATAGACATGTCTGTTTTAGCAAATATCTTCTTTGCATATACTTCTCGATATAACTAATGTGGTGATATGTTGAAAACACGCCTTAGTCCAACTATTACATCAGGACGAGTTGCGTGATAAGTGGCTGATGACTTAGGTGTATACTTTTTCCGCTGTCATAGACTTATTTCCTTTAGTATTAAGCCTGTGTACATAATTTTAGCAGAGTATAAAAATAGAACGCAGATAGATTAATTATTCCTGAATATAAAATTATTGAAGTAAGTTCGTAGTAAGGACTTTAGTCCTTACTACAAACCTTTGGTTATTTGCACTGTCTTACTTACGGAAAAATCGCATCTCTACCCAATACCTACCTAAACACTCATCTCCAACATCCGTTGAATTGGACGCAACGCTGCTAATCGTATCTCTTCAGACATCGTGATTTCCGGCGCACGATTTTTCATAGCCAAATACAATTTTTCCAAAGTATTCAACCGCATAAACGGACATTCATTACAATTGCAATTATTGATCGGTGGCGCAGGAATAAAATTCTTGTGAGGTGCAGCTTTCTGCATCTGGTGAATAATTCCCGGTTCCGTAGCTACAATAAATTCTTGAGTTGGACTTTGTTGACAATATTTCAGTAAAGCTGCTGTAGAACCGATGAAACTAGCGTGACGCAAAACAGCAGGTTCACATTCTGGATGTGCGATCGCTTCTGCTTCTGGATGAGCTATTTTCAATTGCACGATTTTCTTTTCTGAAAAAGTTTCATGGACAATACAGCTACCTTGCCATAACACCATATCTCGGCCAGTCTGTTCCATGACATACCGTCCCAAATTCCGATCTGGTGCAAAAATGATCGGTTGATCTTTGGGTATCTGCTGCACAATTTTAACAGCATTGGAACTAGTACAAATAATATCGCTCATCGCCTTAATTTCAGCAGAGCAATTGATATAAGAAATTACTAAATGTCCGGGATGTGCTGCTTTAAAAGCTGCAAAAGCTTCTGGGGGACAGGTATCCGCTAAAGAACAACCAGCATCTAAATCTGGTAACAGCACCATTTTATCAGGATTGAGAATCTTCGCTGTTTCAGCCATGAAGTGAACACCAGCAAAGACGATCACATCAGCATTGGTGTCAGCTGCTGCTTTAGAAAGTTGGAGAGAATCGCCAATAAAGTCTGCAATATCTTGAATATCTGGCTCTTGATAATAATGAGCCAGGATCACCGCGTTCAATTCTTTTTTTAAGCTTGCGATCGCCGCAAATAAATCTAGTGGTAATGCACCCGGTTGGGTTTGATTTCGTTGAATAAGTGCAGTTGTAAACACAATTAGGTGTAGCTTTAATTTTACAAGTAGTTGTCTTGTTTCAATAATTATAGTAGTTTTTACCAAAAATGGGAGGAGGCTAACACTCCTTGCACTCGAATTAAAAAGTAGTGGTTACATCATCACCAAAATTCGCAACTAAAACTTAAAAACGCTCTGCGCTCCTCTGCGGTGACTTTGCACTCCTCTGCGTTTAAAAACACTATGATATCAAGCAACACTAAGGCATCCAAATTTTCACAACCTTACCCATCAACTGTTGTCCCAACCAAGACGTATTTTGTGAGAGAGTGCGAAGGCTTTGTCCGTCAACTTTCCAGGTTTTATGCGGATCAAATAATGTTAATTCTGCCTTTTCCCCAGGAGCGATCGCACTCAAATTCTGTTTTAAACACTCCGCCGGACGACGACTCAATGCTTGCCATAATTCTAAGGCGCTAAATTCACCAGTTTCTACCAAATGTTGCCACAACAAAGGTAGTGCTAACTCTAAACCTATGGCTCCTGGTGGTGCTTCGGCAAATGCTACTGTTTTTTCTTCGTAGGTGTAGGGAGCATGATCAATAGCGATCGCATCTATAATCCCTGTGCGTACTGCCTGCCGTAACGCCAATGAATCATTCGGATTACCCAACGGCGGCTCTAAATGCAAGTTTGGGTCGTAACTCTTAAGTGCTTCAGTGTCAAGTAAAACATGCATCCAAGTGGTGCTAGCGGTAATTGGTAAGCCTTGGTTTTTTGCTGATGCGATCAATTCGACGCTGCGGGCAGTGGAAACCCGCATAATATGTACTGGCGTCCCCGTCGCCGCTACTAATTCGATTAAAGTGGCGATCGCAGAGGTTTCCGAAGCAGCAGGATTTCCTGGTAAACCAAAGCGGAGTGAGTCTGATCCTTCGCGCATGACTCCATTAGATTTCAGTTGGCGATCGCAGCACCAAAACGCCACAGGTTTTGCCAAAGGCTGGAGATATTCTAACACTCGCCGTACCAGCGCCGTATTTTCCAAAGGCTGACCATCAGTAAAACCAACTACCCCCGCCGCCGCTAAATCTGCCAGTTCCGTCATTTGCTTACCAGCAATATCCAGAGTGATTGCACCCCAGATATTGAGTTGGGGAAGAGTCACAGACAATCCTGAAGACGCAGAGAAGCTCAGACGCGGGGACGCGGAGAGTATTTCATCTATATTCCCCGCGTCCCCGCATACTAATGTCTCTCTGTCCTCTTTCCCCGTATCCCCGTATCTCCGCATCTTCTCCCAAAACTGTGCCACCACCACCGGGTGATCAATCGCTGGCGATGTGTCGGGTAAAATGCTAATTCTAGTAAAGCCACCAGCTGCTGCTGATTGTAGTAAAGAAGACAGAGTTTCTCGTTCTTCAAATCCCGGTTCTCCGGAGTGGCTATACAAATCTATCAACCCTGTTCCTAAGACTAATCCACGACAATCTAGGATACAAGTGTCTTGTGGTACATCAGAAATAATATTAGCTACTGACTGAACATAACCAGCATCAATTAGCACATCAGCTACTTGATCAGTGCCAGAAACCGGGTCAATAATCCGTACTTGTTGTAATAATTCACTTGCCATATCATAACTCTTACAACGCCCCTGCTGCGGTTTGATCTAGCACCCCGCCACTCAAGTGAGTGGTAATATTCATTGCTTGCAACACTGGTACACCATTTAATCCTGAAGGGTAATCAATCACACTGACTGCACCATTTCCCTGACGGAAATTCCAGAAATTATCTGCTGATAAACCTAGAATATGGCAAAGCAGAGTTTTATTAGTAGCATCATGAGCAACGACTATGCCAGTTTGGAGTTGGTTTGTCAATGCTGTTTCTACAACAGACTGCCAAGTTGCCACACTACGTTCCCATACTTGTTGTAAATTTTCTCCTGAGGGCATTTGTACTTGATCTGGTACTGTTCGCCAGCGCTGCAATTCTCCCGGAAATTCTAGTTCAATTTCTGACTCTAATTTTCCTTCCCAAAGTCCGTGACTAATTTCTCTCAAACCATCTCGCAATTCTAACTTAATACTCTGGTGATTATTTAAGATAATTTCAGCTGTTTCCTTCGGACGCAGCATCGGGCTTGTGATGGCAAAATCAAGCTCTACATCTTTGAGAAATGTGGCAGCTTTTTGTGCTTGTGTCCTACCATTCTCGTTGAGAGGAATGTCAATTTGACCTTGAAATTTTCCTTGGCGGTTCCACTCGGTTTCGCCATGACGAATCAGCAACAAACGTACACCTTGATGGTTTGGTCGCAAAGAAGGGAGAATATCTCCCAAGTGTTGCGTTTGATTCATAGATTCTAGCTGGACTGCATCTCCCAAATCACCCGCAAAATTCAGTACACTGATGTTGCAGTTAGATTGTTGGAGAGAATGGTAGCGAGATGGAGAAATTCCCAGTGCTGTGCTGATTAAAGCTCGATTAATCCCGTTATGTCCTACAATTAATACAGTTTGCCCTTGATGACGGGGCAGAATTTCTTGCCAAAATTCCCGTGCTTGTTCGTACAGAGATAAAATCGGATTATGTTCTCGGCTATTCCCCTGACTTTCTTGAACAAGCATCTGTAGTTGATGCGGTGATTCCTTCCAAATGCGGTAATCTTCAGGAAATTTCTCCCTTACTTCTGCTGCAAGCATTTTTTCCCACAAGGGTAAATCAACCTCAAGTAGCAAATCAGAAGTTTGAGGTACAATAGACTGATCAGAATTATCTTCTAGCGATCGCCAAATGATCTCTGCTGTTTGTTTGGCTCGCTGCAAAGGACTACTATAAATTGCACTGAATGAGATATTACTGAGGGCTTTACCAACTAAATTGGCATCGTTACAACCTTTTTCAGTTAATGTAGACGCATCGGTGCGCCCCTGAATACGCTTTTCCGTATTATACGTGCTTTGACCATGACGCACTATGATGACCCTAGTCACTTTTTGCCCTCCTCTCTCTAAAGGACTCATTCTACTGCAAAATGTTTACATCCATTCCTAGAACCTTTTCGATGTACTACAAAACTCCATTTAAGGTCAAAGTTGTGACTATGCCAGAATAATGATCAAGCTTGCCATTACCACAATCTAAGTACAAAATTGCATAAATTCATGGCAAAATTTTGTCACCCCAACTCCGCGAACCTCTGCGTTTACCTTTGCGTCCCTCTGCGTTTTAAATCGCTACGAATTAATTAAAAGCTGCACTAAGTGAGTGGAGATTCACCATAGGCCATACCATTAGCTTCAGCATAACGATGCATAAATCTCATAAATCTTTCCCAATGTTCGTCTTCTTCAATTTCCAGTTTGCACTCTACTCTCTGCAACTCATCTCCCTCTGCACCACCAAAAATAAATTGTACAGACGAAGGTGTGATCCTGATTTCGCCTTCTTCGTCGCTTAACAGCATAGAATTTAAGGATTGTTTTGTAAAGCTATTGAATCCCTCTAAGGCTTTCAACTGGTTAAAGATCATCAAAACAATACGTTTACCAGAACGACCACGTCGCAAGCTAACATTACCTAATTCTTCATAGATACCATTAAAAAATTGAATTGTGGGTATAGTAGATGCCATGAACAATTACCTTGAATAGGTGTAAGGAGGATAATAATACGGCGGCTGATTGGTTATTGGTGGTTGATACTGATAACCTGTTGGAGGTAGAGGACTACCTACAGTGTTAGGTAAGGGGGGAGTGATCAGTGGGTATGGTTGATAATTAATAGTAGGTTGAGTAATTGTTGGTAGTGGCGCAGTCGGAACCTGTGGCTGATATCTAGTAGTCGGGGTTGGGTTGGGAGTGATACTCGGTGCAGCAGTTGCTGTAGGAGTCGGTGCAGGAGTTTGGACAGTGGGGGTAGTTTGGTTAAATTGTTGGTAAGCAGCCTTGGAGATCGAACCAATGAGTTTTTCGGCACTGAGATCATTATTGGGACGTTTTACCATGACAGCAACTATGTAGCGTTTGCCACTGGGGAGGTCTACCAAACCCGCATCTGCTAACATACTGCCAATATCACCTGTTTTGTGGGCAATAGTTGCACCTTGTCCCAAGCCGGTTGGTAATAATTGGTTTCTGACAGTATTACGCATAATTCCCAGGATGCGATCGCGTGATGTCATATTCAACAAATTACCTTGACTAACCATCGCCATCAAATTTCCCAATTCTTTGGGACTGGTTGTGTTTGTCCCATCTAAATCAGGTAATTGATTGCGAATGACTGTAGTATTTAAACCCCAACTCCTAAAACGCTGATTTAAAGCTTCAATACCACCCATCCGGGCTATTAACATATTGGTTGCTGTATTATCGCTGATTGTCATCATTTTATTCGCGACTTCCAGCGCCTTAAATTGGGTTCCGGCTGGTTTATACCGCATATCTCCAGAACCACCAACCATCATTTCTTTTTCCATAGTCAGCATTTCATCCAGGCGGATTTTACCTGCATCAACATCCTGGAAAAAAGCTACTAAAATTGGGATTTTAATTGTGCTGGCTGAGGGAAAACTAGCAGAAGCATTGATATCTACATAACTACCATTTTCCAAATCTACTACAAATACTCCTGGTGTAAGATTTGGGTTAGCAGACGCCAAGCTTTGCACACTAGTTTTTAAGGAAGTAATTTCCTGGGATAAAGATAAAACAGCAGCAGGTGTGGGAGTAGGGACAGCTTGAATTTGTGCTTGTTCTGACTTGTCAGGTGATGTCTCTGTTGTGGTCATCTGATTTGCAGGATCTAGCACTGATAATACAGTTCCGACGATCGCACCAATCCCAATTCCAACTATTAATAATCGCAAGGCGTATAGCATGGTTCTAGCCATTGGCTTTAACCTTGTTTTTCGCGATGTTCTGACTTTTTTTGGTAATGCTTGCTTACGCGATCGTACAGTTTTTACTTTGGCATTGCTTGGTTTGTATGGTGGAATTTGCCCTGGTTTCCCAGGTAAAGGTTTCACAGTTGCTGAGACTACTACACCTGGTCGCTTTTTCGCTACACCAACAGGGGTAGCAGTAGGAGTAGCTTTGACGCGTGTTAGCTTTGTTCCAGCTTGAGGGGGACGTTGTTGTTGGCTAGATACTTTGGCTGAACTTTTTCCCAACTTCTGTAATTTACGGATAGGCTTTTGGCGTCCATTCACTGGCTGAGGTCGTGAGAAACCGGGTAAATTTGTTCTGGTTTCCATAAAATAAATGATGGTGATAGTAAAGTGTATAATCTAGCAATTAGTAATGAAATTTGAACTAAGTCGAACTGAGTATATCTTTAGTCTCTACAATAGAAAGACAGAGGTGATTTTTCTGTCGAGTTCAAATAAAAATTTACCCCCAAAATTGACTAACAAGTAAGTATATATAGACACTAATTTACTTGGAAATACTAACTTGGTGTATTCTCCTCTATTTTGGTTATGTTTTTGTGTTTAGTTTAAGCCATAATTACTAATTGTGGGGTAATTACGTATTTACTAACTAAAAGTCATAATTTTTCATGATTTTTGTGACTTGAGATCGCCCATTCTACTTGTCGCAGGATACCTCGTAACATAGCAACCTCATGCTTTTGCAATTGAGTGCGGTTATAAAGTTGGCGAAACTTTTCCATGCGGCTAACTGCTGTATGGGGATGTAAATAACCTATTTTCAGCAGTAGTGATTCTAATTGCTGATAGTATCCTTCCACAATCTCTATAGATGCAATTTCGGAGTCAGCCACATTTTCAGAAGACGCGGTGAGGTGGAGAGAGGGAGACGCCGAGAATTCCTCCCTGTCTTCTTTTCCTGTGTTGTGACTTAATGACAATTCATAACAACAAATTGCTACAGCTGTAGCTAAATTGAGCGAAGAATAACTAGAACTAGTGGGAATACGGACAAAACGCTGGGCATAGTTTAATTCTTGATTACTTAACCCCCGATCTTCTCTACCAAAAATCAAGGCTGTGGGTTGGCCAATCTCTTCTAATAACCAGGGTAATGCTGTCTGAGGGTTTTCTAAAGGTGCATCCCAATCATGAACAACACCAGTTGTGGCGATCGCTCTTTTACATCCTTGCAAAGCGGCGGGTAATGTCTCAACTAATACAGCCGCATCTAAAACATCTTGAGCATGAACCGCCATCTGTCTGGCTTGTGTTCCCCAAGGATCACATTGGGGATTTACCAACACCAGCTCATTTAGTCCAAAGTTTTTCATTACCCGTGCTATAGACCCCACATTTAGGGGACCAGCTGGTTCTACTAATATGATTTTTACTCCAGCTATTGTCATTCGATTTTGGATTTTAGATTTTGGATTTTGGATTGATGACAACAAGTATATGTTTTAGAAATACTCAATGAATTTTAAGAAAGGCGCTAGAAAACACATAGCGCCTTTATATCTGTGCAAGAGGTCTACTGTTTCACTAATATGCAATACGAAAGCACCTCTACTCAAGTATTTTTGACTTTAAACCGTCACTCCTTCTAACTCTTCATCTGTCAACTGATACAAGTCACGTAACTTTTGTAACTTATCCTCGCTAGCTTGCCAAAAACCTCGTCCGTGGGCTTCCAACATCCTACCCACGATATTTTTAAAAGCTTCCGGGTTGGCTTTTCGCAATTTCTCTGCCATTTCTGGGTCTAAAGCATAAGTATCTGCTGCCTGATCGTATACCCAATCATCAGTAAAATCTGTAGTGCCTCCCCAACCAATTAATGCTGTCATCCGTTGAGAAACTTCAAACGCACCCCCAGAACCTTGGTTAACCATTGCTTCCGCCCATTTGGGGTTTAGCAACTTCGTGCGATACTCCATCCGTAACAAATCATCTAACTTGCGGGGTGTGGTATCTTTCGAGAAACTTTCTACAAAACTAGCAGTAACTTTCTTACCACCAATTTTTTCAGCTGCTTTTTTCAAACCGCCCGTATTGGCATAATATTCTTGAATATCGGTTAAACCATATTCTACTGAATCAATTTCTTGCACAATGCGATCGCTCGTTTTTAACAACTGTGTTAATACTTCCGGTCTTGCTTGACCCCGATCTTGTCTACCATAACTAAACACATTGCGACTTTGCCAAGTATTTCCCAACTCCTCCCCAGATTCCCAGTTACCATCAGTCACACGCTCATTCACCATTGAACCAAAATCACCCGCCGGATTAGAAAATAACCTGGCTGATACATTCTCCACACCCTGCGCTTTCAAAGCCAAAGCATGTTTTCTAATAAAATTCTGGTCTTCCGGTTCCTCAACCTCAGCCGCTCGTTGAAACAAATCATCCAACAATTCAATCACATTCACAAAACTATCGCGGAAAATCCCCGACAAATTCCCCAACACATCAATCCGGGGATGTCCAACCTGCGCCAAAGGCTTTAACTCATAACGCACAATTCGCCCCGTCCCCTCCTTCACAGGTTCCGCCCCTACCAACTCCAAAAGAATCCCCAGAGACTCACCCTTAGTTTTAATCGCATCCAAACCCCACAACATCACCGCCACAGTCTCCGGATACTTACCATGTTCCTGCAAATGCTGGGCAATAATTTGTTGACCGATTTCCCTTCCTCTCTCATACGCCGCCGGAGATGGCATTCTATAAGGATCTAAAGCATGAATATTCCTTCCCGTCGGTAACACACCAGGTCCATCCCGTAACAAATCACCACCAGGCGCAGGCGGAATATACTCCCCATTCAAACCCCGCAAAAGATTCGTCAACTCATCAGTACTTTTTTCTAGTAAATCTCTAACTTCTAACTCTTCCTCTTGGCGTTCTTGGCGCCTTGGCGGTTCGTTCCCAAAATACGCCTCCAAATACGCCGCCATCTCCTCCTCATCCGGCGCTTCCCCCAAAATATGCAACCCAGAAGAAAACAACCTACTCTCCAAAACTTGCAAATACTCGTACAACTTCACCAGATAATCATTAAAAGCATGAGCGCTAAACATCCGCACATTCTCTGGCGTAAAAGGAATACCCAAACGTTTTGCATCCTCAAACGGACAATCTGCATCTAAACCAGTATCAACAACCTTTTTACAAATCGCTTCCTTGAGAGCATAATTCTTCTGTGGATCTTCGCGATATTCCGCAATCAAATCTCGCAATATCACCAATTCTTTATACAAACCTGCACGACCATAGGGCGGTACATTGTGAGAAATTAACACCCCGTAACCGCGACGCTTCGCCAAAATCGATTCTGAAGGGTTATTTGCTGCATATATATACAGATTGGGCAAATCTCCTAGCAAAATATCTGACCAAGAATAACCCGTATTACCCAAAGGTGAACCAGGCAACCATTCCACCGTACCATGCATACCAAAATGAACTACAGCATCAGCCTGGAACTCATTTTGCAACCATTTATAGAAAGCAGCATACTGAGGATGAGGTGTTAAATCTCGCTCAAACATTAACCGCATCGGATCGCCTTGTATCCCCAACGGTGGTTGGACACCAATCCAAATATTCCCCAGTTGCACACCACCAATATGGAATTCATCGCCATAGGTTTTAATCCCAGCACCCGTAAGAGATTTCCATTGCTTTTCTATGCGGGAAGTGCGGAGATATCCCAACCATTTTTCCAGGGTTTTGGCATTAACAGAGGCGGGAACATTCTGACGCAAAGACGCGGTGAAAGTTTCTCTATCCCCATCACCGCGTCTATCCCTCTCCATCTCATCAAAAGCCTCATCTGCTTCTTTGACTTGCTGAATCAACTCTTCTCCATCAGATGGCAAATCACCGACGTTGTAACCTTGATCTTGAAGCGCTTCTAGGAATTTCAGAAGACTACGAGGTACATTTAATAATGCAGCAGTTCCCACTGCACCGTAACCAGGCGGAAATCCATACAGAATAATGGCAATTTTTCTGGCAGATACTGGAGTTTGTCGCAGATGAATCCAGTTTTTGATTCTGCCAATTAAACGTTGTACTCGTTCAGGAACCAAATAAATATTTTCTCCTACCAAACCGCCGAGAGGAACAACGTCGATCGCACCATCTAATTCTGGTAAAGCGTATAAAACTACACTTTGTAATCCTCCGATACCTTGGCGTGTCCAAGAATAAATATCTTGAATTAACAGAGGTGCAGCAACTATATACGGAACATTCTTAGCAGTTAGAATGCGTTTTGCTACCTCCACTTGCCGTCCAGCTTCCATTGAACCAGCAGGGCCGCCCACTAAAGGAAAACCAATTGTCGAGACGATCGCATCTACTTTGACTGCTTCTTCAGACAAAGATGGAGTTTCGATGTTACCCTGTTGGCGTTGCTGAGTTTCGTAATCACTTGTCATCCAATCACGAACCGCAACATGTCCTTCCACGCCGTTGATAAATATAGGTAAGGGAATTAATCCAGCTGCGTCAAAACTGCGAATGAGTTGGTTAATGTAGGGTTGTTTGGTGATCACATGCTTGCGATAAAGCAGAATTCCCACTACTGGAGTAGAAGACGCGGTGACGTGGTGACCCGATGGCACGGCGAGATTCTCCGCGTCTGGCTTTCTCCGCGTCCCCGTGTCCATTCTCTGTCGATACCACTCCAAATACTCACGCGGTGATTCAAAATATCCCTGATAATCGGGGTGAAGCAATCCCATGTTCGGGGTTTCGATGGGTGGGGGAATGTCACCAACTTTTAACCCCAAGTATTTTTCTGCTAATGTCCAAAATAAAGCCGCGACGTTTTCCGGCCCGCCTGCGTTCCAGTAACCATAGATAATTAGCCAGTTGCGTAAATCTTGAACTTTTTGTACTGGCACGAACTTTAACAGCTTTGGCCCGATTTTTAAGAAGCTGATATAACCTGCTAATTTATCTTCTTCTCGTCCTTGACTGAATTTGTCCAGGATAAATTTTACAGGTTTGGGCATACCTTTGGGTTTGTCACCAATCGCAAATGCACCCAACTTGGTAAAACTCATCAATTCCAATGCAGACTCGAAGACAAGGCGGATGGGAATATTCGCAATGCGATCGCGCAACCACAACACCTGATCGTAATCAAACAGCAAGCTACCAAAAAATACGTCAGCGCCAGCCAGTGCAGCTTCTACTTCTTGACGCTTACTGCTAATGTCGCGATCGCTAAAAACTCTAATATCCAACTCTGGACAACTAGCGATCGCCACATAAGCCGCTTTGCGATACAAGTCGGCGTTGAAAGATTCAAACCCTGCTACCAAGACGATGCGTTTCATGTCCTTGAGCTACGAAATGTTTCTTCATCTCGATTTTAATCTTGCTACAGCACCCAGGAAAATAAATAACTGCTATTAGCTTTTTAATGTCAAGACCTATTGACCTTTTGTAACAAAACCGTTATATTTATTTACATAAAGAAACAAATAAAGGAAAAAAAGCTTATGTATACCACAATTAATGAAGAAGGTATTTTAAATAACTACGCAACTGAACCCAAGATGTACTACGCTGAGTACCCTGCAATTTGGCAGCAACGTCAATACCTTTTACAAGGTGCAGTTGCAACTATATTTGTTAGCGCTCTAGTTTTGTTTGCTTGTGTGGTTAGCTAAGATAGCTAAGATTTTTTGATTTCGGTATCGGTATCTCCCATCAACATATTGATCTCTCCTTTACTTCCTCGGTTGATTGCCGAGGTTTTTTTCTAGAACGGCAAAATAAACTAGAGTAGGTTTTTTATTATTGAAACAGGCGTAAATAGGTAAACCAAAATTTCCAATAATAACGGATTTACTAGGTTTATATTTTTGCTCTAGCTAGCTTTGCTGCTCTAGTTTTTTTTGAGTATATGTAGGTTGATGGATCAGCCTTCAAATCTTAATCTTTATCTTCCTGGTTTCATGCTTAACCAGAGAATTATGTAATGTGCGAAATTTAACTTGCTGTATGAAACATCAATTTTTAGATCAGCGTGTTCAAGAACACAATACTGCTATGATTCAGGCGCTGCAAAATCTAGCAATACAGTTAAATGAGGAACAATGCTGGCAAAAGAGTAAGTTAGTTGAGTGTTGTACCAATTTTATGTTACAAGCAGAAAATTATCATCGACGAGTTGTTGGTGCGATCGAGATTCAAATCGAAAATGCTCTGGATTCAGAGTGAAACAGTCAATAGATTTTGGATTTTAGATTTTAGATTTTGGATTGACTCCACAAATAAATCTAGGAGCTTGAGGATTTTAGATTGTGGATTGACTCCACAGATAAATCTGCTAGTTCTGTACCATCAAGGATGATTGGTCGATAAATATTTAATCAAGTAGTTAAAATAACTTCTTAATTCTTCCGCCGCTTGAGTTGATATTTGATGGGAAGATTCCCAATCATTAATATATTTGGTTCTAATGATTTGAAATGCTTTCACATATGTCTGAATAGGTGGCTGTCGGTGATTAATAACTTTTTTATACAAGAGACGTGGTTCAATTTCATTTTCCATACAGCATCCAAGTAATTTGATATATTTGCAAATATTGTGGCGAAATTCTTCTGTTTGGGGATGCTGTGGATTCATCAGTTTACTTGTTACTGCTTGTGCTAATTCTATTCGTCGAGACAGTAGCCATCGTCCAGCTTCGATACAAGCTACTCTTTGCGCTTCTATATGAGGAATAGATGCATTCAAATCTTGAATATGTGCCAAAGATTGACGGAGTTTGTCTTGTCTGTTTTGAATTTCAGCAGTATCGATATTGGGTTGAGAAGACTGCTTTTTATGCTCTAACTCATAGATGACATCTTCAACAGCAGGTTTGATGACTTGGTTAATGATATGTGTCTGTTCTTTGAGTATTTCTAGGACTTGATCACGGAGTTCGTAGTTAATAATATTCTCTAAGCGAGAATTTGTACTTTCTTGCAAACAGTCTATCTGCTGTTGCAAGTCCTGAATCACTATATCTTGAAACTCCTCCTTTTCTATCACTCCTTGATATAAGCGTCGTTCTAGAATTTGCACTCTTCGTTCTAATGGGTGAACAGATGTGCTATTTAACCAAGGATTAAAAATAAACTCTGCTAATTCGTGCAAAGTTTTTCCGACTTTGTGCAAAACTCCAATGTTTCTTGTATTTTCCCTCATGGGGTTATCCTTACAGAATAACAGTGCGATCGCGTAAGATGACTCAGATTGTGTATACTAAAGAACATTTGTCTCAATCCTTTAATATTCTCCTGCTTCATCCCGCAAAACTATTGTGATAGACTACTATACTTTTAAAGTATTGTTAATGGCCAATATTTAGTTTCTAGAAATTCTACCGATACTATATAGTAAAGCGCAATTACAACATAAGATACTTTGCAAAGCTAGGCGATCGCTAATTCTAAATCTCTCACTATTTTTATATTTTTCTATAATTTTATATTTATTTATTACTTTTGATAGATGCTTTCTAATATTTTTCCCTATTGCTTCATAATCCAAATTTCTCAATATTCCTTAACATAAAGAGAGAAAACCGTACACAACAGGGGCGCTATTTCTACCTGAAAAATCTGTGTAGAGGTCGATAAGATCAAATTGCGGCTCAAGCTAATGTTTTAGTAGTTTTAGCCAAAGGTAAATAACTATGATTAATCAGGTAAAGACAGTCGCCTTACTGGCTTTATTAAGCGGGCTTTTAATTACAATTAGTTATTGGATAATTGGTGGTAGCACAGGCGTAGTTGTCGGTATTGTTCTAGCAGCAGTTACCAATTTATTGTCATGGTATCAATCTGATAAAATTGCGCTGGCTGCTTATCGCGCTCAACCTGTATCACCCCAAGCAGCACCAGGGCTATATGCAATGGTAGAAAGATTGTCCCAACAGGCGAATCTACCAATGCCCAGTATATATATTGTTCCTTCCCAAAATGCCAACGCCTTTGCAACAGGGCGCGATCCGCAACACTCTGCTGTCGCCGTCACTGAAGGTATTTTGCAGATATTACCAGAAGATGAACTTGAGGGTGTGATTGCCCACGAACTTACTCACGTTGCTAATCGCGACACCCTCACCCAAGCTGTTGCTGCAACGATCGCAGGGGCAATTTCTTTCTTAGCTCAAATGCTGAGTTACGGGCTTTGGTTTTCACCCTATTCACGGGACGATCGCAATGGGCCTAATCCTCTGGGGTTATTATTAACAGTAATACTTGCCCCAATAGCAGCAACAATTATCCAGTTAGCTATCTCTCGCACACGAGAGTTTGCAGCAGATGCAGGTTCCGCTAGAATTACAGGCAATCCCCGTGCTTTAGCCAGGGCGCTACAACGTTTAGATGCGACAGCGCGACAAATACCTCTCAATGCTAACCCTGCTTTTGAGCCGTTATTAATTACAAATGCCTTCTCAGGACAGTTTATGAGTAATCTGTTCTCTAGTCACCCATCTACAGAAGCACGAGTGCAAGCATTGCTGAAATTGGAACAAGAACAAAATTTAGCACAAAGAGTCTTTTAGTCAAATAGTCAATTGTCATCCGACTTCTTCACTCTTTTAAAGCTATTACATAAAGGAGAAACGCCAATGACTTACAATCCTGACAATAAAGAAAACTTGGTTGTTGTACAAGTCAGTTCTCAAACCGAAGAAATCGTAGAAACGGAAATGGCTGGTGAGACTGACGAAGTTAAAGGTGAAACTAAAGCATTAATTGAAGCCATCAAAAGACGCGCCCAATCTGAGGCTGAATCCGCAGGAACTCTCACCCGCGAAACTTATCTCAATGCGGTACGTCAGGCACGCCAAGCAATTGAGGGTGATAAACTGATTGAGCGCGATCGCATTGAACATTCTTGGCTAGTATTACAGCAAGAAGCAGAGAAAAACTGGCATTTAATCCTCAAACAAGTAGAAGATTTCGGCTCTCGCTGTCAAGACGCTGCTAAAGCCGCGTGGGATGCTTTTAATGCTCCACGTTCTTAAATTTTAGCTTGTTTAGTTGCTCAATATTACCAAGCATTTGTTACTCTTTAGGGACGGGTTGGAAAACCTGCCCCTAATTTTGCTAAATAATTTCATCTTTTTTTAACCGGAATCACAACAATCGCAAATGATGCTAGATAATTAGAAGGTTTGACTTTTACTTATTTGTCTAGCTTGGTAACTCAGAACTAACAACTATGCGAACTTACTATTGCGGCGAACTCCGAACACAACATATTGGAGAAATTGTCACCTTGTACGGATGGGTAGACCGTCGCCGCGATCATGGGGGCGTGATATTTTTAGATTTACGCGATCGCTCTGGGATTGTGCAAATTGTCAGTGATCCCCAACGTACCCCAGATTCCTATGAACAGGCGAATGCTTTACGCAATGAGTATGTTATTAAAGTCACAGGTAGGGTGTCACAACGTCCAGACGAGTCTCTTAATAACCGCATACCTACAGGTGAAATTGAAATTTACGCAGAGAACATAGAATTACTCAACGCCGTTCGTAAGCAATTACCCTTTCAGGTTTCTAGTAGCGAGACAGATACAATACGAGAAGATTTGCGGTTGAAGTATCGTTACTTAGATTTGCGACGCCCCCAAATGACGCGTAATCTGCAATTGCGCTATCAAGTTGTGAAAGCAATGCGTCGCTATTTGGAAGATATAGAAGGTTTTGTCGAAGTTGAAACCCCCATACTTACCCGTTCCACCCCAGAAGGGGCGCGGGATTATTTAGTTCCCAGTCGTGTCAACCCTGGTGAGTGGTTTGCTTTACCCCAATCTCCCCAATTATTTAAACAGTTATTGATGGTATCCGGCTTTGACAGATACTATCAAATTGCTCGTTGCTTCCGTGATGAAGATTTGCGTGCTGATAGACAACCAGAATTCACGCAATTGGACATGGAAATGAGTTTCATGTCTCAAGAAGAAATTATCGCACTCAACGAAAAGTTAGTTGGTTATATCTTCAAGACAGTTAAAGGTATTGAGTTACAGCTTCCTTTTCCCCGTCTTACTTACGCTGAGGCGATGGAACGCTACGGTAGTGATAAGCCTGACACCCGTTATGCATTAGAATTAGTCAATGTCTCTGATGTAATTAAAGATTGCGGTTTCAAAGTTTTTCGGGATGCGATCGCCAGTGGTGGTATTGTCAAAATCTTACCCATTCCTAACGGTAACGATACCATTTCTAATGTCCGGATTAAACCAGGTGGCGATTTATTCAAAGAAGCGAATGAAGCTGGTGCTAAAGGTTTAGCTTACATCCGTGTCCGAGATAACGGAGAAATTGATACTATTGGGGCGATTAAAGATAACCTCACAGAGGAGCAAAAACAGGAAATATTGCGTCGCACAGATGCAAAACCTGGTCATTTATTATTGTTTGGTGCTGGGGATAGTGCTACTGTTAATAAAACCTTGGATAGATTACGACAAGTAATTGCTAGGGAATTTGGACTAATTGATCCTGAGAAAATCAACTTACTCTGGATTACAGAATTCCCGATGTTTGAGTGGAATGCAGACGAAAAACGCCTCGAAGCACTCCACCACCCATTCACTGCACCCCACCCTGATGACTTAGGCGATTTGAAAACAGCGCGCGCCCAAGCTTATGATTTAGTATTCAACGGCTTTGAAATTGGTGGTGGTAGTTTGCGGATTTACCAACGAGAAATTCAACAGCAAGTCTTTGATGCGATCGGACTTTCTCATGAAGAAGCACAAAATAAGTTTGGTTTTCTATTAGAAGCATTTGAGTATGGTACTCCACCTCATGGCGGTATTGCCTACGGCTTAGATCGATTAGTGATGTTGTTAGCAGCAGAAGAATCTATTCGAGATGTGATGGCCTTTCCGAAGACACAGCAAGCACGTTGCTTACTAACAGATGCACCTTCGGGTGTAGATGTCAAGCAACTCAAAGAGTTACATGTGACTTCGACTTATAAGCCAAAATCTTGAAGTGTATTCAGGGATAGGGTGAAAGGAAAGGATGGAATTTTCCTTTACTCCTTCCCTTACCCTATTGCAAAACCTATTTTGGCAATAACTCTAATTTCTCACCTACACCACACCTGTGACTGTATCCTTTCCTGGAATGTGGATACTATTCATATTGATCAGAAAATCACTATTACTATCAAAGGGTTGATTCTGGTCATTGATTGCCAAGTAGGTACTACCTTGCCATTCAAATAATACACCCTCGTTGCTATTTAATAGCTGATCACCTTGGGTTTGTGGGTCTTTATCCTTATAAGCTGATTGAATCGCAGCAGACAGATTGTTCCCTTTCACCAAACCTGCATCGTAGATGTATATTGTTTGGTTTCCCTCGTTTGTGGATGTGGATAATGTACCATCATTGTTTAACCAGATGCGATCGCCTTGATTTGGATTAGAGTTGGTGATGGGATCGACTCCATCCTGTGATTGAGAAAATCCTTGTTGTTGATTATTTCCGATATAGATAGAGCCATCTCCACTAGGTTCACCTGTGAGAATGTCGTTTTCCAAATCGCCAGAAACCTGATTATCTGATCCTTGAGGGAGGGTTTGATCGCTACTTTGAACAGAAGCTGAATTTGTCCCCACTTCCAAAGCACCAATGTCAGCGATCGCACTACCGTTACCATCGCCATCTTGTGGACGGTTATTACCGCGTTGATCTGTTTTTAAAGTGCTGACGCCATTAAAGATGCTAGAACCAACATCAATCGCTGGACTTGTAGATTTGAGTGTAAAATCACCTTGGGAAGGGTTTACAAACTGTGGATCATAACCCAAGAGATTTTGCAATTCCCCAGCATTTGGATCATCTGATGCCTTAAATTCATAATAATCGTCGTAGTTGTAAACTACGTTGTGATCAAAAACAACGTTTTCAGATTCAAAGAGGCTATTGGCACGGCGATCAGGTCTTGCGTACATGATATTGTTATAAACACGTACGTTATTTGCCTTACCCACTGCAATCTCACCACCTGGATCTGTGTTGCGGGCGTTTTCGTAAGTGGTGTTGTTGACGATATCTACATTGGAATAGCGGTAGGCTGAGATCCCAGAGGAGCCATTGTTATAAACAATGTTGTCTGCAACTAATGTCTTTCCTGTATAGACTTCAGTGATATATTTATCATGTGAATTTTTACCATCTGTGCTATCGAGGATGATACCATTGCCTTCAGCAATTTTGCCCGTCACCATCCACGGGATCAGATTTTGGTTATCATAAACGACATTGTCTTTAATGATGAACTTGTAGTCATTGGTGTTATTGTCTGTGTTGCGGTTGTAAATAACACCTATTCCACTAGTTCCTAGAGGTGAATACCAAGAGTTCCCAGAGACAATGTTTTTCTCGATTGTAACGTAGTCTGCCTTTTCAGCTCCAATACCTGTTGCTGTGAAGTTACGGACTTTGTTTTCGCTGATGACAATATGGTGAGAATAACCCTTTTCTTGCTCAAAACCACTGTATGATGGGCTAATATAAATTCCAGAGCTATTAGTGATGGGGTTGTTAGGGTTGTATTGCTCTTGCTTGGCATAGTCTAATGTCACTTCATCCTTGCTACCTTCCAAGTCAAGTCCTTGAATGCGGATGTAGGATGAACCAGCAACATTAATCCCATCGCTTCCCTTAACTTTTAACTTAGGTGTGTGTCCTGGATAGGCTTTGATGGTTATCCAATTGTCCTGTGAACCATTCTTATTCTCAATCACCATGAGGTCTTTTTTGGGATCACTCTGGGTGTAAGTCCCATTCATGATGTAGAGTGTATCGCCTGCTTTTAGCCGATCTGCTCCTGCTTGTAGGCTTTTAAACGCGGCTTTTTCACTTAAGCCATCGTTACTATCATTACCTGTCTCAGCAGAAACATAGTAGGTTTTACCCATTCTTAATACTCCTAAGTTGTGTAAGAGGAAATGGTAGTGTTCCTTCGTTACAAGCCCTGAAGTTGCATTTGCTCCGTCAAGCCAATAAACTAAGTTACGGTTCAGTGTTAAACCGTATCAAGTCTTGTTAGCTGGATAGAAAAATCACATTTTTCCACGCAAAATCTGTTCATTTCGCTAGGTTTATAACCAATTGCATCGTGTCTGCATCTATGTGCAGTGGCGATCGCAACCTTATTACACCCCTAAACCACTATTTTCTGTGGTTATCGAAATGAATTTTTGTTGAAACTTGGTAGACTTTACACCTTTAACTTCAGGTAACTGTAACTAAAGCTGAAAATTCAATTGAGGTAACTCAAACCGCTGTAAATGAGCATAAAATGTTACTTTTGCAATTGAGGAACTCTATCATGGTAGATGCTTAAATTCCAGCTTCAATTGCAAAAATATTCAAATATTTGAACCTCTAGAGAATATTACACTGATATTTAACTTATTTTCAAGCTATTCGTTAATTTTTTAAGCTGTATAGCGAATCAATAAACTAAATAAAACCCACAACCTTCATATTCTTATTCCCATCACCTCTGTTAACTCGCGCAGAGGTAAGAAGGTTAGGTAAATAAATAAATTAAATTCATGTTGTTGTATTCCACTATCTTAAATATTTATGCGTTAGGTTTTGATTAATTCAATAACCCTTATCTCATATCTTACTTAAGATAGAATATAGATGAGTTTGTATATTTTTTTAGGTATAAATTTTTATACGAAATAGCATGTATTAAAAAAAACTAAAATTGTGTCAATATATTTGAGATAAAAATTCAGTCAAACATATTGTCAATATGAAGATTGAGATATATCATTGCCCATTTAATTTTACACATCATAATTATTTCACTCATTCATGTCAAAGCAAACTCTGCTCTAACTCGATTGCAGCAGGATTTGCCATCAGAGAGTATATCTTTAAATCTTAATTTTACTCGTAGCTTTCTAAGATGTTTGTCCTAATTTAGGTTTGATATCTTACATATAGATATGAATATACCTAAAGACATAAATGATACTGATTTTAAATCGGATTGTAATAATTTCCGTCGCGATCTTACAAATCATGAATATACCTAGAGGCATAAATTGTACTGGTTTTAACTAATTCTGTACAAAGTCTTAATTTTTTGGTATACATATGCTGTATACTCCTATATAGAAAGCGAAAACTGTAGAAATTAATGAAAAATCAGCTCACTAGGCACTTAAAATGTAATGTAAATCACATTGATCAATGTAATCATAAAAACAGAAGGATATGGGATAGAAATTATCTTAGTTTATAGATAATATTGATAAATAATTTCACTAAACCCATTTAAACAGCACTGCAAGATCATATTTGTACAGAGGGCAACAAAGTATTAATTTTTACTTGCAATCCAAGTAAAACGAGTTATGCCTAATCAAAAAATTTATCGATTGATCAACACACCGACCAAAATTTGTACATTATAATTTTTGACTATTGCAGTTGATTGTTGCTATTTGAGTTGGAAAATCCTCTGGCATTAGGATGATTGTCATCCCGCAAAGGAATACTCAAAAAATAGAATATAAGGATTTTGAATTTATGGAGTAGGGCTTCGATGGTCAAATAGGATCTCAGTCCCTCCAACACAGTCATCTTGTTAGATTCAGAGGTTTAGAAATCTAAGGATGATTGAATTACTAGAGAAGTTGTAGCTAAAATTTAACGTTTTTGCACAGCACAAGCGTCATGTTGTGTGGCGATCGCGCATATTTTGAATGGAATTGAAGGGCCGAATAGATAATTATTGCCTATCTATTTATTGATGTTGTGTTGTGGAAAATGATCCTTTGCAGAATCTTTATAAAAGAATGACAAAATAATTGATTAACTAAAGTAAATTTAAACTAAATAATTAATTTAAAACTAGCAATGAACTTAAGATGGTTTAATTTTAGACCTCAGTTCCTCTAGCGCCAACTTCTTGCTCTACTGTACATTTACCCAACAAGGGAGGTCAAGGTGCAAAGAAGATGTGACCGAAATCGCAAACGTTCAAGACGGCGAGCGATCTATTGTCCGATTCACGGATGCTATCTAGATAGTGTCAGTCAAAAGTATCCATTGTTTGCTGATCGCCCAGGACAACTCCAACAGAGGGGAATCGGGCGACAAACAGCACTGTTTTTAGTAGCAAAGAAAACCGCAGTACCTTTGGAAGGAGAATGGTTGGAAGCATTTTGGTGTGATCAATGTCAAGAAAAAAAGTGGTATCACCTGAAAAAGCGCGATCGCGTCTATGAAGTGTCTATTGCAGCTCCAGAACTTTGGCAGCAAGCAATGGGGGTAATCTACCCAGAAGGAAATCCTTCTGTAGGAGAATTTACTCGCAGACATGCAAGAATGGTTGGTTGTAAAAGCAGCAAGGATTTCGGATTTATTGGCTAATATCAATTATTTTTGGCCCGGCACAGAATTGAACTTTATATATATGCAGCTTTCTTTTATAAATAATTGGTGGAAGCAACTTGCAGATTTTAATTGAAAGGATGATTGATAAGGTCAGTATCTGCTATGAAAGAATCTGAATTAAGAGTTGAAGAGATAGATTTTCAAAAATACTTGCTTGTCCTACAACGACGTTGGATGACCGCAGTCGGGATTTTTGGAGCAGTTGTCACCCTTGCATTGCTGTACGCGCTATCATTAAAACCTACATATACAGCACAAGCGAGTCTGTTAATTAAGACAAACCGAACCTCCTCGCTCACAGGATTGGGAGAAGACATCGGAAGATTAGAATCTTTAGTGCGGGAGAACAGTCCTGTAGACACGCAGGCTAAAATCGTTACATCTGTTCCTGTAATTCAGGAAACCATCACCTCCCTGAGTCTAAAAAATGACAAAGATGAACCTCTAACAGTTGAGGAACTTTTGGAAAATTTGAAGGTAGAGGGTGTCAAAGGTACAGATGTCCTAGAAATATCTTATACAGATGATAGTCCTCAATTAGCCGCAAAAGTAATCAATAAAATAGCTGATAATTATATTCAACAAAATATCCAAGCAAATAGAGAAGAAGCAACCTCAGCAGGTAAATTTATATTGCAGCAATTACCTAAAACTGAGGAAGCTGTCCAAAAGGCAGAGTTAGCCTTACGTAGATTCAAAGAGAAAAATAAAGTAATCGTTCTTCAAGAAGAAGCAACCGCCGCAGTTAATACGATTTCTAAGCTGGAAGAAGAAATTGCCGCAGCGCAAGCTCAACTTGTTGATGCTAATGCTCGTCTAGCAAAATTACAAAATCAGGCTAGAGTTAACACTCAAGAAGCTGTATCAGCAGTTGATTTGAGTCAAGTAACTGGAACTCAACAAGTACTCAAAGAACTCCAAGAAGCACAAACCGAGTTGACGGTGGCGCGAACCCGTTACCTACCAGGACATCCCGCAGTCTCTCAGTTACAGGAAAAAGTTTCTGCCCTCAAAAACTTACTACAACAGCGAGTAGAGCAAGTAGGTGGTAACAATCAGCAAATCTCTACAGCAAATTTACAGATGGGAGAGGTACGACAAAAGCTGATTGAAGATTTAGCAAACACAGATCAAGAACGTGCTGGTTTGGAGAAACGAATTGCTGATCTGAAGAATACATGGTCCTTGTACAAACAGCGAGCCAATACTTTACCTCAATTAGAACAAACCCAACGAGAACTAGAGCGAAAACTCAAAGCCGCACAAACAACTTACGAAACGCTCTTGACGAGATTGCAAGAAATTAACGTAGCCGAAAATCAAAATATTGGTAATGCTAGAATCATTTCCCCTGCAATCGTTCCAGAGAAGCCGAGTGGAATGAGAAAAGTTCTAATTGTTTTCGGTGGAGGAATTTTAGGTATACTGCTGGGAATCATTGCTGCTCTTGCTTCTGATTTAATAGACAAATCTATCAAGACTCTTAAAGAAGCTAGAGAACTTTTCCAATACACATTGCTAGGGGTAATTCCTAGTGTCAGTCGATCTGGTAAAAGCGGGTACTCAGTAGAAGGTCTAGATAGACCAGTTCCTAGAGTAATTGGTAGAGATGTCCCCCATTTTCCTGTTGGTGACGCATACCAAATGCTACAAGCAAACTTGAAATTCCTTTCAGATAAGCAGCTAAAAGCAATTACAGTTACTAGTTCCATTCCTAAAGAAGGAAAATCAGAGGTTTCTGCTAATTTGGCTGTAGCAATGGCAGAAGTTGAACGGCGAGTGCTGTTAGTGGATGCTGATATGCGCCATCCTATCCAACATCACATTTGGCAACTAAGCAATAAAAAGGGCTTAAGTAATATCATTGTTGATCAAGTTCCCATCGAGACCGCTGTCCACGAAGTAATGCCCAATTTACACGTTCTCACATCTGGAGTCATACCTCCTAATCCAGTCGCTTTACTAGATTCCGAGCGTATGGCTGCCTTAGTTGCTAACTTTACCAAAGATTATGATTGTGTAATTTTCGATGCTCCACCTTTAGCAGGAACAGCAGATGCAGCAGTTCTGGGTAAATTAGCTGATGGGATCTTACTGGTAGTACGGCCAGAAGTAGTGGACTTTGCAAGTGCGAATGCAGCTAAAGAGTTTTTAACTCAGTCAGGCCAAAAAGTACTGGGTATGGTGATTAACGGTGTCAGTGTGAAGCGCGAACGTGATAGCTATTTCTACTATGCGAAAGATTCTATGGAGTCAAGTAGCGTGTCTAAGAGTTCTATTCTGGTAAAAAATCGTTGAGCAAAAACTGAACTAAGAGGTGCGATCGCTATTTGATAAAAACCACACAATCAAAAAAGCATAAAAATGCTCAAAAAAATAGAAGAAACTACTAGCAAACTCAGCCCTAACCTGCAAAAAATTATTGGCAATACATCTTGGCTGTTAGCTGATAGAGTATTGCGAATGGGTATGGGTTTACTTGTAGGAGTTTGGGTAGCTCGCTACCTCGGACCAAAAAACTTTGGTCTTTTCAATTATGCGATCGCTTTTACTTCGATATTCAATACTGTTGCCAATCTTGGGCTTGATAGTATTGTAGTTCGTAATATTGTCCGCCAACCCGACAATAAAGATGAAATCTTGGGTACAGCTTTCTTTCTGAAGGTGTTTGCTCAAGTAAGTGTCATCATTTTGTCAGTTGCAACAATTATCCTAATTCGCCCTGGTGAGGCTCTGACTCAGCAGCTAGTGGGAATCATTGCTGTGGGCATGTTTTTTGAATCTTACTACGTCATTGATTTTTGGTTCCAATCACAAGTTCAGTCAAAATATACAGTTTGGTTTAAGAATATAGCCTTAGTTTTAGCTAGTTCTATGCGGGTTGTATTAATCCAAATACAAGCCCCATTAATTCTGTTTGCTTGGGCTTATTCTGCTGAAACTGCTCTGAGTGCTTTAGGACTTTTAGTGGCATACCATATTAAAGGTTATTTGATACAAGCATGGCAGTTTAGCTGGAAGTCTGCAAAAGAGTTACTCAAAGATAGTTGGCCTTTGATTCTTTCGAGTTTTGTAATTATGATTTACATGCGAACGGATCAGTTAATGATCGGACAAATAACTGGTGATGCAGAAGTAGGAGTTTACTCAGCAGCAGTCAAAATTTCAGAACTTTGGTATGTTATTCCCATGGCGATCGCCAATTCAGTCTTCCCATCAATTGTTAAAGCTAGACAAGTCAGTCAACAGTCATACTATGAGCAAATACAGAAAGTTCTGGATTTCCTCGCAATTCTTTCCTATGCAGTTAGTGTAATCGTCTCATTACTATCTCATCAAATTATCAATTTGATGTATGGAAATGAATATGCAGAAGCTGGCACCATACTTATCATTCATATCTGGACTGGATTATTTGTCTCCTTGGGCTTGGTAAGCACTCTATGGACAACAGCAGAAAATTTAATGCGATTTGCATTTATAGCAACAGCTAATGGTGCAATCATAAATGTAATTTTGAACTACTTCTTCATTAAGACTTATGGAGGTGTCGGAGCAGCAATTTCTTCACTAATAGCTCAATTCGTTGCTTCATATCTTTCATATTTACTATTGCCACAAACAAGAAAACTTTTTCTGAGGCAAACAAATGCAATTTTTTTACCTGGCTTATTAAGTCGATTACTTCAATATATCAAAGACTTTGTAAAATAAATAAAATCAAATCATAAAAGTTTACATTTTAATCATTGAATTTAAATAAATTTTAAATATTCCTAAGTTTAAATTTCTAAAATAAAAATATATTTTCTCCCATTTATATTTAAACGGTAGGGATAAATGTCTGATTTTCGTTTGAAAACTCCAGTAGCTTTTATAATCTTCAAACGTCCACATACTACCGAACGTGTGTTTGAAGCAATCCGTGAAGTCAAACCAGCAAAATTATTTGTCATAGCAGATGGCCCCCGAAATGACCGTGCTGATGAACCAGAAAAGTGTGAAGCAACTCGTGCAATTATTAACCGTGTTGATTGGGAGTGTGAAGTTTTCAAAAATTATTCCGATACTAATATCGGCTGTGCAAAACGTCTTCCCAGTGGTTTAAATTGGGTATTTAATCAAGTTGAAGAGGCAATAGTTTTAGAAGATGACTGTTTACCTCACCCTACATTTTTTCAATTTTGTGAAGTTTTGCTTGAGAGATATAGATACGATCAAAGAATTGGTACAATTATCGGTCAAAATGTACAATTGGGGCGAAGAAGAACAGATTATAGCTATTATTTCTCTATTTATAATCGCTGTTGGGGTTGGGCAACTTGGAGACGAGCATGGCAAAACTTTGATTTTGACATGAAACTCTGGCCCGAAATCAAAGAAAGTCGATTTCTAGACGATATACTTATAGACTCAAAATCTGTCAGATTTTGGCAGCAAATTTTTCAGGATACATACGATAGGCGTATCAATACCGTCTGGGATTATCAATGGACTTTTAATTGTTGGCTTCAGAACCAACTCAGTATTGTTCCAAATCAGAATTTGATTTCTAACATTGGTTTTGGCGAGAATGCAACTCATACAAAACATACAAAGGGAAGCTTTGTTAAGACTTATGCTAATATGCCCACACAACCAATTAGTTTCCCTCTCAAGCATCCGCCGTATATAATTCGTGATTTAAAATCTGACAGATTCATGCAAAAAAAATTCTTTGATTATGGAAATTTATTGACAACTATAAAAGCAGTGATTAAGAAAAAAATCGTGAAACAAATTCAATATAATAATTGAACACAAAAACCAATTAATATATTAGTTCGATTTGTAAATATATCCACAAATAGCTAATCATAGTTATTTCAATTTAATTAATTACATGGATGCAATCTAACGACAACAGTCGGAGATTAGAAATTGAACAATAAATTATTGACTTCTCTATTAGTTAAGCTGGAAATAGCAAGCGTTATATTCTTGCTTTTCTTTGCTGAAACTATTGTATTACCTGATGCGCTCAGAACTCTTACAAATATCCTTAGTTATGGAATTGTAATTCTTTTAGTTGCCCTACAATGGAAGCGTATTGCATATGTTGCTACCACAGATAAAACTCTAATATGTTTAATTGGAGTTGGTGTATTTTCAATTGTATGGTCTCAAAGTCCATCTGATACAGCAGAACAAGTCAGAGCTTTAGTACGTTCAACTATATTTGGCATATATTTGGCTTCGCGATACACACTAAGAGAACAGATAAGATTTTTTGCTTGGGTAGGGGGTATATCCATATTTTTCTGTTTAATTGTTGGTTTTGCTGCACCTTCTATTGGTACTCATGTCATAAATGATGTTGTATCTTGGAGGGGTATTTATGCCCATAAGCAACATATGGGCCGTTTCATGGGTTTCATAGCTTCAGTTTTTCTGATTAAAATGTTAGACAAACGCTCTAATCGCTGGTTTGCTATAGTATTACTATCACTTTCATTAATTCTTGTTTTTCTTTCTAAGAGTAAAACAGGCTTAATCATTTTTCTTTATCCTGTCTTTGCTTTCCCTATTTACTTAATTGTAAAACAAAGAAAAAATAGATTTTTTATTCTATTGATAGCAGTATTTATCTTAACTATAGTATCTACTTTGATTTTAGTAAATTTAGAATCAATAGTAGTTAATTTTCTAGGCAAAGACATTGAGCTAAATGGACGTACTCCACTTTGGATATTAACTATACAGAAAGGTTTAGAGCGTCCTTGGTTCGGTTATGGCTATAATGCATTTTGGACTACCGACGCTTGTTATGATGTCATACGTAATACATGGTTATGGGCTGAAGAAATAGATCCTAAAATGCCTTTTCAGGCCCATAATGGCTTTATTGACTTATTTGTCCAACTTGGTTTTGTGGGGTTATCACTTTTTATATTTGATTTCTTACAAGTAATAAACAGGGTAATCAATATACTGTTTATGACTAGAACAATAGAAAGCTTTTGGATATTTATGTTTTTGGGAATTAATGTACTTGTTAATAGTAGTGAAGTAATTACAATTATGTCAACTAATAGTATATTTTGGATAATTTATGTATCTATAGCCTTTTCATCAGCACTTGAATACAGAAAAATCAGGCAAGTACAGTACATTAGTTCTTTGAATCAAGCTTAATCATCACTTTAGCTGACATTATTTAATTTGAAAATATAGAATCATGCATATGAAAAATACAAATGAAAACACAAAAGTGGCTGTTTTAATAACCTGTCACAACAGGCGAGATACAACCTTGGCATGTTTGCAAAAACTTGAGCAACAAGATGTAAATTTTGATGTTTATTTAGTTGATGATGGTTGTTCTGATGGCACCTCGGATGCAGTCAAGCAAAAGTATCCCGCAGTAAAAATTCTTAAGGGCAATGGAAATCTCTTTTGGGTAGGTGGAATGCAGTTAGCATTTGCCGCAGCTCTTAAAGAGGATTATGACTATTATCTTTGGCTGAATGATGACACCTTAGTTGACTCTAATGCTCTAACCAAGCTACTTAATAACCATTATTATTTAACACAACAAGGTCATCCTGATTCCATAATTGTTGGGTCAACTCGAGATCCTTTGACAGGTAAAGCAACTTATGGAGGTGCTATGCGCTCCAAGCGCTGGTACTCAAACAAGTATGAGTTTGTAGAACCTACTGGGGAACTTCAAGAATGCGATACGATGTTTGGCAACTGCGTACTCATTCCTGATTCTGTTGCCCAAAAAGTAGGTAACTTGGATTCTGCTTTCATCCATACATTAGGAGACATAGATTATGGACTAAGAGCAAGGAAGTTAGGATGTTCGGTATGGATAGCACCTGGGTATATAGGCACTTGCTCTAAAAACTCTGTTAGTGGTAGTTGGGTAGATACCAAGCTTCCGGTTCATAAGCGTTTAATGAAACTACTTCAGCCTAAAGGTTATCCAATTAAAGCCTGGACTGTTTTTACCAAAAGGCATTCTGGCCCATTTTGGTTTATTTATTGGTTATTACCATATCTACGCGCAGTAGTTGGTTACAGAGATTTAAACGCATCTCCTGCTTTTTGTGAGCAAGTTCAACCAAAAATCTAAAAAATTTCACTTTAACAGTTGACAATATTTATGACCCTGTAAAAATCCAGTTAATTAACATTGCTAGCATTTGAGGTTTTACAGAATTAAGAGTTAGAGGAATTGAGTGAGTTGAGCAAATTTATCAACCATAAAATTATGAGTAAACGCTTATTGATTGTTTCCACACTTGATTCCAGTCAACCCTTTGGTGCGTTTACAAGACCATTTTACCTCGGACAATATCTGATTAAATATTTTGAAATTTGTCAGGTTGGCTTAGATTGTTCAGCAATTAACTATGCACCTTCTGTATCTATTGGCTCAAGAGATCTATTTTCTTATATCAAGACAATAAAAAAATGTATAGAAGAGTTTCGCCCTGATATTGTGTATGCACAAGAAACGCTACCTGGAATAGCGTCTTTAATTGCATTGACAACCACGAAACAAAAAAAATGCTCTCTTGTTTTGGATTTTCATACATTTTCTGCCTATGAATACTGGAGTCGTTTGTCTTCTGTTGTTAATCCTTATAAAGAATTTCTGCAATTAATTAAGACATATATTGCTCAGGGAGTGCTGATATTTTCTGGTAATCCCATTATTGCGGCAGGTGAATCAACTCCCGAACTTATTGGGAAATGGTATGGTAGGAAACCAGATAATATTTACTGTATAGGTAATGGAGTTGCAGAGGATTTATTGAATGAACGGTTTCTTGATACTACAGACCCATATCAAGAAATTCGACCAGCCAAGATAGTGGTTGTTGTTGCTCCTAAAACTTTCCAATTTCCGAGTAACGATATGTCTGTATCTATGGCTATTGAAGTTGCCAAACATCTTGAATCTCATGATCAAAAGGTTCACTTCGTTGTCATTGGTCGTGATCAAAGTGATATTGAGCAATCATTACCAGCAAATATTACTTTTGTTGGTTTTTTACGAGAGCGAAAAGATTTTGTTAATTATATTAAGTATGCAGACATAGGATTGTTACCATTTCCCAAGCAAGCTGTTGCAGGTGGAGCTCGCAATAAAGCATTAGATTATTTTGCTAGTAAAAAATTAGTTGTATCAACTCCAGAAGGTTTGAGAGGATTAGAAGAATTCTGTAACCAAAAGCATCTTATTGTTACAGGATACTCAACTGTAGAAGTAGCTAATGCGATACTAGATGCAACCTCTAACTTAGAGAAATATCAGCCACTTATACAAACAGCATATAATCTTATCAAAGAAAAATATTCCTGGTTGGCGAGAGCAACAAAAGTTGCTGACATTTTGGATAAAACGTGAGTATAAATTTACTCTAGCTAAATAAAAGGCTGATCGGTTAATAAGATTTTGTAAAATTTATACATATAGAGATCATGAGTTTTACAATAGAGTTTCTGGATTATGCAAAAACTCTAAAAATAATAGCAGAAGAGGATGAAAATTAAAATATTTTCAGATCAGCGATATCTACCTCAAGAAGTCTATCCGGTTACTATTGTTCAACCTTTCTGGCCAGAGTATACAGAAAATTTTCACTTAGAAAGTAGAGGGTATTATATTCCTCCTTGGGATAAGTTAATTGCTAATTATGCAAGCATTAGTCACTCTTTGTTTGAAATTACTTCCTTAGAAGAAGCAGATTTTGCGGTTTTACCTTTTGATTGGTTAGACGTTTCAGGAAACACATGGACAGCTAAGACAAATAAATCAGCATATGCTTTAGCTATTGAGTTTGTTCAAATGGTTAAGCAAGCTGGAAAACCAATTATTATTTTCTATTGTGGCGATCGCTCCCATGAATATATTCCCATCCAGGACGCTTTCATTTTTCGTCAGTCGCTTATAGGTGATAGAAGGCAATCTCGTGAATTTGCCATGACTGCATTATATGAAGACTTATTAGAACACTACCAACAAAACCAACTCACCATACGCCAGAAGCAAGAAAAGCCAGTGGTAGGATTTGATGGTTGTGCTGATCAAGGCAATTTCTCAATAAAGCTTAAGGATTTAATTCGTCAAGGAGCAATGCTAGCAAGTGGAGGAGAAACCTTTCCCCCCTATGAAGGACATCGTTTGCGAAATCAAGCTTTGAAGTATCTGAGCAAAAGTTCTTTAGTTGAAACTAATTTTAAAATTCGCGACAAAATGGCGTTTTTTGAAGCAAAGGAACCTGAAGAAAAACTAAAAGTACGCCTCGAATACGTACAAAATATGGTTGAGAGTGACTATATTCTCTGCTGTCGTGGTCGAGGAAACTTTTCTCTGAGATTTTATGAAACATTGTGTTGTGGACGTATTCCCATTTTTGTTGATACTGATTGTGTTATACCTTATGACTTTAAAATTGACTGGAAAAAATATTGTGTTTGGGTAGATAGCAAAGACTTAGCGCACATTGCTGAAAAAGTAGCAGAATTTCACAATAATCTTTCACCTCAGCAATTTTTAGAACTGCAACATGAGTGTCGCCAGGTATGGAAAGATTGGTTATCTTATGAAGGATTTTTTACCAACTTTTGGCATCATTTTTCACTGGAAAAGCTCGAATGCTATTCTTCAACAATATGATATTTATTAAATTTAAGTAAAATTTATCATATCAAAAACTCGCATTTTCAACAAATAACTTGTCATTCAAAATAATTACCATTTTACTATTAACTAAACATTAGTCATTTTTTAATGAGATTATTATTGCTATTATTAGTAAGAATAATCTCATTTATATTGGTATTGGTGTATGCCTGTATTACAAATTTGACGGAGGTAATCATGAATTGTCCACCTTACAAATTTCTTGGTATTGAAGTGGATGCACTGTCTATTTCTGAGTTAAATTCATTGATTCAAAAATCTATACAACAAAATAAAAAATGCATTATTGCCAATCACAACTTGCATAGCCTTTATATTTACCATCATGATTTGAAAATGCAAACCTTCTATAGCAAGGCTAATTATGCACACATTGATGGTATGCCTCTAGTATTCCTGGGAAAGTTACTGGGTTTTCCACTAAAGCGAGAGCAAAGAGTTACCTATGCAGACTGGATATGGCCTCTCATGGGGGAAGCAGCCAATAAAAGCTGGCGGATATTTTATTTGGGATCTCAACCGGGAGTTGCAGAACGGGGAGCTGAAATTTTACGTCAGAAGTTTCCAGGTTTACAGATTGCTGTCAATCACGGCTACATAAACATAAGTCAAGGAAGTCAACAAAATTTAGATACATTGGCTGCCATTAAAGCTTATCAACCCCATGTCTTGATGGTAGGAATGGGTATGCCACGTCAAGAATATTGGATTTTGGACAATTTAGAGGAGATCCATAGTAATGCTATTCTGACTGCTGGAGCTTGTATGGATTATGTCGCCGGAGCGATTCCGACTCCGCCCCGCTGGATGGGGAAAATGGGCTTGGAATGGTTATATCGCTTACTCAGTGAACCGAAAAGACTCTGGAGACGTTACTTAGTAGAACCTTGGTTCTTAGCTAGATTATTGTTACGGGAGATTCTTAATGCCTAAGAAAAGATTAGTCACTAGGCGACAAGTCCTATGGTTAAGTTTAGGTACTCTAACAAGCATAGGAGCGATCGCAACAGCTAAGGCTGGATATGAAAGTCAGCAAATAGAATCGCTCGATAACTCAAAAAGACAGTTTAAAGTAGCAGCCTATACCCCTTTAAACAAGCGTGCTGCGACGAAAGGAATCATTTATGGAGCAGCAATAAGACGGGATCTTTTACAATCAAATCCAAAATTAGCAGCAAGTTTTGCTCAACAATGTGATATTTTAGTCCCAGAATGGGAACTCAAGTGGAATCTTTTGCGCCCTACTCCCAACAGATTTGATTTTACAGCTGGTGATTGGTTAAGTAAGTTTGCTCGTACTCATGGAATGCTTTTTCGGGGACATACTTTAGTCTGGCATGAAGCCTTACCCCCATGGTTTAAGGAAGTTGTTAACCACCAGAATGCAGAAAAACTTCTGGTAGAACACATTGCAACTGTTACAAAACATTATGCTGGTCAAGTCCACTCTTGGGATGTAGTTAATGAAGCAACAAAACCAGGTGACAAACGCTCTGACGGCTTGCGAAACTCACCTTGGCTAAAGTTTCTCGGTCCGGATTACATAGAGCTTGCTTTTCGAGTTGCTGCCGAGAAAGATCCAAAAGCTCTACTCGTCTATAACGATACTGAACTAGAATATGACATTCCCGAACACGAGGCAACAAGAAGTGCAATTCTGAAACTGTTAGAGCGCTTGAAGTCTAGAGGAACGCCAATTCATGCTTTTGGTATTCAATCACATCTGTGGGGTCACGAAAATCGTTTTAATCCTAGAAAACTACGAAAATTCTTAGCTGATGTTGCAAGTCTCGGTTTAAAAATTCTAGTTACTGAACTAGATGTAAGAGATAAAAACTTACCTAAAGATTTAAAGCTTCGCGATCGCGTAGTCGCTGCTGCTTATGAAGACTATCTTTCAGTAGTGCTAGATGAAAAAGCTGTGATTGCAGTCTTGACTTGGGGACTGAGCGATCGCGACAGCTGGATTTCAAAATATGCTCCCCGTTCGGATGGTTTGCCAGTACGTCCTTTACCATTTGACTCAAATCTCAAGCCTAAATTGGCATGGAATGCAATAGCTAGGGCTTTCGATCAAGCGCCAAAACGTTAAATCCTATTTTCCGAAATAAATTTAGATTCAATACAAGAGTGTAATTAATAGTAAGCTTCCTAGTTTAATTTTCTAAAACAATAGGAAGTATTGCCATGGGAAATAATATTTATTTTTTATTTTAAAATATTTAATCTTCAAAAATGCTCATTATTACTAATTAAAGTTATTTTTGCATTCTCTTTATTTAGTTATCAAAATATAATTTTTTTTAAGATGCAAGTACTGAATTATCAATTCAATACAAACTTTTCTAATTAATTAGTAACAAGGAACAGCAGCTATGACTACTAAATCTTTTTTACCAGTAGTGAGTTTAAAACCAGATTTACGCTCTGCAAAAGGTACGAGAATACAGAGAGGGTTAGCAATTAAATTATTGCGGGTGAGCACACTGATTTCTCTTGATACTACTGCTCTGATCCTCGCTTGGAGCATAGCCATACTGTATGGAACTCCTTTAAATTCTCCTTGGACACAAAAAGCTCCTTTTCTAATACTCACTCTGGCTTTAGAAATAGTCATAATTGCGACAAAAGGTCTATACAAAGCTGGGATTCACCGTCGCAACTATCTTGGAATTATCAAAGCCGTTTCTCTATCACAGGTATTACTTTTATTCATTGCTTTTCTTTACGAACCAAATCATTACGTTTCGCGATCAACTTTTTTGATTTTTTGGTTGTCATCTCTGCTCTTTATCTGTATAGCTCGCTATTTATTTGATGTGGTTACTAAATTATTACGTACAAAAGGAGCGATTCGTCACCCCATATTCTTAATTACAGAGAGAGAAGAAAAAGAAAATCATATCAGGATTATAGAAAAGGAAAATTGCTATACAATTCAAGGTATTGCTGACTCTAGATGCTTAGATTTATGTAATCGAGAGTCAACTTTTGAATACTTGCGTCAGCAAGGAATAGTAGAAACTTTTGTTTCTTGGAGTGCGATTAAAAATCGCCTCTACGTTTGCTGGAACTTTCAGACAGCTGGTATTACTTTGCGAATTCTCCCAACCGAAAGCGAAATTCGCCCTGCTAAATCTACTTTTTGGATGATTGGTGAAGTTCCTTGTATGACAATTCCAGCACCAATTATTGCAGGTAGTGATTTTTGGATAAAACGGTGTTTTGATCTTTGTTGTTCTGTGATTTTGCTCTTAATGCTATTTCCGATTTATGTGTTAATTGCAATATTAATTAAATTAGATTCTCCTGGTCCAGTCTTCTTTAAACAAGAACGCATTGGTTTACATAGTCGCAAGTTTAAAATTTGGAAATTTCGTACAATGGTTATCAATGCAGAGAAGTTACAAGCTCATTTAGAAGCTAAAAATGAAATCAAAGATGGTGTTCTCTTCAAAATGAAGGACGATCCTCGCGTTACACGGGTTGGTAAATTCTTGCGCCGTTATAGCCTAGACGAGTTACCACAAATTTTCAATGTTTTTCTCGGAGAAATGACTCTTGTCGGACCCCGTCCTTTACCTATTAGAGATGTAGAGAAGTTCACAACCAAACATTTTATTAGACAAGAAGTTCTACCTGGTATTACTGGATTATGGCAAGTATCTGGACGCTCTGATATAGATAACTTTGAAGATGCAGTGAAATTAGATATTACCTATATAGAGAACTGGTCTTTATTATTAGACATGAAAATTTTACTGCAAACTGTGAAGGTTGTTTTGCAAAAAACAGGTGCGTACTAAACCAAGCTAAATAAAAACATCACATGCTTAAATGGGTAAGTGAGGAGAGCTACAGAGCAACAAGAGGGGGAGGGAAAATCTCTTTTTGCTACTGCTGCTTACACTATTAGTGAAGCTTTCTCTCCTCACGGTGCGACACAGGTAGCACGGTTATAGGGATAAACAGATACTAAATCAGTACATCCGTGTTACAAATACCTCTTGTGACACTACTTATAGCGAACACTAACATTGAATACTACTAGAACATTTGTTCTTCTTCGTAAAAGAAAAACTCTGCCAAAAGCGTAAAGCCAATAATCCAAAGAAAGCACAATATAGAAAAGACAATAATTGCTGTCATTTTTATCACCTCTGCTTTTTATTGATATTCACTTTCAGTTTTCTAGGTTAAAAAGTTAGTCTTCAAAAATCAGCAATCACGTCCCATGTGAATTCCTGATAATTTATTGTGTTCTTGCAGCAACTTATCTATCGGAGACACCTATCTGTAACTGTAATCCGTCGTTACCGTCAATATTGGATTGAGCAGGTTGTAAGGTCAGTTCCGGAGTGATTGTTTGTGATTGTGGTTTAAGAATTCTCCGCAATTGCACAGGATTATTTATTTCTTGTCGAAGACCTTGATCAGGAACTAGTCCATTTTTTCCAGTATTATTGTCAGTTGTGCCAGCTAAATTTTGTGTTTGATCAAAAAATATTGTAAAGTCGTTCTCAGCTGTTCTATCACTAATTCCACTGAGTGAATCCCCAGATAAAGTATATTGCTGTTGGCTCGAAATGCTTGATTGAGCTTGAACCCTGCTAGATAAGCCACTCACTGTTACGGCAATAACCGAAACAGCAAAAACAATTTTATTCATTGTGTTTATCCAAACTCTACATGTATTCGCAATGCAGTCGTATTAGATAGTGCCTGATATTAATGGATGATTTTTAACTCTATTTTAGTACAATATCACTATAAAACCGTATTTCTAAATACTGATTTAATTAAGTATTAAATAGTTGTCATAAATTTTGTTATTACTAAAGTATTATCAGTAATTAAGTAAAAATAAAAACCTTAGTGTTGACATTTTCCAAGGTATAAAAGGTTCAAATAATTAAAAATCAACAATTAAAAATTAGATTTTTCTAAATAAAATTGTCAAATAACGTACTAGTCTTGTTTCTGACTTTTAGTATTCTGAGTCAGTCTGATTTCAAAGATAATTAAATCGGTGAGAATAAATTAAACTATGTTAAGTAACGTAAAATTATTGAGTAATTTCGTAGTCAGGACTTTAGTCCTTGTCTTGAAGAATAAAGTCCTGACTACAAATCTTATTGTTATTTGCGCTGTCTTAACTACTCCTGATGAAGTAATTTTTGGCTATTGACGAATTTGAGGCAAATAATGCGCTAATGTTAAAAACATAAATGCAGCTTGTGAGCCTGCCCTTTGAAATTTGTCGAGAAGAAATAATGAGGTCGTAGGCAAGCTCAATTGCAGGAATTTGCCATGTATGAACTAATTCAAACTGTTTTAAGCAGTGACGAAAAAACGATCCTACGTCAACTAATTTCTAACTTAAGCGCCTCAGGTAAACGTTACTTCCTGAGAAATGAGATTTTACACGCTTTTGCTGAGTACTGTCAGCAATATCAAAAGCCTGCCTACTTTTTTCATTCTTCTTCCTTGGGAACACTAATTCACTATACTCATGAAATCATCTTGGAAGGAGATGATATTTGGTTGCTGTTACGACCCAGGATAGGTAGTCAAGAAGTTTGGCGGTTGTTATCAGCAGATACGAGTAACTTTGAACTGCAAACACCACAAGCATTGCTGGATGTGCGCGATCGCTTTGTCAACCGCTACCAGCCTCAAATTCTCGAAATCGACTTTCATCCTTTTGATAAAAATATTCCATCTATCGATGATCCCAGAAATATTGGTCAAGGTCTAGCATTCCTCAACCGTTATTTGTGCAGTCAGGTGTTGAGCGATCGCATGTATTGGTTAAATGTATTATTTGATGCTTTACATCGGCTTGAATATGATCATAAACAATTACTGATTGGCGATCGCATCAAAACAGGTTTACAACTATATAAACAAATCAAACAAGCCATCAAATTTATCAGCGAACGACCACCTGAAGAACCCTACGAAAAGTTTAGCGAACAACTACAAAGCCTCGGTTTAGAACCAGGTTGGGGTAACACCGCGTCACGAGTACGTGAAACTCTAGAACTATTTGATCGACTGCTTGAAACTCCGCAACCAGCTATCTTTGAAGCCTTTGTTGATCGTGTTCCCGCAGTTTTTCGCGTCGTCCTCGTTTCCATCCATGGCTGGATCACTCAAGATGATGCTGTAGGTAGACCTGAAACTTTGGGTCAAGTCGTCTATGTGCTAGAACAAGCTCGGAGTTTAGAAAATAAACTGCGAGAAGAAATTAAACTAGCAGGACTCGACTCACTAGGTATTCAACCCCAAGTAGTTATTCTCACTCGCCTCATTCCCAATTGTGAAGGAACCCAGTGTAATCTGCGCTTAGAAAAAATAGAAGGAACCGAAAACGCTTGGATTTTACGTGTTCCTTTTCGGGAATTCAATCCGCAAGTCACCCAAAACTGGATTTCTAAATATGAGATTTGGCCATACTTAGAAACATTTGCGATTGATGCCGAAAAACAACTTTTAGCCCAATTAGACGGAAGCCCAGATTTAATTATTGGTAACTACAGTGATGGTAATTTAGTTGCTTTTCTACTAGCACGTAGCTTAAAAGTAACTCAATGTAATATTGCCCATTCTCTAGAAAAACCTAAACATTTATTTAGTAACCTTTACTGGCAAGATTTAGAAGAACATTATCACTTTTCAGCCCAATTTACCGCTGATTTGATCAGCATGAATGCTGCGGACTTTATTGTGACCTCCTCCTATCAAGAAATAGTTGGTACACCAGATACTCTTGGTCAGTACGAGTCATATAAAATGTTTTCCATGCCTGAACTTTATCATGTAGTTGACGGCATTAATTTGTTAAGTTCCAAGTTTAATTTGGTTCCGCCGGGAGTAGACGAAAATATCTTTTTCCCTTACAACGAAAAAGACAAGCGTGACAACAATCTGGGTCAAAAGATTAACGATTTACTTTTTAATCGTTCAGATGATCACATATTTGGTTATTTAGATGACCCCAACAAACGACCAATTTGTGCGATCGCTCATATCACCCCAGTCAAGAATCTCTCTGGTTTGGTAGAATGCTTTGGCCAAAGTCAGGAATTGCAGAAGCAATGCAACTTAATTCTCGTTACCAATAAGTTGCATTTATCTGAAGCTACAAACTCACAAGAAGCAGCAGAACTGGAAAAAATCTACAACTTGATTAATCAGTACAATCTTCATGGTCAAATTCGCTGGATAGGAATGCGTCTTCCCAAACCTGAGCTCGGTGAAATTTACCGAGCTATGGCAGATCGTCAAGGTATTTTTGTCCATTTCGCCCGCTTTGAAGCCTTTGGAAGACCGATCCTAGAAGCAATGAGTTCTGGCTTACCAATATTTGCCACAGAATTTGGTGGTGCAGCAGAACTAATTGATGATGGAGAGTGTAACTTTCATATCAATCCTACAGATTTAGAAGGTACTGCAAATAAAATTCTGCAATTTCTTGATGAGTGCAATAGCAACCCTGAACATTGGTACGAAATTTCAGAACGGGTCATCCAGCGAGTACATAACAAATACAATTGGCAAATGCATACCAAAAAGTTACTATTACTCGCTAAAATTTATAGATTCTGGGACTTTGTAAATAAAGAAAACCGCGAAGCATTACTACGCTACGTGGATACTTTATACCATCTGGTCTTTAAACCAAGAACTGAAAAAATCCTGGAAGAGCATATGCAACGGTAAATGAGCAAGCGCATTGGGCATGGCGTAATGCTTAGGGGACAAAACGCAAAGGCAAAAGGATAAAGCTAATAGTTATTCCCAATGCCCAATTCCCAATTCCCAGTTCTCAGTCTCGTAAGTAACAGCAAAGACGATGGATACAACAAGACGTTATCAGCATCTTACCTACACAGATTGGACTGTCAGGGAAACCCAGTTTGAACCCGATCAGTTTCGCTACCGAGAAACTGTTTTTACCATCGGAAATGGTTATTTGGGAACACGGGGTAGCTTTGAAGAAGGTTATTCTCAAGCTTCACCAGCTACTTTTATTCACGGTGTTTACGATGAAGTTCCGATTGTCTATACCGAACTTGCTAACTGTCCAGACTGGTTACCATTTACTATTACCATTGATGGCGATCGCTTTCGTTTGGAAAAAGGTGAGATATTAAGTTATGAACGCAAGTTAGACTTGCGCCAGGGTATTCTCAGCCGCAGTGTGCGTTGGCGCAGTCCCAACAATCAGACAATTGATATCCACTTTGAAAGGTTTGCCAGCCTTGCAGATGAACACGTTCTTGTCCTGCGTTGTCAACTCACCCCAGTTGATTTTGCTGGAGTGATCGAAATCCAAGCTAGTATTAACGGCTACCCAGAAAATCAGGGTTTTAACCATTGGGAATTATTAGACCAAGGAAAGACGAAAGCAGGAGTGTGGTTAAATCTTCGTACCCGCTCCTCCCGTATCCAATTGGGTATAGCCACTGGTATAAAAATCTTCGATGCAGAAGCTTCGCTGCAAGTCACGAGTCCACCTGGTTATCCTACCTTCATCGCATCCTTTCTCGCTTCCCCAGGACAAACCGTGACAGTAGATAAGCTAGTGACAGTTTTTACTTCACAACATGTAGAAAACCCAGTCACAGCCGCTGATGAAAAACTTGCCCAATTACCTGAATACTCGCTCCTGGTTACGGCCCATACCCAAGCTTGGGAAGAAGTTTGGCAAAAAAGCGACATTGTGATCGAGGGAGATGTTACAGCCCAGCTAGCTGTGCGCTACAACCTATTTCAATTACTGATCGCTGCTTCACGCAATAATGCTCAAGTCAGTATCCCAGCTAAAACACTTTCGGGGTTTGGTTATCGCGGCCATATTTTTTGGGATACAGAAATTTTTATACTTCCTTTCTTTATCTACACCCAACCAGAAATAGCACGTAATCTACTAACTTATCGCTATCACACTTTGCCTGGAGCGCGGCGAAAGGCAGTACATTATGGGTATAAAGGAGCAATGTATGCTTGGGAAAGTGCCGATACTGGTGATGAAGTGACGCCTCGGTGGTTGCCTCCTAATGATCCTTATGGTGAAGATATTAGGATTTGGTGTCGCGATCGCGAAATTCATATTAGTGCTGATGTGGTCTATGCTGTATGGTACTACTGGCAAGCTACCAACAATGATGAATGGATGCGGGACTACGGCGCTGAGATTATTCTCGACACTGCTGTATTCTGGGGTAGTCGAGTAGAATACAACACCAAACACGAACGCTACGAAATTCGAGAAGTGATCGGTGCTGATGAATATCACGAATTTGTCCACAACAATGCCTTTACCAACCGACTGGTACAATGGCATCTAGAAAAAGCACTTTATATTTATGACTGGCTACACAAACATTTTCCTGACAAAGCCACAGAACTAGAAGGTAAATTGCAACTAAGTGCCGGCAGGCGATCGCGTTGGAGTGATATCATTACCAACATTTGGATTCCTTACGACGAGTCAACCGGGCTGATTGAGCAATTCGAGGGATTTTTCCAATTGCAAGATATCAATCTCGAAGACTACGAACCACGCACCAAATCTATCCAAGCTATCTTAGGTATTGAGGAAGGCAATAAACGGCAGGTACTCAAGCAACCAGATGTGTTGATGCTGTTGTATCTGATGCGACAATCACAGGAACCTCCTTACAACCCCCACACCTTGCAAGCTAACTGGGATTATTACGCACCCCGCACCGATATCACTTATGGTTCCTCCCTCGGCCCAGCAATACACGCCATCCTCGCCTCAGATTTGGGGAAAACAGCAGAAGCTTACGAAAGATTTATGCAAGCAGCATTAGTCGATCTAGAAAATGTCCGGGGTAATGCACCAGACGGCATTCATGGAGCGAGTGCAGGTGGTGTTTGGCAAGCAGTGGTTTTAGGCTTTGGCGGTATTCAAATGGGAAACAGCGAACCCATAGCTCATCCTCACCTACCCCCTGGATGGATACGCCTGAAATTCAAGTTGATGTGGCGTGGGAAATGGCATGAGTTTGATTTGATGAACGGGGACACGAGAGACAGGGAAACACGGGAACACGGAGATTTACAATCAACAACCAACAAACAACCACCAACAACCATGTCACCAGACATCCGAGGCTTTATTTTTGACTTAGACGGTGTATTGACAGATACAGCGGAATATCATTATCTTGCTTGGCAAAAACTAGCAGATGAAGAAGGATTACCCTTCAATCGTGAGGCTAACGAAGCTTTGCGGGGTGTATCACGTCGAGAATCACTTCTGCATATAGTCGGTGACAAAAAGTATTCCGAAGCACAACTACAAGAGATGATGGAGCGTAAGAATCGTTATTATGTCGAATCCATCCAAAACATCTCACCTCATGATTTATTGCCTGGTGTAGTCACCTTGCTTGATGAATTAAAGCAAGCAGGAATTAAGATTGCCCTTGGTTCAGCTAGTAAAAATGCCCGGACTGTAATTGAGAAGTTAGGTATTGCCAACCGTATAGATGCGATCGCTGACGGTTATAGTGTCCAACGCCCCAAACCTGCCCCTGACCTATTTTTGTATGCTGCCAATCAGTTAGGACTTGAACCTGCCCAAGTAATAGTTGTAGAAGATGCCGAAGCAGGTATCGAAGCAGCTTTAGCTGGTCAGATGTGGACAATCGGACTCGGCCCAGCTGCACGAGTCGGTGCTGCTCACATTGTCCTACCAAGTTTAGCAGATGTTCATTGGACAGATTTACGTGCCAAGTTGAATGAGTTGAAGATTGGGGATAGGAGATAGGAGACATTCTGGACAAGGAAGTGTGGGAAGTGTGGGAAGACAAGGGAGAATCATTTAACTAGTTTTTTCTTAATGCCCAATGCCCCATGCCCATTGCCTATTGCCCACTACCCAATTATGCGCCGACACAATAATATAAAATAGTGCGTGTGTCTGTAGCAGTAGTAACTGTTTGGTTGGGGCAAAAACTATGAGTCAAGCAGCAGAGGCTAAGGCAGATATTCCACTGCTTCTCACAAGAGATAGCAGATACTGGTATCGACAGGGTAAAAGACTTGATGACCAAGAGCTATATGCGGAAGCAATAGCATGTTATGACAGAGCATTAGAAAATAGCCCGAATGCTTACTGGCTGTGGTATGACAGAGGTTGTGCTTTACGAGAATTGGGTGAGTATGAAACCGCAGTAGCCAGTTTTAAAGAGGCATCAGCACTGCGTCCTAATGATTATTGGGCTTGCTACAATCGGGCTTGCATATTAATAGAAGATTTAGATCAATTTGAAGAAGCGATCGCAACTCTCAATCACGCTTTAACAATTCGCCCAAATGATTACTGGGCTTATTTTCGGCGTGGAGATGCCAAAAGGCACTTAAAACGCTATGAAGATGCAATTTCTGACTATGATCAAGCTTTGTCAATCCGCTCAAATGATTATTGGGCATTGTTGCGTCGTGGAGATGCTTGCAGGCATTTAAAATACTACGAAGAAGCCATTAAGAGTTATGAACAAGCCCAAGCCATAAATTCCCAAGATTTTTGGTCTTATTACAAACTAGCAGATACTTTTAGATATACAGAAAACTTTGCAGCAGCGCTGAAGAACTATCAAAAAGCCATCGAAATCAAACCTAATGATGAGTATGCTTGGTATAACTGCGCGTGTTGTGCAGCCCGGATTGGGGATAATTCACTGGCGTTGGACTACCTAGAGTCAGCCCTGTTCATCAATCCCAAGTTTCAAGAATTATTAAAAAATGACCCTGATTTGATTTTAATTCGCGATCGCGGACTATTAGGAGATTTGTTACGCGAAATCAATTGTTTAAATTGATCAAGAGGGAAATCTGAACAGGAAACGGGGAACAGTGAGAATCAAGAATAAGAAACTTGATTTCACACTTCATGCTTTACCCTTCATAATTATTCTGATAGTGTTTCAGTAACAAGCTATTGCCATGACACAGGCTAAAAACGTCCTTGGAGAACCCTTAGAAGTTTGTTGTACCTCGCCCATGACAGGCTTTTATCGCGATGGAGTATGCAGCACAGGCGCGGGTGATTTTGGCGCCCATGTCGTTTGTGCAGAAGTCACAGAAGAATTCTTGGCATTTACCAAGTCAAGGGGAAACGATTTAAGTACACCTGTTCCTGCATTTGATTTTCCGGGTTTAAAACCAGGCGATCGCTGGTGTTTATGCGCCTCTCGCTGGAAAGAAGCCCTAGATGCTGGAGTTGCACCACCAGTAGTTTTGTCAGCAACCCATGCATCAGCAGTAGAACATGTTTCCTTAAATGAATTGAAGCAACACGCGCTTTGAGGGAATTGGGAAGCAGGGATTGGGGGATAAGTGACAAATGACAAATGACAAATGACTAACCCGTTTCCTGAATTTGCAGGCGGACAGTACGTTCTCCTGCACCACCGAGTTGTAATTCCATCACTTCACTACCAAGGGGTTCTAAGCAATCTAGGAGCGATCGCAATTCTGGTGTACTTGCACCTGTATCTACGTACAATCTGTCTGCTAAATTACCGATGCGTTTCCAAGTCATGTACAATTTGCCGATGGTTTGTTCTAGCTGGGATGCTTGATTTACTAAGTCGGCAGCTATGCTTAAACAACCGACTCTTTGTGCTTCTATAAGTGCGTTTTCGATGTCAACTTCTTCTTCGTTCAATGCTTGGACTTGAGCCGCTGCTTTGAGATATTTTGCCAGACTACGCGCTTCTGAAGTTACCTGTTTGAGAGTATCGAGGTCGGGATTTTGGGCTATTTCCTTCTGTAAGCTTTGTTGATGCGATTCTGGCAGTTTTTCCATTTCTTTTACCAGAGGCGCAATATAACGAGGAGGAAGGACGTTTTCTGCTGCTTTTTGCTTAACTGGTTCAGGTAATAAATCTGACGACATGGCTGTCCATTCATCAGTGAGTTGACGTACTTCTCTTCTAGTAATGCGATCGCCTTTTTGTGCTGCTTCACTCACCATGATTTGCACTTCTGGCGCTGATTTGGCGGTTTCCACAAAGGCGCGTTTGCTGAAATTTTTAATAGCATTTGGATCTAGCTTGCCTTCTTCTAGAAGTGTATCGGCACTATTAGCCAGCTGAATCCAAGCATAAGCCTGACTTTTACTGATTTCCCGTTCCTTGAGCCATTTGAGAAATCCTGCACCCCTTCCGTCTCCGCCCTTTTTCTCTCGATCTCGCACTGCTCGTAAAATTCGCCCCCGCCAAATTTCTGTTTGCAAATCAAAGCGATCGCACACTTGCCAAGCTATATCTAGTTGCTGTTGAAATTCCTGCTCCGGAATTTCTTCGTTTTCTGGATCAGGTATTTCAAAATCCAGGTCTGCTGGTTGTTGTAAGGCAGCAGCTAACTCATCAAAATTATCAGTTGCTTGCACGGTTGGGAAGGTAATAGTGTATGCGATCGGTTTATTATTACACAATCTGCGAACTCTGAGTGTTACTTGTTATCACTGACTATTACGCTACATCAGGTAATCTAATTTAACTCTTTGGCTTGATTAGGTAACAAGTTGAGACAAGTCGGCTCGGTAAGCTAACAATCCCCAAACTAGAAGTTCGGGGAATTGTCAATTATGCTACTTCTTTCATTTCCGCTTTCACGCTTGCATATGCCCAATCTAACCAGGGTAATAGGGCTTCGATATCTGCGGTTTCAACTGTTGCACCACCCCAAATTCTGATTCCAGGAGGTGCAGACCGATAGGAAGCGATATCGTAAGCAACTTGTTGTTTTTCTAAGGTTTTAGCCAGTTTTTTTGCACATTGTCCCTGCTGTTCTGGACTTAACTCAGTGAACCAAGGATCGACAATCTTGAGACAAATTGATGTACAAGAGCGAGTTTCAGGTTTTTCAGCTAAGAAATTTGCCCAGCTACTTTGTTCCACCCATTTAGCAATAGCTGCTAGGTTGGCTTGAGCGCGGTTAATTAAACCAGGAAGTCCACCAATACTTTCTGCCCACTTCAGCCCATCTAATGCATCTTCTACGCACAGCATTGATGGGGTGTTGATGGTATCTCCTTGAAAAATTCCTTCAATCAACTTGCCTTTTTGCGCGAGGCGAAATAGCTTTGGTAGTGGGCGTGGTGGCTTGTAAGTTTCTAACCGTTCTACAGCACGAGGTGAAAGGACGATGACACCATGCTGGGCTTCTCCACCCAAGACTTTTTGCCAAGAATAGGTAACTACGTCTAACTTATCCCAAGGTATATCCATTGCGAAAACAGCTGATGTCGCATCGCAGATAGTTAACCCGGTGCGATCGCTTGGAATCCAATCGCCATTTGGAACACGAACGCCGGAAGTAGTTCCATTCCATAAAAATACTACATCGTGGCTAAAATCAACTTGTGCTAAATCTGGTAAACTTCCGTAAGATGCTTTCAGGATGCGAGTATCGCTTAACTGTAGTTCATCCACAACATCTTTGACCCATTCTTGACCAAAGCTTTCCCACGCCAAGATATCTAGGGGGAGTTTTCCCAGCAGTGACCACAGCGCCATTTCTACTGCACCAGTATCGGAAGCTGGTACGATACCCAGGCGATAGTCTGCGGGTACACCCAAAATTTGCTTAGATAGCTCAATTACTTCTTTTAACTTCACTTTCCCACCCTCGGAACGGTGAGAGCGACCTACATAAGCATCTTGTAAAGAAGAAACAGACCAGCCAGGGCGTTTTGCACAAGGACCAGAGGAAAAATGCGGACGGTGAGGCTTGGTGGTTGGAGGAGTAAGATTTTCTGACATAAGTGAATTGCAAAATTGCAGATGGGGATCACAAACTCGGTTTCTATGAGAAACCGGGTTAAATTAGAAACTAATGAAATAGATCATGCCAGATTGAAACACGTTAGCGTAAAGTATCCTAACCTGTTTCACTTAGGCGGGACCATAAATAAAATTCGCAAACTAAAATGTATTTATGCATTGACAAAAATACTTTAGGTATGAAGATCATAAGATAAAATTATAAAGTCATGAACCAGGTAGATTACCTCCGGATTAGTTTAATTGATCGCTGCAATTTCCGTTGTCAATACTGTATGCCAGAGGGTGCAGAATTAGACTATATCCTCAAGCAAAATTTATTGACTGATGAGGAACTAATCACCCTTATTCAAGAAGTTTTTATACCCGTAGGATTTACCCGGTTTCGTTTGACAGGGGGAGAACCTTTGTTGCGTCCACGTGTGGTGGAGTTGGTGAGGGCGATCGCTTCTCTTCAAGAAACACAAGACCTCTCGATGACAACCAACGGCTTTTTACTCGCCCCTATGGCACAAAGTCTCTATCATGCAGGTTTACGGCGAATTAATATTAGCTTGGATTCTCTCGAACCTGATGTTTTTGACCAAATTATTGGTAATCGTGGTCGTTCTCGTTGGCAAGATGTGTGGAAGGGAATTCAAGCTGCTTATAGTGTAGGATTTGACCCATTGAAATTAAATGTAGTGGTTATCCCTGATGTCAACGACCATGAAGTTTTGGATCTGGCAGCATTGACTATTGACAAACAATGGCACGTCCGTTTTATTGAGTTTATGCCAATTGGGAATGCAGAATTATTTGGCGATCGTGGTTGGATAACTTCTGAAGAAATTCGCCAAAACATCCGCGCCCGCTGGGGATTGACAGAAGCGCAAGTTCGTGGTAATGGACCAGCCGATGTCTTTAAAATTCCGGGGGCGAAAGGAACGCTGGGTTTTATCAGTCAGATGTCGGAATGTTTTTGCGATCGCTGCAACCGGATGCGTCTTTCTGCTGATGGTTGGTTGCGTCCGTGTTTATTAAACGAAACTGGACAAATAGATTTAAAAACAGCTTTACGTACTGGAGTAAAGACCACCGAACTTCGCCAGCAGGTAACAGAATTGCTAGCCATTAAACCAGAAATCAATTTTAAGTTGCGTGACTCAGGTACAACAGGTGTGTACACTCGCACCATGTCACAAATTGGTGGATAGTAATTGGTCATTTGTCCTTGGCAAATGACCAATTACTAAGGACAAATGACGATTACGCTTGACGTGAGTAGTACTCAACCACGAGTAGTTCGTTAATACTGAGTGCAATCCATTCACGTTCAATGACACCGTTGACTTTACCTTCCATCTTGTTTTTGTCAAATTCAAGATGACTGGGAAGGTTAGCTAAACCGGGATATTGCAAGTTAGCTTCTACTAACTTCCGGGATGCTTCTCTATTTCTAACAGCAATGAGTTCTCCTGGCCGACACTGGTAACTAGGAATATTCACCACACGACCATTTATTGTGACATGACCGTGGTTTACCAATTGGCGTGCTGCTGGGATAGTGGGAGCCATACCCAAGCGGAAAACTGTATTATCCAAGCGCATTTCTAGCAATTGCAGTAGCACTTGTCCAGTAGAACCAGTTACACGTCTGGCTTTCCGTACGTACCGCAGCAGTTGCTTTTCTGTCAAACCATAGTTGAAGCGGAGTTTTTGCTTTTCTTCAAGACGGACAGCGTACTCAGAGCGCTTCTTGCGGTTCTGACCATGCTGACCAGGAGGATAAGAGCGTCTGGCGCTTTTACGAGTTAGTCCTGGCAATTCACCCAGGCGACGTGTAATTCTTAATCGTGGTCCTCTGTATCGGGACATGAGCTTCCTAATCTAATCCTAATTTCAACTTTTACCCAGACATACCATTTTGACATTCCCTGCCCAAAAGTGCTAGAGATTCTTGGTTCACAGAACGCACATCATTATTTAAATTAAGTTGCTTCTTTTACCAAGCTTTTACTCTGATTACTCCAGAGTCAGTTTCGGCGTGTCTCGCCGTACTGTACTTGTCGTTTCAAGCTTTTAGTTGCGATCGCGCTGTGTAACCGTGGGTCATTGCTTGAGTTTCAAGCCTCTACGGCAGCGCTAATGCCAGCAGCCAAGACATTTTTCGCTAACTCCACAGGATATTATACAAGCAATCAGGTGAAATTGGTGATCGGAGATTGGGATTGGGGATTGAGGATTGGGGATCGGGGATGGGGGATCGGGCATTAAGAAGAAACTTGTTAAATAATTCTTCCCACACTCCCTTATCTCCCTTATCCCCCAATACGGTTCGGTTAAGAATTTTGCGTCATGATTTGGGCATGTAGAGACGTGCCATGGCACGTCTCTACAGGGTTTAGATGCCAATCGATTTGTCTTATCCGAACCGTATTGCCTTATCCCCGCTCCCCGCTCCCCGATCCAAACCTTCCTGCCAAAATAGGTGAAAACTAACTTTAAAGATGAGATAGCATAACTTTGCGTGATTGGAGTAGAACGGAAATGTCATTCAACAAAAACAGTAAGCATTTATACAAAACTATGCTAAGAACTAAACAAATCTTGGGTACTGGGGTAGCTGCACCAGCATTAATTGTGATCGGATGGTTGGGAATGAATTTTTTACCTGGTACAGATGCGATCGCTGTAACTACGGGTGATTATAGGGCTTGTGCTTCTCAACTTCTCAAAGCGGGGATTACTGCGGAAGCAGCAGCACGCGGCTGTGCAAGGGCATTGCGTCCCAGAGATTTGTCGTCTTGTGTAGCTGAAATTCGACAGAATACAGAAATCGCAGCAGTCGATGCGCTACCTACCTGTGTACAAGCATGGCGTCCTGAAGATGTAGGTGCATGTGTAGCTGGTATTAGTAAAAGTACCGAAGATAGCAAACAAGTTCTTGACAAACAGCTATTTAACAGAACACTTTTAAATAACTGTGGTCTGAGTTTATTACCACGCCGCTATGCTCAGTGTGTGGTGGGTTTGCGATTGCAAATCGACAATTTAGCTCCCACTCAGGCTTTAAATAATTGTATTGATGCCAGTAATTATGTTAGTGGCTATTTGCCTAGTTTTATACCTGCCGATAGAACAAATAACACGATTTTCCAGCCCTCTTTTCAAACTCAGCCAATTCCTAACAATCAGATTCCTGATAACCAGGTTCCAAACAACCAGAATCCTAACAATCAGATTCCTGATAACCAGGTTCCTAGCAACCAGAACACTCAATAATATCAATATCTTGATTGATTAATTAACAGAAAGGGTGTAGGGGAATTTTGCAGGTGTGGGTAAAAATTTTGGGGTATTTTAAAGACGTAAATCTCAGAAAAATTTTTGTTTTCTTTTACACCTTACGCCCTTACACCCTTACGTTTTACTGATTATGAAAAGAAAAGCAGATAATGGTGATCCCCTATGCAGTGAAATTTATTAAATTATGCATATGAGTGTCAATCTACAAAAAAAGTATTTATATTCGGTTGTAATTTATCCCACACTAATAACAATGTACTATTCAGTACTTCTTGTATAGTGTGGGACTGTCGTTGATGGTACTAGCTGCTAATTTTGCCCAGGAAAATCTGAAGACCATACCCATACTGTGGTTATTAGTCTTCTTTTTTACCAAATACCATCTGTAATACCACAGGGATACCATCATCTTGATGATACTTATCTGCCCAAGCACGGATAATTTCATCCAATTCGTCTTTGGCCTGCTGCATCTTTTCGGGTGGAATATCCAACTCTTCCAATGCTCGCATGGTGTTTGGTCTTTTTTCGGCCCAATCTCGCATCATTCGGAAGAAGCGAGCGGTATCTTCGACCATGATGTAAGTACGCTCTTGGTCATCTGCTGGTGCATAAAAAGGACGGGTGAGAGCGTAGAAGGGCATTCCCCAAGGAGAATCAATACGTGTGACTGTACCAGAGTAAAGTAAACGGCGTTTTATATGCTCCGCTAAAGCTTCACTCAAAGGCATTTGGTGTTCTTTGGGTAAATCTTCCTGCGATCGCTTGTGCAGAAATTCAATTAACTCTAGAAATTCAAACGAGGTGATCAAATGAGCATCTGGCAAATTAGAGGGTAATTTTTGCTCAATTTGTCTCTTTTCCTCGCTAGTGAGACTCGTACCCGGAATCCGGGAACGTCCTGGTCGCCAAGGATATTTTTCCATCCAGACATAGGGGAACTGAATCAGATAGCGTGGTTCTTGAGAACCTAGCATCTTTAACAGTTTGCCCTCAGTCAAGGCTTGTCTTACTTCCTCGACAATTGCTTTGACTCGTTTCGGTTCCAAGTGATGTAAATGTCCTGTCATTCGCAGGTTTTGTCCCTGCTCTAGATAGGTCATGTAGATTGCACACTTGGCTGCGGTTGCGGCTGCATCTAAAAAGGCCCCATGTCTATGCCCACTTGTCCGCATGGCACTAAAAGCCAGATAAAGCATGATCTGATCCATAGCACTGGGGCCAAGACGCTTAATCAGATCTACATCATTACTCATATAACAAGCAATCAAATAGCACGTTTACAGTAATCAGTCAATGGAAAGTATGTAGTATACACGCGACTGAAGGCGATGTCTTTACTTAGATGATCTATTATGCGTTAAGTAAGGGTGTTCTTGGTAGTCATAATTGTCATTTAGTCAGTATTTTCTGGCAAATTGGCAGAATCAACTTTGTTGGTAGAGGTAATCAACTAATTCAAGAAGGGAGAAAGCAGCTATACAGAAGGATGAATGCTATCAAGCTTAACTATGGCTCAAATTTGAGTCTATTGATAAATAAGGAGAAAGGTTTAGAGCCGAGCCAGTAAGGGTGAAACTATCCTTATATTCCAAGGAAAGTTGAAATCTCGAACCTTGTAGGCGATCTTTTTCTTCCTTTTACCTTTTATTTTCCCTTTAACCTCTTCGGTGATAGAGCTTATTCAAGCTTTAGCTGTATTTTCTCTTCTAATGTATTTGTTTCATGACAAAACAGCCTACGAAGATGAAGGCGGTATGTTTAGCAGTCTCACTAAAAACGCAGCGTATGGTGAGCTGCTCTGAAATTGCCAAGGGATGATGCTGTCCTGATAATAAATCGAATCTGCTTGAGGGAAAGTCATAGACTTCAAAATCCAAGTGATTAATTCAAAAACGAAAAATCTTGTCTTTTCTAAGAAGATTTTTGCTGATTTTAACAATTTTTAGACAGTGCATATGTAAAAACATTTACAAATTTACTATTTATCTCAGAAGTTTTATTGAAAAACTTCCTAAAAAAGTCATAGAAGTGTTGCTAGATATTAATCTTAAGCTTTGAAATTCAAAAATGTTAATAGAAATTGATTTTGTATTTAAATTTTGATCACTAAACTTTTAAGTAGAAAGTATTCTCCAAAAAAGTTTTTGCAACTATGTATAAAAAAGCTGATCTTCCCTGATGGCATCAACTCTCTACCCTTTTACTTTTTTCAGTCAAGAGCCACTACTGTAGAAATTCAAAATAAAAAATTAAATTCATGAAATTTTAATTTTTAATTATGGGAATTTGTACCAGCTGTTTTGGTGTAATTTCGCATTTTTTCATAGCTAATAGCGGCCGCACCAAAAGTTACTAATAAAACTCCTAATACTTGTGCAGGTTGTAGTGTTTCTTGAATAATCACCCCTGTCAAAATCACAGTTAATACAGGAACAGTAGCACCGAGAATTGCCGATCGCGTAGCACCGAGTTTGCGGACACCGACATTATTGAAAACATAACCAAATAAAGTCAGTACGCCTAAAATAAAGGCACTCAAAATCAATTCCAGTAATTTATTGGGATTGACTTGGAGACTCCAAGTGATGGGTAAAGGTAGGATCAAACCCACCAAAGACAACACCAGCATGGTAGCAAAGTTAATTAAAGTAAAAGGCACAGGATGGAGTTTACTTGCACAGACGCGTGTCAGAATTATGTAGAAGGCAAAAGCTATTCCTGAAACCAGAGCTGCGATACTGCCTACAAAAGCGTTACCTGTACCAACACCTGTATCTCCTGCTAGGATCATCATCTGTCCTACAAAGATAGAGGCGATCGCACCGAAACGAAAAGAAGTAGGTTGTTCTCTAAGCAAAGACCATGCTAAAAGTGCGCTAATGGCTGGATAAACAAACAATAATGCGATCGCAACTCCGGTAGCGATTTGGCTAATAGCAATATAAATCAATACCTGAGACAAAAATAAAAAGCATCCACTCACTATCGACAGCAGCAATACTTGTTTGCTTTTTGCATTCGCGGTGCGAGATTTTGTTCGCAATGATTGCACAAGATTTTGCAAATCTTGCCATACCTGCGGATATAGTATGGGCGCTAAAACCAACATCAATGGTACAACTACCAGCATCCTGAGCATTAAAATCAACAGAGAGTTACCAAGAGTAGGCGTCAGTAAACCATCGGCCTCAAAAGCTCCAAAAATTAGCGAATTTGGATTGAAAATCACTTTAATGGCGACATTGTAAAGCGATATCACTCCTGTTGATAACAGAATAAACAGTAAACCCATGGGTGCGATCGCTGAATTTTTTCTCTGGGATCGCGCGGATGTGGTTACTTCTTCCCTTGGTGATACACCATTCGAGATAAATGTTGTGTCGTCCTCTAGGAAAGAATTGGCTGTCACCACATCATCATTAGTAAATGCAAAAGCCTCAGATTCTTCTGGTAGATCAATTTGCGCCTCTCCATATTCTCGAATCCTGTTTATTTCTAGTTCCGTTTCTACATCCCAGTCAATAGATTCTTCTTCTGTCGGTTCTTCCTGATGATTTGGTGAAGTTTCCCAAAAACTTGAATATTGTTGCTCAGTTGGTTCGTCAACAGGATGCTGTTGTTGTGTCGGTTCTTCCTGATGATTTGGTGGAGTTTCCCAAAAACTTGAATATTGTTGCTCAGTTGGTTCGTCAACAGGATGCTGTTGTTGTGTCGGTTCTTCCTGATGATTTGGTGAAGTTTCCCAAAAACTTGAATATTTTTGCTCTGTTGGTTCGTCAACAGGATGCTGTTGTTGTGTCGTTTCTTCCTGATGATTTGGTGAAGTTTCCCAAAAATTTGAATATTTTTGCTCCGTCTGCTCTTCTACATAATGTAGTGGTGTTTCCTCAAAACTTGGATATTGTTGTTCCGTTGGTTCTTCCTGATGATGTGGTGGGGTTTCCCAAAAATGTGAGTACAGTTGTTCTGTTGGCTCGTCCGCAGGATGGGGTATTTTTTGGATGACTGTTGGAGAAGATTGTTGTGGCGATCGCTGTGTAGTTTTTTCTAGTTCCACACGTACCAGTTCACCGCGTAGGCGATTTACTAACTCTGCTAAAATTTCTTCCCCTTGCTGTTGTTGTAGTGACATTTGAGACAACTGTTGGGAAATATTAGTTTGATAATTCTTTACTTCTTGCTGAAGAGTGTGAAAAGTAATAGTGAGGGTATCATCTAAAGAGCCAAGCAGTTGATTGGCAACAGCGTTACTTTCCTCACTATCTTCAGTGTTTGATTCTACAGCTTGTTTAGCTAAGGTTTCCAGAGAAGATTGTAGTTGCGAGGATATATGACTTGCCAAAATATTAGCTAACTGACGCAACAATACTTGTAATTCGCTTAACTGGCGACCATGGAGCAGTTCTTCTTTTTCGTCTTGTAGACGTTTGACATCATCAACTAAGCGGAGTTTTTCTGTCTGTAAACGCTTGATATCTTCTTGTAAAGACTTGAGCAAAGTCCGTTGGATAATTTGCAATTCTTCAGTGACAGCTCTTAGAGCGGTATCTGCTTCTGTGAATGGATCACCTGTTCGTGAGTTTTCTGACCGCTTCTCAAATCGCCCCATTAGTTTGTTACCTCTAACCTACGGTATCCTGTCTGATATTGCAGAATTTTGATATGGCTTCAGGCTTTGTATAATTTTTGATAATTTTTTAGGTTAAATTAATTATTCCCTGGTATCATCTCTTGGTTTAAAAACATCACAGTGATTTCTGTAGTCTAAATAAAAATTAATAATTTTTTTTGGTAATTAAAAGTTTCCTAGAAATACATTTACCATGTAAAAAAGTAAATACAATGACAGTTTGCCTACAAATCAAAAGATTTATTTTTCAGTATTTAGTACAAGTTAAAAATCTTGCGATCGCCCGAAAAGCATTTTAACAGTTATCAGGAATCAGTTATCAGTTTTATGTCTTGGGATGCTCCCTCAGTCAAAAATCTAAAAACCGGGTGATGCTAAAAATTACAGCACTAAGTCCCGCACTGATCGGAACTGTAACTAGCCAAGCAGCAGCGATCCCTTGCAGAGTCTTAAATTTAACAGAGTTGGGATTTTGCACCAGTCCCACACCGACTACACCACCCACAAGCGCGTGAGAAGTAGAAACAGGTAGCCCCAAACGAGAAGCCAAAAGAATTGTAGTAGCGGTTGCAAGTTCGGCACAAAATCCACTACTGGGTTGTAAAGAAATAATACTTTCGCCAATAGTAGCAATGACTTTCTTACCCCAGATAGCCAAACCAGTAACAATACCAGCACCACCAAGCACTAAAATCCAGACAGGAATAGTGATCCCGCCTGTAGGTACTGTACCAGTGCTATGAATGTAGATAATTGCTGCCAAAGGAGCGATCGCATTACCGACATCATTAGAACCATGAGCAAAAGCCACAAAACAAGCACTCAGTAACTGGAATTTGGCAAATAAACCCTCAACTACGGAGAATCCAGAAGAAGACGCGGGGACAATGAGATGCGGTGACGCTTCTGAAGAAGCGGAGACAATGGGGCGCGGTGACGCGGAGAGTGTGTCCTCCTTATGCACCGTGTCTTTCATGTCCCCGTGTCCACCTTGCCCCCGTGTCCCCGTGTCCCCGTGTCCCCGTATCTCCGTGTCCTCCTTCTCCCCCTTCTCCAACTGTCGCCAACTATACAAACTAAGTGCGATCGCTGCAATACCTCCCACAAATAAGGGAAAATCATGGATTGGTACTTGAATACCGACTTTCTCAGTTAAAAATTTTGCAAGTGGTTGAGTAACTGATGGTAAAACAATCACACCAAAGATTCCCATTAACATCACACTCAACCAGGGAATCCACTCATTCAATTGTAATAATTGATGCGGTTGTTCTAAAATCCAACGCTTAATCTGGCTGTAAAACAAAGCTGCGATCGCACCACTGATTACTGGGGTGACAATCCAACCGATTGTGATTTTGCCAATTGATGACCAATCGATCGCATCTACACCCAAAGCTACCCAACTAAAACCAGCGATCGCACCGACAACTGCATGAGAAGAAGATACAGGCAAACCGCGTGCTGTGGCAATTTGTAACCATAAACCGCAACTAATCAGCACTGTGATCATCCCAATCGCTAACATTTGCGGTGTAGTTGCAAATAAGTCAGGATTAGCAATTTTGGTTGCAATAGTTTGTGAAACTTCCTGTCCAAACAGTACCGCACCTGTAAATTCTAATACACCAGCAATAATCAATGCTTGCTTGAGAGTTACAGCCTTGGAACCAACAGAAGTTCCCATTGCATTAGCAACATCATTAGCACCAAGGTTAAAGGCGAGATAGAAAGCAAGCAGAATGACAATGAGGATCATGGAGAGCGGGGAGAAAACAATTAAAAATTAAAAATTAAAAATTTAGGAAGAGGGTGTGAGGAGTGGGGGGAGTGTGAGGACAGACACGGGGAATATTTTTGATAATTTCTCCGTGTCACCGCGTCTGATTGTCTCCCTTGTCTTCTTCTCCCGATCCCCGATTAAGGATAAATCAAAATTTTGTACGTTTCTGGTGTTGGTGCGATCGCTTGATCTACGGCTTGAGATAAATTTTGTAATGGGTAGCGATCGCTAATTAATGCCTGTACATCGATGCGTTTATTAAACACAATATCAGCCGCAAGACTTTGCAGGCGGTAGGATGAACTATAGCTACCCATCAAATCAATTTCTCGACGATAGAGAATATTCGGGTTAATGGGAATTTCTACTTGATCAGGAAATTCAGCGAAAAAGAGAATCTTACCGCCTTTGCGTGTACAGTCAAGTGCTTGGAAGAAAGCTTTGTCACTGGGAACAGCAAGTAGAGTCACATCCACACCTAAACCGTTGGTGAGTGCTTGAATTTTGGCTGCTAAATCAGGATCACGAGCATCAAAAGCAGCTTCTGCACCCACAGCCAAAGCTTTTTCTATGCGGGAGGGGATCAAGTCAGTGGCGATCGCTTTTCCTCCGAAATATTTCACCAACATCACAAACATTAACCCAATCGGCCCCGCACCAGTGATCAAAACTGTTTGTCCGGGTGCAATCTGAGCTTTTTTCACTGCTTTGAGACAGCAATTAGTTGGTTCAACAAAGCTTGCTTCTTCAAAACTGATGTCATCGGGGATGGGAATCAACCCACCATTGCGGACAATATGACCGGGAACCTTGACATACTCAGCGAAACCGCCACCACTAGGTGCAAATCCGGCTGTCGTACAGATGTTTTTATAAGTTTCGCACATTGAGAAATTGTCATTCAGGCAATAGTCGCAACGCATACAAGGGATGTGGTGCATTACCGCTACCCGTTGTCCGACTTGCCAATTTTTCACCTCTGTACCTAATGCTGCGATTGTCCCCGCAGTTTCATGTCCAAAAATCCGTGGTGGTTCATACAGGGGATAACGAATTTTTTTGATATCCGACTGACATAAACCTACTACTCGCACCTGTACCAAGACTTCATCTGGTTGTAGTTCAGGTACAGGAATTTCTTCGTAGGAAAGTTGATTGACGCCTCTAAATACCTGTGCTTTCACGTTGATATCTCACTGCTCACCGATAATAGATTTAGCACTAGGGGCGTAATTTGGGCTATTAATTTTGAGATTTTTGTTTACTTATTTATTGCTCCCCTGACCAAAATCACGGTACTGTCTACACCAGAGGCGATCGCTTCGGGAATATTGCCTTTAATCGCCTGTTGTAATAATCCCTCACGGGAAGCACCCAAAACAACTACATCATAATTTTCTGTTTTAACTAAGTTGATGATTCCTTCAGTCACGGAATCTGCTTTCACGGGTGCTGCTACTACGGTGCTGGATAATTTGCGACGACGGATGAGTATGCGAATCGCTTCTTCTAAAATTTTCATGTCTGGTTCTGATTCGGATGGCTTAAATACGCGGGTGAGGCGAATTTTGGGGTCATTTCCTAGCGTTACCAAAGCTGGTAGCAATTTGATCGCCGCCCTCGCATTCGGGCCACCAGCCATTGGGATTAGCCAACGGTTGAATTGGGGAGGACGCAGAGGAGATGAAGAGATGGGGAGATGAGGAGAAAGGGAAAGGGGAGGAATCGAAGAAATTGGGAGTAAGCGAAACTCTGGACTCTTGAGTCTGGACTCTGGACTTTTCCCTAACTTCACCAACACCATCTCACAACTCGCTTGACGAATTACCGTGTCTACAACATCGCCAAAAATACGACCAGGGGTGGAAGTGTTTCCCTTCCACCCCATTAAAATTAGGTCAATGTGTCTTTCTTTAATTGTCTCTAGGATTGCATGGGCGATATCGTGGGTAACTCGGATCTGTGTATGTACTGGAATTTTCCATTTTTTGCCCAAAGCTTCAGCATCTCGGAGTAATCGCCGACTTTTAGTCGTTCTGACTGGTGTTTCGGCTGGAGAACTTTGACGAGAAACAATAATTACTTGCAGACATTCTATTTCGTAGTGGCGATCGCGGGCAATTGCTGCTGCCATTTGCAATAATGTCGCCGCTGTTTCAGGATTAGCAACTGGTACTAATAATCTACCTCTACCGATGCTGGGCGATCGCGTTTGATAAACTACGTAAGAAGGTTCCGGTTGGGGACCGTTTTCTCTAGTTTTACAGTTCAGACTATCGGCTTCTGCTCGAATAATATCAGCACGAGTGATAATGCCAATAATTCTGCGTCCTTCTACTACTGGTAAACGACTAATTTGATGACGATCCAATAAATAGAGTACATTACCCAAGTTGTGGATGGGTGTGACTGTCACTGGCTGCGGCGTCATGATTTCCCGTAGCGGAGTATCTTTAGCTAAGTTGCGATCGCGTATTTTTAACAAATCGGTTTGAGTAACAATCCCTACTAATTTACTCTCCTCGACTACAGGAAATCCCCGATGGTGAGACCGAGAAAACGCCTGTACCGCTTCTTCCACAGATATCTGTGCATCTAAGGTTTCCACCCGTCGCTGCATCACATCTTTTGCTGTTAAGTTGGTCAGTGTATCTTCAACGGGAACTGGGTTGTCAATATTGATGCCGCTTAACTGTAGAAGTTTGGTATACAGTGATCCTGGCATCAGCTTGTCGGCAACCAGGTAAGATGTGACAGAGACAACCATCAAGGGTAATACTAGATTGAAATCTGTTGTCATTTCAAAGACAATCACAATCGCCGTAATTGGCACTTTGGAAACGGCGCTAAAAAATGCCCCCATACCTGCTAAAGCATAGGTAGTAGGCGAACCTAATCCAAATAAATGGAATTCAAAAACACCGATGATATAACCCAGACAAGAACCTAAAATCAAACTGGGGGCAAATAACCCTCCTGGCGCACCAGAACCAAATGCTAATAGTGTCAAGATAAATTGAGCCAAAAAAGCGATCGCGGCTACGGGTGCATTAGCTTCACCAGCCAGGACAAATTCTCGTAATCCAGTATTATCACGGAAAGAAGGAGGCAAAATTGCAATTGCTATCCCTGAGATCAATCCTGCCAAAGCTATCCTCAAAGGTAAACTGATATGAAAACTGCGATATATTTTGATACTTTTAATTAATCCCCGATTAAATAGTGCTGCCAGTAATCCTGCTAGAATACCCAAAATCAGGTAAAAGGGAATTTCTACGATTGAGAAACTGCTCGAAGATCGAGTCAATTCTAAGTTCAGTAGCAAACTACGACCACCTAATAGACGGGAAACAACGCCACCGATAAATGAGGCGATAATCGCGGTTCCCAATGTCAGTCCTGATAAATCTTGGAGTAACTCTTCAATTACAAACAAGACACCAGCAATCGGTGCATTGAAAGCTGCTGCTAAACCCGCACCTGCACCAGCTGCGATCATCTGGCGTCGATGATCTGGAGAGGTGGGAACCCAGCGACTCATTCCTGCGGCCAAAGCAGCACCAACTTGTACAGTCGGCCCTTGTCTACCTAAAGTTATTCCTGAACCCAAGGTGAGTGTAGCACTGAGTAACTTTACAAGCGCCACTCGCCAAGAAAGCTTGACTGGTACATTCGCCAGCGAAGCTTTAACGTGAGGGATACCACTACCAGATGCTTCTGGTGCTAACCTTTCTACCAATAGCCCAGCCAGAAACCCAAAGCCCAAACCAACTGCTGGTAGGAATAGCCAAGCTGGTAAAACATGTGAAGCGTGAACTCGCCATGTTCCTAGCCATCCCGAACCAAATTTTAAACATACAGCCGAAAAAGCCGCAACCAGACCAATCACACAGGCCTCTGCGATCGCTAAACCTCTTCTCGGCTGCCAAACTGTGCGAATATACTGATTTAGGAAAGAGGGAGGCATAACAATTAACAATCAAAAATTAAAAATTAAACGCAAAATTAACGGGTTAAATAAAGGAGATGGTCGTGCTAATTTCACTATTTTGCAGTCGCACAGCAATTTATCTATTTCCATTTATGGATAGAATTTGTATTTTTGTTATTTATAGGGAAAATTCTAACTTTTTACGCAACTTTTAAAACTCAGAATATTTGGAGTTGGTAAATGAAATGGCACAAACTCAAGCCAGTGACACTAGCTATTGGCATGTTATTAGTAATTTGTGCATCAGCAGTATATCTCAAATATTCTGCTGAATGTGTCAGCAGAAATTGTGAAGCAAAAAATAATACAGATACCAAGCGCTTATCAGTAGAACAAATACGGCGTAATGCTAAATTAATAACTGTAAAAGTGATCTCAAAAGAATTCTTGGGTACAGGAATTTTATTGAAGAAGCAAGACTCAGTTTATACAGTTTTGACTAATGCCCATGTATTGCGTGCCGATGATCCTCCATATCGGATTCAAACACCGGATGGTCGGAGCTGGTCTGCAAATTCGCCGAAAAATGTCAAGTTTGGCACAAATGATTTAGCAATATTACAGTTTCGTAGCCCAAACAAAAATTATACTGTAGCATCTATTGCTTTTAATTCTGCTGTAGGTGATGAAGTATTTGCTGCTGGATTTCCCTATGCAGATGAAGGCAAAGAAAAAGGCTTCACGTTTACAACTGGTAAGATCACCCTAAAATTACCGAAGGCTTTGGAAGGTGGCTATCAAATTGGCTACACTAATGACATTCAAAAAGGTATGAGTGGAGGCCCACTTCTCAATCATCAGGGTGAGGTGGTGGGTGTGAATGGAATGCACGCATATCCTTTGTGGGATGCTCCTTCAGTCTTTAGTGATGGTTCCGAAGCAGATCAAAAATTACATGAACAGATTGTTCGCCTCAGTTGGGCTGTACCGACGGAAAAATTTTCTTTTAGAACAAAAATCACTCTATTCTCTAATGAATCTCAAAAGAATTAATCATTTGATTTGCAGTATTGATAAATTGTTCATAATCATCAATTGCTGCTGTATAGGTAATTACGTATGCTTTATTGCCTTTTAAAGTCCAAACTTGCAAATTTTTTAATTCAAGGTCTCCATCTTTGCCTATGTAAATTATCTGATTTGCTTGTTTGAACGCTAAAGTAGTTGAACTCGTATTAATAATTTGAGCATCTGGCAAAGTATTTTTAATTTCATTAATAAACAATTGTTTAGACTCAGCTAATGTACCAGAGTATTCCTCAATATCTATATTGACTTTTTCTTGAAATCTATCTGTATCATTTTGCTTAGGAGAGATGATTGTTGCTAATTCAGTCACGCCTGCAACATAAATGTCTTTAATTTGTAACTGCCAACTTTCTGGATATTTGATTTTAATTTGATATTCAGTGTTTTCATAAGGTATAAATTTTTCTTGTTTATTTCCAGACCAAAGTCTAGACCCAAAACCCACAACTACACTAGCAAGTACTGCAACTATTCCTAAAGGAAATAACCATTTCCACCGTTGAGGTTTAGTAGTTTTTTTATCTGAGATTCTTTGCAGTGCTTCTAATACTGATTCTGCTGACTGATAACGTCCACTAAAGTGATAGCGTACCATCCTATCTAGAATATCAGCTAGCTCAGGACTGACCTGGACTTGATCACGCCAAATAATTTCTCCTGTTTGGGGATCTCTGGGAAGTTTGCTTCCTTGGGAAGGGTCGGGATATATACCTGTTAAAGCTTGGATACCAATGACTCCGACGGCGTAGACGTCACTGCTAAATTGCGGTTCGCCAGCTGCTTGTTCACTCGGCATGTAGCCAAGAGTACCAATTGCCACGGTAACAGTTTGTCCTTGTTGATTAACTTCCAGACCTCTTACCTTTTTAACTGCACCAAAATCAATCAGGACTATTTTCCCATCAGAGCGTCGCATGATATTAGCGGGTTTGATGTCCCTGTGGATCACTTTTTGGCGATGGACAAAGGCTAAAACTTCTAGAATTTCCGTCAACAGTTTAATTGTTTCGGCTTCAGTTAGTCTATTAGCTAACGGAGGTAGTTCTTGCCTGAGATCGTGACCTTCAATATATTCTTGTACTAAATAAAATTCTTGATTTTCTTCAAAGTAAGCTAAAAGACGCGGAATTTGATCATGATTGCCTAATTCTTCTTGAATTTCTGCTTCTTGTTTAAAAAGGCGTTGTGCTATCTGTAGAGTATTCGGGTCGTTAATTCTTGGTTTTAACTGCTTAACTAGACACTTAGGATTACCTGGGCGATCAGTGTCACAGGCGATGTAAGTAGCCCCAAATCCTCCTCCTGATCCCAATTGTTGGACAATTTGGTAACGTCCACGAAGCTTGTGACCCGACATTACATTCACCTTACATCCTATAAGTTAGAAGTTATGACTCAAAGCGTCTTACGTTGATGTTATCTTGACACAATTTGGAACTTATAGCCTAAAATTGCCACCAAACACCAAAACACCCGAATTCGGTCACTTGCACAACCCACGAGTTGTTACCAAGTAAACTACAAAAGTCCCTAGCCAGTGACTACTCGCATAGTGTTCACTGACAGCATCGATGATGCTACTCTGACGATGTAGAACAGCAGCATTACGAAGCGTACCTATTCGAGGATCACTATTTGGTAAGCCATAAATTATGCCCTCAAGCATCCAAGCACGACTGAGATTTAAACCATGAAAATGGGACTGTAAATAGTTTTGAGGATTATTTACTTTTGCTGGCTCTAGCCAGTTGAATGACTCATCAATAGGTAATTGTGGCAGAAAATCAGTTAGCCAATTAGCAAAATCTGCTGGTGAAAGAATTCGTCGCACCAAATCAGCTTCCGCAAGACAGGGAGAGATAAAATCATAACCGAGTGGTTCTAAATTTAACGGATAGCTGCGATCGCTCAAATAAAATTTTCGGATTTTGTTTTCAATCAAATCAACTAAGTTCTCGTTTTTGCTGATTCGCGCCCAATCTATGACTAAACCCAGCGCAAACGCCGTTTGACCATGGGTTCCTGTGCGGTTAGGTAATTCCAAATTTTGTAGCCATCGCTGGAAGTTACTCGCAACCAAGGTTTCTAGCGGTTCCAATACAGCCAGCCATTCTTTGGCTTGGTTGTCATTCCATTCGCGGAATTCCGCAGCCAGTTGCAATAACCATGCAAAACCATAAGGACATTCAAAGTAGGGATGTTTCTGTAAATGGGCTATTTCCCCTTGAATTTTTTCAGGTGTAAAGCTTTGAGTAAGGGCTTGTCTAAGTGTTGTTTGAAAAGCAGCTTCAGGAAAATAACGGGCTAGACGTGCGAGTAACCAGTGTCCATGTACAGCCGAATGCCAATCCAAGCAACCATAGAAAGTTGGTGTTAATTCCCGTGGTGGTTTAATATCTTCATCGTTATTAAACCAATAAATACCACTATGTGGATACTCTTGCTTAATGCAGCCGAGTACTAATTGGACAAATTTTGCTGCGATCGCTATGTCAATTTCTATTCCTTCGATTTTCATGGTGACTACAACAATAAGTAAGTAGCGTTTATTTTCAGCCTAAAAACTTCAAGCGATCATAGCTTCTCAACAAAAATCTTTTCATCAAAGTATACTTATATCTTAGTATGAGACTTAATGTAACAGTTAATTAAATAATATTTCCAATTTCTTGCATGATGACCGAAAAATTAAAATGGTTGCAAATAGCTTTTCAACTAAAAGGTTCAGTGATTATATCAACTTATAAACGTGTAATTGGACTCGGTTTTTTTGGGTTGATTGTCTCTATATTTTACTATTTTAAGCTTCCTGTATCGCAACCCATTTTAGGTAGTGTTATTCCTAGTATTGTCTTAGGTTTATTACTTGTGTTTCGCACAAATACAGCTTATGAGCGTTTTTGGGAAGGGAGAAAATCCTGGGGCAGTATTGTTAATACAGTCCGCAATCTCGCAAGACAAATTTGGGTATCAACACAGGAAAAATCTCCAGCAGATAGAGAACAAAAAATTGCAGCATTATATTTATTGGTGGCATTTGCTGTCGCAACTAAATTACACTTACGCGGAGAACCTGTAAATGAAGAATTAGAAGAATTGATGCAAACATCAAAATATATCAAATTAAAAATGATGAATAATCCACCATTAGAAGTGGCGTTTTGGATTGATGATTATTTACAAAAACAGCATGAACGCAATTGCATGAATAGCTATCAATTAATCGCAATGCGAGAGTTATTAAACCAATTAGTGGATAATTTAGGTGCTTGTGAACGAATTCTCAAAACACCAATTCCCTTAGCTTACACTATTCATCTTAAGCAATTACTTTTGCTGTATTGTCTACTACTACCTTTTCAAATTGTAGATAGTCTTGGTTGGTGGACAGGTATAATTGTCGCCTTAATTAGCTTTACTTTATTTGGGATTGAAGCCATTGGTTTGGAAATTGAAAACCCTTTTGGCTATGACATCAATGATTTACCATTAGATGCTATTTGTAACACTATGAAACGCAATATCGATGATTTAATTAGCTTGAGTCCTACTACGCGATCGCACACCGAAAAAGTCTGAATAATAACTAAAATTATTCTCCTTTCCCTTGTCCTCCTTGTCCCAAATCTTTACAACCGTCGAATTCCCTTTTCCAAACCCTGACAAACACTAGTCAAGAAATCTAAATCCAAAGTCGCAATTGTATCAGTTGGTTTGTGATAGTGAGGATTGCGTAAAAATGCCGTATCTGTAATCATCATGGCGGGATAACCTGCATCCCAAAAAGGGGCATGATCACTCTGTCGAGTTTGCCGTATGATATGACCTTTATTGGGTACTGGTAGCCACTGACTTGCTACACCAACTTTACGAATACTACGGCTAATACTAATTAAATCTCTTAAAGTTCGCCAATTACCAATTAAACCAATAAAATCCCCACGACTAGGATAAATATGCTGTAAAGGCGATGGGTAAATTTGGGAACCAGGTTTTGAGTCGCAGTAACCTAACATTTCCAGAGAAATCATTAAGCGTAATGGTTGCTGTTCTCGTTGCAATTTAGCTGCATATTCAATACTACCTAATAACCCATATTCCTCCATATCAAAAGCTACTAGCCGCAGAGGGTATTTAATAGGTTCGGTAGAAAACATGCGTGCTAATTCTAGTAAAACTGCTACACCTGTAGCATTATCATCAGCCCCTGGTGAACCAGGTACAGCATCATAATGAGCACCAATTAAAATTGGTGGCAAGTTTACTTTTTGTGAACCCGCAGCAGCAGGTAAATTTAAGATCAGATTTTTGCAAGCTTTACCACGCACATAAAAGGTGTGGATATCCACACTCCCCCACTGGGCAAATGAGGCGCGAATGTATTCTTGAACAAAAAAATGGCCAGCAGTTGCTATGTAAGGATCGCGATCGCGGACAATCTGAGTTAGATGAGTTTCTAGTTGGTTTTTTAAATTCACAAGATTCTAGCAGCGAACCTGGTTTAAGGTGTATTTATCAACAGCAAGATACAATAAATCAAGCATTAGTTCTAAACAAAAAATTTATATAGAAATAGTAGGAGAAACGTAACGCATGGGCAAGGTAGTAGGCATCGACTTGGGTACAACGAACTCTGTTGTCGCCGTCATGGAGGGTGGTAAGCCGGTGGTTATTGCCAATGCAGAAGGAATGCGAACAACTCCCTCCGTAGTTGGCTTTAGTAAAGACGGCGAACGCCTAGTGGGACAAATGGCACGGCGCCAAACTGTCCTTAACCCTCAAAATACCTTTTTTGCAATTAAACGCTTCATGGGACGTAGGTATAGCGAACTGAGTCCAGAATCAAAGCGCGTACCCTATACAATTCGTAAAGATGAAGTTGGTAATATTAAAGTTGCCTGTCCTCGCCTGAGTAAAGATTTTGCCCCAGAAGAAATTTCGGCAATGATTCTCAAAAAACTAGCAGAAGATGCTAGTAAATATTTGGGCGAACCGGTAACAGGAGCAGTAATTACCGTCCCAGCTTATTTTAACGATTCCCAACGGCAAGCAACAAGGGATGCTGGTAGGATAGCTGGTTTGGAAGTTTTGCGAATTCTCAACGAACCGACAGCTGCTTCTTTGGCTTATGGTTTGGATCGTGGGCAGACAGAAACTATTTTAGTATTTGACTTGGGTGGTGGCACATTTGACGTGTCAATTCTGGATGTTGGTGATGGAGTGTTTGAGGTCAAAGCTACCAGTGGTGATACTCAACTTGGTGGTAATGACTTTGATAAAAAAATAGTCGATTGGTTAGCAGAACAATTTCTCGAACAAGAAAAAGTAGATTTAAGAAGAGAACGTCAATCTTTGCAACGTTTGATGGAAGCTGCGGAAAAAGCTAAAATCGAACTTTCTGCTGTTAGCGTCACTGAAATAAACTTACCCTTCATTGCTGCAACGGAAGAAGGGCCTGTACACTTAGAAACTCGCCTAACTCGTTCCCAATTTGAAGGCTTGTGCGACGACTTACTAGGGCGCTTACGTATCCCTGTCAAACGGGCGCTAAAAGACGCGGGACTCACCCCTAATGATATTGACGAAGTTGTACTAGTAGGCGGTTCTACACGAATGCCTATGGTGCAGCAATTAGTACGGGCAATGATTGGCATAGAACCCAACCAAAACGTCAACCCAGATGAAGTTGTCGCAGTGGGCGCAGCTATTCAAGCGGGTATTCTTGCAGGTGAACTCAAGGATGTACTGTTATTGGATGTGACACCTTTGTCTTTGGGATTAGAAACTATAGGCGGTGTCAAAAAAGTACTTATTCCCCGCAACACTACTATTCCTGTGCGCCGTTCTGATATCTTTTCTACATCAGAAAATAACCAAAATACTGTGGAGATTCACGTAGTCCAGGGTGAACGGGAAATGGCAACAGATAACAAGTCTTTGGGACGTTTCAAGCTGTATGGCATTCCTCCAGCACCTCGTGGTATTCCCCAAATTCAAGTAGCATTTGATATTGATGCTAATGGTATTTTACAGGTAACAGCTTTAGATAGAACCACAGGTAGAGAACAAAGTATCACAATTCAAGGTGCTTCTACTTTAACTGAAAGCGAAGTTCAACAAGCGATTCGAGAAGCAGAGAAATTTGCTGATGTAGACCGACAGCGTAAAGAGAAAGTAGAAAAACGTACCAGGGCTGAGGCTTTGATTTTACAAGCCGAAAGACAATTGCGGGAAGTGGCACTAGATTTTGGTATGGCATTTGCCCGGAATCGTCGTCAACAAATCGACAATATTTGTCGGGAACTGCGCGAAAGTTTAAAAGAAAATGACGATCGCGGTATTGATCAAGCCTACGCTGACTTGCAAGATGCGTTGTACGATCTCAACCGTGAAGTTCGCCAATACTACGCTGAAGAGGAAGATGATGATTTGTTGGGTGCAATCAAAGACATCTTCACAGGTGGTAGTGATAAAGAACGGGATAATCCGAGAGATTCTTTACGCGATCGCGATTACTATGACAGAGACTATAACCGAGGCTATAGCAAAGACTACGACCGCGGCTATACCAAAGATTATGACCGAGGCTATGGCAAAGATTATGAACCTTCTTCTAATCGAGACTACGACAGAAGCTATGGTAGAGACACCCGCTCCTCCGCTTTTGACGGTGGTAGTTCTTCACGCCGTTCTCGCCCCAGCTATCAAGATAATTGGGATGATGACGATGATTGGTAATCAAGTCTGCTAGACACGAGAATTACACACCTCACTATCCGATGTACTACTGCTACAAATACTGGTATTCATTAGAAAAAGTTCATGAAATTTCTCTGAAATTCGGATTTAGTCATCATTATAGGTAATGAGTAATAGTTAGTGATTAGTGGTTAGTGGTTATTTGTTTTTTCCCAACAACTTAACTAACCGCTAATAATTAACTATTAATAGCCAAAAACCAAGCACCAACTATCTTAAGAAATTAAAAACTAAATTTCAAATAAACTAACGATTATGCAGAATTTGCGGAATTTTCGTGATTATTATGAAATTTTGGGAGTATCCAAAGATGCTACCAATGAAGATATTAAAAAAAATTATCGACGTTTAGCTAGGCAGTATCACCCAGACCTAAATCCAGGGAACAAAGCAGCAGAAGATAAATTTAAAGATATCGGTGAAGCTTATGAAATTCTCTCCGATCCAGCGAAGCGGGCCCAGTATGACCAGTTTAGCCGCTACTGGCAGCAAAAAGGATTCGATAAACAAGGACAGAAGAAACCTTGGGGTGGGGATCACCGTAGCAATGGTCGGGGTAATCAGGATGTAAATCCAGGTAACTATTCTGATTTTACTACTTTTATTAACGAAGTTATTGGTGTCAAAACTGGTAGAAATGGCACATCTACTGCTAGTAATACTAATAATGCCGACCCATTTCGTAGCCCCAGAACAAAAGTTGCATACACACCAAACCAACGCCCTACACGTCGAGATATCGAAGCAAGATTGTCTCTACCCCTAGAAAAAGCCTATCGTGGCGGTGTAGAAAGAATTCGCTTAGAAGATGGGCGATCGCTAGAAGTAGAAATGCCTGCTGGAATGGTGACAGGTCAAAATATTCGCCTACGTAATCAAGGTATTAACGGTGGTGATTTATACTTAAAAATTACCGTCGATCCTCATCCACTTTTTAAAATCGAAGGTACAGATATTTACTGCCAAATCCCCATTACTCCCAGCGAAGCCGTATTAGGAGGTCAAGTCGAAGCACCCACCCTTGATGGTTTAGTGAAAATGACGATTCCTCCAGGAGTCAGGTCTGGACAAAGATTACGTCTGGCTGGTAAAGGTTATCCTGCCGACAAAGGTAAACGCGGCGATCAATTAGTAGAAATTCAAATAGTTACTCCTAAAAATATTACTAAAGAAGAACGAGAGTTATACGAAAAAATTCGGCAGATGGAAACTTTTAAACCCCGCGCTGATTTATTTTCTTAGCTTAAATCCAAAAGGGGTGATGCACACAATTGTTTGAGAAGCCCGCACCAAATCAAAGATTATGGTGTGGGAGTATGTCACAATATTAGAAAAAAGTTTATCGCCTAGTGAATTAAACAGCCGTGAATCAGAATGGTGCAATGTCACAAAGCAGCGAAACGACGACATATTATACCCTGCTAGGACTGCATCCCAGTGCATCGCCAATTGAAATTCGTCGTGCTTATCGAGAATTGAGCAAACGCTATCATCCTGATACGACCAGCTTACCTACAGTTGCCGCCACTGCCAAATTTCAGCAACTCAATGAAGCCTACGCTACTCTAAGTAATCCAGAACGACGGTTGAGTTATGACCTGAAAATTGGCTATTCTCGGTTTGGAGTAATTCAAGCACCACCCGATCTAAACCGTCCTGTTTCCCGTTCCTACGACTGGTCGAAATCAGCTTATCTTGATGCTAGTGATCGCCCCCTTTCCGCAGGTGAAATCTTCGCTTTGTTTATTCTAGGACTGACATTTTTAGGTTGCTTAGTGCTAGCGATCGCCATTGGTTTAACTCGTGGCGAAGCCGCTTTCCAACCTGTAGGATTAATATTACAACTCTTAAATTTTTAATTTTTAATTTTTAATTTTTAATTGTTATGTCTCTTCCCCCTTCTGAAACACCACTATATAATCACCCTCTTCCCCAAATCGAGCAGTGGTTAAAACAACAAGGCTGTGAACAAGATGAAAAGCAGCTACATTGCTGGCACGTTCAGCGTCCTAGTTGGCAAGCAGAACTTTCGCTAGACATTGAGCAAATTATAGTTCGGTATGTCAATGCTGGAGACAATGGACAAGATATTCAACGCGCCTTCAAATACTCCTTGAGTCGGCGAGATGTAGAACAAGCCGTATTCTCCGGGCCATAGAAGAGGACACGGGGACGTAGGGACACCGGGACGTAGGGACACGGAGAGTTCTTTCACCGCGTCACCGCGTCTCACTCTCTCGGCGTCTTTCCCTCCCCGCGTCTTCTTCAGACTTTCCCAAACCTCCTTTCCCGCTGCTGATATGCACACAAAGCGCGGTGAAATTCATGGCGATCAAAATCAGGCCAGAGAGTCTCAGTTATATATATTTCAGAATAGGCTATTTGCCAGAGGAGAAAATTTGAAACTCGCATTTCTCCACTAGTACGAATTAATAAATCGGGATCACAAATGCCGATGGTATAAAGATGACGTTCAAATGTTGCTTCATCAATTTCATCTGGTTGGAGTAAACCTTGTTGCACTTTTTGAGCAATCGCTCGACAAGCTTGGATAATTTCTTGTCTACCACCATAATTTGTGGCGATCGTAAATTTGATCCCACGATTATCTTTCGTTGCTTCCACTGAACGGCTAATCTCTGCTTGTAGCGATCGCGGCAAGCTACTTAAGTTACCCACAAATTGAATTTGCACGTTCTCTTCAACCATTTCCCGCAGTTCTTGACGCAAAACTCGCTGAAATAGGGTCATCAAAAAATCTACTTCTTCATGGGGTCTTCCCCAGTTTTCTGTGGAAAAAGCATAAGCCGTCAGTGCTCCGATCCCCCAATCTTTACAACAACGAAGCAAACTTTTTAAAGCATCAACGCCAGCTTTATGACCCATAATTCTGGGTAATCCTTGATGCTTTGCCCATCGACCATTGCCATCCATAATCACTGCAACGTGCTTGGGCAGTAGTTCTCGTTTCAAGTCAGGGGGCAAATATTGCAGTTCAGTTTGTTGTGCTGTCATTTTTTGTCTCGCGATGCGGTCGATGGTAATCCGAGTAAACGTGAAACTAGTGCTAAGGCCTGACTACGAATCTGACGACCCAAACTGATTAAACCAGGAGCAACAGCTTCCCGATCTACTGTTGGTGAAAATCTCATCTCTAAAGATTCTTTCAGCTTCGTAATCGTCAGTGGTCTATTTAGAGTTCCCTTTTCTGCCAAAGAAATAGAACCTGTTTCTTCAGATACAACGACACAAATGCAATTCTCGACCCGCTCAGTTATTCCCATTGCCGCCCGGTGGCGTGTTCCCAACTGACGCGAAGCCGTACGTCCCGAAAGTGGTAGTATTATACCCGATGCTACAATCCGAGAACCCCGTATCAATGTAGCACCATCATGTAAAAGAGTTTTCGGTTGAAAAATTGTTTGTATTAGCTCTTTGGACACTTCAGCGTTCAGTTTTACTCCTGGTACAGAAAAATCCCGTTCATCAATGGGGCCAGTCGTTTCCAAAATTAGTAGCGCACCTATCCGATTTTTCGACAGTTCTCTGACTGCCTCAACTATTTCATCAATTACACTATCAGATTTAGGAACTGCCAAACGGGACGGTTGAAATAATTGCCAGAATTCGCCACGTCCCAATTGTTCTAAAAATCGCCGAAACTCGGATTGGAGAGCAACCGCCATGGCGACAGCACAGCCAATGACTAACTTTTCCAGTACGAAATTTAACAACTGTAGCTGCAACTTACCACTGATGGCTGATGCCAGCATCAGAATAATAAAACCTCGCACCATCCAAAGTGTCCGGCGCTCACTAATAATAACTAGTATCATATAGGTCAGCGCCAGTACTAAAACAATATCCAGTGTCTCAAGCAGCAAAGGCTGAGACCATCCTTGGTTTATCAGCCATTGCTTCCACCAATCTCCCATGACATCTGGCGTGAAAGTATGAAGTATGAAATATGAAGGATAAAGTATGAAGTATGAAGTCTTGAAATATTAAGTATAAAGTATGAATTTTTCATTCTTTATTCTTCATCCTTTCTTCATCACTTCAACCTTTATTCTTCATCCTTTTTAAGTCTTTCTGGTAAGCAATCCTGTCGAATCAAATCCTGATAAGTTTCGCGTTGCAAAATCAAATTTGCTTCGCCATTCGCTACTACAACAGCCGCCGGTTTAGGCAAGCGGTTGTAGTTAGATGCCATACTGTAATTGTAAGCACCTGTAGCCATAACTACGAGAATATCTCCAGATTCAGTTTTCGGTAGCTGAGCATTCTTGATCAGAATATCCCCAGATTCACAATGCTTACCAGCAATAGTTACCGTTTCTGTCAAAGGCTTAGACATGCGGTTAGCAGCTACAGTACGATACACTGACTGATAAGTAATTGGACGGGGATTATCAGACATGCCACCATCAACTGCTATGTAGGTGCGAATCTCAGGAATGACTTTAGAAGAACCTATAGTGTAAGCAGTAACACAAGCTGTGGCAATTAGCGATCGCCCTGGTTCAGCCAACAATTTTGGTAGTGGTAAGTTTTGCTCGGCACAAGCTTGTTGAATTACTTCACAAATTGGTTTTACCCACTCTTCTATACTAGGCGGATCATCCGATTCTGTATACTTGATCCCCAAGCCTCCGCCAACATTTAACTCTGTCACCCTTAAGCCGTAACCAGCAGCTTTACTCATCCACTGCACCATCACAGATGCTAAATCCTGATGAGGTTGGCGTTCAAAGATTTGGGAACCAATATGAGCATGTAAACCGATACAGTTTAATACAGATTGCTGAGTAACAAAAGCAAATAATTCATCTAAATCATTCGGATCAAAGCCAAATTTACTATCTAAGTGTCCCGTACGAATATATTCGTGCGTGTGGCATTCAATACCCGGTGTCAGACGGAGCATGATCCGGATGGGAGAAGACGCAAAGAGAGTGAGACGCGGTGACGCGGTGAAAGTTTTATGTACATTCCCCGTGTCTCCGTATCCCTGTGTCCCCGTGTCCTCCTCTGCTATCTCCACCAAAGTCCGCAACTCATACCAGTTGTCCACAACTATAGTGCAACCAGACTGAATTGCCAGAGTTAATTCTTCTCGCGATTTATTATTTCCGTGGAAGTAGATTTTGTCGGGACTTACACCTGCACTTAAGGCTGTATAGAGTTCGCCTCCTGAGACAACATCAATTCCCAAGCCTTCGGAAGCGGCGATCGCACAGACTGCCAAACAACTCCAGGCTTTGGAGGCATATAGTACTTGAGATTCGCCCTTGTAATACTGCTGGAAACTTTCCCGATACTGACGGCAAGCTGTTCGCAGGGTTTCCTCATCTAAAATATATAAAGGTGAACCAAACTGCTGCACAAGAGTTGTCACATCACAACCCCCTATTTCTAGGTGATCTTCGTTATTAGCTTTGGCACTCAGTGGTAAAAGTTCTTGATTGGGTGAAAGATTAATGTTATCGCTAGCTGTTTGCGGTAAATACTGTCTACCAGAAAGTTGAACCCCAGCAGGGTGAGTCGATACCATAAATATTAAGAGTTGTCCTTAGTACTAATTACAAGCTACGAGCGAATATGCCGATTCCCAGTTTACCGAATAACGTGCTTTTTCGCCCCTGTCTTTTGCAAGAGGAAGGGGATTGGGAATTGGGGATTGGGAATTGGGGATCAGGGACAAGGAGGACATGGGAGGAGAATAAACACAAATACCCAATGCCCAATGACAATGACTAATGACAAATTAGAACTAAAACTAATAACAGCAGATGATTTAAGTCTGGTCTTAGAACTAGATCAGGCGTGCTTTGGTGGTCTTTGGACGTTGGATGGCTATAAACGAGAGTTAGATAGCCCTAACAGCGTATTACTCGGTTTATTTACATCTTTATCTCCCGCTTCCGTAAAATTGCTGGCAATGGGTTGCTTTTGGTCAATTTTAGAAGAAGCCCACATTACTATTTTGGCGGTTCATCCCGAATATCAGGGTCAAGGGTTAGGACAGGCTATTCTTTATTTTTTGCTGAAGAATGCCTACGAACTGGGCTTAGAACGAGCTACTTTGGAAGTCCGAGTTTCTAACAAAGCTGCAATTTCTCTGTATCAAAAATTTGGTTTTAAAACAGCAGGACAGCGAAAGCGTTACTACACAGATAACGATGAAGATGCTCTAATTCTGTGGTTAGGAAATATCCAATATCCAGAATTTCAAGATTATTTGGAAAAATTGCGGCTCAAAATCAGCGATCGCCTCAGTCAGTTTGATTGATCAATAGTCAATGGTCAAAGGTTGTTAATTACCACTTCCAGCAATAAACAACCAACAACCAAATTCACGAATCTTATTTAAATTTTTATTACGAAAATTTAAATTTTCGGTAACTTTACTACCTATAAAAAATTTTCATAGTGTTCAATGTAAGATTGACAGTTCCTAAAAAATATGGTAAATATCTTTGCTTGGGATTGGCATTAAAAACTTGCAAATCCAACTTTATTTTTGCTTGTCAATCTCTACAAAGACGGTAAATTCAAGCTCCTCAATACACAGTCAATAAAAAATAATAAAAAGTTAGCAATTTCCCATCAACGCTGGGCGATCCCGATTGAATGTCTATTTCTTTATACAGACATTCATTCGATTTGCCTGTGCTAAAATCAGCGTACCGGCACGACGCAGGTGATGGGAAAAATGCCATGTTTGAACGCTTCACAGAAAAAGCCATTAAGGTAATCATGTTGGCCCAGGAAGAGGCACGCCGCCTGGGACACAATTTCGTTGGTACCGAGCAGATCCTCCTGGGTCTGATTGGAGAAGGTACCGGAGTGGCGGCTAAGGTGCTGAAATCCATGGGTGTCAATCTCAAAGATGCTCGGATTGAAGTAGAAAAAATCATAGGCCGGGGTTCGGGCTTTGTCGCTGTGGAAATTCCGTTTACGCCACGGGCAAAGCGAGTTCTGGAACTATCCTTGGAAGAAGCGCGCCAATTAGGGCATAACTACATTGGCACCGAGCATCTGCTGTTGGGCCTGATCCGAGAAGGGGAAGGTGTAGCAGCCAGAGTGCTAGAAAATCTGGGTGTAGATCTTTCAAAGGTAAGAACTCAAGTTATCCGGATGCTGGGAGAGACCGCCGAAGTTACACAAGGTGGTCCCTCACGCGGCAACAAAACCCCGACCTTGGATGAGTTTGGCTCGAATTTGACCCAAATGGCAGTAGACGGCAAGCTCGATCCAGTGGTGGGACGCGCCAAAGAAATTGAGCGGGTGATTCAAATCTTGGGTCGCCGCACAAAAAATAACCCAGTTTTAATTGGGGAACCAGGGGTTGGTAAAACCGCGATCGCCGAAGGTCTGGCACAACGCATTGCCAACAAAGATGTCCCGGACATCCTGGAAGAAAAGCGCGTAGTCACTCTGGATATCGGTTTACTCGTAGCAGGTACAAAGTACCGGGGTGAATTTGAAGAGCGCCTGAAGAAGATCATGGATGAGATTCGGCAGGCTGGCAATGTCATTTTAGTCATTGACGAAGTACACACCCTAATTGGTGCAGGTGCGGCAGAAGGGGCAATTGATGCAGCAAATATCCTCAAGCCAGCCTTGGCTAGAGGTGAATTACAGTGCATTGGTGCCACAACCTTAGATGAATACCGCAAGCACATTGAGCGAGATGCAGCCTTGGAACGGCGTTTCCAACCAGTGATGGTCGGTGAACCCTCGGTTGATGAGACAATCGAAATTTTGCATGGTCTGCGCGATCGCTACGAACAACACCACAAGCTCAAGATTTCTGACGAAGCTTTGATTGCGGCAGCAAAATTATCTGACCGTTATATTAGCGATCGCTATCTGCCAGATAAAGCCATCGACTTAATCGATGAAGCTGGTTCCCGCGTCCGTCTAATTAACTCCCAGCTGCCACCCGCAGCCAAAGAATTAGATCGAGAACTGCGCCAATTATTAAAAGAAAAAGATGATGCAGTTCGCGCCCAAGATTTTGACCGAGCTGGAGAACTGCGCGATCGCGAAATGGAAATCAAAGCCGAAATTCGCGCGATCGCTCAAAGCAAAACAGGTACTGGCCGTGCAGAAGGTGAAGAACCAGTAGTTACAGAAGAAGACATTGCCCACATTGTCGCTTCCTGGACAGGTGTACCAGTCAACAAACTCACCGAGTCCGAGTCCGAAAAACTGCTGCACATGGAAGACACCTTGCATCAGCGCTTAATTGGTCAAGAAGATGCTGTGAAGGCTGTTTCGCGCGCAATTCGTCGCGCTCGTGTCGGCTTAAAGAACCCCAACCGACCCATTGCTAGCTTTGTCTTCTCCGGGCCTACCGGCGTCGGTAAAACCGAGTTGGCAAAAGCATTAGCATCTTACTTCTTCGGTTCGGAAGAAGCGATGATCCGTCTGGATATGTCCGAATACATGGAGCGCCACACTGTCTCCAAATTAATCGGTTCACCTCCAGGCTATGTTGGTTACAACGAAGGTGGTCAACTTACCGAAGCAGTACGTCGTCGTCCTTACACCGTGGTGCTATTCGATGAGATCGAAAAAGCCCACCCCGATGTTTTCAACATGCTGCTGCAAATTTTGGAAGACGGTCGTCTAACTGATGCCAAAGGTCGCACCGTAGACTTCAAAAACACCTTGCTGATTTTGACTTCCAATATCGGTTCTAAGGTAATTGAAAAAGGTGGCGGTGGTATTGGCTTCGAGTTTGCTGAAGACCAAAGCGAATCGCAGTACAACCGGATTAAGTTCTTAGTCAACGAAGAACTCAAGAACTACTTCCGTCCAGAATTCCTCAACCGTCTGGATGAAATTATCGTCTTCCGTCAACTGAACAAGGAAGAGGTAATGCTAATTGCCGACATTATGCTTAGAGAAGTATTTGGTCGTCTCACCGAGAAAGGAATTAATCTCGAGGTTAGCGATCGCTTCAAAGAGCGCTTGTTACAAGAGGGTTATAACCCCAGTTACGGTGCAAGACCCTTACGTCGAGCTATTATGCGCTTACTAGAAGACAGCCTCGCCGAAGAGATCCTGTCTGGTCGCATCAAGGAAGGCGACACCGCCATTGTTGATGTTGATGAAGGCGGTAATATAACGGTAAGAGGTGAACAGCGCCGGGAATTGATGACGCCCGGAGTTGAGTAAGATTTTGGGTTGAATCAAGAAATTTGAAAAGGTAGAGGAGTTCCAGCCTCTACCTTTTTCGTTTACAAAATTTAGTTTTTTCTTCATTGCAGTAATACTATAAATAAATTTATTTCGTATAAAACAAATTATGTTTGACATACCAATTTTGCTTGCCCAAACAACTAATACTATTCAAGTAGGTATTAATATCAATGGGATTGTTGCACTAATAGCAGGAATATTGATTCTGATACTTCCCAGGCTGCTTAACTATATAGTGGCTATTTATCTGATAATTATTGGACTAGTGCAGGTTTTTAATTTACGGATTTGATTTGAGGGAAACCACTGTTGATAGTAATGTTTAAACGCGGAGGGGCGCAAAGGAAAGCGCAGAGGGACGCAGAGTTAGAGGTTGTTGGCTACGCGTTTGATACCTTCTTTGAGGTGGAGGACGTTAAAGTTGATGAGAAGACCAAGTTAACAGTTGGCGAGTTTGAGATAAGTGAGGAGTTGAACGGAGTGAATTGGTTTCAATGTTTCTACAGATTTGATTTCGACAATGACTTTGTTTTCGACTTGCAAATCTAATCGATAAACACAGTCTAATTGCACTGATTGGTAGACTAAAGGTAAAGGAATTTGTTTGTTAACATTCAATCCTGTTTGCTTTAGTTCATAATACAAACACTCTTCATAAGCTGATTCTAATAAACCTGCTCCTAAAGCTGTGTGTACTCTCATCGCACAACCAATAATCACTCCGCTCAACTCATTTTCTGTCATTAATTTTGGGTGAAAAATCAACTACTCTTAGAGGTTGTTTGAAAAGTCAGGCAGGGTGTAAAAAAGCTCTCTCAGTATAAGCTGTGAATGAATAGTAAACAGCACCGAGAGAGTGGCATGAGTAAAGCATACAAGAGCAATCTGACCCGT
>JANBVI010000008.1 GCA_024239075.1 Fischerella sp. CENA71 | reverse complement strand
GGGTCAGATTGCTCTTGTATGCTTTACTCATGCCACTCTCTCGGTGCTGTTTACTATTCATTCACAGCTTATACTGAGAGAGCTTTTTTACACCCTGCCTGACTTTTCAAACAACCTCTTAGAGGAATGTGTGGCGGCTTTTTATTTGGCACGCCGTTACTTTATACGATGGAAGTTTGGTGGATTGGATCTATTGCTAAACCGTCAATGGTAATGTTAGCGATCGCACTGACTTTTATAGTGGTTTTCTTACTCAATCGCACAGAAGGTTTTCGCAAACGTAGACATGGTACTCGCTCTTACGAAGCACTCACAGATACTATTGAAGCAATGGCGATCGGCATAACCTGTTCTACATTGATACTGCTGTTATTGCAAGAACTGACATCAGAAACTTCCCTTGGAGAAATTCTGGGCAAAATTGTATTTGAAAGCGTACCATTTACCCTTGGCGTGGCACTAGCTAATCAATTTTTAGGAGACACTCGCGGCCAAACTAATTCAGACAAACAAACAAACTCTCAAGAAAACAAACAAACTGATAATCATAAATCTGATCAATTATCTGCCACCTTTGCAGATATTGGTGCCACTATAATTGGTGCGATCGTCATCGCGTTTAACATCGCTCCTACAGATGAAATTCCCATGTTAGCGGCGGCAGTTTCACCAGGGCGACTAATAGCAATTATTGCTGTATCCTTGCTGATTTCCTATGCAATTGTATTTGAAGCTGGCTTTTCAGATCAGCGAAAACGTAGACAGCAACGAGGTCTTTTCCAAAGACCAATCAGTGAAACAATCATGTCTTATTTAGTATCACTAATAGCAGCAGCTTTTATGCTCTGGTTTTTTCAAAAATTGACTCTTAATGATCCGTGGAGAATGTGGTTGGAATACACATTACTATTAGGATTACCTGCAACAATTGGTGGCGCTGCTGGTAGGTTGGCTATATGAACACAGAACAAGAACAACCAAAACGTTCTACTGCGGAATGGGTTACTTTAAGTATTGCTTCATTTATCCTGGCTGTGATTGTGAGCTTAGTCATTTACATTTGGATAAATGAAAAAAATCAACCCCCCGTTCTTTCTGTCAGTAACAAACAGAAAATTTGGGAAGCTGATGGACAATTTTATGTTCCGTTTGAAATTGTCAATACAGGTGGAGAGACAGCCGAATCAGTACAACTGATAGCTGAGTTAGAAATCCAAGGAAAAGTCACCCAAACAGGAGAACAACAAATAGACTTTTTATCTCGTGGTGAAAAGGAGGAAGGAGCATTTGTCTTTAACCAAGACCCCCGCAAAGGTCAGTTAACTATTCGAGTTGGTAGTTATAAATCACCTTAACAACTCGTTGTGCGTTATATTTTTTTAGTTATGGTCGTCATTTGTTATTTGTCACTTGACCACTGACTAAACAGCCACCTTTTTCTTAGACCAAACACCGTTGTCATCTTCATCAAAATTTTGATGAATCGCTTCCCAAGCTGCTTGTTCTGCCTTGGTTTGATCCTTTGTCTCATCTAAGACAGCATTGTAGCGCTCAATAAATGTATTCTGAGCTTCACTGGAAAGATGGGAGCGTACCTCTGGAGATAAATCTTCTGGACTACTGCAACGGCCAGCACAGGGACGGGGTAATGCTTTGTCCATTGTGTGAATTTCTTCACCACCAGCACTTTCCATGAGTATTTGAAATTCTCCACTACGATCAGCTGGAACTTCTGCCATAACTAAGAACTCTCCAGCTTGCAGACGAGTCTGATATACTGCGGCTTTATCTTCTGGCATACCCAAGGTTGCTAATATAGATACTAAACCAGCACCTGCACTACCTGCGATCGCTCCACTTGCAGCGCCAAGTAATAATGCACCGATAGGGCCTGCTGCTACAATTGGCCCAACAAAAGGAATGAATAGTACACCAACCCCTGTAAGTAAACCCAGCAAAGAACCAAAAAAGGAACCAAAAATTGCTCCTGTTCTTAAACCACCAAGAATTACATCTTTTTTAGTAATAAAACCAGCAATTCTAGTTTCTGACTTAAAGTTTCTACCCATGACCGAAATATGATCTCTAGGTACACCCCGGTCAAGCAAACGCCGAATCACATCATCAACTTGGTTTTGTTCTTTATAGACAGCTGAAATTGTGCGTTCAGCTTTGTATTCTGTCGCCATTAAACACTCCTTTTCTATGATTTTTTTGTTCGTAGTAAGTGCTTTAGCACTTAAATATCTAACTAAATATTTAATTACTCAAAATCCTTACTACGAACCTTATTATTCATGAGGTGTTAATTCTATCTACCTTGAGTTACACACCTACGGGTGTTTTTCGTGTTTCTGGTTGAGAACCATCAGGTTGCAATTCTTCTCCCTCAATAAAGGAACGTAGCATCCAAGCTGCTTCTTCGTGACCTTCCATCAATCCTGTAAGGAAATCAGCTGTTCCTTGATCGTGAAATTCTTCAGCACAACGATCAATATGTTCACGAAGATTGCGAATAATTTGCTCATGGTTATCTACCAGCAAAGCTACCATCTCGGTTGCTGTAGGAATATTACCAGCTTGCTCTTTGATGGAACCCGCCTTCAAAAATCCCTCCATTGTACCAATGGGATAACCACCTAAAGCACGAACTCGTTCAGCAATAGCATCAATATTTTCAGTCAGTTGTTCGTACTGTTCTTCCCAAATTTCATGCAGACTGCGGAACTGAGGTCCAACCACATCCCAGTGAAATTTTTTGGTTTTCACTACTAGTAGATACGAATCCGACAAATCTTGATTTAATAGTTCAATTACACCTTGGCGTTGTTCATCTGTCAAACCAATATTTAATGGACGCATTGTTTCAAATCCTTAAGCTAACTCCTCTTATAACTTCAGCAATTCATTAACTACACAACATCAACCCAAAGAATGATTGTGATTTATTTTGTAAACAGAGCATTATTGCATATAAAAAATATTTTTAGATTCAAATATATAAAATATATGTCTATATATAGATTTCATAGAATCCGAGAGAATTGCTATTTAAAAATAAATCCCCAGTATCTTCAACTGGGGCGAAAGAAATTTGATGCTTATTACTTATTACCAGTGACTTTTTTCAGGAAGTTGCTTACTTCTTCTTCTACTGAAACTGCATCTTGAGAATTTTCAGGACGATTCATATTCTTAGCATCAGCAGTACCTTGAACTTCGTTCAGTCCTCCGCCACTGGTACGCTTTTGAGTTTCTTTCAATCCCAGAGGAGCCGATTTAGCTACCTCGTCAGTTTCACGTTGAGTTTCAAGCAATTGATCGGTAGCTTCTGTTGGATTGCTTTGATAGCTTTCAATTGCAGCAGCAGGAAAAGCATGAGAGAATAGTAACAAAGTACATGTAAAGGCTACTACTAGAAAACGTACGGGACGCAAAATAGAACTTAACAAAGAAATAGTTTTTTGCATTTTAATTTCTCCACAAGTCAGTAAATAATATAAAATCAAGAGAATATTGTGCAGTCATAAATCCTAAATGCTCATATTCAGTTAGCATCTATTTTTGTTTGTCTGCCTCAATAAAATTTTCTTGATTGCATTTCGCATTGGTTTTTTTCAATGCGTGCATAGTAATTTTATAGTCGGGAATCTAGGAATGTAGAATCGACCTGTAGACTGAAAATCTGAATATAAAATTTTACAAAAAACTCTCTCTAGAGATAGAGATTTATATATATATTTGTCGAGCTATATAATTCATTAATGAATTATTATTTTTACTAATAATATTATTTTGAATTACCAAAAATGAAGAGGATGTGAATAGCCAACACCCGTATAACACCTTCCCATCCCCATCTGTAAGTATTATTGTTGGTTTAGATTTGGTGTAGAGAACGTCTGAAAAGGTAATTGACCACAGAGCGATCGCATATCCACACAAACCCAAAAGTAGCCGCAAATTCAAGAATGCGGTAGATAGACCTACAGAATTCTCATGGACAAAGAGTTTCCCAATCCAAAATCGTTCGACTGACTTGTACTGAGCCTTGTCGAAGTAGCGCTCACGACGAAGTCTAAAATCCAAAATCGTATTACCTACCACGATCGCGTTCCAAATCATCAATTACTTTTTCCATGTACCATTCTTCCGACATCCCAGGATAGTATCTTTTTGTTTGATCAATTAACCGTTGGGCTATTTCCCAGTATCCCCCGACCAGTCTCAACAAACGTTGTCGTAGCAGTTTATACTTACCTGGCTTTGATTCAGTACTTGGAGACTTAATTTTTTTGAGATTTTCCAGGACTTGTTCGTAATTTATCCAGTCTTCTTTTTCACAAAATATACTTGCTGCTTGCTGATAATCTGCTATAGCGCGTTGCATTTCTTCCATGTGAGTATAGGCAAGACCCCGATTGTAGTAAGCTTGAGGGTCATCAGGATGAATTTGTAAAGCTCTAGTATAGTCAGTTACCGCACCGAGATAATTACCCATTGCTCGATAGACATTACCTCTGGCAATATAAAGCAGTGCGTCTTCTGGTTGGAGTTGCAGTGCTTGGTTAAAATCTGCGATCGCTCCCTGATGATCTCCTAACTGCGAACGCGCTCTTCCCCGGTTGCGATAAACTATGGCATCTTGAAAATTGAGTTGTAGCGCTTGGTTAAAATCTGCGATCGCCTCACGATAGTTTCCCTGTTTATAATGCACTACTCCCCGACAGCAATAAGCTTGGGCGTCTTGTGGATCGACTTGTAAAGCCCAGTTTAAATCTTCCAAGGCTTGACGAGTATCTCCTTTTTCAGCCTTTTCCAACAATTGGGTGAAATATTCCTGTGGCGATATGATCCGTGTAGTGGGGGTAGTTGATTCGTGGACTACAGCAGGAGTTGGTTTTGGTTGCAGTTGTTGAATTTGTTCTAAACACAGACGACAATTTTCTTTGTCTTTTTGTTGTAAATATAAATCTGCGGCTAACTTAAAATTGGCGATCGCATCTTGAATCTGCCCCAGTTTCCGGTATACCATTCCTCGTAAATGATAGGCCGCAGCATAATTGCGATTGAAACGAATAGCTTGATCTGCATCTGCGATCGCCCCCGGTAAATTTTTCAGCGCCACCCTAGCCAAAGCGCGACAATAATAAGCTTCAACACTGGCAGGATTTAGTTGCAGAGCTGCCGTATAATCAGAAACAGCTAAGAGAATTTCACCAGAATCATAGTACGCTAAACCCCGTTGACAGAAAGCATCAGCAAAGTAGGGGTTAATCTCAATAGCACGAGTAAATTCTGCGATCGCTCCAGCGTAATCTTTTTGCTTTGCTTTGGTCAATCCCTGATTGTAAAAATCATCATTCATAGCGCTTTTTAATTTCCCATTTAAGCACTGATATACAAAAATGGTTAGTGATTGATAGTTATTTTTTGATTGCTGGTTAGTTTTTCTCTCTTTACGAACCAGTCCTCAAAAAAGGCAAAATAATTTCTGTTACTGCTTCTGGATATTCTTCATGCATTCCCAAGGAACCAGGAACAATTGCTGATTGGACTCCGCTTAATGCAGCTAAAGCATCCATGTCAGCACGGGATTTGCTGGGAGAGGATTCTCCAATTATCACCAGTAAAGGCACAGATAAATCTTGAACCAACGCCAAAAAATCAGCTTGGTTGTTTACAGCGTCGAGATTTCCAGTTACAAAAGCAGCAGGCGCAAATCTAGCTCCTGGTTGTTGGGTATTTTGCCACTTATGCTCAATGAAACTGGGAGTCAGTTTAGCAGCATCTACGTAGACATGGCGACGGTACATAAAACTTAAAAAAGATGGCACAGTGTTGAGCTTGTAGAGTACTTGTCCTACGATAGGCGATCGCACTATTTCTCTAAATACCCCTGCTAGCTGTCGATCTACACCCATTGTTGGTAGGGGACCACGCCAAGTCGGTGCTACTAAAACTAATCGTGAAAATACTGAGGAATTCTTACAAGCTAATTTCAGAACATAAGCTGCACTATGACCAGCAGCAACTACTGCTACAGGACTATTAAATACAGAGGTAACAAAATATTCAAGAAAATGTTCATAGATTGCAGGTTCGTAATTTACAGGTAAACGGGAAGAATCTCCAAATCCTGGCCAATCTACAGCAACAACTTGAAAATAGGGAGCCAGTAACCTAGCTATCCCACTCATTTCTTCTCGTGTAGACACAGTACTAAAAGCAGGAAGTAGCAATAGCGGCGATCCATTTCCAATCGTTTCATAAACAATCCGCAATTGCTGATTTTCCCAGTTCCAGGTGAGTTCTTTGACTACTCCACCGATCCCAAAATTAGTCGGAGATGATAATAAATTAGTTGACATTAGACAAATTTGTATTGTGATTGATTATTAATAGCTTTTATAATTAATTAAATTGTAAACAAAAAATTTCCTCTTTCCTTTTCCCCCTAACTTTGACATTCCAAAGCCTTCTTTTGCATAGTTTTGAAGATGTTATAGAAACCATTAGCACGAGAAGGTGTCAGGCTAACATTTAAGCCAGTTTCTTGAATAAAATCTGGAGTGAGTTGAACAATTTCAGCAGGTGTAAGTCCATTCAAACCTTCAATTAAAAGACCGACTAATCCTTTAGTTAATTGAGAATCTGAATCGCCTTGAAATATGACTTTATCATCTGTCAAAGCAGCCGTAATATAAACTTGGGAAACACAGCCAGGTACTTTGTTTTCTGAAATTTTATCAGCTTCTGGAAACTCCTTCAGCTTCTGACCATACCAAATTAGCTGTTCGTAGCGTCGTTTCGGATCTGTAGCACGTTGAAAGCGCTGGACAATTTTGGCAAGGTTTGGTGGCAACGAGTTTATGATGGAGGACATAAGACAATTGACCAAGCGAGCATACACCTTGAGTTTAGATGATTTTGCAGATGATTGTGCAGTTCGTAGTAAGCAGACGATATGGTTATCGTCTAAAGAAGAATTAAAGATTCGCAAAAAGCAAACCAAGCTCAAGCTATAAAAAATAGATATGTATTAATTTTGCAAACTATTGCGTAAATTAGTTTTCGGACTGAATTCGGTCTACTATATATTTAGTAGCTCTTGACATAGGAGAATTACTATGTTCTTGATGCATAAACCTTCAGGGACTCTAGTCGAGATTTTGACTCTAGACCGACTCTTCAACCCTTGTATGAAAGAAGTAATGGGGGTGACACACGCAGGGGAAGAATTACAAGAACCTGATTCATACACAAAATTGGAAATGAGTTTTCCCTCTGGTGAGTCTTTACCGCGTTGTTGGCTAGATTCACACTATCGTGATCCAGAACACACAATTAATCATCAGGAGTTTATTCTCACCATTAGTTAAAATTTGAGCGATCGCAATTTTTTATATCCGATGCGATCGCTTTGTCTTATAACCGACTTTGACTTGGCACCAAAATCATCGAAAAATAAGGTACTTGAGCGGGATCTACTTCATCTAGAGAGATAATTTTTTGATTTACCATTGTTCCTCGTTCAATGTAACGCGCCCGTGATCCCATCCCTAAGTGATGCAATACTTCTCTAACCTTCGCAAAATGTCGCCGCAGTTTAATAATCGCTGCTGCATCAGCGTTTAACAATTGTGCTTTCAAGGTTTCGGCTGGTAGGGTAGCTGGTAAAACGCTAAAGACATCGTTGCGATAACTCAGGGGTACTGTTAATGCAGAAGCACACCCCATTGGTGAGGAAACTCCTGGTACAACTTCTGTTTCAAACTGATCAGATAGTCGTGTAAAGACATACATAAAGGAACCGTAAAATAACGGATCACCTTCACACAAAACCACCACATCCCGTCCAGCCGCGAGATGTTCAGCAATAGGAATGACAACTTGGTCGTAAATTGGTTGTGCTTCGTAGGGGTCAAGGGCGCGGGGGAGATGATACTCTACCTCAATTTGATTTCCAGGTAGGTATTCAGCCACAATACCCCTAGCAATACTTTCTCTATCTTCTGCTGATTGATAAGCAACCACTGGACAAGATTTTAATAGGCGTAATGCCTTAAGAGTCAATAATTCTGGATCTCCAGGCCCAACACCAACACCATAAAGACGACCTTTCATTTTACTATTCCTTCTCCGTTGCTAAGGCATTAACTGCGGCGGCTGCGATCGCACTTCCTCCCCGACGTCCCTTTAATGTCATAAATGGCACACCACGACTATCGGCTGCGAGTGCTGCTTTTGACTCTGCGGCTCCCACAAACCCAACCGGAAAACCCAGAATTAACGCGGGTTTGGGTGCGCCTTCATCCAGCATTTCCAGTAGTCGAAATAAAGCAGTAGGTGCATTACCAATTGCGACTACAGATCCTTCTAAGTGCGATCGCCACAATTCTAAAGCCGCAGCAGAACGAGTATTTTCCAGTTTTTGGGCAAGTTCTGGTACATCGGGGTGATTCAGAGTGCAAATCACCGGATTATCTGCTGGTAGGCGCTTACGGGTAATTCCTTCAGCCACCATGCGACAATCACACAAAATCGGTGCGCCTGCTGCTATTGCTGTACGTCCAACTTTGACAGCAGTAGAGGAAGCTACTAAATCATCCACAATATCAGTCATACCGCAGGCATGAATCAAACGCACTGCTACCTTCGCCACATCCGGCGCCAGCACAGATAAATTTGCCTCAGCGCGAATTATAGCAAAGGATTTACGATATATTTCATTCCCATCTCGAATATAGTCAATAGTCATTCGATTTTAGATTTTAGATTTTGAATTGATATATCAGCCGTCCCTTCCTCGACCATCTCTTGCAACTCTGCAATACTATATCGGTTGGCGAATTCCCCCAGTGATTCATGGCGAGTTAGACGTTTGGCAGTGTAAACTTGAAGAATTTTTTCTACCAATGAGGGTAATTCTGCAAACGCCACACACTGATAAAGTTCCCGCCCGAATTTGCTTTCATTGTCACTATCTCCAACATATAAGTGATACTTTTCTTCACCAACACCCAAGAGAGTAATATCGTTGTTGTTGTGTTGGGCGCAAGATTTTGGACATCCTGTAAAGTGAATATTGACAGGTTGATTTAGGGTGATGCGTTGATCTAAATACTCAGCTAACTTTAAGGCATGATTTTTGGTATCCGTTGCTGAGGATGCACATCCTCTACTACCAGCACACGCAACTAAAGCGCTGTGTATTTTGGTTGGGGAGCAATGCAAATCTAAGTTTTCTATTTTGCTCTTGACTTCGTGAATATACAGTTGAGGAATATCTGTTAACAGAAGATTCTGCCAGGGTGTGAGCCTCAATGTACCACTTCCGTAATTTTGGGCGATGTCTGCTAAACCGTGCATTTGCCATGTTTCTAATTTACCGAGTGGTAGTACAACACCAATGTAGGAAAGTTGTTGTTGTCTTTGGGGGTGAACACCAAGGTGGAGATAGCGAGTTAGGTATGGTTGTGTGGATGGAGAAGTGGGGATATTGGGAAGTTGTTGTAAGGAGTAGGGAAGATGACGTTCTACTTGTTGGAGAAATCTTTCTCTACCCAAGTTGTGCAGAACTTCAAACAAACGAAATTTACGGGATTTGCGATAGGGTGTGACGTTTTCTGGCTCTAGTGCAGAATACTGTAAATAGACTTTGGCGATCGCACCGACTACGTCTACACATGCTTGGGGTTGCAGTAATATGCCTGTATCTAGAAATGATTCACCTAAATTCAGTTTGAGGTGAAAGTAAATCTGTGTACTGATTTCAACCGCACTGAAGACAATATCATTGGGGCGATCGCACACCTTTAGCGCACCTCCACCGTCAACTGCAATGCTAAATTTTGGTGACAAGGGCGCAAGTTCAGCATGGGTGGTGATGTAATTATCTAATGCGCGAATGAGCGATCGCGTATCAATCAATTCTTCTGCATCAATCCCAGCTGTTGGGCTACCCATAATATTACGCAGATGATCAACACCTGGAATTGGCGAAGCTAAACCAACTTCTCGCAATTGGTGCAAAACCTCAGAATTTATTTCTGTGTGAACTTCACGAATTTGGAAGTTAGCACGATTAGTAATATTGACATAACCCACAGAAAATTTATCAGCTAAATCAGCGACTACTCGAAATTGTCCAGTAGTGACTATCCCTCCAGGGATACGGATGCGTGATAGAGTACCGTCTCGCGCGGACGTGCTGTAAAAAATACCAGGACAAGGAACAGAAATCGACGATAAATACACCTCTAAGGCTCCTTCCCTGTGCAACGCAGGGAGCAGAGAAACAATGCGTCTTATTGACACCCTTAGAAATTGGCGTTCTGACTAACCGAATTGGTAGTTGGTAGTTGGTTGTTTTACTAACTACTACTCAAATAACCAATTGGATTACAGCTGCGGCACAGTACCGGGATTCCACCGGACTTTCCCAACTCTAAGTTTGAGTAGTCTAGCATGAGTTTGTGCCTTAAAAGATAAAATCAAAACTTAGATTCATGTTCCTTAATTCCTTGATTGGCGGGGAGTATGTCAAGGTAATTGCTCAACCCGAATGATTCAGGAGGTACGCTAACAATAGCTAAAAGCCTGATTTTCACAGTAGAGGTAAAAATCATGAATACCTCTACAACATGTAGTTTTGTGTCAATTTTAATGATTTTGAGAAAATCCCATCAAGCTTTCTTGACCTATTTAGCAAAAAGCTCAGTAATATTACTGTGTTTATTTTAAGTTTATAGGTATACAAATAAAGAGAGATATACAGTAAGAGCGTTAGCCTGAAAACCAAGGAGGTGTCTAAAACTAAAGTTTTACACTTAGTTTTGATTCCCTCCTTATTTCTATTTTTTATGTTAAAAAATAATTTAATAGACATCTAATGTTTAGGGTAAAAACAACACACTGTTATTACTAAATAATTATTATTACTAAGTTAAAAGTCACAGCAGTTTTCATTCATTTGAGTAATAATCACTATACAAATGTGCATAACCGTGCTTTAGTGTCAGCTGAAGGTAAAAGCCTTATTCTACCTTGCTCCCACGCATAGCATGGGAGCATATATCGTTGATACTATTTTGGAGTCATGGATTGAAGTTCAAATTTATGACTCCAAAATTCATAATTTTATTACTTCACCTTGGCGCGCAACCGAATGAAACCGTATGCAGGACTACCAGTTGTGGTAGCAGGGAAGGTATTCGAACCCGTGACTACATCCACTACTACGGCTCCTGCAAGGTTTTGATCGCCTGGAAGTGGAGAGGGTGAAGTAGGGCTGGAGAAAGCAGCTTTGTTACAAGAGCCAGGAGTTTCTGTACCAGCTACGAGAAACTGACCGTTGTCGGTGTCACTATCATTTGTCAAAGAGACTGGTGCTGTCGAGCCGATCGCTAGAGTAATGCCAGAAGTAGATGTAAAAGCTGTGGGAACAAAGGTGGTATTAACAGGCAACAGGTCACAGACACTGACATTTTGAACAGGAATACCACCACTGGAGAGGAAGTAAACCGTGTATTCTAATTCATCACCAGGTCGAACTATACCACCATTGATCGCACCCACCAGGTAATTAGCAGGCCAGTTGCTGTTGTTGTCATCGGTGGTGTTGGGGTCATCAACAACTTGAGTTAAATTAACAGTTCCATTCGAGGTGTTGCCGTTGACGCGGGTAATGCGTTTGACTAAAAGTAATTTAGCAGTTCCAACTCGGTAACCAAAATCAGCAGTATTGTAAATTTGTGTAGCGCTAGACAGGTCTACTGCAACTGTTGTTGCTGTGGTTGCGGTTGCTCCTGTTGGCACACCTCCATTTACTCTCACAAGGAAGTCATTGTGTCCAGTTCCAGTAGTGCGATCTTGAGGTAACAAGTCAGTAAAGGTGTAATTACCATTTGCATCGGTGGTTTTGGTTCCGAGAAGTGGTTCACCAGTATCGAAGGTGCCATTTTTGTTAATATCGCGGTAGATTTCAATTGTCACTCCTGAGATACCAGGTTCTCCGGTGTCCTGGGTTCCGTTGCCATTGTAGTCACTCCAAACGCGATCGCCAACGGTGGCTTGCCCACGCACACACTCTCCTGCATCTGCGGCTGAGGTTCCTGCGGTTGTTGCTTTAGAGGTTCCCAGGAAAGCCCCTGTTGATTGGGTAATTTGTTGAACATTTGCAGGAGTGCCACTAAAAGCCCAGAGTCTACCATCACCAGTTTTTGCAAGTTGAAGAATTGTCGTACCAGTGTTGAGCTTAGTGACGGCGCTACTAGAGCTATTGAGATCGACACTCCAATATTGAGCCTCATTTAGAGCAGAGCCATACAGAACACCATTGTTGCCGATAATTAGATCGCCCCAGTCATTGTTAGCTGCTAGTCCGCGAGCATTTAGGTACAATGGTGTCACTCGCTGAATGGTTCGTCCATCCGCAGAAAAATTGACTCTCAAAACGTCAGCTGTCTGATTAGCGTTTCCATCTATTCCGAGATAGAGGGAGCCGTTGTAGAATGCCGCGCCACCACTAGCAAGACTGCTAAAGGTATAACCAGTTGGTAGAAAAGATGAGAAGTTGTTGGTAATTGTAATATGGATGTTATTGATGACATCATAGGCATAAACAGCGTTATTAATTGCATAGTAAACCAGACGGTTGTTGTGATCCGTAGCCAAGCTGTTTGCAGCAGCAAGGGCAGTACTTGTGAGTAGGGATGTAGCACCAGTCTCAGTATGAATAGCATAAATACTGTTAGCATCTGTTCCAATATATACTTCAGGGTATAAAACAGCACAGAAACTTGAGCTACCAGTTGGCAATGTAGCTGGTGGGTCAAAACCAAAGTTTTGATTCAACACCGAAGCATTGTTAACAGTGATTGCTAAGTTGTTAGCAGTTCCCAGCAGCAGACCAGCTGGAATGTCTGAGTCAGCAGTGTCTACCCTCAGCTTATATTTAGTACCGTTGGCAATAGCTGTGAAGGTGTAATTACCGTTTGCATCTGTAGTGACAGAACCGACTTGCTCGCCTGTATCAATAACGTTGTTACTGTTAGCATCATCGTAGAGAATGACTGTAATTCCGGCAGCCAGCCGAGCTTCACCGCTTTCAAAAGCATTGCTGCCATCAGTGTCTTGATAGAGGGTCCCAGAAACGGTAATATCAAATCCAAAGTTTTGATTGGCAACTGTAGCCCCCGCTGTGACCGTGATACCTGTAATCGGGTTAGTTGTGCCAATGACCAATCCTGTTGGAACCTGTGGATCGCTGGTTACAGCCCTGACTTGATAGCCAGTTCCAGTAGGGACGTTAGTAAACGTGTAGTCACCAGTGGCATTTGTTTGAACCGTCGCGATAACTGTGCCGGCACTGTTGAGTAATTCGACATCAATATTTGCTGGAAGTCTAGTCTCTCCAAAATTTAAAGTATCGTTACTGTTTGCATCTTGATAAAGCGAACCAGAGATGGTTCCAGGTACGGCTGCGATCGTCAGCGTGTAATCTTCTACCTCACCATTTGATGCTGCACCTGTAGGATTGGAAACCTCTGAAGCAGTGCTACCAATCCGGAAACGTGCATAAGTTGTTCCTGCCGACAGACCGCTCAAGCCTGTCCAGGTTAACAGCAAAGGGACAGCATTACACGTTCCTGTGGTACGTTCAGTTGTCTCAAATGTACCATTGCGGTTGAAGTCAATCCATGCAGACACAGGTAAACCAAGTGTAGTCGGACAAGTAGCCGTGACACTATAGGTCATCGAACTCTGTGTTAATGCTGGAAAAGTTGCGACACCATTTTCGTCATCAGTACCGTTGGTATCATCTCCATTAGCATTTACTGAGTAGTTTGGACCGTCATCACCGTCTACAACTGGGGTTCCTCCCAGATAAACTGTTGGAGATAGAGGTACAGGATGGTATGCATCTCCATAAGTAATGGGTGCATCACCAAAATCTAGTTTTTGGACATCGACAACATCGAAAGTCCATGAGTTTTGGCGTGGGCAACTACTTCCAGCAGTACAAGCTGTCGTTCCGTTAATATTTCCACCAATGATGGAAAAATTGGTGACAGATGATCCGACATAGCTGTATATTTCATAGCGATCGTCTGTTCCGATGCCAGGCTGGGTTTGTCCAGCATTCGCCTGCTCATAGCCAACTCCACCAGTTACGGGGAGAGTTGTCATCGTTTGCAAATAGGTAGGTGTAGGAATATAGGTTACCTGTGCGCCTATGATTTCTACAAATTCACGAATGGTGTTGGCACCTCCTCCATCAACATCTTGGGCACTGTAATACAGATTAGGAACAGAAATAGGTGTTGTTGTTCCTGAGACAACTAATTGAAAATTAAACCTGATATAAGACGTTGTATTTGCACCACTGGTATGGTTAATAACAGGTTGAAATCTGTTAGCAAAGGTACTGTTATCGTCTAGATTGGTTAATGTAGCATTAGATACTGTTGCGATAGTTACTAAGGCATCCACACCTGAAGCAACATTTTTGAACCGATAGACTGCACCTTGTGATAGGGCTGTTCCACTCACTAGGGTGGGAGTTGTATCATTGAAATTGAGGGTGGTAGTTACTGCTCTAACAGATGTCGGAAATAGCAGCGAACCTAATACCGCCAGTAAAGTGATTGCACCTAAATTATGACTTTTTAAAAGATTTGCTGTAGAAAGAAAGTTTTGAGTGCTCTTAACTCCCGCTGCGAGAGACTTGGCTATTCTTTTACGATGTTTGGCTAGAAGTTTCATATAATTTGCCTAAATACCTGACAAAGCTACTGATTTGCTGCTATGCATTGCACAAAGCCAATTTTTCCAGTGTAGAGAAGAGTGGTTGCAGGCATTGGCGATCGCTTCCGTATGTAATGACTTAGTAAAATTACGCATATATAAAAGTGATAATTTATTCATCTCTCACTTCTCTATTTCAGAGCCTTTGGCTTTTTTAGTTTCTGCAAAAGGGTTTTCCGCATAGATACTTCTTGTTGGCTTGGAGGATTATTTTGCAGTCCAAAGCCATCAAACAATTCGTTGAGCTTCAGTGTTAACCCTAAATACGGTCCTCCAGCCGATCGCGTACCTGAAAAATCTCGGTCATCAACATTACCAAAAACATATCCAGCAGCAACTCGTAGGTTAGGAGTCAGGTAGTAGCCTGTTTCAAGCACGAAGCCAGTTTCCGTATAGTCTGATTGACCGATCCAGCGAGCCTCACCTACCAAATCCATGCTGTATCCCAAGCGATAGGTAGCTCGCAATTGTGCCAGATTGACTGAACTAGTGCCGACTAAATCGTCAGCTAAGTAAGACGTGCTGTTACGCAAGGCATACTTACCGTAGAATTCCCATTGCCAGTTAGGGGCATAGATGCCTTCTACGGCAAACGTATGGTCATTAGAACCCGTACCACTGCCTAACAGGAGAGTGTCAGGAATGACCGACGGATTTTGGCGATATTCATAACGCAATAAAGCATTAAATTTATCGTTATTGGGGTCGCGGTAGGCTAAACCCACCTTTAAGTTAACTGTATCTCCTAGTCCTGAAAGCTTTTGATTGGAAGAGTTTGCCTGTTGATAGCGTACCAAAGCGGTGAGAGCCGGAGAAATTTTACCAGTAGCTGCTGCTGAGATGACGGTGTTAGAACCGCTAGAAGAGGTGCGATGCTCGTAGCGGACACTACCCTGAAACTCTTTACTATTAGTGTATTCCAGCCCAACACTGTAGCTATCGCCATCACTAAACCCGAGAGAAGAGGCAGTTTGACCAATGGCAAAGGGTTGGGCATATTGCTGTCCTGCCGCAGTCCGACCATAGAAGCCACCAAAGATGTGTTCATAAGCTAGGTTCAACCGCAAACCAGGAGCAATAGTCCAGCGATTATTCAGACCAATTGCACCTTGGGTAGTAACTTCATTCGCACCACCCAAAATCGAGTAACGACCGGTCAAAGTGGTATCTGAGCCGAGTTTGTGTTCACCGTTAATACTTAAGCTGGTGATTGAGTTACCACCAAACTCACCGCTAGAGTAAAACTGTTGAGCAAGAGTGAAATTGACACCAGGTAATGCAGCCCAATTCAGCCCTAAAATAGTGCGGTCTGGGTAAACAGTATCAGCCTCAGAAGATAAGGTAAGTTCATTTTGGGCCAGGAAAGTCAACTTTTCGGCTATGGGGAAAGTGAGGCGCGATCGCAACTGATCGGAACTGCTACTCAAGGCATTACCGGGAATGCGGTCTTCTCGATCGCGATGAATCCAATCCATATCGAGTGTGGTACTACCGAAGCGTTGTTGAATCCCAGCAGAAATCGTCGTCAGTGAATTATCCACTTTGCTGCCAGGTGTCGCTTCCGAACGTGGTGCAAACAGTTCTTCAAATGTATCCAGTGGTTGGGGTGCAATGCCAAAATTATTTTCGTGGTCGTATTGTACCCGCACATTTGTAGTTGATGTCAGTCTGCCTGTAACTTGTGCACCATAGCGGGTTTGTCCTGGTACAAAGCTGACAGTTGCATTATTAGCAAAGCCCGTATCGGCATAGCGATAATAGGCGCGACCTTGAATATTCTTGGCAATCTGTCCCTCAGCTTCCAAGCGATAAGCACTGCCACTGACCTTTCCTATGAGTTCAGAATCATTGGAAGAATGGGCATATTCTACAATTAACTTGCCCTTGTCACCCAAAGCAATCAGCGCATCTGCACCGTAGAGTTGAAAGTCACGCACCCCCTGATTTTCTTGTACAAAAGTTGTTCCGATCCAACTTTCGTTATTGGCTTTGCGGGAAAGATTATATTGCAGGCGACCAGCAAAGATATTACTGTCAGAGTCTTGGCTGTCGTATTGGTAGGTCACAACAATTCGACGTACCAATACTTGTCCAGTTTGATCGATATCGGTGCGAAGAATCGGTTCGCGGAATAATAAAGTACCGCGATCGTAATCTATTTCGTAATCTGAGCCTCGGTTGAGCTGTTTGCGATCCAATACAGTACCAGGGCGATTGAGTTCTTCTAACTCAATAAAAACATTTTCACTACCTGGAACCAGTATTCGCCGGGAAAGAAAGTAAAAGCCGCTAGTGCCATCTGGAGCAATGGTATCCCGTTGAAACCCTTCTAGATTGTTGCCATAGAAACCTGTAATTTGTAGATTTCCCAAGTTGTAATTGGCTTTAAAACCGTGGAGTTGACGAGTGATAGCAGTAAATTGCTGCGATGAACGAGCAAATTCTTCAGTGTTGTAGTCACCCCACATGGCATAATCAGGAGTAGCTCCAAGAATGCCAGTCGAGCGCTCAAAACGTAGAAATACGCTGTCAATTGAAGGAGCGACGACATCAACTCTGGAGCTATCGCCGTAAACAGGATAGTTTTGCTCACTAAATTGATAACTTCTAAACAGCCGATTATCACAATTGCAGTCTTCGTTGAGGCTGCGAGAACTGTTGTATGCACCTGTAAACAACCACTCGCCGATGGTTCCAGTAGCAAATATCGCTGAATGAAAATCTAATTGCGTTTTGTTATCTTCATCAGGACGCAAGAAATCACGGAAACTACCATAATAATTTGTACCTCTAGCGCCCAAACGCAAATCTACTACCCCAGTGACCAAACTAGGACGTAGTGCCGTTTCAAATTGCAGTTGGGTAAAAGCTTCTAAATCACTGGTAGTTGCCTGAATTCGCACAGTTTGTGCCTTCAAGTCTGACCGCAGATTTGCTGTGAATTCCCCTGCCTTTGCCTCGACCTGAAATCCTGGTTGATCGGGTTTGAAGTCTTCCCCAACAAACTCACCAGCAGTGGATATTAAGGTAACAACAGCATCTTGGTTAGTGAGATTGCCATTTTCATCAATGAGTTGACCCCGAATTGTTGCCGTGGAACGTGCATCCGCCGGGATACGAGCCTCAAGCGTTTTTAGTGTGAGTTGCTTCGGCGCTCCCCGGGCCACTACCCGTATTGTCACAGGTGGTTCTGTCGCACCCACAACCTGTGCAGTGATGATGTTTTCTCCTTCTTTTAAGGAAACACCGAACCATGTCTGTGTTACTAGCTTGGTATTGGTATCAGTTTCTGTGCGTCCAATTAAGGAGGTCTCTACTAATGCACCATTCACCCACAATTCTATTTGATTGCCGGCGCGAAATTGCAACGTTACCGTTGTAGTAGAACCATCTAGAACTGTATCAGCTGTTGGTGCGAGGATTTTGATTGCTGTTGAGGAGGCTTGGGAAATTGAAAACTTGGGAGAGAGAGAGGAAATCTCATTTTTTCGCTTTGTTTTCTTGTCCTCAGTTGCTGTTCTTTGCCGTAATTCTGTGGTTAACTTGGTATTGGCTGCTGCTTGAGTCTTTAGTTGCTCAAGAAATTCGGCTTTGACTACGGTTGCATAGGCAACCAAGCTGGCAGTAAATGCCACAACCCCCAGCAAGCTAAGTTTGAAACTAGTTGGACGATGCAGTCTGCGTTTCATTTCTTGACTGGCTCCTGGAATGTGCGGGTGACTGCGAAATTCATGCGTACGATGCCACCAGGCTCTAAACGCACGAGGCGAGATTGGCTATTGCGTTCGCGGAATTTTTTATTGGGAGCTAGGCTATAACCGCGTAGGCTGCTGAGGTCTAGTACACCTGTATGGCTTCCAGGTAAGACATTGGCTAGAGAGAACAAACCTTTGGGGTCTGTGGTGATGCGGTTGCCATCTTCCATAAAAATCACTGCATTGGGCACTCCAGGCTCACCAGACTGCTGTTCCCCGTCAAAGTTCTTATCCACAAACACGCGACCAATAATGGTGCCGCAGTCAGAGACAATTCCTGGTCGAATTTTCAACTGGTGGGTTGCGGGGCCATCCTTGGTGCTAAAACCGTTATCGGCTCGTTGCAAGTTGACGATCGCACTATTACGACCTGTACCCCGTACAGAGTCAGGCGTTAGTTGGGTAGCGTAGGCAATATTCAGGACTTTCTCTGGCTGGATAGTAGCGTCTGTCCTGAATGTGACTGTGGCTCCATTGCGTTCTGAGGTGATAGTGACAGGCTGACCGTCAATTTCTCCCCGAATAGAATTGGGCAAGAAGTTGAATCCCAAGGGTAAGTTGTCACTAACAACTACATTGTTTAAATTGACATCAACCAAATTCCTCACAGAAATGCGGTAAATGACCGTATCTCCGGGTTCAGCAGTAGCGCGATCGCCTGTTTTGATAATCTGCACCTGGCTGGGTTGACACAGATTTGTGCTTAAATTAAATGCTAATAAGTCCAGTCCCTGAAGTTCAGCATTTTCGACTAAAACCTCTGTGTTCTCTACCCTGGTTTCGCCTGTGCGATTGATTGCCTGACCATCCAAAGAAGTCGCAACATACCGGACAACAGTATTATTGTTGACGTCTGTGTTTCCAAGGATTTCAATTTTGATGCGCCGTTGGCTATAAATCGAATTCGGCGGTGCATTAATTACAAGAATATAGCTTCTACCTATATTGGTTTGGCCCTTGTCTGCATCGAATAGGAAATTGTATGCACCCGCAGGATTATTGGTAACAAAGTAAGGGTTGCTATTCTCGGTATTCGGTGCTTTTCCAATAGGAATCTTGTTGTTAGGAATATCAGGCACCTCTGTCCGAGTCAGAGGAACCAAATTTCCCAGTTCTGTTCCTGTTGGATCGTTGGGGTTAGGTTCGTACAAACCGACAGAAAAGCCTGTATAGTCAGGTAAAATTTCGTTCCCGCAACCTAAAATTCGCCCTAAGGGGTCAATTAATGGACCAGAGCCGACTTCGATCTGGCCAGTGGTACCTTGAAATGTATTACTAGTTGGATCTGAATAAGTATAACTAGCTTGATTCGCGAAAGACGCAACCTTGTTATTAGCTTGTTGGGCTTTCCCAGGTAAGGAACTGTGCAAAAGACTTGTGACCAAAACGGTTGCCGTTAACCGCTGGAACCAGCTATTGCACATATAAATCTGGCGTCGCGACTTTTGACGGCGCACTGAGCTTTTCTCCTATTTAACTTTACGGTTCGGGTTCTGGCAGTGACAAATTTCACAGCGTGAAGCTGTCAAATCGGCAACCGTTAAAATACTTAGACTGCTAATGATGGGAAATGTCTACATCAAGGGGGTGGAGACTGGGAAAAACACATAGTTATAAATTCTGGCGTTGCATAATTGCGGGATGATTTTGGAATTTGCATAAAAAATAATCACCGTGTCATCGCATCTCCCCGTCTCCGTGTCAGCCTAAATCATCCCCTTATTCAGCAACGCCTAAATTCTTTTAATTCCTAATCCCCAGTCCCTACTCCTAACTTGTTTTCCTCAGCGTACTTGTACCTCATAAGTCCCCTTGACTGTAGTCTTCGCAGGGATGGATTCACCAAAAGCTAAGCGAATGTGGGTGTAGGCTGTGGCTGGTGCAGGACGAATTTCTACTTTGCCGTTAGGAAGGGTGACTTTAACAGTGGGATTTTCTACAAAGCTGCGTCCGCCATCAATGCTGTAAGTAATCTTTGCCCCTTTGTTGACATTTACATTTGCAGATTTCAGCTTGTAGACCATTCCTTGAGGAATGGGTTGATTAATAGTAAGATTCTTAACTGGGCGATCGCCTTTGTTTTCACCACTAACTGTATAACGCAGTACATCTCCTGGATTCACCACAGTTTTACCTTGCAGTGGCTGCCAGACGACCTTTTGCTTACCCTGCTTATCCTTTTGCACAATTTGCTTTTCTGCATCCAGACGCAACTGCACTTGTCCTTGGGGTTGGGTATTTTGCGCGATCGCACTTCCTGAGTGCCAGATATTTGCTACTCCAGGAATTTCACCTATAAACGGCAGAGTAGCAATTAAGGCGATCGCTCCTATACTTGCAATAGAAACACGCTTCATGTAAATAACCTCTTTAAACTTCAATTGCCAAATTTTTGATTGTTAATTAGCCCCCTTTTTTAAGGAGGCGTGGGGGATCGGTGTATATAGGGAAGATCCCCCTTAGCTTCCCTTAGAGAAACTGCTGACTTTAGTTCACCCTGCGTTGGAAGCTAAACGTTTGCTCCACACCAGGTGCAATATTGCCTGCATTGTCCACATACCTGGTGACATTGGCATTATTCGTATCCGATGGTGTATTTTGGTTGAAGAAAAGAATCGTAGCAGTACCAGAATCATTAGCTGAACCTGCAACGTTGCTTGTATCAATTTGACCATCACCATTGCTATCCACTGCCCAGTTGTTCAGACCATCCCCAGGAGTAGTAGAGAGCGCGCCATCTTCAGTAATCACAATGTTGTTGGCTGTCAAAACCAAGTTATTATTTCCGTCTGTGGGCTGGGCTTCAGAAATGTTCCTGTACCTAATCCGGTACTCAATAACGTTTCCTTGAGCGGGTGTTCTTGGCACATCAGCAACATTTGGATTGGGATCAACAGACGGCAATGCTCCATTACCATCGGGATCATAAGCTGGTGTTGTGCTAAAGTCACCCTGGCCTGCTCCAACAGCTGGACCAGTTCCTTGCAGGACTCTGGACTCTTTAACCAGTTTTAGGAAGCCTGTGTAAACTCGAAGAATGGTTGTATTCTTGCCAGTTTCTGTACTTAAACCAGGGGTTGTATCATCAACAAAGGCAGTGATAGGTACTGGGTAACCTCTGAGGATATTATCGTCAGTGGAGAGATTTGTGCCACTTGGTAGATCCACATCTACAGAGTAGTTGATAGAGCCGTTTGCAAGCACATCAGCGATCGTAATGTAATCAGTAGTGTCATCAATTGGGGCACCACCAGCCAGGAATTGAGTGCCGTTCCAGGTATATGCTTTTGTCTGATTCTGGTATCTAATAGTTACCGTCGTACCTGTTGGCAAATCAGCAGTATTAGCTGGTGGGGTAGGGAGCAGGGAGATATCGTTTGTGAGAGTACTAGTATTTTTTACCGTATTATTGAAGGTGACAATCGCTGGATCTATGGTTGCTCCTGGTTTTGTATTCACAGGGATTGCTGAAGATTTGTTGCTGAAGTCGGTGTTAGGATCATTACCTGGACCAATAGCATCTGGGGCGTTTTCTGGTCCATTTAGGACTGTGGCAGTCACTTGTGTCACTATAGTACTGCTTGCCTCACCACCTGGACCTTGTCCTTGGTTATTGCCAGGGTCAGTCCCAGCATTGGCTAGCTCAGTGTCGTTAGCAATATAACCGTCATCAATTGGGGTTGGCTCGGCGTCAGGAAGGCCATCGTTATTATTATCTGTCCCAGGTGGTGTAGTACCGTTGTAGTTGCTGGGATTTTGGTCACCAGATTCGTCATATACATAGGTATCAGGAATACCATCGTTATTGGTATCTGTATTTGCAATACCACTGCTCTGACCAAACAATTGAGCGATGTTATTGACCTTTAATGATGTTCCAGTAAAAGTTGACCTAACTCTTACCTGAATTGAGAATCCAGTTACTGTTGTATTTGGGGCAACAGAAGTGAGATTAGCGGCTGGGTTGTTGACGAAACCGACGCGAGTTACTGTCGTCAAGTCAGTGGATGCAGTGAGAAGTTGCCAAGTAGCAGCATTGGCATTGATACTGACGGGATCTGTAGTGTAAACCGCTTGCCAACCAGATGGTACATTAGTCGGTACAGCAGCCAGTTGAGTATTCAGGGGAATAGCATCAGAGATTAAGATGCGAGGTCCTGCCAAGCCTTTTATGAGCGTACCCGTTAATGCTGCTGGGTTAATGCCTTTGCCTGTGGGATCAACTGATTCTACTCTCAGGCTCAGACCATAAGTTAGTGTGTCATCATTGACTTTTGCAGTACCAGCATCATTGATGCCATTGGGTGTCTTGAGTATCGTAGCAAAAGTGTAGCTTGACGCATTGACAGTCGCGTCTACAAAAGCACTAGCCTCACGCACACCGTTAGCAGGGTTGCCAGCCACTTCACCAGGTGGAAGAGGAGCTGTATTATCTACGGTGTAAACGTCACCCACATTGTTGATTCGTGGCTGGTTCTGAGTACCAGGGTTACCAGTAGTATCACCTAAAGTAACTCTAATTTGTTGAGCAGCTGTAGCGCCATTATTAACGGTAACAACAGCACGCACGAAGATAGAAGCATCAGCAGCTATTGAAGGTGTATCGGCGTCGTTGATTGGCGTCCAGTTATTTGTACCATCTAAGCTGTATTCTAGTCTGACAACTGTACCAGGACCAGTGATCGCTACGTTGTTACTGGCAGGAATGTGGAACTTCGTGGGGTCGTTACCAACGTTCTTCAATGTAAAGTTATAGTAGAGCTGGTCACCCGATACTACTGTCCCCTGATTCTGATCTACAAAACCATTACCTGTGATTGTAATACCAGCGACTTCTGCCACTGTAACGATAACTGTGTTAGAAGTGGCGTTGAGTGTTTGCCCATTAGGGTCTTGGTAGGTTGCTGTGGCCGTGTTACTGATGGTTTGACCGGCAGGCGCACTTTGAGCTAATACAGGGGCAACAAATTGGAAAATGCCATTGGCAAGTAACGCTGTTACAACCAAGGAACGATACACTCTTGGTCCTTTCTTGACAAAATGATTGAATTGTGACATGATTTAAGCTGCTTAATTTATATTCAAAATCAACCCTGTGTAAAAACACAGGATTTTTTTGTCCAAAAGTTTCTATCCTTGGATAAATCACCCGCAGATTTACTTAACAATTCAGGTTCAACCCAACACAAAAGCTTAATTAACCACTTAGCTTTTTATTGCTGTATAAAATAACACAACATAAAAGATAGACTTTGTGGCAATTGAGAAACGAAACATAGTTTGCCAAAAAATCTATCAACAGATTCGTGCTTTTGAGTTTTCATGTCCTAATGTGCACCTTATGATTTGAGTACTGCTTAAGTACGGACTTTTAATCAACCACATTTTTATCTAATTTACCTATCTCAAGATAGATTATTGATGGGTTAAAGTCATGTTACCAACAGTAGCCCTTAACACAAAGGCATACCATCGGTAAAAACAACGAAATTTTATTTTCTTTCACAGATAAATTGTTATAAAATATACTAGCAATATATTTGTTTACGCAAAAAAGATATTTTTTATTAGTAAAAATACAAATTTATCAGTAATTTTCGTAGTGTGCATGGCATTAGATACGTACATGCAAGTTATGCAATGCTTTTTTCTTAATTCCGACATTTTTTGTCGGGTATATTTGACTGGTATTTTTACTCGTGATAGCATCAAGCGACAGTTGAGGGACATCCAGGGAGAAGCTAGTTTATGACTCAGGCAATTGACACCCAAAAATCAGCCACAGCTTTTAAAGCTTTGAAATGTAAAGAATGTGGTGCGGAATACGAACTCAAAGCTAATCATGTGTGTGAATTCTGTTTTGGGCCTTTAGAAGTAGGTTACGACTACAGCACCCTTCGTCAAACTGTCACCCGCGAATCAATTCAAGCGGGACCAAATTCGATGTGGCGCTATCGCAAGTTTTTGCCTGTGGCTAGCGAGAATCCTATTGATGTCGGAACTGGTATGACTCCCTTGGTGCGTTCCCAACGCTTGGCACGTCGCTTGGGTTTGAATAAGCTTTACATAAAAAATGATGCTGTGAATATGCCTACCCTTAGTTTTAAAGATAGGGTGGTATCAGTTGCTTTGACACGGGCGCGAGAGTTGGGTTTTACAACTGTTTCTTGTGCTAGTACTGGTAATTTGGCAAATTCTACAGCTGCGATCGCAGCTCATGCTGGTTTAGACTGTTGTGTCTTCATCCCTTCTGATCTGGAAGCTGGTAAGGTTTTGGGTAGTCTCATCTACAGCCCTACCTTAATGGCTGTTAAGGGTAATTATGACCAAGTCAACCGTCTCTGCTCGGAAGTTGCCAACACACATGGCTGGGGTTTTGTCAATATTAATTTGCGTCCTTACTACTCCGAAGGTTCCAAAACTCTGGGCTTTGAAGTTGCAGAACAACTAGGATGGGAACTACCTGATCACATCGTTGCACCTCTGGCTTCAGGTTCCCTATTTACAAAAATTTATAAGGGCTTCAACGAATTTGTCGAAGTTGGTTTAGTAGAAGGTAAGTCAGTTAAATTCAGTGGCGCCCAAGCTGAAGGTTGTTCACCGATTGCTCAAGCCTTTAAAGAAGATCGCGATTTTATTCAGCCAGTGAAACCAAATACAATTGCTAAATCGATCGCGATCGGCAATCCAGCAGATGGTATTTACGCTGTCGAAATCGCCAAGAAAACAGGTGGTAGCATTGAATCTGTAACTGATGCTGAGATTATAGAAGGCATCAAGTTACTAGCTGAAACTGAAGGTATTTTTACCGAAACCGCTGGCGGTACAACCGTTGCTGTACTCAAAAAATTAGTAGAAGCTGGCAAAATTGATCCAGATGAAACCACCGTAGTCTACATCACTGGAAATGGTTTAAAAACCCAAGAAGCAGTGCAGGGCTACATTGGTGAACCTCTAACAATAGAAGCAAAGCTCGATAGTTTTGAACAAGCTCTTGAGCGTTCTCGTACACTAGAACGCCTAGAATGGCAACAAGTTCTTGTTTAATAAAAAGTTAGTTGTTAGTGGTTAAGAACCAACAACAAACAACTAATAACTAACAACTAACATCTCATAACCAACAACAAACAACTAACAACTAACAATTCAAAATGTCTGTAAAAGTATTAGTTCCTACTGCTCTGCAAAAATTTACTGAAAATCAAGCTACTTTAGATTGCAACGCTAATACAATAGCGGAACTTTTTGAATCTCTAGAGCAAGCTTTTCCTGGTATTAAATCACGCTTGTGTGATGAGGGAGGACAGCCACGACGATTTTTGAATTTATACGTCAACAGCGAAGATATTCGTTTTTTAGAAGGAACAAAAACATCTTTAAAAGATGGTGATGAAGTGAGTATTGTTCCGGCTGTAGCTGGTGGTTGATAGTGAAAACTTTATCGCCATTTGGCAGTCATAAATTCAACATCTCATCCAAATGGCGAGATTAAAAACTCATCTCTTAGAAATAACGTTAATATATATTAAACGTTATGTGAGGCACTAGTTCCTACGATTTTGTTGGGGATGATTAAGCCATAGTAGCCAGCTGCGATCGCACTTAGGGCATTTAACCAAACATTATTACCAAACAGAGACATTAAACCAAACATTGTCTTACCAAAAGGCTGCAATCCACAGTGGGTGAGGTCAGGAAGCCCCGCACGTAGTTTTACGAAGTAGGGGGTACTTCACTGATATGTATCATTACTTAATTAAAACGAATAATAATTTACTCTCATTTAAAATCTTTTTTAGAGTAATGGTGAAATAAATGGCTGATATAGTTGATATTGCTGTTGGTGCAGGTTCTTTTACAACTTTGGTAACTGCTGTGCAAGCCGCAGGTTTAGTAGATGTATTAAAAAGTCCTGGCCCATTTACTGTTTTTGCGCCTAATGATGATGCTTTTGCTAAGTTACCCCCAGGAACCATACAAACCCTCGTGCAGAATATTCCCCAGCTAACACGCATCTTAAAGTATCATGTTGTACCGGGAAAGCTCAAGCAAGCAGATTTAGCTCAATTTGGGACTGTGACTTCTGTAGAAGGTTCAACAATTAAAATTGACTGTTCTGAAGGGTTTGAAGTCAAAAATGCTACTGTTTTAGCCGCAGATATTGAAGCAGATAATGGTGTCATTCACGTTATTGATACAGTCATTTTAATGGGGTGAACTACCCCACACCCTGCCTTCGGCTGAGGGTGTGGCTTCTGTACTCACGGGGGAAGTGGACCAAAGATGAGACTTTCGTCCCATCTTTGGTCCACTTCCCCTCCGAAAGCCCAGACGGCTGAACCATCCACCTTTAGCATTCTGATTCCCTCTGCTCTAATATTGATTGCGTGCTAGCTTTTGTTGTTTACGTTTCAGGTTTTTCTCATGCTTGGCAATTTGTCAGCTATAAAACTTCAACAATTCCTTCATTTGCTTGACTCCCACTAACGTATTCGCGCACAAAATACCAGACGCAGCTACCGCAGGGACACCAATTCCTGGCATAGTGCTATCACCAACACGATACAAACCCTGTATGGGTGTGTGGGTTCCCGGAAACATACCCTTACCTGCTGCGATCCCAGGGCCGTAGGTTCCCTGATATCTTCGTAAATAATTGGCATGAGTTAGGGGTGTACCGATAAGTTCTACCACTACACGTTCCCTAATATCCGGGATAATTTTCTTTAAGGCGCGATACAAAGTTTCTGCTTTTTCCCGTTTCTTGTGTTCATACCCATCATCGCGTTCCCATGCAGTATAAGGTTCTAGGGTGTAAGCGTGGACTATATGGTGTCCTTCAGGCGCAAGTTTTGCATCCCAAACGCTGGGAATTGATACCATACAAGTATTCCCTGGTGTGGTGATATCTTGATTTGCGTCGTGAACTACTACGTGATGACCTGTTAAATTTTCTAAACCATCAGCGCGAATTCCTAAGTGTAAATGCATAAAACTTGCGACTGTGGGTGTAGCCAAAGCTGCTTGGCGTTCAGATGTGGGTAAGTCATCAGAATCTAATAGCTGAGTATAGGTATCCCAAATACTGGCATTAGAAATTACTATAGGCGCTTTCAGGATAGATTGCGATCGCAACCGTACACCCACAACTTTCCCCGATTCCACCAAAATTTGCTCAACATGACACCCCAGCAACAACTTACCACCCCAGCGTTCTAACCCCCGCACCAAAGCGTTGACAATTGCTCCACTTCCACCCACAGGATACTCAACACCTGCACGAGTACGTTCACCTAACATAAAAGCTACTTCAGGTGCAATTGTGCCGTGTGCTTTTAAACCTGATAATAAAAAACATTCTAGGTCAATCAGCCGTCTGACCCAAGGGTCTTTTACTGTAGCATCCATCACGCTGCCTACAGAAGCCTGGACAAGCGGCAAATTAGGTAGCATTTTTAACAAAGATGGTAAATAACGCCCCAGCAGCAGAGGGAATAATTGCCAATCCGCTCTCAATGCCAGAGTCGGAATGCCTTTCATCGCATCATATAAAGGTAACAGGCGGCGTTCAAACTGTGCTAATTCCTTTGCACCAACAGGAGTAATTTTCGCTACTTCACCACGATAGCGATCGCCATCGCTGTAAACTGCCAAAGTACCTTCGGGAAAATGGTAATGTCCTAATGGATCGTAGCGTATGGCTGCAACAGATTCACCAATCACATCTAAAACTTGTTTGAGAGGATTCAAACTCTGGATGTCGGTTAAACCACAATAAAATGAAGGGCCAGAATCAAACTCAAATCCCCGACGTCTAAAATTATGAGCAGCACCACCAGCTATTGTGTGACTTTCGCAGACAATTACGCGTTTACCGTAACGCGCAAGTAAGCCCGCAGCACACAACCCACCAATCCCGCTACCTATGACGATGACATCATATTTGTCCTTTGTCATTAGTCATTTGTCCTTAGTCATTTGTCCTTTGTCTCTTGTCTAATACTAATAACAAATGACCCTTGACCATTGACTAATGACCCTTGACCATTGACTAATGACCCTTGACCATTGACTAATGACCCTTGACCATTGACTAATGACTAATGACCAATGACTAATGACGAACCATTAATCGAACTAAAAGGTGTTTCTAAATCCTTTGGTGACAATAAAGTATTAGATAACGTGGATTTGAGGATTTATCGGGGAGAAGCATTAGGAATAATTGGGCCTAGTGGTACTGGTAAATCAACAATTTTACGTATAATTGCAGGTTTGATTGCTCCTGATGCTGGAGAAATTATTGTGCAAGGTGTGCGCCGAGAAGGATTGGTTGAAGATGCAGCAGATCCAATTGGTATTGGTATGGTATTTCAGCAGGCAGCATTATTTGATTCACTGACAGTCGATGAAAATGTCGGGTTTTTTCTCTATCAACACTCAAAACTATCGCGATCGCGAGTTCGTGAACTAGTCGAGGAAAAATTAGAGATGGTGGGTTTACCAGGAATTAGCGATCGCTATCCTGCGGAACTATCCGGAGGGATGCGAAAACGGGTAAGTTTTGCTCGCGCAATTATGTCTAATCCGGAAAACGCCAAAGAAGGACCAGAGGTTTTACTATACGATGAACCCACGGCTGGACTCGACCCCATCGCCTCAACAGTCATCGAGGATTTGATCCGACAATTGCGATCAACACAAGGAGTCTGTAGTACCTACGCAATTGTCACTCACCAAGAAAGCACCATCCGCAGAACAGCTGATAGGATAATATTTCTCTATCACGGTACAGTACAGTGGCAAGGCGCAGTCAGCGAACTAGACCACACAGATAATCCTTTAATCAGACAATTTATGAGCGGAAGTATATCTGGACCAATTCAAGTAGCAGGATGAGGGGTAAACAATTAAAAATTAAAAATTTAGGAAGAGGGACAAGGAGGACAAGGGAGACAAGGAAGCAGGGAGACGCGGGAACACGGGGACGCGGAGAATAACAAATGACAAATGACCAATAACAACCAACAAACCACAACCTAATCTAAAATCTAAAAATCTGAGTGGGAGGATAAAAAAATGCGATCGCGCACTTTTCGAGAAGGTTCTGTGGGTTTACTACTCCTCGTTGGAGTAGGTGTGTTTGGAATAATTATCCTCTGGTTAACAAGATTTAGTGTTGCTGCGAGTTCATACAAAGCTTTTGTTGAATTTGCAAATGCTGGTGGGATGCAAAAAGGAGCTGTTGTTCGCTTTCGTGGCGTCAAAGTCGGCAATATTTCTGCAATCCGACCAAGACCGAACAATGTAGAGGTAGAAATCGAAATTGCCAATCCTAACCTGATTATTCCCCGTGATGTAAAAGTAGAAGCAAATCAATCGGGTCTGATTAACGAAAGCATTGTTGACATTACACCGAAATCACCATTACCAAGTGGTAAGATTGCTAAACCTTTAGATAAAGATTGTGATCCGAGTCTTATCATTTGTAATGGTTCACGGTTAAAAGGTCAAATTGGTATTAGTTTGGATGAGTTAATTCGCAGCAGTACTGTTTTTGCCAATCTTTATACTCAACCTCAAATCTACGATAATCTCAACAATACATTAGTAAATGCTTCCAAAGCGGCTGCTCAAGTTGTTGTTCTTAGCCGCGATCTTTCCAACTTGACAAAAAGTACGCAAAAACAAATAAGTGGTTTGTCAACTGCTACAAATTCAGTGGCAAATGCAGCCGATAAAATCACCGTATCTGCTACTAAAACAACTAGTCAATTTAGTACCACAGCAAAGGATCTCAGTCTCACAGCAACTCAAGCAAGTCAACTGATCAAAAATCTGGATACCCTGCTCACAAGTAATCGTTCTTCACTGGTTGGCACTTTAAATAATATTACGGCAACTACAACTGAACTCAGAACTACAGTTAGTAGCTTATCACCAACTATCAATCGCTTGACACAAGGAGAGGTAATTCAAAACTTAGAAACACTCTCTGCAAACGCAGCCCAAGCCTCAGCTAATTTGCGGGATGCTAGCCAAGCGCTTAACAATCCTAATAATATTTTGGTGCTGCAACAAACTCTAGATTCTGCCAGGGTAACATTTGAAAACGTCGAGAAAATCACTTCTGATTTAGACGAATTGACTGGTGATCCAAATTTTCGAGAAAATGTCAGAAACCTGGTAAATGGTTTAGGTAAATTAGTGTCTTCTACTGAGCAAATAGAGAAACAAATTGAAGTTGCATCTACACTCGATGCAGTCAAAACAGCCGTAAAAAATCCCAAAGCAACAACATTAACAACAAACAAAAATCAACCAAAAAATAAAGATCAACCAAGCATTCAGTTTAATCTTCCACCTGCAACACAGATAAGTGCAAGCAAAGAAATTCAACCAACAGCAATTGAGTTTACTACCTCAGAATCTCAAGAAAAGCTATTGCAGAAATTACGTGAATATAGTAAAGATCGAGGATTAAGAATCGGGGACAAGAGGGACAAAGGGGACAAGGAAGGAGGAAAAACTAATGACCAATGACCAATGACCATTGACTAATTCCAATCTTGCTCATCTTTTTTAGAGCGACTTTTATAAATTCCACCAACGGCGTGAATGGCGCGAGTTTTGTCAAATAGCTCCGCTTCCGTTAGACCCCACTGTTGTAGTATTTTATCCAAGTCGCTTTGAATGTCTCTTGCACCGGGAAAGCCGTGATAACGAATTCGCAATCTCGCTAATTCAGCCAAGTTATAATCTGTCGCCTCACCAGCTAATAAACTTTCCACAATCGAGCGATCGCGATTATATAAAGGATGTTGTTGATCTTTGTTCATAAAATATTTGTCATTCGTCATTTGTTACTCTCCGCGTCCCTGCGTCCCCCAATCCCTGATCGCCAAACAGACGGCTACCCTACCTAAAATCTTACGGCTCTCCTCACTGCCGTTAAACTTAAAATAAAGATACATTGTCTTTAAGAAAAGTAGACAAAAGTTCAGGTGAGGGTGAAATTGACTTTACCCGAAGCCCAAGCAGCAAGGGAGCAAAACCCGCTATGTTTGAACATTTCACTTCCGAAGCTATTAAAGTAGTTATGCTCGCTCAGGAGGAAGCCCGAAGACTGGGTCACAACTTCGTAGGAACTGAACAAATTCTCCTGGGTTTGCTGGGAGAAGGAAATGGGGTTGCTGCCAAAGTGCTGACTGAATTGGGCGTTACTCTCAAAGAAGCACGTCGCGAAGTCGAAAGAATTATTGGTCGTGGTTCTGGATACTTACCACCAGAAATTCCTTTTACTCCGAAAGTAAAAACCTTATTCGAGCAATCATTTAAAGAAGCTCGTAGTTTAGGACATAACTATATTGGTACTGAACACTTATTGTTAGGATTAACTGAGGCAGGGGAAGGAGTTGCTGCCAAGGTACTACAAAATCTGGGTGTTGACCTCAACAATATCCGCAGCACAGTTATTCGTATATTAGGTGAAGTTACACCCACAACTGTAGGTGCTAGTACTAGTCCTAGACGAACTCAAAATTTGAGTTTAGAAGAATTTGGTAGAAACCTGACCAAATTAGCACAAGAAGGTAAGCTCGACCCTGTAGTTGGTCGTGAGAAAGAAATTGAGCGTGCTATCCAGATTCTTGGTCGTCGCACGAAAAACAACCCGGTATTGATCGGTGAACCGGGAGTTGGTAAAACTGCGATCGCAGAAGGTTTAGCACAACGCATTCACAACCAAGATGTCCCCGATATTTTGCAAGACAAGCAAGTTATCAGTCTTGATATGGGGTTACTGGTAGCTGGTACTCGCTTCCGTGGTGATTTTGAAGAACGTCTGAAGAAAATCATGGACGAAATCCGCACTGTCGGTAATATCGTCCTGGTGATCGATGAGATTCACACCCTTGTGGGTGCTGGTGGTGTAGAAGGCGGTATGGATGCTGCCAATATCCTCAAACCCGCATTGGCTAGAGGTGAACTCCAGTGCATTGGTGCAACTACCCTTGATGAGTATCGTCAGCATATCGAACGCGATGCTGCACTAGAGCGTCGTTTCCAACCGATTATGGTTGGTGAACCTTCGGTAGAAGATACAATTCAGATTCTCCAAGGTTTGCGTTCAGTATACGAACAACACCATAGAGTGGAAATTACTGACCAAGCATTGATTGCAGCCGCAAATTTATCTGATCGTTATATTAGCGATCGCTTCTTGCCAGATAAAGCCATCGACTTGATTGATGAAGCTGGTAGCCGTGTGCGTCTGCGGAGTTCGATAGTTTCTGCGAATCGCGAAATTAAGCGCGAATTGGCTGCTGTTACTAAAATGAAAGACGAAGCCGTCAGAGCGCAAGATTTTGACAAAGCTGGAGAATTGCGCGATCGCGAGTTGGAACTCGAAGCTCAATTAGCACAAACACAAACTGATAAATCTGTCAAGTCTCTCATCGTTGACGAAGAAGACATCGCCCAAATCGTCGCCTCTTGGACTGGCGTACCAGTCAACAAATTGACCGAATCTGAGTCTGAGATGTTGCTGCACTTAGAAGATACCCTGCATCAGCGCCTCATCGGTCAAGAGCAAGCAGTTACGGCTGTTTCCCGTGCGATTCGCCGCGCCCGTGTCGGCTTGAAGAATCCGAATCGACCCATTGCTAGCTTTATCTTTTCTGGGCCTACGGGAGTTGGTAAGACAGAATTGGCTAAGTCACTGGCGGCTTACTTCTTTGGTTCCGAAGAAGCCATGATTCGTCTGGATATGTCAGAGTTCATGGAACGCCACACCGTCTCCAAGCTGATTGGTTCGCCTCCTGGTTTCGTGGGCTACGACGAAGGTGGACAATTGACCGAAGCCGTCCGACGCAGACCATACACAGTCTTGCTATTCGACGAAATCGAAAAAGCGCACCCCGATGTATTCAACATACTGCTACAAATGTTGGATGACGGTCATCTTACCGATGCTAAAGGTCGCAAAGTAGACTTCAAGAACACTCTGATTATCTTGACTTCTAATATTGGTTCACGAGTTATCGAAAAAGGTGGTGGCGGTTTAGGCTTCCAGTTCAACGAAGACGAAGCTGAAGCAAGTTACAACCGGATTCGTAACTTGGTGAACGAAGAAATGAAGAACTACTTCCGTCCAGAGTTCCTTAACCGTCTTGATGAAATTATTGTCTTCACTCAACTCAAGAAAGAAGAAGTCAAGCAAATCGCTGAGATCATGCTCAAAGAAGTTGCTAGCCGCTTAACTGAAAAAGGTATCACTTTAGAGGTGAGCGATCGCTTCAAAGAGCGTGTACTTCAAGAAGGTTACAACCCCAGCTACGGTGCTAGACCCTTACGTCGGGCGATTATGCGCCTCTTAGAAGATTCTCTGGCAGAAGCATTGTTATCTGGTCAAATTGGTGAAGGTGATACAGCCATTGTCGATGTTGACGATGATGGACAAGTCACAATCAACAAATCAGAAACCAGAGAGTTCATGTTAGCGAATGTAGGCTAATATTTATACATTCACGTTGTTGCGCTAACATTGTTGAAAAAGACTGTCGCTCCTATGTAGCCTAAAGGAGCGATTTTGATAAGCCTCTGGCAACATTGGGTGAAATGGTGATTTTAAAAACCCCTGGTCATTACATCGGGGGTTTTTTATATGTATTCTCTTTTGTGTAGGTTTGTGTAGGTCTTGCCCACTTACCCACAAAAAACTATAATTTGGTGAGTATACAGTTGTACTATCAACGATCCAAGTCTAAAGACACGCTCGTTTCCCGCTTACCGAGAGTTTTGATGATTGAAAATCATAATTTCCATTTAATTAAAGAAACTGCTAGTGCAGATGATAGAGGAAGGTTAACTCTGGGTGCTGTCGCCAAAACAAAGAGTTACCGAGTTTTAATTAATGAAGTTGGGCAAATATTGCTAGATCCAGTTGTTAACATTCCAGAAAGAGAACTTTGGATATGGCAAAATTCTGTTGCTCGTAATTCTCTAGAACTTGGTATTAAGCAAGCAACCTCTGGTGAGCTTCATGATTTGGGTTCATTTGCTCAGTATGCAAATTTAGAGATTGAAGAATAGGTGCTGGGTGAATTTCCGTTTAGTATTTACGACTGAAGCAAAAGAAGCTTTAGCTAGGTTGCAAGAAATAGATTCCAAAAAGTACCAAAAAGTTTTAAAAACACTGGGTTTAATGGAAACAAACCTAAGACATCCTAGTTTAAATACTCACAAATATGAATCACTGTCAGGCCCGAATGGCGAAGAAATTTTTGAAGCTTATGTAGAGAATAAAACACCTGGAGCTTTCCGAGTGTTTTGGTTTTATGAACCAGAACAAGGAGTGATAAGTATTCTTGCAATTACACCACATCCTTAATGAAAATAAATGCGATCGCCTGACCAGTAAAAGCTTAGAAGCCTTGTCATACAAAGGTTTGAAAAGTACCGAGGATTTTTGACTAGTTGCGGAATGTAAGTTGGAACGAGAAATTTCTGGGATGAAACGAGAAACTTCTGGGTTGAAACGAGAAACTTCTAGGTTGAAACGAGAAACTTCTGGGATGAAACGAGAAACTTCTGGGTTGAAACGAGAAACTTCTAGGTTGAAACGAGAAACTTCTAGGTTGAAACGAGAAACTTCTGGGTTGAAACAAGAAACTTCTGGGTTGAAACAAGAAACTCTAAACAAAAATGGCGATCGCGTGATTGAAGATGGCATTATTTGTTTAGTGGGCGTTCGCGTAGCGGCTGCTTTGCAGCATCGCCATTCATAATTCATCAACAAGCGATCGCGTAGGTGCAGTACAATAAAACTACTATGCCTGCTAAAGATATTTATCACGATACAGTCAAAAATGCGTTGATTAAAGATGGTTGGGCAATCACTCACGATCCATTGCGGATTCGCCTAGCTCGTGGAAAAAATCTGTTTGTTGATTTGGGTGCAAAGCGTTTGTTAGCAGCAGAACGGGGAGTTGAAAAAATAGCGGTTGAAGTAAAAAGTTTCACTCGTCCTTCAGATATGAAAGATTTGGAATAAGCTGTCGGTCAGTTTGTTTTATACACCCGTTTGTTGAAACGCTACTATCCCGAATATATTCTCTATCTTGCAGTGAGTGAAGAAACTCGTAAGAGAGTTTTTGAAGAAGAAGCAGGTCAAACTTTGATTGAAGATGGCATTATTCGTTTAGTTACCTTCGATATATTGAAAGAGGAAATTATCCAATGGATTCACTGAAGGAACAGTATAGAGAAATAATCGAAAAAGTGCTAAAAGAGTATGTTGATTTTTTGGGTAATGACGAAGAAGTAGAAGTGGAATTGGTGTTCGATAGAGAACGCGATCGCTACCTTTTAGTAGAAACTGGTTGGCAGGATGGTTATCGTATCTATGGAACTTTGTTACACATCGATATTATTGATCAGAAACTTTGGATTCAGCACGATGGTACAGAAGAGGGTGTTGCTGTAGATTTAGTTACTGCGGGAATTCCTAAAGAGCAGATTGTTTTGGGTTTTAGAACCCTTGAACAGCGAAAACATACAGAGTTTACGGTTTTGTGATCGGTTGTGAGCGATCGCGTCTTAAATTTTCTCTACCGAGTGCGATCGCTTGTTGGTGATTCTCTAGAATAGTGCGATGTTCCCCTGTGGTTGAATTACTGCAAAGTTGACTCGTTAACTAACATCTCTGGTAAATTCTTATCCTCTACAGAATCAATACTTTCAGGGAAATCAGCAAAACCATCGATCGCATCTTTGATAAAACCAGCTAAAGGAACAGCAAGCAGTAACCCTAATAATCCGCCAACATAAGTTCCTACCAGCAAAGAGATAATTACCCAAATTGGTCTCAGACCAGTAAAACTACCTAAAATTCGGGGTGCGATCGCTTGATCAATCAACTGATCAAGAATCAAAGATAGAACTAAAACTTTAGCAGCTAACCAAATGTTATGTGGTGCGAGTATTAAAGCAATAATAAAATAACTGACAATATCACCAAAAGGGACTAGGCTCAGAATAACCACGCCCAAACCAAATACTAAACCAAATTTTAGTTTCAGAATTAAATATAAGATCGTTTGTGACACTCCCAGCATTAAAGCTAAAATCACCTGACCAATCAGAAAATTTTGAAAATTATTTTGAAGAGATTTTTGTATCTTATGGGCTAAATCAAAAGATATCTTTTTAAATATTCCTTTCCAAATTCTTTCGCCATCTATTAAAAGATATATTGTTAATACAACTGTGATTAAAGCTTCAGAAATGCTATCAATAGTATCTACAATAATACCAAATAGCTTATCTCCTGTTTTTTCCAATTCATCTGGTAAATGATTTATAGACTGATTAAATATTTCACTAAAATTAATATTTAGTCTGTGACTCTCTGCCCAATTATTAAGAAATTGAAGTTTTTGTTCAGTCGCATCAATCCATTGAGGAACTGTTATAATCATTTCATTTAATTGTTGTAGAGCAATAGGTAACAAAGTAATACCCAAGCTAACCACAATAACTAAACCTGAAATCAAAACTAATAACACTGCATATTTACGTTTCATTCCTCGTTGCTCAAGAAGTGCAACAGGGTAGTCCAAAATAAAAGCTAACAAAGTAGCTAAAACTAAAATAGTAACTATGGGTTGAAAATATTGAAAAAATTTAAACGCTAACCAACCATTAAGAAAAACTAATGGAAAGAGGAGCGTCAAAATTAACCATTGCAGAAGTTTATTGAGAGAAATCATGATTTGAAATGAGCAATCAGAAATTAACTTATACATTTATATATAAGAATATAGGGCTACTTTTACCTCATACTGCTGGCGAATTCTGAAATCTCAAAAATATTCACCAAAATATTCACCAAAAGTAGAGACGTTGCACTGCAACGTCTCTACAACCCCAAAATTATGACAAAAATCTTTAACCAAGCATTATATCAGGTTCGCTTGATTACTTTGATTCCCGAAGAACCCCACCCCGCCCTAAGCGTGTGCGGGGAGGGGATTAATCCCTTATTTGTTACCTTCGGCAGAGAATAATCTCAAACCCCTATTTTTACATCTTTTTTCAACAAAGGGATTTAAATGACAAAGTTGGGATGCGATCGCACAATTCATTATTTTGTTTAGTGTTCAGAGTTGAGGCGGTATTTTTCTCTCCTCGTAGTAACAAAAGAGGGTTAATACCATTTCACGTTAATCACGATCCATATAAATTTGTAGAGACGCACCATGGCGCGTCTCTACACCGCCTGTATTTGTACCAAGGTTTTAGTGAAATGGTATGAGGGGTAGGGTGCAATGACTGTGGGAATATAACTAATTATCCGAACTTGATATTACTGGATCACGAGTTTGTCACTAATTTAATCGCCGTTCCCCGTTCCCTGATCCCTGATCCCCGATTCCTAATAACTGTTAAATCTGCTGTGACTGGAATTATCTGTACCGCACAGGCTTTTAATTCTGGTTGGAGAGAATCGGGACAAGATTCAGGATGGGTAAGGGCGTTGGCTTCGGCGTTATCCGCCCACATAGCACCCCAATGCATGGGGACGAACACTGTACCAGGGGCGATCGCTTTAGTAATTTTGGCTGGGAAGAAAGTTTTGGAACGACGCGATCGCACTTCGACTAATTGGTTCTCAGTAATTCCTAATCCAGCAGCATCACGGGGATGAATTTCGATAAACGGTTCAGGATGCATTTGCCGAGTTTTTTCAATCCGACCAGTGCGTGTCAGGGTGTGCCAATGTCCATAAAGTCTACCAGTGGTTAGTACAAAGGGATAATCAGGATCTGGGGGTTCTGCTAGTCCTCGCGAGTGATAAGCTCCAAATCTGGCGCGTCCATCGGGAGTGTGAAAGCGCAAATCAGTGTAGAGACGCTTTCCCTTTGAGGAAGATGCTTTTGAAGACGCGGAGAATGAGAGACGCGGTGACGCTTTGGAAGACGTGGAGAGGGAAAGACGCGGTGACGCGGAGAATGTATCAAAATTACTCTCCGTGTCCTCATTTCCCTGTGCCTCTTCACCTCCCCGCGTCTCCGTGTCTCCGCGTCTCCGTGTCGCCGTTTCCTCGCTTCCCCGCGTCCCCGTATTCTCTTCTGGGTGTGGCCATTGAGTCGGGCCTTGGGATCGCAATTGTTCATGACTTAACCCTGTCATCTCGCAGGGGCGATCGCGAGTGAGTTTGACAAACTCTGCATACACTTCGGCAGAATTAGCAAAGGCGAATTCTCCCACAAAACCTAACCTGCGCCCGACTTCGGCGAAAATTTCCCAGTCTGCTTTAGCTTGTCCTGGTGGTCGGCGAAATGCTGGACATAGGGTAACTCGGCGTTCCGAATTGGTCATAACGCCTGTTTTCTCACTCCATTGGGCAGCAGGTAAAAGAACATGAGCATAGGTAGCAGTTTCTGTGGGATAATAGGCGTCTTGATAAATAGTGAAAGGCGATCGCATCAACGCTGCTTTTGTCCGTTCCAAATCTGGCATACTCACCGCCGGATTAGTCGCAGCAATCCACAGCAAGCCCACAGTCCCATCTTCTAAGCCAGTAATCATGTCCCAAGCCGTCAAACCTGGATTAGGTGAAATTTGTCCCCGCTTCAATCCCCAAATTTCTTCAACTTCGGCGCGATGCTGAGGATTTTTCACCAAGCGATAACCAGGTAACAAATGCGCCAATCCTCCGGCTTCTCTACCTCCCATGGCGTTGGGCTGACCTGTGAGGGAGAATGGCCCCGCCCCTGGTTTACCAATCTGTCCGGTCATCAAGTGCAGATTAATAATAGTTCTGACCTTGGCTGTCCCTTCTGAAGACTGATTCACACCCATTGACCACATAGACAACACACGTTGTGATTCACCCCAGTACCTAGCTGCTGTCTCCAAATCTTTAATGTCTATTCCGCAGCGGTCAGCTACTATTTCTGGAGAATAATGGCGGATTACCTCAGCATAAGCGGGGAAGTTGCTGGTACAGTCATCAATAAAACCCACATCAATGTAGTTCCAACGCATCAACAAGTGAGCAATTCCATTCAACAAGTCAATATCTGTACCAGGACGAATTGCTAAATGTAAGTCAGCTACTTCTGCGGTGGGTGTACGACGGGGATCAACCACAATCATTTTGACCTTGCGGTTTTTTTTGTGGTATTTCTCCAATCGGTTAAAAATGATGGGGTGACATTCTGCTGTGTTAGTACCAATTAAGAATGCACAGTCAGTTAACTCCAAATCGTCATAGCAGCAGGGAGGTCCATCCGCACCAAAGCTTTGGATATAACCAGCTACAGCACTAGACATACACAAGCGAGAGTTCGCATCAAAATTATTGCTACCCAAGCATCCTTTCAACAACTTCTGGGCTATGTAATAATCTTCGGTTTGAAACTGACCAGAACCATACATGCATATAGCTTGTGGCCCTTGAGTGAAACGCACAGTTTGAATGCGTTTGGTGATCAGATCAAAAGCTTCATCCCAACTCACACGCCGGAATTTTTGATCTAGAGAGTCGCGCACCATTGGATAATGCAGTCTGTTTTTATCTAAAGACTCAGCGATGGTTGCACCTTTAACACAAACCATTCCTTGACTCGATGGATGGGTTTTATCACCCCGTACTCGCCAAATTGGATTCCCTTGACTATCGCGATGAGTTGCTTTACCTGGTTGAGCTGGGGGTGAAACTTCTAAACCACAGCCCACACCACAGTAAGGACAGAGTGTTTTATTAAATTCAGTCATACGTAAATACACTGCTTTAACTTATTTTTTAAATGTTAAAATTCCAGTTTAATAGAAGATAAATTCAGCTAATTTTGGTGTTTTTAAACGATAGGAATATCACCTAAATAGTCATCATAAAATATTTGATTTTAGCATCAATAAAAATTATTGATTTGAGTTATGATAAACTCATGATTCTGTTTATCTATATTTTGATAAACTACTACAATAAGTCTTTATAACTATTAGATATCAATTCAAACAAACAAAATGTTTATCCTGATACATTTTTAAAATTTATCTGAATTTTTTCTCTTCAATAGATAGTTTTTATTTATAAAAAAATAACTTATTAGTAATAAAAATATATTGATAATCACCCATTAATATATAGTAATTCTATTTAAGTTTTGAAAATTGATAAACCAAATCCCCGACAACTCCTACGAAGTCGGGGATATTGTTTTTCACGAATACTATTCTTCTGCTAGGATGTTATGTTTTTGATTTGTTGTTTCTGCTAACTCATCTTCATAAGCACTAGCAAAAGAGTCCTTGGGTTCTTTGAGGAAGAAGGCACACATAAAAGCACAAATAATGGCGGCTATACCCATTGTGGAAAATAATGTGGAGGCGTCGGTTAAGCTAAAAATTGTTAGATAAACAACTCCACCAAAATTACCGTAAGCTCCGACGTTACCTGCAATTTGTCCTGTGGCTTCTTTTTTGATTAGAGGTACAATACCGTAGGTTGCGCCACACCCAGCTTGAGCAAAATAAGCAGCAAACATAGTAACAGCGATCGCTAAGGGTAAAGGCCAGCTACTGTTAATAAAATGTGCCATCAAATAGCCAACACCAATACCAACACTAATAATCGTCATTGTCCATTTCCGAGAGCCAAATTTATCAGAAATTAAGCCACCACTAGGACGAGAAACTAAGTTCAAAAATGGATAGGTAGCGGCGATCATTCCAGCAACTACATGCTCTAACCCAAAGGTTTTTTCAAAGAAGGCAGGTAGCATAGAAACGGCAGCAAGTTCAGAGCCAAAATTGGTAATGTAAGTGAACTCTAATAATGCTACTTGTCTAAACTGATAACGTTCCGAAGCAGCATAGGTTTTCTTGCCAATTAAAAGTTCTTTATTAACTTGCCAAGCTTTATAGGTTTGGTAAATAAACAATCCTGCTAATACCAACCAAACCAAATACATTTGGCTCAAAGTTAAAAAATGAATATTCTTTTGTTCCAAGCGCCAAGCTAATAAACCCAAGGCAAAAATTAAACCAAAATTGGAGAAAATCATTGCCCAAAAACTTTTGACACTGGTTACTTCCAAAGCACCATTTTTCTTAGGACGCTTATAGATTTTACCAACAGGTGTATCTTTCACGCTATTGAAATAAATGAGACCGTAAATTGCAGCAATGATACCTGTCAAAGCGATCGCAAATCGCCAATTGGAAGCGCCACCAGTCATCAAGCTAGCAGCCACTGCAATTGTTGGTAAAGCAAACTCTGCCCCAAAAGCTCCAAAGTTACCCCATCCACCATAAATACCTTGAGCAATACCAATTTCTTTCGGGGGAAACCATTCTGCCACCATGCGGATACCCACCACAAACCCAGCTCCGACAATCCCCATCAACAAACGACTAATAACTAGATGGTGAAAATTTTGTGATAGTGCAGTCGCTAGACAGGGAACAGAAGCAAATATCAGTAGCAATGAATACGTAATTCTAGGGCCAAAACGATCCAGCAGCATACCAATGATGATGCGCGCCGGAATTGTCAAAGCGAGGTTACAAATGCCTAAAGTTTTGATTTGTTCTGGTGTCAGATTTAACTGTTTGCCAATAGTTGTCGCAAAGGGAGCAAAGTTAAACCAGCATACAAAAGTCAGAAAGAAAGCAAACCAAGTCAAATGTAAGATGCGGTAGCGACCATTAAATGAAAATAATCCTTTCAGCATAAGATGTTAGTGATTGCTCGTTAGTTGTTGGTTGTTGGGCATCGGGGACAAGGGAAGGGAGAGTGGGGAGTGTGGGGGGAATTATTTAACAAGTTTGTTCCCGATCCTCGATCCCTATTCCTCAGAATGAGCGCAGCGACGATACAGGAAATCTAGGGCGTAGTTCCGCAAGTTATAATATTCCGGGTCTTCCATGATGCGGCGGCGATTGCGGGGACGGGCAAAAGGAATATTGAGGACTTCACCAATCTTGGCAGCAGGGCCATTAGTCATCATTACTAGCCTGTCTGCTAAAAACAACGCTTCGTCAATGTCATGAGTAATCATCAGAACTGTAACTTGATGTTCACGCCAGATTTGCAGCAATTCTTCTTGCAATTCTTCTCTGGTGATCGCATCTAAAGCCCCAAAGGGTTCGTCCAAAATCAAAACTTGGGGACGGATAGAAAGGGCGCGAGCGATCGCAACTCGCTGCTTCATCCCACCAGAAATTTGACTGGGTTTCTTATCAGCAGCCTCTGTCAATCCCACCATCGCCAAATGTTCTTTGACAATCGCTCGTTTTTCTGCCTGTGTTTTACGAGGGAATACTGTATCTACAGCTAAATAGATGTTCTCAAAAACACTCAGCCAAGGCAGTAGACAGTAATTCTGAAATACCATCATCCGGTCTGGGCCTGGTTCAGTAATTGGTTGGTTCTGTAGTATAACTACACCATCAGTGGGTGTATTAAAACCAGAAACCATATTCAGCAGTGTTGACTTACCACAGCCAGAGTGACCGATAATACAAACAAATTCACCTTCGCGAACTTTGAGGTTAACCCCATCTAATACGGTGTAAGGCCCATCAGCAGTTGGATAAATTTTGTTTACATCTTCAATGACAAGAAAGTTTTCTGCTTTTTGAGTTTGCAGTTGATTGATTTGAACTTCGCTGCTACTTCCGTTTAGTGTTCGCATGATTAAATTTGTTAATAGTTAATGGTTAGTAGTTAATGGTTAATAGTTAGTAGTTAGTAGTTAGTAATTAGTAGTTATTAACCATACTTTTTCCCCGATCCCCGATCCCTAAATAAATACTTCTTCAATACGTATCTGACGTTTAATTTCCAAGCTTTCGAGGTACTCAATCGGCTTTGAAGGGTTAAAAAGTTTACCATCAAATAGGTGAATGGGGTCATCTTCTCCGATATCGAGTAAACCTAAGTCGCGGGCTGCTGCACCGAAGATATCTGTACGGCAAACTCGTTCAATCACTTCTACCCAGTTTTTAGGAAAGGGTACTAAACCCCAACGTGCCATTTGAGTAACCATCCACAGCAATTCGGTACGGTTGGGATAGTTGGTTTGATTCAGATAAAACTGGTTGTATCCTGTTAATTCTTGGGGTTGTGTACCGTCGCCGCGATCGTAAGGATCGATAAAACCAGGACGGACGTGGACAGGATCAATATCAAGGTACTGAGGACGGCAAATTAATGCCAAAATCTCTTCACGGTTGCGGAAATCGTCGCAGTATTTGCAGGCTTCTAACAGTGCTTTGACCAAAGCAAGGTAGGTTTCTGGATACTTCTGCGCCCAATCTTCCCGTACTCCCAGCACTTTTTTTGGCTGTCCTGACCAAATTTCGAGGGCTGTAGCAGCAACAAATCCCACATCTTCATGTACAGCCAGATGATTCCAAGGTTCTCCAGCACAGTAGCCGTCAATTTTTCCGGCTTTGAGTTGGGAAACCATTTGTGTTGGTGGTATGACTGTGAGGCTGACGTCTCTGTCAGGATCTATACCACCAGCCGCTAGCCAGTAACGCAGAATCAAGTTCTGCATTGATGTCGGATGCACAATTCCCAAAGTGAGAATTTTGTCAGGAGAGGCATTTATTGCGGCTTTTAAATCAGCTAGAGTTCTGACACCTTCGCTGTACAACCTTTTGCTTAAGGTGATGGCGTTAGCATTGCGCGAGAGATTTAGGGCATTGACTACGGGAATTGGTGTTTTTCCACCAGCGCCCAAAGTGAGAGCCAGGGGCATTCCAGCAACCATCTGAGCGGCGTCAAATCTCCCAGTTGCAATACCTGCGGCTATTTCTTGCCAATTTGATCCACGGTTGAGGGTAATTTCTTCTAATCCGTAATCAGCAAAGAAGCCTTTTTCTTTTGCCACGATTAAAGGTGCAGCATCAGTTAAAGGCAGAAATCCAATCTCTAAATTGACTTTTTCTAAACCATTGCGGGAAATGATTACTGGTGCTTCAACTTTAACCTTGCGTTTCTTGGCTTGTTTTTGTTGGTTGAGGAAGTAAATCATCTCGTTCCGCAGATTGTAGTAGCTAGGATGATTAACTACTTCCAAGCGGTGACGGGGACGGGGGATAGGTACTTCTAGGATTTGTCCAATGTGTGCTTCTGGGCCGTTGGTGAGCATGACAACGCGATCGCTCAACAATAATGCTTCATCGACGTCGTGTGTCACCATCACACAGGTAACATTATGCTCATTACAAATTTTCATTAATTGTTCTTGCAAACCACCCCGTGTGAGTGCATCCAACGCCCCAAAGGGTTCATCTAGCAATAACAACTTTGGACGGATAGCCAAAGCACGAGCGATCGCAACTCGCTGTTTCATCCCCCCCGATAATTCACTCGGACGTTTTTTCGCCGCCGGACGCAACCCTACCATGTCGATGTGGTGATCAACGATGGAAGTGCGATCGCCTTTAGACTTATTTTGATAGACTTCATCGACTGCTAAGGCGATATTTTCCCGCACCGTCAACCAAGGTAAGAGTGAATAATTTTGGAATACTACCATCCGGTCTGGACCTGGCTCTCTCACCTCCCGTCCTTCCAAAGTCACACCACCAACACTAGCTCGATCTAAACCTGCAATAATATTTAGTAAGGTAGATTTACCACAACCAGAATGTCCAATTAGAGAAATAAACTCTCCTTGTCGGATTTTGAGGTCAATATTTTTTAAAGCGATATACTGACCACCATTTGGTAGGCTAAATACACGATCAACGTGGTCAATTTCTACAAAAGTAGTCATTGGTCAATTGTCCTTTGTCGTTGGTCATTTGTCATTTGTTTTTATTAATGACTAATGGCTATTGTACAAACGCGATTAATCGCGTCTAATAACTATTTCTGCTCTTCTGGTACGACTTTGCTGGCGATAAATCCTACTAATCTATCGAGCATTAAACCAACTAAACCAACATAAACTAAAGCCAAAATAATTTCACTCAAATTGGTTTCTGTTGTTGTATTGTAGGCATCCCAAATAAAAGAACCAATCCCGACACCACCGACTAACATTTCTGCTGCCACAATCGCTAGCCAAGATAAACCAATGCCTATTCTCAAGCCTGTAAATATATAAGGAACAGTGGCGGGAAAGACGATTTTTACAAAATATTTTGGTCCTTTGAGCTTTAAAACTCTAGCAACATTAATATAGTCTTGAGGAATCTGTTGTACACCCACAGTAGTGTTAATCAAAATTGGCCAAATAGACGTGATGAAAATCACAAAAATTGCTGAAGGGTTAGCCTGTTGAAATGCTGCCAAAGAAATTGGTAGCCATGCCAATGGTGGTACAGTGCGTAACACTTGAAAAATTGGATCTACAGCTGTATGGAGTAATTTATTAGCTCCAATTAAGATTCCTAATACAATTCCCACAATTGCTGCTAAAGAAAAACCTAAACCAACTCTTCCCAAACTATTTAATATTTGCCAGCCTAAACCTTTATCACTTTCACCATTATCAAAAAAGGGATGAATAATAAAAGGGTCCCAAGTTTCCGAAAAAGTTTCTATTGGCCCAGGTAATTTAAAATTAGGGTTTAAACAAAGTATTTGCCAAACAACTAGAAAAATAGCTAAAGCTACAATTGGTGGCACAACTTTTTTAACAATTATTTTAGAAATATTCTTTCGGGGATTTTTCCTAATAGTACGACTGCCAAGGGTAGCTGCCATTTTTGGTTTCTCCAAGTTGTGTCCAGTTGACTAAAGAAAGGGTGTAAGGGTGCATTCTACTTGGTGTCTTAGTGTCTTGGTGTTTCAAGGATTGTCTTTTTCACCACTAAGACACTAAGACACTAAGAAAACTTAATGAGCCAACGATTAGACTTTCTTGATTTTTAAAGCCTGTAAATATGCTTCGGGTTTTTCGGGGTCGAACTTAACACCATCAAAGAAAGTTTCAACTCCACGAGAAACGTTAGTCGGAATTTCGGAATCGGCTACACCAATTGCTTTCGCGGCTTTTTTCCACAAATCTTCTTTGTTAACTTGGTCTACAATTTCTTTAACTTTGGTATCTTTTGGCAAATAACCCCAGCGAATTTCTTCTGTTAAGAACCAAATATCATGACTCTTGTAAGGATAGGAAGCATTATCAGCCCAGAATTTCATCCGGTGTGAGAAATTTTGTTGGGTGCGTCCATCACCGTAGTCAATATTACCTTTAGATCGTTCGAGAATATCTGCCACAGCGACGTTAAAATATTTGCGATCAGAGCAGATTTTGCACATTTCTTCTTTATTTTCGGCGCGATCGCACCACTGCTGGGCTTCTATAATAGCCATCAATAATGCTTGTGTAGCATTGGGATTTTTATCAACCCAATCTTTCCGCATTGCAAAAGCTTTTTCTGGATGATCTTTCCATAATTCCCCTGTCACAAGGGCTGTATAACCCAACTTTTGACTCACCAATTGAGCGTTCCAGGGTTCTCCTACACAGAAAGCATCGACAGTACCAACTTTCATATTTGCCACCATTTGTGGTGGTGGTACGGGTTCCAAAGCTATATCTTGATCAGGATTAATCCCTCCTGCTGCTAGCCAGTAGCGCATCCACAAATCATGAGTACCACCAGGAAAAGTCATCGCAACTTTCATGGTTTGTTTGTTTGCTTTGGCTTGAGCAGCTGTTTCTTTAAGTGCTTTGCTTTGTAAACCAATTTTCAAATCTTTTAATTTATTGGCAACGGATATAGCCTGACCGTTAGTATTTAACCGTGCCAAGAGATACATTGGCACTTTATCGTTGATGGTCATCAAATAGGGCATGGGGCTGAGAATGTGGGCGCCATCAATACCGCCACCAGCCGAGCCGATTTTCAAGTTATCACGGGTGACAGGCCAAGATTTTTGCTTTACCACCTCGACATCGGTCATACCGTACTTGGCAAAGAAACCTTTTTCCTTGGCAATAATCAGAGGAGCAGAGTCAGTTAACGGTATAAATCCTAGCTTTGCTTTAGTTGTTTCTACTTGGATAGCATTAGCTGCTGTAGAGACATTCGCTGCTGGGGTTGCGCTTGGTTTATCGCCGCCCGTTGTTGCTGACTGAGAACCACCAGAGGAGCAACCGTGAGCAAGGATAGAAGCCGCCGCAGCTGTACCTGCGGTGAGAATAAATTTCCTTCTAGAGAGATTTGTCATTTGTCCTCTGTACTCTGTCCTTTTAATGAATTACTAAAGCTTCTTGCTTGGGTCTAGCTGCGAAATGTTGAATCAATAATTGTTGCAATACTGGCTGCAAGTCTTCACAGGGAACGCCTTTTTGAATGCAGGTTCCCAACTGTGCTTCTTTGCCGACTTTACCGCCCATATAGATATCAACACCTTCCACAGCTTTGCCGTTTTTGCGGGCTTTGGTTCCCATCAAGCCAATATCTGCAACTTGGGGCTGTCCACAGGAGTTAGGACAACCAGTCCAATGAATTCGTACTGGACGAGTCATTTCTAAATCTGCTTCTAAAGCTTGTATTAATGCTTGGGCGCGATTTTTGGTTTCAATCAGGGCAAAGTTGCAAAATTGAGCGCCGGTACAAGAAACGAGCGATCGCGTTAATGGTTTGGGATCAATACTAAATTTTTCTAGCAGTGGTTCTGCTAAAAATAATACCAAACGTGAATCAGGAATATTAGGGATAATCACGTTTTGCTCTAATGTTAATCGGATTTCTCCACTTCCGTACACATCAGCAAGACGTGCAATTTCAAACATGTCCTGGGCTGTCATCCGACCCACAGGAATATGTAATCCAACGTAGTTTAATTCAGGCTGCTTTTGTTTGTATACACCAATATGGTCACGTTTTTCCCAATCAATTTCGTCTTTAGGTACTGCTGGTAAAAACGGATTACCCAAACGCTGTTCAACTTCTGAACGGAACTTCTCTAAACCCCATTCATCAATTAACCACATCAGTCGAGATTTTAAACGATTGGCACGTGAGCCATGATCACGGAATACTTCTAATACTGCTCTACATACAGCAACCACATCTGCTGGTGGTATCCAAGCATCCAGGGGAATAGCTGCTTCACAACGTTTAGCAGAGAAGAATCCACCAACGAGAATATTAAAGCCGAAGACCGGGGAGCGGTGATCGGGAATTGGGGTTTGGGAAGATTCTTGCTCAATTCTCAATCCCTGATCACCGATCCCTGATCCCCAATCCCCGATCCCTTCCCTAAATGCAGGTACGAAGGCTAAATCATTAATCTCAGCATGAACCGAATTATCCCGGCCGCCGGTGATGGCAATATTAAACTTCCGTGGCAGATTAGTAAACTCTGGGTTGCCTTCGCCTTTGTTGGTAAGCATGTCTTGAATTTGCTGTACCAACTCGCGTGTGTCAAATAACTCATCCGCATCTAATCCAGCTACGGGATCACCAGTGATGTTACGAACATTGTCCATTCCTGACTGCACACTGGTTAAGCCGACTGTATGAAATTTATTAAAAATTTCTGGTAAATCCTCAATCCGAATGCCCCGTAGTTGTATATTTTGTCTAGTAGTAATGTCGGCACTGCCGTCATCACCATAACGCTGTACAACTTCTGCTAACACTCGCATTTGAGCAGCAGTAAGAATGCCATTTGGCATCCGCATCCGCATCATAAATTTACCTGGAGTGACTGGGCGAAAAAACACACCCACCCACTTGAGACGGTGATCGCGATCAGTTTCGTCCATTGCCTCCCACCCGATAGAGGCAAACTTTTCGATTTCTGACTTGACAGCGAGTCCATCTTTTTCTGCCTTAAATTTCTCGAATCGATTGAGGGTAGTTGTGGTGGTAGTTGCTGCTTCTGTCATGATTAGTTGTTAATCACTAGTCTGTGGGCATTGGGTATTGGGCATTGGGCATTGGGCATCAGCCTTGCACTAATGACGAATGACAAATAACAAAGGGCTAAGGACTAAGATATGTGGTTAGTTGGTCAATTCTTTTTGAGTACTGAATCGCAATTTTGATTCACACGTACTTAGGTTAAAATTGTAAAAACATAAAAATCGTATACTTTGTTACGAAATAGTTGCATATATGCACAAAATGTATTAAAAACATGCATTTAGTGCATGAAATGTAACCCAAAATAGCCGTAAAGCGTTTAGATACAAGCGATCGCCAGTATTTTTTTGTTAGTGGTTAATTGGTGCTTGATTGTTTTGAGGGAAGACGCCCTATCAGCCAAAAACTATAGTTCAAGGCTTACTCAGGCTAGGTCAAGATTTAAATAAAAAATGATAGAAAATAAACAGGAACAACTGGAATTTGCACTCTCTGCTTTGCTCATGGGGGACTTTCAGCAACGCTGGGAGATAACCAAAGTATTTAAACATTTGGGAGCGATCGCTATTCCTCAACTGATAGAGATATTGACAGATGATGAACTCGAAGAAGAATTGCGCTGGTATGCAGCACGAATTTTGGGAGAATTTCAGCATCCAGATGCAATTTCTGCCCTGATAGAATTACTGAAAACAGAAGCAGATGAAGAACTGACAACAATGGCAGTATCAGCACTCGGACAAATGGGTACGCTTGCGATTGCTGCTTTAAGCGAACTGTTGACAGATGACGAAACGCGCTTGTTAGCAGTGCGATCGCTTTCCCTCATTCGTCATCAAGAAGTTATTACACCACTGTTAACTGTAGTAGCCGATCCGTTTGTAGCCGTTCGTACTACTGTAATTGAAACCCTGAGCAGCTTCCATGATGAACGTATACCACCAGTACTTCTACGGGCGTTAGATGATATTGCTGCCCCGGTTCGGCGAGAAGCTATATTAGGTTTGAGCTTCCATCCAGAATTATGCGACACATTAGATTTAGTCACAAAATTGCAACCTAGACTCTATGACTTTAATCTGGATGTCTGTTGTACGGCGGCAGTTGCTTTGTCGCGTATGGGTGGTGACAATGCTGCTCAATATTTATTTCAAGTACTGGTGTCGCCTCACACACCAATAAAATTGCAAATCGACATTATCCATGCTTTGAGCTGGATAGAAACACCTTCCAGTTTGGAATATCTTGGCACAGCGCTGAATCAATTGGAATCAGTGACATTGTGTCAAGAAATCGTAACAGTTCTGGGAAGAATCAAACAACCACAGTTAACTCCAATCGCAACAGAAATATTATTGGCAATGTTGCAAAAACAGCACCCAGCACTGGAAAATGTAGCAATTAAAGGAGAAATAGCTTTATCGCTGGGACAATTAGGCAGAATAGAAGCTAAAAAAGCTGTAATTGCTCTTGCAGAAGATACTGATGAACGAGTCAGACTACATGCGATCGCAGCACTGAAGAATCTGGCTCTCAAATGGGAGTGAGGACTTATCAATTAAAAATTAAAAATTGGTAAGAGGAACAAGGAGGACAAAGGGGAATACTTAATTGTCGTTTTGAATGCAAATACAAAAATAGATGTAACAAACTCTACTAAAATGTTGCTACAAATACGTTAAGTTAGTTCCACCCATAAATGTAATTCAGGCTACATCCACATGCGACTAGAGCAGTTGCAAGCCTTTCTAGCGATCACGGACACTGGTAGCTTCCAAGGGGCAGCAAGAAAATGTAATGTTACCCAATCGACTATCAGTCGCCAAATCCAGGCACTGGAAGCAGATTTGGGTTTGGAATTATTTCATAGAACAGGTCAAGCAAAGCTGACTTTGGCTGGTGAACGCTTGCTACCTCGTGCGCGTAAAATTTGCCAAGAGTGGCAAACAGCTACCAATGAGATAGCTGATTTAGTAGCAGGAAAGCAGCCTGAGTTGTGTATAGCAGTAATTCACTCGCTGTGTGCTTATTACTTGCCACCAGTATTGCAACAATTTTGTCACGATTATCCCAACGTGCAACTGCGAGTGACATCCTTGGGTAGCGATCGCGCTTTAAAAGTTCTCAAAGATGGACTAGTAGATATGGCGATTGTAATGAATAATCGCTTTTTAACTGCGGGTAAAGAAATGGTGGTAGAAGTTTTATATGATGAAGCAATAGAAGTCCTGATCGCGGCCAATCATCCACTAGCCCAGTATGAACGCATTCCTTGGTCAGAGTTAGTTCGTTATCCACAAGTAGTTTTCAAAGATGGTTATGGAATGCAACGTCTTGTTCAAGATCGATTTGAACGCTTGCAAGCTACACTCCAGGCAGTGTTAGAAGTCAATACTTTAGACGCTTTCCGGGGAGTAGTGCGTCAGGGAGAATTAATCGCTTTGCTGCCTAATTCAGCATTGGTAGAAGCACGTAAAGACCCCACCTTAGCCGTTCGTCCCTTGGTTAGTAATGGTTCTGCTGACAACTCCAACCTGACTCGTCGAGTGGTGATGGTGACAACTCAAGATCGTTTGCAAATTCCTCCTATCCTGCATTTTTGGCAGTTAGTGAGGGACAATGTACCACCACAAGTTCCTTTAGAGAAATCCGCTTGTTAAGTACAATTAATTATTGGTCATTGGTCATTGGTCAAGTGTCTTTGTATAAAGGACAAATGAGTAATGACAAAGGACAAAAAATATGAGCAATACATTTCGGGATTTACTGAAAAAGGTAGGTAGTGGTAATCATACGGGAGAAAATTTGACTCGTGAGGAAGCTGCTGCTGCTACTAGGATGATGCTGTTGGGTGAAGCAACACCAGCCCAAATAGGGGCTTTTTTGATTGCTCACCGCATTAAACGTCCGAATGGAGAGGAATTAGCAGGGATGTTAGATGCCTATGATCAACTAGGGCCAAAGCTAGCGTCTATATCTTCTGTAAAACCAGTTATGGTTTTGGGTATACCCTATGATGGCAGAACCCGCACAGCACCCATTAGCCCGATCACGGCGTTGATATTAGCTGCTGCTGGACAACCAGTAGTGATGCATGGAGGCGATCGCTTACCAACTAAATATGGTTTACCTTTGGTAGAAATTTGGCAGGGTTTGGGGGTAGATTGGACTGGTTTAATTTTGGAAAGAACTCAACAGGTGCTTGAGGAAACAGGTATTGGCTTTGTGTACCAACCTCAGCATTTTACCTTAACTAAAAGTATTTGGGATTACCGTGATCAATTAGGTAAGCGTCCACCCTTTGCCACTATGGAATTAATTTGGTGTCCTTATGCTGGCAATGCTCACATTGTGTCGGGGTTTGTTCATCCTCCCACAGAAGCTATGTTTCAAGATGCTTTGACTAGGCGAGGAGTAACTAATTTTACAACTGTCAAAGGATTAGAAGGTAGTTGTGATTTACCACGCGATCGCACCGCGATTATTGGTTTGTTAACACCTGCAACCAGCAATCAAATAAAAAGATTGCATTTAGCTCCTCGTGATTACGGCTTTACTACCACAAATGTACCCTTGAGTACTACTGAAGAACTAGTGGCAGATATGCAAGGTGTATTAAAAGCTATATCTTGTGAACTCATGGAAACAGCTTTATGGAACGGTGGGTTTTACCTGTGGCGTTCTGGTATTTGTTCAGATATGCAATCGGGTATTACCAAGGCAAAAGAATTATTGACAACTGGTGCAGTAGCAGTAAAACTTCAAGAAGTTACTCAAAGCATTGATAAACTGAAGTCCACAGTCTATAATCCCAAGCTACTAACAATTGACTCTTGATCATTGACTATTGACAAACATTCAAAATTAAACCTTCACAAGCTATTAAAGCTTGTGGAAAAGCAGATGCAATTTCTATTTGTATCTGATCAAGCCAATCATCAGAATCGTCTGGGTGATGGAGAGAAAAGACTATTTGCTTGATATTATGTATATCAGCTAAATCCACAGCTGTTTGCCAATGTGAATTACCAGAGTCAGTTTTGTGGAAGCTTAAAGAAGTGCTGATATTAGTAATCAGCAAATCAACATCTTTAACTAGCTGAATGATGTTTTCTTGCTCAGTAGGGTCAACTTCCTTGGGTAAATCAGTTACATAAGCAACATTACAATTCTGCCAACTGATTTTATAACCTATAGACTTTTGGATTTTATTTATGAGCGCAGTCGTTATCGTGATCTCATCTAGCTTTACTATCTTACCCGGATGAAAATTGTGAAATTGCAACTCAGATTGCATCATCTGTAAAGGGTAAGGAAAGTGTGGTAGCAGCATCTGATCATATAAACATTGCTTGATAGAAGCTCCATTTGAGGCTGCTGTTCCATAGATGTGAAAACTATTTTCAGAAATAAATGCTGGCGCAAAGAATGGAAATCCTTGAATCCGATTTGATTGGGAGTTAGTAAAAAATAAATGAGCTTCTAGTGACTGTTGTTGTTTTAGCCAAGTTTTACCGAGTATACGTAAACCAGTACCTCCATCAAAAACGAGGTGTTTGTTGGCTAACTGCATTTCTACACAAGCAGTATTACCACCATAGCGGCTTGTACTGCTATCTGGCGTGGGAATTAAACCCCGTACACCCCAAAATTGCACTAGGAATTTTCCCCGGTGGTTGGAGGGTTGAATATCTTGCTTCTGATTCAAATATATCTGGGGTGATGACTGCTCAAAATTTGACATTTTTTTTGCTATTAGGTCTTACTAAGCAGGTCATCATAGTAGCGAATTTCCGAAATACAATTTTTTTCGTCCACAATGACAACAGTCGGAGAGTAACTTTTTAACTCTTCTGTAGTAAACTGCCCGTAAGCCATTATAATCAGGCGATCGCCTATCATGCCTAGACGTGCTGCTGCACCATTTAGTTCAATCGCCCCAGAATTTTCTAGTGCGGGGATTGCATAAGTAATAAAGCGTTCACCGTTGGCATTGTTTACTACTTGTACCTGCTCATAAGGTAAGATACCAGCTTTCTCCATCAATATGCGATCTATACTGATACTACCTACATAGTTGAGATTAGCTGCTGTAATTGTACAGTTATGAATTTTTGCTAAAAGAAGTGTGCGTTGCATTGATTGTAGGGGGCGGGGGATTGGGGATTGGGAATTGGGGATTGGGGAATGTGGGGAGACGAAGGACAAGGAACAAGGAACAAGGAACAAGGGGGACAAGAGGAGTGGGGAGACAAGGGGAAAAATAAATAGCAATTTCTGATCCCTGATCCCCGATCCCCGATCCCCGATATACTCTAGCCTTTACCAGCTTGAATGCATTTTTCCACTAAAGGCATAACTTTATCAACATCATGCCAACCAAGAATTTCTGTCACTTTCTTTTCAAGATTTTTATATGTGCGGAAAAACTCTGCTATTTCTTCTAACCGATGTGGGGCTATGTCTTTGATTGATTTGACGTTGGTATAGCGAGGATCTTTGTCGGGTACACAAAGGATTTTTTCGTCGCGATCGCCACCGTCTATCATTTCTAACATACCAATAGGTCGGGCGGCAATTACACACCCTGGAAAAGTAGGTTCGTCCATAATCACCATGCCATCAAGTGGATCGCCATCATCAGCTAATGTGTTGGGAACAAAGCCATAGTCATATGGATACTGCACTGATGCGTAAAGTACCCTATCTAAAGCAAAAGCCTGTAGCTCTTTGTCATATTCGTATTTATTTTTACTTCCACCCGTAATTTCAATCAGAACGTTGATTAGACCTGGTTTGGGTTGAGGGGGAATAAGGGATAAGTCCACAACAAAACTCCTGAGATAATAGTAATACACGGGTCAAGCCTTGATTGGCTCCCCGTGTAGAATTTTAGGGCCAAGAGGGACATATCCCAATAGGGCATGGAACTGTAACCTAAAATCTATTCAAGTCTTATCAAAGGTCATCAACTAGATCCGCAAGGAGTCCCACACCATAATCTTTGATTTGGTGTTGGGACTCCTTGCGGATCTAGTTGAATTTTGAGCAGGTATAGCGAAAAGACGCTGGAATAATCTATTTACTTTACGAAGCAGCAGCAGAAAGAGTTAAATCTTTTACGAATAACTTAGAGGATGAAATGTGCTTTTCCCAGTTCAGCACAGGCATTTCTTCCCAGCAATGACGGCAAAACCAGTATATTTCAGATCCACGTATATGTAATAAAAGAGGGCTGGAACAGCAAGGACAGTAATTCATAGGTTTTTGAAAAAATTTAGCTTAAATTGTGTTAATTACAAAAAAACAAACTCTTAATTAAGTCAATTGGTATGAATAAATGTATATTAGTGAACGCTTGTGCAATACAGAGGATTCTAGATTATTTGGTATAACTAAAAACTGTTGGGCAAAAATGATAAAGAATTCATATTTATTTACACAAAGTAATGTATTACTATCAACTTACTTAATCTCTTGAAAAACACAAAATCTTTTGTTTATTTATCTATAATCATTACCTATTGTAAGAATTAGGCGACTAATATTTAAAATTTTTATAAATTATGTGATTTATCTCAAAATTAGACTGAGTATTTATTTTGCTAAATGTAAAAATATATAAAATTTGGCTATCTACTATAGAACTCGTATGTGATTTTTATTGGCGTAGCCTGCGCTCTGCACTTAAAAACTCAGTAAACTTCTACCTCTCTTCTTTCCTGTTCCCTGTTAAGAGCGCCTCACGAGCGGCGCACGCTACCCGTTGTGAATGGAATAAACAATCAAATTGGATTCCTATTTTTGTTTCATGATTCATTCTTCACAAGATCCTCAAATTAATTTTATATGGTTATAAATGTAAAAAGTAAAAATGGCAATGTTCACCTGAATAAGTGTAAATCACGTTTATAACGAACAATTGTGTCTGTAAAATGTTCAATTCACAATATTTATAGGAATTTGCTTTTGTAGAGATGTCACTCATCAAGTTAATCCATAAATTTTAAATCAGGAAAAATTAGCATGTTGAATAAAATCTTGGTTGGTATAGACAATTCTGAAATTGGACAATACGTTTTTGATGAAGCTCTTGCTTTAGCACAAAAACTAAATGCTCGTTTGATGTTGCTTCACGTTCTCGATCCTTTCGATGAACGTTACCCAAGTGCTATAGCTTTACAAACAGATAGTCTTTATCCAAGTTTTCATTCGGAAGCTGTAAATTACTACATGGATCAGTGGGAAACACTTAAGCAAGAAGGTATAGAATTTTTAAAAATTTTTTATAATCAGGCGATCGCTAAAGGTGTCACAACTGAATATACGCAAAATTTTGGTGAACCAGGTAGAGTAATTTGTGAAGTAGCCCGAAATTGGGAAGCTAACTTAATTATAATTGGTCGTCGAGGTCGTCGAGGACTGAGTGAATTTTTCCTTGGTAGTGTTAGCAATTATGTTTTGCATCATGCTTCTTGCTCTGTTTTGACAGTACAAGGATTAATTCATGCAATTGAACCAAATGAGCTAACTGCAAAAACTTAAGTAAGCTTTATGAACTGGGTACACTTTAACTTCTACCAAAGGTATGATTTATTCGGATATTTTTGAAATTATTTCTTTATAAATAGACCCTTCTTTAGAAAGAAGAAAAACATTCTTTTAGCTTCATAGCATCTGAATTATTGTAAATTTTCGCTGTTCAAAATTTCTAGATGCTTTGGAGATAACAAATTATGAGACTAAACATGATGCTACTTTGGGTAACGTTAGCGTTCGTAGTTGTAGGAGCGATCGCATTAGTTCTGCAACCTTATATTGATGCTCATGGCTCTTGATATTGACTGAATTAAACTTTGAAATCATCCCCAAAACTGAATGACAAGAAAACTAAATTTCTGCAATTACTACTGGGGGTTAATCCATATCTATGCTTGCAGAAAGAGGAGAATGAGTCTTTGAGTTTTTACGATGAAGTCAAGACTAATTTGAGATTAAGATAATATCGGAGTGGACTGATGACTGATATCAACGTCGAGCAATCAGAAAATAAAAATAATAATCAAGAGCAAACTTCAGCAGAAAGCAAAAATAATAATGCTGGGGTTTTAACTGAAGAAATTAAAGCAGAATTACCTCAAGAAGCTCAACAAATTTTTGCTGCTGCTTTCAAAGCTGCTCAAAGCGATGGTATAAGTGAAGAGGGCGCGCGTCAAGTTGCCTGGAACAGCGTGAAAAATCAATATGAAAAAGGCGCTGACGGTAAATGGCACTCGAAAGGAGAAGTTACTGCCCAACATCATAAAGCTGTCACTTCTGGTGGTAATTAATTTTGGACTAATTTAGATATTAACTCAAAGGCGGTTTGTGATTGGCGCAAACCGCCTCTTGAATTTGATAGTCTTTGTTAACTTATATCTTGCACCTGGAAATAGAGATGTCAAAACCACAACTACGTGCAAGAGGAATCATATGTGCAAGATGAAGTAAAAAAGAAGACACAAGAATTTTAGGGAAGATGAACTCAAGGGCTCACCTTTGCCCCTCTTCATGATTATCATTATCCATAATATCATTCACTGAAATACTCAAGTATTTAAAGCATCACTAAGTATTATCAATGACTTTATGCTCAGTATGTAGCCACTTAATAAATATGCAATACTTGATACTGTTATTCTACGTATTAAGTGTTTATACAGCTAGGTGCAAGATATCAGCCTATGTGTCCAGGCAGAAACGGATATGAGTAGTGTTGCTAAAGAATTAATTGCTGCTTGGTGCAGTGAGCAGGAAAGAAAACTTGTCCAAGAGAAAAAAAGTCATGAATAAAAATACTCTCTTTTCTGAAAATTTGCTTCAGCCAATTCAAGCCCCCAAGATAAGCGAAGACTTGAAGGATAAGTTTGCTTCTCTGTTACAACCTCCTGCTCAAAAGAAATAGGTTAAAAAGGCGATCGCACGAGTTGGTCGCCTTTTTAATAAGTTAGGTGCGATCGCTACTCACTCATTTAACTTAGCCAGTAGCCAGAGCGATCGCACCTGAAGCCTGTGAGTGTGAGATTTGAGGTGTGACAATTCGGGAAACTTTCGCCCTGTTCCTGTATAAGAAGATTAAGCCTATCTTCAGCTTTAAGTTATGCCCCTGGACTTCTCTAGACAGAATCTTCGTGGCCGCTCCTTTAAAGGTCAAAATCTTGAAGGGGCAAATTTTAGTGGTGCAGATATCCGAGGTGCAGATTTTAGTAACGCTAACTTAAGAGGGGCAAAGTTTACAGGGGCTAAGGCTGGGCTACAGAACCGTTGGACAATTAGCTTAGTCATATTTTCATTACTGCTCGAGGCAGTTTCAGGTTTTATTTCAGCAGTTAGTGGAGCTGCCATCGGACTTTGCCTAATTAGTGGCGATTTAAATTATCTGTTTGCTGGTGTAGTCAGTTTAGTAGTACTAGCAGTTTTTTTAATCGTTGCTGTTGATCAAAATTTAGTAGCAGCCTTTAGATTTTTGTTAATGGCAGGGACAATAGCGATCGCAGTGGCAGTGCTGGGCGCACTGACAGCGGTAGTGGTAGAGGAAGCGGCAGTAACAGTGGCAGCAGCAGTAGCAGTAGTGGGAACAGGGTTTTTGGTGACAGGGGTAGTTGTACTTGGGGCAGTGGCAGTAGCATTGTCAGGGCTAGGAACCATGATCGGAGCAGTCCTAGCGACAGTAATCGTGATAGTGACATTAGCATGGCTAAGAGTAGCGGTCGTGGTAAAAGCAGTGACTGCCACAGGTGCGATGATACTAGCGGGAGCGGCAGCTTCAGCAGGGACGACAGTGACACTCACAGTGACAATGGCAGGAGCAGTAGCAGTGGCAGTGGGAGTAACAGCGTCTTCTACTTACGTTGGTCGGTGCGCTTTCTTTAAAGGTCAAAAGCAAGCTTTCATTCGCAATATTGCCGTTGCCATTGCGACAACATTTGGAACTAGTTTTCAAAGGAGCAATTTGACAAATGCAGACTTTAGCCAAACAATCCTCAAAAGTACAGATTTCAGAGGTGCTAAACTCAACCGTACTTACTGGTTCCAAGCTCAAAAGCTAGACTATGCCCGACTAGGAGAAAGTTATCTCCTAAATCCCAAGGTACAGCAATTGGTAATTACAAATGATGGACAAGATCAAAACTTTGATCGCCTTGACCTATGCAGTATCAACTTGCGTGGAGCCAACCTGAAAGATGCTAGCTTTGTCAGCACAGACCTCAATAAGGCTAATTTACAAGATACAGATTTATCGCGGTCAAAGCTGGTACAAACCCAACTAGATGCAACAGACCTAACAGGAGCTACTTTAACAGGAGCAACTATCGAAGACTGGGGCATTACAAATCATACTAAGTTGCATGGGGTGAGGTGTGAGTATGTTTTTATGCGACTCCCAACTAAAGAAGACCCTAACCCCCACCGTAAGCCTGACAATTGGGAAGAAAAATTTTCTGACGGCGACTTTGCCGACTTTATCAAACCAATTGTTGATACCCTCGACCTCTACCACAACCAAGGTGTTGATCCCAGAGCGATTGCGATCGCCTTTAAACAACTAGCTGAAAACAATCCAGATGCAGAACTAGAAATTGTGGCAATGGAAAAACGGGGTCAGGATAAGTTTTTACTTAGAGCCAAGACAGCAGAAACTGCTGATAAGTCTGAATTAAGTGCTGAATATTTTGATACTTACAATGAGATAAAAGCCTTAACAGCACGAGAAATAAAATTATTAGTAGCAGAAAAAGAGAATCAAATTCGCAGATTAGAAAATATGGTCATGACGGCGTTAGAACGTCCTAGTTTTTACAGCGAAAATCGCACCATAAATATGGGAGATGGAAATTACAACGAGGATATTCAAGGTGATTATATAAAGGGAGATTATTCAGAATATGGCTAATAGGCACGTTATTAATCTGGATAGCGGCAATTATAACGAGTACATTCAAGGCGATTATATACAAATTGGATCTGTTATTCAATTGGTCAACCCGTCACAAGAAGCCATTGACCAATTGCGCCAAATTGCAAAAATTCCAACAGAAGTACAACCAAGCCTAGTTTCTGAGACAGAAAGTCAGCAGGAACTCAAAACTATACAAAACAACCTTGACGAAATTTTAAATGTTGTCAAAGGCTTAGAACAACAGGGAGAGCATCTCAAGGAGATTCGAGCAGATAAATTGAAAATTTCCCGTGTTGATGTACTTATCAAGAAAGCTGTCTTGCTAAAAACAGAAGCAGAGCAATTGTTTTTTGATCAGCTTGAGCGTCACAAATCCAAGATAGAAAAAGCAAAAGCACAAGCCATAGGAGATACTTTTCAACTTGACTTGAATGATATACTTGTCGGTTTTGATAGGGCAGCACATACGGCAAAACTAAAGCAGTCTTTGAAGCTGCTGCGGGAAGCAAATGAGCTTGAGCCATCAAATACTGAAGTGCTTCTACATATGGCACAAGCTCTGGGTCAGTTAACACCTGATGAGCCGTATGAGATGCGTAAAATTCTCTATCGTGTTTTAAATCTTTTGCATGAGCCTATAAGTGATATTGATAAATTCCGTCAGGCTCAAGCTACCTTTTTACTTGCGACATCTGGCAATAATACCCACATTGATTTGTTACACGATGCACGGGCAATATTTGAGCAGATCGGTCGTACAGAATGGGTAAGACAATGCGATATTTTGCTTCATGACAATCACAAAGTTTCAGAAAAGTATCCGTTGGAAATATCAGACCCCATTCAGTTTCAACCCATTGGTCAATGGCTCCTACAAGTAACTGATGGAAGTATGATGCAAGCTATCTTCTATCCCAATGGAACTTTTCAAGGTATACAACTAGCAGGATTATTAGGATCAAATATTCCATTTACTGGTCAATGGGCGTTTATTCCTCAAACTCAAATACTACAAGTACAAGGCTTAATTAGTGGTTGGCAACCATATATGCTTGTCATAGCCATACAAAGCATCAAGGACAATAAATTTTATGGCACAGGTAATGATGGACGTGGCTATATTTTTAGCAGAGTCTGAGCAATTTCATAATATTGTGTATGTTTATGAAAAAAATTTTAGTTTTATCAGCTAATCCAAAAGATACAAATAAACTTCGTTTAGATGAGGAAGTGCGGGAAATCCAAGCTGCTTTGGAACGTTCGAGAGCAAGAGAAGAATTTGAATTAATTACCAGGTGGGCAGTTCGGATTGATGATTTGCGCCGTGCTTTATTAGATAATGAACCACAAATTGTACATTTTTCTGGTCACGCTACAAAAAATAATGGTGTAGATTCAAAGAATAATTATGAGCAGCATCAGCGCAATGCTATCCGCTTAAATTCTCAATCAGGTGGCATAGCTTTAGAAAATAACTCCGGTCAAATGCAACTAGTTAGTACAAACTCACTAGCAACCCTATTTGAGTTATGTAAAGACTCAATTGAATGCGTACTACTTAATGCTTGCTACTCTGAAGCTCAAGCAGAGGCAATTTATCAGCATATTCACTGTGTTATTGGCATGGAACGCGCTATCACAGATAAAGCTGCTATTAATTTCTCTGTAGCATTTTATGACGCTCTTGGTGCAGGAAGAAATTATCAAGATGCTTTTGAATTTGGTCGCAATAATATTGACCTCAATGGTATACCAGAGTCTCTCATTCCAAAGATAAAAATTAGAAATAATTCTAAAACTTTATTCATACCTAATTTCAAGGAGAAAAAAGCAAAAATGGCTGGCGCTCGCATTATTAATATGGGTAGTGGTAATTATAACGAGCGTATTGAAGGTGACTATATACAAGGTAATCAATATAGGCAAAGTATGAAAAATAAAACTTCTAATTTTGACCTTTCCAATGCCCAATTTGCAGGTGGTCTTGTAAACGCTCAAACTGTTATCGCGCAGCAAATTGGCGGCAATATCACCAACTACACGCCTGAACAAAGGCAAAACCTTGTAGAAGCAGCTAAAGAAATTGAAGCTCTCCTGCAACACTTGCAACAAACTTACCCCACTACAACCAGTGCAGAAAAAATGACGGTTGTGGCTAAGGCTGTGGATGAAATTGAGAAAAATCCTACTTTAAAAGCGCGAGTTATTGGGGCATTGAAAGCAGGTGGAACGGAAGCGTTGAAAGAGCTAATTGATAATCCTTTAATTAATATCCTGTTGGCTTCTATAGAAGGTTGGCAGGAGGCGGAGTAAACCTTGTTTTTGAGGAAACAAGAACTAGGTTAAGCTGCATTCAATAATAAAAGGTAAAAGGCTTACGTTAGATGGCAAATGTAGGACATCAAGTTATCCTTTTTCTACTAAATATAAAACTTTGGAATTTGTGGAAGAAAAGTTTTAACGTCAAGGTAAATCTTAGTGGTGCTGATCTCAGAGAGGCTAACTTTAGAGGCGCAAACTTCAGTGATGCTAACTTGAAAAACACTGACCTCAGAGATGCTAATCTCAGAGATATCGACCTTGCAGGAGCAAACCTTAGCGGCGCAAACCTTGCAGGAGCAAACCTTAGCGGCGCAAACCTTGCAGGAGCAAACCTTGCAGGAGCAAACCTTTTCGGGGCAAACCTCTTTGCAGCAAGTCTTAGTAAAGCTGACCTCACAAACTCTGATTCTAGAGGAGTCAATCTCAGTGAGGCTGACCTTAGTGAAGCTAGCCTTAGAGGGGCTACTTTTGCTAAAGCCAATTTTAGAGAAGCTAATCTAAAAGGGTCTGATCTTGTTGCAAGCTTTTTTGGGGCTGACTTTCAACAGGCTAATCTTAGCGAAGCTAATCTGAGTAGGGCTAACCTTAGCAGCGCTAATCTTAATAAGGCTAATTTGAGTCAGGCTGACCTTAGCGGCGCTAATCTCAATAAGGCTAATTTGAGTCAGGCTAATCTGAGCGACGCTAATCTTAGTAGGGCTAACCTTATTGAATCTGAAGCACTAGGAGTTAATTTCACTGGAGCAACGTTCACAGGAGCCTGTATAGAAGACTGGCATACCAACAGCACTACAAATCTCACTTACGTAATTTGTGATTATATTTACCTCCGCCAAGACCAACAAGAACGCCGTCCCATTAGTGGAAACTTTGCACCAGGAGAGTTTACTAAATTATTTCAAAAATCATTAGAAACTTTAGACCTAATTTTCCGCAACGGCATAGACTGGGACGCTTTTGCATACTCTTTCAAGAAAGTAGAAGTTGAAAACCAAGGCGCTCAACTAGATGTCCAAAGCATTGAGAAAAAAGGGGAAGGTATTCTTGTAGTAAGAGTGTCAGTTGCCCCTGATGCCGACAAGGCAAAAATACATGGCGACTTCATGCAGGGTTATGAATTCGCACATAAAGCATTAGAAGCACAATATCAAGCAAGACTTGAAGATAAAGATAAAGTAATTAATCGATTATTTTCTTCAATTAATCGACTAAATAAAAAATTAGCACAAACCTCTGGAAAAGTTTCTATTTATTATCAACCTAATTCCCAAATAGCTGGTGGAATTGTAGATGCTAACACTGTCAACGCAGAGCAGATTGGCGGTAATATTCAAAACACTGACAACTAATTGTTGGTGGGTTTATCAATGCTGAGATAGTAAATTCACAAATTGAGCGATCGCTTCTTATAATCATGCTTTTTTAGTTTTAGGCAACCTCCAGCAAATACCAGAAGACAATACCACGCTTGCAACAGCAGCAATCAGAATAACTTGAACGGCATCACTTAAATTAAAAGTCATTTTTGTTACCTCAATTTTTGATTTCTACAAATATCTTCAACCTAGACAAGCAATTCTCCAGATATCTAATTGTGATTTAGGACAATCAACTATGTGATTTTGGTCTAATCATTGTCACAAATCCTTGCGGTAGGAAGCGATCGCCCCTCTAAATCGCTTGTCAACTTCGTCACTCTATAGTACATTTGTATCAACAAGAGAAACCCCCCACCTCAGACGTGGGGTTTTATTTTTTAATCACCTGTAAGAAGAAGCGATCGCACCCCTCCAATCAGGGAAAACTAGTAATAGTTGCGTTCCCCTTCGCTCATGAAACTACTGAATTTCCTCAAACCCAAACCAGCCCAACCGACTATCGAAAGCTACGGGCAAACTACAAGCGGTGTTGAGCAGGAGCAGATTCAATTGGTGATGGGATTTTCGCCTGTGTGACAGTTTAAGACTTTATTATTTCCATCTGCGATCGCTTGGAGATTTTACCTCTCAAACTTCACAACTTTATTATTTCCTACTAGTCCACCAAACTTATTTTGACAGGTTTATCTGGAGATGAGATAATGGTATAAAAACTCATTCAAAAGTATGTCAACTAAATATACTGTTAACCTAACTCAAGAAGAAGAAGATAAACTATTGGATTTAACCAAAAAAGGGAAAAACTCGGCTCGTACCTTCAAGAAAGCGCAAATTCTACTATTAGCAAATGAAGATTATACAGATGAAGCGATCGCGGACATGTTAATGGTAGGAGAATCAACAGTTCATCGCACACGTCAGAAATATGTAGAAGAAGGAGTAGACTTAGCGCTAGCCGAACGCCCCCGTAAGGGTAGAGATAAAAAGCTGACTCCAGAAACAGAAGCTTTTTTAATTGCAACTGCTTGTAGCAATCCACCAACTGGATGCGAAAGTTGGACAATGCAATTGTTGGCTGATAGATTAGTTAGCCTAGAATTAATTGACAGCATTTCAGACGAAACAGTACGCACAACATTAAAAAAAATAAAGTAAAACCTTGGTTGAAAGAAGAATGGTGTATTGGGGAAATAAATGCTGAATACATATATAGAATGGAAGACTTACTATGCTTGTATGCTGAGTATTTTACCCCTTTTGACCCGATTGTTTGTTTTGACGAGCGACCCTATCAATTATTGGCTGATATAGTACAACCTCTACCTTGTGAACCTGGACAACCACCACGAACAGATTACCAATATTCTCGTAAAGGGGTGTGTAACTTATTTGTTTTTTATGCTCCGCACTACGGCTGGCGACATGTAGAAGTTACACAGTCAAGAACCAAAAAAGATTTCGCTCACCAAATGAAAGATTTAGTAGATGTTCATTTCCCAAGAGCAGATAAAATTCGGGTAGTTTTAGATAACTTAAATACTCATACTCCTGCTGCTTTATATGAGACTTTTCCTCCAATTGAAGCTCGAAGAATTATTGAGCGTTTAGAGTTTCACTACACTCCAAAACATGCTAGTTGGTGAGCCAGCGCGGTCTTGGGGGTCTCCCCCATGTAGACGCGTAAGCGGCTTCTCGCAGAGTGCGACTGGCGAACCCGAAGGGTTAAATCAAGTAGAAATTGAAATCTCTGTTCTCTCCCGTCAATGCTTGGAACGTCGCATTGCCGATATTGAAATTTTACGTCAAGAAATTGATGCTTGGGAGCAACAACGTAATCACCAAAAAGTTAAAATTGATTGGCGTTTTGCTGCTTCAGATGCCAGAGTTAAATTCCAACGATTATATCCTGATTTATACCTGTCATAATTTTCTTGGCTGACTACTACACCCAAGCATAAGTACGGTAGTTCAAGCCTTTCACCTGATGAAACTTTAAGACTTTATTTTAAATGTACACCCAACTATCTTGTTAATCGACACTAATCTACATTTTCACAGTTTTTGACCCCTCTTCTTTTAGCCTTTGTGAGAAATCCAGGTAACCTGCTTGAGTTTTGACAATTAGCGCTACTTCTGGCTCTTCTGTAATTTTTCCTTGCCATATATAAGCACAGGTAATCGGAAACCAATTGACGCAAACAGCTAGTTTGTGTTCTAACAAAGCACGATCAATCTGGCGAGCTTCATCTGTATTATTTAAGGTGATGTAATATAATTTCATAGGACAATATTGTACTATAAAATGCAAAACATAAATTTATTGCTGCGACCCTATCAAGAGCAAGATGAAGCACAAGTAATTAATTTATGGTATCGATGTAATTTAGTAGTACCTTGGAATGACCCTAAACAAGATATTAAATTTAAATTGCAAGTACAACCACAATTATTTCTTGTTGGTTTGATGGAAACTCAAGTTGTTGCTACTATCATGGCAGGGTATGAAGGCCATCGTGGTTGGCTCAACTATTTAGCGGTAGCACCAGAATATCAACGACAAGGTATTGGTAAGTATCTCGTTGAGCAAGCAACTATTAAACTGAAGTCCCTAAATTGTCCAAAAATTAATATCCAGATACGTAATTCAAATACAGATGTTATTGAGTTTTACGAGCATTTAGGATTCAAAATAGATGATGTTGTTAGTATGGGTAAACGTCTGTAAAAAATAACAAATTTTTGTTTATCAGAGGGATAATATATCCTCAGAGAACTAAGGTTTCCAAATAGCATCTTTGACTTGAAAAGTTTTAGGAATCAGCTTTTGACTGTAGAACAAATCAACTACTTGCTGTTGTTCAGTAATATATTTATCCTTCATCTCAAAAACACCAAAATAGGGACGATTTTTTAAAGAATATTCCAAAACCTCTGGCTTGTATTTGGTTTCTTCTGCAAGTAATTTCGCAACTTCATTAGGATTAGCTTTAGCCCAGTCTTCTACTTTGCGCTGTTCTTCTAAAACGATTTTGACTAAATCGGGGTGATTTTTGGCAAAATTTTTCGTAGCGATGTAAAAGGCGCGTTGAGGTGCGACATCGGAACCTCTAACTAATATACGCACGCTACCATTTAATTCTTTAGAAGCCAGATAAGGATCGCCAATAGGTAAGGCATCTACATTACCACCTTCAAAAGCCGTAGTGCTATCGGGAATTTTTAAGTAAACAGGTTGAATATCATTCAGCGTCAGTTTAGCACTCTCTAAGGCTTTGAGTACAAAAAACATCTCCAAAAATAATCAAACCCTTTGTAAAACTAGGTTAGAGGGCATAAATGCAATCATAGTAAATTAGCTAATATCTACGATAAAATAAGGCTTTGAGATATTTTATGTTGATAATTAGGCAAAAATATTTAGTTATATACGTTAATTTTAACCCGATGACATAGAGGATATTTCTCCTGGTAATATTAGCGCCCTAATTCGCAATCTTACTAATCCACAAATTGTCAGCATTATTTGTTCATATTTTTGAGGATTTAGCCGAAATCGTTCTTGGATAACTCGAAATATTTTGACTAACCGAATTCGATGCTCAACGAATATCCGATTAGATGAAAATTGTTTGTTTTGTTCTTTTTGTTCAGTTGTTAGTTCTCGATTTCTTGGTTTTTTAATGGGAGTTGTAATTAAATCTTCTCCAAAATATGCTTTATCTCCTTTAAATCTTTGTTGGAGGTCAAACTCTGAGCGATATTCCCTAAATATTGTTATATCGCTTTTTGGTCCAGGTTCTCCTGCCACAACATCAACAATATCTCTACCATCAGGCATGACAATCATTTGACTTTTAAAGGTATGATTACTTTTCTTGCCTGAAAAATATTTTTCTTGTTCATCATTCTCTCGCTTGTCTTTCTCTGACTTGTTCATAGCTGTCTACAATTAATTCATAATCTGTGAGTATTTCTTTCACTAATATCAAGTCAGATTCTTTTTTTTTACTTGTTCAATTAAACTGGATGGAAGCAATTCTCTCAATATTGGCAACCAATAATTAAATGTATCATTTGCCGTAGATTCACTGACTCCAAACTGAATGCCAAGAAGTTGAAATGTGGTCAAATGTCTGAGATAAACCAAGGTTAAAATTATTTTTTCTTTCTAGATAATTTTGGTTTACGCCCACCTCCACCAGAGATAATTCTAATTTTCTTTAATTCTAAGATAGCTTGTTTTTCGTCATGTAATCGTTCCGCATTTTGAATTAACTGTTATAACTGTTCATACTTTATACCAATTAACCTCTGTGTTTCTTTAGGATTTTCTTCAATGTGTGTCAGTATGTCACTCATGTTTCTGTGTCAAAAAAGATATCTGATGTTCTTTTACCACAGAACGTTACTATTTTGGAGATGTCTAATGGGGCTAGATCGAGCTTAGAGAAACTATCCTTAACTCCCCATTCCCCAGATAATCCTGACTTGGTGAGAGACTGAATCCACTCCATCTGCTCGGTAGATTCTACAGTTCTCGATAAAGTTACAGCATTGGGATAAAAGCGGTGGGTTTGATGTTGATTGACCCATATTGTGCCCGTGAATTTCCCCGGTTTGCCGTGGATTTGGCAAATAGTATCGCACCATACGGCATTATTTCGGATTACTTGGTTTATTCGCTCGTTGGACATTAGTTTGTCAATCTAACTGGGTATTTCATGGGCGATTCGATTCATTTTGTCCTAGTCCAATACCTGTAGTTTATAATACAAAATGTAAATTTACACTCTACATTACTTCACGTTAACCAAGTGTATTATTGGACTTTGGACAAAAAACTGGTTCGCGAGAAAAGCTAGCGAATTAAATTCAGGCATAAAAAAAGGATAGCTATCATTCCCAACGCATAGTAGTATCAACGACAAAGCGTTAAGTGGGAAATACTGATGGCTATTCCTAAATTAAATAACAATCAATTAATAACTCAATTCCAGGATTTTAGACAGAAAATTTACAAATGTTTCTCTTCATGTAAGGATGCTTGTATGGATTTGTTGGATGCTCTTTCGGGAAATACGGACGCTAATTCAATTGCAGAGTTATCTTTAAATCCTTTATTTCAAAGAAGTTATAATTCTATTTATAAAGCAATAAAAGAATCATTTAATACAAAGATAGAAGATAAAAGTGACGATGAAAAAAAAGAAGAAACATCTTCTAAATTAATTAGAGCAGTATCTCAGTTGATTGAGAAACCACAACAACGACCTTTTTACTTATTTACAACTGATACAACACCCCATCCACGTCCTTACGCTAAAATTTTAGCTGAACGTGGGTATATTTATCAACCCAATACAGTCAAAGGTAACAACCGATTAATATTGGTCATTCTTACTCACTGCTTTCAATTTTACCTGAGAAAGAAACTGATAATCACGCAGCATGGGCAGTTCCCTGATCAGGAAAAAGAGTACCTCTCGATACAGATGGTGTTGATGTCGCAAGCGAGCAAATTCAAGTTGCAATGTCAGATTCATCACTCCCCTGGCATGAAAAAGTTTCTGTATTGGTCGCAGATACTGCTTTTAGTAAACGCAAGTTCCTTGTTGAACAGTCCGAACACAGCAATTTAGTAGTGATAGCCCGGTGTCGTAGCAATCGAGTCTTTTACCAATCTCCACCAATTGAAGAGTTAAATAAAAAACGTGGCTGCCCAAAAAAATACGGTGAACGGTTTGATTTAGGCGATGCTGATACTTGGCATTCTCCAGACGAAACAACCCTTATACAACAGATAACTCGTAAAGGTCGTGTTCTAAATGTAACCATACAAGCTTGGCATCAAATGTTAATCAGAGGAACTAAGCATCAAAAAATGTACCGTCATCCTTTCACCCTTATTAGAATTAGTGTGACTGACGATACCAATCAAACTGTCTGGAAACCCATGTGGTTAATTGTCATGGGCGAAAAACGTGAACAAATCTCACCTACGCTTGCTTATTCTTGCTACAGACAACGATTTGACATTGAACATATGCTGCGATTTGGGAAGCAGCGTTTGCTGATGACCCAATTTCAAACTCCAGATGTCGAACATGAGGAAAATTGGATACAATTCGTCTTATTAGCTTACGTGCAGCTATGGGCTGCAAAGCATTTAGCAACACATTTACCAAAGCCTTGGGAACGTTATTTAAAACAAAATAATGATAAGATTGTAACCCCTTGTGTGGTGCAAAGAGATTTTCAAAGAATTATTTCAGAGATTGGGACACCTGCCCGTTCTCCCAAAACCCGAGGAAATTCAATTGGTCGGCTTCAAGGTCAAGTAATTAGACGAAGAACAAAGCAGCCTGTAGTCAAAAAACAGTCTAAAACAACACCTGTAAATAGTAAAGCTGCGTAATTACTCTGCTTTTTGATTCATTTTACTCGGTTATGAAAATAACTGAGGTAGTTTATCATGTCTTGTTAATTTGTTCGCGAGTATCACTCGCGAACGAGCCTTTTTGTCCAAAGTCCAATGTATTATCAACATCCCAAAATAAATATTTTGTTTTAGCAATTTATGCCAATCTTGCGTAGCTGATGCTTGATTATCCTCTCATTGATGCAGTACCATTAACAAAATACTGTTATTCTATAGACTAAGCGTAGTATAAGATTTGTTGTCTAAGAAAAGGTTTTCCTCACTGCTGCAAGTCATGAAAAACCGCAATTAATTATTAATCAGTGATGCAGGCATAGACAGTTTATTACTGCCAATCCAAATAGAGTATCAACAAGGAAATTCATTAAAATGACGCAGAAACTTGCCCAAACGCAATACCCTGTTCATGACTTCATTCGGAGTCGTTGGAGTCCGAGAGCTTTTGCCGATCGCTCAGTTGAGCAGGATAAACTACTCTCATTGCTAGAAGCAGCTCGTTGGGCACCTTCTTCCTATAATCATCAGCCTTGGAGCTTTATTGTTGCCACCAAAGATGACCCAACGGAATACAATCGTCTACTTAGTACCTTGGTAGAGTTTAATCAAGGATGGGCGAAAAATGCTCCGGTACTGATACTTGCGGTTGCTAAAATCCTTACTGACGATGGGAAAACAAACAGACACGCATTTCATGATGTCGGACTGGCGTTAGAAAACCTCATCCTTCAGGCGACTTCTCTAGGTTTATTCGCCCATCAAATAGCGGGATTTAATGCAGACACCGCCAGGGAAACATACCAAATTCCAGAAGACTATGAGCCTGCAACTGTGGTGACAGTTGGCTATCCTGGCGATCCCCAAAGCCTCCCCGATGGACTACGCGATCGCGAACTGGCTCCCCGTGTCCGCAAGCCGTTGAAAGAATTTGTCTTTACTGGACAGTGGGGGCATATCTTACCGTTGTTGAAAGACTAAAGGTATCGATAAAAAACTCTATCGAGGTTTTGGAGGTAATATGACCCAAGAACATTGGGCTGCGGTCGATCGCTATATCACCGACTTGTTTATCCAGTCTGACCTCGCCCTAGAGACAGCACTGCAAACTGCTGCCGATGCAGGGCTACCACCGCATAATGTTTCACCAAATCAGGGCAAACTGCTATTTTTATTAGCGCAGATCCAGAAAGCGCGCACCATCTTAGAGATTGGTACACTAGGCGGTTACAGCACGATTTGGCTAGCGCGATCGCTACCTGCTGACGGTCGCTTGATTTCGCTGGAGGCTAACCCCAAGCACGCTGAAATTGCCCACAATAACATCGCACGCGCTGGTCTGTCCAACCTCGTAGATATCCGCCTGGGACGAGCGCTGGATACATTGCCACAGATCGCCACTGAAGGATATGCTCCATTTGACCTCATCTTTATTGATGCCGACAAGGCAAGCAATCCCGATTACTTAGCTTGGGCGCTGAAGCTTTCCCGTCGTGGTAGCTTGATTATTGCCGATAATGTTGTACGTAATGGGTCGGTGGTCGATGCTACTAGTAGCGATCATAGCGTGCAGGGGATACGTCGCTTCAACGAGCTATTGGCAGCAAACGTGTGAGTGCTACAGAAATCCAAACAGTGGGTAGCAAAGGTTACGACGGCTTTGCGATCGCGCTTGTGACTAGCGACTCTTGAATTGAACTGAAAGACTTGTATTTACTAATAACCCATTTAAGATGAGCAGATCGAAGCAATTAAAACTGGGTGCATTCATGCGTCCGGTAAGCATACATACTGGCGCTTGGCGCTATCCTGGGGCTTTGCCTGATGCGAATTTCAACTTCCCGGCACTGAAACAATTTATTCAAAAACTAGAGCAGGGTAAGTTTGATGCCTTCTTCATGGCCGATCACTTAGCAGTGCTGAATATGCCGCTGAATGCTCTCAAGCGTAGCCACACCGTCACCTCCTTTGAGCCTTTCACTTTGCTGTCTGCCCTTGCCAGCGTCACCGAACGCATCGGGCTGGTAGCTACCGCTTCTACAACCTACGATCAGCCTTATCACATCGCTCGCCGCTTTGCGTCTCTTGACCACATCAGCGGCGGTCGTGCTGGCTGGAACATCGTTACCACAGCCAATCCCGATGCAGCGCTCAACTTCGGTTTGTCAGAAGAGGTAGAACATGACGAACGCTACGTGCGAGCTAGAGAATTCTATGATGTCGTCACGGGTCTTTGGGATTCCTTCGCTGATGATGCGTTCGTTCGGGATGTGGAATCAGGGATTTATTTCGATCCGGCAAAAATTCACGTTCTCGGTCATCAGGGAAAACATCTCTCGGTACGAGGGCCATTGAACATCGCCAGACCTGTCCAGGGTTGGCCTGTGATTGTTCAAGCAGGCGCTTCCGAAGCAGGTCGGCAATTAGCGGCGGAAACTGCCGAGGTCGTGTTTGCATCAGCCAGTAGTCTGGAAGTAGGTAAGACCTTCTTTGCTGACATTAAAGGGCGGGTACGGGCGATTGGACGCGATCCAGAAAGCATCAAAATTCTTCCAGGTGCTTTGGTAATTGTCGGGGAAACTGTCGCCGAAGCCCGCGCCAAGCGTGTCCATTTGGATAGCTTAGTACACTATGACAGCGGCATTGCCAGCCTGAACAGCACTCTTGGCTACGACGTTTCCGGCTTCGATCCGGACGGCCCCTTGCCAGAAATTCCCCCAACTAACGCTGGGCAGACATCGCGCGAACGAGTCATAGCGCTGGCGCAGCGGGAAAACCTCACAATTCGACAGCTGGCGCAACGTATTGGTAGTTACGGTGGGTTGGCGTTCGTTGGTACGCCGCAAACGATCGCCGATGAAATGGAGCAATGGCTCACCGAGGAAGGCTCTGACGGATTCAATGTCATGTTCCCTTATCTGCCAGAGGGGCTGAACGATTTTGTAGATAAGGTTGTGCCAGAACTGCAACGGCGTGGGATTTTCCGCCAGGAGTATGAAGGTAAGACGCTGCGGGAAAATCTGGGACTTGCTCGCCCCGCTAATCGCTTCTTCCCGACCACAATCGCATCTGTAAGGTAGATGTGGCCATTCCATAAATATCAGAGAGAAAAACAATGACTCAAATTGAAGAAAAAGCTTTAGATTCCGCCTTTGAGTTCTCTGCTCCTGTTACAGTCAACTCTCCTGAATTGCAAACTCTGTTGGATTTTATCGCTCTGGGAGCAACTGAGCGCGATCGCGATCGCATCCTGCCTTTTGATGTCATCGACCTAATTAGGCGTTCCCGGTTGGGTGCATTGCGCATTCCCGTTGCCGAAGGTGGTGGTGGTAGTTCAGCGCGGGACCTATTTGAGGTGGTGATTCGTTTGGCAGATGCCGATCCGAACGTCGCTCACATTGTGCGGAATCATTTCTCCGTGACCGAGCGCATCTTGCGCTCTCCGCGCAGTGAGAGAAACTGCCGTTGGCTCAAGGCTGTCGTTGATGGAGCGATTATCGGACTCGCCACCACCGAACTGGAAGTTAAGCGTTCTGGGGGCGGTGCAGTGGTGAATACGAAATTGACTCCCGATAACGGTGGCTATCGTCTCAACGGTAGAAAGTATTACAGCACTGGTAGTATTTATGCAGACTTGATATTCGTCCGGGTGTTAACACCCGATGATGCTACAGCGTTCATACTCATTCCTACCAACCGCAAAGGGATTGAACTTGTAGACGACTGGGACGGCTTTGGGCAACGGCTCACGGGTACGGGAACGACTACGTTCGCCAATGTTCGTGTAGAGGCAGATGAAGTAATTCTTAATACAGATATAGATAAAGAGAACTTACCCTACAACATTGTGCCGCAATTGTTCCTGACTGCGATTAACGCTGGCATTATTCGCAGCGTGTTGCGCGATGCAACAAACCTCGTTCACAAACGACCCAGAACCTTCTATCATGCCGTAACTGAGCAAGCAGCAGACGATCCACTATTGCAGCAGACCGTCGGTCAGATTGCCGCCAATGCCTTTGCTGCCGAAGCGATCGTCCTAGCTGCCGCCGATGCTCTTGATCGCCTTCCTGCTGCCCAAGCCCAAGGTGAAGAGTCGGAAACCACAGTGGCGCTGGCAGCTTCTTTAAGTGCAGCCAAAGCCAAATTGATTGTTGATGAGTTGGCACTACGTTCCGCTACCCTACTATTTGAAGTTGGTGGGGCTTCCACAACCAAAAAAAGCTCCAACTTGGATCGTCATTGGCGTAATGCTCGCACTTTGGCATCTCACAATCCAAGTCACTTCAAAGCCCGTGCGATCGGAGACTACGAAATCAACGGCACGCCCCTGCCGACAAGAGGATTTTTCTAAGATTGTGAATTAGGATGGGGGAGCGACTGCGCCCTTACGGGTTTCCCGACAGTCGCGCAAGTGGCGTCAAACTGTCTGTTGAGGTTCCCCGGAGGCGAAGCGTCTCCGGCTCCGCTCCATTGTAGCAACTGGCGTCAGGTTCTCCGGTTTAAAGGAGCCAGCGCTGTGGTGAGGCAGTAGTAGGAGTATTATGTCTATGGGCGTGGTCAGCGTTTTGTTTTTGTCCCTTGGGCATGGTGGAACACCAAACTTTTCATTACCTTGTTTGCCTACTTGAATTTACCTTGCGAAGGTTACTCAGTTTTTATTAAGTTATGCTCTTCACGGATGGTAATAACCCATGACAATTCTCTTTGAACAAATGGAATTAATCTCATACAGTTCCGAATTCCAGGCTAGTTTGGAAGATTTTTTGGAAATAATGTATTCGTACAGAGGATATAAATTTGATCCAACTGGCTTACAGTCAGATATAAGGAATATTGAAAATATATACCAAAGTCAAGGGGGAAATTTCTGGATTATGAGGGAAAATGCCGTAGTAATTGGAAGTATTGGATTAAAGATATTAAACAAAATAGATAAAATAGGAGAGATTAAAAGGTACTTTGTTTTACCTTCATATCAGAGTAAAGGAATAGGTACATTATTAATGGAACATTTATTATTGAATGCCAACAAAAACGAATTACATATATTAAGATTGGATACAATGAGAAAATCTATTGCAGCTAGGAAGATTTTTGAAAAATATGGATTTCAAGAAATTAATAAATATAATGACAATGAAATAGCCGAAATATTTATGGAACTCAAATTAAAAAAGTAAAAATTAAAAACAAAAAAAAGAAGACCAACATAAGCTCATTTGTCCCTCATGGTTGCGGCACCAGTTCTCACTTTACGTTTAAGCGAAATCAAAGTTGGTAAAACTAGTTATTCTTATATTACTTCTGTCCTTGATCCACAGATTTTACCTCCCTAGTCCGTCGCTGACTTATATGGACAAAGATGGAGAATTGAAGAAGCTTTTTATTCTGTTAAACGCTTATTGGTGCTGTCTTATTTGTGGACTGGCTCTGTTAATGGAATTAAATTACAAGTATGGGCAACTTGGTTATTTTATGCTGTCTTGGTTGATTTAGGTGATGCTTTTGCGGATGAACTATCTCTCCCATTTGACTGCATTTCTTTCGAGATGATTTATCGTGGTTTGTACCATTTCAGCGTTGCTTATGACAAAGGAAAGGCGAATGACCCTATTAAGTACTTTGCTGCTTCAGAAAATCAAGATTTAGGGGTTGTCAAATCTCTACGAAAACCAGTCTACAAGCTGGATTTATCCCCTTTTCCTGCACCCTCTTGACAAATGTCCTCTCACGGATGAGCCTTAGCTGGCTGTTTCCAAACTGCGGCGGCGTACAGTGATTCCTCAAAATCGGGTGCGATGTTATCACTGGTGATGCGTGCCTCGTGCTGCTCCCAGTCGGCGAAGAACAAGTCGTGACTGATGCGTGAGACTATTGCAGGCACGTCGCGGCGAATACTGGGTACGTCACCAATGGGCAGACCGAAGCTAACGAAACCAGCAGGATTGAAGACGTGGATATCTTTGAAGTAGGGCGCAGTGTCAGGTACTTTCTCTAGGTATTCGTGGGCGCTACCAAGGTATGGGTGCGTTCCCAAATCATCGTCGCGCTGGTCTGCTGGTGGTTCGTAGCGATCGCGCCACAGGGCAATGTGCTGGGCAAAGTCGGCTAGTTCGGGGCGCTTTGTCGGATCGACGAAGTAACCTGTACCCGCGATCGCAAAATCAAACTCGAATACATCATCTTTCACCTGAGCCACGATACGCCCGCCTTTTTCCGGAGGTGTTGTAGAGGTGTTGATGTGGTAATGTATATAGAAAATAAAAAATATTGTTAATACAAGTGATTACACAAATACTTCACTGTCCTCACTGTGAAGGCACTGATATTGTAAGAAATGGTAAGACTCGACAAGGCAAGCAAAGATTTTTATGTAGAGAGGAGCCTTGTGATGGTAGAACATTCATTTTAGACTATTCCTATGCGGGTCAGTCAAAACAAGTAAAAAAGCAAATTATAGATATGGCAGTCAACGGTAGTGGAATCCGAGATAGTGCTAGAGTTTTAAAAATTAGTACCAGCACTGTGATTAAAGAAATAAAAAAAAGAAAACTCAAATAAAGCAGGTAAATTTACCATTATTAAAGCAACTAAAACCAGAACAAGTTACAGTTGAGATTCAATTGGTTCAGCCAGCAGAAAACGAAGAGCTACGGGAATCTCAAATAGATGAAATGTGGAGTTATATTGGTAAAAAATCTGAAGAACGTTGGTTGTGGCAGGCAATCGATTGTAATACTGTCAAGATTTTAGCTTATACATTTGGGCAGCGTAAAGATGAAGTTTTTCTCAAACTTAAAGCTTTATTATCACCATTCGGAATTACTCGATTTTATACAGATGCTTTGGGGACATATAAACGCTGCTTGACCTCAGAAATACATGTAATTAGCAAATATGATATGCAGAAAATAGAAAACAAACATTTAAATCTAAGAACCTGAATTAAAAGATTAGCTAGAAAAACAATTTGCTTTTCTAAATCTATTCTTATGCACGATATTGTGATTGGATTATTTATTAATAGATATGAATTCGGAATTTTGATTTAAAGCTATATCAACACCTCTACAACACTTCCTACATTTCTAAGCATTCTCGTTTAATTTCATTACTGTAACCCTTTTGATTATGATATTCAATGAATTGACGAGCACAATCTGCACAAATGTAGTTTTGTTTACCTCTTTGTTTGCCATTCTTACGGATATGATGGGATTTACAACGCGGACATTCCATGAAAATTCACCCTAATTCATATTCTCATTATGCAACGCCCAATTTCGTATTCGCGACTTGTCCACCACCAGATCGCTTGACTTCCAGTTCGGTCGAAGCGAGTCCAATAATCGCGCCGTCGACTACGGCTTTGAGCCAGCGGCGATTTCTTTCACTGCGTTTAGCACGCAAAATCCGTTCTGTGACGGAGAAATGATTTCGCACAATGTGAGAAACATTCGGGTCAGCATCTCCCAGAGTAATTACGACCTCGAACAATTCCCGTGCAGAGCTACCACCACCCCCTTCAGCAACGGGGATTCTCAATGCACCCAAGCGCGATCGCCTGATTAGTTCAATGACATCATAAGGCAGGATGCGATCGCGATCGTTTGCTCCCAGAGCTATGAAATCGAAAAGGGTTTGCAGTTCTGGAGAGTTGGCTTTGACAGGAACCAAAAACTGGATTGTGGGATCTAGAACTTTTTGTTCAATTTGAGTCATTGTTTTTCTCTGTGAATATATGGTAAAAGACTGAGGATTGGGGGCTACGACGAAATCCAAAATCTAAGATTCAATGCACAACTCCCTGACTTTAGGCATAGGATCAATCTAAAATCCAAAATTCATTGGCTTACACCGAGAAGTTTTGGCAAACGCCACTTTGCCTACTCCTACAGGAGTATGGTCTCAAGAAGCAACAGTTTTAGCCAATGTTGTATCAATTGCTTTATCCCAATTTGGCTGTTGTTTGATGAGTCCGAGACGAGCAAGTAATTGGGACTGGTTGATCAATTCTTGACGATACTCATCATTTGGAGGTTCAAATATGAGGTTTCGACGACCTAAAGTTAAGCCAGCCGCTTCTGGTGATAACTTATTTTCTTTGACCAGAATATCTACTGCTGGTTGACGGTTGTCTTTTGCCCAAGTTATTGCCCCTTTATAGGCTTCCAAAAACTTTTGTACAGCCTCTGAATTCTTTTCTATGTAATCTATTCGTCCAAACAAAGCTACATAATTTAAGTGGTATCCTTCTCCATCAACTAAGGGTACTACTTCTTTAGCAACTTCAGCACTGGCATAAAAAGGGTCCCATGTTCCCCAAATATCAATAGCACCTGATAATAATGCAGATCTACCTGCGTCATTCTCAATTTGCACCCAGTCTACATCAGTATCTTTGAGTCCGGCACGTTCTAGTACTCGCATTGCAAAATAGTAACTTTTTCCCGACGGGTTACCTTATATCTTGCACCTGGAAATAGAGATGTCAAAACCACAACTACGTGCAAGAGGAATCATATGTGCAAGATGAAGTAAAAAAGAAGACACAAGAATTTTAGGGAAGATGAACTCAAGGGCGGTTTTCGCCGCTTGTCCCCAGTCAGGTAAATCTTGAGTGTTGGTAGATAAATAAGTCCAATGCGCTAAGACAAAGGTTAGGAAAGAAAGAACTAACCAACGGTAAACGCCCAATAGTGTTCCTTGTCCAAAACGATGAAGTCCAAAACGGTGCTTTGCTGTTTTAAACCAACCAACAAGGCTGCCATCGACGCTTACCCCACCCTTCGGGTTCGCCAGTCGCTACAACGGGGGGAACCCCCGCAACGCGCTGGCTCACCAGTTGATAGTGCTGGCTTTCATTGGTCTTGTAGATAAAACAAATCGTTTCTCCCGCTTACCATCGTGACGCTTGAGGTAAAACCAAGAAACCCAGACGGGACAATTGAAACCTTGGAGGTGAACTTGTTGACCACGTTTATGTAAGCGTCTTAAAAGCCGCCCATCAGTTAGTCGGCGACTGGAAAGCAAACCGGTAACAGCATGATATTTAAGAGAGCGGACACCATGAATAAAATCGGCACTACTAAATGCAGTATCCGCCAAAACCATAACTCGAAAGCGTTCGGTTAATGACTTGGGTAAATTTTTGAGCAGTTTAAGACCTAACTGTGCAGGTGATGGTGTACCTTTACCCCTCCAAACCCGAAAGCTCCAAGGGACTCGCCACTGCCCGAAAACCAGATACATAACGACTAAATGTAATCCACGTTTATGGTTATATACGCGGATTAAATCCTCAAAAGCTTTGAATTTACCGCATTTTTCCAAAGTTGTCAGGTCAAGGATTACTTGCAGTTGAGGTTTACGTCCTTTAGGGCAAAAAGATAGAATCTCAGTAATTATCTGCTTACGGGTAAAACGAATCACCTTACGGGTTGGCCAATCATAAATATTTAGGAAGCGACTGATAGCACTAGCCGACTTGGTTTGGCTGTGCTGTGGTAGAGGATAACCTTTTGCCTCCAAGAATAATCCCAACAAGGCATTAAAAGTTTCTTGCTGGTAAGTAGAAGGAATTAATGATTCTAAGATGTAAACTAGCTCTTGGGCGTGAGCAAGAAGATATTTCATTGTTCTTGCTGATAAATTGAGTTAATACGCCCTTTTCTCTCATGTTTTGGTCACTTTAAGCAATAAGAGCCGCTTTAATTGTACTGGAAAGCAATTAACTAACTCATGAAAATGATAATCGCCTTCTGGGGGTGAGTGGGTGAGCGTCGCTCACCCACTCACCTTTGCCCCTCTTCATGATTATCATTATCCATAATATCATTCACTGAAATACTCAAGTATTTAAAGCATCACTAAGTATTATCAATGACTTTATGCTCAGTATGTAGCCACTTAATAAATATGCAATACTTGATACTGTTATTCTACGTATTAAGTGTTTATACAGCTAGGTGCAAGATATCAGTTAAGAAAAATCTTGGAATAAATTATTAAACTGATAGAAGTTGCCCTACTGGGATTTATTGCCCATTATCAAAATGAGCGAATATAAAACAAGAATCTGTATACTGGGTGGAGGCTTTGGTGGCCTCTACACGGCTTTAAGGCTGAGTCAGTTACCTTGGGAGTCGTTACCCAAACCGGAAATAATTTTAGTAGATCAAAGCGATCGCTTTGTTTTTTCTCCTCTACTTTACGAACTGCTAACAGGAGAACTGCAAACTTGGGAAATTGCACCTCCCTTTGCAGAACTATTAAAAGATACAGGTGTACGTTTTTATCAAGCTGCTGTATCGGGAATTGACATGGAACAGCAACGAGTCCATTTACAGGATGGGCCGGAAATTGGTTATGATCGCTTGGTGTTGGCGCTGGGTGGCGAAACGCCTTTAGATATCGTACCAGGTGCAACTTCCTATGCTTATCCTTTCCGTACAATTACTGATGTCTACCGTTTAGAAGAACGCTTACGAGTGTTAGAAGACTCTGACAGCGATAAAATTCGAGTGGCAATTGTTGGTGCTGGTTACAGTGGTGTCGAGTTAGCGTGTAAACTAGCAGACAGACTAGGGTCAAGAGGACGTTTCCGATTAATAGAAGTTACTGACCAAATTTTGCGAACCTCACCAGATTTTAACCGAGAAGCAGCTAGAAAAGCCCTAGAAGAACGCGGTATATTTATTGACTTAGAAACCAAAGTAGAAGCGATCGCTCAAGATACGATTTCCCTGGAATATAAAGGCCAAATAGACACTATACCCGTAGATTTAGTAATTTGGACAGTGGGAACGCGAGTCTCGCCTGTAGTCCGAAATCTTGGTTTAAAGCAAAATCACCGTGGACAAATTACGACTACACCAACTCTCCAAGTTCCTGATCATCCAGAAATTTTCGCCTTGGGAGATTTAGCAGAATGTCATGATGCGGAAGGACAACTAATCCCCACTACAGCCCAAGCAGCTTTTCAACAAGCCGATTACACAGCTTGGAATATTTGGGCAAATCTGACTCATCGTCCTCAAATCCCATTCCGCTACCAATATTTAGGTGAAATGATGGCATTGGGGATAGACAATGCGACTTTGAGTGGATTAGGCATCAAATTAGACGGTTCTTTGGCTTATCTAGCCCGTCGTCTAGCCTATCTATATCGAATGCCAACTTTAGATCATAAACTCAAAGTAGGTTTTAACTGGCTCGCTCGTCCTATCATAGAAACATTATCAAAATAATAGATGGTGTATTAAACATAGACGTCATAGCCTCTGTTTTCAAACTGCCTAACACCTGTTCCAGATGAACGGTAGTCGCTGCAACGGGTACAATACCCGAAAGTGCGCTACCCCGGCTACACGAACTAAGTTTGTGTATGCAGGCTAAAAATTATAATTTGGACTTTGCATTTGTAACTCCAGGCTACAATCTGTGAGATAATCAGCTTGAAAATACGCCTATCGTTTTGTCGTAAGACATTACGTTTCGCACCAAATACATTATTTCTCTAAAATCTAAAATCCAAAATAGTTATAGGTTGATGGAACGACCGAAAGTTATTTTTTTAGATGCAGTTGGCACTCTCTTCGGCGTCAAAGGCAGTGTGGGTGAAGTTTATAGTCAAATCGCGCAGGAGTTTGGTGTCGAAGTTTCTACTGAAACTTTGAATAAAACATTTACCCAAAGCTTTAAAGCTGCACCACCACCTGTATTTGCAACTGCACAAGCACAAGATATCCCACAGTGGGAATTTGAGTGGTGGCTTCGCATTGCTTCTGATACTTTTGAAAAAGCAGGTGTTCTAGAGAAATTTTCTGATTTTTCAGCTTTTTTTAGCGAAGTTTATATTCACTTTGGCACAGGCGAGCCATGGTTTGTCTATCCTGATGTCTTACCATCTTTGACAAATTGGCAAAAGATGGGTATTGAATTGGGAATAATATCAAACTTTGATTCTCGGATCTTTTCTGTATTACAGGCCTTGGAACTTAGAGACTATTTCAGTTCCGTTACCATTTCTACTCAAGCAGGTGCAGCCAAACCAGATCCCAAAATATTTACTATTGCTTTGGAAAAACATCACTGTCCACCAACAGCTGCATGGCACATTGGGGACAGTGTTGCAGAAGATTATCAAGCAGCAAAAGCGGCTGGATTAAGAGGTATTTGGATAAATCGCGAAAAATAGAGGCGCAAAGCGTCTCTACTCTTTGTTGGTTATTGGTTGTTGTACCAGACTTGCGATCGCAAGTCTTAACTATTCTAAGCAGCAAACAACCATCAACTAACTACCAACCATTATTTGCCTTGCTTCATCTTCCAACAGACGGATCAGAGTTTGATCTCCTTTTTGTCTGGCTACTTGCAGGCGATGTTCTAAATTACTCCGGATATGGGCAAGATGAGTATTTGCTAATTCTTGCCCTGTTTTTTGTTTTGTTTTTGCAGTGGCGATCGCTTCCGGTTGTTTGCGTAGTTTCATTGCCTCTACGTCTATGGGATCACCAATACAATAAGCTACGCCGCGATACTTCAACTCTGCTACTGGTTGAGGTGTAGGAATATGTCTCGGATAATTACGTCTCCATTGCTGCCCACGATACTTACCACTAATTTCCCCTGGAATCATCTCTACAGCTAGGGGATTAGATTCATAATCTACACCGCGATAGGTTAGTTTCATTTGCTTCGCCTCGGTTTTAATTGTTTTGTAGGTTGGAATTAAATAGAGGCGCGTTCCTTCAGGATGTCTCCTTACTTCCGTCTCTTAAGCTGATTTCCCCCATTCGCTGTAAGTAATCAAAAGCTGCACTAGTTCGTAGTAAGCACGAAGAGTGCTTTGTTGAGCGCTGAAACCCTCACTACAAACATTTTGGTTTTTTCTGTTAACCAGATAAGTTACCTGATCAAGACACAATGTGGTGTCACAGTCTTAAAGAGATGAACGATTTTATTTTCTGTATTTATTGTAACACTTTTGTGCAAAAGTCAAGAAACTCGCATAAAAAATTCATTATTATTCCTCTAGAATTTAGATGCTAAGTAGTACACATTGAGAAATTTGATCACACATTCATTTTTGATCTATGTACTGGGTATTCTGACTTTATGAGCATTTAGCAATCAGTACAGGTCTGCAAATTATGTCTCAAATATATCAAGAAAGCCTGCGGTTTTCCGGTCTACGCAAGGTAGTATTATTCTGTTCTTCCGCTTTTTTGGTGTTCGTAGCAGCAACGATGACTGAGTTACCAGGAAGTAAGCTGCTGGCGCAGAATGTTGTTTCTCAGAATTTGGAAGCAGCGAGTTATTTTCAACAGGGAGTGATGCGCTATCACCAAAAAGACTTAGCTGGTGCAGAATATGCGTTTCGTCAAGCCTTGCAGCTAGACTCCAATATTGCTTCTGCACATAATTATTTAGGTAACATTTTGTTGCAGCAAAATCGTTTTGATGCTGCAACACAAGAATACGGAGAGGCGATCAAACTCAATCCCAACTTGGGCGAAGCTTATTATAACTTGGGTTTGGGATTGCATAAACAAGGACAAGCCCAAGCCGCGATTACTGCTTATCGTCAAGCTTTGATTATCAATCCGACGATGGCAAATGCTCAGTATAACTTGGGTTTAGCATTATATGAAAAAGGACAACCAGAAGCAGCGATCGCAGCCTATAAGCAAGCAGTTAATTTAGATGGCAACAATGCTAATGCTTACTTTAACTTAGCGATCGCTCTCCAAGAGCAAGGAAAATTAGAAGAAGCGATCGCAGCTTATCGCCAAACTCTTAAGCTCAATCCTGACAACGCTGTAGCTTACAATAACATGGGCAGCCTGTTGACCATTCAAGGTCAAACATCGGAAGCGATCGCTACTTATCAAACAGCTATTAAACGCCTGCCTAATAATGCTGAGACTTACTACAACTTGGGAGTAGCCTTATATAATCAAGGCGAGTTCAAAAAAGCCAGTAGTGCTTTTAAGCGCGCGCATAAACAATATCGTCAACAGGGTAACACAGAACGAGCTTCTAAGATTGAACAGTTAATGCAGCAAGTTGCACAAATGCAAGAACCTAAGCAACCGCAAGTTAGCCAGGTTTCCCAAGACGACTTGTCAAACCCAGATAATTCCATAGATCCAGAAGCGAACCCAAGTGATATCCCGACTTCGGTTGAAGAAGAAATACCGACTCCAGAGGAAATCAATCCCGAAGAAGTACCTTTTTCCTTAGAACCATCACCTGGGTTAAAGCAGTGATACTTAGTAGTTAGTGGTTAGTTGTTGCTTTTTAATCACTATCTACTATGCACTTTTAGATTGGTAAACGATTAATATCTTTGTTGCAACCAATGACTACAATTGCAGAACCGCGTTCCAGACGTTGGGTTGGATAAGGATTTATTTGAAATTTGCCATCATGACTTACCGCTAACAAATTTAAGCCATAGCGATTACGTAGCTGCAATTCAGAGATAGTTTTGCCATGAAATTCATCAGGAACAATTAACTCTACAATACTGTGATCTGGGTCGAGGTCAAATCGTTCTAAGATTGATGGTTTAGTGAGCGATCGCGCCAGTGAACATCCTGCTTCAAATTCCGGAAATACAACATGATCTGCTCCCACTCGTAGCAGTAGTTTCTGGTGAACTTCACTAGAAGCTTTTGCTACTACATGAGGTACACCTCCTTCTTTCATATTGAGGGTGGTGATGATACTTTCTTGGATATAATTTCCGATGGCGACGATCACCGTATCAAATTCAAAAATTCCTGCTTCTTTGAGTGCAGCTGGTTCTGTTGAATCTAATTGTAAAGCATGACCAACTATTTGATCAGTTAAAGCATCAGATACTCGTTTTTCATCAACATCTGTTCCTAACACTTCATATCCCAATTTATGTAGTGTTGCACAGACAGCACGCCCAAATCTACCTAAGCCAACCACAGCAAATTGATGATTATCTTTACGCAGACTACGAAAAAATCCTAATGATGAAAGATTCACAATTGTTTCCTTAATCCAAAATTGTCTCGGTCAATAGATATTTGTTGATTTTTAACATGAATCTCAACAACTAACTATCAACAATCAACCAACAAGCAAATTTTCTTCCGGATAATGGATTCTGCTGGGGCGAGGATCTCCTAGCATAGCTGACATTAATAGTAAAATACCTACCCTACCCACATACATCGTGGCAATTAATATCAGTTTAGCTGCTGTGGAAACAGTGCCTGTAATCCCTGTTGAAAGTCCTACTGTAGCGAAGGCTGACACAACTTCAAATAAGATTTGAATAAACTCAAGTTTTGGATCTGTCAGAGCAATTAAGATTGTGGAGATAATAACTGTACCAACAGAGCCAATTAATACGCCCACAGCTTTTAAAACTAAAGAGACTGCGATCTTTCTTTCGTACAATAATACTTCTTCTTTGCCTTGGAGAATTGCTTTTGTGCAACTTGTAAGTACTCTCAGAGTAGTGGTTTTAATTCCGCCGCCTGTACCACCTGGGCTTGCACCAATAAACATGAGTGCAATGGTAATAAACAAACCTGCTGTTGTCATTTTACCGATATCAATCGTGTTGAAACCAGCAGTTCTGGGAGTCACAGATTGAAACCAGGCAACTAAAATTTTATCGGTAAAATTGAGATTGGCAAATGTTTCGGGGTTTCGTATTTCTACAAAGAAAAAAGCAATTGTTCCCAGAATTAAAAGTACAATTGTTGTACTCAAAGCAACTTTAAAATCAAGGGAGAATAAGAGTTTTTCTTGCCTATTGCGGATGCGATCGCGTATCCAAAAGTAAGTTTCTAAAATTACTTGATAACCAATTCCACCAAAAATAATTAAGCCTGTGATTGTTAAAACAACTAAAACGGAAGATTGATAACCAATCAGGTTATCTTTAAAAAGACTAAACCCTGCATTATTCCAAGCATTAACACTATGAAAAATTGCTAGCCACAGCCCTTGTTGCCATCCATAATCGGGTACAAAAGCTGGCAATAGTAAAAATATCCCGGTGATTTCAAAGATTAATGTCGTAGCAATAATTGAGCGAATAATTTGTGTACTACCGCTCATTCCCGGACGATCTAAGGCTTGTTGAATGGCAATTTTTTGGCGCAGATCAAATCTACGTCCAATCAACAAAATCAAAAAAGTCGTAGTCGTCATGTAACCCAACCCACCAATTTGTGCTAATAGCACAATCCACAACTCGCCCCAAAAGGAAAAATAACTACCAGGATCAACAACAGATAAACCTGTGACACATACTGCGGAAGTTGACGTGAACAGGGCAACAATGGGATCATTCCATGTACCGCTGCTGGTAGAAAAAGGCATCATCAGCAGGATAGTTCCAACTGCGATGACTGCCAAAAATCCCAAACAAATTGTCCGAGAAACAGTCATATTTTGCTAAAAAACAAACAAATTAAGGTATTGTGTGCAGTGTTTTAACTGCCTCACAAAAAAATCCCTACTTTAAATAAAAACACACATGGTAGCCTACGATTATGTGTTTTTTGATCCTGCTTTTCCATGAGCGCAACTATTTACAAGCAAATTCAGCAATTTTACGATGCTTCTTCTGGTTTATGGGAAGAAATATGGGGCGAACATATGCACCATGGTTACTATGGTGCAGATGGTAGAGAGAAAAAAAACCGTCGGCAGGCACAAATTGATTTAATTGAAGAGATCCTCAATTGGGCAGATGTGCAGCAAGCAGAAAACATCTTAGATGTGGGCTGTGGAATTGGTGGTAGTTCCTTATACTTGGCAACCAAGTTTCATGCTCAAGCAACAGGAATTACTTTGAGTCCTGTGCAAGCCGCTAGAGCCAAGGAAAGAGCTGATGAGGTGAATTTAGGTAGCCGGACTCATTTTCAAGTGGCAAATGCTCTAGAAATGCCCTTTGGTGACAATTCTTTTGACTTGGTATGGTCGCTAGAAAGTGGTGAACACATGCCCGATAAAACCAAGTTTATGCAAGAGTGTTATCGGGTATTGAAACCTGGTGGAAAGTTGATCATGGTGACTTGGTGTCATCGTCCTACAGATAATTCGCCATTAACTAATGATGAGCAACAGCATTTAGCAAAAATTTATCAGGTATATTGTTTACCCTATGTGATTTCTTTGCCGGAGTATGAAGCGATCGCTCTGCAATTAGGCTTACAAAATATCCGCACTGCTGATTGGTCACAAGCAGTAGCACCTTTTTGGAATGTGGTGATTGATTCGGCCTTCACTTTGAAAGCAATATTTGGGTTAGTGCGATCCGGTTGGAGTACGATTGTGGGCGCGTTGTCGTTGGGATTGATGCGTGACGGTTACGAGCGTGGGTTAATTAGATTTGGATTGTTATGTGGACAGAAGGGATAGGGGATTGGGGATAGGGGATTGGGGATTGGAAGAAAGACAAGGCAGACAAGGGAGCAGGGAGCAGAAAGACAAAGGAGAATAACCAATCCCCGTTCTCTGTTTCCTGTTCCCTATCCAATGACAAATGACAAATGACAAATGACAAATGACAAATGACAAATGACAAATATTATGAATCAAGTTTCACAATCAGCTTCTCAAAGTAGTTGGCTTTATGCTTTTTGGAAATTTTCTCGCCCACACACAATTATTGGTACAAGTTTAAGTGTATTAGGGTTATATCTAATTGCTTTTGCTTTAGTAAATAGTAGTTTTTCTCTATCACCTGTTTTGGTAGCATGGTTTGCTTGTTTGTGTGGCAATGTTTATATTGTGGGCTTGAATCAACTAGAAGATGTGGAAATTGATCAGATTAATAAACCACATTTACCGATTGCTGCGGGGGAGTTTTCTCAACAAACAGGTAAATTAATTGTGGTCATTACTGGTGTTTTGGCATTGGTAGTTGCTTGGTTAGGTGGACCTTTTTTATTTGGGATGGTGGGAATAAGTTTAGCTATTGGTACAGCTTATTCTTTGCCGCCAATCCGTTTAAAAAGGTTTCCTTTTTGGGCAGCTTTATGTATTTTTTCTGTGCGGGGAGCAATTGTTAATTTAGGATTGTTTCTACATTTTAATTGGGTGTTGAAACAAAATAGTTTGATGACATTGATGATAGTAATTCCTGCCGCAGTATGGGTATTAACTATATTTGTGTTGGTATTTACGTTTGCGATCGCTATATTCAAAGATATTCCTGATCTAGAAGGCGACTTGCAATACAATATCACTACTTTTACAATTAAACTCGGTAAGCAAGCAGTATTTAATCTTGCCCTTTGGGTATTAAGTGTATGTTATGGAGGAATGATTTTAATTGGATTTCTGCATCTAGCAGAAGTTAATTCTGTGTTTTTAGTGATTACTCATTTAGTTGCACTTGCTATTATGTGGTGGCAAAGTCGGGGTGTAGATTTAGAAGATAAAAATGCTATTGCGCGTTTCTATCAATTTATTTGGAAACTGTTTTTTATTGAGTATCTAATTTTTCCGATGGCTTGTCTTTTAGCTTAGTTTAGTTTTGGATGCGAGCGCCAGTATTAAACTATCTTTTCTAGTACATTCATAACTGGCGGAAAAATTCATCCAAATACCAAAATCATGCGATCGCGCCTCCTTGTTTAAAGTTATGGAAGTACTGGAGTTGTAGGCATTTATTTCAGAACTAATTAAGCTCTAGTTTTATGCTGGCACTTTTCAATCATCCTTTTCAAGCAAGCGGTTTTATCCCCCATGGACATTGTTACCTGTGGAAGACTGGACTAGTTTGGCTGCACATTATTTCTGATGCAACGATCGGTGTTGCCTATTATTCTATTCCCATCTCACTGCTTTACTTTATTTCCAAGCGCAAGGATGTTCCTTTTAACGGAGTTTTTTTATTATTTGGTGCTTTTATTGTTGCTTGTGGTACTGGACACTTCATGGATATTTGGACGCTTTGGCATCCTGATTATTGGATTTCAGGTGGTCTGAAAGCTGTCACTGCTATTATTTCAATCTATACAGCATTTACATTAGTTTATCTAATTCCTCAAGCTCTAACATTACCTAGCCCTGCCCAATTAGAAGCTATCAATCGAACACTCAGTAATGAAATTATAGAGCGTAAGCGGATTGAACAAGAACTACGTCAGGCAGAGGAAATTGCTCAAAACTCCAGCCAAGCCAAAAGTGAATTTCTTGCCAATATGAGTCATGAGCTACGTACACCCCTCAACGGAATTTTAGGCTATGCTCAAATTCTTCAACGTACGGAACCCTTAACAGAAAAAGGACGCAAAGGAGTTGAGATCATTTATCAATGTGCTTCCCATCTGTTAACGCTGATTAATGATATCCTGGATCTCTCCAAAATCGAAGCTCGTAAACTGGAATTGAATCCGATTGATTTTTATTTGCCTGCGTTTCTAGACAGTATAATTGAAATTTCTCGCATCCGAGCCGAACAAAAGGTAATTCGGTTTGACGTCCAACTTGATCCTGCTTTACCAACAGGGATTCGTACTGACGAAAAACGCTTGCGTCAGGTGCTGATTAATTTGCTGGGTAATGCGATTAAATTTACTCATCAAGGTAGTGTTACTTTCACAGTTGAAGTCATAAGTCAAGAGTCAGAACAAAGCACAAATGACAATAAACAAACGACAAACTACACAATTCGCTTTGAGGTAAGAGATACAGGCGTGGGTATCAACTCTGAGCAAGTCGAGAAAATCTTTTTGCCCTTTGAGCAAGCAGGAAATCAGAAACGACAAACAGAAGGTACAGGCTTGGGATTAGCTATCAGCCAAAAAATTGTCGCGTTGATGGGTAGTCAGATTCAGGTGCAAAGTGAATTTGGCAAAGGTAGCACTTTCTGGTTTGAGGTACAGTTACCAGAAGCAAAAGATTGGGCAAAGCTTTCCAGAGTCATTGAGAAGCGAACGATAATTGGCTATGAAGGGCAAAGGCGTACCATTCTGGTTGTGGATGACAGATGGGAAAACCGATCAGTAATTGTCAATTTACTGGAACCAGCTGGATTTACTGTTGTCGAAGCTACTGACGGACAGGAAGCATGGGAACAAGCGATCGCTTACAAACCAGATTTGATTATTACCGATTTAGTCATGCCAATCATGGATGGATTTGAGTTCATCAAGCGTCTGCGTCAATCTTCGCCTTTCAAAGAGATTCCTGTGATCGCTTCCTCTGCCAGTGTGTTTGCAACAGATAAGTACAAAAGTATTGATGCAGGTGCAGATACTTTTCTGCCAAAGCCTGTAGAAGGCGACGCGCTGCTGGAAATGCTGCGACAATATTTGCAATTGGAATGGATTTATGACAGCAAGGCAGAGAACACCAAAAAAACTAATGTAGTTAGTCTGGATGTTTCAGCTGATATGATTCCTCCTGCCAATGATATTTTACAAAAGTTACTTGAATTGTCACAAGATGGTGATATTCAAGGAATTTTAGAAATTACTGCACAACTTTCTGCATTTGATGAGAATTTGACGCCTTTTACCCAGCAAATCATTCAACTGGCTAGTAATTTTCAAATCAAACGTTTAGAAACTTTTATTCAACAATACATTAATTAACTAGCTCTGACTGAGGTGTGGACACCAACAACGGATGAAAAACCTCTTTACTATTAAAAGTTCCCTATTTCAAGTCAAATTATAGGTAAATTTTATTATTCCATCCATGATACCTACTTTAAATACTGGATTTATTTTGATTGTGGATGATAATCCAACAAATTTGTGTGTTCTGTGTGAAGCACTCAAGAGTGAGGGATTTCGTTTCCGTGTTGCAGTCGATGGAGAAAGTGCGATCGCTCAAGTCGAACGTCATCAACCAGAGTTAATTTTACTGGATGTACAAATGCCTGGTATTGACGGATTTGAAACCTGTCGCCGTCTCAAAGCCAATCCTGCGACTCAAAACATTCCGATTATTTTTACTACTGCTTTAAGTGATGTCGGAAGCAAAACAAAGGGGTTTTCTTTGGGTGCTGTCGACTATATTCCCAAACCTTTTGCCCAGGAAGAAGTGATTGCTAGGGTGCGTGTACATTTGCAGCTCAAACGACTGACCGAATCTTTAGAACAACAAGTCAGCGATCGCACTGCGGCTTTGCAAACAGCTCAAGTGCAATTGGTGCAACAAGAAAAACTATCAACTTTGGGAGAGTTAATTGCTGGTGTTGCTCACGAAATAAATAATCCCATCAGTTTTATTGCTAACAATCTCCCGCCTTTAGAAGAATACATCGCTGGAGTGAGTGAAATTATTCAACTGTATCAACAAGAATATCCCAACCCGACAAACAAAATCACCACTGCTATTGAAAGGTTGGATTTGGAATTCGTTCTTGAAGATATGGTCAAAATCTTAGAATCACTCAAAGTAGGATCTGAACGCATTGAGAAAATTTCTACATCACTCCGCAGTTTCTGCCGTTCGGATAGTGATGTCAAAATCCCTGCGGATTTACACGAAGGGCTTGATAGTACGTTGATGATTTTGCAACATCGCCTCAAGGGTAATGGCGATCGTCCCTACATTGAAGTCAGCAAAACTTATGGTACATTGCCAGAAGTAAACTGCTATGTCGGGCAGATTAATCAAGTATTTATGAATATTCTGGCAAATGCAATTGACGCTCTTGATGAAGCGATCGCCCAAGACAAAATTAACGATCCTATTCCTCAAATTCAAATTCTCACAGAGGTAGATTCTGAGCAATGGGTTGTGATTAAGATTGCTGACAATGGAATGGGTATTCCAGAATCTGTCCAAGAACGGTTGTTTGAACCTTTATTTACTACAAAACCTGTTGGCAAAGGGACGGGACTTGGCTTATCTATCGCCCATCAAATAGTTGTAGACAAACACAATGGTGAATTAGAATTTAATTCTCGACCAGGTAAAGGAACTGAGTTTATTATCAAAATTCCAATTATGAGTCCCACGGTATAAACTAGTTTGCGAGGACAATATACCCAAACTAGGATAAGTAGGGAAAATAAAGATGGAATTATTTCAAACTACTAACTTCATAGCTATATTTATAGTCTTAATCAGTCTGTCTACTCTCATTTATTTAGCTATCAGAACTATCATCACCGATAAACATTTCCAAACAGGAATCAGACTTTACCAGCAAAAAGATTTTCCAGGTGCAGAAGCAGCCTTTCGTCAGGTAATCGCGATTAACTCTACTAACGATGTTGTGCATTTATTGTTAGGTGATGCACTGATGCAGCAAGGCAAGGTCGAAGCCGCAATTACTGAATTTCAAGATGTAATTGAGCGCGCTCCCAAAAAAGTCGATGCTTATTTACGCCTAGCTCAAGCTTTGATGCAACAACAAAAACCCCAAGAAGCGGTTACTGTTTTGCAACAAGCCGAAGCTTTATTCCAAAAACAGCGCCAGGTCGATAAAGCCGAAAAAATTCAACAGTTACTACAGAAAATTTCTTCAGTAGATAATAATGCTTAATTTTTCGGGTGAAAACTAGCTGAAATCGCAAGATTTCAAAAAGCCACATGAACAGCCAGCTTATTCAAAAATTTTAGCATATCGAAAATGAGTGATTTTAACCAAATCCTGAAACGAAAGAAAATAGTTGATTAATTGAGAAAATATAGCGTTAAGACAACAATACTTAACAGATTTAATAATTTTTATAAAGTTGGAAATCTTCATCTTTCTAATAATAAATATTGATATATAGCCTTCTGACATCAAAAGCAAAAAGAAGTCTTAGTTGTGGAAACCAAGACTTCCAATTTTGACTTAGATGTGACACACGACCTCATTTATGCGATGTGATTGAAGTAAATCGCCCAAACACTTCCGGTAAATGCGATCGCAATTAACAAGTTAGTGAAAAACTTGCCTAATTCAACTTGTTGACCTAATACTTTGTCTTCTTGACCTGCGGTGAAGAACAATGACCAAGCTTGATTGAGATCGATTTTCTCAAAGTTGTTGAAATCTGGTCTAAATACAACGGGTCCAAGTAAGTCTGTGTTGGGGTAGTTAAAGTCAGTTTTCATGGTTTTACAATCCTAAATCTCATCTAAATCTAAAAATTTCAAATTCCCAAAACTATTACAGGCTAGTCAACCATCCGATCACACCGTGTCCAGTGAAGGCTTCTAAAGCGATCAGTGAGACAAAACCGATCATTGCTAAACGTCCATTCAGCTTTTCGGCATATTCGGTAAAGCCAGTGCGGGGAGTTTGTTCAACATAAACTTTTGGTTCAACAGCGTAGTTGTTGAGTTGACCGCGTTCGTTGATTGTAAAGCCTCTTACCATGATGTTTCTCTTTTGATTGCTTGTTGTAAATAAATATAACAATATGTAACAAATATTTGCAACCTATTGACTTAGAAATCAAAGTACAGTAAACCGTACAGAACAGGTTGGGAATGCCGTATAAGAATGACAAATCAACAGGGTAAAGTCTATCTCGTGGGTGCGGGACTACCAAATGTGGAATACTTAACGCTTAAGGCTTATAAGCTTTTAGCGATCGCTCAAGTTTTGGTTTACGATGCCCTTGTTGATGGAGAGTTATTAGAGTTAGCACCAGCCGATTGTTTGAAGCTAGATGTAGGCAAGCGTGGTGGTAAACCCAGCACACCCCAAGCAGAAATTAATAACTTACTCGTCAAATACTGTCAGCAGGGTAAACAAGTCGTCCGCCTCAAAAGTGGCGATCCGTTTATTTTTGGTCGCTCTAATTCGGAAATGGCTACTTTGACAGCCGCAGGTTGTGAATTTGAAGTTGTACCAGGAATATCTTCGGCTTTAGCAGCACCTCTATTAGCAGGAATTCCTCTGACAGATCCACTTGTGAGTCGCTGCTTTGCTGTATTTACTGCTCATGAACCTGATGCTTTAGATTGGGAGGCGCTATCACGACTAGAAACATTAGTAATTTTGATGGGTGGACAGAACTTAAATCAAGTTATTACACGCTTACAACAACAAGGGCGATCGCCATCTACACCAATTGCAATTATTCTCTGGGCAGGAACTAAAAAACAACAAATTTGGACAGGAACACTCGAAACCATTGTGGAGCAAACCTCAGAAATTTTCCTCTCACCAGCAGTAATTGTAATTGGGGAAGTGGTGGGGTTACGCAGAAACTAACAACCTGAGAATATAGTCTTAGACGATTCCCAGAATGCACTACTCCCAAACACTATGGCAAGCAACTCCTCCTCTGGCTCTATTGCCGTTCCCACAACTTCCCATTTACCTCTCAACGGTAAAACGATTCTGGTAACACGTTCAGTTGGGCAGTCGAGTCAATTTGCAGAACTCTTAACAGCAGCAGGCGCTTATGTTGTGGAAATGCCTGCCTTAGAAATTGGTCCCCCTTCTAGTTGGGAAGCTTTAGATCAGGCGATCGCTCGGTTATCTGAGTTTGACTGGTTAATTCTCACTTCTAGCAACGGTGTAGGCTACTTCTGCGAACGACTGCTGGCTCAGGGTAAAGACATTCGCGCCTTGGCAGAAGTCAAAATTGCCGCAGTCGGTGAAAAAACTGCTCAAACTCTCAGACACCATTGTTTACAACCTGACTTCATCCCACCAGACTTTGTGGCTGACTCCTTAGTCGAACACTTTCCCGAAGACCTCACAGGTAAGAAAATTTTATTTCCCAGAGTCGAAAGCGGCGGACGGGAAATTTTGATTCGAGAACTCAGCGCCAAAGGTGCAGAAGTGATCGAAGTTCCGGCTTATCAATCTTGCTGTCCGAATAGTGTTCCTCCCTCAGCAGAACTAGCTTTACAGAGTGGTACAGTTGATGTGATCACTTTTGCCAGTTCCAAAACAGTGCAATTTTTCTATCAACTGGCAGAAAAAATCTTCTCTGGTCACTCATCACAAAGCCAATTATCTGTAGTAGCAGATTCTCTAGAAGGAGTTTGTATTGCTTCTATTGGTCCCCAGACTTCAAACACTTGTCGTTCTCTATTCGGACGTGTAGATGTCGAAGCCCAAGAATATACACTAGAAGGTTTAACACAAGCACTAATTCAATGGGCAATAGTCAATAGTCAATAGTCCAGAGAATTTAAAATTAACCAATGATAAATGACCAATGACCCAAAAATCATCGGCTTAACAGGTGGTATTGCTACAGGCAAAACAACAGTTGCCAATTACTTGGCAGATGCTTATGATTTGCCAATTTTGGATGCGGATATTTATGCTCGACAAGCTGTCTGTGTTGGTTCACCTATTCTCGACGCGATCGCCATTCATTACGGTAATCAAATTTTACTACCAAATGGTGATCTCAATCGTCAAAAATTAGGTGAAATCATCTTTCATCATCCTGATGAACGCTCTTGGGTAGAGAATTTGATTCATCCTTACGTACGCGATCGCTTTTTAGCCGAGATTCAAGCATCTACCGCAAAAATACTAGTATTAGTTGTGCCTTTATTATTTGAAGCCGGAATGACTGATTTAGTCACAGAAACTTGGGTGGTGTGTTGTTCCCAACAACAGCAATTAGCAAGATTAATGCAAAGAAACAATCTCACATTCGAGCAAGCACAAGCGAGAATTCACAGTCAAATGCCAATTGCAGAAAAAGCCGCGCGTGCTGATATAGTCTTAGATAATTCCTCCACTTTAGAAGCATTGTTGAAACAAGTTGATCAAGCCATTGGGACAGGAATCAGTGAACAGTTTAATTTGATAACTGATAACTGATAACTGATAACTTGTCTCCACAATGGAACTACGACACCTACGATACTTTGTGACATTGGCTGAGGAATTGCATTTTGGACGGGCGGCGGAACGCTTACACATCGCTCAACCTCCTCTAAGTCAACAAATTCGTCAGTTAGAGGTAGAGTTGGGTTTTCAATTATTTCACCGCACCAAAAGAACTGTGCAGTTAACCGCAGCTGGAGAGGTGTTTTTAGGTGAAGTTCAACAAATTCTCAAGCAGCTAGAACAAGCGGTACAATTGGGAAGACAAACCAGTCGTGGTTTAGGGGGACAGGTTGTAGTTGGCTTTGTGAGTTCTGCGGCGTATAATATCTTGCCAAATATCTTACGGACATCTCGTAGTAGTATCCCCAATGTCAATCTCGAATTGCATGAATTGACTACAGATCAACAATTACAATGGCTGCGAGATAACCGAATTGATGTTGGATTTCTGCGTCCACCGATAGAAGAAGATATATTTTGTTGGGAAGTTATTTTTTACGAATCCTTAGTGGTAGCGTTACCAGAAACCCATGCACTAGCTAATCAATCGAGCGTATCGCTGTTTGCACTCCAAGGTGAACCCTTTATTTTATTTCCTCGTCCTTTAGCTCCTGGAGTGTACGACTCAATTATTAGTTTTTGCCAGCAAGCCAATTTTAGTCCTATGGTTGCCCAAGAAGCAATTCAGATGCAAACTATTGTGAGTTTAGTTGCAGCAGAGATGGGTGTGGCGATCGTACCGGAGTCACTGCAACATTTGCAAAGAACTGGGGTAGTTTATAAACCAATGCAAGAACCGACACCTAAGGTAGCGCTGGCGATGATTTGGCGACGCGACAACACATCTGCAACGGTGCAGAGGTTTTTGGAAGTAGTCAGACAAGTTGTCTATTTAGATTGAGAGTTCAACATCTTGTTGTGATGTTGCCATACCATGTTTAGATTTTTTTTGAAAAGCATGTAAAAGATATACATACCCTTGCCAGTTATCTTGAATTTGTATCGACTTACTAAACTTGCATATATTTAAAGACGCAAAGAATTATATTTCTCTGCGTCCCTCTGCATTCTAACTGCTACCAAACTATGAGCGATCGCTCATGTACCACTCGCTTATACACCTGTTCTGTTTGCTTACCTAATTTCGGCCAGTTAAAGCGCCGTTGTAAATCTTCATAAGCATTATCAGTCAACCATTGCCGATATCCGGGGTTTTTTAGCACCTCTAAAATTCCCCACGCCAGAGAATCAGGATTATTAGTATACGTGATAATACCTGTTTTTGTATGTTGTACTACTTCTGGAAAACCACCAGTGTCAGATACAACTACGGGTACATGAGAAGCAAAGCTTTCTAACGCCACGATTCCAAAGGGTTCGTAAAGGCTAGGGAAAACAGCACAGTCAGCGATAGTTTGAAATTTGTCTAAGTACTCATCAGACATAAAGCCTGTGAAATAACATTTATCCCAAATACCTGTATCCCAAGCTTGTTTTTTAAGATGATCAGTATTGCCACCACCGATAATCACAAACTTAACATAACCACCCATTTCCCACAAAACTCTAGGAGCCGCAGCAAGCAGCAAGGATACACCCTTTTCATAGGTCATGCGACCAACATAGTAAACAATTTTTTCGCCATCATCAGCAAATTGGCGACGAAAGTCTAAGGCGTGAAAATCTTCGTGGTGACGTTTCTTTTCTGGACGAATACCGTTATATATAACATCAACTTTATCCCAAGGACTGTGTAACGCTCGTTCTACTTCCCGACGCATGTAGTCGGTGCAGACGATCACCCGCCAAGCGTTGTAGGCTAACAGTTCTTCTTTACTACTTATATAACGTTGAGTATCAGTATAAATACCATTATAGCGTCCGTATTCAGTAGCGTGGATTGTGGCAATCAACGGAACTTTAAAGGTATGCTTGAGAGCGATCGCTGCATCTGCGACTAACCAATCATGAGCATGGATGATATCAAAAGGGCCTTCCTCCGCAATCAATTTTCCGCCATGACTACCCATACTTTGGTTCATGTTTACTACCCAGTGGAAAAAATCGTTTCCACCAGCTACAGGAATCCGATGCACACACACCCCTTCCACTAATTCATACATGGGTGCATGACCAAATTCAGGTGTGATCAGATGAACTTCATGTCCTAACTTAACGAGTTCAGGATACAACTCTGAGACATGACGCGCAATTCCTCCAACAATACGGGGCGGAAATTCCCAACTCAGTACTAGTATTTTCATTGGATGCAATCCCCCAAGCCTTTACATTTCTCTAAAATTTGTCATTGGTCATTTGTCATTGGTCATTTGTCATTAGTCATCGGTCATTTGTCATTTGTCATTGAGCATTGGAATAAATTCTTCCTTGTCTTCCTTGTCCTCCTTGTCTCACCACCCTCCCTTGTCTTCCCACTCCCTTCCCAATTTTTAATTTTTAATTTTTAATTTTTAATTGTTTTGTCCCCGATCCCTTCTCCCAACTCTTGCCGGAATTGTAACCAAGCTGCTGTTGCTTGTGTGTCCGAACTGGCAGCTTTTTTTAAGAGAATGACGCCATTTTGAAAGCCAATGATTCCATATTCGCGATTATTGGTAAGCTGGTCAATCAGTGGTACTAAATCTTTTAATAAACGGCGATCGCTTTTAAATGCAGCTTGATATTTTTGTAATTGCCAAAGATCAGCGATCGCATAATCTACTTTTATCACTTCTTTAGCATCATTACGTAGTTCTAAAGCAGGTAAACGCAGGATTTCTCGCCGACTTGAAAGATGGGGAACCAAATATGTTGTTGCAGATACACTGGCATCAGAGGGAATTTGTGCCAGCAAGGGACGCATTTGATTAACATGCTGCCATTGTTCTGGTAATGACACATATACCAGTGGTTTTACTGAATCAGGAATCAGAAAATAAAAAGTGCGATTTGGGTTAGATGTGAAGCTAAAAAATAAAGACAGACAAATACAACCTATCCATAAGCGGCGTAATGAAGGTTTCAATTTTTGCTGACGGTGTGCCCACCAGAGAATAGAGCCGTAAAATAATCCTGGGACTACAGTTAAGGCATAACGGATTGTAATTGAAAGAACAGATTCACCCCGGCTAATGAATAATTGTAATAATGGAAACCCAGCTATCATCCAAGAACTAGGAGAAACAGCAGGTACAAACGCTAAGGGCAACCATTGACCAAGTAAATACTTAATTGTTCTATCTATCGGTGTAATTAATTCGACTAATAATTGCACAGGGTTACTAATCATGCCCCGAATGATATCTAAAGTCGAACCTTCATCTCCATCAATATATTGTCCAAATCGTTCGATCGCAAATCGGCGTGAAGCATCTTCAGAAAACAGAGGCATGATTTTATTAGTCAACACCAATATGTAACCAAAACTGAGAATACACACAGCAACGCCAGCACGAGGAAAGCGTTGACTCAAAATCATATAAACTCCCACCCCAAATAATCCTATACCTGCATCTTCCCGGACAGCTAAAATCAAAACTGCCATCAACCAAAATAACCACCACCAGCGTTTTTCCATTGCTAGCAGCAGGGTAAATACAAACAGAGGAATTTGGCAAATGTCATGAAAGTTACTTAAAGTCGGGCCGATCACCGCATTTGCACCGTAAAAGCTAGCGGTAATCATGACTGCTAATTGTGGTTGGAGATATAGCCTAGCGAGTACGTATAGCACTAAACCAGCTGCCGTGATCAGTGTGACTTGCAAAACAGTCAAAGTCGCCGGAGAGGGAAATAAAGCGTAAATTGGTAGCCACAACAATAACGCTGGTGTGAAGTGTTGCCCAAGCCGATGGTAATATACTGTAGGAAATTCGCCCGCATGAACTACATTAGTAGAAAGACTAGAAGAAAGAGAACTTTGAAAAAAGCGACCATGCAGATTATTCCAAAAAACTTGGTTAAAAATGCCTTGGTCGAAGGAAGCGTAAAAACTATAGTAGCGGTGCAGGGTAAATAACAGACACAGGAAAAAAAAGATTCCTGCCAACAGCAAAACATTTTTACTGGCATTACCTGCCTCTAATTTAAAGATTTTTGGCAGTTTTTCTTGCATTTTTAACCACATCAAGGATAAATAGTCAAGGCTTTCTGTACGTTTTATGGCGATCGCATTAACAAAGAATACAGGATAAACGATCAAAAAATATCTACTTTACTCTGTTTACTCTTCTCCCTTCTCTCTTATCCCTTCACACTTTATCGGAGAATAAATTCAAGTCGTCGTTGTTCCTAGCAGTCAAATGCCTAGTTTACTTATAGATGTGCAGAATTTGCTTTCTGACTTAGTTCAGCGCTATTCATCACAGGTGGATTATTTAATGATTCGCCTAGAAGAAGCTGAAGGTACAGATATATTTTTGCGTGGTGAAAAAGTCGAAACTCTCAGCGAAGCGATCTCCATTGGTGGACATATTCGTGCTGCTTATAAAGGTGGATGGGGATTCAGCAGTTTCAACCGCTTGACAACAATTGCTGAACGCATCGAAGAAGCAATTGCTGCGGCGCGCCTGGTTGGTGATGAAGAAACTGTACTTGCTCCCATTCAACCAGTGCAAACTGTGTGTCAATTACCCTTAACAGGTACTAATCCCCGGTATATTTCTTTGACTCGCAAAAAAGAATTGTGCGATCGCTACTGTGATCTCCTTAAAAGTGTAGACCATCGCATCACCACCACATCTGTACGCTACAGTGATACCAGCCAACGGGTAATAATAGCTACTAGTGAAGGTACTTTCATTGAACAATCTTGGGTAGATATGGAAATGCGTTTTGCTGCCACAGCCAGAGATGATGAAACTGTGCAAACTGGTAGAGAAACCATCGGTTCTCGACAAGGTTTTGAAGATTTAATTAATCTAGACACTCAAGTCAAAAGTGCCGCCCAAAGAGCAGTAGCAGCCTTAACACTACCATCAGTCAAAGGTAATACTTACACTGTAGTTATTGATCCCATTCTCACAGGTTTATTTGTTCACGAAGCCTTTGGACATCTTTCAGAAGCAGACATGGCTTACGAAAACCCAGATTTGCTGGAAGTGATGACGATTGGACGCAGGTTTGGCCCAAAAGAATTGCAAATTTTTGATGGTGCAGCCCCAAATGGACATAGAGGTAGTTATTTATATGATGATGAAGGAACACCTGCGACAACTACGCAGTTAATTCAAGATGGTATATTAGTCGGAAGATTACATTCTCGCGAAACCGCAGGTAAATTAGGAGAAGCAGCAACAGGTAATGCTAGATGTCTTAATTATCACTATGCACCTATTGTCCGCATGACCAACACATGGATAGAAAAAGGTAAAACACCTGTAGCTGATTTATTTAGTGGGATCAAACAAGGAGTTTACGCCCGTAACTGGTTGGGTGGAATGACTAACGGCGAAATGTTCACCTTTAGCGCTGGGGAAGCTTGGATGATTAGAAATGGGAAGATAGCCGAACCAGTCAAAGATGTCACTCTTTCAGGAAACGTATTTCAAACCTTGACAGATATAGAAGCAGTTGGTGACGACTTTTACTGGGACGAATCCGGTGGTTGTGGTAAAGGTGGACAAAATGGTTTATCTGTAGGTTGTGGCGGGCCAAGTCTGCGAATACGCGATGTGGTTGTTGGGGGAGAGGCGTAATAGGGATCGGGCATGGAGAATGGGGGTGAGGTTATTATTTTAGGCTTTTCGAGTCAATGTGCATCAGGTTTTCCCCAATATTTCTCGGTTAAGGATTTTTCGTCATAATTTGGGCCATGTAGAGACGCGCCATGGCGCGTCTCTGGTGGGTTTAAATGTCAATCGATTTGTCTTATCCGAGCAGTATTGAGGTTTTACCGACTTGTGTGTACACAGTAGGGGGTTTTCAACCTATGTTCTTATAAATGATTTCGCCGAACCCAAAAATGATTTCGGATTTATAACTTTCTTATATACATCTGGTAATTTGATTAAGGTGGTCTATGTTGCTTGTTGCTTGATTTAATATTATTTGTTGCCATATTAAATCAAGGCAAACTTAACACTAAGAGTTCAACAGGCATCAAAAAATCCCTTCCAAACTGATAGAAGGGATTTTTTTATCAATACTAGTTTTTTAATAAAGCAAATATTCTTGTTTTGACAGGGTTAACAAGATTTCAGATCAAATTTATTATAACTTTCTTATAAGTTCCTTATTTTTACCCAGTAAGTTTATTAAGGATGCTTAAAAACTGCTTAATGCTTGATTAAAGTATCCTAATTGTTTGCTCAGTGATAGAGAAAATTTTATAAAATGCCATGTCTTTTATTAAATTTATGAATGTATTTGCAGGATAAAAGATGACATATTTTTGGCAAAATTTATCTGTGTAAAAATCATTCAAACACCCGATAATTTTTCAAAATTTTCTCGCACTATTGCTTCTCAAAACTGTATTAGTTTTTGAGAGGTATATTACTGAAAAAAACTAGAAGCTAATCTGGGTAAAACTTGTAGTGCATGAGCATGAGACACTTGGTGTTAGTTTTGCTAACATTAGCCCAGAATGGTGTGCTTTTATACCAATAAAACATCTACCTTCGGCGCAATTATGAACCACATTGAAATCAAACTGCTGTTCTCACTTCCCAAAGATGTAGCAAAAATCATCTATAGAATAGCTGATGAAGTTGTACAACCTCAATGTTGTTTTGGAAACGCTATGTTGTTATCGCAACAGTTTCCAGACGTAGATTATGTCGAAGGATACTATCGTTTATGCATTCATCACGCCTGGAATTGCTACAAAGGTATTCACTTCGATATTACATCTGAAAGATTTGGTGGAGGAAAACCACCTTATAAAGCAGTCATTCAAGGCTGTTTGAGCGATTTGGAGGAAAAATATCCAATCCCGACTGATTACCCAGTTTATGATGGAATAGTAATTCCTTTTCTAAATCGGTGGCAAGAAAGGCGATCGCATTAGCGATTCACAATATATCCAGTGATAGTATCACTTACACCCTCATCTTTTACTACTGAGATACTCAGAAAGTAAAGCAATCCTAATAATTTGCTGTCACTAACAAGCTAAATTCGCATGTTTTTAACAAAAAAGAGATGAGGGTGTTCCAATGTCAAATTTAAAATTTGCTCAAAAAATATCCAAAAGCATAGATAAATTTATATTTACTATCAAAAATAATACAAAAAATAAATTTAAGTGGTTCTATGGTGGCTTTATACTCACCACCTGTTTGATACCAACTCTCATTCCTCGTCCTGTGTTAAGTGCAGAACGCTTAACCCTATCCTATGGTTTATTGGAGCGTTCAGTATCAGTCCAATCTCTAGAAAATTACGCCAAAACAGGTAAAATAGATAACGAATTGGCTGCGTATTTTCAATATGCACCCAAAGAACAACTACAGCAGATTAAAGAAGTATTGTTGACTCCTATTCCCTTAAATGCGGTACAAATTTCGCAGTTTCTCTACACCCCAATAGGCGAGAGATTACTGGAAAATTTAGCAACAGTGATTGAGGGTGATAGTCTGGCTACTGGTTTATATGGAATTCGTGCAGCCTTAATTTTAGCTGCGGCGGAACCGGAAGGCTTAACTTTATTGAATGTACTACGGAAATTTCCCTCAAGTCAGATTGCAATTAATTTAGCTCGCGCTCTAGAGTTAGCCAACCTAGCCCAGAATTTTTTAAATCAGACTCAAAAAGCGATCGCACTGATTGAAAAAGAAGCTAGCCAAGAAGTAACGACTAATTCCGCAGAGAATACCAATACTGCCAAAAACTTACTGCAACCAGGGCCTTATAAATGGCAAAAGCAAACAATTGAACTCAATGACGTCTCTCGGAGTCGTAAATACCAGGCTGACATTTACCTACCACAAATTTCTAGCCCTAGACCAGTAATCGTCATCTCCCACGGACTTGGTTCTGATCGAACCAGCTTTGTTTACTTAGCCGAACATCTAGTTTCCTATGGATTTGTGGTTGCAGTTCCAGAACATCCTGGTAGCAACGCGGCGCAGTTACAAGCCCTATTATCGGGTAGGTCAGCAGAAATTACTAGTCCCAGAGAATTTATTGATCGACCTTTAGATATTAAATTCCTTTTGGATCAACTCAGTAAACTTTCTCAATCCAATCCAATTTGGCAAGGACGCTTGAATTTGGAACAAGTAGGGGTGATTGGCCAATCCTTTGGAGGTTACACAGCTTTAGCATTAGCAGGCGCGCCGATAAACTTTCCCCAAATCCAAAAAAGTTGTCCACCTTCAAAAGATACCCTGAACGTCTCACTGTTGCTTCAGTGCTTGACTACGGAGTTACCCTTAACTGGTCAGTATGATCTGTCTGATCCACGCATTAAAGCAGCGATCGCTATTAACCCAATTGACAGTATTGTTCTTGGCAAAGACAGCCTCAGTCAAATTAAAATACCAGTGATGATTGTCAGTGGTAGTAAAGATACAGCTGCTCCATCTTTACCTGAACAAATTCAACCTTTTACTTGGTTAACAACTGCCAACAAATATTTAGCATTAATCAATAATGGTACACACTTTTCGACAATAGCAGAATCACCAAACTCTGCTATCCCAGTACCAGAACAAGTAATCGGCCCAAATCCAGCATTAGCACAACGCTATGTTAAATTTTTAGGTCTATCTTTTTTTCAAACCTATGTTGCTAATCAGCTAAATTACTTGCCTTATCTGAGTGGAAATTATATTAACAGAATTAGTCAGCAACCATTACCACTGTCATTAGTGCGATCGCTCAATTTAAACACCGATACTACATCCCAATTACAAATAACTAGTAGTAAACAGTACCAATTCTAAATTTAAAGCTTGTAGTGAGTGCTGAAGCACTCATAACCACACCACTAACGTAAACCAACAGACACTACTCAAACACAGGCGGCCATAGTTCAGAAATAGCAATTTCCCAACCAGGAAACAACTCAGAAATAGCTAACTTATCCTCACTTGCTAACAGTTCCATCTCACCAGTTGGACGATACACACTCACAGTTAATTCATCAGGATTTATTAATATCCCAACCTGCGTACTCGACCAAATTTTGGATTAGTATTGAATGGCAGCGAGTTTATTTTATTGAAATTAATTCAGCAAAATCTACTAATATATGCTTTGTCTGATGACTTTACCCTTTTAAATGGAGAAAATGAATTATACAAAGTTTTTAGTATATTAAAAAATATGAGTCAAATTTTAATTTAATAATTATGTCTCATCGTCCTATTTATCTCGATAACCACGCCACCACACCCGTAGATGAACGGGTACTAGCAGCAATGCTACCCTATTTCACCGATCATTTTGGCAACCCTTCTAGTATCAATCATGTTTATGGTTGGGAAACGGAAGCAGCTGTCAAAAAATCACGAGAAATATTAGCAGCAGCCATCAACGCCACACCAGAAGAAATTGTTTTTACTAGTGGTGCAACAGAAGCCAATAATTTAGCAATTAAAGGAGTTGCAGAAGCTTATTTTCAAAAAGGTCAGCATATTATTACTGTTGCGACTGAACATAATGCTGTACTTGATCCTTGTAAATATCTGCAAACTCTCGGTTTTGAAATTACAATTCTTCCTGTTAAAAAAGACGGACTGATAGATTTAACTCAATTAGAAAAAGCCTTTCGTCCTGACACAATTTTAGTTTCAATAATGGCTGCAAATAATGAAATTGGAGTATTGCAACCATTAGCGGAAATTGGTGACATGTGTCGGGAACGTGGTGTAATTTTTCATAGTGATGCTGCTCAAGCTATTGGTAAAATCCCTCTAGATGTACAGGCAATGCAAATTGACTTGATGTCACTGACAGCACACAAAGTCTATGGTCCGAAGGGGATCGGTGCGTTGTACGTCCGACGTCGCAACCCCAGAGTGCAACTAGCTCCCCAGCAGCACGGTGGTGGACATGAACGGGGAATGCGTTCTGGCACTTTGTATACACCGCAAATCGTCGGATTTGGTAAGGCCGTGGAAATAGCTTTGCAAGTACAAGCTACAGAAAATCAATACCTCACCCAACTCCGACAAAGATTATGGGAGCAACTTTCCCAATTAGAGGGAATTCATCTCAATGGTCATCCTACTCAACGATTAGCAGGAAATTTAAATATTAGTATTGACGGCGTGGATGGAGCTGCGTTGCTGTTAGGATTGCAACCAGTTATGGCAGTATCTTCGGGTTCAGCTTGTTCCTCAGCAACCACTGCACCTTCTCATGTTCTCACAGCCTTGGGACATACAGAACAATTAGCTTATGCGTCACTAAGATTCGGTATTGGTAGGTTTAATACAGCAGAGGAGATAGAGCAAGTAGCACAACACACTATTTCCACGATTCAAAGTTTAAGGAAGCAGAAGACATTGGTGTGAAAAGTTGTGGAGTTTTTAAACGCAGAGTCATTTTGTATTCAGCTTCTTTGCTTAATAGCCTCTAGTACAGTTTCTATGGCTTGTTCTTTTTGTGGATCTGCACCTTGAGCATATTCTAATGGTAAGGGAACGTTGATATTTGGTGTCACGCCTTTACCTTCTAATCTTTGATTTCCGTTCACAAACACATCTGCAACTGCTACGTAAAGTAAGCTACCATCCTGCATAAAAAAAGGACGACCAGCAACTACTGCTCCGGCTGTTTTGGTACCAATGACAGGCCCAATTTTATGTTGCTGAAAGCCATAGGCGTAAATTTCTTTGCTGCTTCTGCTTCCCTCGTTGATCAACATCGCCACAGGTTTTTTCCACTGAGAGATGTAAGTATACTTTTTACCATCACGGGAAACACTAGTAACACTTGGCCCTGTTTCAGCAGTAAATAGGTTAAGAGAATTGACATCTCCTCCACCCCAACCGTCTCTAAAGTCTAAAACTAACCCATCTGCATCTTTAAGACGACCATAAATAATTTCTGATTGCAGCTGCTGTTGGTCTTCGTTGGCTGCGTGTGACCAGATATGAATATAGCCAATTTTTTTACCTTCCCGTTGTATGTTTTGGATGCTGGCTTGTTGAGCATCGATAAACATGGTTTTGGCATCATAACTTTTGGGTGCGATCGCAATTTCTGTTTGACTATTTGTTGCGGCTGAACGTTGAATTAATAATTTGACTTTTTCTCCTGCTTTTCCTTTAAAAGATTGTATGGGTTGATAGGGACGACCATCGACACTGAGGATTTGATCGCCAATTTTTAACCCAGCTACGGCGGCGGGACTTTTCTCAAGAATGGCACTAACATACGTTTTGCCGTTGATGTTTTTGGTAAATGCACCAATGTCAGTGTATTCTATTTTGCCTTTCGGCAAGAATTTTGCTAGCTGCTTTTGTAATTCACCACTTCTGGGTACAAAAATACCTAAAATCTGATAGTAAGCAGGTTCATCTTGGGTGTAATAGCGGGTGTGAGAAGTTTGCAATTCACCAAGCATCTGATTGATAATCGCTACAAATTCTTGGTTAGATTTGGTTTGCATGGCTTGAGATTTATACTTTTCCCGCATTGCTTTCCAATCCACACCATTAAATTTTGGATCGTAAAAGTTATCATTGACGGTTTGCCAAACTTGTTCAAAGATTTTAGTTTCTGGTTTGGCGAGTGTCTTTGGTAATGGGGAGGCGAGCCAAAACAGGAGCAATACAGAAAAACTGATCAGTGTTACCGTAGTGAATTTAAATAAACTAGATAGTTTAGGTCTTTTCATAATGATTTACTTTTGCGTCTTTGATGGGAGTGAATACCTACAAGACACAATAGCTTGTGAATTTGATTAGGAAGTCATAATTGGGAATTTTTAACTTACAAAAGATTGCTGATGAAAACCTTTTGCTTTTAGTTCCCCTCGTAATATTTAAACAATTCTTCTGATAGATTTCCTTCAGATATTTTAGTGACAGAGCCTGTCATGATAATTGTGAAGTCGTTTTTGATTTGAATATCAATCAAACCACCAGGCATTTGTACTGTAATATCAGTGTCACACAAACCTAGTTTATGGGCAACTGCGGCTGCGGCGCTGCTGCTGCTACCAGAAGCTAGAGTGTAACCTGCACCACGTTCCCAAATTTCGATTTGTATTTGATTTCTATTCATGACTTTCATGAACTGAACATTGGTTCGTTTGGGAAACAATGGATTGATTTCTAGCTTCGGTCCATATTGTTTGGCAAGAATAGGTGTGACTTCTGGTAAAGGAATTACACAGTGTGGATTTCCAATCGTCGCAGCACAGAAAGAAAAAGTTTGATCATCAACACAGATTGATTCTTTTAAAACTTCTCTGCGATCGCCAACAACTGGTATCTCATCACTCCAAAAGCTAACTTTCCCCATTTCCACCTGAACGGTTTTTCCTGCATCCTTGACTAGAGAACGTACAATCCCACCAACGGTTTGAATTGTAAAAGATTCTTCGCTGACTAATCCTAGATCCCAGAGGTAGCGGGAAAAAATACGCAAGCCATTACCACTTTTTTCTGCTTCACTACCGTCAGGATTGAAAATACGAAGTGCAAACTCTGCTATTTCTGAAGACAATGGCCCAAATAAAATACCATCGGAACCAACTCCGAAATGACGATCGCATATTGCTTTAATTTTCTCAGGTGTGAGCGCAAATGGTAAATCTTGAGGATTAATTACCAAATAATCGTTACCGAGAGCATGATATTTATAAAACTTCATCTCACCTATGGTTTGATAGCAACTACGCGAATTCTACGATAGTCTGCCCACCACCTACCATCTTTATACAATATAGGTTGCAAACGTTCCTCAACAGCTTGGATGACTTTTGCTTGTTGTGTATCAGAAAATCCTGTTAAAAATTGACTGGTAAAGAACATTTGTAGCCAGTTCGCCATACCCATATTACCCCCTTCTAAAGCAGTTGGTCTGTCGAATAAGGTAGCATAGGTTACTTCTAGACCTTGTTTTTCTAGTAACGTTGCATACTCACTAATACTCGGAAAATACCAAGGATTGATTGTGCCTGGAGAGTTGTAACCCAATTCTATCAAAGCATTTTCCAATGCCTGAACAATAGTTTTGATATTTCCTTTCCCACCAAATTCAGCTACGAACTTTCCACCTGATTTTAAGGCTTTGTAAATACAACTCACTACTGCATCTGCTTCTTTTACCCAGTGTAGTGCAGCATTAGAAAAAATAGCATCTAGTGGCTGTTCAACTTGAAAGTTCCTAGCATCAGCAATGTCAAATCGCAAATGCGGATAGTTTTGTCTAGCTTTCTCAATCATGGCGGGAGAATGATCAATACCCAAGACATCTGCGCCATGAGTAGCAATTTTATCAGTCAACTGTCCTGTACCGCAACCCAGATCCAGAATGCGATCGCCCACTTGGGGAGAAAGTAAGTTGAGCAAATCTTCGCCATACTGCCAAACAAACCCGTGTTGACCCTCGTAGAGAGTTGTATTCCAGTGATTATGTAACATGAAAAATTAAATTAGGAATCTTATATCTCAATATGGTTCAGTTAAGGATGATTATAGGTGTCACCTCACAACTTTCTCACATTGTTGTTTTATTTTAAAAGTAAAACTAAAGTAATAAGCTTTTGCTTAATAGTCAATTTTTTCTCTGGTAGTAAAAATGTATTTCAAAGTTTAGTGTAATTTCGGGAAAATTGGGTTACTAATCTAGGAGGAAAACAAAGATGCAATCTAAAGTTAATGAAGTCAAACAAATTGCTGCACAGTTGTTAGCTAGTATGCTTTCTAATCCTCACATTTATGCAACCGTAAGTGATGAAGGTGCTAAAGGTCAGCAAGAGCAAGAATTGATGATGGTTGCTATTGAAATGGCAGAATATTTAGTTGCCAAAGTTGACCAGAAAAAATCATAAAACTATTTTGATAACTTTGTGATGTGACTTTGATTTATTTCCTCAAAAAGCAAAATTAGTTACACCATTTAATTGTAATTCTGCCAAGACATTGGTGTGGACGTACATATGTACGCCCATACAAGAAATTTAATATCTATCAGGGTTATAATTATTTTAACTAATTTGGTAAAATCAAAATTTAGTAACTGTAACGTTAATACCAGAATTGATTTGTTTGGGAGTCTTGAAATACTCTATTGGCTGGAGATACTCAGGAGTTTGGTTTTTTCGTTCTTCGCATTCCTTTATGATCAGACCAGGATTCTGAATAATCTCAAGCGGGTCAATTTTGGTGCATCCTTGCTGTCTCACAACTGAAATTGTACCCGCAGTTTGTCTTAGCCTATTATTTCGGTTGCTGACATTACCCCAGTTATTCTTAATCGTCACTGGTTTGGTAACTAAAAAACCAGCTCGATTACTTCGATTGGCGATTGGAGTATTCACTGGGTTAGCATAAGCACTGGGAATAACGCTGAGTGTACTAACTAAAACTACTAAATTCAGAAGTAAGCGTTTCATAAACAAATCTCTCATAAATACCTATAATTAATTTTGGCTACTTTTACCTTTAACTGCACTATCTTTAGACACTTTTTGATTCTGTAACATCTAGATTAAAGATAGATTAAAGATTTTGATGGGATAGATTCACCTTGTCCTCAAACACATAATCAGCTGTATAGCTTGTGCTATAAGCAATAGCAATGAGATATTATTATTTTTCCTTTAAAATAAATTAGGATGCAGCAGAGTGTCACAAACTAGAGGCAATGTGACAGTTACTTTGAGTCTACCTGTCGTCAAATTAATCAATATGATAAGGAGATTTAATAATCGACAAAAATCGCGATCGCAAAATTTATTAAGATTATTAGTAATACGTTGTGAAAAAACTTAGTTAGACTAAAAAAGCGCATTTTTTCATAAAAGTCAAGTAATTAGATTACAATAAGCAACTTTTTTGGAAATGAAACTTTACTACATTACCCTAAATAATGCAGATGAAGCACGTCAAATCGGTCGTGCTTTATTGGAACAAAAATTAGCTGTTTGCGTCAATTGGTTTCCTATTACTTGCGCTTACATATGGAAAGGAGAAATTACAGAAGAGCCAGAAATGGTGCTAATTGTGAAAACTCAAGCAGGTTATCGGGAACAAATTGAAGGAGTGATTAGTCAACATATCAATTACACTAACTTTCTTGCTGAAATTTCACCCACAGAAATCAACCAAAATTTTCTTGAATGGTTAAATGCTGAAGTTCCCTTCAATTCATTACAAAAAATGTAGTTAAAAATTCTATAGCACTCAACATTTTTTCCTAACAGTAGAGAAGAATGGTAATAGCTGTCTAGTTGAGAAACTAGTTATGATCCAGAATGAAAACAGTAATCCTCAGTCGCCAGTTTATCAATCTTCTTCATATACTGATACCCGATATTGGGGTAAAGTAGAAGTTATAGAAAAGGGGAAGAACTACAGTATTAATCGTATTGAAATTAAGCCTAAGCAAGGCATCAAACCACAAATCCATTATCACCGCAGTGAACACTGGGTTATAGTTTCTGGCACAGCAAAGGTTACTTGTGGTCAAGAGGAAAAATTGCTTAATAAAAATCAATCAACTTTTGTTCCTCCAGCCACACTTCACAAAGTAGAAAATCCAGGATTTATCCCACTAATTATTCTGGAAATTCAAAATGGCGAATATTTGGGTGAAGATGACATAGAACGCCCACAAGATTGCAATTTAGCTACCCTGTAGCATAAATTGAATTTTAATAAAACTTTATTAGGGTAGGCACTACTTTTTGCTTAAAGGGAAGAGGGAAAGGGATGAAAAGAACACCCCTTACCCTTTCACTTTTTACAAAACAAGAGAACAAAGAACAGAGGGTTTAGAGCCAAACTAAAAGTTACTATTGTGGAGGGACAAGGCTAGCAGTTTTCGTCCCACTATTCCAAATTATCCAACCAAATTGATGATCTAAATTCTCGTCATTATTTGCTACTTTAAAATAAATTTTTTCGCCACCCTTCATTTCAATAGCAAAATCAGCATTTTGAGCATATACCACCTTAAAACCTCTGTCTCGCAAGCAATACATCGCCCAAGCTTTTAATGATTGTCTTGCTGGTTCGTGTGGAATTGGAGGTTTTGTGATTGCTTGTTCAATAACTTGGAAGATTTGCATTTTTGTCATTTGTCATCGGTCATTTGTCATTTGTTATTCTATACATCTCCCTTGTCCCCTTCCCCTTCTTCCCAATTTTTAATTTTTAATTGTTTTGTCTCTCTTCAACTGGGATCGCACCGAATTTCGATCATAAAGCCATCAGGATCATAAAAATAAACGCCTCGCCCTGTGGGACGAGTGACTGGTCCGTGTGCGATCGCAATTTGCTTTTGTTTAAGTACTTCGACAGCGCGGTCAAAACTCAGAGGGTCTATGTCGAAAGCTAGATGATAAGCTCTGGTAAAAGTGCGTTCTGGATTAGGATCTGGGGGTGATAATTCCGGTTCCCAAAATAAATCTAGGATAATTCCATCAGGAGTCACAAAGTTAGCAACTTTTCCCTGAGCGACTAAATCTTTTAATGTTTCTGGAACCTCATCACCTATTAATTCGTGTAAACCTAGAATATTCCCATAGAAGTTGCGCGAAGCTTGCATGTCTTGGACATTCAAAGCAATATGATGTACACGACGCAAGTCTCCGGAAGTCAGAACAGTGTTGAGAGAATGGGGACTAGATAGCATTATTTTACTAAAATTTACTTTTGTGGATAGATGGCAAATATTTTTTGAAAGTTTATTTTTAATAATAAAAATCTAACATGCTATTTAATTATTCATTAGACTTTCAAAATATTAATTTTCGACAACACCCTGAGTTATATCGTGTTGGCAAAGGTGAACAGGGTGTACTTTTAGTAGAACCATATAAATCGGAAATTTTGCCATATTGGCGCTTCAAAACACCAGATATCGCCAGAAAATCTAGCGAAAAAATCTATGAAATTTTTTTGGCTTATCTTGAACAAGATGATTTTGTAGGCGCGGATATGGCGCGGAAATTTTTACAAATGGGTTACACACGCTCGCGTCGTTATACAAACCACAAAAGTGGCAAAAAATATAAAACAAATCCACAAAAGGAAAATTCAGCAGAAGCACAAAAGCAAGCGCGAACAGAAGTTTTACCTTATGAAGAAGACCCTGTTAAGGCTGAATCGGCAAAAATTTTTAAACAAAAGTGGATACAAGCTAAAACTAACGAGAAATATCTTCAGCTTTTAGCAACACATAAACAAATGTACGAACAAATCATCACGAATGACAAATGACAAATGACAAATGACCAATAAAATCATTCCATAATTCTGGATGTATTAACTACTTGATGCATTCTCCAAGGAATACCACGATACCTCCCAACAACTTCTCCCTCTTGAATTTCAACATTCACATCTGTTGTTTGGTAGTTACTACCACGATACTTAAGTGTTGCTTCATTCTCAATTTCTTGAGGTTGAGAACTAATTAATTCCTGGTTCTGATTATTATTGAGTTGTTCTTGATCTTTTTCCTGCGGCTTCAGTTTGTATTCATTTTGTTGTAGGAGTTTTTTTGTACTCACGAAAACGACGATTAGCAACAAAAGTTGTACTTGCCAAGGCGCTAAGATCAAACCTAAAGCTAGGCTAATAGCTGCAACTACACCTATAATCTGGCCAATTTCATCAGTACTTTTTTTGAAGATGTAGCCAGCTACTAGACCAGTAAAAAGTGGGATCACAAACAACAAAGTCATCTTTCTTTCACCTCTGAACTAAACCAGAAGCGCTAAATTGTTGGTATTTGAATCTTGGGGCTATTGTTTAAAGACGTGTAGTAATTATACATTCACGCTTTTTCTTAAGCCACAATGTGCTACTAATAAACAACAACACCATTAACAGTAATTACAAAAAACTCTAATATATGATATTACCATCATACGCTTGCATCATCAAAGCTATCTAAGGTATTACCTTGATTGAGTAGCTTTTCTGACTGACACCCAATGCTGAACATTCCTCAACTACTGGCAACTGAACTCAACCTCAAAGCCTATCAGGTGCAAAATGCGCTGGAACTACTGGCGGAGGGTGCAACAATTCCCTTCATTGCACGTTACCGTAAAGAACGCACTGGGGAAATGAATGAAGTCCAGCTGCGCGATTTAGCAGATAGACATACCTACTTAAGCGAACTAGAAGAACGAAAATCGGCAATTTTGAATGCGATCGCTGAACAAGGTAAACTGACAGACGAACTCAAAGCGAAAATCGAAGCTTGTTTACAAAAAACGGAACTGGAGGATTTATATTTACCTTTCCGTCCCAAACGCCGCACCCGCGCCACTGTCGCTAGAGAAAAAGGACTAGAACCGCTAGCTGAATTGATCAAATCGCTAAATACCAAAAACACCGCACCCACATCTTTGGAAGAAGCAGCAGCAAAGTATGTTTCTGAAGAAAAGGGAGTGAAAACACCAGAAGAAGCGCTCAGAGGTGCTTCTGATATCCTAGCTGAGGAAGTAGCAGAAAAAGCCGAATTACGCGCATATCTGCGTGAATATTTGCTAGAAGAAGGAATATTTGCCTCGTGGATCAAAGATGAACATCCTGAAGGTACAACTAAGTTTGAGATGTACCGCAACTATCAGATTAAAGTTAAGAATATTGCACCCCACAATCTCCTGGCACTATGTCGCGGTGAAAATGAGGAAATATTGAGTTTTGGGATTAGCTTTGATGAAGATGTGGTGCTTTCCTATTTAGAATCCCAGGAAATTCGCACCAAACATCGTCCTGTCCGCAATTTTTATCAGGAAATGCTCAAAGATGCATTCAATCGTCTGATGAAAACTTCTTTGATTAGCGAGGTAATTTCTGAGAAGAAATTATACGCCGATGTTGAGTCGATCAAGACATTTGAAGCAAACTTGCGGGAGTTGCTCTTGTCTGCACCTGCGGGGATGAAACCAACAATGGCGATTGATCCGGGTTTTAGAACTGGGTGTAAAGTTGCCATAATGGATGAAACTGGGAAATTCTTGGAATATCAAGCAGTATTTCCCCACCAAGCAGCCGAACAGCGCCTCAAAGCTGCACAAACACTCAAAAATCTGATTGAAAAATACAAGATAGAGTTAATCGCTATTGGTAATGGTACAGCTTCTCGCGAGACAGATGAGTTTGTCGCCCAAGTATTGCAAAGTTTGGAACGCAAACCAATCAAAGTTATAGTCAACGAATCTGGTGCATCTATATATAGTGCTAGCAAAGTTGCAGCTCAAGAATTCCCCGATTTAGATGTTACCGTGCGTGGGGCAATTAGTATCGGTCGCCGCTTGCAAGATCCACTTGCAGAACTAGTGAAGATAGACCCGAAATCTATTGGCGTGGGACAATATCAACACGATGTAGATCAGAAATTGCTGAAAAAGAAACTAGACGAAACAGTTGAAAGTTGTGTTAACTACGTCGGCGTAGATTTGAATACTGCTTCCAAAGAACTTTTGACTTTTGTCTCCGGAATTTCACCTACGGTTGCTAATAACATTGTCACCTATCGTAACCAAAACGGAGCCTTTAAAAATCGTCGGGAACTGCTGAAAGTTCCCAAGTTAGGACCAAAGGCGTTTGAACAAGCAGCAGGATTTCTACGGATTCGTAATGGTAAAAACCCGTTGGATAATACCGCAGTGCATCCAGAAAGTTATGCAGTAGTGGAAGCGATCGCTCATGATTTAGGTGTAAACCTACAAAAAGTTACCGAAATTGCCGAAAAACTCAACAAAGCCAACCTGAAAAAGTACGTCACCGAAACCGTTGGTGAACCCACCCTACGCGACATCCTCAAAGAACTAGAAAAACCAGGCAGAGATCCCCGTGCCGAGTTTAAGTATGCCACTTTCCAAGAGGGAATTAAAGAAATTTCTGATTTGAAAGAAGGGATGGAATTAGAAGGTATTGTGACAAATGTGGCGAATTTTGGTGCTTTTGTAGATATTGGTGTTCACCAGGATGGTTTGGTGCATATTTCTCAACTTGCTGACAGATTTGTCGATGATCCCAAGAAAATCGTCAAGGTGGGACAAGTTGTGAAAGTGCGAGTGATGGAAGTGAATGAGAAATTGAAGCGGATTAGTTTGTCGATGAAGGGTGTGAAGCAGTAGATTCTCAATTTTCAGTTCGTAGTAAGGACTTTAGTCCTCTTTTTTGAAAGCAACAACTAAAGTCGTTACTACAAGCTTGTAATACCAATTCTCCAAAAGACGGCTTCGGTGAGCTTGGTCGTTAATTACCGAGAGCTTACCAAAATTAGGCTAAAGCTTACCATCGCAGCAATGCGTGATCGCTCATAAACAAATTCACATACTAGTAAAATACCTGTAAGCGATCGCCTTTGAAACTGTGAGGTTATCGGTTACAGGATAATTGTGAGGGTGCAGAGCGATCGCTTGGTAGCCAGTAAAATTAAAACAGTTATCAACAATATGGCAATCTCAGAAGATGAGAAAGTGAGAAAATAGCCAGAAAATTAAGATAACATCCATGCCCAGGAAAATTCGAGAGTTGAAAGCTGAGATTGAGCGCCAGGGTTTTGTTTATTTGCCCAAGCGCGGTAAAGGTAGCCATGAGCGTTGGCGACATCCTCTGCTCAGAAAAACACTGACAATCCCAGGTAAGGATGGCGATGATGTACCAATTTATCTGGAAAAACAGGTAGCAAAATTACTTACTGCACTTGAAGAGCTAAGGGAGAACGACGATTCATGAGCCGATATAGCATGATTATTCAATGGTCTGACGAAGATCAGCTTTTCCTGGTTACAATTCCAGAGTTTGCTGATCGAGTTGTTATGCCTTGCACTCATGGCAAAACTCGTGAGGAAGCAATACGTAATGGCGAGGAAGTAATTGAAATGTACTTAGAAGCTTGGCAAACAGAAGGTGAATCTATTCCTAACCCAAGTACGCTTCAAATTGCCTGATTATTGTTGTGAGGTGCAGTATCATACAATGCGTGATCCCTCATAAACAAATTCACATACTAGCAAAATACCTATAACCGATCGCCCGATTGAGACCCTCAAGTCTTAGTGAACAGGATGCGATCACCTATAAAACAAGTCCAGATACTAGCAAAATGCCTGTAAGCGATCGCCTTTGAAACTGTAAGGTTATCCAGCAAAGCTATAATTTGCTCAAGAAGCAAACATGTAAATTATTGATATGTCAACCCTAGAACAAATTGAAGCCGCAATTCTAACACTTCCATCACAGGACTTCGAGCGTCTAAGGCAGTGGTTTTTTGACTTGGATTATCAACGTTGGGATGAGCAACTAGAGCAAGACATTGCAGATGGTAAGTTAGAAGCCTTAGCTCAAGAAGCGATCGCTGAATTCGAGTCAGGACAGTGTCGAAAAATTTAATGCACTACACGACACAACGATTTTGGAAATGCTACAACACCCTACCCGAAAACGTACAGCAAACTGCTGATCAATACTATGAGTTGCTTAAAGCCGATCCATCTCATCCATCGTTGCACTTCAAAAAGATTGGTAACAAGTATTGGTCAGTTCGCGCAGGGCTAGATTATCGGGCTTTAGGTGTTGAAGTTGAAGATGGTATTTCTTGGTTTTGGATTGGAACTCATGCAGAGTACGACAAGCTAATCAGCAAATTGTAGCAATATCTAACAACCTGGTGCAGCCGACCGTATTGAGGTTATCGGTTGAGTTTGATAAGTGATTTGCGATGGCTGACTTTTGTTCTTAATTGCTGAGAGTTTACTAAAATTAGGCTAAAGCTTACGATCACAGCAATGTGCGATCGCTCATCATCAAGTCCAGATATTAGCAAACTACCTGTAAGCGATCGCACAATTGAAAACCTCAGATGCTAATGAGTCATCACGTGGTTTCTCATGATGTGGCTGGATAGGAGAAAATGGATAAGAACCATATAGAACTTAGAAGGAAAAAATACTTCAAGCTCAGTTCACAAATTGCTCAGTTGGATAATGCACAATTGCGTTTTCTGTTTGACGATAATGACTCAAGTTTGGGTTGGGGACTAACTCACACCATAGTTCTTGGACAATCCAAAGTCTTTGTGAAACGCATTCCAGTCACAAACATCGAATATGACAACTTGTTCTCTACTAAAAATCTCTATGATCTGCCGACTTACTTTAATTATGGACTCGGTTCCGCTGGTTTAGGAGTCGCTGGTTTAGGGGTCTTCCGTGAACTCGTGACACATATCAAGACTACTAACTGGGTATTGGAGGGCGCGATCGCTACCTTCCCACTGATGTACCATTATCGGATTATTCCGTTCTCTGGGCAGCGTGTGGACGTCGATAGGGAGCGTCTAAAAGGCTTTGTAGAGTACTGGGGAAATAGTGCGAACGTCGGCAATTATATGTTAGATAGAGCGAACGCCAACCATGAGTTAGTTCTGTTCCTAGAGTACATACCACATGTTCTAGAAACATGGCTGCGGGGAAACCCCAACAAACTCCAGAAACCTTTGGATGACTTGCGTACGACGATTGCCTTTTTGAGGACAAAGGAGATCATCCACTTCGACGCACATTTTCGCAACGTTCTCACCGATGGCGAGCAAATCTATTTAACCGATTTTGGTTTGGCACTTGACAAAAGTTTTATGTTGACGAAGGATGAAGAATCTTTCTTTGAAGAGAACACATTTTACGACTACGGAGAAATCCTGCGGAATCTTAGCCACCTGATTCGATCATCGTATGATTCATGTTCGGAGAACGATAAACGCAAAATAATGGAAAAATATGGCATAAAAGAAGGCTTACAAAATTATGAACAGGTGTCTCTATTACTCGACAACATCGAGCAGATACATGCTGACGGGATCATGAAGCTAGATGAATTCTATGTTGCCAGCATCGTGAAGTACCGCAGCGTCATTGCGCTGATGCGAAACTTCTATCTTGATATATGGAGAAATAACAAAAAAGACACGAAACTTCCTCATGTGAGACTACAGCTACTGCTTAAAGAGACGGGGTTTCTTCCTGGTGCTGAATCCCAAGGTGGATAGTTGTTGTCATTTGCCGCTGTAGTCGTTAAGAGGTTGTTGGTTTTAGTTTCTGAGTTCACCGAAATGGCGCAACAATTCTTGAGCGCCCAATCGATAGCATCAAGCAACCTATGTAAATAAATATACTAAATAAATAATTAAAAACTCAGTTTATCTAGAAAATGAAAGTAATACTTAAAACATTAGTTTGAATAGCTAACTCTATTCTTAACCTGATTTTTACCTTGATTGGCGAGCATTAGCTTAAGTAACTAAAATAGTTCTAGTCATTTTCATTACAAGGAAATTATTTATGGGCTTGAAAGATTACGGTGTATTAAAGTGTCATGCGATCGCTGGCATAATGGAACTAGATGACGATTCTCCACACTATCAAGTACATGTCAACGACGGTAATTTTGATTATCGTATAGCAATTAATGTTAGGTCAGTCCAGAAACCCTATGATTTGTTGTACTTGATTGACAATAATTTTGAACACTACATCACCCAAAAGCTGAAAACATTAAATTTTGGGTTTAACAAAATTGAAGTTTCTCAAAGACAAGCTGGAGGAATTGCCTTAGATTACATTCGAGGCAATTTGTTTAAAGTCAATGAGATGAAAGCTTTGCCCTATAGTGTTCCTGGAGAAAACAACGACCTCAATGAATTTATTGACTTATACATTCAAAGGGCAATTGCAACTAAAGCTGAAATCTATGTCTTTGGGGAACCTTGGGGACCAGAAGAAAAAGCTGATAAGATATTTCATTTTAAACCAGGTAGAGGCGTTCATGACATACACATGAACCAAGGCAGCAGTGGAAAGTTTCAAAAAGATAATGGAATTTATCAGGATGGAGGGTTATTAATTCACTATAAATCTGCACCTCAAGATTATTGGGTTGCTGCCTTTTTTGCATTCCAGTCTCAGTCATTCCATACAGATGACAACACTGGTAATCCCATCGATAAGAATGTGGGATCTGAACCAAAAATCCCAGATACCCCAGCAGTGAACCCACAGGTAAGAATTATTGCTGCCCTACTTAATCCGAGTGGAGAAGATGTCGGCAAAGAGTCAATCACTTTAATTAATTCTTCACCAAACAAAGTAGATTTGACAGGCTGGGCGATCGTCAACCAAATCAAACAAAAAGCCAGTTTAGAGGGCTTCAACATTGAACCTGGTGCAGTAGTCAGAGTACCTTTGAGTGGAAAAGATGTGCAGTTGTCTAACCAAGGTGGAACTCTATCTCTCCTCAATCAAGAAGGTATCAAAGTTGACGGTGTTTCCTACACTAAAAAAGATACTCAACAAGAAGGGTGGACGGCGTTGTTTTAACTGATGTAGAGTCTGTTGGTAGTTCCAACATAAAACAACAAAAAACTAGTTACTAACTTGCAAAACCACCAACGTCATATCATCGGTGTTCTGTTTTTCAGCACCGATGAATTGTTGTACTCGCTCAAATAGGTAATCTAGTATTTCTTCTGGACCATTGCAATACCTACAAGCAAGGCTGAATTCATTGACGAGATTTTCTTCATCAAAGCGATCGCCACTGGCGGCTGCTGCATCAGTCAGTCCATCTGTATAGTAAATAATTGTATCTCCTGGCTCTAAGCGTGCTTGACCGTCTTCGTATTGGCTGTTAGCATCTAAACCAATCAACATCCCCAGAGTATCTAAACGTGTCACTGTTTTCGTACTAGCGTGCCACCACATCGGAGGATTATGTGCGGCGTTGCTGTAGGATAACATCTGGTTTTTCGGGTCATATTCTGAATAAAACAAGGTGACGAAGCGATTAGAATTTTCTAAATCCGCATACATGACTCGGTTTAAGTTTTGCAAAATTTGTGCTGGGGTGTTACTGTGTAGCACCTCACCCCTTAGCATTCCCCGCATCATAGTCATAATTAAACCTGCGGGGACTCCTTTTCCCATCACATCACCGATCACTAAAGCCCAACGAACAGATTCCAAAGTTTCTTTAGCATTGGGCGGTAAAATTAAGTTGTGATTCGTAGGGACAAAATCGTAGTAATCACCACCTACACGATTGGCTGGTTTACAGCGCGCAGCTAGAGTTACTCCCGGAATACTGGGACATTGACGTGGTAAAAGTCGCCGTTGAATTTCAGCACCAATTTCTAATTCTTGATCTAGGCGTTCTTTTTTCCTTAGTTCTACAGCCAGTTCATCGTTTTCAATGGCAACTGCGGTTTGATCTGCCACTAGCCTAACTAATTTTTGTCTGGTTTCTGTCCATCCGTATTCAGGATCGCGGCTCAAAACATACAGCCATCCCCTTTCTACATGCTTGACTAGAATTGCCGTACCAAAAATTTGTACATCTGGCCCGAGATGATAATGCATCTGGGCATCTAAAATACTGGTTGTAGTTGCTAGCCCAGAAGCATGTTGCTGATGTGTAATTTGACTACTTACCGTCTCTAATGCCTTACGAATATTTTTTCTTTGGTGACTGTCCTGCCAGTGTAGCTGTTCTAGCCTTACTTGACCATTTGGTTTGTAGAGAAACAGGGCGCTACCATCTGCGTCTGTTACTCTTGTGGCCATGAGCGGTATTAACTCCAAAAACTGGTTTAAGTTGTTGAAGCTTCTCAGAGCAAATCCCAAAGAACTAAGTAAATCTTGGATTTTATTCTGCTCTCGGTGCAGCCTTGCCACGAGTTCTTTGAGCGCCACAACTGGAGTAACATCTGTTGCGGCACTAGTATTACTGTCGGTAGGTTCGGAGGGCAGTTTAGGCACAGGCACAGGTATTATTTAACTTCAGTAAGCAATTTGAGATTACTAAATAAATGAGCTAGCCTCAGAATCGCTAAACCATATTTAGATAAGATTCGTCAGTTTAGCAAGAGTAGAAAGACGTAAGTGTGAGTTTTATAAGTATTTCATTTTTTATGTGATTTTTTCATTAATATATAAGTGTTTTAAGGCATATTTTTTAGTTTAAAACCGATCCTTTATGAGCAGCCATTTTTACTAAGTATTAGAAAATAATGAATTATTTCATAACTTTATGGTTAATTCATATACCTTAAGATAGATAAATTCATTGGGATATACACAAACTTTTAGCTGTTAATCTTAGCACTGACTGATAAAATTCATGTCAGGTCTTAACCATGTTGAACTTATACAGCTTAATATGTTCTCCAAGTTTTTCAACATACGATTAGAAGTTATAAGAAAGACTCACAAAAAATCATAACTCACTATTTTTCTCCATTACATTAAAAATAATGTTAATATGTAGCTATTAACTTGATATTTTGGAAATTACCTCCAGGCGATATTTTGTGATCAATTAAAGAGCAGTCTTAGGAAAGCAAGGAAACAGATTTTTACATTAACTTAAATCAGCTAACTATTATGCAATAAAATTTAACAACCATACAAAGGGTTGTTAAAAGTCAAGTATTAAGTTGCAATTCTAGCAGAGGTTTTCCACGCGTTATCAAAAACTTGCTGGTTTGAGTTAAATTTTAGATTGATATCGATTAACTGAACTGTATTGAGCAAGGGGGCGGATAATTTATCCCTTACCCCTTCAGTTTTAACCTAGCTACTAGCCACTCAAAAGTGCTTCTACAAATTCATAGCTAGAAAAAGGACGTAAATCTTCAATACCTTCACCTGCACCGATAAAGCGAATTGGTAAACCCAACTGCTGTACTACAGCCAAAGCTACACCCCCCTTAGCGGTGCTATCCAGTTTTGTCAAAACTACACCAGTGAGTTCTGCTGCTTCCGAGAAAACTTCAGCTTGACGCAATCCATTTTGACCTAAAGTTGCATCTAATACTAGTAAAGATTCTATTTTGGCGTTGGGTGCTTTTTTATTAATAATCCGACGGATTTTGCTGAGTTCCTCCATTAAGTTCTTTTTATTTTGTAGTCTACCTGCGGTGTCTACCAAAAGTAATTCGGTTTGTCGTGCTGTTGCTGCATCGATCGCATCAAACACAACAGCAGCCGGGTCAGTATTCTTACCAGGATTGGCAATAACTTCTACACCACTGCGATCGCCCCAAACCTTGACTTGTTGCACAGCAGCAGCACGAAAAGTATCAGCAGCCCCAATCAAGCATTGATAGCCAGATTTTTGAGCCAAGTGGGCAATTTTACCGATAGTCGTAGTTTTACCAGCGCCATTGACCCCTGTAATCAACCAAATATTAAAAGAATCTTTTTCTGGCGCAAAAAACAGCTTTTGGGATTTTTGAATTGGTCGATCCAACATATCCCGGAGGATTTGTTTGAGGTAGGCGATCGCCTCTTCTGGTGGTAAAGCTTCTTCGCGCAGTTTGTTCTGCAAGGCAGTGATGATGTAATCTGTGGCTTCTACACCCACATCTGCCTGCAATAATAATGCCTCAATTTCTGCGACTCCAGCTTGGTTAAGGGGTCCTTGACCAACAATGGCTTTGAGTTGGTTAACAATATTACGACGGGTTTTATCTAAACCCTGCCTTAGCCTTTTGAGCCAGGTAATTTCTTCAATCGAAACGTCTTCCGCCCGTCTCCCCTGTGCTGCTAGTACTTCTGTTGACCATAAAAATCCTTCATCAAACTCCAATCCAGTAATAGCTTCGACTGTTTCTGGAGTCGTAGTCGCAGCAGATGTCACTGGTTGTACTTCTTCGAGTTCTGTGACTTCTATTGCAGTTGCGATTAAACGTTCCTGTTTTGCTTGTCGTTCTGCTGCTGCCTTTGCTAGTAAGGATAGACTAGCAGGTTCTTGTTTTGGTGTTACAACTTCAGTTGATGTATTTTCTGAGTTTTCTTCTAAGGTGGTAACTGACGTTGGAGGAGTAACTTCTTGTGCTGGTTCTGTAGTGGCTTCGCTAATTTCAGCAACAGTTTCGACACTTTCTTTTGGTGCTTCTGTTGTTGCTTCGCTAACTTCAGCAACAGTTTCGACACTTTCTTCTAGTGCTGGGGTTTCTGATGTTGGCGTTTCTGGTGTAATCTCAGTTGTTTCGGTTGTTTCCTCAGTAGACAGAGTTTCTACTGTCTGAGATTGTTGCTTTTGCTGGATATTTTTATAAGCAGCTTTTGCAAATGCAAGTAAATCTGTCGCCACAGGTTGTTCAACTTCTGTTGTAGACTCTGTGGCTGATTCTGTAGGAGATGGTGTTGAGACAGCAGAAGTTTCTGCTTCTTTTTCTGGGGATGAAGTATCAGAAGAATCGTTATGTTGACGACGGAACCAGTTAAAAGCCATTTTTATTTAGTCGTTGGTGGTTAGTAGTTATTGGTTAGTTTTCTCCCTTGTCTCCCCTGTCCACGCCACGTGCTACAACGCGGGAAACCCGCGCAACGTAGTGGCTCCCCTTGTCCCCTCTTCCCACCTCCCAAATCCTACTATTTCTAGACAGGCTGTTTTTGCTGTTGTGTAACTCGACGGAGAACTCCGTTAATAAATCGATGACCTTCATCTCCACTGTAGCGTTTCGCTAGTTCTACAGCTTCATCGATCGCGACACTATTGGGAACTCCCAGATACATGATTTCGGCTACAGCAATTCGTAAAATATCACGATCAATTTGAGCAAGACGAGTGACTTGCCAATCTACTAAGGCTAGGCTAATTTGCTGGTCTATATTTTTACGTTCTTCATCGATTGTTCTCACTATTTCAATCGCGTATCTACCAACTTCTTTGTCTTGATTTGCTAACTGAATTAATTCTGGAAACTCAACAGCTGCACTCAACTGGTTAATAGCTGTTTGAGTAGAGGTGATTGCCTCTTTCAGCATTGTTCTGGCAATATTGAGGTCACTCGTGCGAGTTTCGCTACTGAGGATGCGATCGTTACTGCGTTGGAGTTCGCCAACTGCATTATCCAGAGTATCTTGCACTTCTGAGCGCAAGGTACGCACTGCTGCTAACACCAACTTAGGTAATTGGTCTTCAGTTAGTTTTTTGGGATTGGCTGGAAGCTGAGAAAGGCTCAGAAGTGCCAATTCACGGGCAATTTGACGGGGTTTTCTGGTTTGCATATTAAGTTAAATAAAAATGTATGAGGAGTATTCTGTCAGATGAATATCAATGGAGTTAACAGTATATCAGTAGTAGTTACTCGTTAATTTACATTCACAACTTTAAGTGTCTTCGAGAGGAAAAACCTGCCGTTTTGCTTCTAGAGGTGATACTTCTAATTTGCGGTCTTTGGTAATAATTACAGGAGGTAGGGAAGTGTTAGGAGCAACAATACCGCCAGAAACAATGATTTTAAAGGCGTCTTCTATCGACATCGACAGGTTGACTACCTCATCTTCAGAAACTACAGCATACCATCCAGTTGTAGGATTAGGCGTTGTGGGAATAAAAATACTCAGCATAGGACGAGACATGTGAGCTTGGATATCGCTGCTGACGATGCCAGTAACGAAAGCGATCGCCCAAATTCCCTGACGCGGATACTCTACCAATATTACACGGCGAAATTTGCCATTGGTATCTTTGAGTATTGTCTCCAAAAGTTGCTTGAGGGTTTTATATACTTGTCCAGCTAAGGGGATCGCTTGTAAAACTCGCTCACCAAAATCTAGTAACCACCGCCCCACAATATTCCTAGCCATCAAGCCAATCAGGAGAATACTTAGTAGTGGTACCATTAGTCCCACTAATAAATTTAGTACATTCACTAAAATGGGATGCAGTCCGTCAAAGGGATTTAATTTGTTGGGAATACGAGTGAGAAAGTTAATTACCCAACTAGCAATGGTAATCGTCAGCCAAATGGTAGTTGCTAGAGGAATCACTACCAACAAACCAGCAATCAGGTCATTTTTTAAGTCCTGCTTCCAGCGATCAATTACCAAAGCGTGATTCTCCTTTTTTAAGCTTGTGGAATTTCTGTTATCAATATTCATAACAGCAGTTTGATCAAATAGCTAAGATAGACCTCAGCCAAAAAGGATGAAGGATAATAGAGTGTATGTAGAAGATGCTCGTTAGATTAACTTACCAAGTTGATTGGTTTGCAGTTCCTCATAGCCACACAGAGTATGTAGACCTCTACCAACCGTGATGTCAGTTGGATAGTCTCAACAGAGCATTACTTTACTTTTTAAAACTTGTAAATGATTGTTGCAAGTTTTAAGGTTATCTCTAATACTACCGCGCGCAATCCTAAGCTGGTCATTAATTCTATAAAGTAGTCTATAAAGTATTTTATAGTGAGTCTTAATGATTGACTTTTTTAGCGAATTAATCTCATAGTCGCACTGCTGATTGTTCTCAAAAATTTATTTATAAAATATTAGTTCTTATAACTTATCTTAACTTAACACAATTCTTGAGGGAAGTATGGGCATGGGGCATGGTTAACAACTAAGAACTAACAACTAATTAAATGACAGGAGATTGAGTGTCTGGACTCGGTTTAGGCATATGCTTCATTTCCCAGATTTTGAGTAAAATTAGATACTCATAAAATGTTTGTAAAGAACACCATGCCAAGCCAGCACGTCCATCCAAGCAACCACCTAAGAGAAAATACATATAGATAAAACGTAGCAGGGGTCTTGCGGGTAGACGCAAAGATAAATCTTTGAGGGCGCGACGGCGTTCAACTTCTGACTGACCAAAAAATAAATCCCACCAGCGAATTTTTCCATTTTCTAGTTGATGGAGCGTTTCTTTGGCTTCATCAGTGGAATAACGATTGTGCTTTTCAATCCAACGGCTTAAGCCTTTGCTGCAAGTATAGTGGGGATAGGTTTCCTTTAAAAAGCTTGTGGCTCCGTTACAAACTTCTCTTTCTGTATGTCCATAATCTGTAAACCAAACTTTACCGTGACGGAAAAGCCGCATTTGGTAACGAGGATATTGGGTACTGCGACGAATCCAGGTATTCATGAACATGACACGTTCGGCAACATAGTAGCCAATGTAACTTGGATTCTGGAGTGCTTGATTGCATTCAGCAAATAGTTCTGGTGTCATGCGCTCGTCAGCCTCTAAAATATACACCCATTCGTATTTAGGAGGTATATTTTCTAGCATCCAAGTACGTTGACGACCGTGGCTTTCAAAAGCATGTTGCACAACATTAACAGGATAGCGGCTGGCAATTTCCACAGTGCGATCGCTACTGCATGAGTCCACAACAATAATGTCATCTGATATCATTGCGGACTCAATACAAGCTGCAATATCTAGTTCTTCGTTATGAGTCAATATATAGATTGAGAACATTTGAAACGTTTGGTCAATTGTCAATTGTCATTTGTTACTATTTGTTCTCCCTACGCCCCCCACACCCCAATCCTCTAAGTGACTAGCGTGCAGTTGCTTTGCGTATACCATTACTTTGGGTTGAAAGCATACCTCTTAAACCTGTCCAGCCGATAATAATGTATCCGATAGACAGCAATAAGCTGTTCATACCAATTCGCATTCCAGACTTCCAAGCTCTTTCTTTAGCTTGTTTTTCAGCATCTTCCTTACTCTGACGAATTTGGTTGAGTCGTTGAGTTGCAACTTGCTGCGGATCACTTTGTTGGGCGATAAATTTATCAAGCTCTTGAGGATTCTGTTTGGCTTTTTGTAGTACTTCCTTCACAGGTGGGGGAACATTGGGACTTTCAAGTGCTTGTTTGTACTTCTGCTCATCTTTGAGTATTTCTGTTAATTGAGCTTTCACTTGAGCTTTTTGCTTGTCTAACTCATTTTTGATTTGTTCGTTATTTAACTGAGCTTGTACCTGTGATAGTTGACTTTGCAGTTGATTTTCTGCCTGATCTGCTTGTTTATTAATTTGATCTACCTGTTGCACGCTAGCTTGACGTACATTGTTTAGGTGCAGTGGAAAAATTACCAAGAATATCAAACCTAAAAGACTAGCTAGTACTAACGCTGGGAATCTCAAGTCTATTCCAGATGGACGGCCATCTTCAGTAATGTCAGCCCAATAGCCAGCAAAGAGCATGGCTAATCCTACTAAAGGTACAATTCCTCGATCAACTAAATTTGTTGCTAAATCAATTTGCCAAAGACGATTTGTGGGCTGGAAGGGAAACAGCAGAATCACAAAGTCAAGTAAAAAAGACAAAATTAATACTATCCCAACCACCTTAAGTGTACGAGCAGCAGTGACCGCAGCAAAATTGTTATTCATAATTCATCTTGAAGCAATAAAGAATGACTGACTATTTTATGTCAAGTTACTTAGATATTGTTCCCTATAACAGAGCAACTATTGAAAAGCTGGAGTATTTTTTAGGTTGAAAACTATTTTTTCCCAAATAGGCAAATCCTCTGGACGGTCAACATCAGCTAAAGTGGGTAAGTAATCTATTGATAAATTAAGTTGATGGCAAATAGCCACAGTTTGTTGCAAGACTTGGGAAGTTCCCCAGTTGATATCAGCGAATAATTCTGGAAAAAGACGCTGTAAACCGATTAAATAATAACCACCATCCACTGCTGGGCCAAGTACTATGTCACAGTGTTGGAGATTTGTAAAAGCTTTGGCAAGAATCTGGATATTGACGTCGGGGCAATCAGTGCCAATAATTAGTACTTGGTGTGCGCCTGCACTAAAAGCATATTCGAGCGATCGCTCCATCCGTTTTCCTAAATCTCCTTCACCTTGAGATTGATAAATCAAATCAGTCCCCAACCAACTTTGCATTAATTCAAAATTTCCACCAGTAAAGCGTACTTCAATGGAGATGGCGATCGCTTTTTGCAATTCTCGAACTTTCAATAGAGTATACTCAGTCATCTGGCGCTGAAGATGTGCAGCACCTCCAGTTCCCAAAGCAGGTATCAGCCGAGTTTTTGTCAAACCTGGTTCTGGGTAGCGAGTGAAAATAATTAAGTGCTGCTTGGCAATTGTAGATGATTTCAGCACGCGATAATTTTTGAATTCAACCAAGAATATCTTAATAGCAATACTTGTCGTTTTCGTCTGCTCGCGGACGTTCTTTGGCTATTCGTATAGCTCCTAAAATTGTCGAAACATACACACAACGCTTTGCTTTACCGCCATATCTACTAGATAATGTGATTCGTCCTAATGGTGGTCTATTAACATTTCCCTCATAGTCAAACTGAATTTGCCTAACGCCATTGGCTTGTTGCAAAGTTGTTTCCCTATCTAGACGCACATTTGCATTCAGCTTATTCCACATAGCATTACTGACACTGACATCGGCACGATGGGTTGCCCACTGAACAATACCATTTTGTTCATTCAAGCTGAATTGCCAAGTCAATTTTTCTCTTCTAGCTTCCCTTTGAGCTTGGCGCATGGCTTGGTAAATTTCACTTTGAGCAGCATTGAGACGTTGAACATCAACAAAAGCTAGCCAATTAGGTAATGCGATCGCAGCCAATATACCAATTATTAGAATAATTACTATATTTTCCAGTACTGTAAAGCCACTAATAGAATCATTCTTAATACACTTATTATCTATTAATTTAGACATAGAAAAAGCACCTATAATATTCATTCTTAATTTTTATTTTCTAGGAGTTTTTCAAATGTCCGGATGATTTATGTGTATACCTTTAATGTATATTTTCTAATTATTACTCTTCATACGTGCTAATAATGCTGTGGATAAAGTACAGGGTAAGATTACAATCAAGACTATTTTTAGTGAAAGTCTTAATATTAAATTAATATGGTTAAATCTTGAAGAATCATAAAAGATATATTTCCATAATAATCTAGCTGCTGCTAAACCCTTTTTTCTATTGAAAGGTTGTTGTAGAGCTTTACATGTAAGATATTTATAGAGATTTGCCAGACTTTTATTTTTAAGATAATTGAGGTTGTGTGTATTTGTAAGGCAAACTTTACCAAGCACTTCTAAGCTTGCTTTTTCTTGTCTTGCAAGATTTGTAGATAAAGAATTCGCACTAACTCTGTATAGTATTTGTACACGTGCAACAGCTATAAAATCAAACTTTTTGGCTAATCTGAGCCACATATCCCAATCTTGAGCAGCAGTTAACTCTTCATCAAATCCATCTAATTGAACTAGGGCTTCTCTACGAATTAATGGATTAGAGCCATTCTCCAAAAAATTACTTACTACTAGCTGTTCATAAACATTTCCATTAGCAGTAATATGTGTACCGGGAAATAGCAATTTTCCTTGTTCATCTATATAATCAGTCCAACTATAAGCCACTATTGCTTCGGGATTTGCTTGTAAAGCATGGAATTGGCTTTCAAGTTTATCAGATGTCCAAATATCATCTGCATCCAAAAAACTCACAAATTCTCCAGTTGCTCGGTTAAGCCCACGATTACGACTAACGTTACCACCAGCATTTTCAAATGAAAATACTTTTATTCTAGGATCTTTAAATTGTGAAATCACTTCTAATGTTGAGTCGTTAGAACCGTCGTTAATAATAATTAACTCAAAATCGTTCCATGTTTGTTTTAAAACAGATTTTATAGTGTCTTTAATTGTTTTTTCGCTGTTATATACTGGTATAACAATAGAAATTTTTGGTTTAATTTGATTCATGTAACTAATCTTATATATTTATTGTTTATTATTATTATATTTCTCTGAAAAACATTTAATAAAATAAAAAGGACTTAGCATACTAGCAAAGTAAAACCTAATTTCAAAAACAACTATAATATCACTTTTTATTTTCCCTCTATACATATAGACGTGGTGTAAAATTCTACGTAAATTTCCTACAATAGTTTTCATAAAAACTATTGGCATTTCCCAACATTTACTATTTATTAAACGTAGGTGAAAAATACATAAGCCACATCCAAAAGCTAGATTTAGTAAGTAATCTCTTTCAAGTCGCCAACTTGGTATTTGATGAACAACATGCATTGCAGGGTTATACCAAATTTGCCAACCTGCTTTGTGTATATACAACAGTACTTCTGTGTCATCACCACTAATCATAAATTTTCCTAGTCTCCCTTTAAAAATTAATTTTTTTGGGACACTTTCGCACCAAGCTTGTTTACGAACAACAAGTGCAGCACCGGGAGGAAGTCTTAAAGTATTTGCATCAAATAAATGTGCTTCTTCTCCATGTTCTCTAATAGCTAGAAAAGTCTGAATTTTTTTAAAATTTTCTGGTGGATTGACTTCAAAACTACCGTGAATTTTCCCACTCCAAGCACCTGCATGAGGATACTTTTGACCAAATTTATAAGACTGTAAAATCCAATCATTTGCAGGCAGATTATCATCATCTAAAAAAGCAATAAAATCTCCTTTAGCTTCAGTCACAGCCCTCTGTCGTGCAAAAGCGATTCCCTGTTCTTTTTCTTGAAAATACTTGATGGTAAACTTTCCATTATAGTTATTTTGATAATGACTGATTACCTCGGCTGTTTGATCTGAACTATTATTATCTACAATAATAATTTCCCAGTTGAGGTTTTCTACTCCTGTCTGGTTTAAAAGATGTTCTAAAACATTAGGTAAACGTTTTTCACCATTATATGTAGGGATAGCTACGGTGAAGTCTACTTTGTTCGTTAATAAATTATTCATATAATTTTATTTATTTGCTTTTAAATATCCATTTATCCACAGATAAAATGGACTAATTAAACTGCTGAAAAATAATTGCATTTCACAAACAGCAACTAAATCACTTTGTAACTTATTTCCATGTGTAAGTATATGCAAGAAAATTTTACGCAAATCATTGATAATATAAGCTAAGAAAACAATCGGTTTATACCAAGGTTTGACATTCAACATTCGTGTAACATAACGGCTAAGTCCAATACCTTGAAAAAAGGGTATTAAATAGTTTTTTTCTAAACGGTGGCTTGTGATTCTGTGGTAGATTTCCATTTCTGGGTTATACCAAATTTCCCATCCTCTTTTTTGGATATACAACAACATTTCTAAATCTTCACTGGTAAGCATATTGCCAGTAACTCTACCAGTTAAAATAGGCTGATTAGGTACACTTTCTAACCAAGCTATTCGACGAATAACGAGTCCAGCAGAAGGGGGTAGTAATTTTTTATTAGGTGCATACAGCAGAGGTAAATCTCCTCGCTCTGTAATTGCTAAAAATGGGGCTATTCTTTGAAAGTTTTCTGGTGGTTTTACTTCCCACTCAGGATGAATTTGACTTCCATAAGCTCCTGCTTTGGGATGTTTTTTGGCAAAACTATAAGCTGCGGCTACCCAGTTTGATAATGGATAATTGTCATCATCTAAAAACCCAATTATTTCGCCTTTTGCTTCAGTAACTGCTTTTTTTCGTGCGTAAGCTGCTCCCTGTTTAGGCTCAAAGCAGTATTTTAAAGGATAAGAACACCGCCAATTTTTTTTATAATCTTTAATAAGTTTGGCTGTACCATCATTACTGTTATTATCTACAACAATAATCTCCCAAGAAATATTTTCAGTCTCAAGTTGATTTCTTAGCCGTTCTAATAGTTCAGGTAAACGATTAGCACCGTTATATGTTGGTATCGCTACAGTCAAGTCAATACTCTGAGTCATAGTGTAAAAATTTTACTTATATAAATAAAGTAGCTGTCCGAGGATGTCCAGTCGATATTAAGTATTCAAAGATATACTATGTGCCTAGCCTTTTGCTTAAAAATTAGTAATATATCAAATAAAAAAACTGCACCCGTTTTTATAATTTTGCTCTTTAGGTGTAGTTTTCTGTACCGTATTTTTATGGAATTTTTGCTAATGTCTGTTCACGGACAAAATTTATTTAAGTGCATGATGTATCTTTAGCTGTCCGCATTCCCCCAATCAGAGTTTCTACAATCACACATCGCTTTACCTGACTAACACTATTATTTCCTACTTGTGGTATGGCTACTATAACTTTTAAACCTGTATCAGGAGCATTATTATTAGTTTTAGATGCCAAAATACCCATATAGTCAAAAGTAATAGTTTGTGGTGCATTGGTATCAAAGGCGGAAGCGTATGTGACAGAACCACCGTTCGTATTAACGTTGCTCAGATTTGTACCAAGTATGATTTGTTTTGGTTTAATTCCTAAATCTCTCCCTAAATCAAGCCAGTTTGTTGGAGTTGAGCCTTGATAAATTGCTATTTGAGGAGTATTGTTGTCAGTTCTAATACTGACGCTGTAGCTAACTTTTTTCTTTTTAGCTTCTTGTTGTGCATCTTGTAAGGCTGCGAAAACAGCATCATTAGCCTTATTAATCTGCTGTCGTTTTACAAAAGTAAGCCAGCTAGGAATTGCGATCGCTGATAAAACTCCTATCATTACTATCACTACTAGGACTTCTAGCAAACTAAAACCAGCATCGTGCTGATTGTATTCAGATGCTAAACCTCGTAATTTACTTTTTGCATTCCTGTTGTGAAACTGTAATAACTTGACATTCAGCTTTTCTATTATGTAATCAGCAGCCATTGGTTGCCCCCTGTATTTAAAGCATTTACCTAAATAAATATCCCCGTCCTTGAACTCTTACACTTGTTGCGGGGAAATAAGTTTTTTTACCAGCATTGTATTTGATTGTGTTGGTATCGCTGTCGAGACGAGCCAGTGCATTACCTCGGATAAATATCTGTGCTGTTGTGTTAGCTCTATCTACACAAACATAAAATCCTGTTATATTGTTGGTTGGTGATATTTTTGACCATGTAATTACAGGCGTTGTCGAGTTAGGAGGGCAAGCTGCATCTGGTCGCGGTGAATCAGTACTTTGATCAACATAGTCAATCAAGACTGTAGCATCAGTATTATAAGTTCCAGACGCTTTTTTCCATTTGTTCATCCCTTGCTCTAAACTGTCAGCCTCATCAAACTGGTCTGCAAAAGGAGCAAAACCTGGACTGGGACAGTTATCAGCATTGACATACTTGCCAGTATATCCTGTACAATCTACACCACCACTTGTAGTTCTCACACCATCTTTAATTTGCCATCTAGCGATGCGAGCAGCTTTTGACCAAGTAGTATTACTATCTTTAATTAAATAGTAAGCAACTAATGAGTAAACAAAAATATCATCTTTTGAATTATCGGCTGCTGCGATTACATTATTAACTAATTCTCGTTTCCAAAAAACTAGTAAGGGCAGCTTCTCTGTATCATTTGGGTAACGCAATTGAGATTTTATTGCTTCAATACCGGCAGCATCATAGATATACACTGCCTGTTGTAAATCACGAGAAATGTAATTGAGTGCAGCTTGGATTTCTTGCTCAGAATTGGCTTTAGCTTGCTCCTGTCTCTCTGTACTTATCACATTAATCATGAAGCCTAATAATGGTGTGATGATTAAAAAAGCGATCAACAAAGCTACTAACAATTCAATGAGAGTAAAACCACCAGATTTATAAATAACTTTGGAGCTTTTAATTTGGCTCCTAAGTATAAATTGGAGTGTCTTCATCATCATAAATTTATCCTTTTATTGAAGATACACCGCTTGCAAATTGTCAGTTTTTCCAATGTTTTAACTAGGAGAAATAAATTAACATAAAGATTTTAGTAAAGATTTTAATTATAAAAATCATTAGCAGAAGGGATAAATCCTTAACCAAAAACAAGCTTTTTATTTGACTGTTAATTATGTTTGTTCACATCTTGTACGAGTTTCTGTATTGCAATTTTTGTAAGATGGACAATGTTTCGTGTTGACTCAAAACCTTATTTTTACTTTCTGGGCAATGCCCACCCTACAGTGATTGACAATAGTGCAAGATATTACTCTGGCTAATTATTGACAATTTTGGTTTCCATTCTTGTCAGGTACTAGACCAAGACGCTTACATAAAGCCTGAAATGTAGTGGTAATATTGCCAATATCCACTGTTCTTTCTATTGCTGGTGCTTGCTTGTTACCTATACTTGCACTAAAAGTTGAGGCTGTTTGTTTAGTGCTATTTCCTGAACTGTCTTTTGTACTAGCTAGGAGAGGTTTATTAAAATCAACATCTGACCGATAAACTCGAATTCCTAGACGATAACCGTCGATCGCTGTACTATTTTTCACTATAATTTGACGAGCTTGAATGTAAAATTCCTCAAACGGGCTATCTGAGTTTTTTGTACAACCTGTCTCACTGGTATGACAAATGGTGCCATCTTTTTTAAACAGATACAAATCATTATCATCTTTTGTACTAGGAATTGGCATTTGTGTGAGACTAAGTAAATTATCTTCCAGGCTTCTAGGCTTATCTGCGGTTGCTGGGTCTAATATAATTTTGTTGTTGTTATTGTATTCACCTGGTGGTTTAATTGAGCCGGTTCTAACACCATCAATGAATGTATTTGCAGCCTGAGTTGCTTTTTCTATCCGTCGAGATTGGACACGGATAGCTGTTGACATGACAAGGACAGGGGATATAACTGCCAATAAAATGGCAACTAAAACTATCGCTAAAAGTGATTCAATAATCGTAAAACCAGAATCACTGGAAGATGAAGTTTTTTGCTGTGGTTTGTGTTTCATCATGACTTATCACCAGCTTCTCAGTTTTATGATTTGCACGTTGAAGGACGCTGATCTTGATCTATGGCAAATTTAGTATTGTCAGCGCCATTTTTAGCACATAACAATGTCTCTACCCATTTGTCATCTCGACCAACTTCGCGGAAATATTCATCTGGTAAATCAGGTGGTGTTAGTATCAGTTTGTTGGCAAACAAGTCAGGAGCTTGAGACAGCAGTGCTACATCATAACCCCATTGTCTTGTAGGAGGAAGGTAACCAGTACCTCTACCGCTACTTATCTCAATGGCATATTTGAGTTCATTATTGGTTCCATCGGAGAAAGCTGTAGTATATGGACCTGTAGCGTAAGCACTCTTTTTCACCTGCATGAAAGCTCCGCTAATTCTGGCTTTTGAATTACCACTTGCTGGTTGCCAATTTTCCATAAAGCGGACAAAATTATGCAGACCACCGTTATCTTCAGAACTATCTCCATCAGAACGAGCTGGGCTATCTCCTGCAACTATAATTAAGTTGAAAGTAGTATCAGTAGCTTCTTGTAACCATTTTCTATTGTCTTTGCTTCCTGAAACAGTGCTATTGTTATCTGGGTTAGAAGGAGTAGCAAAGGGTTGTCTGAGTTGTAATATCGGTGTAAGTGCCGTGATATTGCCAAGAGTTACAGTTGGCTGTAACCAAGGCATAGTTACGCCGTTAGGTGGAGCCATCAGTTCTGTGCCAACTTTTGATTTTGATGTTCCAAAATCGAATATTTGGACTTTCCCACTTTTATCAACACCAAGGACTTGAAGTGGTGAGGTTATGTTTCCTGTAATTAAATCTCTAACAAAGGCTATTCGGCGGGGAGCATTATCATCGAAACATTTTGGCCCTTTATTATTTTCTTCTCCAAAGCTTTCTGGATCATCAAAAATATATCCGGTTTTAATCCTACTGTTACTAGGATCTCCATTTTTACCTACAATTTTGTCATTGAGATAAGTATTACCTCCACCGTTAACACTACAGGATGTCTGAATAGTCCAGTTTTTGGGATCACTACAGAATACTTGTGCATCTACTTGTGTTGTGTTGTTTCCTGTTACTATGCTTCCTTTTCCATTGGTTACAGGACAAACTTCTGTCAAATATGCACCTGGTACCGTCCTTAAAAGAACAGGTGTAACAAAGTTATTTAAGTAAGAACTGAAATAGTTGGGTTTGCCCGTGTCGTCATACCATTTAGCATTGGTGACAAAGTTATTGTATTTTGAGAAACCAGTCGGTACTGAGGCTAGGTTGTTTTGACTCCAGTCATAGTCACCCTCGTCACGGTATCCCTCTTTAAAAGTTCCAGAAAGTAAGGTAACAGCATCTGCTATGACAGTGGCAGGTCGCCATTCATCACCAGTGGTACAATCTACTAATCTTGGATCACCTTTACGACAGGCAAAGTTTTTATCCAGTGTAGAACGAGAGTAGAAATTCTGACTCCAGTCATCGTTTAGTTGTTGTTCAAATTCCTCTTTGGTGTGTCTATTAAAGTTACCCTTAATATACACAGGCAAATTGGTAGCTAAAATCAATCCTTTCTCTACATCACGGTAAGTTTCTGTCCGCCAAAGCTTATCACCATTGACTAGCATAATGGCGTTAGGACGACGAGTAGGGTCAAGTCTATAGTCCACAGGACTGACTAGCTTTGCTGCTTCTGTACTACCTCCACTGGCATCTGGCAAAGCGCCATCACGAGTTGCATAGATAAGACCGCTATTGGGTAATAAGTATTCTTGGGATGGGGTGGCATTACCAATAGTTGTTTTGCGGAGTAGGTCTAGGTCTAGAACAGTACTGCGAATTTCTAGGGGTTGTCTGTCTCTGATGGGAAGATCGTAGGTTTGAGATGGTGGAGTGCTGCTAATGCTATTTTGCTTAACTTCCCTAGAATCCAATAAAGTTATTTCCCTAATTGCACCATGAGGAATGACAGGACTGCTAGTTACAGGTTGAAAAGTTGAATCATATTTAATTTGCAGAGCGCAAATCTGAGCATCAATAGCAGACTGCTCTGAAATAGTACGATTTGCTGCTGTTTTTGCTAATGCTCTTGCCAGTAGTCCATCATCTATCAAACGTCCATTTGGATACTTTAATTGAGACTGGTACGTTAGCACTGTCGAATAATCAGTGACAGTCTTGGTAGGTGCGGGGTAAACTATACCATTGTTGGATTTACCATTAGCATCTTCCTGAATAATAAAGTTACCATCCTTATCTTTAGCATCGGGTAGTGTGTTTATGTTCTTGGCTGTATTGCTGTTAGTCGGAACATAAAAACTACTTACACACGCTATGGGTTTTGGATTTTGAGGGTCGTAATTAGTAGATTTGTAGTGATAAACTGCCGTAGCCCGCATTTGCAGATATGGAGTCTTAGATTCATCTACTGTTGTAGTGATTGGGTCATCAGCAATCTCAGGCCATGTATATGTTAGGGATGCTATGTTATTGAAAATACCTCCAGTACCCATATAAGAATACATCCAATATGGTGTGATAGTTTTTTTAGCTGGTGCTGTAGCTGGCACTGGCATTGTATCCGGCCAAATTGTTGTGACAGTTTTATCAAAACTACCAGGAGTGCCACCCTGGTTGAAATAAATACCTGCACCAGTTACGACACGCAAACCACCAACAGGTTCTGTGGGGTCTCCTGGTACTCTCGCTGCGTCTAATTCCCATTCACCATCTCTTTCTGTAGATCCTACATCAGCTAATGTTTGCACTAAAGAACGTCGTGTGCGAATTTCTGTTGTATCAGTTGGCTTATCCCATTTAATGCCACTAATTTGTTGGGTATCCTCAATACCCGATCCTACAAACTGATTTTTAGTCTTATCCCACCAAAGTTCAGGCAGGTTGTTACCAACTAGAACCCTGTCACCTAATTCTGCTTCTTTTCCACCATCTTTTTTGAGTTCTTTCGGCTCTGTGGCCTTTGGTTCTAAGGATGTACTACTGATATTAAGTGATAGTTTAGTGTAATTAGTACCTGTTTTGCCATCGGTCGGATCTGTGGGATAAATCCACTGATCATTAGCACGTAGAGTATCACCACTACCTTGCAACAATGGGGTAGGATCTGCGTCTGTAACATTAAATCCAACTTCTGCAAAAGGAACACGACGAGTACGTTTCCTGAAATAAGTTTCCAGTTGTTGACGGCGAATTTTATCTTCTTCCGCTGTTGTGAAACTTGATAAGCCTAAGCTTTTCTTTTTCTTTTCAATACCGTCTTTTACTTCCGATGGGTCACTATTTGAACTGTTAACCATTTGAGCAGCAACCAGCCTATTAATGCGACTCACATAAGCTAGATTGTTATATGCTGTGTCTCTAGGACTATTGCTACTATTGACTGACCTGACCCAATCTTTACTGTCAACATTAGCAGTTTTACCTTTGAATAAATCAACTTTAGGGGTTTTATTTGTTGAATGATCGGCAGAAGTGAATCCACCAAGTGCTAGATTACCACCTACTATAATTTTGGCGTTTTTAGCTTCATAGAAACAAGACGCTTTAGCACTAACTTGATAAAACTGGATCTGTCCACCATTAACTCCAGCAGTGAGTAAGTTGCTATTAGTAAAAACCGACCCATTTAAATTAAAATTTGGACCGGGAGTAAGTGCTATATCATCTTCGTAAACAACAGCATAGTTATTGGGTGGTATTTGTACCCGGTCTTGTTGATACTCTACAGCTGCAAAACCTTTATTGCCTTTGTACTGCTCGTATTTATTTTGATCTGCTGTAGCAATAGTGCTATCTTTTTGTGGATCGGATGTAATTGGTACTGTGGCAGTATAAACAAAAAAAGATTTCTTTAACTCATTATTTTGTTTAATCCAACCCGTATTACCTACTAAAACGGCACTCGTATTAGCACCACAATTTGTATCCAAAGTACCTTGTGCCATTGGTGGAGTTCTGGCTTCTAAAGGATTTCTGGCACGGCTATATTTATTATCACTACTTACTGGAGGAGTTTTAAAGTAAATTCCATACAATGTGTAGCTATCAAATTTTCCGTTGTTATCGGTATCAATGGGAAATCGCCAGGCCGTTTCTAAGGTATCTGTGATCTCCTGATTATTTTTATCTTTATATTTATATGTGAGCTTTAGTGGTGTTTCGTCACCAAAGGTATATTCGTTTAATTTATCTTTCAGAACAGTGTATAGTGCTGCATCTGTCGGTGTAGCCCGTGGTAGTCGTTTATCTTGAAATAGCTTATTGAGTTTAGCTCTACCTCTATCAATTGCTGGAGTTGCAGCACTCAAAACAGCTTCATTGACACGGACATTGCTGGCGTTTTTAGCACGATCAAATGACCGGAACATAATTGCAGTGGCCAGGAGAATAACCACTATTGATACCATTGCCACTGTTGGCAGTACAAAACCAGCATTCACTGTACCTCGTTTTCTTCTGATCAGTGAAAGATTTTGTAATAGTCGAATAATTATTTTTTTTATTTTAAGTAAATAAATGTTTCTGAGTTTTTTGGAATTTTTTTTAATTGTTTTGACTAGCTGACGTTTTATAGACATGGCTGCTTTTATATAAAGTAGTTTGCTCAATATTTATATTTTTTATTTTTTGAAATATTGATTAAAATCACAGGCGATATTATGGATATTATTTGGGTAAAAATTCCCCGTATTTAAATTAGGAATAATTCATTACAAGTACTATAATAATGACTTTGTCAAGTTATATAATTGCTCATATATTTTGATTTTTTGAAAATTCTGTTTTGTCAGAGTTATTTAATTTATGCCAACAAAAAGTAACTACGCAGTAAGTTCACATCAATTCAATGTGTTTTTTCTGGAGGTAACTTAAGTAAAATATTGTTAGTGAAGTAAGCTTATACTACCCAGTATTTATGGAAAACTTATCACTCAATCGAAAAATAATATTGAATACTTAAAAGCCTTCCCATTTAGGGAAGGCTTTTAAAAAATATACTTATTTTTATTTGTGTTAGTTTTTCTTTAATTACAAAGATATATTAAGTGAGGTCATACCTCACTTATAGGAATGAATCCCAGCCACAGACTGGGAAGTGACACTCACTATTAGTAATGGTTAAGGTTAATCCCTGCTTCTTTAGCCATAGCTGCTAAACCTTTTTTCTCTAAGGTTTTGATCGCTTTGGTAGACAATTTGAGTTTCACCCAACGATTACCTTGAGGCCACCAAACGCGCTTGGTTTGCAGGTTGACGTGCTGAACTCGTTTAGTGCGACGGTGGGAGTGGGAAATTGTAAAGCCGTTGTTGGCTGTTTTGCCGGTTAAATCACAGCGACGGGACATAGGAGAATCTCCGATTTATTTTGAACACAATCTTCTATTGTATAGCTGCTTGCGGGTAGAAGAGATGGGGAAAAGGTATTTGTGAGTATTTTTCTCTTTTACCTTTCCCCTTTACCCTGTCTCCATTTCTTATACAAGTTATTTAGCAGCTTGTTCTGTCAACTTAGTTAAAACATCATTAGAACGTTCAACAAAGCTTTTCATTCCTTCAGCGTCAAAACCTTTTTGAGACATGAGCGCTAAATCATAGATATGTTGGCAAATCATGTTGACTAATTTACCTGTGGGTGATTCGCCTTCACCCTGAATAATACTACTTTGACTGAGGGTCGCCAAATGTTGAATCAAGGGGTGGCTAGTATTTACCAGTAAAATATGCTCTTCTGGGAATTCTGCCATTTGCTGCTGCATGAGTGCATTCATTTCCCGGAAGCGACGCAAAATTTCTGGTAATAATACCATTGCAGGAGGTGTACTTTGGGGATTATCTGATTTTAATGCTTCGGTGCGGATATTTAATTTCGGTTTGTTGAGCGCTTTCTCAAATAACTCTTTGATGACCTCGCCACGAGTTTTATTGGTTTTAGGATCTACTATTTCTGTGGCCTGATCTTTATCTAAGAGAGTCTGATCTAAATCAGAGTCTACCCGTGTAAACTTAACATCTTGGAATTCGCGTTCGAGAAAGTTAATAAAGTGGGTGTCGATGAAGGAGTCCATAAACAGGACTTCTAACCCTTGTTTTTTGTGAAGTTCGACATAGGTGGCTTGTGTTGCTTCGTCGGTGCAGTAGAAAACGCGGTTTTCGTGGCGTTCTTTGTTGCGTTCCAAATATTCTTTTATGGTTGTGTAAGAATCACCTTCAGAGGATGTACTTGGACTGGGAGTAACATCTTGCCAAGCATCTTCCCCTTCGGATTGTACTTGTACTGCTGGGGTTTCGGAAGCAGTTTGGTGAGATTGCTTGGCTGTACTACGGAAAATTAAGATATCTTCGACTTGCTTTTTGAACTTTTCATCGTTCATCACCCCGAATTTCACGAAAGTGCCAAGGTCTTTCCAAGCGCTAATATATTGATCGCGACTGTCGCGGTAAAGTTCTTTGAGGCGATCGCCTACTTTTTTGGCGATGTAATCACCGATTTTTTTAACAGTGCGATCGGTCTGCAAAGCACTGCGTGATACATTCAGAGGAATATCACTACTATCAATTACACCCCGCATTGGCAAAAGAAATTGCGGAATAATTTCTTCGCAATGATCGCTGACAAAAACTTGATTGCAGAATAACTTAATCTGTCCTTTGGTGACATCAACATCCGGTCTTAGCTTTGGAAAATACAGAATTCCGTTGATGATAAAAGGATAATCTGTATTCAAATGCACCCATAGCAGGGGTTCTTCTTGGAAAGGATAGAGATAGCGATAAAACTCTATATAGTCTTCCTGATTTAAGTTACTGGGAGACTCACGCCAGGGTGCTTTCTGCCGATTTAACACCTCGCCATCCAGTTTAATTGGCACTGGCATAAAATCGCAGTAAGTTTTGATCAGATTTTTGATGCGTGCTGATTCTAAATAATCTAGTTCTTCCTCCATTAAATGGAGAGTAATTGTCGTTCCACGAGTTGTACGAGACGATTCCTCTAAAGTAAACTCTGGTGAGCCATCACAACTCCAGTGAACAGCCTGCGCCCCTTCTTTGTAAGATAGAGTATCGATCTCGACTTTTTGTGCCACCATGAAGGAAGAGTAAAAGCCTAGACCAAAGTGACCGATAATAGGCTGGTCGGATGTGCTTTTATACTTGTGAATAAATTCTTCGGCGCTAGAAAAAGCAACCTGATTGATATACTTTTTCACCTCATCTGCTGTCATCCCGATACCATTGTCGGTGATAGAGAGGGTTTTATTATTTTTGTCTATAGCAATCTGAATTTCCGGTTCACCGATCTCGCCAGAGTATTCTCCAGCACGGGATACCATGTTTAGCTTTTGGATAGCATCAACGGCGTTGGATACAAGTTCCCGCAAGAATATTTGGTGATCTGAGTAAAGAGATTTCTTGATTATCGGGAAAATATTTTCAGTATGAATACTGATGGTTCCTTGTTCTAGCATAATTGATGTTTTTCAGTACAAATATGTGAGTATTGAATGTGGCAAACATACCCTAGTCTTTTGCTTCCAGGGTAAGACCAAAAGCAATAGGACATTATACCAAGTAGAATTTTAAAGCTATACTTAAGGCGATCGCTCTTATTATCCAGGATTGTTTGCCCCCAAAAGACAATTCGGATTTCCGTACTATCAGAAGAAGATTAATTAATTACCTCTAATCTTCACTCCAATGCTGCATCGTAGAAATACGGGAGTTTCTTTTACGGTAGTTATAAACACTGACATACCAAGTACAACGCTTACAAACATCAGGAAAATCACCACTTTCCTGACGATTAATGAGTTCCTCTATTCCGTTACCTGCCCATATTTCAGGTAGTGTAGATTCTTTAAGATCGCCTACAATTAATTCTGCTTCGACATCACGACAGGCACAAGCATTCACTTTACTATTAGCAAGGATAATTGGCTTCATGTATAGCAATTCACAAGCACCACGCTTATAGGGTTTAATTACTGGTTCTAAACCTACTTGCTTCAATTTTTCATCTTTTACCTTGCCAGACCAGCTATCATAAGCATTGATAAATTGAATGTTAATTATTTTTTCTTTTTTCCATTGATTAAACTTTTCCCATAGTTCACCATGCCATTTTATCGATGGACAACGTAGTGCGATAGTTAAAGCAGTAGAGGAACCTAACTTCAACTTAGCCTCAACAAATGCTTCTATGTTGTGGCGAACAACATCAAATCTATCAACACCCATGATTGCTTTGTAAGTCTCTCGATCAAACCCACCCCAAGAAACATAAATATTTAGTTTTTCACCATAGGCAAGAAGCTTTTCACTCACTTCTGGCTTCATCAAAATTGCATTTGTATAGAAGTAAAATCCTCTAATTTCTGAGCGTTGATTGAGATAATCTAGTCTGTCAAAAAGATAGCGATCAACAAAAGGATCGCCAACAATTGGTGTTAAAGATACATATTTACCACCCATGTTCACGTACTGATCTACAATTTTTCGGAACTCTTCCATAAGCATTAATTCCTTCTTTCTTTCCATTTTTGGATAAGCACAAAAGGTGCATTTTGCATTACAAATATTAGTAGCTTCGATATGAAGATTTCTGGGAATTTTACGAATTAATTTTAATTCTTTCTGAGTTTGATGTTTTCTGAAACGGAAATAGTACTCAGTGACAATTACATCCAGTAAATATTCGATTTTAGACTTCAGTAAACGCTTAAAGCTCTGAGGTGTTAAACTTTTGATTTTGTTCAGCATAAATTAAATTAGCATTTATGAACTAAAATTAATAAATATTTTTAGATATCAAAAAGTAAATTACTACCAAAAATATATTCTTTTATAAGATAAATTGAGGGAAAGACAAACTGATTAAAATGTTAGAATAAAATACTATAAATTGGTAAAATTTATGTTTAGTAATACTCGCTAATAGTAACGGTTCAATTCCGTAACAAACATCAGGGAAATCAAGTAATTTATAGGGGGTTTGCAATTGAGTACGGTATAGTGAATCCCCACTTACTTGGACTATGGTATTAATTGACCTAAGTAACCACCAATAGCGACCTTAGCCAGATCGCCAAAAATAGGGCGAAAGTTTTCATTATGTAGTGCTAGAGCCACCGACCCAATAAGTAGGATCAACACAACGAGCGATCGCGCACTTGCGTTAGAGCAGTTAAGTTGCTTTTTAAAGAATTAACTAGAGCCTTTGTTACCCAAAATGTTCTAGAGTGAAGATTGCATTGTGTATTGTTTTGAGCTTGACGAAATCACCTGTGCGGAAAATAGTAATTGCCGGAAACTGGAAAATGTACAAAACTCAGGCAGAATCCCAAGAGTTTTTACAAGGATTTCTGCCTGCCTTAGAAGAAACTCCCCAAGGCAGAGAAGTGGTATTGTGTGTCCCCTTCACTGATTTAAATCTTTTATCTAAGAGTTTACATGGTAGCCGTGTACAACTGGGGGCGCAAAATGTTCATTGGGAAGAAAGTGGTGCCTATACGGGTGAAATTTCCGGGCCGATGTTACAAGAAATAGGAATACGCTATGTAATTGTCGGTCATAGTGAACGACGGCAGTATTTTGGGGAGACGGATGAAACCGTCAATTTACGCCTCAAAGCTGCTCAAAGAAATGGTTTAACCCCGATTTTATGTGTAGGCGAAACAAAGCAACAACGAGATGCGGGGGAAACAGAATCGCTAATTATCAGCCAGCTAGAAAAAGGTCTAGTGAATGTTGATCAGACAAATTTAGTGATTGCTTACGAACCGATTTGGGCAATTGGTACTGGTGATACCTGTGAAACCAATGAAGCCAATCGCGTCATCGGTGTTATTCGTAAGCAATTAAAAAATCCTGATGTCCCAATTCAGTATGGCGGTTCAGTCAAACCGAATAATATTGATGAAATTATGGCCCAGCCGGAAATTGATGGTGTGTTGGTGGGAGGAGCAAGTTTAGAACCTCCAAGTTTTGCCCGAATTGTGAATTATAAGTGAATTACAACTAATGAGGTGGGCAATGCCCACCTACCCTGTATAAATGACAAGCAACTTGATGATTCGCGATCGCTATTTTGAATGGGGACGCCGGACTTATTTGATGGGCGTTTTAAATGTCACCCCTGACAGTTTTAGTGATGGAGGCGAATTTAATGCGATCACTACTGCTTTGACACAAGCGCAAGCACTCCAAGCCGCTGGAGCAGATATTATTGATCTTGGAGGTCAATCAACTCGACCAGGAGCCGAGCAAATATCAATTGCTGAAGAACTTGATCGTATTTTACCCGTATTGCAGGTATTACGTCCAGAGATTTCCGTACCAATTTCTATAGATACCACACGTTCCGCAGTGGCGATCGCTGCGATCAAAGCAGGCGCTGATATAGTTAATGACATCTCTGGAGGCATATTTGACCCAGAAATGTTATCCTCTGTAGCAAAAATGGGTGTGCCTGTTATTTTAATGCATATCCGTGGAAACCCACAAGATATGCAAAAAATGACTGATTATCAAGATTTGATGGGTGAAATTTGTAATTTTTTATCAGAACGAATAGCAGCAGCAATAGCTGTGGGTATTAATCAAGCACAAATTATTATTGATCCTGGTATTGGTTTTGCCAAGAACTACGAACAAAATTTAGAAATTTTTCGCCGCTTACCAGAATTAAAAAAGCTCAATTGCCCTATTTTGGTAGGGCCATCGCGCAAAAGTTTTATTGGTCGCATTTTAGACCAACCAGACCCGAAAGCCCGTGTCTGGGGGACGGCTGCGGCGTGTTGTGCTGCAATTTTTACAGGAGCTGATATCTTACGAGTTCACGATGTCAAACAAATGCATGATGTTTGCTTAGTTACAGATGCAATTTTTCGACAGTCGTAATTAGTTGTTGGTTGTTAAGAATTAGACAAATGACTTTCTTATAAAGAACCATTTTCTGATTTTTTGTTATTTCCTTCTTGGGACACTGCCTCAGAAATAAATTCCATCATGTCAGCAGATTTCCCAGGGTCTACAAACACGACTTTGGCATTTTCACTTTCACCTAGTCTGTAGCTGGCGTTGATATAATCCTGTGCTACAAGATACCGCAGAATATCCTTACTCTCAGAGCCACTACGTAAGGCTTCCGAAATGATTTCCATCGATCTCTTAGTTCCTTCTGCTTTTTTAACTGCGGCTTGCCGTTCTCCTTCTGCTTCTAAAATCGCAGCACGACTTTTAATTTCAGCAGCTCGCTGCTCTTCCATCGACTTCCGTACACTTTCGGGTAAGGTAATACTTTGAATATCTACCCGAATCACTTCTACTCCCCATTTTGGTGTAATTGCATTTAAAGCATCTAGTATGCCTCTATCTATATCACTGCGGGAGACATTAGTTTCTTCCAGGGTGTGTTGAGCGAGGATTTCTCTAATAGTGGTTGTAGACAATTGTGTCAGAGCGCTTTGCAAGTCTTCGATCTCGTAATAACTTCTTCTGATATCTTGAATATGCCAGAACATCACTGCATCAATTTCTACAGAGATATTATCTTTAGTGATAATGTTTTGCGGTTTGATGTCTAAGATTTGTTCTCTTTTCGTATCTTCCATCACTATTTGATCTAGCAAAGGAATAATAAAGTTTAACCCTGGGTCAAGTTTGCGATGATACTTGCCTAAACGCTCTACCAGAGCTTCATTTCCTTCATTAATTAGTTTGGCAGAGCCTAAAGCATAGCCTATAAGGACTAAAACTATAGCAATAATTGGTTCCATACATGCTCCTGATTAAGCTTTGAGGGGATTTACTTTTTACTTTAAGGACTTAATTCTACTCTGTTCTAATTTTTTGTGTTTATAGTTTGAATATAGCTACTGAAGCCAGACGCTAGAGAACGAAGGCTTTCGATAAGTTAATATCACAAGCAATGGGTTCAGACAAGACCTCTAGGAAGAAGCAAGGCTATTAAAGCACTTTCGCAGCCATAGTTGCAAGCGCTAATTTGTGATTAAATTGACCAAGCTGTAGAGTGTTAGTGTGTAGAGGTGTTGGGGTGTTGGAAAAATCTTCCCTTACATCCTTACACCCCGATCCCTGATCCCTAATCCCTAATCCCTAATCCCTAATCCCTAATCCCTAATCCCTGATCCCTAATCCCTAATTCCTGATCCCTGATTCCCGATCCCCTTTTACCCAAGGTTTGAGATTTGCTGGTAATTCTGAAACCAGGCTCAACGTTAGATCGGATGTAGAAAAAGATTGAGCATAAGCTGGTGTCAGAAACGGTTTATAAGTTTTAGCTTCTGGCGTTTGTTGTTTGATAAATGCCAAACTTACACCTTGTAGCAGCTGACGTAAAGCTTTAGTTTGTTCACCCCGTCGTTCTTTGACAATAGTAGTAGTATTACTGGACTGATAGGTAGGATCGCTAATACTCAAGTGCGTACCACCAACAGCACTGAGTAAATATTTTTCACCTCCTAATTGGCTAAAGGGTGTAATTTGATGCTTGAGGGCGGGAGTGATAGGATCTTCGGTTCCAGTTAATATTAGAACTGGTTTTTTGACTCTAGATAACCCTTTTTGATCAAACAGATTACCAATCACAGGATTAAGAGCGATCGCACTTTTAACCCTTTCATCTTGGAGTTGAAGTTTTTGTTCTGGTAAAGAAGCTGCTGCACACTGTAACCAATCACCAGCAGCTTGACCAATACCTAAAGAATTGTTACAAAATTGCCGCAATTGTTGCAAGTCAACCTCTGCTCCTAGTAAAGCTAAAGCAGTATAACCACCTAAAGAATGGCCAATCACAGTCACTTGATTTGTATTGAATTTTCCTTGTAGCTGTCCTGGTTGGTTATTAAATTTTGCTAGTTCGTTGAGTGCAAAGCTGATATCTTTGGGTCGGTCAATAAATTCAGTTGCAGGTAATAATCTCTTAAGGTTGGCTTGATTTGAGGCCCTACTAATAGCAGTAACGTTGCTACCGGGATGTTCAATTGCAGCGACAGTAATTCCGTAGGAAGCAAGATGATGAGCTAAGTACCTCAAAAATTGACGATTTGCTCCAAATCCGTGAGAAATTACAACCATTGGATTTTGGGCATTGCCATGACTCCAATAAATATCTACAGGTATACTACGATTCCGTTGTCGGTCTTGGAAAGTAAGGGTCTGTTGCTGGACTGTTTGTTTACCAGGAGTCGCAGGATTAAAGTGAGTTGGTAATAATGTGCTATTTTTAGCAGTTTCTTGCCGTGATAATACGGCTCCAAAAAGTTGACTTTGCCAGTAATTCGGGTTTAATTCCAAGGCTATAGAAACTGCTTGAGAAGCGTCTACTGTTACATTTTGTTGTGGGTATGCCCGTAAAAAACCCAGCGCACTCAAACCATTGACTTGCCGCAGTGTTAAATTGAGGGTTGCTTGGAGACTTTCAACACTACTACCTGGTATGATAGCTGACAAAGATGAGATAAATTGTTTACCTGCTGGGTTTTGCTTTAATTCTTCAACGAATTTGTCAGCAACAGCTGGATTGATTTCTAAACGCTTTGTCAGTAATTCTCTAATTTGGGGTGTGAGTATTGCTGAAAATATTTGCAGATTGTCTGGGAGATTTCCAGTTTTGGCAAATTTTTCTAAATCCGCGATCGCTACTGACTGTTGAAATGGCCCCAAGCGAATAGTAACTGTTTCTGCTGCAAAAGTTGCAGGGATCGCTGTACCCCAACTCAAAGCCAGAGTTAGGGTACAAAGTAATGAATGTTTCCAGGATTTATAACGTCGCTGTTTGCCAAGCTGAAATTGCATACTAGCACTTAGTTATAGTTATCAGTTATCAGTTATCAGTTATCAGGTATATGGTAAGCAATTTGGAATTGTAATCACAACTTTCCAGAAATCGATGCGGAACTTAGGCACTAATGAAACTGATAACTGTTTACTGTTAACTGATAACTTTTAAAACCCAGTGAATATGGATCTGATAATACCGAAGACAGTACCTATAGGATTAAAGATCGCACCGATAGTATCACCAGCGATAGCAGGATTAGAACGCTTAACAATGACAACATCATTGTTGCGAAGTATGGGGTTGGTTTTCTCGTTAATTCCTGCGGAGAAGTCCATTTTCACACTACGCTTGGTGACAGAACCGTCAGGATTGAGACGAATCAAATCCACGATAGAACTTCTGGCTCTAGCATCATTAAACCCACCTGCTGCGAGTATAGCTTGATTCAATGAGCTATTAGGCAGAACTTCAACTCTTCCTGGATTTTTGACTTCTCCTACCACACCGACTTGCATACGTGACGGAGAGAGAGTGGTGTTTGCTAGTTGTGTAGCTTCTGCTGGGTTGACTTCAGTGGCAGTGGGGATGACGATTGTATCACCATCTTGGACAACGATGTCTTGATTGATATCACCGCCTTGCAGTAATTGCCAGAAATTGACCTTAATTTGTTGTTCGGAGCCAGTTCTTGTTGGTCGGCGAATAATGATATCGCGAATATTAGCTTGGGTTGTGATACCACCAGCAAGTTGAATTGCTCGTGACACAGTTGGTTGACCAGAAATAGCCGGCGCACCAGTTCCAGTTGTTGTTCCAGCGCCTGCACCTTCAGCCTGTCCTTGAGTGACAAGATAGGTTCCTGGACGGTTTACTTCACCAGTTACTGCTACTGAGCGGGGTTTGGTGATATCAGCAGCGAAGCTAGCAGCCGATAAGTTACGTGCATCTGCCAAATTCAAGGTACTTGCTGTTGGCACAAAAACGGTGTCGCCATCCCGCAGAGTTACATCTTGAGGTAGAGTACCTGTTTGGATATATTTCTGTAAATCGAGGGTAATAACTTGTTCTGGTCCGTATCCTAACTTGCGTCGTAATTGTACTTTGGTGACGTCTGCGGCTTGAGTAACGCCTTGAGCTGTTGTCAGTGCTGACATCACAGTTGGGTATTGTACCCCAGGATCTTGACCCGCACCTCCTGCCAAACTCAGACTGTAAGCCCCTGGGCGTGATACTTCTCCAGCCACAGTCACATTAATCGGACGAGGCGATAACAAATTTACGGAAATAATCGGACGCTTCAAGTAAGTTTTATAAGCACATTCAATAACATTAGCAGCCTGCTCTGTTGATAAACCTTGAACAGGTACAGTGCCAATGAGAGCTAAATTGATTGCTCCACCAGGAGGAATGGTGTACTCACCAGTGTACTCCTCCACTTCAAAGACATTAACACGGATGCGATCGCCTCCTCCTAATGTATATCCTGAGTACGAAGCTTGTGTATTTCTACCGTCAGCCAACTCTTGATCTAGGCACTGTTTCACAGTTGGTATCTGTGTCTGAGCCATGACCGCAGGTAACAAATTTGTCAACGCTAGGGTGAAAAACAGCAACCCTGCTACTGGCTGACTAAAAATTTTCCACAAACTTGTATTAAGCATATTTACCTGAAATACCATGAGTAAAGCACTGTCTTATCAGTTTATCGTTGACTATACTTAAATATTCGAGTTCCCCAATAATATTATTTTCAGAAAAAACCCTGTTCTTCAGAAAAGAGATCGTATGTAGAGTTTGAATTTTTAATGAAGCTAATTTCAATTAGCTTTTTGATATACTTTATTGTCATAAAAATAATTGTGGCAATAACTACAATCAATTTAGTTAACAGTTAATTGTATTTTTGCATAATGTAATTTTTAATTTAATGATTTTTGACATTTTAACGATAATTATTTAATCGTACAAGTCCCTGCCCCTAAACTCCAGCATTCATTCTTCAAATTGGGTAAATAGAGGTTGGGTAAATAATCCAAAATTGCAAATCAGATAACTCTTGATTTTTAACCTATTATTTTATATTTTTGAATTTGTTGCATGAAAAACTCTTCTAAAGATAGACGAGACAAATTCATACTAATTATTTGCCCACCCATGAGATTTAGACTTGCAAGAAAATCATAGGCGTCACCTTGCAATTCGCCTTGCCAATAACCATGAGACACAAATTCTAGATTAGGAATCCATTTTTGCAGAATTTCCCAATCGCCACCTTGACCTTTGACATGATATGTATTGTATGTTCCCAAGAGTTCATTGAGGGAACCAGAACAAATCAATTCACCTTGAGCAAGAATGGCAATGCGATCGCAAATTTGTTCTACTTCACTTAAAATATGACTATTGAAAAAAATTGTTTTGCCTGCGGCTTTGAGTGATAGGATAGCTTCTCGCATTTGCAAGCGTCCTACGGGATCTAATCCAGACATCGGTTCATCTAAAAACACCACTTCTGGATCGTTAATTAGTGCTTGTGCCATACCTACTCGCTGAAGCATACCTTTAGAGTAGCGACGCATTTGCTTGTTGCGAGCATCAGCTTGCGATAAACCCACTAATTCTAGCAATTGAGGAATGCGTTGACGTTGTACCTTTGCAGGAATTTGAAATAACCCGGCTACTAGTTGTATAAATTCCCAACCAGTAAGATAATCGTAAAAATAAGGATTTTCTGGTAAATAACCGATATGTTCTTTGACTGTGCGATCGCCTAATGGTTTACCTAAAACCAATCCCCGTCCAGAAGTCGGACGCATAATATTTAGTAACAATTTTAACAGCGTGGTTTTACCAGCACCATTTTGTCCTAGTAACCCAAAGGTTTCTCCTTTGTAAACAGTTAAAGAACAACTTTTAAGGGATATAATTTTTTGATTCAAAAAGAAGCCAGTACGGTAAACCTTTCGCAACTCAGAAGTGAGAACCACTGGCGGCTGTTCTTGTGTATATGCTGGAAAATTAGTAGTATCTGCAACTGGCTTCATTACGATTAGATGGTGCTAAAAGTTACACGAAAAATAACTACCATTTTAAAACATCCAGTTGCAAAAGAACTATATTTTAACTGTATAATACTTGGTTATAAAAAGTGAGCAATTATCGAACACTGTTGACTGATAGTATACTTTTAGGCTTGCGGGCGAGTCAACTGTATAGTCAGATAAAATTTATGAAACTGAGTTCTCACGTTAATATGCAAGATATAAATTAAGCAAAAATTGATAAATATAGCGTAGAATTCGGATGAAGCGATTGCAATTGAAAATTTTGTGAATTTGCAACTATTTTACTGATATCAATACAAATCAAATTTTAATTTTTCTAGAGGTTTTGCCTAAACCAATTTATTTATTATTACTGGCAACAACCTCTAGAAATTGATGGTAATGTTATGCTCATTAAGTATATTCTCAAAGCTAATAGTGAAGAATATCAATTAAATTAACTACATTGCTATAAAATTCAGCTTGTCATTAAACCTAAACATGAATTATTAGCAATAGGCTGTAATATCTTCACCACATTCATCTGCTAGATAACAAAGTGCTTTGAAACGCAAACCAACAACTTCTTCATAAAGAGGATTGAGTTTACACATTGGTGGAATATGGAACAGCTTCCGACCAAATACTATAACATCACGTTCAAAAGGACATTGTGCAGGAATAAGTTTACATAAATAATGGGCTAATTTAGCGTTGTGAACATCGATAGATTCTAACCATTCACGTACAGGAGATAGTACGTCGTTTCTTCTTTGAATTTGAGTAAAGCTAGTCATGATTTTTCCTTTAAGTTTAGAAATTCTATATTTTTTAGGTTTGGAGTTTGAACCGTTTCCTATATATATATACAGTTGGGTTCTTGAGTTTTATGCAAAATTCTTACAAGTTTCTTTTTTCGATTTGAGATATCGCTTTTTGTGTATATCTCGTCTTTAGGAACACACATAACTACAAACTCTCATGGCAGGCTTCCGGATAAATTCACGCATCAATTAAAATTTTGCGCTACACTGGGTGAACTTGCTCTCATCACCCACTCATATTGTCTAAATCTAGACTGTGATCGCCTTCATCCAACCGAGTCACCCAATCGGGTGATTTCATTGAATGAGTCAAAAATAGACATTGAACAGTAAACATACTGGAAATTACCCGATAACTGATCACTGATAACCAATAACCAAGGTTGGAACTCATCCATTTTTATCAAGTACTCGCTGAAACCTTACAACAAACTTCCGTTGTCTTAGCTACTGTCGTCAGCACTAAAGGTTCTGTTCCCAGAGAAATCGGTGCTAAGATGCTCATCAGTAGTAACGGTAAAACCTTTGGTACTATCGGTGGTGGTGCTGGTGAAGCTAAAGTTTATCAGCAAGCACTGCAAATATTCCACACAGAGGAAAAGCAATTTGTAGAAATTGATTTATCTGGCGCACCATATTCACAAACCCAGGGTATTTGCGGTGGCAAAATGTTGATATGGTTAGAGTTGTGGTCAGGTTGCAAAGCCATTGAATTAGTCAAGCAAATTTTACAAATTTTAAATTTAGAGCAAGCAGCAGTCTTAATTACGCCTTTTGCTCAAGAGCAAAAACCCTATTTAACAACAACGCAATCTCTGAATTCACCATTAATAGTGCATGATCAAGCTTTCATTGAATGCTTGTCACCCTCGCCTAAACTGTTAATTATTGGTGCAGGACATATAGCTATTCCCTTGACGCAGATTGCAAAGATAGCCGATTTTCAAATAATTGTCCAAGATGATCGTCCTGATTTTGCTACAAAGCAGCGATTTCCAGAGGCTGCTATGATAATTGCTGAACCAATTATTGCTATTCAAAAGATTTTAAATAACACTTCTGATTTATATGTTGCTTTAGTCACTAGAGGCTATCTGCAAGATTTAACAGCTTTACGGTTGATACTAAATTACCAACCTAAATATATCGGTATGATTGGCAGTAAAAAACGAGTTCATACTGTATATAAAATCTTGCAAAATGAAGGTTATCCTGCAAAATTGTTACAGCAAATATATGCACCTATTGGTTTAGATATTGGTGCTTTCACACCAGAGGAAATAGCTGTCAGTATCTGTGCTGAATTAATCAAAGTGCGACGTGGTGGAACTGGATTGTCACTGTCAAACAATTTTAGATTTTAGATTTTAGACTTCGTCGTGAGCGCTACTTCGACAAGGCTCAGTACAAGTCAGTCGAACGATTTTGGATTGACGGAATCAAAATCCTGATGCTTTCTTAAACTTTGGAAATAGTAATATCATTAGCCCTAATGGAGAGGTAATTGACCGATAATTCTTTTATAGTACAAGCAAGTAGATTTATCTGTGGAATTGCTCCAAAATCGCAAATTGGTTGACCTAGTCGTCAATGCAAACATTCATAACCAAAAATTTGCAATTATTCTTGCTGCGGGTACTTCCACGCGCATGGGTAATTGTAAAACAGCACTACCTTGGCGTGAAGGAAAAACATTATTGACATATCAGCTAGAACAGTGGTTAATAGCTGGTTTCACACCTGTGGTAGTGTTGGGTACACACAATATTCACAGACAAACAGATTGTCCTTGTGGGAGTTTGGTTGTGATTAATCCTGATACAAATGCTGGGAAAACAACTTCTATTCTTGCAGGATTACAAAATATTCCTGATCATGCTGAGATTGTAGCAATTTCTGCTGTTGATCAACCCCGGAAATCATCAGTATATCAACAACTTCTGCAAGCACATCAATATCATTCAGCCTTAATTACTGCACCAATCTATAAAAGTAAAATAGGTCATCCATTGTTGTTTGCAAAAGAGATGCGATCGCATTTAGAAAATATTCACGAAGAAACTTTAGGATTACGTCAAGTTATTCAAGATTTTTACTCCTTTATTTGTAAACTAGAATTTAATGACTCAGCAGTTACTCTAGATATTAATACGCCTGAAGAATATGTGAAAGCAGCGAGTATTTTCTGAAATAGTGAATAATAATTAAAATTTTTGATGAATCGAAGTATTATGCAGATACTGAAATCATCAACTGAGGAAAATTAATAGTCATTGGTCGTCCAGTGCATAATTTCACCCATTAATATAGAACAATAGATAGGTTGAATATAACTCAGAAACAATATTTAGTAATATCACGTCATTACACTCAACTAGGACAAAGAAGGAATATATATGAATAGCTTACTTAATTGGAAATCTGGAACAACAGCATTCATGGCAATGCTGATGTCAACAAGTGCTACAGTACCTTTATTTACTCCTGCTGCAATTGCACAACAACAACCAGCCATTTTCACTAGACCAACTCAACCAATTAGTCAGTCAAGCACAGTTTCCATTCCCCCAGGAGTGACAATTCCTGTTACTTTCAAGAAGGATAAAATTGTTGTCACTCCTGATGAAACGACATCTGTAACCTTGGAAGTTGCACAGAACGTTGTAGACGGAAATCGAAATGTTCTCATACCTGCGGGAACCAAAATTGAAGGAAAATTGCAACCTAGAACTATCAATGGAGTAAAAGGTTCTCAGTTTGTCGCCGAAGAATTAGTGTTTAGTGATGGTAGAAGACAGTCTATTGATGCAACTTCCCGTGTAGTTACCAGAAAAGAAACCATCAAAAAAGGAGCTAAGACTGGTACGATACTAACAGATGCAGCTATTGGCGCAGGTGCTGCTACTGTGATTTCTCTGCTTACAGGTAACAAAAAAATTGAAACTCTAGAACCTGTAGCTGGTGGTGCTGCTGGTGCTTTAGCAAGTGTTTTGCTACGTAGAAGAGAAGTAGAGGTTGTTGTCATTAACCCACAAGAAGATTTAGATGTTACTCTCAACTCTAATTTGGTTTTGTCCCGCTTCTAAAATGAACAAAAATTAAATTGTGACTTTCATCATTCTAAAAATTGATGATCCTAATTTGAGGGGTTTCCTGTGTGGGAACCCCTCTGTTATTGATAAATAATTAGTTAGACAAAATTAAATGGATTTGTGGAGAGAGGGAACTATTAACAGCAAAAAATCTCTGTAATTAATTGTGTTTGAGTACTTAGTTAGTTGTTAGTTGTTAGTTGTTAGTTATCTGCCACTATCCATTAGCAGTTGGCAACCACACAATAAAAGTAGTTCCTGGTGTTTGAGGTGATGTAATAGCTGAGTTTAAAGCAGGGCTTTTGACTTCAATTTTTCCCTGCATTTGTTCTATAAGTTGTTTAGCAATAGCTATCCCTAACCCTGTTCCAGGAATTTCTGTTTGAGCTTGTACACCCCGGTAACGGCGTTCACCTAAATGTTCCAAATCTTGGACTGGAATACCGGGGCCTGTGTCTGTAATTGCAACTCCTTGCAAATTGTCTTTTTGTTGTCCCGCTTCTATTAATATCTTGCCGCCCCCAGGAGTGTATTTTAAAGCATTATCGATGATGTTACTAAACACTTCCGTTAATGCCTTACGGTTAGCGTGTACTAACGGTAAATGAGATGGAATATTTGTTGTAAGTTGTAGGTTACGTTCTTGAGCTATTGCTTGCGCTGAAACTAACAAGGGTTGCAATATCTCAGATATATAGCAATCTGCTTCTTTTTCTCCTGTTCCTGGTAGTAATAATGGTGGTTTGTGTTCTTTTTCTACTGTTGCTTCTACAAATATTTCTTGTTGTTCTGGTAGTTTTAAAGGTGCTAAATTTTCTACTCCCAAATCAATCACTTCATCAAATTTCTTTAATAATTCTTGTAGGCGATCGCTTTCCCGCACTATACTTTCGGCAACTTCTCGGTTAGCATCTCCTGGCCGCAGTCGTTTCAGAAGCAGCTTCCCAAAAGTTCGCAATGCTGTCAGAGGATTACGAAATTGATGCAAGAGATTATCTAGTAAATCCTGCTGTTTTTCTTGCAGGATTTGTTGTTGATGCAACTGCATCTCCAACCATGTACGTCGCTGGTCTAAAATACAGGCGATCGCCAGTGTTCTAGCTATACCTTCTATGCGATCGCGCTCCTGTTCATTCCATGTCCTGTCTTCTCTGGCTGTCACCAGTAACCCCATGACTACATCTTGATATACCAGAGGTAAAACGATTTTGTCGCCGCTTAATAGATACTCCTCTTGTACATTTTGTGAAGTTCTATCTTCGCTCTCAGCATCTAATGGGGTAGGAAAATCTTTTGCTGCTGTCAATAACTTATGATTCAGTTTTGGCAATGCTAAAGCATTTGCACGTTGAACTCCAACAGCCGTCTCCGGATAAACCACCAGTGGAATTAATTTTGCTTCATTTGTTGGAGCCTCTACCAATTCTTGTGTTAGATATACGACACTCAAAGACGCCCCTAGCCCTTGGACTAGTAACGCCATTTGCTCTCGACACAGATCAATAAACTCCGAACTGGCAGACATTAACATTTTTTAGCTCTTCCTCACAATCGGAATAAAAATAAATTACGAGGACAAAGTGCGAGTTCTATATGTAACAAAGCTTAACTATATTTTGCAACTAATGCCATTGCTCTTAAGTCAGACCCAATGAAAAAATTTCACCGACAATCATGAAAATAGGACTCCTCCTACACCCCATAGTTCAGACGCGAGGAACATCACGTCTCCACACTCCCACACCCATTTTCAAGTCAAAAGGTAAATAAGCACCAATCAACAATACAGTTTATAAATACTTACCAAATAATTTATCTACTTTAAAATAAATTATGTTTTTTGTATCAAAACTTTAAAAACTGTTGATCTTTTGAACTAGAACTTTTATAATTACGACGGATTTTGTAGCTATAACTACAATCTGTAGCTTTGAAGAGGAGGAAAAAAGGTTGGCAAGGAGACGAAAGCGGAAAAGCCGTCGTCGGCAAGAAGGACGGCGTATTTTAGAGCATGTGCCCCAATATAGCATTGAAAGTGGCGAAGAGAAACCTGTGACAGCAGCCAGAAAATTTATTCAAGCTGAAGGGATCTTGCCACCCGCTTTGTTGCTCGTAAAACGTAATGAACATACAACAGACCGATATTTTTGGGCTGAAAAGGGTTTATTTGGTGCTCAGTATGTAGAAGAAAATCATTTCCTATTCCCCAGTCTGAGAACATTAGAACCTTCTACAGTTCAAGAATCGGTAGCATTGGTTACTCGCTAAAAGATTCAAGGCGATTTTGTAGATTGTGATTGTGGCTTTTGACATTTATTAACTGGCAAAATGCTCAAGATATCTAAAAATTTAATTTTTTTTTAATTTTAGGCTAATTTGCCAGTCAACTTTAGCGGTCTGGATAAGGCTAATCGAATCCTGTCAGATAATTTGTGTTTGTGGGATGAGATTTGAATAACAAGTGATGTACAAAAAGTGGGGATTTATAACTCTTCCGCTAGCAAAGATTAACATGACGTTAATGGTCATGCTTAGAAGCTAGTTATCTAGTTTGGTTAAGGGAAAAGGGGAGGATAAATTCATGTATCTTTTTGTCCCTTTAACCCTTGACCTTTAGCATTTTCCCAGCACCATTTTCAGACAAGAGTATGCTTATGCAAAGCTCTTAGAACGCAAACGAGCAATTAATCTTTGTAAAATAACCAAACCGCTTTGTCAAAAAAATATAACTTGCTTTCCACGAGGATTTAAATCCTTGTGGAAATAATGTTTAATCAGAAATATTTTGTCTTTTTTCGCGCCTACACTGTAAAGTACAGCTTGTTGTCAGTACAGGAAATGTTACTGTGATTTCCAATAAATGTTTGTTAACCTACCACAGCCAATGCCACATGGCGAAGCAGTAGGGATAGATGTGGGTCTAACAAGTTTCGTTGCAACTTCTAATGGGCTTTTAGTCAAACGTCCGAGGTTTTTTGTAGATGCCGAACGCAAGCTTAAATTGCTGCAACAGCGTGTTTCCAAAAAACGTATAGGCTCGAACAATTGGTATAAAGCACAAAAGAAAGTTGCTTCGTTGCATGAGTACGTTGCCAACTGTCGTAAAGATTGGCATAGAAAACTGTCTCACCAAATCTGTAATGACGCCGGAATGGTGTTTGTTGAAGATTTAAACTTAGTTGGGTTATCTAGAGGGATGCTGGGCAAACACTGTCTAGATGCAGGGTTTGGTCAATTTTTCAATATCCTTGAGCAGACTTGTTTTAAGCGTGGTGTCTATTTCCAAAAAGTAGATGCACGTAAAACAACCCAGATTTGCCCAAGTTGCGGAATTGAGACAGGTAAAAAAGAATTGTCACAACGTACTCATAAATGCTCGAATTGCGGATACACAACTGATAGAGATGTTGTATCCGCTCAAGTAGTCGCGATACGCGGACTTGCAGCCGTAGGACATACGGTCAAGATGCTTGCTGTAGGCAGAAGCCTTCCCGAAGGGTGGGTAAATTTATTGGAATCCCTGTGAAGCAAGAATCACCGCACTTATAGGGCGGTGAGTGTCAAAAATCTGGATTTTGTGATTTGGAAATGGTAACTGCAACTAGCGCTTATTAGCTAGATTTTAGCTTTAATGCCTTTTTTAACTCAATTAGTTCATCTCGATGGGCAGTAACAGTAATAGTACTTGAGGATGGTGGTTCGCTCGGGGTTGTTTCTACCTTCAGCGACACCTTCTCAAGTTTCCTGGCTTTTTTCCAGTAGAAAATTCCGCTTAAGGGCGATAGTAATACCATCCCTAGAAAAAAAATACTCCGGCTAGGAAAAAGTTGTGACAAAACCAGTGATAGACAAAGAATACCAGTAGCAGCTAGGACAGTCAAAAATATGGCTAAAAACCAACTGGGACGAACATTGCCTTCAAAAATCACTTGGTTTTGTTCTGGGTCTACCGCTGCCACCCGGTAAGACCTAGCTCGAAAATACTCCCTTAATTGAGACATTAAAGTTGCTTCGTCTTGTTCAGATACCAGTTGTGCTACTTCTGTACGGTCTTTAGTAGAGGCACGAATAAAGAAAAATAATCCGACCGATAATAACAAAGTAAGCATCAACGTGGATGGCAGAATGGCGGTATCCATAATAGTGAGTTTTTAGTGCTTGATTGGAGGGGACTTATTCATTATTCATTATCAATGTATTCGTTAATTTGTCCTCCCATTTATATACTGTTGCCAAAGACGAGCTAAATCTTGCGCGTGTGGAGTCCACTCGGAAGAAACTTGGTACATCCGCCGGGGACGTCCGCGTCCTTCGAGTTTTTTCCAATACCCTGTGATTGCCTTGTTGTCTTCGAGAAATTTAATCGCACTGTAAAGTACTGTATCCGAAAGGCGATAGTTGGGATATTCAGTTTCTAAGCGTTGGATTAACTCGGTTCCGTAAGACTCCCCTTGTAATAAAACGTACAAGATATAACAAACTGCTAGTTCTTGACAAAGGTAAGTTGGCGGAGGATTCTCAAAGAATTGATATATATCCTCAAGTTTCATGGTTAGTGAAGAATTGCTAAAACAATGCCCAAGGGTTAAGCCTACAATCTCTTTTGTGAGTATATAGTGCTACTTCCCTGCTGGGGTAAGTATATAACGCTACTTAGGCTAGATTGACAAGGCGCACACAATAAAATCATTAACCCAAGTTTGTAAGCGTAGGGAGGGACACTTTAAGCACCAGAAATAAATCCCAGTGACAGTGCCTGATTTATGTGCCTGCTTTGGAAGTGCAAAATAATGCACTCCTTTCTGCCTCAAGCTCTAGCCTGTGTGGTGAGGAGCAAACAGACAACGGTTTGACCATTATCTTTGTGTTAAGTGATGCCGAGCGTGTGAGGACTGTTTAAGCATAAATTGTTGCTTTAGCAATTTTAAAGGTTAATTGCAAATTTTTCTGTAAAACTTAATAAACACTTTTTTTACAGCGATCGCACCAGTATAAATCTTTAAATATCAAGCATAAGGTAATATGCATCATTTTCAACCCTTGCAGCTCTTGACACATTCAAGGCTGCATAGTCTACTGAATTTTTAGACTTGGCATACTTACAAGGCTATAAAAGCTATTGGTTATATCCCAGTTTGAACAATGATTGCAACAGATGGATCAACCAAAAGCTTCTCCAGTCAACATTTACCAATCAAAATGGTATTAAGTGTCATAGTTAATTTATTAATCAATCAAACCCTCCAGCACATAGGTAATCACTATGTCAGTAGACTCTCAATCATCTTCCTCTCGCCGTCAGGAAATTGCCAAAATTTTTCGCCTTGTTGGTTGGATTAGCTTTTGGATTCAGCTAGTACTAGGCGTAGTTTCCACAATTATTGTGCTGTTATATGGTGTTTTTAGCCAAAGACCAGGTAGTCCGAGTAATAACCCAGGTAATGGATTTGGTGTTTTTCTGGCAGTTTGTGGACTAGTTACCTTGGGTATAGGTGTATATTTAGCTTTCCGCTACACCCGTATTGGCAGACAACTTTTATCTTCTAATCCTAGTAATCACCCTAGCAAACTAGAAACAGTCCAAGTCTTACGGTTAGGACTATTAGTGAATTTAGTCGGAATGCTCTTGACTCTGTTAGGAGCACAGGCGATCGTTGGTACTCTGGTTGCAAGGTCTATATCTCCCCAAGCAATTACTACACAATTATTTGACCCCAACCGCATTATTAGTGGTCTAGATATGCTTGTGGTGCAAGCAAACACTAATACTGTCTCTGCTCACTTCGCTGGACTTGTAGGATCAATTTGGCTACTCAATCGCATTACTCGCTAGGTGAGGAGTGTGGGGAGAGTGGGGGGGACAAGAGAGAATGGGGAAAACGGGTACGGGAGTCAATCCAAAATCTAAAATCGAATGACTCATTTCCGGAATCATCTCTGTCGGCTGTGGAGACTAATACATGTTCCTGACTCAAACATCCTACTAGGGACTGATACAAGTTAAGTCAATGAGGTGATTTTAGAAATTGGAGGTCTAACACGATGAGAGAATTACAAACTTGGAGATTTGGGATACAGTTCCTTTTCAGTACAGTAATGATTAGTCTTTGTACTTTCCAGCTTGTCAATGATAAAACCAAAGAAAATCAAACACTGTATTGGAGTGGTTTAAGCACTGTGCTAGCCTATTGGCTACCTTCTCCTTCTAGCGCTCAAGAAGAGCGTTTCAGCCAACCCAAAACAAACCAAGAAGAAAGGCAATCTTAAGAAATATATAATTTTTATAATTCAACCATAGTTAATCAACAGTTAAGCGATCGCAGTATTAAAACAATCAAAATATTGGTACAACCGATATAATTATTGGAAAATTGACCTAGAAATGCCTAAAATAAATTGCAGTGTGATAGCCCTGGCGGTAATGCTGGGGCAAAATTTTGGCAAATTGCTTTCACACGTGGGTGCAGGAATTCAATGAGACTGTATTCTTATACTAAAAACTGAGAAAAATCTGTGCTGGATATTAAGCAAATACGGGAAAATCCACAATTTGTACAAGAGAGGTTGAATACTCGTGGTGGTAACTATGATATTCAGCCGATAATAGATTTAAATAAACAACAACGTGAATTGGAGGGTAAGCGTAGTCAACTCCAAGCACGTAGTAACGAAATTGGTAAGCTGGTTGGGCAAAAAATTAAATCTGGGACAAATCCTCAAGCTCCAGAAATTCAAGCCTTACGGGATGAGGGTAACTCTGTTAAAGCTACATTAAGCGAGCTCGAACCGCAGGAAAAAGAAATCATTGCCAGAATCCAAGAACTAGTACTAGCACTTCCTAATTTACCTAGTGACACCACACCCATAGGCAAGAATGAAGAGGAAAATGTCGAAGTACGGCGCTGGGGTGATGAGTACATTCCGCAAAACGCGAATATTATCCCGCACTGGGAAATTGGGGAAAAGCTAGGTATTCTCAACGTCGAACGGGCTGTGAAAATTGCCCAAAGTCGTTTTGTGACGTTAATTGGAGCTGGTGCAGCACTAGAGAGGGCATTAATTCAGTTTATGCTGAATCGCCAAACAGCAGCAGGGTATGTAGAAGTTATTCCTCCGTTTTTAGTTAATAGTGCTTCGCTGACAGCCACTGGACAACTACCCAAGTTTGCGGAAGAAAGTTTTAAATGCGCTGATGACGATTTGTGGCTTATCCCCACCGCAGAAGTACCCGTCACTAACCTTTATCGCGGTGAAATTCTGGCTGCGGAAGACTTGCCTATTTATCACTGTGCTTACACTCCCTGTTTTCGCCGTGAAGCTGGGAGTTATGGGCGGGATATGCGGGGATTAATTCGCTTACACCAATTTAATAAAGTAGAATTGGTGAAATTTGTCCATCCCAGCACTTCTTTTGAGGAATTAGAAAAATTAGTAGGTGATGCAGAAGCTATTTTACAAGCTTTAAAGTTGCCTTACCGAGTCATTAATTTATGCACTGGGGATATAGGGTTCCATTCTGCCAAAACCTATGATTTAGAAGTTTGGCTTCCTTCTTCTGGGAAATATCGGGAAATTTCCAGCTGTTCTAATTTTGTGGATTTCCAAGCACGACGGGCTGATATTCGCTTTAAGGAAGCTGGTAAGAAAGGAACACAGTTAGTACATACTCTCAATGGTTCTGGGTTAGCTGTAGGACGAACAATGGCAGCTATTTTGGAAAATTATCAACAAGAAGATGGTACGGTGCGAATACCGGAAGTCCTACAGCCCTATTTGGGACGGGAAGTTTTATGATTTTCGATTGGTGGTTGGTAGTGGCGTAGCAAGGCTAAATATATGCATTAGAAGTTTTCAGCAACGCCAACAGTTAAAACCAATACTTGGGATATGTTCTCTCGTGTGCCAGATTATTGAATACGACAGCACAGAGTACCAAAATTATTGAACCTTCTAAGGCAGGAGTAAAAAGAAATTGCCAGGATGCTTTCGTCATCATCACAACTAATGCAACTGCTCCCGAAGGAGGATGTAAAGTTGCAGTAAGTTGCATCATACCAATGGCAGTAGCTACTGCCATTCCCATTGCCCAAGGTTCTGAACCGAAAAGATGTAGAATAATCAGGCTAACTAATGCCGCCACAAGATTACCACCAATTACATTCCGGGGTTGGGCTAAAGGACTGTCCGGTATACCAAAGATTAATACACTAGTAGCACCAAAGGGAGCCATCAGCAAAGGAGAATTAGTTTTTATAGAAAGGTAAGCCGTTGCTGCTATTCCAATAAAACTACCGCACCAACTCCAAAAGATGTGTCTGTGGTGGGGTATTTGCAAACAAAATGAACGCCTAGTTCCACGTATTTTAAAGCAGTAGTTTTTCCATTTCTCTTGAACATTTTGATAATTAATTTTGGCTAGATAAGCTGAAAAAATCTGTCCTTTGGGTAAATAACCTTTCATAATTCTCCGGAGCAACTACAACCAAAAGTCCTCACAACAAAAAGATTCCGTGTATTTACTGCTTTAGCTAATCTTTGTCAGTAAATTAACTCAAAAATACCTAAATTCTATCAATAGATGGAATTTTAAATTCGAGTTATCAGATATAATCTCTATTTAATAAACAGAATGTTTAAAGCATATATTCAGCATTTTTATCAGTAAAAATTTCAAATTCATTGATTTAAAAAGTTTGGTTGCTACAAAAAGTCATGATTTCATGACATATAAGTTCCAAAATAGCCTTTAAACCTGAGCAAGGAAATACAAAACTGATATAAATAAGTAATAATACTTATAAGTTTTACTTATGATGTAGAGACATCCTCTAAACTCGTCGTAAACTCGACTTTATCCAAAATTTAAGAATTTGGTTCTCCTTGTAGGGCAAAACCCTAGTAATAAGAGTGAAAACTTTTTCACTGTCACTGAGTTCATGGTGACATCAAAAAAATAAAACTATCGCCTCACATAGGTTTTAGTGTTAGCGATCGCGTTACTCGAAAATCCAAAATCCAACATTGTTTGACTCTTCTTTGAGCTACCTCAGAGACAGCATTATAAATTTTTGGCAAATTGAGGGTATGACGAGTTCAGAGGGTGACAGAGATGACTAACACAACTCCTCAAGTTCCAAAGTAATTCCAGACAAAAAGTTCTAGCTAGCAGCAGTCACAAAATATTTGTGTTCCTGTGGACGAATAGCCACAGAAAAATTATGAAAGTGGGTGATTTTTTGAGCTTGTAGAAATAGTTTGAGACAGCTTTCGATATAGCTTATAACTCGTTGATAGGTGCATATCTAAGGCTGATTAAAGTTTAACTTTTATGCTCACCCTTTCAGAAAATCAACAGATAAATAATCAATAATATTTTTGGGAGTTTTGCCAAATGCAATCCTTATTTTCAACTTTCAACCAACACTTAAAATTTTCCCCTACTCAATTAGAAGTTATTCTCTCTAAATCTCTACTTGAGATTCTCAATTCACTTGAATTACAACAAGAATTAGATAGCTTAGATATCAATTTGCTAAAAGAAACTTTACCAACAGCCGGAGAAGTTTTAGCTAAGGAACTACCGCCTTTTTACAACTGGTTGAAAAGTGAGTTAGGACTCAAGCGAGTACCTGATAGTCCAGACCATACAACAAAATGGGTGATTGGTTTTGTGAATAATCAAGAAAGTCTAATTCGTTTGGTTGAGTTACACCGTCCAGTTCCTAGACCAGCTTTAGAATCTGCTGTTCCTCGTTTAGTTGGAGCGTTTGCAGGTGTCGAAGATCAGCAAATCAGGCGAGAATGGCAAAAAGTTGTTGCAGCACTTTGTTTAGTTCTAGTTGTCGCATCTCGTGAACAAGATAGATTAAATTTAGCAGCCTGCTGAAGTAAATACCAGTTAGTTTTGATGCGCCGGAACATCAAAACTAGACTAAATTCAAGGTATTTTACCTGGTATCGCTAGGTCATTTTTCATGTCTTAGTCTAAAGTCCAGTTTAGCTAATAATGAAGTTTTAATTTACACTACTGCTATTGGTCGTGAGCCTGTTTTAATTCGAGGTTTCTTGAATTGTATTCGCTCTGAAGAGGTAACAGAGAAATTACCGCAACAATTTTCTGAAAATGATTTGGCAGCAGTTATAGTAGAGATGGTGAGAAGTTTACCTGAAAGTTTGCTATAAGAATTTAATCAATGGTCTGAAGATCAGTAGAATGTTTCATCACATATGATTGCTATTTGTGCTGTTATTAGTTGGTAAAGATAAGAATAATATAGTTTTTCCAAATGATTTAATAAAAATACTCCCAGGCTTATGTCATCTGCCAAAAATCAAATAGTAGTCCTATATCTCTATATTTCCACACGCGATCGCATCTAATTTTTCACTATCCAATATCATAATTTTGCCACCTCGGCTATAAGTAACTACTGAATTAAGCCTTTTAATTAATCGCACGCATTCTTCGTAAGTAATACCAATACTACGAGCCATACGATAGTAAGATAACTTGATTTTTAAAGTCTTACCTTGTGAACTGGGTTCAGTTCCAGATTCAGCAGCAAAAGATTGAATTAACCTAGCAAGGCGAACAATTGCTCTTTCAGAAACTAATCCATGAACTGTTTCATGCAATTGCTGAATCCGAGTGTTGAAAATCATCAACATTCGTAAAGCAATTTCAGGATTATTTTGGATGGCTTTTAGTAAAGCATCACGTTGAAGAGTGAGAATTACACAATCAGATTCAGCGGTCACAGTTGCAGGTGAAATACCATTTCCTAGTAATGCAGGGGCTGCGAAAATTTCCCCAGTCTTCAGTTCCCGCAAGATGGTTTCTTTTCCTGTAGTTGCTGTTTTAGTAATTTTAATTGAGCCACTGACCACAGCATATAACTTGGCGGGCAGGCGATCGCCTTCATGCAGAATAATCTCTCCTTGACTGTAGGCTTGTACCTCGCTGTGAGGTTGCAAACTTACCTTGTCTGTATTTTCTAAACCTAAAAACACAATGATCTGTGAAAGCTGTTCCAGGGAGGCCTGCATAATTAGCTTCAGAAACTCAAGTTAGAAGGGAACAAGAGGTTTTAGACCCTTATAGGGAAACAGATAAAAATTACCCTGCTTTTTTGCCTAGAGACGGGTCAAATCTGACTATATATAATACCTTTGAGGAGTTCTCAAATCATGACTCCGCCTAAAGAATTAGCGAAACAGCCCAAAAATATACAGTCTTGCAGACCAATGCTACAGTGATAGTCATTCTAGAATAAAGAAAAGTATAGCTAAGTAAGTTCAAAAAAATTCTCTATGTCAGTTTTAGCGGCGATCGCAGTCTTGGCTGTTCTGATCCTAGTACACGAACTAGGACATTTCATTGCAGCAAGGTCACAAGGAATTCATGTCAACCGCTTTTCTTTGGGCTTTGGGCCAGTTATTTGGAAATACCAAGGCCCGGAAACGGAATACGCTGTTCGGGCATTTCCATTGGGTGGTTTTGTTGGTTTTCCTGACGATGATCCAGATAGTGAGATTCCACCTAATGACCCTAACCTGCTGCGTAACCGTCCAATTTTAGATCGGGCGATCGTCATTAGCGCAGGAGTGATAGCAAACTTAATTTTTGCCTATTTTCTGCTTGTGGCGCAGGTAAATTTAGTCGGTATTTCACAAGCAACCCAACCTGGAGTCTTAATCGAACAATTAGCCCCAGAAGTTAGTAATGTAGCGACTCAAGCTGGTATCAAAGCAGGAGATGTCATCTTAGCTGCTAATAATAAAGAGTTTGGTACCTCATTACAACAGATAGAGGCTTTAAGAGAAATCATTAAAACGAATGCAGGTAAGCCAGTTCAGCTAGAAATAGCCCGTGGTGATCAAAAGTTGTCTTTGAGTGTCACTCCTGAAGCCAAGCCAGCTGGGGGTAGTATTGGCGTTGGACTTGCCCCCAACGGTAAAGTTGTACGACGTCGTGCTAATTTGCTAGAAGCTTTTAACCTTGGTGCTGCTGAATTTCAGCGAATTATGAAATTGACATTTCAAGGTTTTAAGCAATTAATCACTAACTTCGGCGAAACAGCTAGTCAAGTAGCAGGCCCAGTCAAAATTGTGGAAATTGGTGCTAGCATTGCCCAAAATGATACAGGTAGTTTGTTTTATTTTGGAGCTTTAATTAGCATCAACTTGGCAATTATCAATATTCTGCCTTTACCAGCTTTGGATGGAGGACAACTGGCTTTTCTGGTGATTGAAGGATTGCGGGGTAAACCTTTACCTTCTCGTGTTCAAGAAGGTGTGATGCAAACAGGTTTAATGCTACTTCTGGGATTGGGCATTTTTCTCATTGTCAAAGAAACTTCCCAACTGGAGTGGGTGCAAAAACTATTCCAGTAATTCAGTCGCCTGTAACTATAGTAAGCCCGTAAACCCCTAAGCCCGCAGTTTACTTGCGGGCTATATATTGACTGACACTTCTAGCCCTTTCGTTTTTTCAAGCTAGACGCTCATGTGAGAAATCAGACAACGAGGGGATTAAAATCTGACTCCTCCTACACCCCTAAACCGCCACACTCATTTTCAATCCAGTGAGCAACACACGTAAATGGTCTTCTAAAAAGCAGCGATCGCTAGAAATATTGGTTCGACTCAAGCGTCTTTATCCTGATGCTACTTGTTCTCTAAACTATTCCACCCCAGTGCAACTGCTGGTTGCAACAATTCTTTCCGCCCAGTGTACGGATGAGCGAGTAAATTTAGTGACGCCAGCACTATTTGGTCGTTTTCCAGATGCACCGAGTTTGGCTAATGCTGAGTTGAGTGAGTTAGAAAATTTAGTACGTTCTACGGGATTTTACCGTAACAAAGCCAAGAATATTCAAGCTGCCTGTCGGATGATTGTTAACGAATTTGGCGGTGAAGTACCAAAGCAGATGGAGCAATTATTGTTGCTTCCAGGGGTAGCACGCAAAACAGCAAATGTAGTTCTGGCTCATGCTTTTGGAATTAATGCTGGTGTCACAGTTGATACTCATGTCAAACGTCTCAGCCAACGTCTAGGTTTGACTGAACACACGGAACCTATTCATATTGAACGAGATTTAATGCGCCTTTTGCCTCAACCAGATTGGGAAAATTGGTCAATTCGGTTGATTTATCATGGTCGTGCTGTGTGCAAAGCCCGTAATCCTGCATGTGAGGTTTGTGAGTTGGCAGATTTATGTCCTTTATCAGGGAAAGGGGAAAACCAACAACAAACAAGTAACCAATAAATAATTTCATCAGATAGAATGAGAAATGCTGTCTTTTAATTTAAAAAGTAAGTAACAGATTCAATGGCAAAAAAGAGCATGATTGAGCGCGAGAAAAAGCGCGCTAAACTAGTGGCAAAGTATGCGGCTAAACGGGAAGCTTTATTAGAAGAGTTTAGAACTACAGAAGATCCTATGGATAAGCTGGAGATTCACAGACGAATTCAACAGCTACCCCGCAACAGCGCACCCACTCGCCGTCGTAACCGTTGCTGGGCTACCGGTCGTTCCAGAGGTGTGTACCGTGATTTTGGACTATCTCGGAACGTTTTGCGGGAATGGGCGCACGAGGGCCTTTTACCCGGAGTCGTTAAGTCAAGTTGGTAGTCATTAGTCATTGGTCATTGGTCATTGGTCATTGGCAGAAGATCATTGGTGATTTGTTATGAAGTCATTATTCAAATGACAAATGACAAATGACTACTGTCCACAACACTTATCAATTCCTAAACTTTCTAAGAGTAGATCGCTAACGGCGTTGGCGATCGCAAACTCTCCATAGAAGCTTTTAGAAAAATCAAACGCCTGCATCTCTGTGACAATAGCAATTACCAGAGAACCAAGGTCATTTTCTCCTTCCATCCGTTGGCGAACAAATATTTGGGCTGCACGTTCGGCTATATTTTGGTTAACTGCTTCTGGGATAAATTCTGTGTCTAGCCACCCATGTAAGCGCTGTTTTAACCATTTACCTTCAAGTTCCGGATTTTGGGATGGTGGTAGGGTGATAGGTGGAATAGGTTCTGTCATATTTTTGATTTATCTTAAAACGCACCAAGTGTTAAAACGGAATCGCTAAGGAACGCAGAGGATGACTGTTAACATCTAATAGCGTGACTAGGCGATGTTTTTATTTTTAATGTTATGGAATATGATACTGCTGCTATCATTCAAGGCTATGCCCAAGGCTATTTTCTCATGGCTGATGAAGATAATGGCTTAGGTTGGTATGGAAGTCGCGATCGCACTCTCATTCCTTTAGATGATCAATTTCGTTATCCTAAGTCCCTACGACGTGTCCTGAATCAAAATCGTTTTACAGTAGCAGTGAACCGCGACTTTAAATCAGTAGTCGAAGGTTGTGCTAACCGAGAATTAACTTGGATCTCATCAGAATTAAAAGATATATATTGGCAACTTTACCAAACAGGTTGGGCGTATAGTTTTGAAACTTGGCAAGGTGATGAACTTGCTGGAGGAATTTTAGGGATTGTTATTGGTGGTGCTTTCATTGGCGAATCAATGTTTTATCGTATTCCTGATGGCTCTAAAGTGGCAATGGTGAAGTTAGTAGAAAGATTACGAGAAAGGCAATTTGTGTTATTTGATGCTCAAATGATGAATCCCCATTTAGAAAGATTTGGGGCTTATAGAGTCGGTGATCAAGATTATCAAGAATTACTTTATAAAGCTTTATATCGAAAGTGTTCTATTATTTAGAGATTTAATTGTGTCATCTTTTTGTCACAACTATAATCAATAATTTTAGGAGAAAAATAAGTGGTGAATAGAAATATTTAGCACTAAGAAAATATGTCTGTTATTTTTGACAAACTCAAGGTTTTTACTTCTTTAGACAGATGAGGAACATGTATCTGCTGTGGATACTTTTGTGAAGGTATATACTTTATATACTCTCATGCCAACGCAAGTATAAATTTACTCTATCACCATTAATTTACAGTTTAAATACTTGTAATGAATTATTTGGTTAACTGTTAATTCTACTTTAATTTCATCTCCTCAACAAAGTTGTTTGTCGATTCAGGGTTTATTGCTTATGCTTGCAAATATTTGTACTTTATTTGAACGAGATTATCACTACGGCGTAGGGGTATTAGTTAATTCTCTTTATAATCATGGTTTTCGCGGTGTTGTGTGGGTAGGGTATCGTGGAACTTTACCACCTTGGATAAATTCTCTTAAAGAAGAGCAAGGTTATCAAGAGTTTTCTGTCGCTGAAGATTGTGTAATTCGCTTTATCAAGCTCACCACCTCAACATTTTTTTCTAATTACAAACCTGATTTCATGCTGCAACTTTGGGAAAATTATTGTCCAGAAGTTGAAGCATTATTTTATTTTGATCCTGATATTGTCAATAAACGTAACTGGGATTTCTACATTGATTGGGTTAATCGTGGTATTGCCTTATGTGAGGATGCCTATGATTATATGCCTGCCAATCATCCCTATCGATTTGCTTGGAAAGAACTTGCTGAACGCTACGGTTTCCTTTGCCAACGTGAATTAGATCGCTACTATAACTCTGGCTTTATTGGTGTAAAGCAGAGTCAGAAATCTATACTTTTTTTATGGCAAAAACTATTACATACTTTTGAGGAAGCAGGTTACATCAATCTCCAGGATTTTTGTTTGGCTTTTAATCGTTATCCCTATTTCCAAACCGATCAATGTGTTTTGAACTTAGCATTAATGTTAAGTTGTGAACCACTTAGTACTGTTGGGGCGATGGGAATGGATTTTGGTGGTGTGAGTCTAGATATCATGTCACATGCGTCGGGAAGCCAGATCAAACCTTGGCGAAAACAACTGATTTTAAATGCTTTGAATGGATCACCTCCAACATTGACAGATAAGGCTTATTGGCAAAACACACAAACACCGATGCAACTTTACTCACCCTGGGAATACAATCAGAAAAAAATGGCTCTGCGGTGTGCTGCTGGGATTGGGCGCTTGATCCGTCGTTCTTAATTTATACTCAATTCACCCGATTTTCTGTCACCAAAGTTAGGCTCACCCATTCCCCTTTCTCGTTGTAACTACGAATCATGCGTTGACGGAGATTTGGTGTAATTAACCAACCCACTTCTAAAAATAAAGGTTGGCGGAATTGTATTTTTAAGGGTGATGTGGCGGAAGCACCATCAGGTAACAACAAGACTTGTACTTGCTTTTGTGAGTCTTGAGCAAATGTAAAAATGGAGCCATTGATTGTAGCAGTCGAGGTAATTGTGCGATCGCCAAATGAGAGACTTTGCACTAAATGTCCAGAATCATCCAGTTGTAATTGCATTTTGGTAGAGTAACGATCAGGCGATCGCCAATCTGGATAAATTGTCACTGCTTCACCTTGCCATTCTCCTAACAATGCTTCTACTGTTACAGCAGTGCTTTGTGTAGCTGGGATTCCAGCTAGATGTTCGCGGATCAGAGTAAATTGATCTAGCTGACCATTTTTATCAAACAGTTGTACGAGACGCAAACGGCGATTTTCATGAATTAATCCTAATTCTGCTCCAAATTCCGAAAATGGCCCTAGCTGAATCGTACCTTGAGAAAAAGCACCATTTTCAAAGAACAACACACCCCGTCCTAAAGAACTGTATTCTAGGATTTTTTCATCTCCACCCAAGCGAATAATTTGACGAATTGTCTGATTATTATTTAACCCTTCAAGAGATACAACACTGGGTGTATCACTGATGATTTCACCTTGGGGAGATACACGAGTGAATGAACCTTGCCATTCACCGAGATTTTTGAGTAGAGATTCCCATTGACTCATTTTTTGGTTGTTGGTTAGTGGTTGGTAGTGATTAATGACCAATGACCATTGACAAATGACAATTGACCAATGACTAATGACTAACTTTTTGTACAGCAAATAAACTTCCAATGAATCCTACAATTGCACCAAAGTTGAGGAGAATCAAGGGCAATAATAAAGTTTGTAATGGAGTCAATTGTAAACCGTTGGTGAGAAATTTGATGAATTCTGGTTGGTTAGCCAGTAAATGTCCGAGAAACTGTTGAGTAATGCTAATGAAACTCCAAGCGATCGCACCGCCAATCAAACCAAAAGCAATTCCCTGCAATATAAACGGTAGGTAAATCCAAGCGGAAGTTGCTCCCACTAGTTGCATAATTTCAATTTCTTGGCGTCGCGCCATGACTATTAATCTGATAGTGGTAGTAGTGACTGCGATCGCTGTTAAGGTCAAAATTATAGTAATTGTTAGTGTTACCCAGTTTAAACCTCGATGCAACTGAGCAATACGTCTGACTGCTTCATCCACATACTGAACTGCATCTACTCCATCTAATTTAGCTAGTTGTGTTGCTAAGTTTGGTACGACTTCAGAGTTACGGGCTTTGACTTTCAATTCATCCACAAGCGGATTTTCACCTAGCTGCTGAGTAGCACTTTCGATATCAGAAATTCCCAGTTCTTGAACTAGCTTATGCCAAGCTTGTTCTTTGGTAATAACTTTTATATCTGCAACCTCTGGTATTCTTGATACCAATGGTTCAATGTTGTCTGCACGCGCGCCTGGATCAAGATAAACAGATACTTCCAACTGACTACCAAATTGATAAAGTAATTTTTCTACTTGCCAAGAACTCTGTAAACTTAAACCAAATAGGAATAGTAACACTGTAACAGTACTGATAGCTGCCCAATTCATCCAGCCACCACGTTGCAAACCAATCCAGGTTTCTTTAAGCAGATAGTCAAGTTGAGTCAGTATTTTCAACATTCTATAATCTATATGTTTATACAAAATTATCAAACTCTATTATTAGTTATTAGTCATTAGTAGAGACGCGATTATACTCTTACCTTGAAGCCGCTCTTACGAGCGTCTACGTGTCTCTACAATAGTCATTAGTAATGTGTCATTAGTTTAGTGATTAGTGGCAATGTCCAATCCCCATTCCCCACAGATTGCTAAGATTAAATAAAGCGGAATCATTCCCAATCCATAATAGGTGAGTTAAAAAAGAATGCCATCGGAAGTCGCTGTTGAGAAGAAAAAGTTACAAAATCCGCCCTTGGAACTACATTTCCTTGGCGATCGCGTTCTGCGTCAAGGGGCAAAGCGCGTTACTAAAGTAGATGGAGAAATCCGCAAACTAGCACGGGAAATGCTACAAACCATGTATAGTCAAGATGGTATTGGTTTGGCTGCACCCCAAGTCGGAATTCACAAACAAATTATAGTCATTGATCTGGAACCAGATAACGCGGCTAACTCCCCACTGGTCTTGATTAACCCTACTATTAAAAAGTTAAGCGGGGACATCTGCGTTGCTCAAGAAGGATGTTTGAGCATTCCAGGAGTTTACATGGATGTGAAGCGTCCCGAAGTGATCGAAATCTCCTATAAAGATGAGTATGGACGCCCTAAGACACTGAAGGCATCAGATTTACTAGGACGCTGTATTCAGCACGAGATCGACCACCTCAATGGTGTAGTATTTGTAGATCGTGTAGAAAACTCTTTAGCTTTAGCGCAGGAGCTATCCAAGCATGGCTTCTCCTATCAAGCTGTCAAATCAGTTGTCTAGGAGGATATGCTTGTGAATGTAATGACTCCCAAGAGTGGTTTATTTTTAGCCTGTTCTTGCATTACTGCGATCGCAGCAGTCGGTTCTGTTTTTGAGCTTACCTCCGGACAGCCTGATCTCGGTACTCAAACCACGGCGATTATTTTAGGCTTAAGTATTCCTCTAACAGGACTATTTTTCTTAGCCGCAGTCAAAGATGCTAAAGCTAATATAAACAAATAGACATTGAATCTATATTCATAAGGAAAAGGAAAAGGAAAAATTTTTCCTTTTACCTTTTATTTTTTAAGTTTTCCTCTATTTAATGCCGCTTCACTTAACTAAATTTCAGCCTTTATTTATTTTTTACGCTAAATTTTTGCGAAATTAGGCAAATAGGTATTGTATCCAGAGATCATGAATGATGAATTATGAGTTATGAAGTTTTGTAGATAGTAGTTAATTGTTAATTACTAATTATTCTTGGCAATAAGGCAGTAAATAATTACTACTTACTGACCAATAAATCCAAAATCCTGTTAGAGGTTGACTCATACTTCATAATTCATCATTGCTGAGTCCAAACACTTGATATTGTTTTTACATCTAATACTAGTCAACTATATTGACATGCAAAGATGATAGCTAAAACAATCACTTGCCGAAAATTGGTGCTAAAGCTAGAATCTTGCAGCAATTAAACTAAATTTGAGGAAAACATGAGACACGAAAAACTTTCTCCTGGATTGCTACTAGCCTACGAAGACTATCAAAGAGAAGGACAAGAAGCTTTAACCACACACAAGCGATCGCTTGGTATAATCACCCCAAAAACAAGTATTAAGCCTACCCGTAGTGTCGTTTTTATCTACTGTGATGAACAAGCAGACCTGAGTTATTTATCACAATACGGTATTGAAATCAACCAAAACACAGGTGCTGTCAGGACAGCTTACTTACCCATAGATAGTTTAGACGCTTTATCTGAAGAATCTGCCGTCCAAAGAATCAAGCCATCCCGTAAATTAAAGTTGCGGATGGATGTAGCACCAGAGAAAGTCAAATTACCAGAGTTTAAGAATAAAACTGGATTGACTGGTAAAGGAGTAGTAATAGGTGTAGTAGACAGTGGTATTGATCCAAAACACCCCGCTTTTGCAGGACGTATCTTAAGAATTTGGGATCAAACACTATCAGGACCAGGAGTGAAAGAAGGCGGTTATGGAGCCGAATTAACGGGGACACAGCTGACAATTTCTCAAGATACAGATGGTCATGGTACTCACGTTGCAGGTATCGCCTCTGGATTAGATAATACCTATGGTGGTGTAGCATCAGAAGCAGAATTAGTAATTGTGAAAACTGACTTGCAAGACGCCCACATTGCTGATGGTGTTCGCTATATTTTCCGAATAGCAAGTGAAATGGGACGTCCAGCAGTCGTGAATCTCAGCTTAGGTGGACACGCTGACGCCCATGATGGTAGCGACTCTTTATCCAAAATTATTGATGCTGAATCTGGACCAGGAAGGATTGTTTGCTGTGCTGCGGGTAATGAGGGTAATGACAACATCCACGGACAAACAACTGTTATCAGTAATCGTTTAGGGACTATGCGTTTTAGTGTTCCCTACAATCAAGTGGGGATTGTCTGGTTAAACGGTTGGTATTCCCGTGATAGTCAGTTGGAAATCTCTCTACGCAGTCCCAATGGGTTTGTTACCCCTTTCCAACCAATTATTGCTGACGGCAATCCTGCTAAAGAGTATAACTTGCCAGATGCACGAGTGCAGATTGTGACTCCAGGTCAAGATCCAGCCAACGGTGACTACAACTTCTTTGTGCAAATTAGAGGTATTGGTAACAACAGGTTTAACCAACCTGTATCAGGTGGAATTTGGCAGTTGCGGGTACGTAACACCTCTGGTAATGACGTACGTCTAGACGTGTGGACTTTAGATGACACCTCATCAGTATTCTTCACAGGTAAAAGCATCTCTGACACCATGAAAATTGGTTCTCCTGGGGCCGCTAGCAATGCAGTAACGGTTGCTTCTTATACTACTAAAGTCACCTATACTGACATTGACGGTAATCAGCGAAAAGTAGGCTTTGAACTAGATAATATTTCTGAGTTCAGTAGCGAAGGTCCACTGCGAAATGATGCCCTAAAACCCGATGTCGCAGCCCCTGGAGCAATGATCGTTTCAGCCCTTTCATCCAATGCAAACTTTGATCGCTCAATGATGGTAAATTCCAAGTTTGTGGTATTGGCTGGTACGAGTATGGCAACACCATTTGTGAGTGGCTTAGTAGCATTGCTCTTGCAACGTGACCCTAACCTGACTCCAGAGGCTGTAAAAGATTTGCTACGTCAAAATAGTTCTATTCCCGGTGAAGATGTAGGAACTTTTGATCCCAAATGGGGTTATGGACTGATTGATGCGGAAAATCTGTAATTAGACGGGTAGACACACAACACATAAATATTATGTTTGCATTAAGGGTAGGCAATTCAGACTTATAAATTTGATAGGTTTATCATTATAAGGTAGGCAAAAAAGCCTGCCCTTAGTTCAAACGTAAATATCGGTCAGATATATATTTAAACCAAGGCAACGCAGCAAAACCTGTTCAAGAACTAGAGAATGTGGTTTTAAACTGATTAAAGCAGTGAATCTGAATTAATCGTAGACAAGTGTAGGTGAAGTCTACACTAAGATAGGCAATTTAGACCCATAAATTTGATAATTTGGTTTTAGGGCAGGCTAAGATTAGCTTGCCTTTTGTTCCTTGGAAGGCGCTAATATCTCACCCCGCTTTCCATCTGTCTGGCTAAAAAGCATAGATAGGATATTTATAGGGGATTTTCAAATGAATTATAAGAAGCTAGACGCCGCCCTTGCGATGACGCTCAATCAAGTCCAAGATCCAGATGAACGTAGTTTAGTGGTTTTTATTCACACCCAAGCAGGGACAGATACTTCTAATGCAGTGGCTATCTTAAAAAATTTAGGAGTAAGTGGAATCACCGAAATAAAAGACGTATTTTCAGCTACTCTGTCTCTCAATGAAATTGCTAAACTTTCAGAACAACCTTGGGTGCAGTATCTGAAACTATCGCAAAAATTGCGTTTGGTAGATGGACAGACGGGACTGAAGAGTATCAGTGTTAACAAATATTAATATTAATTGATACATCTAATTTCGTTTTGTAACAGATGGTAATACCATTTTTCTTCGGCAGCATTCCGAAAACTTAACTAAACTTTGTTTTCGATCCCCCCTTACCAGCTGCCGCATACAGTCCTAAACTGTAGTTGAGAGTTGAAAGGCAGTCGGGAGCAAACTTGTGAAAAAAGTTTTAGCAATCATTCTCGGTGGCGGTGCAGGAACCCGCCTTTATCCGCTCACCAAACTACGTGCTAAACCAGCGGTGCCACTGGCAGGTAAGTATCGCTTGATCGATATCCCTGTCAGTAATTGTATAAATTCTGAAATTTTCAAAATATACGTCCTGACACAATTCAACTCGGCTTCTCTGAATCGCCATCTTGCGCGTACCTACAGCTTTGCTGGTTTTACTGAAGGATTTGTTGAAGTGTTAGCTGCACAACAAACACCAGAAAACCTAAGTTGGTTCCAAGGTACAGCCGATGCGGTTCGTCAATATCTATGGCTGTTTGAAGAGTGGGATGTAGATGAATATCTGATACTGTCAGGCGATCATTTGTATCGCATGGATTACCGTCATTTTATCCAGCGTCATCGGGAAACTGGGGCTGATATTACCCTTTCAGTTATACCGATCGATGAACGTCGTGCCTCAGACTTTGGTTTGATGAAAATTGACCAATCTGGTAGGGTTGTTGACTTCAGCGAAAAGCCCAAAGGCGAAGCTTTAAAGAAAATGCAGGTTGACACTACTGTTTTAGGCTTAAGCCAAGAAGAATCCGAACAGCAACCATATATCGCCTCGATGGGAATTTATATCTTTAAAAAAGATGTTTTGATCAAGTTGTTGAAAGAAGCTTCCGAAAGGACTGATTTTGGCAAAGAGATTATTCCTGACGCAGCTAACGATCACAACGTTCAAGCTTACCTATTCAATGATTACTGGGAAGACATTGGGACAATTGAAGCATTTTATAATGCGAATCTGACTTTAACTCAGCAACCCCGTCCGCCATTTAGTTTCTACGATGAGCAAGCGCCGATTTACACTCGCGCTCGTTATTTACCTCCGAGCAAATTGTTAGATTGTCACGTCACCCAATCAATCATTGGCGAAGGTTGTATTCTCAAAAATTGCCGCGTTGAAAACTCGGTGTTAGGAGTGCGATCGCGCATTGAATCGGGCTGCATCATTCAAGATTCTATGATTATGGGTGCAGACATGTATCAGCCATTTGCCGAACGCCAGTCTGATTGTGAGCATCGTAGCATACCTTTAGGTATCGGTTCTAACACAATCATTCGTCGGGCTATCATTGACAAAAATACTCACATCGGTTGTGATGTACAAATTATTAACAAAGATAATGTCCAAGAAGCCGAGCGTGAAAGTCAAGGTTTCTACATCCGTAGTGGGATTGTCGTTGTGCTAAAAAATGCCGTCATTCCTGATGGAACGATAATTTAGTGATTAGTTATTAGTACAGACGTGAGGAAAATCGCGTCTGTACATATAGTCATTGGCCAAAGGACAAAAGACTAATGACTAGGGACAAAAAACTAATGACTAAATTCTTCTTACTAATTGGTCTTCCTGGTAGCGGTAAGTCAACCTTGGCAAAGCAGTTAGTGACTCAATGTCCCCAAAGGCAACTGGTTTCTACCGATGCCATCCGGGGACAACTGTTTGGTGATGAATCTATCCAAGGATCTTGGCTGCTGATTTGGCAAGAAACTAAGCAGCAATTTCAAAGGGCGATCGCTACGGATAGTACAGTAATTTATGATGCTACTAACGCTCAACGACGCCATCGCCGTGAAGTTATTACCTTAGCCCGTCATATTGGTTTTACTCACATTACCGGGATTTGGGTAAAAACTCCTGTGTGGCTCTGTTTAGCACGCAATCAAAGACGAAAACGTCAAGTACCAGAAGAGGTAATTTTTCGGATGTATCGTCAATTACGCGATGCCCCTCCCAGTTTAGAAGAAGGATTAGATTACTTGATTTGCTATTGATCGGGGACAAGGAGACGCGAAAACACGGGGATACACTCTCCGCATCTTCTTCTCCCGATCCCCTATTCCTTATTCCCTAAAAAGTACGGAAATTGCCCTCACATTTTCAGCAACAACCGAACTCGAATTTATTTAAGGTTTGTTAATTTAAAATTAGACTCACTATATTTAATGTTCTACCTACTACTCTGCCAGGTTTAAATTGATCAGGTTTAAATTGATGGATCAGAATGTTCATAGTAAGGACTAACCTGCGGGAAGGCTGCGCGTACAGTCCTTATTTGTTAAGCACACTTGGCGCTGACTAAAAAGCGTTAATTTAAGCTTGACAAACTACTAGTGTAGGAAATGGAAACCTTTATTTTACAAAAAAACATAAAGTTATATACGAGAGGAGTATTGTAGATGGCTACAACCGATTTTAAAGATTATTATGCAGTTTTGGGAGTTAATAAAACTGCCAGTGCAGATGAAATTAAACAAGCTTTCCGGAAATTAGCCCGCAAATATCATCCTGACGTTAACCCTGGCAATAAACAGGCAGAAGCACGCTTCAAAGAAATTAATGAAGCTTACGAGGTTTTGTCAGATTCAGAGAAACGGCAAAAATATGATCAATTTGGTCAATATTGGAAACAAGTTGGTCAAGGTTTCCCCGGTGGGGGTGCTGGTGTTGATATGGGTGGCTTTGACTTTAGCCAATACGGTAGTTTTGATGATTTCATCAACGAATTATTAGGACGCTTCGGTGGAGGTGGTACTCGCAGCACCAGACAATCCTATAGCTACCGCACTTCTACTGGTGCTGGACCTAATGGTTATGCTGGTTATAGTGGTTACGGTGATTTTGGTTTCCAAGATGTTGGTGCAGCCACACCTCAAGACAGCGAAGCCATCATTTCTTTGACTTTTTCCGAAGCGTTTCATGGTGTACAAAAGCGCTTTAATCTTGGTAACGAAACTATTGATGTCCGCATTCCCGCCGGTGCAAAACCTGGTACTCGCCTACGGGTGCGTGGTAAAGGTCAAATCAGTCCTCTGACACAACAGCGAGGTGATTTGTACCTAAAAGTTGAGCTTCAGTCTCACCCCTTCTTCCAATTTGAAGGTGATAACTTAGTATGCGAAGTACCAATTACTCCAGATGAAGCGGTTTTAGGAGCTTCTATAGAAGTACCTACTCCTGATGGCAGTGTAAATGTCAAGCTACCTGCGGGAGTACGTTCTGGTCAATCCCTGCGTCTGCGTGGTAAAGGCTGGCCGCAACCCAAAAGTGGACGTAGTGACCAATTGGTGAAAATTGCGATCGCCACTCCCAGAGACATTAGTCAACAAGAGCGGGAGTATTATGAAAAAATCCGCACTATTCGTACTTATAACCCCCGCAGTAATTTGCAAAATATCAGGCTTTGATGCTCCACAGCAATATCTAATAAACCTATTACTGGTTTGACTAATCCCACTGCTAAAAGCGGATGGGATTTTTGCTTCACAGGGTAGAAGTTATAAGACACCTCAAACGATAGAAGTATTGACGCTAATTTTTATATTCATAATAATGTTAGCAAGTACTTACATAATTAAAATGAATGATTCAAAACCAAGAATAGCAAAAACACGCGATCGCTTAATTAAAGCAGCAATTGCGGTTATGTCCACTGAGGGAATCATCGGCGCCACAACCCGTGAGATTGCTCATATTGCTGGGGTAAGCGAAGTCACGCTCTTTCGTCATTTTCAGAATAAAGAGCAGCTCCTCAGTGCTGTTGCTGAGTACGTTACAGCATTGCAATTAGAAGCGCTTGCCAACCAACAGGAGTGGACTCAAGATTTACGATGTGACCTACTGCACTATGCATGGCTCTATAACAATATGTTGGAAGAGCATGAAGCCTTAGTACGGATGTTCATTGGTGAGGCACAACGACATCCGCAAGAGGCACTGCGAGTCTTTCAACAAGCTGCTCTATCGCTACGTGAAAAACTTGTAGTGTATTTGCAAACTGGCGTGAGACGAGGAGATGTTCACCCAGATGTTGATTTACCACTAGCGGTGGATCTATTCACTGGTATGCTGCTTTCGGGGATGTTACGTCGTCATGCTGCACCCATCCCACAAGGGTACAGCCGCGATCGCTACATCGAAGGTTGCGTTGATTTGTTTGTTCGCGGCATTAGCCCATTGGCAGCCAATATAAATCCGCCTTTGACACCCCAATAAAGGGCAAGGCAAACGCAAAAACAGATAATTCTCTACTGCCCATCATGAAATCGGAATGGCTACAAACTCTCATCGTTTATCTGAGTCAAAATCTAATATCCAGTCTGGCTATGTACAGGGACCTTTGAAGTGGGCGATCGCCCTGACAGCCGCACTCGGAGCTATTCTAGAAGTCATTGACACTAGTATCGTCAACGTTGCTTTAACTGATATTCAGGCAACTATAGGAGCAACCGTCAGTGAAGTCGGTTGGGTTGTAACTAGTTACGGCATCGCTAACGTAATTCTGATTCCTCTGTCTGCCTGGTTAGGGGATTATTTTGGCAAGAAAAACTATTTTGTTTTCTCAATGGCAGGATTCACCCTCGCCTCTGTCTTGTGTGGTTTGTCTGTCAACTTGCCAATGCTGGTCATTGCTCGTATTCTTCAGGGATTGTGTGGTGGTGGGTTACTTGCCAAAGCTCAAGCTATTCTATTTGAGACATTTCCACCCGCAGAGCAAGGTATTGCTCAGTCAATCTTTGGCGTTGGTGTAATTGCTGGGCCCGCAGTCGGCCCTACTCTAGGTGGCTATTTGACCGATACTCTAGGCTGGCGCTGGATTTTCTTCATTAATTTACCTGTAGGCATCCTAGCAGTAGCAATGGCATTAGTATTTTTACGTGCCGAGCCAGCAAAACGCAAGCAAACCAGCCAGAGAGTAGATTGGTTAGGTATCTTGCTTTTAACTATTACCGCTGGAAGTTTACAGACATTTTTGGAAGAAGGCGAAAGTGACGGCTGGTTTGAATCTGAGTTTATTGTCACTCTTGCAGCAACGGGAGCGATTGGACTAGTTCTGTTTATTTGGCGGGAACTTACAACCAAGACTCCGGCTGTGGAGTTACGAGTATTGCGTTACCGTTCCCTTGCGGCTGGTAGTATTTACTCTGGTATTTTGGGTATGGGACTCTATGGCGCATTGTTTGCTGTACCGCTATTTACCCAAAGTGTATTAGGATTTTCGGCAACTAAGACAGGATTATTGTTGGCTCCTGGAGCATTAGCATCAGCAGTAACAATGGTTATATTGGGCAAAATATCAACTCGAGTTGATGCCCGATTGCTAATTGCTACTGGGGCAATTGGAACAACTCTCACCATGTTTTCTCTAGCTAATATCACACCTCAGACAGGAGCAGATGATTTATTTCTGCCCTTGCTGTGGCGCGGAGTCGCGACAGTGCTGATGTTCTTGCCACTGAGTTTAGCAACCTTGGGTTCATTACCCAAAGAAGTAGTATCTGCTGGATCTGGCTTCTACAATCTCACTCGTCAATTGGGTAGCAGTATTGGCATTGCCATTATTACAACAGTGCTAGAACAAAGACAAGCTTTCCACAGAGCAATACTGTTGTCAAAACTGAGTCCCTATGACCCTGAAACTAATCAAAGACTTGATTTGCTCACCAATCTGTTTCAGAGTCGTGGCTATGATGCAGTAACAGCCCATCAACAAGCCCTTGCTACCTTAGAACAAACTGTCAACACCCAAGTTGCGGTTTTATCTTATGCTGATATCTTCCGTATTGTTGGTCTAATTTTCTTGTGTTCACTGCCATTGCTGTTGTTTTTGGGCAAAGGGGCAGGTGGGAAAAAAGTACCAATGGCTCATTAACGATTAGCCATTATATTGCTTTAGCAATGTTTCTATACTCGCATTATGGTCTAAGAAAGAAAACAAATGCTTATAACGAAGTCTACCTTCTTGATCTAAAACAAATTGTGCTGGTAAAGGTGCTCCCAAAGCTTGCCCAACATTATAGGTACGAAACACTCGACAGGTAGGATCACTCAGCAACGGCATCTTTAAGCCTAAATCTTTCACAACTATTTGACTTTGTCGTTCGTCAGTACTAGTAAGCATCAAAACTTCTATGCCCCGATCTTGAAACTGCTCGTAGTTTTCATTTAAGGTTTTGATGTGTGGATAGCAAAAGGGACAATATTGTTTTTCTGTAAAAATCCGAGTAAAAGCAAGTAATACTGGTTGCTGATTTCTGTAATTTGATAATTTTATTAAAGTATTGTTCGTGATATCTGGCAGTTGAAAATCTGGTGTTAAAAATCCTAATGGTATTTCATTAGCAGCTGGAATTGGTAAAAAATTATGAAAAAAACGCTCATTAAATAAACCACTAAAATCAGTTGAAACTAACATTATTTACCCTCACGAAAAATCTTAAAACTATTACATAAACAAACCACAGACAAAATACTAAATGCCACCGATTAATTTATATCTGTGTGCATATGTGTATCTCTGTGGTCAATTTATCTTATTAGACAGATTTGACATCTTGCGTGAGTTAGATTGGCTAGGCAATCAGCCTAAAACCAATCTAAGTCGTAATACAACAAGCCCTCTGGGCAAGGTAGAGATTAAACAGCAGAGAAGTAAACTTTAGACTTGACAGGATCAGGAACCATAGTCTTGTCACCAGGTTGCCAACCAGCAGGACAAACTTCATCGGGGTGAGACTGCACGTACTGAATAGCTTGCAGTGTCCGTAGAGTTTCATCTACATTACGGCCAAAGGCGAGGTTATTAATGGTCGCGTGTTGGATGACACCATCTTTGTCGATGATGAACAAACCACGCAAAGCTATGCCAGCTGCTGGGTCAAGTACGTTGTAAGCGCTGCTAATCTCTTTCTTGATATCGGACACAAGGGGATAGTTGAGATCACCAACACCTCCAGACTTGCGATCAGTCTGAATCCATGCTAAGTGTGAAAATTCGCTATCAACGGACACACCTAGTATTTCTGTGTTAATCTTTTTAAATTCTTCGTAGCGATCGCTAAAAGCGATGATTTCTGTGGGACAAACAAAGGTAAAGTCTAAGGGATAGAAAAACAGAACAACATACTTACCGCGATAATCGGAAAGCTTTATTGTTTTGAATTCTTGATCTACCACAGCAGTTGCTGTAAAGTCGGGAGCTGATTGACCAACACGGAGGCATCCTTCTGTAGACATATACTAATTCTCCTTGGAAATTATTTTCGTCTAGTAGTCCGCCAGAGTTTCTTTGGCGGTTTGGAAAAGAACCTAGTATCAGGGGCATAATTTACCCTCTAACCTACACAATTCTTTCCCAACCAATACCCTACAATTTTGGGTTGGCTAAGTACTAGCTGCCCGCTCATCTTGGGTGTATTAGGTAATACTTACCTGTTTACGCCCTGACAGCTTAATTACGAACTGTTACAAGTATATCATACTCATAACGATTTTGAGTAGCAAATGGTCGATTTAGATACAAGAGAATGGTTGCTCACGAATGGCTTGGGAAGTTTTGCCAGTGGTACGGTTTCTGATGTCCGCACTCGCACTTATCATGGTTGGTTATTTGCTGCGACTAATTCGCCTTCTGGACGTACCCTACTGTTTTCGCATCTAGAAGCTAGTTTGGAACTACCAAAGCAAGTTATAGCATTGGGGACAAATTTTTGGGGTAGTGGTCAGATTGATCCGACAGGTTACGAACTGTTACGTCATTTTGATATTAAACCAGTTCCCAAATGGGTTTGGGGTCAAGATGACTGGCAGTTAACTAGGCAGTTGGTAATGCCCAACGGATGGGGAGAGGGAAAGGGGAGACACTCTGACGCGGTGACGCGGAGACACTATGACACGGAGAATACAGATGAAACACTCTCCGCGTCTCCCACTCTCAGCGTCACCGCGTCTTCTGCAAATGCCCAAGGTCAATTGTGTCATCGCCTTTTAATTCAATATCGCTATGAGGGTAAGGATGAGGCAATTTTGAGGTTACGACTATTGATCAGCGATCGCGATTTTCACAACCACCAAAAAGCCACTCCACAGTTACAGTTTTCGCAATTGCTAGGACAAAGACAAGTCTGTTTTCAAGGAATCAACTCAGGAGAGTTTGGCACACCTTGGCACTTGCGCTGGACACAAGGCAGTTACCAACCAGATGGATTTTGGTATTGGAATTACCATTTACCAGAGGAGACAAGGCGAGGATTGAGCGATCGCGAAGACCTCTACAGTCCTGGTTATTTAACAGTTAACCTTGCACCGGGGGATGTAGTCACTCTGGAAGCCAAGGTGGGTTTTCCCGACCTTTTACAAAGTTCTCTGAATGACGATACCTTTGGAGAAGTTGTTGAGGCAGAACAAGAACGTCTGTCTTTGATATTTGGATGGGATGAAAAAGAGACTTGTGATTGGGGATTATGGACTAGGGACTTGGTGAATTTGAAAAATTATTCTAGTACTCAGTCCCCTATTTGGCAGCAATTACTAAAAGCAAGCGATCAGTTTGTTGTTTTGCGAACTTCTAATCGTGAACCTACTTTTATAGCTGGTTATCATTGGTTCAATGATCGCGGACGTGATACCTTGATTGCTTTACCAGGTATAGCGTTGCTGACGCAGCGATTTGGCTTGGCAAAAGCACTTATACAGAGTCTTGGAAATTATTGTCGCCACGGTCTGATCCCCAATATGTTTCCTAGTCTGGAAAGTGAACCTGTTTACAATAGTATTGATACAGCTTTGTGGTGGATTGAAAGCTTAGGACTATATTTAGAAGCAACACAGGACTGGTTGTTTCTCGCAGAACAATACTCAGTAGTACAGCAAATTTATAAAGCTTTTATTGGTGGTACACGCTACAACATTCAAGTTGATGCTACCGATGGACTAATTGGTTGGGATGCCCGTGGTGTAGCCTTAACTTGGATGGATGCAGTAGTTGATGGACAACCAGTCACACCTCGTTGTGGTAAGCCAGTAGAAATCAATGCTTTGTGGTACTCAGCTTTATGTTGGGCTTCTCGGTGGGCAGAAATTTTGAGTGAGCAAGAAACTGTCGCCGAAACAAGTCGTTTTGCAAAACAGGCTCGACGTTATAGTCAACAAGCCCAACAAGTCAAAGACTCACTCCAACAGTTCTGGAATTCTCCGTTGGGCTACTTATACGACACCATAGAACCAGATGATCGCCGTAATTCTCAGATTCGCCCTAATGCTGTGATTGCGCTTTCTCTCAACCACTGCGCGTTTTCTATTCAACAGGGGCGTCAGATATTACAGGTGGCTACTGAACGTTTACTCACACCCTATGGTCTTCGTACTCTTGATCCAGGTGATCGGGAATATATTGGCAAATATGTCGGTCATCCACAACAGCGCGATCGCTCTTACCACCAAGGTACTGTGTGGTGCTGGCTCATTGGCCCTTTTATTCGAGCTTGGAAACGTTTTTATGGCACAGAACCGTTACCTTTTGAGTGGGAACCTCTGCTAGAACATTTTCTTACTGACAGCTGTCTTGGATCAATTTCGGAAATTTTTGATGGGGATGCGCCTCACACACCCAGAGGAGCGATCGCTCAAGCTTGGTCTGTCGCTGAGGTACTCCGCCACCTTCGGAATTAAAAATCAAAATTCATGCATACCTGCACCAAGCCGCTTTGCGTCCACATAATTAAAAGTTGCGACTGACGAGAGGTGAAATCACAACAAACTTTTTGTTTTAGAAATCAACTTGTTTTAGAAATCGACTACTGACGCAAACAGATACACACAGATAGGTTGTTTATTTTGATGGCTCAGGTGTGATTCGAACACACGACCTAGGGCTTATGAGTCCCCCACTCTAACCGACTGAGCTACTGAGCCAAACTTTTCTCACTGATTTATAAATATAGCATACTAGTTTTGTAATGGCTAGTCCTATATATCTAGAAATTTAATTTTTTTTCGTTGGTTATGGTGAAAATTTGGAAGCCCACACTTGTACTTGTGACTCCAAACAAGTGTGGGTGATTTACTTCCAGACAAACTATATGCGTTGTTGTGGTGGCAAGAAGGCCATAGGATTGACTGCACCTTTGCCAGATGGATGGATTTCAAAGTGGCTATGTGGGCCTGTGCTAAAGCCAGTACTACCCATTTCAGCAATCATTTCACCTTGGTTTACTTGTTGACCTACCCGTACCAAAACTTTGCTGTTGTGACCATAACGAGTCAAACTGCCATCAGAATGGCGGATATCGACAACATTACCGTAACCACCGTTATTCCAACCAGCTTTTTCTACAACACCACCGGAGGAAGCATAAATCGGTGTACCAGTACCGTTAGCTATGTCAATTCCTTTGTGCATCCGCCCCCAACGCCAACCATAACCAGAGGTGAGGACTCCTTTAGCGGGCCAAATATAGCCTTTGGAAGTGGGGGTGATTTCTTCAATTGGTTTGGGCAAGTATGTATCAACTGCCGCTAATGGTGGTAATTCTGGAGAAACTTGAGTTCCCCGTTTTGCATTAAAAGACTGAGGCACATCTCCACCCATACCAGGTGTTGCTACCTTTTTACTTTGATTGGCAACAAATTCTGGATTGACTAACTCATCATTCTGTTTATGAGAGCGGAATGAGGGATTATTCAGCTGCACATTGTAAGTTGCTCCCTTTGGTTTGGGAACTGGGATTGACACTGGTAGCGCATTTGGCTTAACGGTTAATGTAGGTACTACTACATTGCTAGTAGGTCTGGAAACTTTAATTGGTATGGCAAAATTATTTGGTTGAGCAACGGGAATTTCTACAGATTCACTGCTATTGCTAACTTCCTCTGCCACAACTGTGCTACCAGACTGTTGAGCGCGGTATTTTGCTCTTAATCTCTCAATTTCCGCTTTTAAGCTGTTTAGACGTGGATTAGGATTTTTGGCATTCTTTGATTTGGTGGTATCTTGTCTTCTAGCCAATTGCATTTCGGTAAAAGCAGTTGGTATGGGACTATCACCACCCATACCATAGGCATTTTCTGTGGTGGCTGTATTTGCTGTCGAATTAGTAGAACTAGATTCTGTGTTATATGTATTGGTTGAAGTTTGATTGTTTAAAGTTAACGACTCAATTGCAGAAGTACTGGAATCAGCAATTTCTGAATTAGAGCTTCTATTGGTAAATTTGGAATTATGACTCAACTCCAAAGCACTGGAGTTAATCGCTACTTGTGTTGGGGTGGTAGCTTTGCTGACTTCAGTGGTAGGAATATTGAGCTTTTGATTAATTTGTAGTTGATTGGGATTATTAAGACGATTTGCCTTAACTAGTTCTGATACTGATGTACCATGGGCGCGGGCGATCGCTGCTAATGTATCTCCTGGCTTGACTTCATAGTTAGCGCTAGTCGATGGAGTAACAACTTTCGCTGCTGTAACGGTAGGTGTGATAACTGGCGTGGTAGCTGTTGGTGTGACAGCCGTTGTCGCGGTATTCAGCGTATTTTTGTGTTGCTTCAATCTAGCTACGAGGCTAGCTTGGCTTGCATCACTTTTTGTTTGGGACTGTAGTGTAAAAGTGTTGCTTGTGTCTTGTGAAAATGGCTGAGTAACTGCTGTCGTTGATTGAGCTTGATTTAAAGCAACCTTGGGTAATTGTGTAGTTCTCTCAGACCTTATTTGTGCCAGACTGGCTCTTAGGCGATCTGATTTTTCCTGTAAGCGATAGAGTGCAAATTCTTGCTGTGCTTTTAGTTGGGCATTTACTTCACTGCTAATTGCATTGTTTTCTACCACTGTTTGCGGTTGAGCAGCGAAGGATAAGGATGTGGTTTGATTTTGGATTACTCCATAACCATTAGATAATGTTCCAACAGTGTCAAGTTGCTTTGTAGCTGTTTGTGTATTGTTTTTGGCACTAGGAATACGCAGACTGTTTGCGTTGGTTGGTACTGCAACTGGCGTATGAGCTGGCACAGATATTCCATTTGTGACAACCTGCCATTTTACCCCTAGCCCAGGCACCTGTGAAATTGCTGTTGGTTCAACTAAAACAGCATTTTCAGGCTGACTCATCAATGATCCGGTTTCGGACTTGAAAGTATTTACACGAGCAATTTTTAATTCTGTATCGGCCGTAGCAGGAAGAGTTGAAGCTGTATTTTGATTGCCAACTGGTTCTGCTGCTAGGGCTTGATCGCTTTGTCGAGTCACCAAAAGGCTAGTCGCTCCCATTGAGATTGCCAAGCCAATCATCGCGGCTTTTGTTGGTACTAGACGGTGAATACGTGAATTAATTGGGTTCTGCTGTTCCACCGGTACTTCCTCACTTTGGGTGTTTTCTAACACAGCCTTCTCTCTCTTTTTCAATGCTCGTTTCAAAGACGACCTCCTATGAACACTAGCGCTTAACTGACCTCGACATTAGAGTCGGGGACTAGTCAATGATTTAGATCACATCAAACAATAGAACAAGATCACACTGAACAGAGATACTTAGGCAAGATTAACTTGCTTCTTCAGTTTAGACAAGTTTACATCTTTAAAATTTAGTAAAAAATTTATTTTTTGTTTGCTTGTCTGGTTACTGCTCATAACTTACAACGTCTTGGTCTTTGTAGTTGTCTCAAAACTTACTATCAGGACTGCTTGGAAGAGCAAATCGGCGCTTTTAGATATCTTTATCAAGAATATTCAAAGGTTTTTCGCTCAATCCATCATCTCAACATGAGACTGTATGTTGATTATTCCCCAAAACACAACCGTATCAACTCATAGGCATGTTTACGCTCCTTTACTCTCCTCAAACCAATGACATAGTTTACAAAGTCGCTCAAATGGTTGATATGACATAGTTTTGTGATTTTTGTTCCTTTAGATCAAAAAAAACTAGTTCATAAAAATCTATCGTTCGATTCAGTAATTCTGTCTTTTGCCATATACAAATTTCTTATAAGTGATTATAGAGGTTTCTAAGTATTATTATCTAGAGTAGACGATGTTTTACTTATCAGGTATATTATTTTACCTTATCTTTAACTAAACAACAGAATAATTTTATCTATATATCTACATAGATACATTAAGAGCTTATTAACTTGAAAGTATATTCAATTAACTTGTAAATTTATACACCCGTAGTATTGTGCAATTCATTCTAAATAACCCAACTGGCGATACGCTTCAAACAAGCCCACAGCAACACTCACAGAAAGATTCAAGCTGCGAACTTGAGATTGACTCATGGGAATGTAGAGAGTGGAATCACACATCTCAATCACTTCTGATGGTAAACCTGTAGTTTCACTACCAAACAGCAGCCAGTCATCTGCTTGAAATTGAAATTTGGCATAGTTAGAACTACCGCGCACACTGAATCCTAGCCATCTTCCTCCCCTTTGCTGATGTAAGGTTTTCAAGGCTTCTAAAGACTCGTGATAATGCAGCTTGACATGTGGCCAGTAATCTAAACCAGCTCTTTTAAGATAGCGATCGCTAATTTCAAATCCTAAAGGCCCAACCAAGTGTAGTTCTGTACCTGTGGCAGCACAAGTACGAGCAATATTACCTGTATTCGGCGGTATAAGAGGATTAACTAGAACTACCTGAGGCATTTTTTCCCAGCTTCACAGTATCTCTAAATGTAAAGTATCAAAATTTTCAAATCTATCTGTTGATATAGACTTCTTATAGCTTTTGTTAATAAATATCAACCTATCACAATTGATTAGAAATTTAAAACAAAACAAATAAATCTCTCAGAATTTTCTCTGAGAGTGGTTAAAATACTATTTTTCTAGAAGATGACTTTTTATACCCTAAGGTAGATGATGACACCTCTGAGGAGCTTATCAATTTTTTAGAGATTAGGGATGAGGTGTCAACCCCCTCTTAGCGACTCTGGGTTTTTTCCGACAAGTCTTGAAGGGAGATAAAGGTAACAAGGAGGAGAAAAAAATTCAAAATTCCCTACCTGGAAGATCAAGGGTGTACAAATTTCAAAATTAAGAATGATTTTGGCTTGATAAGCCAAAATTCAAAATCTCAAATCAATGACTTGTTACGTCACTGAGGAGACACATAATTTACCTTCTAGTTCTGCTTCACGTTCTTGTGTCGCCCCAATAGCTTGAACAATTGTGGCTTTAGTGCTAAAACCAACAGCATGAAGCTGCAACCACTGTTGAGCTTCATTTCCTTCCCGGAGAATTTTCTGTAAAGGTGAAAGGAAGCAACTGAAGCCATGTTGTTTAGCTAATGGCCACACTTGTTGATAAAGTTCAGCAATCCAATTTCTAGCAGTGATAGTTCTGCCATCTTGCCAATGTAGCAGTTGGGCATCAAGACTGGAAGTAGCTGCTGCTATTTCGTTGGTAGTAGTTAAAGAGACAAGTTCCTCAGGCGAGAAAGTACTTTGAGTTAAAGGATCAAGATGGGGATTTTCGATTAGTTGTAACAGACGTGCTTCTAGCAAAGCGGTAATCGCTAATAAGGAAATAGGATCTGTAACTAAATCGCAAATTCGCAATTCTAACCGATTTAAATCATAAGGGCGGCGATCGCCATTTGGTCGTACCGATGCCCACAAATGACGAACATTTTGCATTGTTCCGGCTGCCAGTTGCTGTTCTACCCACTGAATATGATCAGCGTGACTAGTAAAGAGCGGTACATGGGCGGGCGTTTGTGGGAATACGCCCCAACGAGTGGAATGATAACCAGTTGCTTTGCCATCTAAGAAAGGAGAAGAAGCGCTCAAAGCCAGAAACAATGGTGCTTCTAGCCGAATCAACCGACAAGCACGCATAAGTAGTTCTGGGTCAGCGATGCCAATATTAATATGGACGCTAGCCGTTACGACTTTTGTGCCGTAGGTTTGCTCGATAAAAGTATGATAAGGATTTGTAGGGTCAGAACGAAAAAAGCGATCGCTACTACCCAAAGACAAAGTGCTACCTGGAATGAGAGTATAATTGCCCAATTGCTGGAGATACTCTCGCAGTGTCAATCGAGGACGTAAAATAGCGCACAATAACTGGTCATAATTATGGTTGGGTGCAGTAATATACTCTACATTTCTGCTATCCGGCTCCCGCACGTATCCATCTAAAGACGCAGTGATTTTGTCAGAGAGACCGACGATTTCACCACTAGCCGTGCCAGTGTACATCTCTATTTCAAAGCCTTTTAATAGCACCTTAATCTTTCTCCTCGGCTCTCCTTACTTCTAAATTGTATCCAAGGAGACGATTTTCTGCATTGTTCCCGCAGGAAGAGTTGGTTATTGGTCAATGGTTATGTTATTGGTGTTTATTCTCCCCCTTCCTTGGTCCCCTTCCCCCGATCCTAAAGGTGAAAATGGCGATAGACTTCACTTGCAGCGCGATGCACAAGGGAGTGACGATAGACGAGAGATTTGAGATCATCGGCGTAACCACCGCCAATGACGCAAGCGACAGGATAACCAGCAGCAATACAAGTACTTAAAACTTGCATTTCCCGACGATAAATACCAGTGTCAGTCAGGGCTAATTTTCCCAAGCGATCGCCTACATGAGGATCTACACCTGCATCATAGAAAATCAACTCTGGCTTGACTTGAGACAACAAGTCTGGTAAATATGCTGCTAAAGTTTGTAGATATTCATCATCTTCCATGCCAATGGGAAGCGGGACATCCAAATCGCTTTTTTGCTTAGTACTAGGAAAATTAACCTCGCAGTGCATGGAAAAGGTAAAAACACTGTCATCATCTTGGAAAACAAATGCTGTTCCATCTCCTTGATGCACATCCAAATCTACAATCAAAATTTTTTGGACTAGTCCTAGTTTTTGCATAACACGAGAGGCGATCGCTAAATCGTTGAAAATGCAAAAACCCGAACCATAACCAGGAAAAGCATGATGAGTACCGCCAGCAGTATTGCAAGCTAAACCGTGACCTAGTGCTAACTTCGCAGTCAGTATCGTACCACCTACCGCCACACAGGTACGATTGACTAGCGCTGGACTCCAAGGTAATCCAATCCGCCGTTGAGCTTTTGAGTCCAGGGTTCCTTCACAGTAAGCTTGAACGTATTCTGGCGTGTGGACTAACTCTATTAATTCCTGTGGAGGACGTTCGGGTATATAAAATTGGGAGGGATACGCCACACCATCAGCCAGCAATAGTTCGTAGAGTTGCTGAAATTTAGGCATGGGAAAACGATGTCCTTCAGGTAATGGCGCAACGTAATCTGAGTGATAAACCAAGGGTAAGTCCATTTTTAGCTATCAGCTACTTCTAGAATTAGGTAAGTATTAAAGTGTTTATTAAGGCGATCGCAACCTAGTGCTTCTCCGCATAAGCCCTTAAAATAGCGATGAAAGAGGACAAAAGTTCTCATTACTCACTTTGCGTACATCTAGACGCTCAGAACAAATTATTATATAAAAAAAGCTTTACTAATCTTAATAATGACTGTAAATATCCAGCAGCTACCGACAATAGCCACTTTTGAAAAATACTTTTGGACTTGGCAAGGCTATAAAATTCAATACACCGTTGTGGGAACAGGTAAACCCTTAGTTTTAGTTCACGGCTTTGGTGCTTGTATTGGTCATTGGCGAAAAAATATCCCCGTTTTAGCCGATGCTGGCTATCAAGTATTTGCCCTTGATTTACTGGGATTTGGTGGTTCTGAAAAAGCAGCCATTGATTATACAGTAGAACTTTGGGTGGAACTACTTAAAGATTTTTGGACAACCCATATTAACGAACCAGCCGTATTTATTGGTAACTCTATCGGCGCACTTTTAAGTTTGATCGTATTAGCCAAATATCCAGAAATTGTTGCGGGTGGGGTGTTGATTAACTCTGCGGGGGGTTTGAGTCATCGTCCTCACGAATTGAACCCACCGCTACGAGTTGTGATGTCTGCTTTTAATAAACTGGTTGGTCATCCGATTACGGGGACATTCGTATTTAACCGCATTCGGCAAAAACATCAAATTCGCCGTACTCTTTACCAAGTCTATCGCGATCGCCAAGCCGTCACTGATGAATTGGTAGATATACTTCATACACCATCGTGTGATCCAGGAGCGCAAAAAGTTTTCGCATCTATCCTTACCGCACCTCCAGGCCCCAGACCTGAAGAGCTATTACCGAAAGTCCAACATCCTCTGCTAGTAATTTGGGGTGCTGATGATCCTTGGACACCAATCGCTGGTGCGAAGATTTACGAACAAGCGCGGGAGAATGGTCAGAATATCAAAATTGTTCCCATTCCTGGCGCTGGCCATTGTCCTCATGATGAAGTACCGGATGTGGTGAATTCACAGATTGTAGAGTGGTTATACCATTTTGGATTTTAGATTACTCTGTTGAGAAGTCGCATTTCGTGCGTCTATTTGAAGGTGCGTTACGCTGCGCGACAACGCACCCCAATACGGTTCGGATAAGACAAATCGATGAGACATCTAAACCCACCAGAGACGTGCCATGGCACGTCTCTACATCCCAAAGCATGACGAAAAATTCTTAACCGAACCGTATTGCAACGCACCCCACTTTAAATTTATTAATATAGTTTGAAATATTAACGCCGACTTACTTAGTCTGATAATATTTGTCGAAGTCACATTAACGTAAAACACCAGTAGAAGAAACTTCTCTGGTGATAAATCAAGCAAAAAGTAAATATTTCCTATGCTTAAATCCTATAAATAATTAAGCACTCTTATTGTATAAATCCAGCAATTGTCTTAGAATTTCAAAGTTAGAAATTCTGCTGTAAACTCAATCTTGGCTAATTTGAAATCAGCTTTAAATTCTTCAAAGTCTAATTTCGTAACACCACCACATACTTTCTCTATCTCTTCATCTGTTAAGTCTTCAAAAAGTTCAAATTCATGGTTCTCTTGTGTGGGTTGAACATGTTTTTTTGGCTTTGTAAATTGCATAATTTGTTTCTCCAACTCACTTTAACTTCTAACTAATAATTCTATAAAGTTAGAATTTTTTAAATTGATATACGACTTTCATGCAATCATAAATTATTAAATTTCTAATATAATAACGATAATATAAATCAATGAATATCTTGACACTAATATTTGCTAGATAATTAGCATGAAAATCGCGGAAATAAAAAGATTTTGTTGTATGTGTTCATATGCACTAGTTAGATTATTAGCTAACTACCTGTACTGGCATGGCAAGGCTAAAATAGTGCAATAAATCTCTGATTCTATCTCTGTGTTCTCTGTGCCTCTGCGGTTTATTAATGCACCATTTTAAGCTTGCCACGCCAGTACGTATTGTGTTGTGATCTATAAATCAGTAGCTAACCTGGCTTTTCTCAGCATAAATTGCAGTGCTGTCTCTTCTCTAGAAATAATGTCAGCTTTTACCTGCATCCCTGATTTGATATGACACTGGCGCTCACCATTTCCAAATGTTAGACTTTGGGGTCGAATAGTTGCTGCAAAGTAGCTAACAGCAGAAGTTGTAGATTCTGATTTTGCTGTATTTATATTATTGCTTGTAGGTGTAATTGTGTCTGGAGAAACAACTTCAACAACTCCTTTAAGAGTTCCATAATCAGGATAAGGACAAGCATCTATTCGCAATTGTACTTTTTGACCAACTGCAACATTTTTGATATCGTGAGTGGGAATGATTGCTTTAATGACAACAGGAGCATGATTAGGAGCAATTTCAGCGATCGCTTCGCTAACTCTTAGTACTTGACCAGGGTTTCGTAAATTGAACTGGAAGATGATACCATCACTAGTTGCTCGCACAATAGTATCTTGCAGCTGATTGGCTATTTGTTGGAGTTCTTTTTGAGATTGTCCGAGTTGCTTTTCTACTTCAACTCGACGCTGAATTAAAGCTTGTTTTTCTTTTTTTAAAGAAGCGATAGTTGCTTTTCCTCTTGCAGTTTCTTGGGTAATGCGCTGTTGAGCGATCGCCACTGTGGCAGTGGTAGGATTAATAGCAGCTTTAGCTGATTGCACTTGAGCTTTGGCGATATCAACAGCTTTTTCTTCAGCTTCAAGCATGGCTTTAGTTTGCTTCACAACTAGCTTTTTCTGCTCAAATTCCCGGTTCCCAATAGCACCAATTTCTGATAGATGCTGATAGCGATCGCGATCCATCTGTGCAAAACTTAAATCAGCTTGAGCTTTTTGCAAGTTGGCTTGGGCTTTTTGCAAATTTGCTTGAGTTGCAAGTAATTCGCTATTCGTGGTAATTTGTCGCTGTTGATATTCCTGTTGATTGCGTTGCAAATCTGTTTTAGCAGAAGCTACTGTCCGTTCTGCTACTATTGTTTCAGACTGAATTTGGGAATCTAAGGCTTTAATTTGAGCATTGATTTGGATTATTTGTAATTTATCCTGTTGGATATTCCCTTGCAGTTGGTTATTTTTAATTTGTAATTGTTTATCTTCAAGATAAGCGATCACCTCTCCCTGTTTAACTAATTGATCTTCTTTAACCAAAATACTTTTAACAATTCCTTCAATTTTTGATTGTACTAACCGAATTTCTCCTGTAGGACGCACAATACCAGTAACTTTTACAGTGACATTGTATTTAATGAATGAACATAAAGTAATAGTAGTTACAATACTCCCGACAAGAAAAATTCCTGCTAAAGATGTCCAGCGATTAACAGGCGGAAGAAACTCTTCACTTGGTGTTGACAGCAAAACTTTTTGATTATGAGTGTAGAGCATAATTACGCGAATAAGTATGAATAATTAAGGATTTAAAAATTTCAAATGTTCTCCAGATTGACAGCGTAATTGCGTTAAAGAACCTTGAGTTTTTAACTTTCCTTGATCTAGTACTACAATCCACTCAGCACGATTAATTACCTGGGGACGGTGAGTAATCAAAATCGTAGTTTTCCCATGACGATGCGTGAGTAGCTGATCTAGAACTTGTGTTTCACTGACTGGATCGAGTCCGCTAGTCGATTCATCCAAAATTAATACTGGTGGGTTTGTAACAATGGCTCTTGCTATTGCTAGGCGTTGGCGTTGTCCACCAGAAATATTTGCTCCAAACTCACCTAAAACGGTTTGATACTTATGAGGAAGTTTACTAATAAAATCATCTGCTTGTGTTATTTGACAAGCTTTCACAATCTGCTCAAATGTAAGATCAGGCGCTCCCAAACGAAAGTTTTCAATAATAGAACGACTCCAAAATTGAGCGTCTTGGGGAACTAAAACTACCTGTTGACGCAGACAATCTAAACTTAGGTCTTCTAGGTTATAAATTCCAAGGCGAATATTACCAGATTTGAGTGGATATAAACCCGCCATAATTTTAGCGAGCGTGCTTTTACCACAACCAGATTTACCAATAATGGCGATAACTTTACCGCCAGGAATTGTTAAATCAAAGTTGTTGAGCAGTTCAATTTGACCAGGGTAATGAAAGCTAACATTACTACAAATCAAGTCAGCATCTTCAGAAATTGTCGCAAACTGCTTTTTACCGTCATCTTGATTTTCTGGAGTAATATCTATGACTTCTGCAAGGCGTTGTGTGGCAATTTTTGTTTTAGTCAATTCATCTATGAAAATAATACTAGTAGCAATTAAGCTGACGAAATTACCATTCATTGAGTTAAATGCAAGTAGTTGCCCAATACTGAGGTTTTCATCTGAATTAATAACTAAACTTCCACCAAACCAAAGTAAAGCAACGCTACCAATCCCAGAAACTAAAGTAGAGAATATATGATTGTTTATACTAATCTGCGTTGTGCTTAATGTCAAAGCAGAAATTTGCCCAAATCGACTTTGTAATTCTTCCCAAAATTGCGGTGATGCTGTAGTAGTTTTGAGAAGAAGCGCACTTTTAAAAGTTTCTACTAAAACACCTTGTGCTTCGGCTTCTGTAACTAAAATCTCACGAGTTTTTTGCTGTAGTTTGGGCTGGAAGATGACTGTAGATATGACCATTAATATAGAAACTAAAAGAGCTATAATCGTTAGCTTCCAGCTATAATAATTCATAATTACTAAAGAAATTATACCAATAAAAAATTTACTAGGCAGACTCACAACAATTTGAGCAACTAGTTGATTAATTTGGTTAATATCTTGTAGGCGACTGACGATTTCTCCACTCCGACGAACTTCATAATACGAGAGTGGTAATTGTAGAATTTGACGCCCAAATTCCAGAACTAGCCTCAATTGCAGACGTTGGGAGAAGTGAGCAATTAAGTTAGACTGTACCCAAGATAGACTGCTAGAAATAACATTCATGGCTACCACAGCGATCGCCATGGTAGTGAGGAGTTTTGTATCACCTCGAACTAGCACATCATCAGTGAGAATTTGTAACAGAAAAGGAGAAGCTAAAGATAGCAATCCTAAAATCAGATTCAGGGGTAAGGCTTGAGCTAGAATCGTGCGAAAATTCCAGATGCGCTTGAAGAAACGCCAAAAACCACCGATGCGATCGCTCTCGTGAGCATAAAATCTGATTGGATCTGGCTGTAGTAAAAGCATTAACCAATCTGTCCAACCTTCTGCTAAATCTTGTGGAGACAGATACCGCACTCCTACAGCAGGATCAGCAATTACGCATTTTTTGCCTTTTTTACCATATAAAACTACCCAATGATGACCTTGCCAATGAATAATTGCTGGTAGAGGTGCTTTATTGATTCGGTTTAAAATTTCTGGTGAACTTTTAACAGGACGAGCATTAAAACCAAGTCTTTCAGCACCTCGTTTTAGCCCCAACAATGTTGTTCCAAATTGTCCAGTACCTACGACTTCACGAATGTGGTTGAGAGTAAAATTACGTCCATAATATTTGGTAATTGCAGCAAGACAAGCGGCACCACAATCTTCTTTGTTATGTTGTAAGACGTGAGCATATTTCATAAAGTTAAAATGCTTATTTAAACTTACTTTATAACTAATGCAAATTTAATTGATTTATATAAAAATCTAGATTTTGATATTAAATAAATCTAAAATGTTTATTTTTAAATGAATTGTTCAGTAAATTGTTTACATCTACAAATTATCTGGTATCTGTTATTTGTCAAGACTATATGCAACCAGTAAATTCAGGAGGCTTTTAGCTTCATCTCACTGGGAAATCGGAAGAACTAGAATAATCTCTAACTTTTGGCTACCGACCTTCTCCAACTTTGGAACGGTGTTAAGCATTTTTAACTAGTGCAATTTAGTAAATGAGCATAATTGCTAAATACTAGAAAACACGAGAAAAAATATGCCGGACGAAACTTTAAGAAAAGACTTACCGGAAGTTGATCCTACTGAGATTGAAGATACTAGAGTTGCGATCGCAGACGAACACAGATCGTTTCTGGACAAAGTTATGGTCAGAGGTGGACTTGCTGATCCTTATGATGCCAGAGATTTAACTGAAGTTGTATTTCGCGTTATGCGTGACTTAATGACTACAGAAGCAGCCGATCATGTCGAAGCCGAATTGCATGAACCAGCCTACACCACAGAAGAGAAGGAACTTCAAAAGCTAGAAGTAGCCGAACTCTGGCGAGATACTAACCCGATTGTCGGCTTTTTGAGCCGGGTACGTCCACCTTGGCAAGGCCCTGGTATTTTCAAAATTGATAGCGATCGCTTCCTTTTCCGAGTCGCTAACGAGGGAGGATTACCACCCACAGCTGATCGTGAGCAAGTCGTAAAAGCTGTATTTTCTGCTACCAAAGAAGAACTTTCCCAAGAGCGCATTCAAGAGATTGCTAGCTGGCTTCCCGGTCACGTGCGCGAACTTTGGGAACAGGCGTAGTACTAATCAGTTATCAGTTATCAGTTATCAGTTATCAAATTAAACTGGTAACTGTTAACTGATTTCCCGTGAATCAAACAGTACGATTGTTCTATTCTGTGCAAGTCAACGCTAGTATTATTAAGGACTGTTTCATGCTGCCCCTATTTATTAGCCTGTTGATATGTCAGACACTCAGTTTGCTGCATCCCTAAATGGACACCTTCCCCATCCCAACCCCAACAGCCTGAATACTATTAGAATTCGTGGTGCTAGGCAGCATAACCTGAAAAATATTGATTTAGAATTACCACGCGATCGCCTGATTGTTTTTACGGGTGTGTCTGGTTCTGGTAAGTCTTCTTTGGCATTCGATACCATTTTTGCTGAAGGACAGCGCCGCTATGTGGAATCTCTGAGTGCGTACGCGCGACAATTTTTAGGACAGATGGATAAGCCGGATGTGGAGTCAATTGAAGGGTTGAGTCCGGCGATTTCCATTGATCAAAAATCAACTTCCCATAACCCCCGTTCGACAGTGGGAACGGTGACAGAGATTTACGACTATCTGCGGTTATTATTTGGACGAGCGGGAGAACCCCATTGTCCGATTTGCGATCGCTGTATTGCACCCCAAACCATTGATGAAATGGTGGATCGGATTATGGATTTGAGCGATCGCACCCGGTTTCAAATTCTGGCGCCTGTGGTACGGGGTAAAAAAGGTACTCATAAAAAGCTGTTATCTGGTCTGGCTTCCCAAGGTTTTGTGCGTGTGCGGATCGATGGGGAAGTGCGGGAACTTTCAGACGCGATTGAGTTAGATAAAAATTTTACACATACGATTGAAGTTGTGATCGATCGCTTGGTGAAAAAAGACGGTATTCAAGAGCGTTTGGTCGATTCGCTTAGTACTTGCTTAAAGTTATCCGAAGGTATAGCAGTAATTCTTTTTACTCCTAATTCTGACAATACTCAAGACACAAAGGACGAAGAATTAGTTTTTTCCGAAAATTTTGCTTGTCCAGAACACGGTGCGGTGATGGAGGAATTATCGCCGCGTTTGTTCTCGTTTAACTCGCCCTACGGTGCTTGTCCTAATTGTCACGGAATTGGTACTTTAAAAACATTTTCGCCGGAGTTGGTAGTACCTGATCCGGAAGCGCCTGTATATGCTGCGATCGCTCCTTGGTCGGAAAAGGATAATTCTTATTATTTAGAGTTGTTGTATGGTTTGAGTCAAGCTCATGGGTTCGAGTTGCAGACACACTGGCAAAAGTTGACTGAAGAACAACAACAGATAATTTTATATGGAGAAGAAAGTACAGAGAAAAAGAGTTTTAGAGGTGTAATTCCCATATTGCAGCGTCAATATGAGGGAGGTACGGAGTTAATTAAGCAAAAATTAGAACAGTATTTAATTGATCAACCCTGTGCAGTATGTCAGGGAAAGCGGTTGAAACCGGAAGCTTTGGCGGTGCGGTTGGGACAGTACCGAGTTTTGGATTTGACTGGGGTGTCGATTCGTGAGTGTCAACACAGAGTAGATCAATTAAAGTTGAGCGATCGCCAAATGCAGATTGCAGATTTGGTGTTGCGAGAAATTCGGGCAAGGTTGCAGTTTTTGTTGGATGTGGGGTTGGATTATTTAACTCTAGATCGTCCGGCGATGACGCTTTCGGGTGGAGAAGCGCAACGCATTCGTTTGGCAACTCAGATTGGTTCTGGGTTGACGGGTGTATTATACGTTTTAGATGAACCAAGTATTGGTTTGCATCAACGCGATAACGGCAGGTTACTGCAAACTTTAACGAAGTTGCGGGATTTGGGCAATACATTAATTGTCGTTGAGCATGACGAAGACACGATTCGGGCTGCTGATCATATAGTTGATATTGGGCCGGGTGCAGGTATTCACGGTGGTAATATTATTGCTGAAGGTGATTTAAAAGCTTTATTAACAGCAGAAAATTCTCTTACAGGTGCGTATTTGTCAGGAAGACGAGTAATTCAAACTCCTGCAACTAGAAGAGAAGGAAATGGGATAAGTTTAATTATCAAAAATGCTCGTCGTAACAACCTCAGAAATATAGATGTGGAGATTCCACTCGGTAAACTTGTTGCTGTCACGGGTGTTTCTGGTTCTGGGAAGTCCACTTTAATTAATGAGTTGCTTTACCCAGCATTGCAACATCACCTTTTTCGTAAGGTTCCTTTACCGAAAGAAATTGATGGAATTAAGGGATTGAGTGCGATTGATAAAGCGATTGTGATTGATCAATCACCCATCGGTAGGACACCCCGTTCTAACCCAGCGACTTACACAGGTATTTTTGATGTCATTCGTGACGCCTTTTCAGCTACTATTGAAGCGAAAGCGAGGGGTTATAAACCAGGACAATTTTCTTTTAATGTTAAAGGTGGACGTTGCGAAGCTTGCAGTGGACAAGGTGTGAATGTCATTGAGATGAATTTTCTCCCGGATGTGTATGTGCAGTGTGAAGTCTGCAAAGGTGCAAGATACAATCGCGAAACCTTGCAGGTCAAATACAAAGATAAATCTATTGCTGATGTTTTGAAGATGACGGTTGAGGAAGCTTTGGAGTTTTTCCAGAATATTCCCAAAGCTGTGAATCGCTTGCAAACTTTAGTAGATGTTGGCTTGGGTTACATCCAACTCGGACAACCTGCGACAACTTTATCTGGTGGAGAAGCACAGCGAGTCAAGTTAGCAACAGAATTATCACGTCGCGCTACAGGTAAGACACTTTATTTAATTGATGAACCAACCACAGGTTTATCTTTTTACGATGTCCATAAGTTATTAGATGTGTTGCAAAGATTAGTAGATAAAGGTAATTCGATTTTGGTGATTGAACACAACTTAGATGTGATTCGTTGTGCGGATTGGGTGATAGATTTGGGGCCAGAAGGTGGTGATAAAGGTGGAGAAATTATTGCTCAGGGTACGCCAGAAGAAGTTGCAGAGAATCCCAAGTCGTATACTGGACAGTATTTGAAGCATGTGTTGCAGCAGTATCCACCAGTAGCTTTGACGAATTAGATAAGTAGGTAGTAGGTAGCAACTGTCTTGAAAGTCAAGCGATCGCCTGCTTCACTAAACCACTGGCTACAATTAATCAAGGGGCTATAGCTGATTACACCTTTGCCATCAAAATTAATCCTAACGATGCCGAAGCCTACTACAACCGGGGTGTAGCCCGCAGTGAATTGGGAGACCATAAAGGGGCTATAGCTGATTACACCTCTGCCATCAAAATTAATCCCAACGATGCCAAAGCTTACGGAAACCGGGGTTTAGTTCGTGCTGAAACAGGAGATAAGCAAGGTGGAATTGCTGATTTGCAAAAAGCTGCTGAATTGTTTCGACAACAAGGAAGAAATGCTGATTTGCAAAAAGCGTTGGAATTGATTAGAAAATATCAGCAGTAAGTAGGTGGTAACTGTGAGGAGTGTCAGGGGTGGTGCGTAGACACGCAGTAGCTTGTCGTCAGACATCGCGCTTTTTGATTCTCTATGATTGAGCAATGTCTGACGAAAATATGAAAACAAGTTAACCTGAGATCAAGAAACTCAATACGATTGCGATCGCATGAAAACTGTATCTATTCAATTACCGGAAACCGCTTTTTCTGCACTGCGTAAGACTCCTGATGAATTTGTTCAATAAATGTGCCTCGCTGCTGCGATTAAATGGTATGAACTAGGGGAAATTTCCCAAAGCAAAGCCGCAGAAATAGCAGCAGTTACCCGTGCAGAGTTTATCAATGCGCTGTCTCGTTATCGAGTAGATTTTATGCAATATACGGCTGAAGAATTAGCGCAGGAATTATCGAATGTCGATTAAGTAAGTCGGCGGGAAAAATTCAATGTATATGAAGAAATATAAATTAGCTGTAGGGTGCGTTGTCGCGCAGCGCAACGCACCTTGAATTCTTGACCGTGCGTTAGCCTACGGCATAACGCACCCTACATTGAAATTTCTTAACATAGCTATAAATATTAGCGCCAACTTACTTAATCGCGTTATTGTCAATTCTTCTCCCCTAATTGTTTTGTTCAAAAGTCAACAATCAGACCTGTTACCACGGCTTGAATCCCAATCCCTTGAACAAACGGCTATAATCCTACTACATCTTGATTTTCGAGAAGCATAGTGTTGAAAATAAGTGTTGAAGAAGCAGCCGCTAACTTAAAAACTCTCTTAGAGCAAGTAGCTAAGGGAGAAGAAGTAATTTTGCTGGAGCAAAACAAAGTTGTAGCTCGTTTGGTTCCTCCACAAGAAAAGGAACAACGTTTAGTAAGTATGAAACAATTTCGAGATGCACTGACAGTCACAGGAGAATCTTTGAGTGCAACTGTAGTTAATGCACGCCAAGAGGAACGCCATTGATTTATCTGGATACAAGTGTTCTTGCTACTTTATACTGGGCGGAAGCATTGAGCGATATAGTTGAAGAACTAGTACTGGTAGAATCAGAGCTTGGTTTAAGTCAGTTAGTTGAAGTTGAACTTTTTTCGGCGTTGTCACGTCGGGTGAGAATGCGAGAAATATCCCCAGAGGACGCAACAGCTATAGTACAGAGATTTCAAGCTGACTTAGATAGTAGTTTTTATACTTGTATTGCGGTAGAGCCTATTCACTATAACTTGGCGCGTGAGTGGGTTAGTCGGTTTGAAACACCATTGCGTACACTTGATGCTTTGCATTTAGCTATTGCATCGCAAAATAACATTCGGTTGGTAACAGCGGATGAAGCTTTGGCTGCGAGTGCAGGAATTTTGGGAGTTGAGTTTCAATTATTACGGTGATTTCTTGTTCTGATTTAAGCTTGGCTGTCATCGCACTCTCATCGAATTAAAAAAGCGATCGCAGGGGAGTTTCCCCCCGCAATCTTACTTTTATTTCATTTTTTCTAATGTTTGGACTATAACTTTAGCGTCTTTGCCAAAAAAACTTTCCTTTTCGCCATTACTCCAAATGATCACGCAGGCAAATTGCCAAGCCATGTTATAGTTTACCCTCCGAAAACACACTTTACGAGCGTAAGCTAAATTTACAAAGCCTCTAGTAGGTGTTTGACAAAAAATTGGTTGTGGCATTGCTACAATTTTGAATATCAAAACGATAAACGATTGTTTTGGGATAGAGAGGCGCTTGAGGTTGTCAGTCTGGAGCGCCTTCTCTATATCTTTCATGTTAAACTAAAAATTTTTAGTATGCAAGCCAAAAATTAGTAGTTTTGTATAAGAATTATCTGTATTGAGTGGGATAATTTGTTCAGGTTCTCTATGATTGAGCATCATGTTTAAAACTTCCGAGATCAAAATGAGACTATTCAGACTTGAAACGTGAAACTTTTCGTTGGAAACATGAAACTTCTAGGTTGAAACGAGAAACTTCGAGTTCAGAACATGAAACTCCAAGGTTGAAACAAGAAAGAGAGCATCGCAAATGTTCAAAAAAACGCCTGCGATTGAAATCGTAGTCTCATAGCTAAACTCTGCTTAAGCAGACTGTTTGATTTTATGAAGTCGTATAAAGACGACTTGCGCTATTAGCAAAGAGCTTAAACCCTTTGCAAAGAGCTAGAATGAAATTGTTAGTGGCTATAACAACTTAGTGAGCAAAAAAACATAAATAAATGATGCGATTAGTGTAGAGATGAGTTTAGCTGATAAGCTTGCTAGATGAATATTTAATATTATTCAAACCTCTCGCGACTCAAGAAAGTTCATTTATCTTTAAGTACTTATTACATAGCTGCAAAACAGAGATGTTTTGCTACAACCTAGACAGAAGATAACTGATAAATTTATTGTAATTCACATTTTAATCCCAAAAATCATGTGATTAAGGCGAGAAAAAGCACGCATAAAAAGATCGTGTAGTAAGTATTTCAGCCTAAATCCAATTTTTCGTTTTTCTGTTCTCTACTACCTACCATCAATCCAGAACAGAGAAAGCATAAGAAAATTAGCAAGGTTAAGTAGAAAAATAAACTTATGTTTCCCCGATTAGTTGATAAAAATACTTCAGTAAGTTTAAAAAGATTACAGCAACATATAGCTAAATGCACAAAACTTTCTATAGGCTATCCCGCTAATCTCGACTTTGATTATGCTTTATTGCTGCCATTCTTTCAATATAATCTTAATAATGCGGGTGATCCATTTATCGAGGGCAACTTTGCTCTTCATTCTAAAGAATTTGAACGACAATGTATTAACTGGTTTGCTCAACTTTATGAGTTAGAAGAATACTGGGGATATCTTACCAGTGGTGGTACGGAAGGCAATCTCTACGGTATATTTTTGGGTAGAGAACTCAACCCTGATGCGATTCTTTATTCTTCTCGTGATACTCACTATTCAGTTGCCAAAGCCGCACGTTTATTGAAAATACCTCATGTTGTTATCTGTTCACAATTTCATGGTGAAATTAACTATGAACATTTAGAATATGAGCTATCACAGCGAAAACATCAAAGTGCCATCATCAATATAAATTTAGGCACTACTATGAAAGGAGCAGTAGATAATATAGAGCGAATTATTGAAATCGCACAAAGGGTAGGAGTTCGCTTTTACATTCACTGTGATGGCGCATTGGGAGGAATGTTACTTCCTTTTATCAAGGATGCACCAAAAATTAGTTTTCGGGACTATCCCATTGGAAGTATCTCTGTTAGCGGTCACAAGTTTTTTGGTTCTCCTATTGCTTATGGAATTGTTCTCACTCGTCAACCTTATGTAAACAAAATTGAGACAAGTGTTGAATATATTGGCAGTCAAGATACAACTATTTTGGGTTCACGTAGCGGAATCACTGCTTTACTTTTGTGGTATGCTATCCAAACCAGAAGTCATCACTTCCAAAAGGAAGTTGCAAGCTGCTTGCAAAATGCACGTTATCTGCGCGATCGCCTCTTAGAAGTAAATTATCATCCTTTACTTAATGATTTTTCAACCACAGTGGTTTTTGACAAGCCTGGAATCGAACTGTGCCGCAAATGGCAATTAGCCACAGAGGAAAATCTTGCCCACATCGTCGTCATGCAGCATATTTCTACCCAAAAAATTGACCTGTTTATACAAAATTTATTAGTTAATAAGGAGATAGGAAACGAAAAAGTTTTAACAGGGAACACGGAAACAATGTGTGTGATTAATTGTGTCTAAGTATTAAAATCCCAATCTGATTTACAAAATTCTTCTTGGTTTTTCTAGAGAGCCGATTCTGTTAGCAATTTTAATTTTTAAATGTTGTATTGCAGTATGGGTGGGTCAATTGTGCATTATCTAAAGTAGCATTACCGCCATCTGCTCTCCTTTGGATGTGATCTATCGAAATAGAGTGACTGTGGAGATAACCACCACATATTTTACATCGTGGAACTTTGGGTAAAGCATCTCTGATAAAAGCTGCCGTTTTTGTCTCTCCTGAAAACTTTTTACCCTCGGAATCACTTGTATTAGCTTTAGTTTTTGTTTTTAATGTACCGAATTTTTTCTCAGCTACTATTTCCTTAATGATATTTTTCCTATCTACACCATTCAATAATTTGTGAATTATTTCTAAGTAAAAATCTTTGACTTTCTGATTTGCTTCTACAGCTTTACTCTTCCTGACAATTTCAGGAATCATATCATCCTGCCAAATAACCCATTCAAAATCTTTCCTTACTTGTATGAATTTAGAAAAATATTTGGTTCTATCCAAATGTAATATTAAGGTAACTACACCATAAAAAGAGCCAATTTTAGACTTGCCCAAACCAGTGTAAAAATATACAATTGGATGAAGACCGAGAGACGAAGGATCATTGGAGTTTATTCTTCGAGCTAACTTGACACAATTTTTTAGTAATTGTATTGTTTTTTCTCCTATGAAATCTTCTCCCAATTCTTTATCTTCTTCTATACCATTAACGAGATTTACAAACTCTAAAATAACTTCAAGTTTTTCTGAAGATGATAAATTTCCTACTATTGGAACGTCTAGAGTTTTGATCGGATTTTTTAATTTTGGTTCAAAAATAAGTTGATGTATTTCTTGAGCTATTTTTTCGACTTCATCCTGCTTTTCTTGGGAGAAATTTGACCAATATTTATGACCGCTACCACTTCTCATGATTGCACGAGCAGCAATACCATTAGGCGTTTTTCGAGCTTCTAGTAAACGTATCTCGGTTTCACCTATTGGTGTAGCTTTTTGGTTTATCTTGAAAAAAGAGGCTTCTGCCTTGGCTGCATCGCCTTCAAGCCACTGAAGTTGGACACCTAAAGCACCCAAATTTCTTGCTCTCTCAAGCATTTTTGGATCTATCTGTCCTTGCTTCTGTGTTAATGATTGATAATCTTTGTAAGAACCGATTTTTGATTTAATTAGTTTTCTTGTCTCTTGAGCAGCATTTTTCAGTTCTTCTGTGATCTCTCCATCATAAAATTCTTTAGAAAATTTGCCGTCACCATAGTCATCATTTATCCAGGCTATTAGAGAACTAAGGCGATGTGAGCCATCGATGACAAAATAATAACTACTAGAACTTCTCCAAAGAATAACTGCTGGGATCAAATCTCCATCCAAAAAACTTTCTATAAACCCACAAATTTTTCCAACATCCCACTCATTAGTTTCTCTTTGAAAATCAGGTTTACGTAGAAATGGATAGAAAAAAGAGTTTGGTTCTAAATCACGAACCGATATCATAGGAATATTTCTTCCTATGTTTTGACTTTGCTGCCCTTGAACTTCAAATGCTTCTCTAGGTATTAGTGCATCTAGGCTAACTTTTGGATTATCTTTTGGCATGATCTCTACTTTGTTGGACTTTTGAAATTAAAATATAAATTTGGTGTGAGGAACGCGAGATACTTGTAGGTAGAGCAAAAATAATCTCACGCTTTTAGCTTCTTGAATGCATGAATACCCTAGTCATTTAGAAAACAGAAGCCCACTAGTGAATGATTATAACTGATAATTGCTTGATATAAGGCTTCAATTTGCTCTTAAAATTACCGCTGGCAAAAATGAAAGAAGCACACTTTTCTGGAAATTCTAAAACCCTATTGACATAAACCGCCCAGAAATAAATTTCCGGGCTAACAGCAAAAGTCCACTTCAGTGGACTAAAAGATTTTGGAGTTAGAACAAAAAATAACGTTGCGCCATTGGTAAAATCGTTGCTGGTTCACACATCAGCAACTCTCCATCAGCCCTAACTTCATAGGTTTCTGCATCAACTTCAATCTGCGGTAGTGCATCGTTCAGCTTCATATCCTGCTTACTTAACTGGCGTGTTCCTGATACTGCAACTGTTTGCTTTTGCAACTTCAATTGACTAGGAATCTGGTTTTCTAATGCTATCTGCGAAACGAAAGTTAAGGATGTCGCGTGACGCGCACCTGCAAAACTACCAAACATCGGACGCATATGCACAGGTTGGGGTGTGGGAATACTAGCATTAGCATCTCCCATTTGCGACCATGCGATCGCTCCACCTTTAATAACTATCTCTGGTTTCACGCCAAAAAATGCCGGACGCCACAAACACAAATCTGCCAGTTTACCTTCTTCAACGGAACCCACATACTGAGAAATACCATGAGTAATCGCTGGATTAATAGTATACTTAGCAACATAGCGTCTGGCTCGTAAATTATCAGCTAGACTATCTCTACCAAGGCTTCCCCGTTGCACTTTCATTTTGTGCGCTGTCTGCCAAGTACGAATTATTACTTCTCCGACTCTTCCCATTGCTTGGGAGTCAGAAGAAATCATGCTGAATGCACCCAAATCGTGCAAAATGTCTTCTGCTGCGATGGTTTCACGACGAATGCGCGACTCAGCAAACGCTACATCTTCAGCAATTCCCGGATCAAGATGATGACAAACCATCAACATATCCAAGTGTTCATCGAGGGTGTTAACTGTGTAAGGACGAGTGGGGTTGGTGGAAGATGGTAAAACATTTGCCTCACCGCAGACTTTGATGATATCTGGTGCATGTCCCCCACCTGCGCCTTCGGTGTGGTAGGTGTGGATGACACGATTTTTAAAAGCAGCAATGGTGTCTTCTACAAATCCCGCTTCGTTGAGAGTGTCAGTATGAATTGCCACTTGTACGTCGTACTCATCAGCAACGCTGAGGCAAGTATCAATCGTTGCTGGTGTGGTTCCCCAATCTTCGTGGAGTTTTAACCCCATCGCACCAGCTAAAATTTGTTCTACAAGTCCTTGGGATTGACTGGTGTTACCTTTACCCAAAAATCCCAGGTTGACAGGAAAGGCATCGGCGGCTTGTAGCATTCGGTAAATATTCCAAGGACCTGGTGTGCAGGTAGTAGCATTTGTGCCTGTAGCTGGGCCAGTACCACCCCCAATCATTGTGGTAATTCCGGATGCGATCGCCACTTCGATTTGTTGGGGACAAATAAAGTGGATGTGGGAATCAACACCGCCAGCGGTGAGAATCATACCTTCACCAGCGACGGCTTCTGTACCAGGGCCAATAATAATATCTATATTGTCTTGAATATAGGGATTGCCGGCTTTACCCATTTTGAAGATTTTGCCATCTTTAATGCCGATATCTGCTTTGACGATACCCCACCAATCGAGAATCAAAGCATTGGTGATTACCATATCAACAGCACCATCGGCGTTGGAGATGGGGGACTGTCCCATCCCATCGCGAATGACTTTACCACCGCCAAATTTCACTTCATCGCCGTAGGTGGTGAAGTCTTGTTCGACTTCGATAAATAGTTCTGTGTCGGCTAGACGGATGCGATCGCCTACTGTCGGGCCATAGGTTTCCGCATAAGCGCGGCGATCCATTCTGTAACTCATGGTGACTCCTGGGGAATGTTGAAACGCAAAGGTAGGCAAAGGAAAGCGCAGAGAAACGCAGAGGTTAGAGTTGTCCGTTGATTCTGCCGTTGAATCCGTAGACTTGGCGTGTACCAGTAAGGGGGACTAGGGTGACTTCTTTTTCATCGCCTGGTTCAAATCTAACTGCTGTTCCGGCGGGAATATCGAGGCGCATTCCTCGTGCTTGTTCTCGATCAAAGTTTAAGGCGGCGTTGACTTCAAAAAAGTGGAAGTGGGAACCAACTTGAATTGGTCTGTCTCCTGTATTTGCCACTTGTAATTTTATGGTGGGGCGTCCTGCGTTCAGTTCTATTTCGCCTTGTGGTGTAATTATTTCTCCGGGAATCATCATACTCAATCCAAAATCTAAAATCCAAAATTCTTTACCTGATGGGATTATGCACTGTTACTAACTTTGTCCCATCTGGAAAAGTCGCTTCCACCTGCACTTCATGAATCATTTCTGGTACTCCTTCCATGACATCATCTCGCGTCAACAAGCTAGTACCATAACTCATCAACTCTGCAACTGTCCTACCATCTCTTGCACCTTCCAAAATTGCAGCAGAGATATAAGCAATAGCTTCTGGATAATTTAACTTTAAACCCCTGTCTTTACGTCTTTCTGCGAGTAATGCAGCAGTAAAAATGAGTAATTTGTCTTTTTCCTGCGGCGTCAGTTGCATTTTCTAACTCCCTTGTTGGCGTTCTTGGCGGTTTGTTCATATCTGCCAAACTCTTGGCACACAGCTACCACGACTCAAAAAAGACATGCGTAATAACTGCCAAACACCGATAAACCAGTTTCTCACCTCAGTAGTTGAAGATCCACGATATCTACACAAAAGTCCATGTTCTAATCGAGTCACACCTACTTGAGAGTGAGTGAGGGTGGGTTTCCAGAGATTTCGTGCTTGGTTTACTATTTCTGGTGATATTTCTTGCCCCATGTAAATTAGACTACCTACAATTGGTTGTCCTAGCAAACCGTGAGGACTGTGAAAAACTTCTTCGCTACCTGGTAGCCATTGTCGATCTATCCACAGGGGTTTATCTTGCTGCCAAATTTCGGTGTGCGATCGCCATTCTCCTTGCAAAAATTTTTCTCCTCTGGCACTGCGACCAAATCTAGTAATTTCCCAGCCAATATAGCTAGCTTTTGTCGCTAATTTTACATTTACATCCTGTCGATATAATGCACCATCAAAAACAATTGTTTCTTGCGGTAACCATTCTAAACAAGCACCATCGTCAACTTTAATCTCAATCACTTGTTTGGCAGTCATGCCGTTACTACGGTAAATTTTACCAGCCGTTGCGGTAGTTATTAATGCTTGGGCATGGGGTTGGAGGTGAAAGTTATAGGAGAGGCGATCGCCTCCAACAATACCCCCAGCTGTATGCAAAATTACACTATGACAAACTTTTTGTCCTTCTGGATAAAAAGGACGTTGCACTTTTAATGGTGCTTGATTTTGATTGAAAATCAGCTGGGTTTGGTTTTGGCGATTGGCGTAAACTAGGTGTAGATTTCCATGCCAAAAATTCTTGTTTGCTGTTGTGGTTTGACAAGGTTTTTCATTCATTGTGGTGTACGCAGTTCATGATGGCAATTTAATCTATTCGGAAATTAGTGATGAAACTAGGTAGATTACTGTGTAAAATCAAACTGTACCTACTCTAAATAACTGTAAAAAAGCGCCCTCATCTAGAGAGCGCTTTATTATTATTAAGGAAAAGCTAACTATCCATGAACTACAGGAGCATTCATTGCTATAGGTACAGCTTCACCACTTGCCAAGTCTAATGGGAAGTTGTGAGCATTGCGCTCGTGCATCACTTCTATACCCAGGTTGGCACGATTGAGTACATCTGCCCAGGTATTAACAGTACGACCTTGAGAGTCAAGAATTGATTGGTTAAAGTTGAACCCATTCAAATTAAACGCCATTGTGCTGATACCCAAAGCGGTTAACCAAATACAAACCACGGGCCAAGCTGCTAAGAAAAAGTGCAAAGAACGAGAATTGTTAAAGCTGGCGTATTGCCAAATTAAACGTCCAAAATAACCATGAGCAGCTACGATACTATAGGTTTCCTGTTCTTGACCAAACTTGTATCCATAGTTCAGGGATTCACTCTCTGTGGTTTCCCGTACCAACGAAGAAGTCACCAAAGAACCATGCATGGCACAGAACAATGAACCACCAAACACCCCAGCTACACCAAGTTGATGGAAGGGGTGCATGAGGATATTATGTTCTGCTTGGAACACAAGCATGAAGTTAAATGTACCACTGATACCTAAAGGCATTCCGTCAGAGAAACTACCTTGTCCAATTGGATAAATTAAAAAGACCGAGGTAGCAGCAGCGACAGGAGCAGAATAAGCAACGCAAATCCAAGGACGCATACCCAAGCGATAGCTGAGTTCCCATTGTCGTCCCATCCAACAGAAGATACCGATGAGAAAATGGAAGACTATTAGTTCGTATGGCCCACCATTGTAGAGCCATTCATCGATAGAAGATGCTTCCCAAATTGGGTAAAAGTGCAATCCAATAGCATTGGATGTGGGTACGATCGCACCAGTGATAATGTTGTTGCCATATAACAAAGAACCAGAAACAGGTTCACGAATACCGTCAATATCGACAGGTGGTGCGGCAATGAAGGCAATAATAAAACAAATGGTTGCGGTTAATAGCGTTGGAATCATCAATACGCCGAACCAGCCAACGTAAAGCCTGTTCTCAGTGCTAGTAATCCATTGACAGAATCTATCCCACAGACTACCGCTTTCGCCTTTTGTTAAAATTGTGGTCATGACTGTTTTCTTGCAAAAATGAATGTAGACATTACAAACTTCCTCAATGTTATAAATTGAGAAATTTGCTGTTTTCAGGGTTATTTACGAAACTTTTCTCGCTAATAACTGAAATGTCTTGAATCAAGACTAAAATCTGCTTGAATAGCGGTTTACATTTGGATTAATCGAAAATTACTAGTAACTAGTAATTTTGAGAAGATAAAACAGTGTATTATTGTTAAATGCAAATCGCCGTGATTCTTTCACACCATCACTTCAAACTCACAATCTCTACTTAGGAGACTGATAGATAAAAGGAGATAATTTCCCTGGTCTTACGATCACGTTGTACATTAGTTTTTGATATTTATCAATCTATTATTGTTAATTTTTATAACTAAGTTTTCTCTGCAAAAAATTTGAATATTCGTTTAAGTTTTATTAAATTAAATATGAGCAATGCTCTATGGTTGAGAAAAATATCTAAACAATCAAGTAAATTTGAACATTTGCAAAAATATTCAAGTTAAATCAAAATAGAGCGATCACATTGAGTTGCTAGTATTCAGATACCCGACTTCTTAGAGAAGTCGGGTATCTATAACTTCAATATTTATATGAAAACTACTTAGAAAAATTTGGTTCTGAAATTTCAGGCCAAGTTTCAAAATTTCGCCGTACCCAATCCATGCCAACTTCGTTATTGAGCTTGATTTTTTGAGGTGTATTTGAATAAATTTTCAGCAAAATCTCTGTATCTTGTTCTACAACTACTTTGGCAAAGTTCAGAATACTCTTACTGAATATTTTAAATACTGGATGCTTGGGTTTACCAAACATTAATACATAGGTGCGTGTCCGTGTTTCCGACTCTGGAACAAACAAATGGCATTGAGCAACTTTACCAATCGCAGTTTCTCCATGAAAAATGATTAAAGAAGGAAAGTGATTTTCTAAATGTGCTTTGATTTCTTTTGCTATTAAAAACAAATCAGGTTTTTTGATTTTTTCAGCTACAGATGTAGGTGCTGTTGGCATATCATAAAAAGCATGAGATTCATGCCCATTGTCAATAAATTTACCGAAATTGACTTCTGTAATCCGAAATAGGGGGCGATGAGTACCGTTTTGATGGTTATAATCATGCATATTTAGCAGCATAGGAAGCAAATCTGTCTCTACGCTGGTGTCTGCTGTATAACCAATAAAGTCATACTCAGCAGCAATTTTATTTAAAATTTCAGGGATTTTCGTTTTTGGTTCTTGTCCACCATAAGACCAAATAAAATCCCCTTGAATAATTAACTCTAACGGTTGCAATTGTGGTATTGTTTTCTTCTGTGAACCTGGCAAAATAGTACAACCTTCACTGTCAAATTCTAAGGCGTGAAACGGACACACTACTACACTGTTATTATCGTTTTTTTGTTCACACCAACCTTCTGATAACATTGCTCCCATGTGGGGACAGGCGTTTGGTAAGGCGTTAATTTTACCCGTCGTATCTTTCCATAACACATAGTCTGAGCCGTATATGGAAAATTTTTTGGGTTTATTAACTTCCAACATGGATTTATGTGCCAGTAACCAGGGAGCGCCAGCCAGCATAGACTTCATGTTAGTGTCCTTTAATTAATTAATTTTTTAATTAGTATGATTTACTCTTGATTATGTTGTCAAGTATTAATTAATTTTTTAATTAAATGAGAATGCCAATGTATCAGGATAGGCTATAAAAACATGTTTGTGGAGAATTTTGACAATAGTGGTTCGTTCAGCTAAAGTGAGACGCTCGTCTAACACAAGTCGCCAAGTTAGAGATCCGGAGGCGACAAAAAAGCAAATTTTGGATGCAGCAGAAGCAGAATTTGCTAAACACGGGTTGAGTGGGGCGCGGATAGAAGCGATCGCCAAAGGTGCAGGCGTAACTACAGCGATGATCCACTATTATTTTGAGAACAAAGAAGGGTTGTATAAAACAGTCTTGCAACGTCCGGCAACGGAAATGCATGATATGCTTGAGCAACTCGATCTTGAAAAATTACCACCCCCAGAAGCACTGAAGAATTTCATCAGAATGGCGATCGCTTACGAAGCTGCTCATCCTTTTCGGGGAATGCTTTGGTTTCAAGAAGCCAATCAAAATCAAGGCAAATATTTTAAATTAGGTAATTGGCAAAAAAACTTTGCCCATCTCATCAAAGCATTAGAACGAGGTATGGCGGAGGGAGATTTTCGCCAACTAGATCCATTTCTAGTTTGCTTACAAATTGTTGGTATCTGTACTTTATACTTTAATGCCCATGAGAATCTTAAACATCTCACCCCAGATGTTGATAGGCTGAGTCCAGAAATGATTGAAAAATATACTCAAGAAGCAATTAATTTGATTTTGGCAGGAGTTGAATATTAGGGATCGGGGATTGGGAATGGGGGAGAATAATACCCGATCACAAATGACCAATGACTATTGTACAGACGCGGGGAACATTGCGTCTCTACTAATGACAAATAATAAATGACAAATGACCAAAACCATTGTTGTCAAAATCGGTACTTCTAGTCTCACGCAGCCAGAAACTGGACAGTTAGCAATTTCTACGATTGCAACTTTAGCGGAAACTCTGTCGTATTTGCGGCGACAGGGAAATCGGGTGATTTTGGTTTCCTCTGGTGCTGTGGGAGTGGGTTGTGCGCGCTTGGGTTTAACAGAAAGACCAAAAGCGATCGCCCTCAAACAAGCGGTAGCAGCAGTTGGACAAGGGCGGTTAATGCGTATCTATGATGATTTATTTACCACCCTGCAACAGCCAATTGCTCAAGTCTTGCTAACTCGTAGTGACTTAGTACAGCGCAGTCGCTATCTAAACGTCTACAACACCTTTAAAGAATTACTGGAACTAGGTGTAATTCCTGTGGTGAACGAAAATGACACGGTAGCAGTAGAGGAACTAAAATTTGGTGACAATGATACTCTTTCTGCTCTAGTTGCTAGCTTAGTACATGCAGATTGGTTATTTTTGCTTACTGATGTAGATAGACTTTACTCTGCCGATCCTCGTTTTGTACCTGATGCCCAGCCGATCGCACTCGTTAGCAGTATAAAAGAATTAGAAGAATTACAGGTGCAAACAGGCAATCAAGGCTCCCAATGGGGTACAGGTGGCATGGTAACGAAAATTTCCGCAGCCCGAATTGCTACTGCTGCTGGTGTTCGTACCGTAATTACCGAAGGTAAACGTTCTCAAAATATAGAAAAAATACTCCAAGGTGAACCAATTGGAACTCATTTTGAACCCCACCTAGAACCAACATCAGCTCGTAAACGCTGGATTGCCTACGGTTTAGTTCCTGTGGGAAAACTATATCTAGATGAAGGAGCTGTAGCCGCAATTTCTCAAGCTGGTAAATCTTTGTTAGCCGCCGGGATTACTGCTTTAGCAGGCGATTTTGAGACACAAGATGCTGTGCTGCTGTGCGATTCTAAGGGTAAGGAAATCGCCAGAGGATTAGTAAACTATAGCAAAGCCGACCTACAAAAAATTTGTGGTCGTCATTCCAGCGAAATTCCAGGAATTTTAGGATATGAAGGTGCAGAAACTGTAGTCCATCGGGATAATTTAGTTATGACTTAGTGAGTAGAAAGAGAAGAAATTTTACTCCAAAAAGCTTAGAGATGCGATTTTACTCGCATCTCTAGAATGAAATATATATCAGGTAATAACTGTAATCTAAACTTAAATGTAATTTTAAAAAAGCTCTAATTAAGCTAGACAAGTATTATAATTAATACCACGATATTTGAGTTGCAAACATTGTTGATTCGTAGTATTGTTAACTTGATTAATGCTGTAAGGCGCTCCTCGATAAGAACCTTTTATTGCATTATCTAAAGTAGGTATTTGAGTAGCCTGAGATTGGTAACGAACGCCACGATAAGATAGATGCATTTTTGCCTCTTTAAATTAAGGAATTCTTGATTAGTTGCTATATAACTAATCAAGCTCTTCTGAGGCTTTTACGAAAAAATTTTATGAATTTATGTAAATTAATAGGTCATTGATCATTGGTCAGTAACTTCCTTCGTAGTTGATCTAAAGCAGTACAAGCACTGAGGTGACGAATTAAAGATCGACTCCGCCTTGCACCCCAACGATATTCAAAACTTTCCACTTCGCCGTTTGGTTTTGCTAAACCGATGTAAATTAAACCAACTGGTTTTGTTTCAGTTCCACCAGTCGGGCCAGCAATACCAGTAATACTTAGTCCCCAACTAGTTCCCAGACGCGATCGCACTCCCAAGGCCATTTGTTCTGCAACAGTACCACTGACTGCACCAAATTTTTCTAAATCTGAGCCATTGACACCTAGAAGATTAACTTTAACGGAGTTATCGTAAGAAATTACCCCACCCCAAAAATAATCAGAACTACCAGAAATCTCCGTCAGCATCTGTCCTAATCCACCGCCAGTGCAGGATTCTGCCACTGAGAGAGTTTCTTTCCGATGACGCAATAACTCACCAACAACCGAAGCCAGCGTATCATCATCAGTACCGTAATAATCCAGCCCTGCAATATCTTGAATTTGCTTCTGTATAGGTGCAATTAATTCCTGTGCTTCAACTTCCGAAACAGCTTTTGCTGAAACTCTCAGCTTGACTTCTCCCTTGCTAGCGTAGGGTGCTACTGTGGGATTGGTTAAATTGAGATAAACAGCAACTTTTTCTGCTAAAGCAGATTCAGGAATTCCCCAAAACTTCAACATTCGACTATAAATAATTTCCTGACCCCAACCAAGCTTTCGCAAATAGGGAACTGCCGTTTCTTCCCACATCTGCTGCATTTCACTCGGTACGCCAGGGAAAGTAAAAATCGTTAATCCTGGTTGAGGTTGCCAGATTATACCCGGTGCTGTACCCGTAGAATTAGGCAATATTTCTGCACCTTTGGGTATCAAAGCTTGCTTACGATTGCTGGGCGACATTTGCCGACCACGTTGAGCGTATTTGCGAGTAATATCTTCGATAATCTCTGGGCGTTCTACCAAGGGAGTGTCAAAAAAATCAGCAATCGTCTCACAGGTCAAATCATCTGGTGTGGGGCCAAGACCGCCTGTAAAAATTAATATTTCTGCTCTTTGACTAGCTATTTGAATAACATCCTTGAGCCTTTGCGGATTATCGCCGACGACTGTTTGATAGTAGTGAGGAATCCCTAATTTTGCTAATTGAATTGCTAAATATTGAGCATTGCTGTTCAGGATATTTCCTAACAGCATTTCAGTACCAACACAAATAATTTCTGCACTCATAAAAATCAGCAGGTAGGCTCAAGAGAATAGAGAGAATAAACTGTTGTTAATACCCCTCTTTTTGCTGACAAACAGGGTGGGGTAAGCAGAATCCTAAAAGAACCAGCCGTAGGAGTGTAAACCCTTACCTAACAAATTCACACCCAAGTAACAAATCCAGACAACGACAAAACCACTAGCAGCTAAAATAGCTGGCCGACGTCCTTGCCAACCACGAGTGATACGGGCGTGGAGGTATGCTGCAAATACTAACCAGGTAATTAGCGCCCAAGTTTCTTTTGGGTCCCAGCTCCAGTAAGAACCCCAAGCTTCGTTCGCCCAAACTGCACCAGCAATAATACCAATTGTTAAGAGAGGAAATCCGAGTCCAATGATCCGATAGCTAATATTATCTAGAGTTTCAGCAAGGCTAAGGCGTTGGGGAGAAAGGGGTTGAGAATTTTGAATATCGGATTTTGGATTTTGGATTGTAGGTACTAATACGCTATCTAATACGGCAGTTTTACCATTGTTGTTAGATTCATAACGGGCAACTCCATTACCATTATTCTCTGCAATCATTGCTTGTGATGGAGAAACTAATTCACCTGCTTTTTGTAAGCGGTAGTCCTTGCTGCGATAGCCACCAGTACCGACAGAACTACCTTGAAGTTGGATATCTTGCCCACGAGTGACAACAAGAAAAGCGATCGCCAAAAGTGAACCAACCATTAAAGCAGAGTAACTCAACATCATGACACTAACGTGCATCATCAACCAATTTGATTTCAATGCAGGTACTAAAGGTTCTGCTACTTGCATTTCGGATGGTAGTGTGAGCGTAGCAAAAGCGGTAATACTCATGGCGACGGGGGCGGTAGCAACTCCCACCAAACGACTGCGACTGCTGTTTTCTGCAATCAGATGGATAGTAGTGATCCCCCAAGCCAGGAAAAACAAAGATTCATACAAATTGCTGAGAGGAAAATAACCAGCCTCTAGCCATCGCGCCCCTAACATTGTGGCAATACACAAATTCGCGATCGCCATCCCTGCTGTTCCTAATGCTGGTAAGTACGGCAAGTTGGGAAAAGCCGCCCCACTCCAATAAATCAGCATCGTAGCAAACAGGACAGCAAAGGAAGTATTATCTAGCCAACTTTGGAGTTGCAGCAAATTCATAAAATGTTTTCCCCTGTTAATTCTTAGAGGTATGGATTCTCACAGTATTGATCCTAGCTGTTTCGGCGTAATTAGTGGTTAGTCATTGGTCATTTGTCATTGGTTTTTAAGAGTCGTCTTTCGTAAACAAATATTTGTATTTCGCTGACGAGTCTTTGATACTCGACAACGAGTCTTTGATACTCGCTGACAGGGGAGAGTAAAAAACAAGGGAGAATCTATCAAAAATATTCGACCTGTCCCCACCTCCCTTGTCTCCCTTCCGTTCCCTGATCCCTATTTCCGACTTTCCTGACTAGATAAAGGATCTAAATTTCCAGCTTTTTTAAGTGCGAGAAAGATGTCGTAGCGATTACTACGACTATCATCAATAGCCGATGTGATACCAATTGAGCGTGTTGCATTTAAAAATATTTTTTGATTTGGTAGTAAAGTCGGTAGCGGAAAGTTTTGAGTTGCGCGTTCTACATCTAGGAAAAACTGACCATTGGTAGGATTGGGTTCTGAAGGTACTGTTTGTTGGAATAATGTAGCGTTAGCCAAGGTATTGTTGAGTTTGGGAATAATCTTATCGCTAACAGGAGCGCCAAGTGCTAAAAAAGCAACATCTCCGTCTAACCAACCATGACTAGCGGTTAAGGTTCCCAAAGGTCCAATCCAGTTAACAACGGGTTTACCTGCTACTGTTGTCTGTTGAATCTGGAATTGGTATTGAGTTTTCATTACTTCATCGAGTTTTATCAGAGATGTTTCTGCGCGGGTGCGATCGCTTGCTTGCACCATGAATACTAAAGAGGCACGGAAATTATCTGATAAAGTGTCCTTGGGACGGTTGGGAATGACTGAAACTGAAAATTCATCACCCATCCAACTCAATAAATCTTGCTCAAAATCAAGATTTGTCAAAGATTTTACACCTGCTTTGAGCTGTTCTGGTGGAATGGGTGAGAGAGGATTTCCTTGTGATGTGGAAACGTAGTCTGTCCACAATTGCTGTAAGTTACCGCCAGAAAGCATCATTAATGTTTCGGGTGGTACGAGGCTCGGCATCTTTCCGGCTTTGTTTTCTACCCTGAGTGTGCGTTGACTGTTGGGATTAAGCCAGGAAATGCCTTTAATGCGTATACCTTGTGACTCTAAAGAAATACTTCCGGCTAAACCTTGGTTATTTTGTAACTGTGCTAGAACTTGAGCAGGTAAATGACGATTACCAGACGCAGCAGCTATTTTCGCCGAGGAAGGTATATTTACATAGAACTGAGCAAAGGCTTGAGAAGTAGCAATTTTAGGAAAATTATCCGTAAACCCCGCACTTGTAGCTAGGGCAGTTTTATTTTTATATGCTTGAATCGCACGTTCTGTATTTTTAGGATTATCAGTGATCACCAAGAAGTGCTGATCTATTACTGCTGCTGATAAGCTTTCTCCCGATGGTAAGTTAGTTTCTTTGATGGCAATTCCTTCATAGGTACGATTAATCCATTTATCCGCTTTTGGATTTCTTGGTTGTGCCAAAATCTTCTTTGCCTGTTCGGGATTTTTAATTGGTAGAACTACCACCGTAGATTTTTGATTAGTGCTAGTATTACTATCGCTGGCTACAGGTTTAGATGTAGGTTTAGTAGTTTCTGGATTTAGAATAGCAATTGTGACTTGTTCCCCAACCCAAGGACTAATATCTTTTTGAAAGTCGTAACCATTATTAGTCAGAAAGCGATCGCGCAACTGTACTAAATTCTTATCTAGTTCGGTTTGAGTTTCTTTTGTCCCAAACTCTCTTAGTTTCTGCCATTGAGTGCGATCGGTAGTCAGGGAAACTGTAAACAGTGCATCTTGGGGAATGATATTTGCACCTACTGGTAAATTTCTAGACCATGATTGTCCCTGAGTTAACAACCAATACGCGGCAACACCTCCACCAATTAATATCCCAACAGACGAGAGTGTGAGTACCAGAGATGGTTTTTTTTTCTTCATCGAAACAGATACGACGGGCAGCGCCATTGAAACAAATACCTCATTATAGGGAACTCTCTACTTGCTTGTTGGCAAGGTAAACCAAAAGGTTGCTGATCTTTGTTTCGTACGATAGACAGTGCAATATACTTCGGTAATAAGTTACCATTTTTTTCCCAAATTGCCATTGCTGTATGAACTATAAGAATTCGGTTTGATTTCTAAACTTGCTAGTCAGTTTGATTATAAAAAATTTATATTTCTAGAAAGCAGAGCTTATTTAGTTTTGAGGCTCTAATGCATTAATAAACTTAACTAATGATAAATAACAAAGTACAAATGACACCATCCAGTAGGAAGTGCTAATAGCGCTGTCGCGGAGGCACATCTCTAAATATATGCCGACTGATTGATAATTTTTGCTGGATAAACCAAACTGTAAAGAAAGTAGTTTGCAGTGTAGTTCACGTTACCAGACCAACCTAAATTTTGCAAAGATTTCTCTAATTGAAGTGGTTCATGGAAAATCTTCACAATACGATAAGTTCGCCCATCATTTAACTTTCTCTCTGAATATCCTTGTTGATGTAAAGTTGGATGATTTCGCGCTGTTGATTCCTGGTTAAGCAAGCTGTCTACAAAAAAAACGCGACCATTAGGTTTCAGCGCCTCCTTAACCATCTGCCAGAAAGCCACAAACCTTTCCATCGGGACATGTGATAGCCAAAATCCGAAGAATATAAAATCAAACTGTTGAGCAGGAAACCAGTCAAACAAATCGGCAACTATATACTCTACAGAGGCAGAACCAACACGTTGCTGATTCAAAGCAATGACTTCAGAAGAAGCATCTACCGCAGTCACGTGTGTACCAAAAGATACTAAGTGTTGAGTCCATAATCCAGTCCCGCAAGCTAGTTCTAAAATATCCCCCGATGGTGCAGCATTATGAAGAGATGCTTCTACTTCGGCAACTTCAGAAAACCACTGCTGACGATGCTGATCACCGCGATCATAGCGTCCCTGACGCAAAAACCACTCATCGTATTCTGAGGCACGTTGACGGTAGTATTCGATTTGCTCTGCCAAAATGTCAGTGTTCATTAACTAACAATTCTTTTGTCTCCTGCTCTTTCTCTTTTAGCACTAGCTGAGTTGATCCGAGGTATTTTGTTAAATAGGGCGAGAATACTTCATAAATTAAAGTTAACGGCTGTCCATGATGCCAAAACAAGTAATGACGCCCCCAAAATGGCCCTTCCTCATTAAAACCAGACTGTAATGCATCTGAGTAACCGTAGTATATTCCTTGGATATCTCGATACAATTCTGTGCGAAGACGAGCTAAACTCGCCCAAATAGGTAGTGAACGATTTTGTAAGTATTCATCCACATGAGAAGCTTCCCACCATGAAGTAGCATACGCTAGCCTTTGCCCAGAAGCAGTACGTAGCCATACTTGGCGTCGCAGCCGTGGCCCTGGTACAGCTTTGATTAAATCAGGAGCGCTATCTAAATCCATGCCAACCAATGACATGTCAATGACATCCACTTCTGTTGGCTCACCTGTGAGCAATTGTAAGTGTCTAGTTGGGGAGCCGTCACCTAAAAGCAACAATTGCCAAGCTGGTGCTAGTTGAGCATGTGGCAAACCTTGTTGAATAATTTCCTCCCCACCTTGCCATATTGGAGTGAGACGATGCCACCCCATTGGCAATGTTAAGTTGTTTGTCGGTGTAAAAGTAGCAGTCAATGTTCTTTACAAAACTTCACCTCTTTATATGTAAGCACAAAAAACCTTATTGCCCAAGAGGATGTCGGAGAAATCAAGGATGAGTTGGTGCTTAGTGATTATTGACCGTGGAGACGTATCATGATAAATCTCTAAATTTGTTATTAGTTAATGGTTATTTGACTGCTCACGAACTATCTTGAAAATACTTGGTGAGTTTGTGCCTTGGTGGTAAAAAATTTTTAACCACTAAGACACCAAGACACAAAGAGTTTACATATTTTTTGGTATAGGCAGTTTATGCTGAGTACTTATTTTTCAATAAATACCAAATCTTCAGGCTGGTAATTTAACTTTAGATTTTGACCATCAACTTCAACCACATAATCAAATCCTGTCAAATGACCTTCGGTAATAATAATCAGTTTGTCATCTACAGATTTAAGGTAGTTGAAAAAACCTGCTAAAGATACACTGCCATCATGAATCTATCCCACTAATAGTAGAAATATGATAATCTGCTGTTGATGAAGGTAAGTTGTATTAGGGTATGGCTGGGCGATTTGAAGGATTAAGCGACCTGGAATGGAAGTTGTTTGAAGATTTCAAAGAAAGAGGGTTTATTTCTCTGATGAAGAACATCTAAAACCTTAATTTTTATGCAAATTTAACTTTGATTATATTCTATCAGTTGTTTGTGTAATTAATTCTGCTTAGTTACTTAAGACGAGCGATCGCAACATTGACACATCACCAGCAACCTATTGTCATATCAATTTGATATAGGTTGGAAAGTTTAACAGCGAATACCTAACATGATCAGCCGCCTCACCAGGTGGCTTTTTATGTGCGATCGCACTTATCGGGTTAAATTTTTTTTAATGCATCGACTTGCATTTGGATTTTACTCAAGTGATATAAATAATTACTATTAAAATAGCCAGTCTCAGCAATTCCAGCTGGAATCCATGAACGCACAGCCAAATTCGAGCTATAAATACCAAGTCGGGGGCAGCTTACCAACTGATTCTCTCACCTATGTGACGCGGCAAGCAGACCAAGATTTGTATGCGGCGCTAAAGGCGGGAGAATTTTGTTATGTGCTGAACTCGCGACAGATGGGTAAATCGAGTCTGCGGGTAAGGACGATGCAGAGGTTGCAAGCAGAGGGGATTGCTTGTGCTGCGGTTGATATTACGGCAATTGGCAGTTGGGAGATTACCCCGGAACAATGGTATGCAGGGGTAATTGATAGTTTGGTGGGAAGTTTGAATTTATATGATGATTTTGATTTAGAAACTTGGTGGTATGAGCATCATTTGCTTTCGCCTGTGCAGCGATTCAGCAAGTTTGTCGAAGATGTTTTATTAGTCAAAATTACGGAACAGATAGTAATTTTTGTTGATGAAATTGATAGTGTCCTCAGTTTGAGTTTTCCGATTGAGGATTTTTTTGCTGTGATTCGTAATTGTTACAATCAGCGTGCTGATCAGCCTGCATATAATCGCGTGACTTTTGCGTTGATTGGTGTGGCGACTCCCTCAGATTTGATTGCAGATAAAAAGCGCACACCGTTTAATATTGGCAGAGCAATTGAATTACAAGGATTTCAGTTAGAGGAAGTTGAATCACTTGCCGCAGGATTGGTAGAAAAAGTTACTAATCCTCAAGCAGTGATGCGAGAGATTTTAAGTTGGACTGGGGGACAGCCGTTTTTGACGCAGAAGTTGTGTCAACTGGTGATTAACTCTTCTCTCAATTCCGCTCCCGAATCACAGAAGGGCGATGCAGGCGGAGAGGGGTTGTATATTGAAGAGTTGGTAACGTCCTGTGTGATTGAAAATTGGGAATTTCGCGATGAACCGGAGCATTTGCGGACGATTCGTGACAGGATACTCAGGAATGAGAAGAAGGCTAGCAGGTGGTTAGGATTATACCAGCAGATTTTGAGATCCCCCCAAACCCCCCTTTTTAAGGGGGGCTTAGATGAAAAGGGTGGCTCAGAGGGGATAGATGCTGATAATAGCCTTGAACATACAGAATTGCGGCTGACGGGGTTGGTGGTGGAACGGGAGGGGAAGTTAAAAGTATACAATCGTGTTTACGAGGCTATTTTTAATCAGGAATGGGTGACAAAAGCCTTAGCAGATTTACGCCCCTACGCCGAAGCATTGGAAGCATGGGTGAGTAGCAACAAAGAAGAATCTTGGCTTTTGCGGGGACAGGCGTTGCGGGATGTGCAAGCTTGGGCAACGGGCAAAAGTTTAAGTGATGTGGATTATCAGTTTTTGGCGGCTAGCCAAGAATTGGATCAGCGAGAGATGCAAACTGCTTTGGCAGCAGAGAGAGAAGCCAAGCAGATTGTAGAAACAGCGCAAAAGAAAGCAGAAGTAGCTTTAGAAGAAGAGAGACAAGCAAAAAAGAAAACCCGCCGACAAACTTATATAGGCGCTGCGATTTTGGGAGTGTCGCTGCTGGGGGCGATGGTAGTAGCGGTAATGGTAGAACAAGGTAGACAAAGGGCTTTTACTGCTACTGAAGTAGAAAGAGAGGGAAAATATGCCCTGGAACGATTTAAGTCAAATCCAACAGAAAAAGTTGAAAGTTTCGTGATGGCGATGCAGGGGGGACAAACTCTTAAGGGGTTAGTTAAGGAAAAAGCTTCAATTGTTGATTACCCGGCTTTGAGTCCTATAGTCAGCATTCAAGAGATGTTGCCAGAGATGCAAGAAACAAATACCTTGGAAGGACATTCCGATTATGTCAGAGGCGTGGCATTTAGCAGTGATGGCAAAACCCTGGCTTCTGCTAGTTCGGACAACACAATCAAAATCTGGGACAGCAGCACGGGAAAGGTGATTCGCACCCTCACAGGACATTCCGATTATGTCAGAGGCGTGGCATTTAGCAGTGATGGCAAAACCCTCGCTTCTGCTAGTGGAGACAAGACAATCAAAATCTGGGACAGCAGCACGGGTAAAGTGATTCGCACCCTCACAGGACATTCCTCTGCTGTCTTAGGCGTGGCATTTAGCAGTGATGGCAAAACCCTTGCTTCTGCTAGTGGAGACAAGACAATCAAAATCTGGGACAGCAGCACGGGTAAAGTGATTCGCACCCTCACCGGACATTCATCTTATGTCAGTGGCGTGGCATTTAGCAGTGATGGCAAAACCCTGGCTTCTGCTAGTTACGACAACACAATCAAAATCTGGTACTTCGATTTGGATGATTTACTGGCAAGGGGTTGTCAAAGACTGAAAAATTATTTAGTTACCCATCCAGAGGCTTTAGAACAATTGGAAGTTTGCCAAAAGCCAGATATTTTGTTAGCAGCAGCGCCAGTAATGGTGACAGCAGCAGAAAAGGCAGCGAATCAAGGTAATTTTGACGAGGCGCTGGCTAAGTTCAAAATAGCGAAAACATGGGACTCTAAGTTAGAGATTAATCCAGAAGCAAAAGTTGAATCTCTTCGTTTGGCGTTTAAAGGTAGAGAAATAGCAGACAAAGGTGATTTTGATGGTGTAGTTGCCAAGTTTCAACAAGCAAAGCAACAAGATGCTAAAGTTGACCTTGATCCAGATACCGATGGCGTGCAGAATGATGCTGAAAAAGTTGCCAAACAATTTGTCAGTCAAGCATTAGTGAAGCAAGGCAGAGAAATAGCAGACAAAGGCGATTTGAAAGGTGCAGTTGCTAAGTTTCAACAAGCACAAAAAGTTGATCCCAAAGTTGACCTCGACACAGATAATGATGGTGTACAAACTAACTCAGAACAAATTGCTAAACAATTTGCCAGCAAAGGCTTAATGAATCAAGCCATAGTCATAGCCAGACAAGGCAATGTTGCTGATGTTGTGGCTAAGTTTAAACAAGCACAAAAACTCAATCCCAAAGTTGATCTCGACACAGATACTGAAGGTGTCCAAACTAACTCAGAAACAGTTGCCAAACAACTCATCAGCAAAGGATTAATTGATCAAGCCACAGCCCTAGCGAGACAAGGGGATATTGCAGAAGCAGTTGCCAAGTTTAAACAAGCACAGCAAATTGACCCTAAAGTTGACTTTGATGCAGATACTGAAGGTGTACAAAATAATCCCGAAAAAGCTGCTAAAGACTTTTTTGTATTAGATTTAGTTTCCCAAGCCAAAGAACATTTAAAGCAAGATGAATATAACCAGGCTGTTGCAGTTTATCAAAAGATTGAACAGCTACAGCCGACTAAAGAAGTGTTAGCTAAAGCTTGGAACAGCCTATGTAGGCAGGGTAGCCTGCAAGGTTATGTGAAGAATGTAGTTAATGATGCTTGTGAAAAAGCTGTGAAACTGGCTCCTGAAAATGGCGATATCCGCGATAGTCGGGGTTTGGCAAGGGCGCTAGTTGGTAATTATGCAGGTGCGATTGAGGATTTTCAGGTATTTATTAAATCAAGTAAGGATGATGGGGCGAAGAGACAACGGGAAGGTTGGGTGAAGGATTTGCAGGCTGGGAAGAATCCGTTGACGTGGGAAGTATTGAAGGAGTTGGGGGCGGAGTGAGGAGACGCGGGGATGGGGAGACGCGGGGATGTGGGGACGCGGGGATGGGGAGACGCGGGGATGTGGGGACGCGGGGACGCGGGGACGCGGGGATGGGGAGACGCGGGGGTGTATGTAAAGATATGATCGCATTCTCGCTACAAAACAAGCGATCGCACTCTCATCTCACAACTGTTCCCATTCATCTTTTTCAATCTCAGCTTGGCGCAATATCTCAGCCAAAAGTCCTTTACCGATATCACCTTTGTGAGGATTTGGTATTCGTACGGTGACATCATCCTTGACCATAAATTGATGCTTGCTACCAGAATAAGGCCCCTCAAATCCTAATTGTCTCAAATAGCGGATTAAATCAGAGCGTTTGACAGGCCCGAAACTAGGCATTATGCTACTTCCTTTATTGACAATTCAATCCCATCAACTACGGGTAATGACAGATTCCGTGCAACCCGCAACAAAATCCACTCTTCCAAAACTTCCGCTAATTCTTCTCTACAGGTTTCTAAAGTATCTGCATTAGCCCAAACACCCTCAAATCCGGGAATGTCTCCGTAAAATGTGTCATCGTCTGATAATATTTTGTACTTGGCTTTGTGCAAAGCAGCTTGTATGTATTTTGTCAACATAACAGAGTGTTTTAATGATCTAGGAACAGTTTAGTCAAATTAACTATATATCTGTAACGATGCGATCGCGTAGCGTGCCGGATGGCATCTCGCACTCTCACTACAAAACGAGCGATCGCATTGCAATACTTCCAATGCTAAATTGATTCTATCTTCATGCTTTGCTCTAACTATGAACAGCATTACTATTCAAATTCCCGATAAAGACTTGGAAAAACTGCAAGCAACAGCCTCTCGTCTTGGTGTATCGATAGAAGAATTAGTGCTAATGGGTGTTGAAAAGTTGCTGAAACAATCAGATACATCCTTTCAAAATGCGATGGATTATGTACTCAAGAAAAATAGTGAACTTTACAAACGCTTGGGGTGATGCGTTATCTGACTTTAGAAGAAATTTTAGAACTTTATCAACGCATCATTGAGCAATCTGGTGGTTCGACAGGTATTTCCAATCTTAATGGATTGGAGTCAGCCATAGCTCAACCACAAATGACATTTGCTGGAGAGGAACTTTACCCAAGTATTGTTGAAAAGGCTGTAGCACTTGGTTTTTCGCTAATTAACAATCATCCTTTTATAGATGGTAATAAACGCATCGGTCACGCTGCAATGGAAGTTTTCTTGATTTTAAATGGTTTGGAAATCAATGCAGCAGTCGATGAACAAGAACAAGTAATTTTAAAAGTAGCATCAGGTGAATTAGGACGAGAAGAATTTATTGAATGGCTTCGCAAGCATATAGCAGTCAAGCAGAGTTTTCAGGAGTAAAGACAAAGACGATCAGCTATGAGACTGCAATTTCAATCGCAGGCGGGTTTTTTGAACATTTGGGATGCGATCGCACTCTCACTACAAAACGAGCGATCGCGAAGTTTCTAGTTCTGAGCTTGATCATTGGAGTTCTAAACTAGGATGTTGAAGCTTTGAACTCAAAGTTTCTCGTTTTAAGTGAGAATTTTCTCGTTTCAAGTAGGAATGTTCTCGTTCCAAGTGAGAATGTTCTCGTTCCAAGTGAGAATGTTCTCGTTTCAAGTGAGAATGTTCTCGTTTCAAGTGAGAATGTTCTCGTTCCAAGTGAGAATGTTCTTGTTCCAAGTGAGAATGTTCTTGTTTCAAGTGGGAATTTTCTGCTTCTCTGCTTGACATCAATCGTATTGAGCGATCGCACTCTTAATTCAAAATCAGCGAGCAGACTACACAATCAACTTCAGTTAAACAAAATTTGTGATGTTTATAACAAATATCTTGCCATGAATAAACAACATTAAGACGTTAATCACAAATACCTTAATGTTCTCTATGAATGGATTGTTGGTAACAAAAGCTTTGGGTGTGGTGATATGCTAGGGGTATACAGCTAGCTGTGTTCTCCTACAAAAATCTGTAGGCGTGTTCTCATCAGAAAACAAGCAATATATTCAATGTAATCTCGTGAATTAGAAGAATATTTTGTTATAGAAAGTCTCAAGCAAAATAACGAGGAAAATATGACAATTACTCCTAATAAACCAGAGATAGAACTAGCTATTGATAGTTCACCCATACCAGCAACTGATCAAGAATTTGATTGGAGAAATTGTTGGTATCCGGTGAGTTTTCTTCAAGATTTACCAAAAGATAAACCTTACAAATTTTCTCTGTATGATGAACCGTTGGTATTATTTAAAAACAAAGATGGCAAGTTAGGGTGCATAGCAGATCGTTGTTCCCATCGTGCTGCTAGACTTTCCGATGGACAAATTATTGATGGGAAAATTGAGTGTCTGTATCACGGCTGGCAATTTGGTATTGATGGTAAATGTCTTCATATTCCTCAGTTACCAAAAGAAGCAAAAATACCAATAAATTCCTGTATAAAATCTTATTTAGTTTTAGTACGTCAAGAAATTGTTTGGATGTGGGCTGGGAAACCAGAAGCGGCTGATGAAACACTCATCCCAACTATTCCGCAGTTAGATGATCCAAAATTTGTGACTATGGATTTAATGTCTGACCGCCCTTTTGACCAAACTTTTTGTATAGAAAATATTCTTGATCCGGCTCATATCCCTATTAGCCACCACGGTTCTGACGGTCATCGAAAAAATGCTCAACCTCTAGAAATTCAAGTTTTAGAAACTTCTATCAATAGAATTCGAGGTCGATCTAGAAATACAAGAATAGCAAATGCAAATTGGCTAGACCTTGATTTTGTCGCACCAAATTTAGTTCTCTTTCGATTGTGTGACTTTCCCAAACCAGGTTATGAATTGGGATTAGCTCATTATTCTATTCCTTTGGGTAAGGGTCGATGCCGTGTCATGGCAAGATTTTATCAGAACTTTTCGACTTGGAAAATCAAACTCAAGCCCCGTTGGTTTGCTCATTTCTATCGCAATCGAACATTAGAAGAAGATTTATTACTAATTCAGGGAGCGCAGGAAGAAATTGATCGTTTAGGACAAAACCTCAAAGAAGTTTATTTGCCACTTAAAACTTCAGATACATTAGTAGTTGAATATCGAAAATGGCTAGATAGATTTGGATCTTCTTTACCTTTTTATCAAGGTTATGAAACATCAAAGCTACCTGAAAAAACTAGTGATGTTCCAGAAAATACAGTCTCCGTAGACCGATTTTCTCGCCATACTCAAATCTGTAGTTCCTGTAATCGAGCTTATCAAATAACAAATTTGCTCAAACAAACTTTAATTGGAATCGCGATCGCCCTCGCAGCTTTAGCGATACTTGTAGATAATTCCTGGATTTCTCCTGCTGCTGTTTCGGGTTCTTTATTAGCTGTAGCTTTAGCATTTTTAGCTGAGAAAGTGAAAACAAAGTTTGAGCGTTTATATACTCGTTCTTAATTGTTTGTAGTTTGTAGTAGCGTGCCAAGACTAAAATAGTGCATTGGATTTTTAGTTTTTTCAGCACTAAAGCGCCTACTACGAACTTTTTTCTATTACATCATTTTAGCCTTGATACGCTACTACCGCTAAAACTTGTTTATTTTGAAATCATTTAAGTCTCTTTTTTACTTCTTCCGCTAAATTAGCTAGTGAAATTTCCACTTGTTCCCCTGTTTTTAAGTCTTTGAGTGAAGATTTTTGTGCTGCTGCTTCATCAGCACCAATAATCACACAAAATTGTATTCCCTGTTTATCAGCTAACTGGAATTGTTTACCTAATCCCCGTTTATCAAAGCTAGTGATCACATTAATTCCTGCTTTGCGTAAATCTTGAGATACTTTTAAGTAAAGTGGCATTAAATCTGCTTGTAAATTTACCACCATTACCTGTGCTGGAGTCGGAGCCAAAGTATTTAAAATTCCAGCTTTAATTAAGCGACTCATTAAGCGAGTTAAACCAATTGAAATACCTACACCAGGCATTTTTTCGCCTAAAAATACTCCCACTAATTCTTCATATCTGCCACCAGAACAAATACTTCCCAAAGCTTCGTGTCCTAGCAAAGTTGTTTCGTAAACTGTTCCAGTGTAGTAATCCAAACCACGAGCAATTGATAAATCAATACAGAAACAATTCTCAGGAACTCCCAAATTACGAACACCTGCAATTACTGTTTCTAGTTCGGTAACTCCCAGATTAAATTGCTCGGCTTCTGGCATAGTTTGAGCGAAATGCTTCAGCTTATCTAGCATATCATCCACTGTACCTTTAATATTCACAAACTCAATTATTTTCTGAGTTTGTTCTGGTGAAATTCCTTCTTTTTCTAACTCTTGTTTAACTTTGGTTTCACCAATTTTTTCCAGATTATCAATAATGCCAATACAGGATTTAATTTTGCTTTCCTCAATGCCTACGGATTGAAAGAAACCTGTGAGGATTTTCCGATTATTGATGCGAATAACAAAATCACCAATATTAATAGCTGTAAATATTTCCGTAATAATAGCAGGCATTTGAGCATCATAAAGTAAGCTCAATTCCCGACGACTGACGACATCAATATCACACTGGCGAAACTGACGAAACCGTCCATCTTTTGCTCGTTCGCCCCGAAATACCACATCCATTTGATAACGAGCAAAAGGAAAATTCAAATCATTAAGATGACGAGCAATATATGCTGCTAGAGGAACTGTTTGGTCAAATTTTAATGCTCGTGCTTCTGAACCACTTTCGCCAGATTTATCCTTTTCTGCTTGGCGATTTGGAGGCAAAATTGGATCAATACCATAAATAATATTGTCGCCTTGATTACCTTTAGCTTGCAGAACTTCTAATCGTTCGACTGCGGGAGTTTCAATAGGAGTAAATCCGTAGCTTTCAAAAACCTTACGAATAGTATCAATTAAATATACTTCTAGGCGCTTTTCGCCAGGAAGGAACTCCGGAAAACCACTAGGAGTAGAAAAGTTAATTTTTTCGCTTTTTGCCATTCTTTAGAATTGTTGGTTGTTGATTTTTGGTTGTTGCTTGTTGATGGTTAATGGTTGATAATTACAAACAACTAATAACTATTAACCAATAACATCAACACTTACTTTATCGCATCCGTTCCTCTTGAATCAGGGTGCGTTGAAATATTCGATTATCTTTTAACCAGTGCCAAGTGCGGGCGCGATAATTATTACAGGGACTAATTTGTATCATTTCGTACAAATATGTTCCTGGGATTCCTTTATAAGAAAACCAAAAAACAATTGTGTTATCGTCTATTTCCCAGCCTTTACCTTCAATCCGTTCTGTATCAAACAAAATTGCTTTATCTCGATAAGTTGCAGGAAATCTATGCTCTTCTTTTCTACCATCAGACCAGTTATAGCGATTAGTCTGGTAGTAGGAATAAGCACTATCTTCTGGAAATTCACAACTTAGGTGAGATTGGTGCTGGTCGAGAATTTTTCCTTGTGTATCAACTAATATATATGTACCTACCCAATCTCCTTCATGACGGACTAAAACGGGCATTTCTTCTCGAATGGAAGACATGATTACCCTCCTTTTATTGATAGCGATTTGCTAATTAACCATACAAGCATGATACCTGTGACTAAACCACTTCCAGTCCAACCAGTACTATAGGCGATCGCACCCAGCATTTGAGCATTTATTTTGATTGCTCCAGTTTGCAATCCCAAAGTTAATATCGCTGCTAACGTCCCATTTACCAATCCTGCGATGCTACTAGCCAAAATCCACCGCCATGCTTGTTGGAAATGACGGCTTAAAACCAACCATTGGGCTACTCCCAAAACAGCAAAGGTGACAGACTGATTAATCACATGTAACCAAAACGCTTCCCAGGATTGGCTTACTGTCAATAGCATTTCTGTAATAATGGGATTGACAATTTCTCTTGTCATGAGAGTCACCGGAATACCCAAGTACCACCCTACAGTACTGGCTAATACCCACCAACCTGCTTGTCTGAGGTAACGCTTTAAAACAAACCATTGGGCAATTCCGAGAATAGGGCCAGTTAAAATTAATGTGGCGAAAAACTGGAATCCACCTTCTTCCAAAATGCCAACTACAGCACCGCCAACAGCATTAGCCAGTACCCACGATAACAATAGTCTTCGTTTTTTAACCATCAAACCACCAAGGATCGCGCTCAGAATTTGTTTTAATCAAGAGGGCTTTTTTCCGCAGAAACCGCATTAATCCAGCTGTCCCCATGCGTGAACCACCTAAACCGGAGTATTTAAAAGAATTTTTTTCTCCTTCGTAGATCAGAGCAGTCAAACCTGCATCATTAATACAAATAGCACCTGCATCTATGTATTGGGCAACTGCTAAAGCCTCTGCTTCATCTTCTGCAAAAACTGCTGCACTCAGCCCATAGATAGTATCATTTGCCAAGTTAATTGCCTCCCCTACCTTGGAAAAAGCCATGACTGGCATAATAGGGCCAAATGTCTCCTCAGTCATGATCTTCATGTTGTGATTCACTTGGGTAAGAACTGTCGGACGACACCACCATCCTCCCCCAGTGTTTTCTACTTTCCCCCCGCAGTGTACAACTGCTCCTTGTTCTATCGCCTCTAATAAATGATCACTAATAATTGCGGCTTGTTTTTCGGCAATTATCGGGCCAATTTCGCCATTTTCAAGTTTAGGGTAGGCTAATTGTATGCGTTCGGCTTTGGTGACAAGTTGTTCAACAAACTGTTTAAAAATTGATTCAGCAACATAGATGCGTTCAATGGAAAGACACGACTGTCCTGTATTGACTACTGAACCCCACAATAATGCTGAGGTGGTTAATTCTAAATCAGCCGATTCCAAAACGATCGCTGCATCTTTACCTCCCAATTCCAAAAAAGCCGGAATAAAACGTCTAGCTGCGGCTTCTGCAACTTTTCGCCCTGTGGCTACACTTCCTGTAAAACAAACCAAGTCTACATTTTCGATCAGATGAGCGCCTGTTTGACCTGCTCCCTCTACAAAAGTAAATATTTCCCGCAATGGCGGAACAGCATTAATCGCATTTAACAGTGGTGTCATAAACCGGGGCGCGATTTCACTCGGTTTCACAACCACAGCACAACCTGCAAGCAGTGCTGGAATGACATCAATAGTTGAGAGCAACAATGGTAAATTCCACGGACTAATTACTCCCACCAAAGGATAAGGTACTGCTGTTTGTTGTAGTTGGATAAATGGTACTGCTGTTTGTTTTTCTGTTTCTGCTAGTAATTCTGGTGCTAATTTACACCATCTATCAATATTAGAGAGGAACGAGTCTATTTCTAGTACCGAAATTGACAATCTCCCAGTATCAGCAACTAAAGCTTCAGTAAGTTTATCCCGTCCTGCAATAATGGCTTGCTTCCACTGTTGCAAAGCTGCAATTCGCCCTTCTAAACCGAGTTCTTGCCAAGCTTTTTGCGCCCTCCGCAAACGATTGCATAGCTGTGCTAAAAGCTTTGGTGGTGGCGGTATAATTACGTAATCATATTTCCCCGTACGGGGATTACGAACATCTATTGGTTTGGTCATGGGTCGTTTGTCGTTTGTTATTGGGCATAAATCAGTTAACAGTGACCAGTTTTATTTGATAACTGATAACTGATCAAATCACTCCCAATCTGGCTAAACGCTCGATAGTTTGTTGCTGGGTTTGGATGAAGTGTTGGCGATCTACTTCTTTATTCAGCATAGTGTTTGGTGGGTAAAATTTTGACTGGCTGTAGCTGTCTGCGTATAGTTCAAAGCGTTGGCGGGAAAGTAAATTATTTAACCCTGGACGGTGGCGATCGCTCCGCAAGCCTGCTAGGTTGATCTCTGCAAAAGCTGCCATGCTTTCTCCTGTTCCTGTTTCAGCAAGCACTAATCCTCGGTAATCAATGATTTTAGAACCACCATCTGTGGAAGCTTGCGGAATAGAAGAATTGATTATACCCGCAGTATTTGACGAGACTACGTATGCCATGTTTTCGACTGCACGAGAAATTTTCGCAGCTTCTTTGGGGACACGCTCTTTACCGTAAACTTCTGATGTCGAGTGCAGAAAAATCTCTGCACCCCGCATTGCTAAACACCGGGCTAATTCTGGATATAAGATTTCTTCTGATGCTAAAGCTGCTAAATTACCTATTTCTGTTTTCGCTACCGGAAACACACCATCCAAACCGTAACAATCAAGATACTTATCCCAAACATCATGGGGTGTCGGTGCAAACATGGAATTTAAACGCCGATAGCGCAAAACTATTTCACCAGATGGGTTGATAACAAAGCATGTCTGAAAGTATAAGTCTGGGAAATTAGGATCGAGTTCGTAGGCGTTACCAGCAAGAAAAATTTTTAGATTCTGAGCAATTTTACTGAGATAATCATACTCTGCCCCTTTCATTTCTAAACAAGCTTTTTCTGCCCACACAGCAAATGACTCTCCCATAGGAAAACCCGTGAGAAAGTACTCTGGTAGGACAATTAAACGACAGTCGGAACCAATAAAAGCGATGCTGGCAGCAATTTGCTTTCCTAAGCGCTCAATAGTATTTTGCATTAAAGAACGAGCTGCTTGGCGATCGCTTGTTTGGTTAACTGCATGACATGTTACTTGCAGTGCTAAAGCGCGGTATGAGTCAATGGTGTTAGCTTCCATGCTCCTTGCCACTTAATGTCTAAGTATTTATTATCAACGCGATCGCTTTTTTGTAGCTGAGTTTGCTGCAAAAGTTTATCAACTTTCAATGAGATGGTCTAGGTGTGTAAGAATGTGGAGTTTTAGGTAAGGAAAAAGTACTTATTTCACCATTCAAATATATCTTCAGGTGAAAGCAATCTCTGCTTTGAGTAAGGTAATATCTCCAATTTTTGCAAGGGATAATAAAATGTTGAATTTTTTGGGTTTCCATGCAAGACTACAGTCAATTACTTATCGATAAAACTGATGAGATAACAAAACAATGGCTGGATAGTGTGATCAAAGATAAAGAAATTCAAAGCGCTGATCATCTCTCGATTGCAGAAATTAAAGACCATATTAATGATGTCATAAACGCTTTAGTAACTGTGTTGGCTGAATATCAAGAAAATGATGTTGAGACTCTAACTATAGCAAGTATTCATCATGGTTTTTTGAGAGCAGAACAAAACTTTAATCCAGAAGAAGTAGTAAGAGAATATCATTTACTACGCTCCATCATCCTCAAAAATCTGAAGGAAGGTATGATGCAGGGTAGCGTCGAAGAAGCATTTCGGGCAATATCATTGATTAATCAAATGATAGATACAGTGATCGCCCAGTGTTTTAAAAGTTATGTTGAGGCGCGGTTACAGGAACTGGAACAGTTACAAAACGAATTAAGTTTAACTGTTGAACAACTCAAGCGTTTAGTTCGTGCTAGTCAAGATAATCTGTCTGAACTTGCACACGAATTAAAAACACCTTTGACATCAATAATAGGCTACTCAGATTTATTCTTGCGTCAATCTCGCCTGTCTAAAACGCGGGATGGAATGCCTAGTTTAGAACATATTGAGCGTGTATTATCTAGTGGTCGTCGGCTTTTGACTATCATAAATGATGCACTAGAATTATCTTGCTATGAAGCAGGAAAACTAGAGGTGAAATTAGCACCTACAGATACACGCACTGTGTTAAATGGCGTTGTAGAGGTGATGCAACCACTAGCTGATTCTCGTGGCTTACAACTAATAGTTAATTGTAATCAAGCTCCTCATCAAGTGATTACAGATGCTTCTCGATTGCATCAGATTTTAATAAACTTAGTTAGTAATGCTATTCGTTATACCGAAACAGGTAGTATAATCATCGAATGTCTATCTATTTCTGATCAAGAGTGGTCAATAATAGTTAAGGATACAGGAATTGGTATTTCCCCTGAAGATCAATTAAGACTTTTTCAACCTTTTGAACGCGCCACAACCTTTAATGGGAAGCGTCCACCAGATAGCACGGGGTTAGGTTTGGCAATTGTAGAAAGATTGGTGAACTTGTTGCAGGGTAGAATCTATCTTGCTTCTCAGGTTGGTGATGGATCTACATTTACGGTAATTTTGCCTTTTACTGTCCAAGCTCAGAAAAAGAAGGTATAACTTAAAACTAACTAATTTAATTTATAAAAACAGAACAATCAAAATTCAATTCATCATCTATCTTTGGTTATGATCTTTTTGTTTTCTGATTGCTTCTTTCTTGACTATTGTTAATCAGGATGAATTAAGTAACTAAGCAGAATTAATTACACAAACAACTGATAGAATATAATCAAAGTTAAATTTGCATAAAAATTAAGGTTTTAGATGTTCTTCATCAGAGAAATAAACCCTCTTTCTTTGA
>JANBVI010000007.1 GCA_024239075.1 Fischerella sp. CENA71 | reverse complement strand
GCACTTCCAAGTAATAAAATGCCCAGCCGTATTAAATATATTTTGGCCAAGCCCAAGAATTTAGGCGCTTTCGCCTGAAGGGCGAAAGCGACGGCTGGGCATTTTATTATTTGGAGATCCCCAGAGGAAGATTTCCTGAGTGCGAAATAGGTAAGAGAGGTTTAAAATTCTGGTTATTAGTACGATTAGATGCTTCTAAAAATTTAATAATTTCTGCTTTACGCTCTTGAATTTCTGCACGCAGTTCTGGTGTGAGCATTCTATCAGGGGCGTTAGCGCGAAACTTTTCACCATCAATAAAAACTTGAATATCTAAGCTGCGAAGATAAGTTAAAAACTCAACCGTATTCAAAATTAAACCCCTTCGCAAGTATTGTTATTTATTAGAAATTAGTAGGCAACTATACTGGAGGAATATTGCTTGTGTCATCAGCTTTTTAACATTTTTTAACTGGATATTTATTTTTGCCAAGCTGCACTGCTTATTACCTAATTCAACATTTTTATCACACTTCTAAGACTGGATAAATCATTCCTGGGAATGAAACTTGGATGATTATAACTATGGTATGAAGCTAAAAGACAACGCAGTGAACAACGTATTGCAAGGTTTAGGCTCATGATATTCATGCCTCATAATTTTCTGCTTGTATGGCTGGTTCAACTGCTGTCAATCGGCTTACTTGGCGGGGGAATCTACATTCTCTATGAGTGGTACGAACGAGAACTTGTAGGAACATCTTACTTGGTGGCTGGGCTAGTAATGGTTCTGTGGTCTGTTGGCGGTCGTTTTATCAGTTTGCCACTGCTGCGCCGTCCTGGAGCCGAAGAACCTAAGTTTATGCGTAGCAAAACTGTGCAACGTTTGCCACGACCGGATGGTAGTGTACTGCAAGTAGAGTTTTTTGGTCCTGAAGATGGTCAACCGATTATCTTGTCACATGGTTGGGGACCAAACAGTACTGTATGGTATTATGCCAAACGACAGCTGAGCGATCGCTTCCGAATAATAGTTTGGGATCTGCCAGGGTTAGGAAAATCCTCAAAACCGAAAAATAACGACCACTCTATAGAAAAATATGCCCGTGACTTAGAAGCTGTTATCGGCATAGCAGGGGATAAACCTGTTATTTTGCTAGGGCACAGTATGGGTGGAATGATTAACCTCACATTTTGTAGGCTGTTTCCAGAGCAATTAGGCACTCGGGTGGCAGGCTTAATTCTGGTGGATACTACTTACACCAATCCGCTGAAAACTTGTATATTTAGTAACTTGGTACGTAAATTACAAAAGCCAATACTTGAACCCGTGTTGTACCTGACTATCGTGCTGTGGCCAATTTTTTGGTTGATGACTTGGCTTTCGTATTTCAACGGTTCGCTGTATATCACCGTCGAATTATCTGGATTTACGGGTACTGAAACACGCGGTCAACTAAATTTTGCAGGTTTATTATCAGCATTGGGTTCGCCTGGTGTTCTGGCTCGTGGCACACTGGGAATGTTGAAGTTCGATGAAACAGACACACTTGCAACTATTAACGTTCCTGTGTTGGTTGTTTGCGGCGCTTCAGATATAGCAACTAAACCTGTGGCGAGCGATCGCATGAAAGCAGAATTACCTTATTCTCAACGAGTCACCCTAAAACCAGGTGGACACATGGCATTGATGGAACAAAACCAGCAGTTTGCCGAAGCAGTCAGCAGGTTTTGTACTAGCTGCTCATAATGCAAGCCGACGCATTAACAGTGCGTCGGCCGCATTCATTGCCATTGCAGGGTATTGCCAAATTTAATTCGCTACTGTAGAGCGACGAATTATTTGACCAGAGCGAAAGATTATTTGTCACCAATCAAAATCCTTCTGTATCGTCTGTTCAAACAATTTCTACAACTTCATGGCAGCAACCCTAAAAATTAGCCCTTTCAGTAAAGCTTTCAGGTGTGAAGAACTGGACTTTTAATTTGTCGCTAAGGTCAAATAATTCGTCGCTCTACAGCGATCGCACCCCCATCGCTCCATCGTCCCAGAAAATTTTCCGTAGCCAATTGGGGCATTGGGATAGCACCCACCCACATATCAAAAAGCCGCGAAATTCGCCTATATTTTGGGCTTTATGGCAAGGTAAGGAGGATAAATGTAAATTAGGTGACATTTGGGAATTAGGGGAGCATAGATTGGTTGTAGGCGACAGTACGCACCCGCAAACTATACATAAGTTGATCAGTACAGAAAAAGTTGGTGGGATTGGAATAGGTGCGATCGCACCTACACCGTCGTGCCGGAAAATTTTTCAGAACCATACTTTTTCCGCACCCTACCATTCCCTTACGATTCCCCAACAGGATCTCGCTTAGGTTTGCGTTGTCCGACACGTGTGGCCGATTTTTTCTTGGTGCTGGAATCTGTTTGTTCTTGTGGCCAAAATTGAGAGCAAATCAAAGCCATTCAGCCAATGAGGAACCTAACGGCGATGACGGTAAATCCCAATACATCGGGCAACCTTCTATAACCAAAGGTGGTTTCAGACGCTGTGCCGCCCCCCACGCGGTAGCTTCGATGGCTGGATCGAGATCATTCCTATTCTCCGCCTCAATCTTTGCAGCAAGACCATTTTCAAGCGGATAACAAGCAAGTATTGCTGCTGTTCTGGCAAGCGAAGCCCGTACTTCCATACCTTGACCGCTCGTCACACGCCTAATTAAGCCTCGTATCGCTGCTGCTGCAAGCAAATACCCCGTTGCATGATCAAGAGCCTGCACAGGCAACGGAAATGGGCAGTTTTTATTTGCTTTGACCATCCCGGTATGTGCAATACCGCTTGACATCTGTACCAGGCTATCAAATCCCCTACGCAATTTCCATGGCCCGTTCCAGCCATAAGCATTGAGTGAAATATCAACCAGCCCAGGACGCAACTTTTGTCTTTCTTCACTGTCAAGACCAAGACGTGCCAGTGCGCCAGTTCGGTATCCATGGATAATTACATCAGCATCACCCAACAGTTTTTTCAGTGTGGCCATACCGTTGGCATTCTTTAGATCAAGCCGGGCACAGCGCTTGCCTAATACCACTTCCGGCACAGCACCTGGTTCTTCCCATCCTATCGGATCAATACGCAATACTTGCGCCCCATAACTGGCAAGAAACCGTGTGGCAACGGGGCCAGCAAGAACTCTGGTCAGGTCAAGTACACGTATGCCTTTTAAAGGCCGCCCTGCCGGAATTAGCCAGTTTGGCATCTGAGCGGAATCCGTAGCAGAAATGTGCAGAAGCGGCTCAGTGGCTACTGCTCGCCCCTGAGCGTGCCTGCTCCAATCTTCTGCTGATCTCATAACGGCGGCACAACCGTTTGCAGAAACTATTGCATCTTCAAGCTCATTTGCTTGCCAACTCGCAACAGCCTTCGTTACTGCTTCTCTATCTTCTGAACAACCAAGCACTTGCAGTGCAGCACGGCGATGGTGCACTGCATTGGTGTGTAATCTTATCCAGTGGTCACTTGCCTTATAATCACCGGCCACTGCATCCCATTGCGGAGGCAACTGCCACCCTATTGGACGTAACGATCTAGAAAACCACATGGATGCAAGCCGTCGATCCACCCGAATTCGCGGCATCTTGCCACTGCGTATGGCAATAAATTCGGCAACCGCCATTCCAGCAGATGCAACGGATGCTATCGCCAAATCGGTAACAGCATAGACCGATGCCAGATTACCAACACCAGATACATTGAGAATATCCATTGCGGCAAGCAACCCGCCAAATGCTTCCTGGATTTCTGCTATGATACTTTTATGCATGGCCATAATATACCATCAAGCTGCCGTTTCCGGTATGGCGATGTACCTGTAGCGACCTGAAATACTAATCGCTCAAACCTGCTATCCCGACATCGAACTGAAACAGACTCACAGTAGGGATTAGAAGTGTACTACAAGCCGGAAATGACACAGAGTTTGCAAGGCTAGGCTAAAAACTATCGCGACTACCACAATTAAACCTCGTCCATGTTGAAACCCGAAGTTTTGAATTATTCGGTTGTGTCATTGCGATAAAGGAAGCAATCGCAAAACTTTGGCAAAAAACTACAGTTCTCCAGTTAGACGAGGTTTAACACTGCGATAGTCTATTCCTTCAAGGGGCGACAAGCGAGCTAAAGTGCTTGCTGTATAAGCTTCATAGCCCTTAAACCTCGCTGATAATATGCCTGCTTATTGCGAATGGAATCGACCAGTTCCTCAACCCATGCTTGGCACTCATGCCAAGCAACTATCCAATTTTGACCCTTACGGGTTCGCCAGTCACTCATGGGGGAAACCCCCAAGACCGCGCTGGCTCACCATATAAACCTATCCAGAAATTACTGTGACGCTTCTGATTTCTATTTTTTTCTTCTTGGCGACAAATATAAGATTGTTGTTTTTGAAATTTAGTTCTTTGCCCATGTAACCAAGCACTGGTCATAGCCAAAGCGATTAAGAAAATCAAACGTACAAGTCTATCAGGACTGGCTTGAGAGCTTTCCAAATTGTAGCCACCAGTTTTACAATCACGGAACATAGCCTCAATCCCAAAACCTTGAGCATATATTTTGAGGGCAGTGTTGAAGTCAGGTAAATTAGTTAATAAATACCAAGCGTCTTTTTCTTGTTTACCCCTATACTTTCTTTTCCAGTACACTGCTAAGTTAAAGGAACCAAAACCCTGTTTTTGAGTAAACTTAACATTAGTGTAAAACTGGCGGACACCAGGATAAATCTCAATGCTACTTAAAGACTGAAATTTCTGTCTTTTCTCCCGAAAAGTAGTGTCCTTTTTTTGACGGAATACAAAATTGAGATTCTGCTTGTGGAGCCAATGTGCTAGTTCTACGCTGTGAAATTCTCTATCTCCAATAATCACCAATTTGTACTTTTTTAATAACCGAATTACTGGACGTAATACTTTTTGCTGTTCAGTGAGGTTACTGCTACCATCTTTCTCTAACAAGCACCAATATATTGGCCAGGCTCTTTTTTGGTAAATCACACTCACCATTCACACATTATTTTCTCTCCATTGCGTTCTATCCATCGCAATGAGCAATTGTGACCCGACTTTAAAATGTTGGTTAATTATTGCTTCAATTCTAGGGAAACACAACAACACTACACTCAAGGCATTTAGTGTTAAAAACCTTTGTATATGCCGTCTACGACTGTTTTGTTGTATTGGTAAAGGTAAAGTTGCTGCCAGCCTTTCTAACCTTACTTGTTTCTGATTTTGTAGTAACCACACCAACATCTTTAGGGTGATTAACTGTGCTTTATTCAAGTATTTTTCTAAAACGTTTTGGTAGAATGATGCCAGCATTATAATGACGGTCTTGGTCAAATTACGAGACCGTTCTTTTTTACCACGAAACTGATCTCCATAGACTGGTCTACTACCCTCATATAGTTCATTCTCAATAAGCAGCCAATTTTTTCAGGGGGTCTGTATCCTCAAAACCTTTATCTAAATTGGTTTAAAGGCGATTGTCGCCCCTTGAACCCCTATCTCCTGCATTACCAGGAGCATTCGCTTTTTCCAGCATCCTTTACCCACTGGATAATTGTACATCCCTTACGGAAACGCCTACTCTGGTACTTATATCAGAGAATCCATTGGGCTTACTGTAGTTCCGAGTGCTTGAGATGCGTCCGGGTCGGGTTCCGCCTATACTCCGATGGGATTATGGTCTGTCGTGTAACGGACTAGAGAACCGTTACACCAGCCATCTACCTTTTGGTTTGAGTGTATCAGCCTTATTTCACTCATTGCGTAAATGACGAAGCTTCTTCGACGGTTCATTTTCATTAACCCTGTCGGACTTCCCCTTGTCCAAGCCCGGTTTTAGGCTGCCAGATTTGGATTCTTTCGTGGTCTGCATTCCACTGGTTTCATTACTTACTGCCAGCGTGACCGGAGTCAATGACTCTTTTACGTGGGGATGGTGGGACAGATTCTACCAGGAGAGTCGGCTTTCCACTCACTTTTAGGAGGATTTATTTAGTCCTCTAACACTCGACTTTCTACATCGCACCTCTAGCATTACGCCTACCAGATAGCCCCTTTGACAATTGTACCCATTAAAACGGCTCTCAAACAGGTGGAAAGTAGCTCTAGGTAAGCATTAGCCCTTTTTTCTACTCGGAACTTTAGTTTAAAAACGAGCATTACAAGTCGCAGTTGTTTTAGAACTCCGTTGAGCAGTGCTAATATTTGTGGGGTCATAGGCTGTCAGCACTACCTCACCCTTATCGTTAAATATCCAGCCTTGGGCAGGGATAATTTGTTTAGCAGTGGGTTGGGTTGTTGGTTGGTTGATAGTTGAACTTTGGGAACTGCTGCTACTGGCGACAGGTTCTACTAAATCGATACGAGTTTCATTACTTCTAAAGCCATCATCTGGGCTTGAGGGAAAACCACCTCGTCCGTTGACGGTAAATGAGCTACCAGCACCTTTTTGACAAGGATTTTGGGCGATTTGATTACTCACATCTGCAAGATTATTTGGTAATTGCACTAATCCTTGACTGGGATCAACGTCTAGACTATTGATTTGGACTGTACCACTAAAATCAGGCCCAAGGTTAGAAGTAACTGTAATATCGCTTTTTTTAGTAGGTTTTTCCCGGAATTCTATACCAAAAATGCGAGTAGCCCTGATAGATACCCTCCCTCCAGGACCTTCCTCAGCGCTGGCGCTGATGTTGCTATCTTCTTTAGGAAATGCAACTAGGTTGCCAGTTCTAATAGTTATATTGCCACCTGTGGCTGTGCCTGTGGCGTTAGTGGTGATGTTGCTGTGATCACGCAAGATTAAGTCACGAGAGTTGAGGGTGATGTTGCCTTGACCACTTTTTGTCTCAGCGCTAATTAATGCCTGATTGTCTAGCCGGATGTCTTTAGCTGTTGTAATTTCTATGTTGCCTGCTTGGCGATTTTCTACTTCACTATTGGTAATTAGTTTACCACCATCAACAAATAGGGAATTGGCATTTATTTTGATACCGCCTGCATTTCCATTTCCAGCGGTGCTGGCAGTAATTTTACCGCCATCACTTACAAATAGTGAACCTTTATAAATTTCAATGTTGCCACCGTTACCTGTTCCTCCAGCAAGCACATCGCTAAAGATACCACTATTGGCTCCTGCAATGTTAATCGTATCGCTGATATTTAACTTTACATTTCCAGCAGTACCATTACCACCACGACGGATAAAGGTATTAAGTTCACCGCTGTTAGTTAAGTAAAGTGACCTAGCGGTTATTTTGATGTCTCCGCCATTACCCACACCTCCTGCTTCTACGGTGCTGAAGGCTGCACTGGGAAATCTTAGACCTACGATGTTATCTGTGCCATCGAAAGAGACAGTACCATTAGGAGCATTAATTGTGATGCTACCTGCACTTCCCCTGCCAAATGTACTGGCAGAAATCTGTCCTCCATCAGTTACAAAAAGTGACCCTGTAGTGATCTCTATATTGCCAGCGTTACCAATTGCTCCTCTGTTTACACTGCTAAAAATACCACTGCGGCTGAAAATGCCATTGGAGGCAAGTATGTCGCTGACTCCTGAAATCCTGATTGTATCACTTATATTCAGCTTGACATCTCCAGCATCACCAATGCCACCAGGAATTCTGCCAGAAGTACCACGGACAAAGGCATTCAGGTTACCACCATTAGTTAAGGAAAGTGACTTAGCGATAATGTTGATGTCTCCGCCATTACCTACACCTCCTGCTTCCACGGAGCTGAAGGCTGCGCTAGCAAATCCTACAATGTTATCTGTGCCATCAAAAGAGACAGTACCATTAGGAGCATTAATTGTGATGCTACCTGCCTTTCCCCTGCCAGATGTACTAGCGGAAATCTGTCCTCCATCAGTTACAAAAAGTGACCCTGTAGTGATCTCTATATTGCCAGCGTTACCAATTGCTCCTCTGTTCACACTGCTAAAAATACCACTGCGGCTGAAAATGTCATTGGAGTTAGGTTCACTCACTCCCGCAATCTCGATGTTGCTGGCATTAATTGTGATGCTGCCTGCACTTCCTTTTTTTGAGGTACTGGTGTTGATGCGAGCGCCATTTTTGGTAGATAAAGTTTGAGTACTAATACTGATATTGCCACCGTTGCCATTTCCTGTTGGTTCTACAGTGCCATATATGCCACTGCTAAAACTGCCGAATCGATTGCTACCCACTCCATCCAAGGTAATGCTATCGGCATCAATGTTGATATTGCCTGCATTTCCTGTTCCAAATATAGCAGCACTTATTTGAGCACCATTGGTTGCAAACAACGAACTGGCCTTGATATTGATGTTGCCTCCTTGACCAATGCCTGTATTTTCGACATTATTTACGATGCTAGTCACGCCATTGCGGTTGAAACCATCAAGGAAAAGTTGGTCTGTGTTAATGGTAATATCACCCGCATTTCCTGTTCCCAATGTGCTGGTGCTGATGCGAGCGCCATTTCTTAACGAAAGTGACTTTGTTTGTGTAATATTAATTTTGCCACCGCTACCTTCTGCTCCGCGTTCTACAGAGCTAAATGCACCACTAGAAAATCCATTACTATCTATGCCCTCAAAAGAAATATCCCTAGCTTGAATGGTGATATTTCCTGCATTTCCTTTTCCAAATGTAGCAGCACTTATTTGGGTACCATCAGTCAGAGAAAGTGATTGTGCAATGACATTGATGTTGCCAGCGTTACCTTTAGCATTAGATTGAACAATGTTTGAAATCCTACTGGCTTCCTTTGCCGTAATCGTACCTGTTGCATTGAGGTTCATATCTCCTGCTTGACTGTCAGGTGAACCCAATCCAGAACGTATCCCAGTTATTAACTGACTTCCTTCCAATATTTCAATATTGCGGGCGTTAACTGCAATACTTCCGCCATTGCCAGCACTTACATCAACCAGCCCGTTGGTGATTGATACATCTCCTCTCGCCACACCATCAGGAAAATTCAAACTATTATCAGGATTCAATCCAACTGTTCCTGCTTGTGTCAATCCTCCTAACTCAACTCGTCCTCCTGGTGCAAACAGAATTCCTGAATCTATGTTTACGTTCCCACCTACCAATGCTAAGGTTTTCTGTGACGGAACCTGAAGAAAAGCTAATTGATTACTAATACTTACCGGATTATCCCGAAACCTCAACCCAATCGGAATATTTACAGTTAACACTGGCGGTGTTGCCAAATTCGTAGCGCTAAATTCCACCCCATCACCAAACAACAAACTGTTAGCCGTCGTGGCAAAAAATGAACCACCGATGTTGAGGCTAGCATTCGGCCCAAAAGCTATTCCTGCTGGATTGAGTAAAAATAAATTTGCGCTACCTTGAGCTCTAATCAAACCATCAATATTAGATATAGAACCACCCGTCACCCGACTGATGATATTTTGCACATCGGGAGAATTTTGGAATACAGCCGAACCACCATTTGGAACAGAAAATTGGCTAAAACTGTGAAAAAGGTTTCCTCCGGCTCTATTGCCATTATCAATAGTAAAATTTGAGCCATCAGGGCTAGAAACAGTAGTAGATAAACTTCCATCGCTTGACACTTGCGCTCTGACGGTGTTGATAGATGCAAAAAAGCCCAAGGAAAGTAGAGATAAGGTGAAAAAGAGCGATCGCATATTAAGTGTTTTATATATTAATGGTAAAAATCTAAGTATGTCTGTTGTTTATTAAATAGCAAGATGGAATGTGAATTGTATAAAGAAGAGTTAAGTAGGGGTAAAAGTAGCGAGGATACTGTTGGCGAAAGTGTTACAAATGCATAAACAAAAATATTACAACTAAAAGCCGCAATGACTTTCTTGTAGGTTTGAGCTTATGTAGTACTTATGTCTACAAGCATGTAGTACATCGCCAACAGTATCGGATGCTACTTAAACGCCTAGAAGTAGGGGTAAAAGTAGCCAAAGCGCATTTTGCCGCCATGCGTCGTCTGTAAAGCTTACTCAGACGCTTGTTTTAGAAAAAAAACTAACTTTTACCTAAAATTTAGGATTTGGCAGACCAGATCCACTACATTTAGCCGTACCATTTGAACCCCTCTAATTTTTGGGGTCTGAAACCCTTGTGGCTACGTGACAAAATGCTGTGCTAAAAACTAGTGACTTTTACTGGTACAGCCAAAACAAGCTTTTTCTCAGTTTTTTGATAAAAACAGCGATTTTATTTCTGTAACTCTTTCATGGCAAGCCTTTCAAGCTTTACGTGGCGGCAAAATCTGTCTTGGCTACTTTTACCCCAGGACAGCTAAAGACTCAGGAAGTAGAAATTCAAGTCGAGTATTGCGGCATCTGCCATAGCGATTTGACTATGTTAGATAACAAATGGGGACTTACCCAATATCCTTTTGTTCCCGGTCATGAAGTCATAGGCACAGTTGCCGCAGTCGGAGATGCTGTCACGAAAGTTCGCGTAGGACAACGAGTTGGACTAGGTTGGTTTTCTCGCTCGTGTTTGCAGTGCAATTGTTGTGTATCGGGTGATGACCACTTATGCCTCACAGGCGAGGGAATGATTGTTGGTCGGTATGGTGGATTTGCCCAAAAAGTACGCGCTCACCAAAATTGGGCAATTCCTTTACCAGCAGCCCTTGACCCTGCCACAGCAGGGCCACTGTTGTGTGGTGGCATTACCGTCTTCAATCCCCTAGTCCAGTTTGATGTTAAACCAACTGACCGCGTGGGTGTAATTGGTATTGGTGGGTTGGGACACCTAGCACTGCAATTTCTGCGTGCTTGGGGATGTGATGTCACTGCTTTCTCCAGCAACCCCGACAAAGAGGTGGAAGCCCGACAGATGGGCGCTAACCATTTCATTGACTCCCGCGATCCTCAAGCCCTCAAAGCAGTAGCTAACTCGTTTGACTTAATTATTTCAACCGTCGATGCCGATTTAGATTGGGATACATATATAGCAGCCTTACGTCCCAAAGGACGGTTGCATTTGGTTGGGGTAGTTCCTAAAGTATCATTCCAGAGCCTTCCTTTTATTCTAGGACAAAAATCCATCTCTGCTAGTCCAGTCGGTAGCTCTGCTACCATTAGCCGAATGCTTGATTTTGCTGCTCAACATCGGATCGAAGCAATCACCGAATTATTCTCATTCGATCAAGTCAACGAGGCGATCGCCAAACTTCGTAATGGCAAGCCGCGTTACCGCTTGGTGCTAAAGCACACTTAGTCATCTAGTTGATAACTTTATGTCCTGTTTTTAAATTATCAAAGATAATTACCTATAATGCGTTTCATCAGTTTTTCACAACTTCTGTTAGTCGGTTTATTCTCAACCGGACTTTCGGGCTTAGTGTTTTTCAACCTCAGCAATACCGCAATTGCTGCTCCTAAAGTTTCTAAAGTCAACACGCTAGCTTTTATGGCTATTAGGCGCAGTACGAAATTTGAAGTTAATATTTACACTACCCAAACAAATGGTTCAAACCGCCACCAGCTTACCCAAAATTTAGATATTACTCCAACTATAGTTTGGTCAAACAATGGTAAACGAATAGCTTTTCTCAGTAATGAGACTGATATTTACACAATGAATGCAGATGGTTCCCAATTAACTAAAATATTCTCAGGGTCTTACTGTAAAGCTTCTGAATTTAGAATTAAGTGGTTGTTAAATGACCAAAAACTTGCCTTTACAAGGTCTTGTGATGGTAGTACTTATGATACTCCTGGTAACGTATCTCTTTATCTAAGTGATACAACAGGTACAAAAGGAACTAAACTGATTCAACAATGGCAGGTAGGAGGTATTCCACCAAAAACAGAAATCTCATCTTCTTTATATCTGTCACCTAATGGACAACAGGTAGTATTCTTCAAAGATAAAAGTATCTTTCAGATGAGTACAAATGGTTCTAATTTGACAGAGTTAACTAAAGCGCCAGGAGATGATTTTCCTTCCGAACTAGTTTGGTCACCTAACGGAACTCAAATTGCATTCTCATACGGAAAAGACCGCAATCAATCGATTTATCTACTCAATATTAAGAACAAAACACTGACAAATCTATCAAACGAACCTCGTAAAACAGCTTATTCTGGATTGATTTCATGGTCACCTGATGGAACTCAGCTTGCTTACTATCATGACCAAGGTAGTAAACAATTTGGTACTGAATTAGATATTTTCGTATTTAACGTTGCTCAAAAAACTGTAAGGAAATTGATTTCTAAGCCAGGGGAATATAGTGAATTACAGTGGTCACTAGATAGTAAGCAGATTGCTTTTACAAGCGGAGATTTTTCTGAGAAAAAGCTCTACATACTTAGTATTGATGAACTCAAGCTTACTGAGCTAGCGGCTCAATTGCCACCATCTAAAATTGATAGTTTAACTTGGTCATTAGATGGTCAGCAACTTGCTTTTATAAAAGAAGGAAAGACGAATGAAGAATCAGACAGTCAAAGCATTTTGTATGTGGTTAATCGTGATGGTTCAAAATTGATTAAATTGTCAAACTCTGATGATTTGTTTATTGCAAGTCAGACTTGGCAACCATAATCGCATTAATTTTGCTTTTTTGCTAGTCTCGACTTCTTTAAGGATGCAGTTGGCAAATGGTGAGTCTGATCCCTCACCCCAAAGATTTTATAGGTTTTTCCAGACAAAATTTATAGTGCGAGCGCATCTTGAAATAGCCCTAAAATAGTTGATTTATTGTTGACTAGTGTCACCTCTAATTAGCTAAATGTATCCTTAAAGAAGGCGAGAAAACCAAAGCATCAAAAACTTATTTCACCCGGTTAAGAAAGTGATCCATACTCCGTTCTGCCAAAGCAGCAATAGTCAGCGAAGGATTTGTGCAGGCTGTTGAGCCTGGAATGAGTGAACCATCAACAACAAACAAGTTGTGATAGCCAAAAACCTGCCCGTAAGTGTTACAGACTTCGCCGATGGTAGCACCACCAAGCGGATGTGCTGTAAAACTGTAGTCAGGTGGTGCAGCTAAACTTGTACCGTTAGCTTGATTGAGCCGTTCGTAAGTATACAGGAGAGCCTGAGCATTTCTTTGACTATCGGCTGAGTTGATAGGCCAGAACAAATCAGTTGACTGAGTAGAGACATTGTAGGTAAAATAGCCCTCCGGCTTAGAAATTCCCTGACCAAGAATAGGATTTAATCCTTGTGGTATGAAAGGAAGTGATTGAAATGGCTCAAGTATCACCGGGGCAATAGGGTTGTCGAGATGTTCAACGGCAATTACGCCAGGACTCCCCAGTGTTGCATTAGTCTGACTAGCGTTGATCATTATAGTATTTGAATCGGAATTCGTTCCCCAAAACTTCCCTATCTGATTATTTAAACGACGAAGTGTACCATTGCTTTTAGCACGCAGTAATAGTTCAGGAGTACCAATCGAACCCGCCGCCAAAAATAAATAGCGACAAACAAAGGATTTTTGGGCAAGTACAACTCCTTGCTCATTGATTTGATTGCAGACAACCCGGTAACGCCCACGATCTGATTCCTCAATCATAGTAACTACGTGTAAAGGTCGGATTTCAACGTTACCAGTCGCCTCTGCCATACTTAGATAGTTGCGATCTAAGCTGTTTTTAGCACCACTATTTGTACCATAGTAAACTTGACCTGCGATTACGGAAGCCACCTTTTGACCAGCAATTTCCTGACGAACGATGTCCCAATCAAAAGCGATATCAATTTTTCGGACTTGTAAACCAGCTTTGGCTGCTTGCTCTTGGAGGATACGGCTGGCCAAATAATACTCAGTTTGTAAAATATCGTCTGGGATGGGAGATACTTTAAGGATGGAACGCACTCGTGGGTAATAAACACGATCTAATTCAGAGTATTTAATAGTGCGTGCAAAGACTTTGTAGAATAGTTCCTCAGTTGGCTGATAAGTGATACCACCATAGACAAGCGAACCACCCCCAACCCCTGCGCCTCGATAGGCATTGATACCATTACCTCTTTTGACATCGAAAACGCCAGTATATACATCAATGGGGATTTCTGGAACTGGTGTGGGTAAAATCGTGGTAGGACTAAGCCAAGCAGCACGACCATCTGGATTATCTATCCTACAAAAAGTATCACCTTTGTCAGTGATTTGCCATTTTCGTCCTCGTTCCAATACGATTGTTTCAATTCCAGCCTGACCAAGGCGCAATGATGCGACTGCACCGCCAAAACCACTACCAATCACTATCGCCTCAACATACTCGTCGTAATCGCTACCAAAAGCACGAATAGCAGACACACCTAAACTTGCCGCAGTTGCCGCCGATGCCTGAAGAAATCGACGACGATTTAGCATTTTGGACATAGTTTATCTCCTATTTTTCGTTTGCCATGTTTGTGCAGTTGTAAATCGTAGGCACTTAGGTAAATAAGACACGCGATTTTTGGTAGTCCCACTCAGCAATTTTTGATTTGAGAAATGTTATTGACTTACAACAATTACTGATACTGATACGAGTATCAGATTAATCGTCGCCAAGCAACTATGCTTATTTAAGTTAAATTACCAAGTACTTTTTATTAAAGAAAAGGTTAAGTTTTTATTTTTAATTTAACTCTGGATGCTCTCCTGTCAGTGTCCCCAGGAACTGAGCAATCAAGAGCGTGTCTTTGTCACAGAGCGATCGCCCCAGCTGATATTTTGCCATCACTCCAATAGCTTCTTCTAATGTTTTGACAGAACCATTGTGAAAATAAGGGGAAGTGAGTGCAACATTGCGGAGGCTAGGAACTCGAAAGACAAACCGATCTGCTTCATCTTTAGTGACATTGTAGCGTCCTAAATTTGCGTTTGTAATATTGCCGCGATCGCGAAAGTAATCACCCATAATGCCAAATTTTTGGTACAGATTGCCTCCGACGTTCATTCCTTGATGACAACTGATGCAGCCGTTAGCTTTAAACAGTCGATAGCCCTCTTTTTCTGCGTCAGTGAGTGCTTTTTTATTACCGCCTAAATACTGATCAAATCGCGAGTTAGGAGTATATAGTGAGCGTACATAAGTGGTGATCGCATTCTTGATGTTTGCTGGCGTTCATCCGTCACTATAATTTTGAGCAAATGCTTGTCGCAACAATTCTGCTCTTTTGCGTCAAAAAACCTAGTCTACTCAAAAAAGTGGTCTTGGCAGTCTGTCCACATCCTTCTAAATATTAACTTTTTCTAAAACCCAAGTCAGGCAAATAGACTTTTCAAGATAACCTTAATAATAAGCATTTAACCTTATATATTTTGAGTCTTTCGTCTGGAATATAACCGAGGGTGCGATGATTAGTTTACTTAACGTTGAGGTTCACGCCCAAATTTACTCAAGCGCCAATTCGGTTGTGTATCGAGGGACAACAAAGCTGGATCACACACCAATTATCCTTAAAGTCCTCAAACAAGATTATCCCACTCCCCAGGAACTGGTTCGCTACAAGCAAGAATATGAAATCACCCATTCCTTAAATTTTCCAGGGGTAATTAAGGTTTATAGTATCACTGAGTATCAAAGAACTCTAGTAATGCTATTGGAGGATTTTGGCGGGGAATCATTAGAGAAATTATGCTGTAAGTCACCCGAAACTTTTTGTCCAATGCCCCTGCCTCAATTCTTACACCTGGCGATTAAGCTGACGGAGATATTGGGGCAGATTCATAGCAGCAATGTCATCCACAAAGACATTAACCCCAGTAATATCGTTCTAAATCTAGCTACCGGGACAGTAAAAATCATAGATTTTGGCATTGCGACTCGATTTGCCCGCACAAATCCAAGTTTTAAGAATCCGAATCTTTTAGAAGGTACTTTAGCTTATATTTCACCTGAGCAAACGGGGAGAATGAACCGTCTGTTAGATTACCGCACAGATTTTTACTCGCTAGGTGTCACCTTCTACGAACTGCTGGTTGGACAACTGCCGTTTGTCAGCGATGATGTACTGGAGTTGGTGCATTGTCATATTGCTGTTGAACCTCCTCTACCACACCAAATGAACGCAGAGATTCCACAAGCCCTTTCCAGCATCATCATGAAGTTGATGGCGAAAAATGCCTCTGAACGATATCAAAGTGCTTGGGGAGTGAAAGCAGATTTAGAAAAATGTTTACAGCAGTTAGAAAACACTGGTGAAATTAAAGAATTTCAATTGGGTTTTCAAGATATTTCAGATAAGTTTCAAATCCCGCAAAATCTGTATGGACGGGATGAGGAAATTGCCACCTTGCTAAAAACTTTTGAGCGAGTTGCAAGTTTTGGCGGTGCAGAGATGATGCTAGTAGCTGGTTATTCTGGCATAGGCAAATCAGCTCTAGTGCAAGAAGTTTATAAACCTGTCACCCAAAAACGTGGCTACTTTATTGCGGGTAAGTTTGACCAATTTGAGTGTAATATTCCTTACCGTGCGATCGCTAGTGCCTTTGAGTCATTGATTGGACAACTGTTAAGTGAACCGGAAAGTTCTTTGCAACAGTGGCGATCAAAAATCCAAGCGGCTGTAGGTGCAAACGGGCTGGTGATTTGTGATGTGATTCCTAAAATTGAACTGATTATCGGTCAACAGCCAGATATACCACAAGTTGGAGCTACTGAAGCTCAAAATCGTTTTAATTTGGTTTTTCAAAAGTTCATTCGGGTGTTTTGTGCCAAAGAACATCCTTTAGTTATCTTTCTGGACGATTTACAGTGGGTAGACTCAGCAACACTTAAGTTAATAGAGCTAATGATAAGCGATCGCTCTTCACAATATTTATTTTTAATTGGAGCTTATCGCGAGGAGGAAGTTAACTCAACTCATGGGTTAATGATGACTCTCCAGCAGTTAAAAAAAGCAGGGACAAATATAAATCAGATTACTTTAGCACCACTACAGTTGTCTGCTGTAGCTCAATTAATTGCCGACACCTTGCATAGTGAAATCGCTAAGGTTCAATCCCTAGCAAAGTTAGTAATAAATAAAACTAATGGCAATCCCTTCTTTGTCAACGAGTTTCTCAAAACCTTGTACGCTCAAAATCTCTTAAACTTTGATTTTAAGAGTCACGCCTGGCAATGGGATATCGCTCCAATTCAAGCTAGAGAAATTACTGACAATGTCGTAGAACTAATGATTAACAAGCTCAAGCAACTGCCACAATCAACGCAGAACCTATTAAGCTTGGCAGCTTGTATCGGTGCCAATTTTAGTTTAAACATACTTGCTATTATCTGTGAAAAAACAGAAAGTGAACTGTACCCTGAATTGGTCGAAGCAATTCATGCAGGAGTCATCCTACCCACATCCGAGTTAGATGCTCAACTATTAATTCAAGATTATAAATTCTTGCATGACCGAGTTCAGCAAGCGGCTTATGCTCTGATTGATGAGAATCAAAAACAAGGAGTTCACTTACAAATTGGTCGCAACTTATTGCAGAAAATCACAGACGAAACTTTAGCAGACAAGCTGTTTGAAATAGTAGATCATTTAAATATTGGTGTTGAAATTATTACAGATTTACAAGAACGTTCCGAAATTGCTCAACTAAATTTACTGGCGGGTCAGAAAGCAAAAACTGCGATCGCACATAGGGCAGCATTGAAATATTTAACTACAGGAATAAAATTGCTGACGGTTGATAGCTGGCAGCGTCAGTATGACCTCAGTTTAGCACTGCATGAGCAAGCGGCAGAAGTGACGTACCTGTGTGGTGACTTCGATGACACAGACAGATGGACAACTGTTGTCCTGAAACAAGCAAAAACTATTCTGGACAAAATAAAAGTTTATGAGGTGAAAATTAAAACTTGCATCGCTCAGAGTAAAGGACTTCAAGCGATCGAGATTGGGTTATATGTGTTGAAGCAATTGGGAATGAATTTACCAGAGTCGCCAACACAGTTGGACGTTCAGCAGAAGCTGGAGGAAACTAGATCTGCTCTAGCTGGAAGAAGCATAGAAGATTTGCTTAACCTACCTGTGATGACAGACATCTACCAGGTGCCAGCTACTATAGTTATTTTCTCAAACATAATTGCTACTACGTATCAAGTCGCGCCTACACTATGGTCAGTGCTTATATGCGAGTTAGTAACTTTACCAATTAAATATGGCAATACTCCATTCTCTGCCTTTGTCTATTCTAGTTACGCATCGTTGTTAAACGGTATAGTCGGAGATATTGAGTCAGCCTATCTATTTTGTCAATTGGGTTTAAGTTTAATTGAACGTTTTAACGCCAGGGAACTCAAATGTAAGGTATTTTTTATACTTTGTTTCAATATACACTACACAAAGAGATATATTAGGGAGACTCTTACACTTTTACAAGAGGCGTATTTTAGCGGTATAGAAAATGGAGATTTAGAATTTGCTGGTTATGCCCTAACGATTAAATATCAATATTCATTTTTTAGTGGTTTAGAATTAATAGAATTGGAACGAGAGATAGCACTCTACAGTAATGCTGTAGATCAGTTAGGTCACAAAACTTCCTTAAGTTATATTCAAATGACTTGGCAAGTAGTCCTTAACTTGCTCGAACAAGTTGAAAATCCTTGTTGCCTAATTGGCGTTGCTTACAATGAAGAGAAATCGCTACCGCTTCATTTAGCTGCCAAGGACAAAACTGCGCTTCATTTCCTTTATCTTTACAAGCTGATCCTCTGTTATCTGTTTGAGGAGTTCACTGAAGCTGTAGAAAACGCAGCCTTTGCCGAACAATATTTAGAGGGTGTCACAGGTTCGCTAGACGTGAATATGTTCTATTTCTACGATTCTCTAATATGTCTAGCATTATACCCCTCTGTCTCTAGTTCAAAACGAGAAGACTTGCTCCTCAAGGTAATAAGTAATCAAGTAAAAATGCAGAAATGGGCGTACCATGCCCCGATGAATTTTCAGCACAAATACGACTTAGTTCAAGCAGAGAAAGCTAGAGTATTGGGTAATGTTCTTGAGGCACAAGAATTTTATGAACGAGCAATTGCTGGAGCAACTGAAAACGAATATATCCAAGAAGAAGCATTAGGTTATGAATTAGCAGCCAAGTTTTATCAATCGCGTGGCTTATTAAAGTTTGCCTCTACGTATATGAAAGAAGCTCACTATTGCTATGGACGCTGGGGAGCAAAGAGCAAGGTAAGAGATTTAGAAGCCAAATACCCCCACCTACTAGCTACTTCATCACAAAATAGAAGCACTACATCTACGGACACTATCAATCCTCACACGACCACTAATACTGATTTAGAAAAAAATTTAGATTTAGCTACGGTCATCAAAGCATCACAAGCAATTTTAAATATCAGTGGCTGCAAATCGATGCATACTCTAGTTGGGAGAGTTTAGTTGAAGCAGTGGAAAATATCTTTCGGAACTTTGGGGATAAATATATAATTAATTTTGCATAACTACTTATTTCCACACTCCCCACACTTCCACCAATTTTATGGGAACACTATAATCTTGATTGTTCCAAGTAGAAGATATTATGAACTTGCTGCGAATCAGAATTCATCATTTAATTGAACAGTTAGACGACGAAGAATTAGAAAAAGTTTGGAACACCATCTACAACTTACATTGTGATTTTTATATGCATAAAGCTATACAAGATGTCAAGCGATCGCTGCAACCTTGGGACACCTTAACCCATGAAGAAGCTGTGCAATTATTAACTTTTTCATAATTGTTACTTGTTAGTTGTTGGTGGTGGTTGTGGCTACTTGTCGCCAATACCCAATGCTCAATGCCCAAAATGGAAGTACGCTATGCACGGTCTTTTTTAGTAGACCTTAAAAATTTAGAACCTGCTGCCTACCAACTGGTATATGATTTTGCTTTGATTGAGTTTGCAGATAAAAAACAACTGCATGACTTACCAGATTTGCGACAGGTCGATGGCGAGGGTATTTTTTACCGCTCAACTCTGGGAAATTACTTAATTGGTATAGAAGTAAGAGGTGAAATTGTGAAATTTCTGCGAGTCATACCAATGCCGGATGTATAGTACTGGGGCCACATGAAGACTTAAAACTGTATAAGAGGGACAAAGCTTGGCTCTATCCTTCGCTTAAACTTGTTTTTGAAAATCACTTTACTTGAGATTTCCTTATGGACGCTACGGCACTTTGGCAACGATACCAGAAATGGCTATATTTCCATGAAGGACTAGGGTTTTTCCTTGATGTAAGCCGGATGCGGTTTGATGACGCCTTTGTGGAGAAGTTGCAGCCAAAGTTTGAGAAGGCTTTTGCGGATATGGCGGAACTTGAGAAAGGAGCGATCGCCAACCCTGACGAAAACCGCATGGTTGGACATTACTGGCTGCGAAATCCTGATTTGGCTCCTACTCCGGAACTGACACAAGAAATCGTCAGCACCATAGAGCAAATTGACGTATTCGCCGAAAAAGTCCACACAGGTGCAATTCATCCTCCCAAAGCACCCCGTTTCACTGATATTATTTCGATTGGGATTGGTGGTTCTGCCCTGGGGCCACAGTTTGTTGCTGAAGCTTTAGCTCCAGACTTTCCACCACTGGCGATCCACTTTATTGACAACTCTGATCCCGCAGGTATTGATCGGGTTTTAACTCAGGTGCGAAACCGCCTCACCAGCACTTTGGTTTTGGTGATTTCCAAATCTGGAGGCACACCGGAACCCCGTAATGGCATGGCGGAAGTCAAAAAAGCCTACGCTGGACATAATTTGGATTTTGCTAATTATGCGATCGCCATTACCATGCCCGGTAGTAAGTTGGATGAACAAGCAAAATCTGAAGGCTGGTTAGCGAGATTTCCCATGTTTGATTGGGTAGGCGGACGCACTTCGGAATTATCGGCTGTAGGTTTATTACCAGGTGCGTTACAGGGAATTGATATCCGCGCCATGCTCGAAGGTGCGAAAGAAATGGATGATGCTACCCGCGTTCAGGATCTCAAAAATAACCCAGCCGCCCTATTAGCACTCTCTTGGTATTATGCTGGCAACGGTAAGGGCGAAAAAGACATGGTTGTCCTACCTTATAAAGACAGCCTACTTTTGTTTAGCCGCTATTTGCAACAGCTGGTAATGGAATCCTTGGGTAAGGAAAAAGACTTAGATGGCAATATTGTTCATCAGGGTATTGCAGTCTACGGTAACAAAGGTTCCACAGATCAACACGCATACGTCCAGCAGTTGCGCGAAGGTGTACCAAATTTCTTTGCTACTTTCATTGAAGTTTTAGAAGATCGTCAGAGTCCATCTCCAGAAATCGAACCAGGAATCACATCAGGCGATTACCTTTCTGGTTTTTTGCAAGGAACCAGAGAAGCACTGTATGAAAAACATCGTGATTCAGTTACACTCACAATTCCCCAAGTTAATTCTCGTACCGTTGGGGCCTTGATTGCTTTATATGAGCGTGCTGTTGGTTTATATGCCAGCTTAATCAACATTAACGCCTACCATCAACCAGGGGTAGAAGCTGGTAAAAAAGCTGCTGCTGAAATTCTGGAATTGCAGAAAAAAATAGTAGCAGTCTTACAAGAGGAAAAAACACCTTTAACCTTGGATCAAATTAGCCAAAAATTAGGTGCTACAGATAAAATCGAGTCAATTTACATGATTTTGCGACATCTCCACGCCAATAACCCTGTTGTGGTGTTAGAAGGAAATCTTGGGCAACCCAGTAGTTTGAAGTTTTCCATCGGGGGATAGATTTATAGGGGAGCGGGGAGCGGGGATTGGGGTGTGTGGGGTGTGTGGGGAGTAATGTAGAGACGCGCTGTTTGAAGCGTCTGGGAGTGTGGGGAGAATAACCGATGCCCCAATCCCCAATCCCCAATCCCAATCCCCAATCCCCTCAGATTTGCAAACTCTCGCGAATACTTTGCACAATCACCTCTGGCGATAGTGAAATATCTATATATAGAGCATCAGTTGGTTCCTCAAGAGTCTCAAACTGACTTTTTAGCAATTTTTCAGACATAAAATGATTGTGTCGTTCTTGCAGGCGTTTGTTGATCAATGCAAATGAACCATGCAAGTAGACTAACTTAATGCGCTGATCACCAATAAAAAAATACTGGCGGTAGCTGGTTTTGAGTGCAGAACACGCCAGTACTACATTCTGATTTTCTTCCAACCATTTTTTAATTGCTGCTTGGATATCTTGCAGCCAAGGTAAGCGATCGCCATCATCTAGAGGTATACCACGCCGCATTTTATCGATATTTTGAGGCGAATGGAAATTATCAGCATCGCTAAATTTCCAGTCCAAAGAATCTGCCAATACTTTACCAATGGTGCTTTTACCGGAACCGGAAACACCCATAACGAGAATAATCATTTATTATTTATGTTTATGTGGTACTAATGTACTTATATTAGTAGTTCATCAAACCTTTCTCTCTACTGTCTCAAATACAAGAAAATCCTATCACTCAAGAAGCGATCGCCATGTTGCGAAATGAGCAAGCTTTTGAGTTTCTGATATCACTAGTTCCTGAGGGTAAACACGTAGATGCCAAGAATGCGATCGCTGCCTTAAGCATTTATCAAAATGATTTGGAACTCTGGAAACGAGTTTGTCAGTCGGTTGAGCAAAGAGGAGATATTAGCCTACTGCAAGAAATAAGTTCTTAGTAAGGACTTTATACCATTTCACTAAAATCTTGGTACAAATACAGGCTGTGTAGAGACGCTTCAAACAGCGCGTCTCTACAAATTTATATGGATCGTGATTAACGTGAAATGGTATTAGTACTCAAGAAAGGATTAAAGTCCTTACTACAAACCTTTTGTTATTTACGCTCTCTTACTTACAGATGTACGAGTATAGTTCTGCACATATTCAGGTAAAGTAATACCTGGCTGCAAACGAGAATCTGGAATCGGTGCTGCTGCTTTCTGTTGCAATGGCAACACACCAGCCCATACAGGCAAATTGTAATCTGCCTCGTCATCAAGTGGTGGCCCTGTCCGTACCTTTGCTGATGCTTCATCCAGTGGCAGAGATAATACTAAAGTTCCTTGCATTTCTTGGCGACTGGGCGGGCGTACTTCTGCCCATCGTCCCGACATAACATGTTCAGTAAAAGCGTGTAGTGCTGCGAGCTTTTCTTCAGGACTTTCTACAATTGCTGCTGTACCAAATATTACTACTGATCTATAGTTCATTGAATGGTGAAAAGCAGATCGCGCCAACACTAATCCATCAAGTAGGGTGACAGTAACGCAGACTTCGATAGCATTTTGCAGCGATCGCAACATCCTACTTGCAGGAGAACCATGAATGTAAAGTTTGTCTCCTATCCTGCCATAAGCAGTAGGAATCACAAATGGTTGAGCATCCACAGCAAAACCCACATGACACACCAAACCTTCATCTAAAATGTCATAGATAAGTTGACGTTCGTACTGCCCACGTTGGGGAACGCGCCTGATTTTAGTGCGTTGCGTCACAGGCAACACATTTTCATTATTACTCATAATCAAAAGCTTGTTTCAATAAGGTATATCGTCAGCTTAATTGTGCAAGTGGTCTACTACAAGAGCCACTTTTGTGTTGTAATATCAGTCCACTTGGATGTTACACAAAACTAGAGTATGGATTTAGCGATCGCACTCGACACTAGTATAAATGTGCCATTACATCAACAGTTATACGAGGAAATACGGAAAGCGATTCTCAACGGACGCCTGCTACCCAATCAGCGCATTCCATCGACGCGAAAGCTTTCCAAGTCCTTGGGTATTTCTCGTACTACCGTTACTACTTGCTATGAGCAACTCTTCAGTGAAGGCTATCTCAGAACTATTGTTGGTTCTGGCACATATATTTGCGCCCAACTCCCGGAGGATCTGTTGCATTCCGCCCCGATTGAGTCAGTGCAAAAGTCTGCTTCTGGTCAAAGCTCACTGTCTCAGTATGCCGCCAGTTTGAGCAGAAATGATGTGTTGATAAATACAGAACCTCAAGCCCCGATTAACTTCCGCTATGGGCGGCCTGCTTTTGAATTATTTCCAATGCAGCTGTGGCGAAAATTACTGTCTCGTCACTGTCGTCGTGATTGTCATTGGTTAAATTATGCGACAGACACCTTGGGATATGAACGGTTAAGGGAAGCGATCGCTCGTTACCTGTCCCAATTCCGTGCAGTCCAATGCGAACCTGAGCAGGTGATGATTACTAATGGCACTCAGCAAGCTTTATATTTGGTGATGCGCTTGTTAATCAATTCTGGTGATGCTGTTGCTTTGGAAGATCCTGGTTATTTGAGCGCACGTCGTATCTTTTTAACTCAAGGTGCAAAGCTTCTACCAGTACCTGTGGATGAGTCAGGTTTGATAGTTAGCAAGTTAGGCAACTATAGCAGTGAACAAATTAAGCTTATTTACGTGACTCCTTCTCATCAGTTTCCTACAGGAGCAATATTGTCTCTGTCTCGGCGACTGGAGTTACTAGCTTGGGCGCATTCTCATGGAGCAATGATTATTGAGGATGATTATGACAGTGAATATCGCTATGGTGATAGACCGATTCCAGCTTTGCAAGGCTTGGATAAAAGCGACTGTGTGCTGTATATGGGTACTTTTTCCAAGGTACTGTTTCCTTCACTCCGGATTGGTTACTTAGTCTTACCCAAAATTTTAGTACCAATATTTGCCCGTGCTAAGTGGTTGACTGATAAACATTTACCATTGTTAGAGCAGTATGTTTTAACTGATTTTATTGAAGAAGGACATTTAGAAAGACATATTAGAAAAATGCGTAAGCATTATGATCAGTGTCGTCAAGTATTGGTACAAGCGTTAAGCGATCGCTTTGGGGAACGAGTAACAATTTTAGGCGAAAAGGCTGGGCTACATTTAATGGTGAAACTACAGACGCAACTTACAGATGAGGAGATTATTGAGGGTGCTGCATCCTTGGGTGTAGGGATGATGTCTGCTCAATCCCAATATCTCAGCGGGAATGTGACAGGCGAATTTATTTTTGGTTACTCGGAATTGACACAGCAACAAATTCAAGAGGGAATTTGTAGATTGGCTAAAGTTATTTTTGCATAGTTCATTTCTATTAATCATGAGAATGATTGTTCGGAAAAAGGTAGGCGATCGCAGCCCAACCAGATAAAGTCAGTAAACTCACGAGAAATATAGCTAAAAAAATAATATACATATAGAATCAAAATTAATATTTTGTATTACAAGACTTCGACTTGAATTTTCAAATATAAAATTTTCCCAAGTCAATTTATTTAAGGCACTTACCGATAAATTAATTCTGGTTAAAAATAATTGTAAATAAAGCTTACATGTGGCTTAATTCAACATACACAATTCCTCATTTTAGACTTAACTAATCTGTAATTATTTATAAACTATCAATTGGATATGAAGTAGTTATGACTGTTTTGTGTCGATGTCTTGTATTTAATTAATGTTATCTAAGGTGCAGATTGGCAAAAGGTTAAAGGGTAAAAGAACAAAGAAACACCTTTCCCCCTTTAGAGGTTGTTTGAAAAGTCAGGCAGGGTGTAAAAAAGCTCTCTCAGTATAAGCTGTGAATGAATAGTAAACAGCACCGAGAGAGTGGCATGAGTAAAGCATACAAGAGCAATCTGACC
>JANBVI010000006.1 GCA_024239075.1 Fischerella sp. CENA71 | reverse complement strand
ATCCCGATAGTTTCTCGACTTAATCCTCTAATAAAACGCACACCTACACCTTTACTTTTTATCTTATTTCCCAGTGGATACTATATCATTAAATGTATAAATATTTTTGCTTTACTACTTACTGAGGAGTCAGACTCACCATTCGCCAGCGTTATCCTTAGAGAAATTAGGTTTTTGATATTTACGTGTAGTATTAATTTCACCTCAAAAACTACACTTTCTTCACAAGTTCCTCAAATTATTTCTCTAAATTTCAAATTGAAGCCTATCTACCTCCGATCTCTGATATCGCTATATCAGCAATAAATTTAATCAACGGGATAATTACAAGCTGAGGGTTAAGAAATCATGTCTAAAACTATTTTTAATTTAACATTGCCAGTTGTAGTTAGCTGCATAGAGGATGTTCTCGAAACTTATCCCCATCATCCTTATCAGCAAGCTTTCTCGGTTCCTGATCTTCGCCAAGAACTTATTGCTCATGTCCTTAGTCAAGTATCAAATTGCTATGTAGTTGGCGAAGAAGGTCAACAATCATATGGAAACTTCCAATCTTTGATTTGTGCCATCAAAGACAAGTATTGCATAGAAGATTTAATCCGTCGCGGGATTGATAACATTATGTACAAACGGGAAAAACAGTTAAGTCTGCAAATTCCGGAAACAGTTGACGCTGGTTTAGCGCCTTCTCACTGGTTTGGTTAGGTTAAAACACCCAGATCAGAGGAATTTTTATCCAAAAATTTTACCCACTTTGACAAATGTAGTAGTAAACTACTAACCATTTACGACCAAAATTTTGGAAACCGAAAAACCTCTGACTATGGCTTGTTTTGCCAGTTTAAATCAACTAATTGATGTTCTTGCTGCTAAAGGAACTAATTTGTCAGATGCAGCCTTAACAAAATTCAGTCACGGAATACAAACAGATAGTCGTATCCTCAAACCGGGTGAAGTTTTTTTGGCTTTACGCGGTGAAAAGTTTGATGGACACGAGTTTATACCAATGGCGATCGCTAAAGGTGCATTAGCAGCAATTGTTGATTTTGAATACACAAACTTAGAATTTCCTATATTACAAGTTAAAGATACTCTCCAGGCTTATCAAAAAATTGGCAGATGGTGGCGCGATCGCTTTAACATTCCGGTAATTGGTGTGACAGGTTCTGTAGGTAAAACTACTACCAAAGAATTAATCGCCGCCGTTTTGGCAACTCAAGGAAAGGTTCACAAAACTCATGCTAATTTCAATAACGAAATTGGTGTACCGAAAACTCTGTTGGAGTTAACTAGAGAACATGATTTCGCCGTTGTAGAAATGGCGATGCGGGGTAAGGGACAGATTGCCGAATTAACACAAATCGCACGTCCCACAATTGGCGTGATTACCAACGTCGGCACAGCACATATAGAATTACTTGGTTCGGAAGCAGCGATAGCAGCAGCGAAATGTGAGTTATTGGCAGAAATGCCCAAGGATAGTGTGGCAATTCTCAACTATGACAATCCCTTGTTAATGGAAACAGCAGCGCAAGTTTGGCAAGGCAAGATCATCACTTTTGGCTTTACTGGCGGAGATATTCAAGGTGAGTTGATTGATAACAACACTTTGGCAGTTGCAAATATGCAATTACCTCTACCAATGCCTGGTCGTCACATCGCCGCTAACTACATGGCAGCTTTGGCAGTGGCGCAGGTGTTGGGTATTGATTGGTCATGCCTGCAATCTGGTGTGACAGTAGATATGCCAACTGGGCGATCGCAACGCTTTGCCTTACCCAACGATGTGGTAATCTTAGATGAGACTTATAATGCTGCACCAGAAGCTATGGTAGCAGCGTTAAACTTATTAGCACAAACCCCAGGTAAACGACGCATCGCTGTACTGGGTGCAATGAAAGAATTGGGAGAGCGATCGCGCCAATTGCATCAGCGAGTCGGTGAAACTGTGCAGAAATTGAACTTAGATGCTTTGTTGGTTTTGGTAGATGGACAAGACGCCGAAACTATAGTTCAGAGTGCTGAGGGTATCCCCTCTGAGTGTTTTACAACTCATGCAGATTTAGCAGCCAGATTGAAGACGTTAATGAAAGAAGGCGATCGTATTCTTTTTAAGGCAGCACATTCCGTAGGGCTGGATCGGGTTGTTACTCAATTGCGCGCAGAATTTTCCAATTCTTAGACCGTTTCACAAAAATCCTCATACATTTTGGATTATTGTAGGGGCGTACACGTATACGCCCCTAGCGATATATTTTGATCATATTTCAAGACTGCTAAGAGACTTTCTTAGCGAGAAGAATTTACTATATCTGAAGTTAGATGGTATTTTTTAGAAAAAATTCTATTATTAATGTTTGAATAATCTTATACTAGCACATTTTAAATAATAATTATTGCTTAGATTTGAGCAATAACTAAGTTTATAAGTTTAAATTCCTGAAGATAAAATATTAACGTTAAACCATAAAAATTAAAGATTAAAAATGAATGTAGCGTGAGAAAAAACATAAAATTTTAATTCTCTTTTTTATAGAAAAATAAACCTGTAATATGACTGATAAAAAACGGTCTAATTGTCACAAAAGTTCTATTCCCAATCCATCTAAACGTTCTCGGCAGAAAAACTCTACCTTACCTAAGAATGCAGCATCAGGCGAAAAGATATCCTATAAAGTTGCTCATGTAATTCCTGGACGTATCCGTTTTCATATTCCTCGACTTGGTAAAGATGCTGAGTATGCAGAGAAACTCAAATTGGTAATGCAATCAACTCCCAACATTACTGATGTTCGTATTAACCCAGCCGCTGCATCAATTGTGATCAAATATCAACCAGGCACAATTTCAGATCAAGAAATGCGATCGCATCTGGCAAATTTAATTCAAACTGCTCCAAATATAGTAGTACCACAGCCAGGAACGGCACAAACATTTGTAGGAGCTATTTTTGATGCTTTTGTCAATTTAATTGACAGTATACGTAACATTAATAAGGCACGTAGCGCCGTTGTGCATCAGCCTCCCAAGACAAATGCTGTAGAGCGAATGCTTTCGGCAGCGAAAAAGATGATAAATTGGGTAAAATCAGCCATAATATTTACTTTGCCTAAGCGGTCGCCTGTTGCAAATTCTACCTTTTTCCCAGAAAATAGAGCGATCGCTAAGAGAGCAATGGGGTAATCAGGCAGTCCCAATGAAAATATAACTCTTTCTACACACCTATACCCTTACACCCACTTTCAAGAACGACTTTGGATAAATTTTTAAGTCAATTTTGTGTAGAATTTAACAATCAAATATAGTTAAGAGTTATGAATAGTAAGTAATATTCTGAACTCCTAACTATTAATTCCTAATTTTTTATGAGTAGTATCTATCCACCTTTAGAAACCCAACGTTTAATCCTTCGGGACTTTGTAGAATCAGATTGGCAAGCAGTACACACATACGCTTGTGATCTAGAAGTTGTTCGCTATTTGCCTTTTGGCCCCAATAGCGAAGAAGATACTAAAAACTATTTGCATACAGAGATTAAAAGCCGACGGAAGAAAATACGTGAGCATTTTGCATTTGCGATCGCACTCAAAGCAGATAAACAAGTAATAGGTTCGTGTCGGATTTCTATAAGCGATCGCAACAAACAAGAAGGTTCGATTGGATACTGCTTGGCTAGGGAATTTTGGGGACAAGGTTATGGAACAGAAGTGGCACAGAAATTATTAGAGTTTGGTTTTAGGCAACTAAGTTTACACCGGGTTTTTGCTTTGTGTCATCCCAAAAATAAAGCTTCGATGCGAGTGTTGATTAAAATTGGGATGCGACAGGAGGGTTATCTGCGAGGGTACGAATGGAGTAGAGGAGAATGGCAAGACAGATTACTATTTGCGATGTTGGATCGGGAAATGATGCAGATGCAATTGCTGAATATTGAGGTTGAAAAAGTGTAGAGTGCGCTAACTGTAACAAGGCTTCATCATTGCAATAAATGGCTTGAAGCTATTTTCCAACCCCCATCTACAAATTGTAAGTTGTAAATAATTGTTCTTCTCATCAAATCAGTTTGATTAGGATCAATTTTTCCATCTTTATAAAGTGTCCGATCCTCTATGACTCTGTACTCTGCTCGGAATAATTGGTCAAATTGTTAGCCTGTTGTTATCTCAGCAGCAAGTTGAAAGCTTAAAACTGTCATTCTGAACGAAGTGAAGAATCTCGGAAATACTTCGCTAAACTACGTTTCACTCAGTATGACATAATACCAATTCTCTATAATTAATCTCCGCGTCTTAGCGTCTCCGTGTCTCCGTGTCATCATCTGTAGTCGTCTTTTCGAGAATTGGTATTACGGATTTATACAAAAATTTGAAATGATAAAACCGCCTATGTGTTACAAATAACAACACAATAAGCGGTTTTCTATATATTATTTAGCAGCTTTAACAGCCTTTATTAATTCATTGCCCCAGAAGCAGCAAGTTCTGCCAGCCGTTCTTGCTGGTCTTGGGAGATACAAGACTGAATCAGTGATTCTATATCGCCTTCGAGAACTGGGTTGAGGGAGAAGTTTTGACCAAGACGATGGTCAGTGACTCGGTTATCTTTATAATTGTAGGTGCGGATTTTTTCGGAACGTGACCCTGTACCTACTTGCGATCGCCGCATGGAAGTTACAGCTTCTTGTTGTTCGCGTAACTTCATTTCATACAGCTTGGCTCGCAAAATCTGCATTGCCCGTTCTTTGTTTTGTAACTGGCTGCGTTCTTCGGTACAGAAAATCCGAATCCCCGTTGGTTTGTGCATCAAGTCAACGGCAGTTTCTACTTTGTTGACGTTTTGTCCACCAGCACCACCAGACCGCGCTGTAGTCATTTCAATATCTTTAGGATCAATGTGGATTTCCACATCATCGACTTCTGGCATGATCGCCACGGTGGCTGTAGAAGTGTGAACTCTTCCTCCCGCCTCGGTGACTGGTACACGCTGAACTCGATGGACTCCCGCTTCAAATTTTAATTTGCTGTAAACGCTGTCTCCCTGAATTTCCAGGATTGCTTCTTTGAAACCACCCATCTCCGCTAGGGATTCACTTACTAGCTTGACTCGCCAACCCTGAGTGTCAGCGTAGCGAGAATACAAGCGTACTAAGTCACCTGCCCAGATACTAGCTTCTTCACCCCCAGTCCCTGCGCGAATTTCCAACATGATGTTTTTATCATCGTTGGGGTCACGGGGTAGCAATAATATCTTCAGGCGGTTTTCTAGGTATTCTATTTTCTCTTCTAATTCTTGAACTTCCAGGGCTGCCATTTCGTGCAGTTCGGCATCTCCCTGAGATTCTTTCAGTATTTGCCGCGCCCCGATGAGTTCTTCTTGGGCTGTTTTCCAAGTTTCATAAGTATTAACTACCTCTTCTAACCCTGAACGCGCCTTTGCTACTTTCTGATATTCATCAGGATTTTTGGCGGTATCGGGGTCAGCAAGACGACGGGTTAATTCATTAAAAGTTTGTTCAACAGATTTAAGTTTCTCCAGTAAATATTGTTCAGCCATGATGAGTGCGATCGCTCCTTAAAATAACAAGTTGGCCTGAGCATTTATGACAAGCGACCCAGCAGATGCAGGGTCGTCATTACCAGCAACAGAGCCAAAACGCTACTTTTTCTTTTTGCCACCAGAAGCTTGATCGCCGCCTCTCATGCCATACTTCCGCATAAAGCGTTCAACACGACCTTCAGTGTCAATAATCTTTTGAGTGCCGGTGTAAAAGGGGTGGTTTCCAGACCAAACATCTACGTGCAGTTCTGGCTTGGTGGAGCCGACGGTCATCACAACTTGACCGTTGCAGTAAACTTTAGCCTCTGGATACCACTCAGGATGAATACCAGGTTTAGCCATTGTTCCTTATGTGGTGAATATACTACAATTATAACTTTTGTGTTTGATTAGAACTAGGGACAAGGGAGACAAGGAGACAAGGGAGAATATTTTTGATAGATTCACCGCGTCTCCCACTCTCAGTGTCACCGCGTCTCTTTCCAATGCCCAATTATCGCTTCGAGTATTGGGGTGCTTTGCGAGCTTTGTGCAAGCCGTATTTTTTCCGTTCTTTGGCACGGGGGTCACGGGTGAGATAGCCTTCAACCTTGAGAGGTGAGCGGTTATCGGGGTCGAGTTGGCATAAAGCACGAGCTACTCCCAAACGTATCGAATTGGCTTGTCCGGTCAAGCCACCGCCTTCGGCTTTCACCAAAATATCATATTCGTTTTCCAAACCTAGAGTTTCTAAAGGCGCTTTGATGCCTCCGAGATAATTAGGATTGAATTGGAAATATAAATCTCCAGGTTTACCATTGACAATCAATTGTCCACTACCTGGAACTAGGCGTACTCGTGCGACTGCGGATTTACGTCGGCCAGTACCCCAGTACATAGCGCGACCACTTGTGTTTTCTGTTGCTTGCATTAATCTTGTGCTCCTGGAATAGTATTAATTTTAAGCTCTTTAGGTTTTTGAGCATCGTGGGGGTGAGTTGGCCCAGCGTACACTTTTAACTTGGTGAACAACTGTCGTCCCAAGCTATTTTTCGGTAGCATTCCTTTGACAGCTTGTTCAATAATCCGTTCTGGTAAACGTCCTTGAAGTTTGGCAAAAGTTTCTGTTTTCATTCCGCCAGGACGACCGGAGTGACGATGGTAAATTTTTTGGGTACGCTTTTTACCAGTTACGGCTACTTTTTCGGCATTGACTACAATCACGAAGTCGCCTGTATCCAGGTGGGGGGTGAATTCGGGTTTATTTTTGCCTCGCAAAACCATAGCGATTTCGCTAGCTAGGCGACCAAGGCGTTTGTCGGTGGCGTCTACAACGTACCAATCACGGGTTATAGAATCAGTAGGAGGAAGATATGTTTTGTTCATTGTTAATTGTTAATTGTTGTTTGTTATTTGTCTTTTGTCATTAGTCATTTGTCCTTTGTTTTTTGTTTAATACTAATAACAAATGACCAATGACCATTGTACAGACGCGATTAATCGCGTCTCTACTAATGACTAATGACAAATAGAGGCTGAGTGTCAAACCAGACTTCTTTTAAAAAAGGAAAATCTGGATAACCGACTCGTAATAAACATAGGCCATGGGCAGGTGCAGCATATTTAACTTCTTCTCGGCGTTCATTTTTCCAGAGGTCGGTGAATTCAGTAAGCGATCGCTCTCCATTACCTACCTGTACCAACATTCCTACTAATAACCGCACCATGCCATACAAAAACCCATTTGCTTGGATTTCAATATGAATAAACGGCCCATTTCGATAACACTCTACTGCTTGCACTTCAACCCAAGAATGCTTACGTGCTGAGTTGCTGCGGTGAAACGCTGCTAAGTGATGGTTTCCTAGTAGAGGTTTCAATGCAGCCTGAATTAAAAATTCATCCAGGGGTGCATGGTAGTAATGCCAACTGAAGTGCTTCACAAACAAGTTGGGCTGTTTTCCAGTGTATATGGTATAGCGATAACGCCGATACGCTGCACTAAAGCGAGCGTGCCAAGTTTGGCTGACACCTGCTGAAGCTAAAATTAATATGTCTTCCGGCAGGTAACTATTTAGCACCGTTGCCCATTTGTGAGTTGGAATTTTACCAGTCGCATCAAAATGAGCTACTTGAGCAGCGGCGTGAACTCCACTATCAGTACGTCCCGCACCATGTAATGTAACAGAATGACCTAGTAAGTTTGCTAAAACTTTCTCTATTTCTTCCTGCACGCTACGGTGTTGTGGTTGCCTTTGCCAGCCATGAAAATGAGTGCCCAGGTATTGAATTACCAGGGCGACTCGCTGCTTTAGTGGAGGCTGGTGGCTTTCTAGCATAGGATTTTGTCTTTTGTCATTTGTTCTTTGTCATTCGTTGGTTGTTCTCATTAATGATCAATTACTAACTAATGACTAATGACTAATGACCAATGACCAATAACTTAAACTAGTTCAATAATTGCCATCTCAGCGTTATCACCACGACGAGGGATGGTATGCAGGATGCGGGTATAGCCGCCCTGACGATTGGCGTAACGAGTGGGAGCTTGCTCGAACAGAGCATGAACTAGTTGTTTGTCGTAAATATAACCAAGGGCTTGACGGCGTGATGATAAGGAACCGTCTTTGGCTAAAGTGATCATTTTATCGACTTCCGATCTCAGCACCTTAGCTCGTTGTAGAGTTGTGGTGATTCGACCATGACGAATTAGCTCAGTTGTGAGGGAGCGCAACAAGGCGCGGCGTTGATCAGCTGGCTTGCTGAGTTTTTTAACACGACAACGATGACGCATAACTATGAACCATTTTAAAGATAGTACTTACTAAGAAAGTTGTTAGTTAGTCCTTAGTCTAGTCAGTAATTAAGTATTAACTATTAACTATTGACTAACCGTGTTTAGAAGCCCTTTCAGTTGGTAGGGTAATGCCTAAACGTCGCTGTAGTGCTTCAACTACTTCTTCTGCTGACTTCTGACCAAAGTTTTTAATTTCTAATAGGTCTTCTTGGGTGTAATCCAACAAGTCCGCTACAGAGTTAACTTGAGCGCGCTTGAGACAGTTATAAGCTCTGACAGAAAGCTGTAATTCTTCAATCGGAATCTGAGCTGTAGGATCATCTGGGATATCAGAATCTGTATCCGTTTGTCTGATATCAATATCTTTTAAGGGATTGAATAACTCTACCAAGATTCCTGCTGCCGAGGATAGGGCTTCTTGAGGGCTAAGACTGCCATTTGTCCAAACTTCTATCAGCAATCTATCTCTTGGCATTCCATTATCGCCACGAGTTTCTTCAACGCTGTAGTTAACTTTCCTGACTGGCATAAACACCGAGTCAATTTGGAGAAAGTCTAGAGATGTGGCTTCCTCACGACCACGTTCTACGGTGCGATACCCTTTGCCTTTTTCAATCCGAAATTCCATTTCTAGCTTTCCCCCTTCTGCGAGGGTAGCTATGTACTGAGTCGGATCAATAACTTCTACTTCACTTGGTAAATCAAAGTGTGCTGATGTGACTGTAGCTGGTCCTGTAACGAGTAAACGACCTATCTGGGGTTGAGGAGAATAACTTTTGAGGATTATTTCCTTCATTTTCATGAGGATTTCTAGTACATCCTCTCTCACACCCGGAACGGTGGCAAATTCGTGCGTTACTCCTGCAATGCGTACTGCTGTAACAGCAGTACCTTCTAAATTTGACAACAATACCCGTCTGAGGGCGTTGCCAACGGTAGTTCCTTGACCCCGCTCTAGAGGTTCTAGGATAAATTTACTATAGTGGCTCCGACTTTCCTCTGTACTGGATTCTATACATTCAATTTGAAATTGCGCCACGGAGTAGCCTCCCTTGCTTTCAAGTCTTACTAGTAGACAGATATCTGCCTACAAATTTGGATTTTTGCCTTGTGTTTGAGGTTTATTAAACTAAATACTTCGGTTAATGAGTAGTAAGTTTAAATCTCTACAAACTTTACAGGCGCTACTATGTTTTAGGTTTTCCGAAGTTTTGTAGCCCCTCGTACATAACTAGGGCTTTTGGGACTTCGGACGGCCACTATACGTGTGAGGGAAACAGGCAACCGATTTTAGATTTCGGACTTCGTCGTGAGCGCTCAGTCGAGCGATTTTAGATTTTGGATTTTCCTCAAGAAAGCTTTTGATTTAGTTCAAACAAGAGGTCGATACCAAAGGATACTATTCTTCAATCTAAAATTTGTTGTTCAGGCTGCTTGCTCTACCACCCAACAAGTCGTATTTAGACTCGACGGCGTTTGGGGGGACGGCAGCCATTGTGAGGAATTGGGGTAATATCCCGAATGAGCGTAATTTCGAGTCCTGCTCCTTGTAGTGCGCGGATTGCTGTTTCCCGTCCTGCTCCTGGTCCGCTCACCATAACTTCAATTTGGCGCATTCCCTGATCGATTGCTCGACGTGCTGCGCTTTCAGCTGCGGTTTGAGCTGCAAAGGGAGTTCCCTTTTTTGCTCCTTTAAAACCGCTAGAACCAGCGCTCGCCCAAGAAATCACATCTCCGTTTTGATCAGTAATGGTGACAATGCTATTGTTGAAAGTAGATTGGATGTAAGCAACACCATTTGGTACGTTGCGTTTTTGCTTTTTGCTCCCGGTCTTTTTGCTTGGTTGTCGCGCCATATCGTTGTGATTGGATGAATGTAAAACTTGCCAGCAGCAAGCGTTGTCAAAAATTTATTTCCCTGGTGCTTTCTTCTTACCAGCGACTGTTTGTCGTCTTCCCCGACGGGTACGGGCATTGGTACGAGTTCTCTGTCCTCTTACCGGTAAGCCCATGCGATGACGACGCCCTCTATAAGTACCAATATCAACTAGGCGCTTGATGTTCATTGCCTCCCAGCGCCTCAAGTCACCTTCGACTTGATAGTTTTGTTCTACTTCTCCCCGTAGGGCTGCTACGTCAGCATCACTGAGATCCTTGACGCGGGTGTCTGGATTTACACCTGTAGCCTTTAAAATCTCCTGCGAGCGCGATAGACCAATTCCATAAATATAAGTCAGACCGATCTCAACACGCTTGTCACGTGGTAGGTCTACTCCGGCAATACGTGCCACAACAATTGTCTCCCTAAATTTGCTTGTTAGTGATGTAAGTTAGTGTATGGACAATGATTTTGTCTTTCACTTCACCAAGTTTTAAGAGTCCTGCCTTAAATTGGCTCTAACCTTGGCGCTGCTTGTGCTTTGGATTGGAACAGATCACCATAACACGACCCCGACGACGGATCACGCTACACTTATCACACATTTTTTTGACTGAAGCTCTAACTTTCATGCTCTGCTAATTGACTCCAAATGTTAAATTATAGCATTTTCAGATAAATGTTCAGTTAATTGAGGCTTACAAAACCAATTGATTTGAACATGTGGTATATTAACTTACATAATATCTATTTCTTCCGTAATCGATAAGTAATTCTACCCTTTGTCAAATCATAAGGAGTTAGCTCTACCTTGACGCGATCACCTGGTAATATCTTGATATAGTTACGGCGAATCTTGCCAGAGATATGAGCTAAGACGTTAAAGCCATTGTCTAAATCAACGCGAAACATAGCGTTCGGCAATGACTCTGTAACTGTACCTTCCATTTCAATCAAATCTTGCTTAGACAATTTGTTTTTCCCTCAATTCAACAGTTCCTTATTCATTTACAGATATTTATAGTCTGGAAACGAACATATTTTTAGAAAAATATCAACAGTTTATTAATATATCTTATCTAAGATTCACATCTATCTGCTTGGAGATCAGAGATCAGGGATTGGGGGCGAAGAGGCAACAGAGAGTGCTTAAGCTGGGCTTCCCCAGAGGGGGTCCCACCTTGCCCGATCCCCGATCTCCAATCCCCTATCCCCCTAACCTTTTTTTGTTAATTTTAAGATGCTATGGCATTTTTGAGATCGGCAGTGACTTCTTCTAGGGACTGATTGCCGTTAACCGTAATTAGTTGGTGGCGATCGCCATAGTAGTCAATCAAGGGAGCAGTTTCAGAGCGGTAGACTTCCAAACGACGGCGAATCACTTCTTCTGTGTCATCAGCACGCCCTCGTTGTAAGAGACGACCAACTACAATATCATCTGGCACATCGAGATTAACTACCTTTTCCCCTTGCTGTTCTAGCTTTTGCAGTAATTCCCCTAAAAAAGCTGCTTGCTTCACAGTCCGAGGAAAGCCGTCTAAAATCCAACCTGACTTGGTATCCGGTTGACAGAGGCGTTCTTCCACCATTTCCTCTACAAGCTGATCGGGAACTAGCTCACCTCTATCCATATAACCTTGGGCTTTTATACCCAAAGGAGTTTGGTCTTTCAATGCTTGTCGCAAAATATCACCCGTAGAAATATGAGGGATATCACAGTGATGAGCCAATGTTTTAGCTTGAGTTCCTTTACCAGCACCCGGCGGTCCCAAGAAGATTAATCGCGTCACTATTGCTTCACCATTCCTTCATAGCGCTGAGAGATCACATAAGTTTGGACTTGTTTAGCTGTATCAATCGCCACACCTACTAGAATCAACAGAGAGGTAGCACCCAAACCTCTAAAAGTTGGTACTCCTAAAGCTTTTTCTACCGCAGTGGGGATGATAGCAATCAAGCCCAAAAAGATAGCACCCAAAAAAGTCAGTCGATTCAAAACGCGCTCTATATATTCGCTAGTGGCTTTCCCCGGACGAATACCAGGAATACTAGAACCCATTTTTTTCAGGTTCTGTGCTACATCAACTGGGTTTACTATCAAAGAAGAATAGAAATAACTGAAAAAGACAATTGAAACTAGGTAAACAAGAGCGTATACCCAAGACTGAGAACCACCAGGGCTGAGATAAGTGTTGATGATATTCGCCAATTCTGGATTTTTGGTGAAATTGGCAATAAACAGTGGCAAACTCAAAATTGCAGCCGCAAAAATGATGGGCATAACTCCACCTTGATTCAGACGCAAGGGGAGATAGCTACGTTGTTCAGCAAAAATCCGCCGACCGACTTGACGACGAGCAGAAATAATGGGAATGCGGCGAATTGCTTCTTGAACAAATACAATCCCAACGATAGTGAAGAGAAAAACTAGGACTAATACAATTACTGGACCTACTCTTTCCCGAACAATCTCTTGACCACTACCTTGAATATAAGCGATCGTATCGCTTAGAGATTTAGGCAGTGTTGCCACAATGTTGACAAAAATCAACAAAGATGCGCCGTTTCCAACACCACGCTCTGTAATTACTTCTGATGCCCACATGACGAACATTGAACCAGCTACAAGAGCAACAGCTGTTTCAATTACGAATATTGGGCTAAAAGTTAAAGCAAAAGGTCTTAACCAAAATGCTGCTAAGAACACACTTTGCAAAATTCCCCAACCCAAAGCTACATAGCGGGTAATTTGGGAAATTCTCCGCCTTCCTGCTTCTCCCTCGTTTTTTTGTAAATTTTCTAAATATGGAATCGCAGCAGTGAGTAATTGGATAATAATCGAAGCATTGATATAAGGCAAAATGCCCAAAGCGAAGACTCCCAAGGCAGACAGACCGCCTCCGGAAAAGATATCCAAAAAGCTGAATATTTGATTATTACCATTAATTGCAGCTGCAAACTGCTGTCGATCAATTCCTGGTATAGGTATATGTATACCTAGACGAATCAACATCAGAATACCGATGGTGACAAGCAGTCGGCCTCTTAACCCTGCTGCTTGTGCCATCTGCATAAAAGTTTCTTGAGCCGTTGGGGGTTTGTCTCGACTGATCATATAGCGCTACCTTTGAAGAATGAAGCATGAAGTCAGAAGTGTGAAGAATATCTAAGTGTTAAGCACGAAATTTGAAGTACTAAATTTTTTATCCTTCATTCTTCATCCTACCCTGCACCGTAGGCGCGTAGATATGAAGTGGCTATAGAGTAGCGACTTGGTGAAAGTAGTCACCTGAAAGGGCGTCTACAGTCTTCATATCACCTCACAGCTTCCGCCAGCTGCCTCAATTTTGCTACGAGCTGTACCTGTAAAAGCTGCCGCCTGTACTTTCAGCGGAACATTTAATTCCCCATCTCCCAAAATTTTCAATGACCCCTTGGCGGTAGTAAGAATACCTGCTTCTTGTAAAGAGGTCAAAGTAACTTCTGCGTTAGCTGGAAGTGAGGCTAGCTTTCCTACATTAATCGTAGTGTAAACTTTACGGTTAATTAGAGGAAAGCCCTTGAGCTTGGGTATGCGGCGGTACAATGGCTGTTGACCACCTTCAAAACCAGGTCTAGTACTGCTACCAGAGCGAGCTTTTTGACCTCGCATACCTTTACCAGCACTTGCACCTTGACCAGCAGAAACGCCTCTACCTAAACGGCGACCGCGTTTTTTAGACCCTTTTTGGGGGCGAACATCGTTGAGTCTCATAAGTAATAAATTAAGCAAATTTTGTCATTTGTCATTTGTCATTTGTCATTTGTCATTTGTCATTTGTCATTTGTCATTTACTTAGGACAAAGGACTAGGGACAAATGACTTTTTAAATGTAAAGATTCTCCAGAGGAATACCCCTGTCTTCGGCTACTTCTGAGAAGGTACGCAAAGCAGTGAGAGCATTGATAGCAGCTCTGGCATTATTGAGGGGATTGTTAGAACCGAGTTGTTTGGCTAAAACATTACGTACACCTGCCAACTCTAGTACGGTACGAACCGCACCCCCAGCAATTACACCAGTACCAGGAGCGGCTGGTCGCATAATTACTTTTGCACCACCGCCAGCACCATCAACGGGATGGGGGATGGAATTGGATTTAGTAATAGGAATGTCAATTAGATGTTTTTTGCCGTCGGCTACACCTTTTTTCACCGCACCAATTACATCTGAAGCTTTACCGACTCCGACACCCACTTGACCGCGTTCATTACCAACAACGACGATCGCGCGGAAGCTGAGTTTTTTACCACCTTTGACTACTTTACTAACCCGTCGGATCTGAATAACCCGCTCTTGCCAGTTAGTTTCTTCTTTTTTAACGCGGTTAGTTTTACGACGATTTGTTGCCATTGTCTAATTTCCTTTGTCATTTGTCATTTATCATTTGTCATTTGTCATTTGTCATTTGTTGGTAGTTGTTTGTTGTTAGAAGCAACCACTAACTACTCACCATTGACTAATGACCATTGACCAATGACAAATTAGAAATCTAACCCAGCTTCACGTGCTGCATCAGCGAGTGCTTTAATTCGACCGTGATAAAGATTACCACCGCGGTCAAAAACTACTTTGGTTATACCTTTTTCTAGCGCTCGTGCTGCGATGAGCTTGCCAACTTCAGCTGAAGCTTTAGCGTTTCCCCCAGATGTTAATTTAGATTTGAGTTCTGGTTCTACGGTGGACGCTGCTACCAGCGTGTGATGCTGGGTATCATCTATAACTTGAGCGTAGATATGCTGGTGTGAGCGAAATATTGCTAAACGTGGACGTTCTGAAGAACCGCTCACTTTTCCACGGATTCGCCGATGACGACGCTGTTTTGATTCTCTACGAGTAAGTTTCATATTTACTTCTTACCACTCTTACCGGTCTTACCAGCTTTACGTCTAACTATTTCGCCAGCGTAGCGAATACCTTTACCTTTGTAAGGCTCCGGTGGACGAACAGCGCGGATTTTTGCTGCTGTGTTACCTACGACTTCTTTGTCGTAACCACTGACAATGACGTTAGTATTATTTTCAACCGCAAATTGAACGCCCTCTGGTGGCACAATTTGTACTTGATGGCTGTAACCCATGTTCATAACTAGGTTACGTCCTTGTACTTGCGCCCGATAACCAACCCCTTGGATTTCCAAACGGCGTTCAAATCCTTTGGAAACTCCTTCAACCATGTTGGCAACTAAGGTGCGGAATAACCCATGTAACTGGCGAGAGACACGTGACTCATCTCGCCGATTAACTGTTAGTATTTCCCCTTCTTGGGACAAAATCACATTAGCAGGAAGTTCACGCGAAAGCTCACCTTTTGGGCCTTTGACAACGATCTTGGCGTTATCAAAAGTTACTTGTACTTTTGCGGGAACTGTAATTGGACGTTTACCAATTCGAGACATAATTATTTATCCTTTGTCCTTTGTTACTTGTCTTTTGCCTTTAAACCATGACAAATGACAAATGACATTTGACCAATGACTACCAAACGTAGCAAAGTACTTCACCACCCAAGTTCTGACGCCGTGCTTCCCTGTCGGTCATGATGCCACTAGATGTAGAAATAATGGCAATACCAATGCCACCTAATACCCGTGGTAATTCTTTTTTATTGGAATAAACGCGCAAACCTGGTTTACTAACCCGTTTAAGGGTGGTAATAATAGGTTGACGATTTTTACCCTTGTATTTAAGTGAAATTACTAGGTTCCGTTTTATTCCTTCTCCGACATCTTCGTATTCACCGATGTAGCCTTCTTCTTGAAGTACTTTAGCGATGCTACGGGTCATTTTTGTGGATGGCACTTGTGTAGTTTGATGACGCGCCAAAGTTGCATTACGGATGCGCGTCAGCATATCAGAAATAGTGTCGTTAGTCGCCATCGTCTCCTCGTTTAATTGAACTTATTGTTCCCGGAAGGGCATTCCCATTTCTTTTAGTAAGGCACGACCTTCTTCATCAGTCTTAGCTGTGGTGATGATGGAAATATCCATCCCGCGAATTTGGTCAATGCTGTCGTACTCGACTTCTGGAAAAATCAACTGTTCTCTAACGCCAAGGGTATAGTTACCACGGCCATCAAAGCTTTTAGCACTGATACCACGAAAGTCGCGAATTCTAGGCAGAGTCAAGTTGATTAATCGGTCAAGAAAGGCATACATCCGTTCGCCTCTAAGAGTAACCATGATCCCAACGGGCATACCTTGACGAATTTTAAAGCCTGCGATCGCTTTTTTCGCTCTTGTGACTACAGGTTTTTGTCCAGTGATCAAAGCAATTTCACTTAAAGACGCTTCCAGGGCTTTGGCATTTTGAGCTGCTTCTCCTAAACCCCTGTTGACAGTTACTTTCACCAATTTTGGTACTTGATGAACGTTGGTGTATCCAAACTGTTTGGTGAGATTGGAGACTATTGTTTCTTGGTATAAACTTTTAAGTCTTGTTGCCATAGTTTTTTGTTCTGGTTGTCCCTGGGCTTGGTCAGGGAATACTTTTGTCATTATGTCTTTATGTCATTTGTCATTTGTTTGGAATCATGACCAATGACTAATGACCAATAACTATTTATCAATAATTTCGCCTGTTTTCTTGAGCATCCGTACTTTCTTACCTTCATCGGTAAAAGTGTAGCAAATGCGACTGGCGACGTTCTGCTTGGTGGAGTAAAGCATGACGTTAGAACTGTGGATGGGGTATTCCTGGGTAACGATGCGCCCAGATTCACCTTCCGCTTGGGGTTTGACGTGCTTGGTTTTGATATTGACGCCTTTGACAACGACTTTGCTTTCTTGAGGTAAAGCTTTGATAATCTCGCCAACCTTGCCTTTGTCTTTACCAGTAATTACCTGGACGGTATCCCCAGCTTTGACATGCATTTTATAGAACTTTGGCTTTTCTTTTTTGCTTGCCATTACAGCACCTCCGGAGCCAAAGAAACGATTTTAGTAAAGTTTTTATCACGCAGTTCACGAGCAACGGGGCCAAAGACGCGAGTTCCTTTTGGGTTTCCGTCTTTGTTAATAATAACTGCGGCGTTGTCGTCAAAACGGATACTCATACCACTATCCCGCTTGATATTGTGGCGGGTACGAACAATCACTGCTTCTACGACATCTGATTTTTTGACAGCCATGTTTGGCTGGGCATCTTTGACAACAGCAATAATTCTATCGCCGACAAAACCGTAGCGACAGTTACCCGCTCCTAAAACACGAATACACATGAGTTTACGAGCGCCGCTGTTGTCTGCAACATTAAGGTAACTTTGGGGTTGGATCACAATTACTCTCCTTGTTTTTGGTAATTGGTAATTGCTATTTGGTAATTGCTAATTGATAAGTGGTAATCGCTTTTTGAATCTATTACTCATTACCCATTACCTAATTACCCACACCTTTAGGTGTTTTTTGTAGTCAAAATTTCTGCGACTTGCCAGCGCTTGGTTTTACTCAGGGGTCTGGTTTCTTGAATACGGACGCGATCGCCAATTTTACAGCGATTTTCTTCGTCATGAGCCTTATAACGCCGGGTATTGACCACAATTTTGCCGTACTTGGGATGAGGAGCGCGGTTCTCAATAGCGACTACAACTGTTTTTTGCATTTTGTCGCTTACTACCAAGCCAATTCGTTCTTTAACTGCCATAATCTCCTACTCTTTATTCTTCTGTGGCTTGACTTGCGGCCCGTTTGCGCTCTGATTCTACTGTTAGCAATTGGGCTAGGTGGTGTCGAGCATGTCGGAACTGGTGGGGTTTTTCCAGTTGTCTAGTTGCTTTTTGCAAGCGCAATTGAAATAACTGTTTTTTGACTGCAAGAATTTCCTCAGCCAGTTTCTCGTCACTTAATTCTCTTGCTTCCGAAATTTTGGGAAGAGGCATAACCTACTCCTGCTCCTGTGGCTCTATTTCAGAGCGTGAAATGAACTTAGTTTTGATTGGTAGCTTGTATGCAGCTAAACGCATTGCTTCGCGAGCGGTAGCTTCAGGTACACCAGCAATTTCAAACAAAATCCGTCCTGGCTTGACTACTGCTACCCAATATTCGGGAGAACCTTTACCAGAACCCATCCGTGTTTCTGCGGCTCGCATTGTTACAGGCTTATCAGGGAAAATGCGAATCCAGATTTTACCACCCCGGCGGATGTAACGGGTCATAGCTCGGCGAGATGCTTCGATTTGACGAGCGGTGATCCAAGCGGGTTCTTGAGCTTGGAGGGCAAAATCACCAAAGTTCAGGGAACTACCAGCAGTAGCCAGACCTTTCATGCGTCCGCGCTGCTGTTTGCGGAATTTCGTTCTTCTTGGACTTAACATGGTTTGTCAATGGTCATTGGTCATTTGTCATTTGTCATTGGTCAAGAGTCATTCACTAATGACTGGGGACTCATGACTAATGACTATCCTTCGTTGGATCGGTCTTCAAATTGCTGACGACGGCGTTGTTGACGGCGACGTGGTTCACGCTCCCGTGTTGTTGGTGGGGGAGGTGTTTCTTCTTGTCCAGGAATAATTTCTCCCTTGAAGATCCAGACTTTGATGCCGAGAATTCCGTAAATGGTTTTTGCTGTGCAGTAAGAGTAGTCAATGTCAGCTCTTAAGGTATGCAGAGGAACTCGACCTTCGCGAGTCCATTCTGTGCGAGCAATTTCTGCACCGTTGAGACGGCCACTAACTTGGACTTTGATACCTTGTACACCTGCACGTTGGGCGCGTTGAATTGCTTGACGTACAACCCGACGGAAAGAAACACGGCGTTCTAGCTGTTGGGCGATGTATTCAGCAATGAGGTAAGCATCAGCATCGACACGTTGTACTTCCACAACGTTGATGCGGATTTGACGATTGCTACCCAACAGTTCTTGAAGTCCGGTACGTAATGAATCAATACCTTGTCCACCCCGACCGACAACTACACCTGGGCGTGCTGTGCGTACTTCAAGATCAATTTGATCGGCTTTACGCTCAATCCGGACTTCGGAAATTCCTGCATTGTTCTGAGCGTATCTACCCAGTTTTTCTTCAATGAAGTTACGAAGTTTGTGGTCTTCTTGTAAGAGTTCTGGATAGCGGCTAGGATCTGCAAACCAACGAGATTGATGCTCTTGGGTAATTCCTAGACGAAAACCAATTGGATGTATTTTCTGTCCCACAAATGTTTTCCTCTAAAATTTCTGGCTTTAAGCTGTCGGTGTCAGCACTTATTTTGCTGAGGCTCCAGGAGCAACAGCAACTGTAATATGACATGTTGGTTTGCGAATCTGGTACGCTCGACCTTGCGCCCTTGGTTGAAACCGTTTTAGTACTGGACCTTGGTCTGCATAGGCCTTAGTGATAATTAAGTCAGCCCTGTCCAATCCTTCATTATGCTCTGCATTAGCAGCAGCGCTTCTGAGAACCTTTAATATTGGTTCACAAGCGCGGTAGGGCATAAATTCTAGAATGATCAATGCTTCTCGATAAGACCGCCCACGAATTTGATCGAGTACCCGACGCACTTTATAAGGAGACATGCGTATGTAACGGGCGATCGCTTTTACTTCATTAGTAGTATCAACATCCATAGTTTTCTCCATTTTTGTCATTTGTCATTTGTCATTTGTCATTCGTCATTTACAAAGGACAAATGACAAGTGACTAAGGACAAACTACCTACCTGCTTTTTTATCTTTGGCGTGACCTCTAAAAGTGCGTGTGGGAGCAAATTCGCCCAGCTTATGTCCCACCATTTGGTCGCTGATGAAAACGGGTACATGCTGCCGTCCGTTATGAACGGCGATGGTATGACCAACCATTTCTGGCAGAATTGTGGAAGCTCGTGACCAGGTTTTGATCACTTCTTTTCTATTGCTATCGTTAAGCTTTTCAATTTTGCTTAACAAATGATCTGCGACGAAAGGACCTTTTTTAAGAGAACGACCCATAATTTTGATTTTTGATTTTTGATTTTGGATTTTTGATTTTGGATTTTGGATTTTGGATTTTTGATTAATGAGTATTCGGTCAATTTGGACTTTCTTTGCTACTCAACAGTAGACCCCAATCTAAAATCCAAAATCTCAAATCTAAAATTCTATGATTCACGACCACCGCGTCCGCGTTTAGAAGATTTACGGCGACGACGTACAATCAATTTGCTACTTGGCTTTTTGGGTTTACGTGTCTTCAGACCCAATGCTGGTTTACCCCAAGGAGTAACAGGCCCAGAGCGACCGATGGGGGCGCGACCTTCACCACCACCATGTGGGTGATCAACTGGGTTCATGACGCTACCTCTAACATGAGGACGACGACCTTTCCAGCGATTTCTACCTGCTTTACCTGCACTCAAGTTTCTAGCATCTACGTTACCCACTTGCCCAATAGTGGCATAGCATTCCCGGCGGATCATGCGGACTTCTCCTGAAGGCAACTTCAGGGTGACATAATTACCTTCTTTAGCTACGACTTGGGCGGTTGCTCCAGCAGAGCGAACGATTTGACCACCTTTACCAGGAGTCAACTCAACGTTGTGAACGGTTGTACCCAAGGGAATGTTTGACAAAGGTAGGGCGTTGCCATCTTCAATGGGAGCATTCACACCAGCTATTACTGTTGTCCCAACTTTTAAACCGTTGGGTTGGAGAATATAACGCTTTTCGCCATCTTGGTACTGTAAAAGCGCGATGCGGGCGTTACGGTTGGGATCGTATTCAATGGCGATGACTTCTGCGGGAATATCACGTTTATTCCGTTTGAAGTCGATGATGCGGTAAAGCCGCTTGTGTCCGCCCCCCCGAAAGCGGCTGGTTATCCGCCCTTGGTTATTGCGGCCTTTGGCACGATGTACAAATTTAGTTAAGGACTTTTCTGGCTCAGTTTTGGTAATTTCTGAAAAGTCCGAAATCGTGACTTGGCGAGTACTGGGGGTATAAGGGCGATAAGAACGAGTACCCATAATTTTTATTTTTGGATTTTGGATTTTGGATTTACCAATTTTGGATTTTGGATTTTGGATTAATGAGGATTTAAGCAATTACAAAAATTTTTTTGCAAGAGGTCTACTAATGATCCCTAATCTAAAATCCAAAATCTCAAGTCTACAATTCTTAGACTTCAGGGAATAACACTTGTCTGATCTTGTTCTCATCCCCAGTGGCCACTGTGACAATGGCTCGCTTGTATTGGGGTTTGAAACCAATAAATCTGCCGACGCGACGCTTTTTGCGTGGGCAATTGCTGGTATTAACTTGTACGACTTTGACGTCAAACAGACTTTCGATCGCTGCTTTAATTTCTGGCTTCGTCGCTTTGGGAGAGACTTCAAAAGTATACTTATTTTGCTCCATGAGCATGGTCGCCTTTTCAGTCACAATCGGGCGACGTACTAGATCAGGGAGTTTGCGGGGGTCGAAGTTAGGCACTGTAGACCTCCTGGATTTTTTCTAGGGCTGATGCGGTAAGGACGATTTTGTCTGCGTGGAGTAAATCGTAAACGTTGAGGTTGTCAGCAGCTATGAGTTTGAGATTCTCAACGTTACGAGCTGACAAAATTACGTTTTCGCTTTTCTCGGACAATATCAAGAGTGTTTTACTTTCTGGTTCGACACCCCAACGGGCGATCGCTGACACTAATTCTTTGGTCTTCGGACGCTGTAGCTGTTCGCTAAATTCTTCTACCACTATTAAGTCATCAATGCGACCAGCAAATGCTGTCCGCAATGCTAACTTCCGCTCTTTGCGGTTCATCTTAATTTCAAAGTCTCTAGGTTTGGGCCCGAAGATGACACCACCACCACGCCACAGTGGAGAACGAATAGATCCTGCACGCGCTCGACCAGTACCTTTTTGCCGCCAAGGTTTGCGACCACCACCTCTGACTTCAGAGCGGGTTTTCGTGCTGGCTGTCCCTTGACGAGCATTAGCCATTTGTCTAATCAAGGCTCTATGCACAACATGAGCCGCCGTTTTCTCTTTGGCAACTTGCAAGTCAAAGCTTTTTTGCCCGACTTGTTCTCCCTGCCAATTTTTGACTACACATTCAAACATTTTTAATGTCCTTTGTCATTTGTCTTTTGTCATTTGTCTTTTGTTAGTCGCTAATGACTAATGACTAATGACTAATAACTAACCAACTACCTTGGCAGGCACGATATTTACCAAAGACCCAGGTTTCCCAGGAACAGCGCCCTTGATGAGCAATAAGTTACGGTCTGAATCTACTCGCACTACAGTGAGTTTTTTGATTGTGGTGCGGCTACCTCCTAAACGTCCTGGTGCCCGCTTACCTGGATAAACACGACCGGGGGTTGTACCAGCACCGGTAGAACCAGGCGCTCTATGGTTTTTAGAACCGTGGGACATAGGTCCACGACCGAAGTTATTGCGTTTTTGGTTACCTGCAAAACCACGACCGATACTTGTACCTATAACATCTACTTGTTGACCTGCGCTAAAAATATCTGCTTTAATCTCTTGACCCAGGGTATAGTCACCAGAGTTATCAATGCGATACTCATTTAAATGACGCACTGCTGGGGCTGAAGACTTCGCTAGATGACCTAACAAAGGTTTATTCAGCGCTTTTGGCTTAACTTCGCCATAGCCTACTTGGATGGCGGAGTAACCGTCGGTCTGTTTTGTTTTAACTTGAGTAACTGTACATGGTCCCGCCTGAATGACTGTCACAGGAATAGCTACTCCTGCTTCGTCAAAAATTTGGGTCATGCCCAGTTTGGTGCCGAGAATACCTACAGACACAGTTACTGGCTCTCCTTTCTACTTTTTTCTTAGGAAATTGGATTCTTCAGAACACTTGTACAGAAGCTTTGTCAGCTACTTTCCGCTATTTGGCGGCGCCTTATGAAGTCAGGAACGGCTTAGGTAATGGCGGTTCCAACTTACCCGGTCTTTCATCAAGTATCCTTACTATGATGTGAATCCGTTTGCTTTCACTTACATGGATTAGAACTAGCAAAATACTTTCCATTCAGGAAAGTACATTGTTTGGGTTTAATACAAGGCTTTGGAGCTTTGTGCAACAATGCTTTTATCTCAGCAATTGCTCTGGCACTTTACTTGCTTGCAGCTGGACTTAGGTAGCAATCTACCCAGTATCCTTGTAACTGAGACTTACGCTATGCTACAAACCAACATTACTGCTCAGTTTACACCCCTCCAATCACCTTAAAAATTATATTTTAAGGTTTTGCCTGTGGTTTCGCTCTATTGAAAGGGCGAATTTGTTCTACTGACTGGAATGAGTTTGAGTTTTTAACTCAACTCGTTTTCGTTGACCTGAAAGCTTTTATAGTTTACCAGTCTCTTGTCAATTGTAGCTAGCTAATTCTGTTTAGAACTTTGATTCTTAGCTTAAAATGCTAAATCATCGCTAGCAATAACAACAAAAGGGTATTCTAAGTTTGGCCACGATCTAAAAATATAAATCAGATATTGATTTTTGTCTATTAATATTTCTGATAGTAATGAGAAGCAAGAAGACGAAAAACCATGCGATCGCCCAGCCAAACCTTTTTAAGCTTCAAAAAGGAGCCTTGAGCATTGTCATTTGTCATTCGCAATGGGTTTCGTAACTCGCGTTGTGTCTCTTCCCGATGACTTACTTATCCTGTGCATAAGTTAATCGTTTTATTTAATTTGATGACTAAAAGTAAATAATAGAGATATCTAAGTCGGACAAGACGAAAACCTATGGCACTAATTACCACTGGTAACACTTTAATTCGTGATCTAGAAAAAAATGGCGCTCTTGGTGTCTACGTACCTCTAGAAGGAGGTTTTGAAGGCCGCTACAGACGCCGACTACGTGCAGCAGGGTATACAACTCTCAATATCACTGCTAGAGGATTAGGTGATTTAGCTGCCTATCTGACAGGTGTTCATGGAGTTCGACCTCCACATCTTGGTAAAAAAAGTACTGGTAGTGGGGCAGCAGTTGGTTATGTGTACTATGTACCACCAATTGTCAACTATCAGTTAGAGCAGTTACCACCAAAATCTAAAGGATTGGTATTGTGGATTATTGAAGGGCATATCCTTTCTGATCAAGAACTTGAGTACTTAGCGAACTTACCTAAGCTCGAACCACGAGTCAAAGTCGTCATCGAAAGAGGTGGCGATCGCGCCTTCCGTTGGATGCCTTTGGAAAAAACTCTGTTAGCTAGCTAGATATCGGGGATCGGGGTAAACAAGTCAAAAGTCAAAAGTCAAAAGTCAAAAGTCAAAAAGTTCTTAATTTTGAATTTTGAATTTTGAATTTTGAATTGATATGTCCCCCTTGTCCCCGATCAAGCCACTTGAGTAGAACTTGATTTTAAATTAACTACGTGTTCTGGAACTCCAGATTTACGAACAGTTGTGTGGCTATCATGGTTTAGCCCAGCGATTGTGACATGCTTATCGAGGCGGTGATATTTGCTTACTACCTTGGCGATCGCATTGGCTGCGGATAGATCCCATACATGGGAACGATGAAAATCAATGACTACTTTGTCTGTATCTGTAGTATATTCAAACAATTCTACAAAGTGGTTCGCGGAACCAAAAAACAATTGACCGTGAATGTAATACACTCTGTTATCATCACGATCAATGCTAACTGTAGTCCGAATTTGAGCTGCTTGCCAGCCAAATATTAATAAATTCAGAATTACTCCTGCTAGTACGCCTTGGGCTAAGTCGTGTGTCGCTAGTGCAACCATAACAGTAAAAGGCATTACTAATGCTTCTGGTAGTGGTGTCTTCCGTAATACCTTTAAAGACTTCCAGTCAAAAGTTTCAAAGGACACCATAATCATCACACCAACTAATGCAGCCATAGGAATTTGCTGTACAATATCCCGCAGTATAAAGATAGAAAACAGCAAAAACGCACCAGCAACAAAGGTAGACAAACGTCCTTTCGCACCACATCTGGTATTGATGACAGATTGCCCCACCATACCACAGCCTGCCATCCCACCCATGAAGCCAGTAATGGTATTAGCTATTCCTTGACCTTTTGTTTCTCGATTCTTAGAACTACGAGTGTCAGTTAGTTCATCGACCAAAGCGGCTGTTAATAAGGATTCTAATAGTCCGACGATCGCTAACGTTAGTGAGTAAGGTAGGATAATCATGAGTGTTTCTAGGGAAAAACTAACCTGGGGTATGTGTAACACAGGTAAGTTGCGTGTAATTTCTCCAATGTCTCCGACTCTACGAATATCCAAATCCATTGCGATCGCGACAATGGTCATAGCAATAATTGCTATAAGTGGTGAAGGAATGCTCTTTGTCAGACGTGGAAATAAGTAGACAATCGCCAGTGTCACAGCTACCATCACATACATTTGCCAAGGTTCCCCAGCAAATAACCTTAACTGAGCGGTAAAAATGAGAATTCCTAAAGCATTAACAAACCCAGCAATGGCAGATTGAGGAATAAAACTGAAGCATCTTTCTAACTTCAAAACCCCAATTGAAAATTGAATAATTCCTGTCAGAATGGTAGCAGCAAATAAATATTCTACTCCATGCTTTTCAACCAATGTTGTCATCAATAACGCCATTGAGCCAGTCGCTGCTGAAATCATGGCTGGGCGTCCTCCTACCAAGGAAATGACCACTGCCATACAAAAAGATGTATAGAGTGCTACCATTGGGTTAACTTTGGCGATCGCAGCAAAGGCTAAAGATTCTGGAATCAGTGCTAATGCTACTGTTGCACCTGCAAGTACCTCGGTTTTAATTTTAGATAGATGCAGATTACTCATTATTTTTCTCTGCAAGAATTGAATTTTATTCCCCTGTTTTTTGTTAGCGTTTTCTCTTCGATTGAAAAGCATGTTTAACCCTGCTACTGTGGTATGGCTGTGTAGCTACTTAATTGTCAAACTAAAAATTTATTGCTTCAAAATGCAATCAATGCAGAGATCATCATCAAAGTGTCTGATAGACCTACATGAAGCTATAAGAAGCAAGTGCATTAGTGTTAGATAAAAATCAAAACTAAGCTATATTTACACTATTAAAGCCATATATTTCAGACATATTTGTCAAGCAATTATGATTTTGACTTCATCTTCATACTGTTATGAATATGTATAAAGTTTAGATAAAGTTATTGATATTGACCGTATAAATTCTAAGAAAGTGTCTTCTCAACTCACAAACACTATATAGTCTGTCAAACTAGTTTTGAGGGTTTTTGTAAGCGTGTAGGTTTTAGATGAAACTTTCTTTACCAATAGGAAAGGGACTTTTGTATGTCCTGTTGACACTGTACGCTGTTATCACCATCATCCCATTTTTGTGGGCGCTTTCGGCATCCTTTAAACCCCTATCTGAAATAGTTAGCGGCGAAGCTAATTTTTTTCCCAAAAACTTTACTCTTGACAATTACAAACTAATTTTTCTGCAAGAACCACTATTTCTGCGTTGGTTGTTCAATAGTGTAGTTATTGCCGTTTGCGTTACTATTTTAAACTTGCTGTTCAATTCAATGGCTGGTTATGCCCTAGCAAGATTGCGATTTCGGGGTAGACATTTTTGGTTTTTACTGGTTTTGGCAGTATTAGCAGTACCAGCACAAGTCACACTCATTCCAACATTTTTGATTTTAAAAGCTTTCGGCTGGCTGAATTCCTATCAAGGTATGATTGTTCCCAGTATGGTGAATGCCACTTTTATTTTCATGATGCGGCAGTTTTTTGTTAATTTTCCTAAAGAATTAGAGGAAGCGGCTGCCCTTGATGGTTTAACTTCTTTGGGGATTTTCTGGCGTATTGTTTTACCCTTGGCAAAACCAGCATTGGCGGCGCAGGCAGTTTTTGTTTTTATGGGTAGTTGGAATAATTTTTTGTTGCCTGTGGTGATACTATTTGATCCGGAAATGTTTACCTTGCCTTTGGGTTTGAATTCTTTCAAAGGTCAGTATATCAGCTACTGGAACTACATCATGGCAGCTTCAATGGTATTTACTCTGCCAGCTTTAGCTATTTATGCTTTTTTCAATCGGTACTTTATTCAAAGTGTGACTTTTACAGGAGGGAAGGGGTAGGAATTGGAAGGGAGAGTGAGGAGACAAGGGAGAGTGAGGAGACAAGGGGACGCGAGGACACGGAGAATATAAATGAAAGATTCTCCCTTGTCACCGTGTCTCCCTCTCTACTCGTCTCCCACTCTCGGTGTTACCGCGTCTGTTTACCAATGCTCAATTGCGATCGCTACTTCTTGACAGTAAAAATACTCATACTCCTATCTGTCTATTTTCCTGTCTCCCTACCCAGTACTTAGGGCAACAAATTGGCCTCTTAACGTGATATTTGTATAACAGCGACTTTATCTATATCTGTCAGTTAACATACTTTATGGGTTGTGCAAACCTATTCATCACAAAGATACCAGCAGATGACATCCATCCTGTAGGAGGTGTGTTATCTGTATGCAAGCGATTGCGACCAATATAGTTTAGTTCGTTGTTAGTGGTTGGTAGAACAAACAACAAACAACAAACAAAAACAAAAAACAAAAAACAATTGACAACTGGCAGTTAACAACAAAAGATTGAGTATCGCGATATTTAGCTGTGTTGAGCGTCAAAATCTTTAAGGGGAAAGATGTTAAAAAGACTAATTGGCATTTTTGTAGCTACTGTGTTGCTGACTTTTCAGTTTGTTGTCGGTAGTGCAACAGCAGTGGAGTTAGATCAAGCTTCACGCACAGTACAGTTAAATGAAAAGGGTGATACAGTTGTAGTCAGCCTGAAACAGCTTACAGAAGGCAAACGCTTGTTTAACGATACTTGCTCTCAATGTCACCCCGGTGGAATCACCAAAACCAACCAGAACGTAGGACTTGATCCTGAGGCTTTGGCATTGGCAACACCACCTCGTAATAACATTGAAGGACTAGTGGATTACATGAAAAACCCCACTAGCTACGATGGAGAATATGAAATTTCTGAGTTACATCCCAGCATCAAGAGTGCTGATATTTTCACAGAAATGAGAAATCTTACTGATGATGATTTGAAAGCGATCGCTGGTTATATCTTAGTGCAACCGAAAGTAATTGGTATCAAATGGGGTGGTGGTAAAATTTATTACTAAACTCCTGGTTACTAACATAGTCATCATTTCTTAGTCATCAGCTTTTAGTCATTAGTCTTTTGGTAAGTAGTACGAGATAATTGCGGCTACTTACGAGAAACTAATGACTATATTTTTGATCATTTTTCAAAAAAAATCTTACATCTACGACATCTTGTCATATTTGGCGTTAATTTTATCTAAAATGAATAGAGGAAAATAAAACTTGTTGATTGGAGAAGGCTATGAAATTAATTGCGGCCGGCTTGCGTCGCTTTGGTCTAGCGGTGTTAACAATTATGTTGGTTGTTGGCAGCTTTGCTGTTTTCACTCCTAGTGCTGCGGCTGATACATATACAGTAAAACTCGGCAGTGATAAGGGAATGCTGGCGTTTGAGCCTGCAAAGTTGACTGTCAAGCCAGGTGACACAATTAAATGGGTAAACAACAAAGTTCCTCCCCACAATGTTGTATTTGATCCTGGTCAGTCAAAAAGTGCTGATTTAGCGAAAGCTTGGACTCACAAGCAGTTACTCATGAGTCCTGGTCAAGAATATGAAACCACAATCCCCGCAGATGCTCCCAAGGGTGAATATACCTTCTACTGCGAGCCTCACCGTGGTGCTGGTATGGCTGGTAAGCTAACTGTTGAATAATTAGGCATTCCACTTGAGTTCCAGCAGAGGTTTATGTGGGAAACCAAACTTGGCATACTCTTCGAGTGATGCTTCGTCACACTAAATGAGAATGCACAGATAACTCAAATGCGATGACGAGTCTGATTCCTACTGTTGATGGTAATATAAACCAAATGGCAAACTAGTGAAAAGACTCGTCATCAGATTTTGAATTTGATATTTTAGGTTTTAGATTTTAGAAGACGCAACTGATTCCAAGAATAAATCCGCTTTTTAGACTGCTTAGACTGTTCGGAATTATCGTTAAAGTCGTGCTTTTTGACTACGCCTTGAAAGCTTTGAACAGCCATAGAATATTACTGAAAGGATTTTTCAATGGCTGTGAGCTTATTGCGAGGTCAAGACTTTGAGATTACTATTATTAATTTTGCTATTTGCGATCGCTCTGTTTATTTTTATATTTATCAGTCCAGCACAAGCAGCGGAAATTACTCCTGCTGCCAAAATATTTGCTTCTAACTGTGCTTCTTGTCACATTGGTGGTGGAAATGTCCTCATCGCTGAAAAAACGTTAAAAAAGGAAGCCTTACAAAAGTATTTGGAAAATTATAACGCTAACTCACTTTCAGCTATTATTCACCAAGTACAAAATGGTAAAAATGCTATGCCTGCTTTTAAAAGCAAGTTAAGCGAAGATGAAATTCTTGAAGTAGCTACCTACGTTTTTCAGAAAGCAGAACAGGGTTGGTAGTATAAATCAGTTATCAGTAATTTGTTCACTGATAACTGGTAACTGTTTACTGTTTACTGATTACTGTGGATTTGAGTTTTGTCTTTCCTGTTTAACTTGGCGCAGCTGTTGTATTAGTTTTTGGTTGGGATTTTGAGTGTTTTGATTAACTTGTGGTTGGGATAATTTTGGTATGGGTTGAGTTTGATTTGTCCCTACTTGCACTGATTGTGTGGGTTGCTGCTGTTGGGGTGATGATTGTTTTTGGGAAAGCGATCGCAAACGCTGTTTTAAATCCTGCTGCTCATTGGGAGATGGGTGTGTTTTGGTTGTTTCTAAAATCGGCAATTTTTGAGGAACTAGTGCAGGTAACTTTGATGGATCAGTTGCTGCGGGAACAATATTATTATTCGGTAAGAAAGAGAGTCGAAATGGATAATACTGGGGTTTGCCATTAGCCTGCACAGGATTTTTCTGGAAATACTCTCTAAAATATTCTCGTGCTGCTACTTGGAGGCTAGATGAAGCGGAATTGTCAAGGAATGCTATAGATTCTACCTTGCCATCGGCGTATACCAAACCACCCTCTATTTTACCTTCCTGACCTCTTTGCCCACTAACAGTTTCGGAGATGAGTTTCTTAGTTTCAATGTTGGGGTATTGATCTCTGACTTTTCGCAATTGATCATTTAAAGAATTGATTTTGGCGATTTGCTGTGCTGTCGCTTGGGATGTTGTTGCTGTTGATGGCAAATTGGGTGTCTCAGGTATTGTAGGCTGTTGTGATTGCCATTGTGGTAGGTTTGTACCTCCCATCGCTAGGTTACTTCCTGGTTGTGGAGTGGTTGTAGCAACTGGAAATTGCTGATTTGACAACCCATTTGGAGTACTAGAGTTAGGAGTACTAGAGTTATTGGAATAAACGGAAGTCGGCGTGTTAGGTAAATTCGTGGGAATGTTAGCAGTTTGTAAATCCGGTAAGTTTGTGGGGTATTGAGAATTAGCCGTATTAACAGAAGAAGGTAGTGGCTGCGGTTTTCCTAAGTCAATCTCATCTTGCAAACGAGCAACTTTGCGATCGCTGACACGCGGAACAGTTGTTGTATTGTTTTGGCTGCTGTCAAAATTTGATTGAACTTGGAAACTTGGGTTTGGTTGTACCTGCAACTGGCTCCTCTTCGGTAGAGGTAGGATGCTAACTCGATTAGGAGATACGGGAATAGAGGTTAGTGGCGGCTCAACCAGAGAAGTTGGTGATTGCTGCGTGGGTAAGGGTGTTGATTTGAACGCAAAGTTGGGAAATGGGGGAACTTGCGCTTGTAGAGGAACTTGTCCAGTTTGAGGAAGTTTTCCTTGTAAGGAAATCCCTGGTTGTTTGGGAAGCGCAGATGTAGTTGTCTGTGGCAAACGACTTTGATCAGCCTGGTTTAATTCAACAAGTCCGACGCCTGTTTTTGGTGATTTTGTCTGTTTTGGTTGAGTTTCCATCTGCATCCACGGCAGAAATAAGGCGATTACACCGTGGATACCAACAGAAGCCAATACTGCTATTCCTGTTGGCTGACTAATTATTTCTGGTATGCTTTTTAATACGGAAACGTATGACATAGTTGTTATCGTTCACTCGGCTTGATTAAAGTAAGCTGACAAACCTAAATCTTTGACTCAAGTAATCTCTCTTTTGTAACTGCGTTCCTCTACAAATAATAACTTCCTGCGTCATTCAGTCAAAACAGGAAAACTGCAAAACCTTAAAAATATTTTATTAAAATTGATATTATATTGTACTAAAAATTGACTTTGGTCAATCCTAATCTTCAACAATAGTTAATTTTGTTAGCATTGTACGAGAATCACAATTATCAAGATTGTAATAGTGAAAAGAAAAGCTCAAGCTGATATTTTGCATACAATAGCGCTAGATTAGGCAGAGGGAAAAGTTTCTACTTTGTAATTCATAAGTGCAAACATACAATGCTTTCTCAAAGCTAAAACGCGTAGACGCCTATTAGGCGGCTTCAAGGGAGAGTTTCCCAGTCAATGAGTTCTTGGTGGTTGCAAGAGTTTTAGAAACTGGCATGTGATTACGAACATCGCTAGGGCTAGGTACAAAATCAAAGTAAATCTCAGTCCTACATTGAAAATTCAAAAAGCTCCTATTCCAAGATTTAACTTACACATACTCTACGAATTCTTAGCATTCTATGCGTCTATGTTAACTCAATAAATTAATACCAATCTGAAAAATGAATAAAGTAAATATGCACCAAACCCTTACAAATGACTATTGTACAGACGCGAGGAACATCGCGTCTAATGACAAATGACGATCCCAACTTGTAGAGACGCGCCATAGCGGGTCTCTAAATTTGTGCGGACTTACTTATCAGCTTGATTACTGACTACTATTGAGTTTCTATAAATAATTCGATAAATAAAGTCCTGGTGTATCTAATACATCAAATTTTTACAATTAAAGATGATATGGCTTGATACTTACTGATTAATTCATTTACTAGCTTGTACTCAAAAGAATTACAAAAATTTCATGGGAATTTAGTATAATACAAGAGATTATTAATCATATAAAAAATATTTTCGGGGCATCCTTAGCGTCATTTGTCACGCAGTTGTACCTTTTGTAATCAATGATCTGCTGCTTAAATCCTGATTGCCCACATCCGCTAAATTCTGATGGAAAGGAGTTCTGCCAAACTTGTAACAGTCCTCTCGTACAACTGTTACGGAAACGTTTTCGTGTCATCCGTGTGCTTTCAGATGAGGGTGGATTTGGTAGAACTTACTTGGCAGAAGATATAGATAAACTTAACGAGTCCTGCGTTATCAAGCAATTAGCGCCTAAATTCCAAGAAAGCTGGGCCCTTTCTAAAGCGATGGATTTATTTCAGAGAGAGGCGCAGCGTTTGCAACAACTCGGAGAACATCCGCAAATCCCAACTTTATTGGCTTATTTTGAAGAAAACACATACCTCTATTTGGTGCAGCAATTTATAGATGGACAGAATTTGTTAAAGGAATTGCAACAAAAAAGAGGGTATAATGCTAAAGAAATTCGAGATATCTTGTTAGATTTACTACCTGTTTTAAGATTTATTCATGAACGAGGAGTTATTCATAGAGATATCAAGCCACAGAATATTATCCGGCGTAAAAATGATGGGCGTCTATGCTTGATTGATTTTGGTTCTTCCAAGCAATTAACAGCCAAAGTACATATACAAATGGGTACTTCGATTGGTTCACATGGCTATTCTGCAATCGAACAAATCAGAGATGGAAAAGCCTATCCAGCCAGTGACTTATTCAGTTTAGGAGCTACTTGCTTTCATCTGTTGACTGGAGTTTCTCCTTTTAAATTGTGGACAGAACATGGCTATGCTTGGGTACAAGATTGGCAACACTATTTAAAGAGTCCGATCGCTACTGAACTGGCTGAAGTCATTGACAAACTATTAGCAAAAGATATTCATCAGCGCTATCAATCAGCTGAACAAGTTCTGAAAGCTTTGATGTCCAAGCAGCTATCAGAAACAAAAACAGAAGTGGCTAACTCGTCGGTAATATTACCACCAACTCAGCCGCCATTTGTACCTAAAAAATACACATTGGTAAGAAATTTATTCTTGTTGAGTTCTTTTGTGATGTTGATAGTCTTGGGTGAATTCTTCTATCGCCAATCCCATCACTTTGACATGTCTGTTTCTTCTCGTTTTGGTCAATCAGAGAACACAGCCACAAATACTGAAGCAATTCTTCCCCAATCGTCTAAACTGCCTATGGGGAATTTTTATTTGGCGCATACTTTCAAATCACCCTCCAAATCGGTTTTGTCGGTTGCGATTAGCCCAGATGGTAAAACAATTGTCAGTAACAGTGGGGACACAATTAAACTTTGGAGTTTAATCACTGGACAGGAAATCATTACTTTGAAAGGGCATAGCGATCGCGTTAATGTTGTTAGCATCACCCCAGATGGACAAACCTTGGTCAGTGGTAGTGAAGACAAAACCATCAAGCTCTGGAACCTGTCCAGAGGACAAGAAATCCGAACTTTTGAGGGAAATACAAACTCAGTTCATACGCTAGTCATTAGTCCGGATGGTAATCTTGTAGCCAACGGTAGCGACGATAACACGATTAAATTATGGGATTTGGCAACTGGCCAGGAAATTCGCACTTTTAATGGTCATACCTCTTGGGTGCGATCTATTGTCTTCAGTCCAGATCAAAAAACATTGATCAGTGGTAGTCGTGATCAAACTATCAAAATTTGGGATGTGACAACCGGAAACGAAATTCGTACTCTTAAAGGACATACCCAAGCTGTAACATCCATCGCCATTATGCCAGATGGAAAAACCCTGATCAGTGCAAGTGATGATAAAACCATCAAGATTTGGGATTTGACAACCGGAAAAGAAATTCGTACCCTTTTAGGTCATTCTGGAGGAGTTCGAGCGATCGCCCTTAGTCCAGATGGTCAAACTCTTGCTAGCGGTAGTAGCGATAAAACTATTAAATTGTGGAATATAAAAACAGGCGAACAAATTCGCACTCTAGCAGGACACGGGGACGGAGTCCAATCTTTAGCTTTTAGTCACAATGGCAACATCCTAGTGAGTTGCGGTTTTGACAACATCATCAAAATTTGGCGAGTCTCAACTTAATCGTTTTTTTACATATAAGAAGTAATGTTAAATCTTGACCAATAAATCTGAAAAGTCATTCATCCAATGGGTAAATAAATTTATCCCTAAGAAAATATATCAAATCTCTGGTTTGTGAATTTCACAGCGTGAGACCTAAGCAACTGCTGAATTTGCAATATCTGTACAAATGAGCTACTCAAAAATCAAAATCTTAACGGGTGCGGCAATTATACTTTTAGGTTCTGGAGGAACTTGGCTGTGGCAATCTGCTCCAGGTGCTACCAGCTTGTCTCCTGAAAGCTTTGGCCAGCCGAATAAAGCAGCATGGGCAAACGTTGGGGTAGGCGAAGCCCTCACCCTCAAAGGACACGCCTACCCCGTTTGGTCTGTGGTGATTAGTCCAGATGGTAAGAAACTTGCTTCTGCAAGCACAGACAAAACTATCAAAATTTGGGATGTGACAACGGGGTCGGAATTACACACCTTGAAGGGGCATACCGAATGGATCAACTCTGTTGCTATCAGTCCAGATGGCAAAGTGCTTGCGTCTGCCAGTGCAGATAATACCATAAAACTTTGGGATTTGCAAACAGGAAAATTACTTCAGACTTTAAAAGGACATCTTGCCTCAGTTCAGTCTATTGCCTTCAGTTCAGATAACCAAACTTTAATTAGTGGTAGTTGGGATCAAAGCATTAAACTGTGGGATGTAGCTACAGGCAAACAGATTCGTACCCTCAAAGGAGACTGTGACGTAGTAGATGCGATCGCTATTAGCCCCGATGGAAATACGGTTGCAAGTAGTAGTTATTTTGACAGCAGTGTGAAACTGTGGAACTTACATACAGGAAAACAAATTCGCGTCTTGAGAGGTCACACCCAGGCCGTTCATTCCCTTGCTTTTACTCCTGATAGCAATACTTTAGCAACTGGTAGTTGGGACAAAACGATCAAATTATGGAATTTGAAAACAGGTAAAGAAAGTTACACATTTACAGGTCATACCAATAAGGTTTGGTCTATCAGCTTTAGTCCAGATGGGAAGACATTGGCTAGTGGTAGTTGGGACAAGACCATCAAACTGTGGAATGTGAACACAGGAGAAGAAATTCGCACTCTCACAGGACATGACGACAAAGTTTGGTCTGTTGCTTTTAGTGCTGACGGTAATTCTGTTGCAAGTAGTAGTGTGGATAAAACGATCAAAATTTGGCGGTTATCGCAGTAAAGATTATTGGTATAGCAATCGGTGTAGGAGTTGTGAAAATTAAGATAGCCAGATCCCCGACTTCTGCTAAGTCGGGGATCTTGTTGTTTATTAAAAAATAGTCAATCGATATGTACCTGTTCGTTGAGGAGCAGAGGAAATTACCACAACATAATAAGCTCCATCTTCAGGTAACTTAGCTCGATCAATCAGAGCGGTGTATCTACCATCTTTTTCATTATCCGCAGCAATGACTTGACCTTTGGAGTTGAGCAGAACGATGTAGGGAGAAAACTGTTCTAGGACACTATCTACACGTATACTCACAAGTTGGTCTTTTTTACCTTCAAACCTAGAAACATTGTAAGGACTGCCATTATTTTTGAGTTTAGAGCCATTTGCCGTTAATTCGTCTGATTCATCGAGAGTGTAACTAGCTCTGTCGTTCCTTAAAGCTAAACTATAGCGACCGATTTCTCCAGGATTGCGACTAGTGACTGCGATCGTATAAACACCTCTAGCAGGTAGTCTGACAAATAAAAATGCGTCTTTGACTTCCCCATTAATACCTGTTTCCCCACTGCTTCTTTTAGTAAGAACGTTATTGTTGGGGTCAAGCAAAATCATGAATGGATTTAGATTCAGATTGTTAGAACGGCGTTGATCAGCACTACCAATCAATCTGATTTGAATTAATTGATTTTCTCTGCCTTCAAACTGATAAAAGTGAAAATACCTACCTTGAGATTTAAAATCACCTGGAGCTAAGACACCCAATTGAATATCTACAAAATTAATTGGTTTGGCGTTAGGTATTTTGCTACCAGAAACAGGTGAGCCACCAGAATTTCTATTATTATTTGTAGGCTGAGTCCTAGAAGGTGAAGAATTAACAGGACGAGAAGTTGGCTGTGGCGCTGGTTGGGTATAAGTCGGTTTTGGTGTATTTGTTGTAGAAGGACGAGAAGTTGGCTGTGGCGCTGGTTGGGTATAGGTTGGTTTCGGTGTATTTGGTGTAGAAGGACGAGAAGTTGGCTGTGGTGCTGGTTGGGTATAAGTCGGTTTCGGCGTATTTGTTGTAGAAGGACGAGAAGTTGGCTGTGGTGCTGGTTGGGTACTGGGAGTAGAACCAGTACCAGAAGGTTGGGGTTTTGGAGATGCTGTTGGTGTTGGTGTTGGAGAGGGTGCGGGTGTGGGGGAGATGGGAGATTCTATTGGTTGATTAGTTTGAGCCGCTGGGGATGGTTGCGTAACAGGAATTTGCTCGATCGCTTGTTTGACTGCTTCTGGTTGTCTCTCATCTGGTGTTTTAGCAATTGTAAATTCTTCTGACTGTTTGGGAATTTCCAACGCAGCTATAGGTAGAGCATAATTTGTGAATAACAAACTACTACTCAGAGAAATAATTAAAGCTAAATCAAATTTATTCCAAAAGTTTTTGTTATTTCTTCCTACGAACATATCAATCCTCACAATTTTGATGCATAGATAATCTATGAAGCACAAAAAGTTTAGTTTAATAATCCTAAAAATACCCTAAAAATCATCTAGATTATAATGAAATTTTTCAGTATAAATAATTTTAGTGATTTTGAAATTATGGCATTATTGATAAATACAATTTTCATTATAGGTAGTAATTGGCTCCTATTTTATTACTTTAGATAGTTGTTTTTATAAAAAAAATGATATATCCACTCGCCAAAAAATATTATATCTGCTTTGCATGGTATTTACTGAACACAATTATTATTGATGAATTTTTGATTTCTAACCCTACAAGTTTGTCAAAAAATGTTGTTTCCGTGCTTATTTGGTAATATATAAAATGTGCATATAGACATACTAATACCAGCACCTGTGCTGCTGGCAACCACGATTATAGAAAAAATCCCATACTCTAATTTTAAATTGCCTAGTTACCAATAGATTGATTCTGGAGTCAGAAACTTTGTTTTGGCAAATTAATAGCAAAATGATACGTCATGAATTAACATATACTCAAGCTGCAAATTTCTTGCTAGTATGATTTGCTGCCTAAATCCCGATTGCCAAGATCCTTTAAATCCTGATGATAGCCAATATTGTCAGAGTTGTGGAACCCTACTAGTACCTCTGCTTAGAGGTCACTACCGTGTTATCGACAGATTGTCTGTAGAAGGTGGATTTAGTATCACCTATCTAGCAGAAGATATCGACAAACTAAATGCAAAATGTGTTGTTAAGCAACTTGCCCCAAAAGTCAAAGACACAGGGGCTTTAAAGAAGGCTGTCCAGCTTTTTGAACAGGAAGCCCAACGCCTGCAAGAGTTGGGAGAACACCCACAAATTCCCCATCTGCTAGCTTACTTTGAGCAAGATAATTATTTATATTTAGTACAACAATATATAGATGGACAAAATTTATTAAAAGAATTGCAGCAGCAGGGTAGATTTAGCGAGAGAAAAATCCGAGAACTTTTATTGGATTTACTGCCAGTTCTGAAATTTGTTCATGATCACGGTGTAGTTCACCGAGATATCAAGCCTCAAAATATTATTCGTCGTAATTCTGTACATCATTCTAGAGAAAGAGATTCAAAAGGAGAGCTAGTATTAATTGATTTTGGAGCCTCCAAGCTGCTGACGACAACAGTGCAGCCGAAAATGGGAACAACTATTGGTTCACATGGGTATACTCCCGTTGAACAAATGCAGGATGGAGAGGCTTATCCAGCTAGTGATTTATTTAGTTTGGGCGCCACTTGTTTTTATCTGCTAACTGGAACTTCCCCTTCAAAACTGTGGATGCAACAAGGCTATGGTTGGGTGTCATCTTGGTGGCAATATTTTAGTACTCCTAGTAGAGGTGGACTCGCCCTTTCCATGGAGTTGGGTAGGGTTTTGGACAAGCTGCTAAAGATAGAGATTCAAGAACGCTATCAATCAGCCGATGATGTCATTAGAGATTTATCACGTCAACCATCACCATTACCAGAACTTGATGAAACTGTATTGTCAGGTTCGTCAGAAAATAGAGGCGGATTTTTTGCACAATCAACTAAAAAATTTAAAAATAGATTATTTATTAATGCTGTAATTGTCATCTTGGCATTAGTAGGGGTTTGGTATTTTCAGTCTCGCTCACAGGTAACTCAGTCTGCTGATCCTGTTCCACCTCAAGAGACTGTGACTGTAACTCAAAAATCTGACGAACCCATTACTTTAAAAGGACATGCTAGCGATGTTAATTCTGTCGCTTTTGACTTTGATGGGCAAAGACTGGCTAGTGGTAGTGACGACAAAACAATTAAAATTTGGGATTTAGCAACTCAAAAGGAAATTCAGACTTTACGAGGACATTCCGAATGGGTTTGGAGTGTCGTCTTTAGTCGTGATGGACAAACTCTTGCGAGTGCAAGTGCAGATAAAACAGTTAAATTATGGGATTTAGCAACCGGAAGTGAAATTTTCACCCTCAAGGGACATAAAGCTGGTGTCACTTCTGTAGCTTTTAGTCCTGATGGGAAAACTCTTGCTAGTGCTAGTTTAGATAAGACGATCAAACTGTGGAATGTCAAAACCGGCAAAGAAATTTGCACTCTTGTAGGACATTCTGGGGCGATCGCTTCTGTAGCTTTTAGTCCTGATGGACAAACTGTTGCTAGTGGTAGCTGGGATAAAACTATTAGACTGTGGAATGTCAAGACTGCTAAGAATATCCGTACCTTCAAAGGACATTCTGATTTAATTGTTTCTGTGGCTTTTAGTCCCGATGGTGCTAGCTTGGCTAGCGGTAGTAAAGACAAAACTATCAAACTGTGGAACTTGGCAACAGGAAAAGCAACTCTGACTTTAAAAGCCCACACTGATAAAGTTAATTCTGTTGCTTTTATATCTAATACTACTAACAATAAATTTTTAGATAAAGTGAGTCTCGTCAGTGGTAGTAGTGACAATACGATTAAAGTGTGGAATCTAAAAACAGGAAGAGAAATTCGTACTCTCAAAAGAGACTCTGGTTATATCTATTCTGTTGCGGTTAGTCCAGATGGACAGACTGTTGCTGGTGGAGGTAGTGCAGAGAATATCATTAAGATTTGGCAAGTGCAGGATTGAGTTTGGGGATTGGAGATCGGGGAAACGATCAAAGTTGGGTTGGTGAAGTACTACTTCGTTAATGCAGTCGTCTGTACAGTTTATTTAATAGAGTAAAACTTGCACTTCTTCTCCTGAGGAAACTAATGTTTGCCCCACTGATAACACAGCTAAAGCATTAGTTTGGGCGAGATTAATTAAATTGCCAGAACTTTGACTTCCACCAGAGGGCTGAAATTTGTAAATTCCGTTTTGCAAATCTAATTTACCCCAAACATAAGTTTCCAGCTTGCCATTAGATCGTAATTCCTGACGGGTGAAGGCTTTGATAAACTTTGGTTGCCAACCTTCTACTAGTCCAGAAAGTTTTTTGATAGTTGGTTGCACAAATCGCCAGAATGTCACCAATGCTGAAGCTGGATTTCCTGGCAAACCGAAATAAATTACTTGATTTCTAAATGTAGCTACGGTGAGGGGTTTACCGGGTTTTATCGCCACGGCTTGAATGTGAATTTTTCCCTCTAAAGACTTGACAATTTGCTCAACATAGTCATAATCTCCTACAGAAACACCACCAGAAGAAATAACTATATCGGCGTTGGATACTGCATAGGCGATCGCTTTTTCTAAGGCAGCTGGTTCATCTGGGACTATGCCTAAAATTAGTGGTTCTCCCCCACTCTGCCTAACTAAAGCTGCTAAAGCATACTGGTTAGAATCGATGATTTGCCCTGGTTGCAGGGGTTGATCTGGAGGTACAAGTTCATTACCTGTAGAAAAAATTGCTACTCTTGGACGACGGGAAACACTAACTTGCGTACACTGAGCAGTCGCTAATACCGCAATTTCTGACCCATGTAACATAATTCCCGGTGGTAATAATTGTGTCCCGGCTTGATAGTAAGCTGCACGCTGTCTGACAAATTCTTGCGGTTTTGCAGGTGCTGTCAGAATAAGTACACGATTTTTCTCTCGCTGTGTATGTTCCTGCATTACTACTGTATCAGCACCTGCTGGCATGACCGCACCTGTGAAAATCCGAGCTGCTTGGCCTTTTTGAAGGGTAGATTTGGGTTGGTATCCAGCCGGAATTTCTTCAATAATTTCTAAGATAGCTGGCTGTTGTTGGGTAGCTTGCTGGACATCAGCGTAACGTACTGCATAACCATCCATTGCGGAATTATCCCACTGGGGAAAGTCCAACTGACTCGTAACTACAGAAGCAAGAATACGACTCTCTGCTGCGAACAAATCAACAATTTCTGTATCGTACTGATTGTTCAGAGGTTGTACCAAATTAAAGATAATTGCTTCTGCTTCGCAGACTGACAGCATTAGGGATAGTTCCAACTAAATAAGGTTTGCTGAAAAAGTAATAAAAAAGTTAACTTTAAAACTGGCGTAGCAAGGTGATCACCAAGCCTAAACACAAGTAATTTAACCAAGATAAGGGTATTGTCTTGGTTTAATTTTCAATAATTCTGTCCAATATTGAATAGCATTATGTTTGGTAGTTTCTGTGTCACGCGATTTATGAACTCTGCCTATTTCCATCAAAAAATATGTCAGTTTTATAGCAGTAAATAGGTTAACCACTCCCACAGCTTTCAAATGTTGTAAAAATAAGTGAATAATAATTTGTAGTTTTTGTTTATGACGAAAATACATCCACCACTGAATTTGATGTATAGCAATACTTGTTTGATAACCTAATGTAGTTTCTACTCCAATCAATTTATCTTTAGCTTGATGATAAAATAGTATTTCTTTGTCAAACTCACCTGCTTGTTGGGCATTAGCAGCATCATCAGCTAATTGATAAGCTTCACTAATTAAATTACCCGCCGTTTTTGCCTGTTGTTGAGTATAACCAAGTTTCTTATATATAGTAGCTGCTGCTGATGCCAATTCTGCAAACTTTTCAGCATCATGTAACCAATATATTTGCGCTTGTAGCTCTCCTAATGTAGCTGCTAAAGTCTCATTCATGTTCAATGTAATTTTTTCTCTAAGGTAATCTGGTAATGATTGACCATAGCAGTATTTTATGATGTTAAGCGATCGCACTCGCGAGCCATTCTAGCCTTAGTACTAAACTCAGACTTCGAGAATTCCTCATTGTTTTTGGGCTAGAAGAAAAACCTCACTATCTATTTACATCTATTTCTGGCCAAAGCCGTTCTAACTGGCGTCGCCAAGCAGCTAAAGTTTCTTCTCTTGCTTGTGGAGTTTGGTTTTCATCCCCCATTAATCCTTCGGCGTAAAAGCGTTCCAGATTTTGCATTGTGGATTGGAGGGACTGACCTTGTAGTTTCGCTGCTATGATGACTTGGCGGATGCGGCTTTCTACGAGTCTATTAAATACATCATCTAAACCAGCTGTGTGTAAAGCAATTAGTTGGGCGATCGCGTCTCGAAAATCTTCTACAACTAAACTGTTGCAGCTATGTTGAAATATACCCCAAACTACACCTTGTTGTAAGGCGTAGCGTACTTGTTGAGTATCATCAAAATTTGCTTCTAAAAACTGTTCAAAAAAAGGTTGAGCTTGTTGTGCTGGTACGATTGGTATCATCACTCGCAACCAGCTTTTATCCTCTGAAAGCAGTACCAGTAGACGAAAGGTAGAAGTTTCTACTTGCCATGAACCGGATGCGATCGCTTTGAGATCAGCTTCACCAAATAATTCTGTCAGCGTCGCTGCAATTTCTGAAGGTGTCATAGTGTTTTTTTTGATCCACCCTCTAGACTAGCGCAGCTTTGGTATTAGTTGGGTGTTGGGGATGGGAAAGACAGACAAGAGGGATAAGAAAGACAAGGAGGAGAATTTGCTCAATGCTGTGTTTTTAAGCCATACTTGACGATCAGCAAACAATTTCTGCCATCTGCACCACGTTCGTAGACGACATGATCAACCAGACGTCGCAGCAGAAACCATCCATACCCACCTACTTGTAGAGTACCTGGTTCTGGTTCGGCGATCGCATCCGGATTAAAAGGTTTGCCATAATCCCAAATTCTAATCTCTAGTCGATCCATCCATAGATAAACATCTATATCAATTGCTGTTTCCGGGGGAAGAGTATGATGAGCATGGCGAACAGCATTAGTAAAACCTTCTGCTAACGCCAGGTTCAGGCGATAAAGTTGACCTTCTGACCAATCAAGTTTAGATAAATGTTGGAGACAGAATTGCTCAAACCACTGTTGCACTCGGTTTAGCAGCTTGAGTTCGCTTTTCACAGTCAGATGGTCTTGCTGCATCATGCTAAACATTGACCTTGACATGTATGTGTATGGGTGAAAAATGTTTGTAAGTAGATCAGCATAAACATGTTTTGTTGTTTGTTGTTGGAAATAACCACCAATCACCAACAAAATTGGTTGTTATGTCTTGTTTAGAGTACTCACCAACTACTAAATACTATAAGGGCAGGTTTTACCATGATATTATTTAGACCTAGTGACAAGATATAAGTTGAAACCTTCGCCTATCAATAGCCTCCAAACTTATATTCATTTATATTCAGTTATTTTATACAAGTAAGTCCGCGTCACAAATTCTATCTTTGTAGTAAGTGCTGAATTGTTTCAGAACTTAACTAGGAGTTAATTTTCAAGTTTTACTTTTCTTTACAGAGTTTTGTGGATTTGCGCCGACTAACTTATTACTTATCTATTGTCATTTTTCGATTATAGATTTCGTTGAGTATAGATTTTGGAATAATATTCTAATGCAAAATTGAAATCAGAAAAACTTAAGATTTCAAACGCCAACTCAATTATTAAAATTAACGCCTGTAGAGTTCTCAAATAAAGTACACTTGCACTTGTTGAGAAACCTACAGGCGTCAAATAGGTTTATGGTGACGTGGATTTAGAACAATCCCAAAGTCAAAGATTTATCTAATGGGAAGGTAGCACCAATACCTAAGTAGAGGGTAATTAGAGTACCGAAAAGAAAAACTGCTGTTGCTACAGGACGGCGGAAGGGATTTTGAAACTTGTTGACGTTCTCAATAAAGGGAACAAGAATCAAACCGACGGGTACAGCGCTCATAAGTAATACTCCTAAGAGTTTGTTGGGAACTGAGCGCAAAATTTGGAATACAGGATACAAGTACCACTCTGGCAAAATTTCTAGTGGTGTTGCAAAGGGATTTGCTGGTTCTCCGACCAAAGCCGGATCTAGTACAGCTAGGGCCACAATGCAAGCGAAACTTCCCATAATTACCACTGGAAAGACGTAGAGTAGGTCATTGGGCCAAGCGGGTTCGCCATAGTAGTTATGACCCATTCCTTTGGCCAGTTTGGCTCTTAAGGCTGGATCGCTTAGGTCTGGTTTCTTTACTGTTGCCATTTTTAAATGTGCTCTCCTGCTGACGTCGAGTTAAAGCGTTTGTTTAAGCCTCGAGCTTCAGGCACTCGCTTTCAGCTTAAGATGTAACCGTTTGTTTTTTTGTCTTCTATTTGTCAATAAGTTTGTGATTTTTTATTTAGTTTAAAACAAACAGCTGCATCTAGAAACTGAAAGTCAGTACCTGATGACTCTTTGGGAGAAGCATTTATGCTTTTAAGCCCTGCGACTGGTAGGCTAGTTGCTACAAAAAATGCCTCACCCTCATCTCAATTACAATGGACCGGAAATTCCTTGCTTGCGAATCATCAAGAAGTGGAACAGCATGAAGACAGCAATTAGCCAAGGTAACACAAAGGTGTGGGCGCTGTAGTAACGAGTGAGTGTTCCTTGTCCAACGCTGGAACCACCACGTAGTAGTTCAGAAATCAAGGTACCAACTACAGGAATGGCTTCTGGTACGCCGCTAACGATTTTCACCGCCCAGTAGCCTACTTGGTCCCAAGGTAGAGAATAGCCAGTTACTCCAAAAGAAACGGTGATCACCGCTAAGATGACTCCACTCACCCAGGTTAACTCGCGGGGCTTTTTAAAACCACCGGTCAGGTAAACCCGGAATACGTGCAGAACCATCATCAGCACCATCATGCTGGCAGACCATTTGTGGACTGAACGAATTAGCCAACCAAAGCTCACATCATTCATGATGTGCTGCACAGAGGCATAAGCTTCTGTGACAGTTGGTTTGTAATAGAATGTCATGGCAAATCCAGTAGCAAACTGGATTAAAAAGCAAGTGAGGGTAATTCCACCCAGGCAGTAGAAGATGTTGACGTGGGGAGGGACGTACTTGCTGGTGACGTCTTCTGCGATCGCTTGAATCTCCAAGCGCTCCTCGAACCAGTCATAAACGTTGGCCATACAATCTCAAGTTCCTAGAAATCGATCGCGGTTGATAAATCTCCGACTTACCGGGGATTGGTGATTGGGAGAGGGGATAAGCTCGTTTGTTGTTGAGCCTCACGAGTGTTAATAATTTAAAAATAACTTAACACTCTGCAAAGAATAGAATATATTGCTTTCTCTTTGCACCAATCAAAAAATATTGGACACAAAGTAGATTTTATCGTTTGTGGAGGGGCTTTTGCACCGAATCAGGAGATTAGACCTCTTGATTTCAAAATCCACCACTTCTATAAAAAAAGTAACATAGTCGAGAGATAGATTTCATATACCAATTACAAAAGTAATTTTTGTAATTGGTGGTAAAGAGCAAAAAATAAAGGTTCAAAGGTAAAGATTCTTTCTCTTTCTACCTTTATCCTGAAGGCTCTTTTCCCTCTTACCTAACCTGAAAATGGATGTGGGAGTGTAGAGGTTTAGGGGTGATGAGGAGTTCTATTTTATGTTTGGTTATGGGATTTTCCCGTGATTGACTGACTTCTTAACAGAAGTCTAAATTAAGGTAACTGCATCAAACTAGACAATTTTGGCTAGAAAATGGGATTAAACATGGGGTTAATGCATAAACGGGTTTTTCGGGTTGGATTATCACTGTTCGTAGCGTTTTGGATAGGATTTTGCAACTTTTGTCAACCAGCAATGGCTTTGACTCAAGAACAAAGGCTGGTGTCAGAAGTATGGCGAATTGTTAACCGTACTTATTTAGACGACACATTTAATCATCAAAATTGGGCAGCTGTCAGGCAGAAAATTCTTTCCACATCCCTTTCAGATCAAAAATCAGCCTACACAGCTATTCAGAAAATGCTCAAAAGCCTTGATGACCCCTTTACCCGTTTTTTAGATCCAGAGCAATACCGTAGCTTACAGGTAAATACGTCTGGAGAACTAACTGGGGTTGGCTTGCAGATCGCTCTGAATCAACAGACAGGTGGTTTGGAAGTGGTGACTCCTATTGCAGGCTCACCAGCAGAAAAAGCAGGAATCCGGCCACGCGATCGCATCATCAAAATAGAAGGGATGGCGACACAAAACCTGACCCTTGATGAAGCAGCTACTAGAATGCGTGGTCCAATTGGCAGTTTAGTCACCTTGCTCATCGAACGAGATGGAGAAGGGCAAAAAGAATATCAAGTGATGCGCGATCGCATTACTCTTAATCCTGTAGTGGCAGAGTTACATAATACTCCCTCTGGACAGCCTTTTGGATATATTCGCCTCACTCAATTTAACGCTAATGCTGCTGTGGAGTTGGCACACGCCATTAACAGTTTAGAAAAAAAAGGTGCATCCGCATATATTCTAGATTTGCGAAATAATCCCGGTGGCTTGCTACAAGCAGGAATTGAAGTTGCACGTTTATGGTTAAACTCTGGTGTCATAGTTTACACAGCTAATCGCCAAGGAATCCAAGGTAGCTTTGAATCATTTGGTCCAGCATTGACAAACGATCCTTTAGTTGTTCTTGTCAATGAAGGAACAGCTAGTGCTAGTGAAATTCTCGCTGGTGCATTGCAAGATAACGGTCGCGCCACACTTGTAGGGGAAACCACCTTTGGTAAAGGCTTAATCCAATCTTTGTTTGAATTGTCAGATGGTTCTGGTTTAGCAGTAACAATTGCCAAGTACGAAACCCCTAATCATAAAGATATTAATAAATTAGGTATAAAACCAGACAAAATAATTTCCTCTGTACCAATCACTCGTGAACAAATTGCTACAGAAGCTGATCCGCAATATCAAGCAGCAATAAAAGTGCTAACAGAAGATTCAGTCATCGCAGGTGGGACGGCTTAATTGGGATTGGGGATTGGTGATCAGGGATCGGGGATTGGTGTTTATTGTCTCCCTTGTCCCTTTGTCTTCCTTGTCCCTTATCCCCTTTCTCCTTTCCCCGATCAGCAATCCCAATCCCCGCTCACTAGGCGTTGATATGCATTATCTATTACACGCTTGCCTCTGAGAAAACCCGTATTTGCTCCAGGGCAGATATATTTTAATGTTTCTGGAGTAAAGTGTTCTAAAAGCATTTTTACGCTCTTTATTTGCCTGTGCCAGTGAAAAGTCTTAGCTGTTCGCAGTGGGACTGGCTCGCCTTGCAGGTTAGGAACTAAGTGACGTCCAGAAAACAGCACACCTCCAGACTCACTATAATAAAGGCAAGACGAGCCGGGAGAATGTCCACATGTCCAAATCACTTTTGTGATGGAATCAAGGACAAATTCTTGACTAAAAGTAGTTACAGATAATTCAGGTAAGAGATATGCTTCTTGCTCTTGAATTAAAACTTCACAATTGAAGATTTGCTGGTATTCTACTGTCTTACCAATAGCCCCTCTGTGGGTGAGAAATAACCAACGTACACCACCATGCGATCGCATGAAATCCTGGTAAGTTTGATCAAAAGCTGGACAGTCAATAAGGATGTTACCTTCTTTTCTGATAATAAAATAAGCGGTTCCCCCTAGTGTGTCCCGATTTGGTGGAAATGCAAAAATAGTATCGAGAACTTCTTGTGGTGGCTTGACTAGATGATTTGATTCTTGAGACAAGGGACACATGAGAAAAACAATTTCCTTGAGGAGTTTTGACAAACCCGGTTTAAGTATAAAACTTCTTGAAAGCAAAAAGCGGAATAGTGTCTATCTTGTGGCAATAATAGTGGTGCGGTTGACCACAAGTTAGGACTGACGTTTCAAAATAAACTAAAATCACATGACAGTTTGGTTGCTAATTCTACTGGGACTAATTACTTATCTAATGGTGCAGCGTAGCGTGGCTCGCCTCACCCGGACGCCCGTCTGGTTATTGTGGTTAGTATTAATGACTCCTGCAATGTTGTGGACGGGATGGACGGTAATGCATGGAGACAAAGAACCACTACCGCGATCGCTCATGATCTGGCCATTAGTAATTTGTCCTATTTTATACTGGGTGCTATTTCAGTCGGGACGCCAACCGCAAAAAGACAAACCAACTGAAGCTCAAGTACCACAAGCCGAATCTTCTACACCCCCTACAGAACCAAATTCTGTGCGTCCGATTCAGCCCGATGAAGAACAAATACTGCGCGATTGCTTTCCTTGGTCTGTATATTACATTCAAAATATAGAATACAGACCTCAAGCTGTAATTTGCCGAGGTCAGTTAAGAAGCAAACCAAACGAAGCGTACCACAAGATTAAAGAAAATATAGAAACAAAATTTGCGGGTCGATTTTTGGTGTTTTTTCAAGAAGGTGTCAATGGTAAACCCTTCTTTGTGTTAATTCCTAATACTCAGGCTAACCAAGCTAATACGCCCGGAAAAGAAGAGCAACTCAAACAATTTGCTTGGGCATTTTTGTTATTATTAGCGACTTTGGTCACAACTACCAAAGTTGGAGTTGGAATCGCTGGTGTTGAATTAACAATCCGCCAATTTCAATCTAATCCAAGTCTAATTTTGCAAGGATTACCCTACGCCCTAGCTTTAATGTTGATTTTGGGTATCCACGAACTTGGCCATTATTTAATGGCGACGAGACGCTACAAAATTCGCTCAACTCCACCTTACTTTATTCCCATGCCATTTTTCTTGGGAACTTTTGGTGCATTTATTAAGATGCGTAGTCCGGTACCTAATCGTAAAGCTTTATTTGATGTGAGCATTGCTGGACCTTTGGCAGGTTTTGTGGTGACATTACCCTTATTAATTTGGGGATTAGCTCACTCTACGATTGTAAGTTTGCCAGACGAAAAAGCAGGACTATTAAATCCGGATGCACTTAATCCTAAATATTCTATCCTATTAGCACTACTGTCAAAACTGGCTTTGGGTAATCAATTAACACCACAATCTGCGATTGATTTACACCCAGTAGCAGTCGCTGCTTGTTTGGGATTAATAGTGACTGCATTAAATTTAATGCCAGTGGGACAATTGGATGGAGGACATATTGTCCATGCTATGTTTGGACAAAGAAATGCTATTGTAATTGGTCAAATTGCTCGTTTGTTGTTGTTGTTGTTGTCTTTAGTCCAACCAGGATTTTTCTTGTGGGCGTTAATTTTGTTGTTCATACCTTTAATGGATGAACCTGCTTTAAATGACGTCACTGATCTGGATAACCAACGTGATGTTTGGGGATTGTTATCTATGGCTTTGTTAGTGATGATTATCCTACCATTGCCACAGGCGATCGCAACTTGGTTACAGATTTAAATTGCATATCAATCAAACCCAAATTATATGGCAGGTGAATTTAAATAATTTGTCAAACGGTTATGAAAAGCAATCACTTCAATGACAAATCCACTTGAACATCACAAAGACGCCTGAAGTCAGCTTGTGTTTTGAAGCGTCTTTGTGGTTCGATATAGTTTTGACTAACTTGATGCTGAATTGGCTGCTTCAGACGCTTTCGCTGTTACAGCACCACCCATACGAATTTCAGAAGTGAACGAAGCCATGCTAAAGCCACCGAAGCGCTTTAGGACGCCGACTCGCATCCGTAAATTTGGGCTAGCAAACCAGAGGCGCTCTTCAGACCACATTGTTTCGTATTCGGTAATTAAGGTCAATGCCTCATCATCACCAATTTTGTAACTACCAGCAACAGGCATTTTCTCAGCATAGCCCATTTCCCGCAATAACTTGCCTTCATTGGGATTATCTGGATTCGGTACCGATACTAGTACTGTGGAACCTTTGTGATCTTCTTCATCCCATTGCATAGTACCTTTCCAAGTGACTCTCGCACCACAGGAAGCATGTTTGGGGTCAATTTCATTTTGTTCGCACAGTTTGATCACCTCTGGGTGATCTACTGCCACCATTTCAATAATAATATCTGATTTGCCAGACTCTGATTGCTTAAAAGCTAAGTGATGACTAGTACGATGAGAAAACCATTTACCAGCACTTAACTCAAAAAATTCTTTAATATTCATGAATCAAATTACCTTGCGTCAAAATCTTGATGATCCCACTTATTACAAGGTAGCAGGAAGAGGGAAGGAGAGAGTGGGGGATGTAGGGACACGGCGAACTGGGGACGCGGGGACGCGGGGAATATGAATGAAACACTCTCCGCGTCACCGCGTCTTGTTGTTTGTGTGTCCTCACGCTTGATAGCCTGCTTCCTCTAATCGTTTGAGAGAGATTCTTGCAGATTCAGCGACGTTTTGGTTATTGTCTTTTTCTAGATACTTTAATGCGGAGACACTTTTTGTGCTGGGAAGCTGACCGAGAGTTTCAGCTAAACGTTGTCGTACCAACCAGTCATCAGATTGAGCAAAACGTAAAACCCGATCTACTGCGTCGATATCTTTAATTTCTCCCAGTGCTGCGATCGCTGCTTGTTGTAGTACAACTTCTTCTCCGTCTAGAGCTTTGTAAAGCAGTTCACGGGCGCGGGAGTCTTTGAGATTACCTAGTGAAACAGCTGCACTAAAACGGACTAGCCAGTCAGTATCTTCGTAAAATGCTCTTGAGAGAGGCTCAAAAGCCCTACCATCACCCAAGTATCCCAGCGCACCAGCAGCACCAGCACGAATGCTATAGTCTGGATCAGTTTCCAGAATTTTTACTAAAAGAGAGTAGCACTCTGAAGTTGGTTTAATCCCCAAGGCAAATATTGCCATTGATCGCAATTGCAGAGACTCATCATCCAACACTTTTTTAATTAAAGGTACAGCATCCTCTGCTGGTACATCTTTCAACGAAGCAAGAGCTACCATGCGATCGCGCACATTCGGACTATCTAACTGAGTGGAAATTTCCTCTAAGCTTGGAACTGCCATTTTGTTTAATTTATTGGCTTTTCTACTTTATATATATTAAGTATTATTACGTTTTTTCAGATACATTCACCATCTTTAGGTTGATTGTTGGGGATTAGGGATCAGGGATCGGGGATTGGTGTTTGTTCTTTCCTTATGTTCCTTGTCCCTTGTCCCCGATCCTCTATCTCTTCCTCCTTTCGTCAAGCTGGAGTAAGATTTCAGCGTGCATCTCGCGGGTGATTGGGTAAAAGTACGCCAAAATTAAGCCGCAAATCAAAGCTACTGCTGGTAATGGGCCAATCGTTACACGAATTACTTCTAGTACTGCATCTGGTTGGATTGGTACAGGTATCTCTGGTGTGGGTTTAACATATCCAGCTGCACCTAGTCTTTGTAAAACCAAGTTCACAGCTAACCCTAAACAAATTTTTTGCAAAAAAACTATGAAACTATAAAAAATACCTTCTCGTCTTTGTCCTGTTTGTAATTCATCTAGTTCTATAACGTCTGGTAGCATTGACCAGGGAACTAAATAAGCTGTGGATACCCCAAAACCAGCTAAAACTGCTAAACAATACATGAACACGATTTGTTCAGGCTTGACGAAAAACAGTCCAGCCTGAGCGATAATCCATAAAGTCATACCCATGTAATATACAGCTTGTTTGCCGACACGCTGACTAATCGCGCTCCAGACAAACATCATACTCATCGCAGTTCCTTGCACTGCCAGCAATACTAAGCTAATGTGCCATTGGGGAAGGCGCATCCAACTAATTACAAAATAAGGAATAATCCCAGCTGTTAGTTGTACAGCTAACCACGAACAAAGATATATGCCGATTACAAATAAAAAAGGGCGATTCGTAAAAGCTATTTTGAGTTGCTGAAAAAAGGGAATGGAAACAGTTTGTTCTAGCTGGGGGTGTAAATTTGCCACAGCTTGAGCGCGTTTTTTCGTTCCCCAAACACACCAATATATGGGGAAAACAGAAATAATCGCACAAATTAATCCTATGAATACAAACTGTAAGCTGCGGTTATTAGGAATTATCAGAGAAATAACTAACCCAATAATTAAAGCCAGAATGCTTCCACCAATTGAAAAAGTAAAACGAAAGCTGTTGAGGCTGGTACGTTCATCGTAGTCTTGGGTTAGTTCTGCGGTCAGAGCTGTATATGGTAAATTAACAATTGTATAGAAGGCATTAAACAAAATTGAAATCGCAGTGTAATACCAAAACAAACCCCACTGATTTGCATTTTCGTTGTTACTAAAGTGAGGTACAATCCACTGCAAAAAAAAGAAAACTCCAAAGGGAATTGCTCCCCAAATCATCCAAGGATAGCGTCTCCCCTGACTGCTTTGAGTGCGATCGCTCAACACACCCACCATGGGATCGTTGACTGCATCCCAGATTTTACCGACTAGTTGAGTCTTTCCTGCTAGCTGTGGATTCAAGCCAGCTACATCTGTCAGGAAGGGTGACAAATAAGAAATCCCAATCATGGCAGTAATTGCTGTACCCAAATCTCCAGCACCGAAAGCGAGCTTAGTATTAAAGTCTAGTTTTTCATTCTCAGCGCTTTGCTGGAAATCATCATCAGGGACAGAATCGCTCATATTACACTACGCTCATATTAAAATAAAAAGTTTGGTTTGCCATTTTTTGGTTGCCATTTATTTATAGCTATAATTAACGTTCCCTAGTTATGTCAGACCTTTACATTTCTTGGTCAGATTATCACCGTAAAATTGAACAACTGGCTGCTCAAATCTATCAATCCGGTTGGGAGTTCAATCAGATTATTTGTCTTGCTAGAGGAGGACTACGGGTAGGAGACATTCTATCCCGTATATATAAGCAGCCATTGGCAATTTTAGCAACATCATCTTACAGTGGCCCAGGTAAGCAAGAGAGGGGACGTTTAAACTTTTCTCACCATTTGACAATGACTACAGAAAAGTTAGGTTCGCGTATTCTTTTAGTAGATGATTTGGTAGATTCTGGAATGACTCTGAAAGAGACTACACCTTGGTTAAAAATGTATTCTGATACTCCGATAGAAGAAATCCGCTCTGCCGTAATTTGGTATAAAGCTTGTTCAGTAATCAAACCTGATTACTATGTTGACTATCTCTCTGACAATCCTTGGATTCATCAACCGTTTGAACATTATGAGTTTATGAAGCCGGCGGAATTGTTGGAAGTGGTTAGTGGTTAGTACCTTACAGAAAATAGCCATAACCATCAAAAACTTCGTTGAGAGCCACCGCGACAGTCCCTAAATAGTGTCAAATGTATAACCGTGTGAACACTCGGTACTAGAACCGCGAGAATTCTTTGCGCTTTCGCCAAAGGAGTGTCAAAATCTGTTATGAATATTCGACAAAAGCAGGAGTTAACCCTTGAAGAACGCTGAGTTTTCTGGAAAACCGCGAAACTCATCACCTCTGTCTGGTGAAGATATTCCAGCAGCTTTACGCGATACTCCTGATACAGTACCCAGGAGGCGTCTGTCCCTCTTGGTTTTGGGAATTGGCGGATTAACTGGTTTTACGGTGCTAGCTGTAATTATTGGTTTTTTGTTCGCCTCGAATGCACCGAAAAAAGATGCAGTTTCTCAGCCTTCGCCTACTAATTCAACTCCTGCAACTACACAAAATAATAATACCGACCAAGTTCTTGGACATTTAGTATACACAGAAGCACCAGAATCAGAACTAGTAGCAATTTCCGCAGATGGACGGCAAAGAATGCGAAAAGTAGCCGCTCAAAAATATCAGGAAATGGTAGCCGCAGCTAGCAGTGCTGGTGTAATTTTGACACCTATTTCTGGTTTTCGTTCAGTTAAAGAGCAAGAACAATTATTTTTTCAGGTAGGCGCTCAACGCAATCAAACCCCAGCTCAGAGGGCGGCTTTAAGCGCTCCTCCAGGTCATAGTGAGCATCATACAGGTTACGCTGTGGATATTGGGGATGGAGCAGTACCAGCCACTAACTTGAATGAGAATTTTGAAAATACTAAAGCTTTTCAATGGCTACAAGCAAATGCTGCTCGTTTTGGCTTTGAGATGTCCTTTCCCAAAAATAATCTTCAAGGTGTAAGTTATGAACCTTGGCATTGGCGTTTTGTAGGCGATCGCGACAGCTTAGAAACTTTCTACAAAGCCAAAAATATCAAGCCGACTCAAACACCACAATGAGGGAAGAAAGACAAAACAATTTAAAATTCCCTTCGGGAAAGCCAAGGGCATACAAAATTCAAAATTCACGCATTCAGAACTTGTTGCCTAATGACAAATGACAAATATTTAAATATGTCGTCCCATAATAACTAAATCCCTTTCTACACCATCCAATTCTGCAACCTTGGGTAAGTATCCCCAATTTTGAAAGCCGAATTTTTCAAACAGTTTTAAACTGGGATGGTTATGAGCAAAAATAAAACAGACTAAGTTTTTGATGCCTAAGCTAGGACTTTGGTTAATTGCTTGAGTTAGTAGTTGTTTTCCTAAACCGTGGCGATGATACTTAGGATCAATGTAAATACTAACCTCAGCAGTAGCGTGATAAGCTGGTCGCCCGTAAAAAGATTGTAAACTGATCCATCCAGCGACAACACCCTCGACTTCGATTACCCAAAGGGGACTTTTTGAGGGCGATCGCGCACTAAACCAAGTACGACGACTTTCCACTGACACTGGTACTAAGTCAGCAGTTGCCATGCGGCTGGGAACTGCGGCGTTGTAAATTGCCACTACCTTTGGCAAGTCAGTTTCTATCGCGTGGCGGATAGTCATTCGATTTTGGATTTTGGATTGATAGAACAAGGCAAAAGTAAAAAGTAGAGACGCCATTAATGACGTCTGTACAAAGTCAAAAGAAAGAAAAAAAATATTTAAAAATCATACACTGAATTATTCCTATGGGATGACTTCAAAATAGTTTTCCCGTCAGTGTAGTTTTTGCATCAACTAATGCTGGAAATTATGTTTTTTACTTAAAAAAATTAGGTCTAGCAGGATTCTGCTAGACCGACTAAAGATTTTATCTTAGAGTGCGATCGCAATACATATTTTGAATTGCGACACGAAAAGTTATTGATGGGAGTAATTACAATTAAGGGTGGACAGTAGCACACTGCAAACTAGCTCATCTATACAGGAAGCTTAAGACAACGCACTCACTAGAGTGAAAATTTAAACAGTGCAACTGAAACCAAATGTGATATTTAGGTGAGCTATAGCAGTGCTGGACTTTGGCAGGAGACACAAGCCTTCGCCCATTGGTTAAGCTTATTAACGTGTGCCTTTCGTTAATAGAAATTAATTTTATACAGTTTAGATTATTCAGTTTTCCATCAAAAGTCAAGTAGATTCTTAAGAAAATATTAAAATTTTTGGGAACGGGGAACGGGGAACAGGGATCGGGGACAAGGAAGACAAGGGGGACACCGGGACACGGAGAATATTTTTGATAGATTCACCGCGTCACTGCGTATCAGTGTCTCCGTGTCTTAATTATTCCCAATCCCCATTCCCTGCTCCTTACCACATCAAAACCTATTTTCATACTCAAATACTGCTTGAGTATCACCAGATAAGTCAGTAGAAGTACGTAGACGTAATTCCGAATTAAAACGGTAATTGAAACCGAATTGTGGTGGTTCGTCACTCGTTAGAACTTTGAGAGCAGAAAAAGAAATATTACGCGAAACGTCAATCCCTGCTTCCGCAGCCAGATCCATGGAAAAATTTCTCTTTGTTGTTTGTGGATTATCAGGATCATCGGCAGCGACAGTGGGAAACACACGTAGTTCACTTAAACCAAAAGCGTTTCCGATTTGGTTAAAAGTTCGTTGAATATTCAAAGCCGAACCTGCTAAATTCACAAGTCCTAAAGTGCTATCGCCACGTCCCAATGTTTGTACAAAACCACCTCCAAGTAAAGCAACTAATTCTGTTTGATTGCGTGGAGGATTGCTGGTAAGTTCGAGATTCTGGTTGAGTTGGTTAGCTGGGCCATCGATTCTGGCTTCGACACGGACTGTATTTACAGGTTCAAAGGATGTAATGATTTCATCACTGATTTCAGAGGAAAAAGGTGAGGTAGTTACTTGGGAAGGATTGACATCTAAGACGTTAGCAAAAAGGCGGATATCTAAATCGGGGTTTTGATTTCCTCTAAAAGTCGCTTTATTTTCATAACCACGGGCGAGATTAAATTGAGTAGTAAATAAATTTACATCTCCGCCCCGTAACTGAATAGTTCCTTCTGGTTCTGGATTATTAAATGAACCATTGACTTTTAAAGAACCGCTAGCACCAAAACTGAGAATTGGTGGTAAGGCAATTTCAACATTTTTGCCCAATACCAACTCTAAGTCATTAAATCGCGTGGCTGTATTATTATTTTCAGATTTTTCTGGCTTATTTGTTTTGGCATAAGTAATTTCTTGACCATTATTGCCTGCATTCATGGCGTTGTTAGCTGATTCTGTAATCAGAACCTGACCATCAGCTAGTTTGAGATTACCGCCAATCACTGGACTTAAAGCAGAACCAGTAATCTGCAATTTACCACTCACTCCTCCTTGATAGCGTCCTTTCAAATTCACTGCTAACTTATTCAAAGACACAGTAAAGGGATTATCTATTTGTTTTTGGGAGTTAGTGAAAATGGGAATTTCCCCTTTAGCCACCACATTCCCTTGACTAAAATTGCCGTAGAGGTTTTCAACTCTAATCCGGTCAAAGTCAAACTGAGCCTTTCCTGTGACATTAGTTAATTTTTCTGGTAAAGCCTGCGCGGAAAATGTGGCATTTTTGACAGCAGCAATACCATTAACGATTGGCTGTTCTTTTGTACCGCGTACAGTCAGATTGACTTGTCCTTCTCCGTTTTCAAAAGCCACCTGATCGGTAAACAAATTTAAAATTGCTAAACCTTGGTTTTTCACTTGCACATCCAGATTGATTTGATTACTATCTGGTGCTGTACTAGCAAAAGGCAATTTAGCAGGAACACTCCCGGTAATAGTAACAGGTTCAGAGCCAGCGACCGTGAGGTTACTGCCAAAATTTAAGCGTCCATTGTTATAACTAAAACTAGCATTAGCCGATTCTATACCTTTTCGATTCAAAGTTCCTTGTGTAACTTGCAATTCTCCTTTGGCTTGAGGATTTTTGATACTGCCTGCTAAAGTTGCTGTAGCATTGATATTACCTGTTGCACCTACTGGTAAATTGACATAATTACTTAAAATATCCAGAGGAAAATTTTTCACCCGTAGCTGGCCAGATTGTTCTGTACCGCCAATATTACCTGTAAAGGCAAGCAGTTTATCTTCAGATTCCAGACGCAGAGGTAATAACCTCAGAACACCATTTTCAAAGTTACCGCGAGCAATGATTTGCTCTACTGTATATCTCCGATTGGGTTCAGTTTTTCGTCCCCAAACAAAGTTTTGACCATCTAATTTAAAGTCAGCTGCTACTCCGTTTGCTGTCGCAGTATCAAGATTAATTTCGCCGTTAAAAGTCCCTTGTAAATCTGCTAAATCTGGTACTAAGGAAGCGTCACGCCGTTGTTGTTGCTGTTGGGCGATGAGTGCTTTAATTTCCGAAAAACGTCGGATTTGATCTAATACAGGTTGATCTGCAAAACCTACTGCTACGGTGTTAAGGTCACTAGCACTACCGTAGGTTGGCGTAGATGTTCCTCGTTGAAAATCTTGTAGTTCAAAAAATTGGAGTGTTGTTAATATATCTTGGATTTCGCCTTGGCTAATATTGAGTTTGCCTTTGATTTGGGGAGTTGTCGTTGTGGGTATAAACTCACCAGTAAAAGCATAGCGACTATTACCTTTAATAAAAGCGCTATCGTTCAGGCTTACTTTACCAGCTTCATAACGGAACTGAGCTTGTAAGCGATCGCCTTTAATTCGACCAATTTGTGGTTGTGCGATCGCTGCATCTCCGACTACTGCTAATGTATTTTGATTAACCTGAAAATCTCCACTCAGTGAACCTGTTACTTCCCCTTTACCCAAGTAAGGATTCGCAGGTAATGGCAAATTCAACACCTGTAAGGGAAAATTTTCGACTTTTGTGACTAAGTTTTCACCCTGTGCTTGACCAGTTGCCAAAGCTTGTTGCCATTGCACAGTGAAGGAATGAGGACGATTATTGGCATCAAGATTGAGAGCAATTTTGTCACGCTTGCCAGTAACATCCAAATTTAAACCACTTCCTACCACTGATTGAATGTTACCATTTAACGCTGACTCAAAAGCTAATTTGTTAACTTTCAAGTCTCGCAGTGCTAGTTTACCCGTCAAATTTGGTACAGGCAAATTACCAGTGATTTGCCCATTAAAATCAGCTTTTCCAGCCAATTTTACAGATTCAGGCAACTTTAAAGACAACTTTTGCAGATTGTAATCTTGGGCTTGAACATCAAGATTTAACTCCGTAATTTCAGGTATGTCACCTTGATTTGTTTTGGCTAATATGTAACCACTGGCATTTAACCCAGGGGCTGTTGCTCGTTCAACGAGCAACTTTTCTCCATCCCAGCCGACAACCGCCGTCAGTGGTCGATCAATTCCGCCTAAACCTTGAGAAAAGCTTACCTTACCTGTTCCCCGTACATCTGCGAAGTTAGAACTTGCCAAATTGCCATTCACTTGCGCTTTACCGCCAAATTCACCCTCTAACTCCTGCTGAAACCGATTTAATGCCACACCATCCGCATTCACTACAGCCTGATAGCGACCATTAGCAACTTGAATATTTGTGGCTGTGAAAGTACCATTAGCAACATTAAGTTTTGCTTCACCCTGAGCTTGAATTGTCTCTGGTTGAAAGGACTCGACAGAACCAGTAACTTTGAGATCACCAGTAACAGGGCCATGTAATTGCGGTATTAATGGTGTTAATTCTTGTAACGGAGCTTTCTTTGCTTGCAGTTGTGCCTGATAGCGACCGTTAGCGATTTGAATATTTGTGGCCGTTACTTTCCCACTGCTAACAGCTAAACTGGCTGAACCATTTCCACGTAGGGTTTTGAGGTCAAAATTATTTGTATTACCCGATATTTGAAATGTACCGGCCATCCCAGCTTGTAATGCTGGTTTTAAGGCGGGTGCTGGTTTTTTCAGTAAATGCACCAACCTCACACCATTGGCTACAAGTTTGGCAGAAAAACTATTTTCTCCTAGCTGAATATTAGAAACTGCCACCGTGCCATTTGCGACTTTAACTTTGGCATCCTCGGTGCGAATTTTAGCCAGTTTCCAGGGTGCGGAACTACCAGAGAGGAACAGACGACCGTTGAAGCGGGCATCATCAAGATTGATATTTTCTAGTTGTTTGGGGTTGACAAAAGGTTCTACTTGTAAACCAGTAGCATCAGCCACTGCTTGCCAATTCTGGTGATTCCAACTGCCGACAGCTTGAACTTTACCACCAGCGACACTCAAAGCAACATTACGAAAATTGAGAGTGCGATCGCTATTGACAATAACTTCACCTGTGGCGGGATATTGGGCTTGGGGAGCTTGGAATTGGACTGTTGTTTGCACATTGTCGGTACTACCAGTCATCTGGGCTGTACCAGAGACAGTACCGACTTTGATAGTGGGTTGAGAGTTATAAAGAAGAGCGATCGCATCACCAGGAACATTCTTCGCAGATAAATTAAAATCCAAACGAGGAACTGTCCCCAACTCAACTTTGCCAGTACCGATGACTTCACCGCCAACTTTAGCTTTACCTTGAATGTCTTTAAAGGCAATCACCTCATCTTTTGGTGCAAACTCAAACTTACCACTCGCACTTTCAAAATCAACTTTATCAATCTGAGCTATCTTGTTAGTGCTAACAATACCTGTAATCATCGGATCAGTTGTTTTTCCTGTAAACTGCAAATCTGCTTGCAATTCTCCTGTTACAGGTACAGGTAGTTTGAGTTTAAGAGTTTCTTGCACATTAGCGACATTGACACCATTGACACGCCCTGCCAATTTGTAACCAGCTTTGGTGTCAATAATACCGCTAGCGGTTAATGGGATTTTGCCGTAGCTGCCGATCACATTGTCAAGTTTAATTTCTGTGCCTTGAAACCGCAGCTTTCCTTGAGAATTGAGAAAAGGTTGTGGAACTTTCGGAACTTGAAACCGAACCGTTTGCAAATCAACGCTACCAAATAAAATCGGCGGCTGAGTTTGTCCAATTTGAAACTGCATTTGTAAGTCACCATTGACTCGGCCAGCTTCTAGCACGAGTGGTAACTTAACCAAGCGCGTCACATCAGAGGCTAGCAACTCTTGTCCACGTATTTGCAAATTTGTAGCCCATGTTTTTGGACGAATATCTCCTTTCAAACCAATATTGCCACCACTGTTTGGTTTTCCTGTCAAGTCCAGCCTAATTACTTGGTTGTTTTCTAACAGTTGGGCAGTTCCGCTTACTTGTGAAAATGAGACTGGAGAGGAGAGGCGAGGAGACGCAAAGAGGGAAGAAGACGCGGTGACGCTGGGATTAGCAGAGGCTGGGAATATTTGATTTATATTCCCCGTGTCTCCGTGTCCCCGTGTCCCCATGTCTCCGTGTTCCCGTGTCCCCGTGTCCCCATGTCCCCGTGTCCCCGTGTCCTTCTTGTCTCTCTTGTCTCCCGTATCTTGTATATCTCTCTTGCGTGGTACCAATATCAATTGGGCATTACGGAACCGTATTTTATCTAAATCTGTTTGAATTAGTTCGCCCTGACCTCGTTTTTTGATAGTGGTTGTCAGCCAACGCCCTTGTTGATCCTGTTCCACGTAAACGTCTGGGTTAACTAGGGTGACATCCAACTTTAAGTGATGCTTAAAAACTAACTGTAACGGTTCAAAACCAACTTCTACAGCTTCGACTACCACATGATCCGCATCTGTGGGTGTCGCTGGAATAGTTGAAGCCCCAAACTTTACTCCCTTCAGCGAAAATCCTTTAACTTCTCCAAGGTTGACTGGACGGTTGAGTGTGGTAGTAAGATTTTTTTCTGCTAACGGTGTTAAATCTTTCTGGATAAAATTCCACAACCGCCAAGCACCACCTACCAGTCCTATTAGTAAAATGCCACCTATAGCGATGCCACTACGACCCAACACCAGCAACCATAAACGCTTGTTGCTAAGGCTAAGGCTAAGGATTGGAGATTTACAATTTTGCTGGGGAGATTTACTCATGAGATTTTCGTTTATTTAGTTAGCCGAGTTGGAGAGGCACAAGTCGTTGATTATCTTAAACATTGACGGGTGTAAGTCTGTAAAAGTTTAAAGGTGAAAGGCTAAGTTTCTTAACCCTGTGTTTCACCTTTACCTCTTAAGCTTTTTGCGATCGCTCTGTTAGCTGACAATGCTATTACTGAGATGCATAACCAATTTTGGCTTTGGAGTTTGAGAATGGCGATGATTTGAGAAAAGCAAAAAGAAGAATTATCATGCGTTTTGTAACACGCAGGTCGTTATGGCTAGCTAAATATTTAATATTCTTTAGTATTTGAGTTATTCGCGATAGTTTCACATTCCAAGCTGGAATTGTTGAGATTTGCTGACAAGCAAACCTGAATCCTAGCAACAATTTGTTAATGATTCACAAACTATGCGGACTATATGGATTATCGCTGTTATGTCAAGAAAAGAGGCATTAATGTATACCAACTAATTTAATTTCTAAAATTTTAAATCGGTATATCTAGTAATACTGGTATAGCTAGCACGATTTAAGACATTTATTTTGTATAAATTAATATAAGTATACAAAATTATATCAATTCACTTTTTAATTCCTGTTGTGGCAATACCTTGAATCAATTGACGTTGACCAAGGAGAAATAACAATAAAATCGGTACAGTGGCTATAGTTACTGCTGCCATTAGCAAAGGCCAGTTATTGGTAAATTGCTCTTGAAACTCAGCCAAAGCTAGCTGTACAGTTCTCAATTCTGGTTTTGTAGTAAATACTAACGGCTTAAATAGATCATTCCATTCACCAATAAAGGTGAACAAAAACAACGTTACCAAAGCTGGCCGTGCTAGAGGTAAGATGATTTGCCACAAGATTTGTAAGCGGTTGGCCCCGTCTATTGCTGCTGCTTCTTCCAACTCTACAGGAATTGTTAAGAAGTATTGCCGTAACAAGAAGATACCAAAACCATTAGCTGCTGTTGGTAAAATCAAAGCCCAGTAAGTGTTAATTAGATGTCCCCATTTCAATACCAAAAATATCGGAATCACCAGTAACTGAAAGGGAATCACTAGTGTTGCTAACACAAACAGTAGCAATGCTTGTCTACCGCGAAATTTCAACCTTGCTAGGGCATAACCAGCCAATGCAGAAGTCACAATCTGAAAACCTGTGACAGCCAATGCTACCAAACTAGAATTAGCAAATGCCAGCAGTAATTTACCTTGTTGCCAAGCTTCACGGTAGTTAGCTAAAGACCAACCATTTTGAGGGAACAGAGTAGGAGTAATTCCAGACGGTGTAAAAGATGTTAAGAAAACTACAAAAAGTGGTAATAAGACAATCAATACGCCTAAAAAAAGTATTCCCAAACTCCATAAAGGGGAAGATTTAAGATTCCATAGTGGCTTGGACATGAATTGAATTTTGATTCAACCATTTGTTTTTTGTTACTAGAACCCCACGGGCGTTAGCGTAGCTCCTCTCTAAAGAGGCTCGCGCCTACAACGAGATCATAAAAAGAGGACTCCTCCTACATCTCTACACCCATTTTCAAGCTAGAGCAAAGCTCATTCCATAGGAGCTACACTAACGCTCCCGGCAACAGCTAATCTAGAACTATAGTGACTTGTTAAGTTAAATTAAACCACAGTGAGTAAAAATAAGGATGTAAGGATGAAATCAGTAAGCAGTGATCAGTTACCAGTTGATAACTGATCACTGATAACTGATTTCATCACTAGACACATACCCTCCGGGAATTCACCCTCTGGGTGTTTTACGACCTGAGATCACCATTGCCCTACTTTCATAGGGTTAAATACAATTTTGGTATCCAATGTATCATATGTTCAGGAGTGAACGTACAATGCAGCAGCTAGCAGATCAAGCTGAAATCGATTTCAAGAGCGAAACCTATAAAGACGCCTATAGTCGGGTGAATGCAATCGTGATTGAAGGGGAACAAGAAGCGTATGAAAATTACTTGAAACTTGCTGAACTGCTGAGTGAACACAAAGATGACCTAATTCGTCTTTCCAAAATGGAAAGTCGTCACAAAAAGGGATTTGAAGCCTGTGGACGCAATCTCCAGGTAACACCAGATATGGAATTTGCTAAACAATTTTTTGCCCAATTGCATCAAAATTTTCAAATAGCAGCACAAGAAGGCAAAATCGTTACTTGCTTGCTAATTCAATCTTTAATTATCGAATGTTTTGCGATCGCAGCATACAACATCTATATACCTGTAGCTGATGATTTTGCCCGTAAAATTACTGAAGGTGTTGTTAAAGATGAATACAGTCACCTAAATTTCGGAGAAGTTTGGTTAAAAGAACACTTTGAAGAATCAAAAGCTGAATTAGAAGAAGCAAATCGCCAAAATCTTCCTATTGTTTGGCAAATGCTTAACCAAGTTGCTGATGATGCCGAAGTCTTGGCAATGGAAAAAGAAGCATTGGTAGAAGATTTTATGATTCAGTACGGTGAAGCCTTAAGTAATATTGGCTTCAATACCCGTGAGATCATGCGTCTTTCCGCCTACGGACTCAGAGCCGCCTAATCCCAAGATAAAAGTTAAAAGGAAAAAGGTTAAGACTTTGACCTTGCCAATTTGAGATTTTGGGGCCACTGCGTTGCTCTTCCAGAGATATAGCACGTGGCGTGATTTTGGATACGTCGATTTTGGATTGAATTCAATCTAAAATCGCAAGTCTAAAATTTAAATATTGATTTTGATTGGCTTTTTAACTTTTATCTGCTCATGGTATGAATCACTATCCAAAATTTTTAAGGGTTAGTAATTTCTTTTCCACTAGCCCCTGTGATTTTAGATGACTGATTGAAGATTATTTTTTTGGTATGAGACCATTGCTGTTTCCAATTTAGGTCATAAATTCCAAATCGAAAATCCAAAATCCGTCTTGAAAAGCTTTGAAGTTCCCTCTGGGACGCTACTCTACGAGAAGCCGCTTACGCGTCTACGCGTAGACGCACTACCCTAGCAGGAAGACGCAAAGCGTCTACAAACTTTTCGCAAAATCCAAAATCCACTGCCACCACGCTTTTAAAAAAGCATACGCCTAATAGAACAGTTCATGTTTGGTCTAATTGGACATCTTACTAGTTTGGAACACGCACAAGCGGTAGCCAGAGACTTAGGCTATCCGGAGTACGCAGATCAAGGTCTAGATTTTTGGTGCAGCGCCCCGCCCCAGATTGTTGATCACATCACTGTAACCAGCGTCACTGGTCAGAAAATAGAGGGAAAGTACGTAGAATCGTGTTTTTTGCCGGAAATGCTGGCAACTCGCCGGATTAAAGCAGCTACACGTAAAGTCCTGAATGCGATGGCTCTGGCTCAAAAGCATGATATAGATATTACGGCTTTGGGCGGATTTTCCTCGATAATTTTTGAAAATTTTAATTTAGAGCAGTTCAAACAAGTCCGCAACATCGAACTAGAGTTTGAACGCTTCACCACAGGAAATACACACACTGCTTACATTATTTGTAGACAGGTAGAACAGGCATCAAAACAATTAGGGATTGAACTGTCGAATGCTACTGTTGCTGTATGTGGGGCGACTGGAGATATTGGTAGTGCCGTTTGCCGTTGGTTAGACGCAAAAACAGATGTCAAAGACTTACTGCTCATTGCCCGTAACCAAGAACGCCTCACAAACTTGCAAGCAGAATTAGGACGGGGAAAAATCTTAGCTTTGGAAGAAGCTTTACCCCTTGCTGACATTATAGTTTGGGTTGCTAGTATGCCTAAAGGTATGGAAATCGATCCGACAGATTTGAAAAAACCCTGTTTGTTGATTGATGGCGGCTATCCAAAAAATTTAGCTACTAAGATCCAGCATCCTGATGTGTATGTTCTCAATGGTGGCATTGTGGAGCATTCTCTTGATATTGACTGGAAAATCATGAAAATTGTCAATATGGATGTTCCAGAACGGCAGTTGTTTGCTTGTTTTGCAGAATCAATGCTCCTGGAATTTGAGAAGTTGCATACGAACTTCTCTTGGGGACGTAATCAGATTACCGTAGAAAAGATGGAGCAGATTGGTCAGGTATCGGTAAAACACGGATTTAGACCGCTTTTGGTGTAGGGATCAGGGATCAGGGATCGGGGACAAGGAGGACAAGGGAGACAAGGGAGAATATCAATCAAATACTCTCCACCTCTGGTAATCCCAGCCACCGCGTCTTCTTCCCTCCCCGCGTCTCCTGCTCTTTGATCACCAGTCCCCAATTTCTCATCTCTATTCTTATTCGTAAAATATGGCAACTACTGAACGCAAACCATTACTGTTGGATTTTGAAAAGCCTTTAGCAGAATTAGCAAATCGGATTGATCAGATCCGTCAACTTGCGGAAGAAAATGGCGTCGATGTTTCTAGTCAAATTCGTCAACTGGAAACACGTGCTATGCAATTACGTGAGGAGATTTTTACTAGCCTATCGCCATCGCAGCGCCTGCAAGTTGCTCGTCATCCACGTCGCCCTAGTACTCTTGATTACATTCAAGCCATTACTGATGAGTGGATGGAGTTGCATGGCGATCGCTGTGGTTCTGATGATCCAGCTTTAATTGGTGGTGTTGCTCGTTTGGCAGGGCAACCTGTGGTCATGTTGGGTCATCAAAAAGGACGTGATACAAAAGATAATATTGCCCGTAATTTTGGTATGGCAACCCCTGGGGGCTATCGCAAGGCGATGCGATTAATGGAACACGCCAATAAGTTTGGGATGCCTATTCTAACTTTTATTGATACGCCAGGAGCCTTACCCACTGTGGTAGCTGAACGCCAGGGGGCAGGAGAAGCGATCGCTTATAATTTGCGCGAGATGTTTAGCCTGGATGTACCAATTATCTGTACAGTGATTGGTGAAGGTGGCTCTGGTGGAGCGCTGGGTATTGGTGTTGGCGATCGCGTACTCATGTTTGAACACTCGGTTTATACTGTGATCACCCCAGAAGCTTGTGCTGCTATTCTTTGGAAAGATGCTAGCAAAGCTTCCCAAGCAGCAGCTGTTCTCAAAATGACTTCTCACGACCTGAAAAGTTTGGGCATTATTGACCAAATTTTGTCAGAACCTATTGGCGGCGCTCATTCTGACCCCCTCAAGACTGCTCAAATTCTCAAAAGTGCTTTATTAAACAATCTAGATGAATTGGGGCGTCTCAGTGCTGCTGAACGTCGGCAACTACGTTATGATAAATTCCGCAAAATTGGTGTTTTTACTGAACTTTCCCACTAAGGATACTGAAATTCTTGATTAGCATAACAGCAATGCTATAATTGCCTATGGTTCTTAAAGATTTTTAACAATCTTTTTAACCGTAGGCATTTACGTTATTGGCAAATCAACTCAGTCTCAAAGAGTGATTTGTATTATTTGTGCTGTTGCCAGTAACCAAACTTAAGGGTGCAACCTCGATTACCAGACAAAAATCCCGATTTTTCCTGGTAAAACAAATCAAGTATATGCCCTTACTGGCATTTGTCAGGCATAATTAATTAAATTTTTAGATTTGCTTAATCTTAGGAGTAAATTTAAAGATTTGAATAAAGTAATTGGCAATGTAATTTTATTTGCCAAAGAATTTGGAATTTATAGCATGAGTTTTGAGCAGAAACAACGCGCCCTGATTACCGGGGCAAGTAGTGGTATTGGTAAAGCGACTGCTTTGGCCTTTGCAAAAGCAGGAGTTGATGTTGCCTTGGTGAGCCGTTCTGTTGATAAGTTAGCAGTAGTCGCAGAAGCAGTGCAGCACACAGGAATAAATGCAAAAGCTTATTCTGTGGATTTGGCTTGTGTAGACCAAGTGCAAGAGCAAATTCAGGCGATCGCTCATGACTTTGGTGATATAGATATTTTGGTAAATAATGCTGGCATGGGTTATGTTGCTAGTCTGAGCCAAACTTCCCTATCTGACTGGCAAAGGGTGTTAGATTTAAATCTCACCAGTGTGTTTCAGTGTATTATGGGAATCTTGCCGGGAATGCGCGATCGCCAAACAGGCACCATCATCAACGTTGTATCAATTGCCGGCAAACAAGCGTTTCCCAATTGGGGAGCATACTGCGCTAGCAAAGCAGGTCTTCTGGCTCTTTCTCAAACTTTGGCACAAGAAGAGCGCCCCCACGGTATTCGCGTTACTGCTGTATGTTCTGGTGCAGTCAATACCGAACTCTGGGATACTGTTGGCGCTGACTTTGATCGCTCAAAAATGCTATCTCCAGAAATTGTTGCCCAGTCGATTGTACACACTGCATTGTTGCCAAAGCAGGCAGTGATTGAGGAGTTGACTCTAATGCCTAGTGTTGGCGTCCTTTAACACTTATCAGTTATCGGTAAACACTGATGACGATTCGCTGTTAACTGTTTTCATCGCACAGTCATTCATATTCCAAACTTATTCAATACTCATACCATGACTATTGCTAGCTCCAACGGTTCCAATCGTTTTCAATCTCCTTTGGTTCCCGACTTCACAGAAGCCATTACCACCAGACCTGACCGCAACACTCATGATGGGCGAGAACCAGACTTGCACCCACCGCAAGAAGAACAAATGGATGAGATGGTGGAAGCTGTACGGACACTACTATTGGGTGTAGGAGAAGATCCAGAACGTGAAGGACTACTGAAAACACCAAAGCGAGTGGCAGAAGCCATGCGATTTTTAACCAGTGGTTACAACCAGTCCTTGGAAGAAATCGTAAATGGAGCGATTTTTGACGAGGGACATAGCGAGATGGTGCTAGTCCGAGACATTAATGTTTTTAGCTTGTGCGAACACCATATGCTGCCATTTATGGGCAAAGCTCATGTTGCTTATATCCCGAATCAAAAAGTCGTGGGATTGAGTAAGCTTGCTCGGATTGTCGAGATGTATTCTCGTCGCTTGCAAGTACAAGAAAGATTAACTCGCCAAATAGCCGAAGCGGTTCAGACAATCTTAGAACCCCAAGGTGTTGCTGTTGTCATCGAAGCCACCCATATGTGCATGGTGATGCGGGGTGTGCAAAAACCTGGTTCATGGACTGTCACTAGTGCAATGGTTGGTGTATTCGAGGAAAAACACAAAACCCGTGAAGAATTCTTCAATTTGATTCGTCACCAAGCAGCGATATTTTAGGGATAGGGGATCGGGGATCGGGGAAGGGAGTGTGAGAAGACAAGGGAGACAAGGAAGACAATAAATTACTTGTTCCCTGTTCCCTGTTCCCGCTCTCCAATCCCCAATCCCTTATCCCCAATCCCTTATCCCCAATCCCTAATCCCCAATCCCCGATCCCCAATCCCCGATCCCTGATCCCTGATCCCTAATCTCTCAAATAAATCAGCGACTTTCTCCAAATCTTTATCTCCAGGTGCGCGCTCTACTCCACTGGATAAATCAATGCCATTAGGATTTATTTGACTTAGAGCTTCTAAAATATTATTGGGTGTCAGTCCTCCTGCTAAAAACCAAGGGCAAGTGGGCTGAAATTGTTGTAATATCTGCCAATCTAAAGTTTTACCGGTACCACCAAGTTGCTGAGGATGATAGGCATCAAGTAACAGTGTATTGACGCAGAGGTTGTAGATAGCTGCTTTGTCTAAATCTGTGACTGTGCGTATCCGCAACGCTTTAATAATTTCTACCTGGGGTAGAGAGTCACGTAATTTCTGACAAAATTCTGGTGATTCATCTCCATGCAACTGCACTCCTGTTAAACCACCATCAACAACAGTCTGCCTGATTTGTTCAACGGACGTGTTAGCAAATACACCTATGGTGTCAATTTGCTTTGGCAGGTTTTCTACTACGGCTCGAATTTGACCGCTATTAACATAACGAGGTGAAGTGTTAACACAAATAAATCCTAATGCTGTGGCACCCAAATCAGCGATCGCTTTTCCTTGTTGTGGTTGAGTGATACCGCAAATTTTAATTCGCATAAAAATTTCCGAGATTTTTTCCAATACAAAAAGTTAGTTTTTCCCTAGCAATCTTATAATTTGTGTGGTCTACATCAATTTTTTCCTATAGGAGACAAAAGCTTGATGTCATCAATCTTACTAGCAGCCGCAGCCGCAGTTCCTCCAACACCCGAATGGAGTCCTAAAGTGGCCCTGATTATTAGCATCAGCTCTTTAGTAGCTGTTTTGCTAAGTTTCAGAATTGAAAAGCCCAAAGTTGGTCCAAAAATGCCTGGACTACCTTTGAGTGTTCCCGCCTTCATCGCTGCGATGGCTTTTGGTCATCTGATCGGCGTTGGAATTGTTCTGGGATTAACAAATATCGGTAGAATCTAGATCCAAATTCGGAATTTCCAATTCCAAATTAACAATTGTTTCGGTCATCCTAACCCAGGAAAGAGGATCTAACCTCTCTCAGGAATGAGGATACACCAGTTGATCGGATAGAGGATGGAATGGCTGTGGAGATACGAGGTTTCATCAGAAATTTCGTGTTTCTACAGCTAAATCATTTATCCAAAGAGGAGAAACAATTATGATTTCATCAATTTTATTAGCTGTTCAAAGCACTGTCCCCAATACTTACACCACATGGGGTTTGACGGAATTTTTGTATATTACCGGCGCTTGTCTTTTGTGTCTAGCGATTATTCCCCGCGTCGTTTGGTATCCTCACGTGGGTCCGAAAATGCCATTACCTTTCCCTTCAGTTTTCAATAATCCCAGTGTTGCTACATTCTTAGCTGCGATGGCTGCGGGTCACATTCTTGGTGTTGGTGCTGTTTTGGGATTGACCAACTTGGGCGTTATTTGATCAGAAATTTTAGTGTAATACAAAAGCAGCAGATGTTTGAGGCTTGGGATGGGCTGTGTCTGCTGTTTTTGTTTTGTGAGTTTATTGTGCTTGGCTGTAATTGTCTATTCTAGAAATATATATATAGTTTGGCTTGACAAATCTTCATATTTTAGGAAATAAAAATGCAAACAAATACAAATTGGCGAATAGGATCTTTATTTGGCATTCCTCTATTTTTAGATCCCTTGTGGTTTGTGATTTTAGGGTTGGCAACCCTCAACTTTGGTGTAGCTTACCAGGAATTAGGGACTGTCTGGGCTTGGAGTGCAGGAGTAGTCATGGCACTACTGCTGTTTGCTTCGGTGTTGTTACACGAGTTAGGTCACAGCTTAGTGGCGCGATCGCAAGGTATTAAAGTTAATTCTATTACTTTGTTTTTGTTTGGTGGAATTGCTGCTATTGAAGAAGAATCGAAAACTCCTGGTAAAGCCTTTCAAGTGGCGATCGCTGGGCCAGCAGTTAGTATTGCCCTATTTTTGCTGTTACGTCTAGGGGCTGATGCATTACCTGATACTAGCTCGCTGCGAATAATGATTGGAGATTTGGCGAGAATAAATTTAGTCTTAGCCTTATTCAATTTGATTCCTGGCTTACCTTTAGATGGGGGACAGGTGTTAAAAGCAGCAGTATGGAAAGCTACAGGCGATCGCTTTCAAGCTGTGCATTGGGCAGCAAAAACAGGACAAATTTTAGGTTATGCTGCGATCGCCCTCGGCTTGGCAGTAGACTATTTTACAGGTGAACTAGTGACGGGTTTGTGGATTGCCTTGTTGGGTTGGTTTGGTATCCGCAACGCCACGACGTATGATCGCGTTACGATTTTGCAAGAAACCTTGTTAAAGCTAAAAGCTAGTGACGCCATGACTCGCGATTTTCGCATAGTCGATGCTAACCAGACTTTACGTTCATTTGCCGATTTATACTTATTAGAAACAAATCCTGTACAGGTTTATTTTGCTGAATCCGATGGACGTTATCGGGGTATGGTTGCCATTGATGACTTGCGAACAGTAGAAAGAAGTGAATGGGAAACCAAAACTGTGAATGCGATCGTGCATCCCTTGACAGAAATTCCAAGTGTTGAAGAGTCAACTAATATTGCAGAAATTATTAACAAGCTGGAAAAAGAACAATTACCCCGTGTTACCGTGCTTTCGCCTGCGGGTGCTGTTGCGGGTATCGTTGACCGAGGCGATATTGTCCGAATACTGGCGCAAAATCTAGGTTTGCGGATCACTGATGCTGAGATTAAGCGAATAAAAGAAGAAGGAAGTTATCCACAGGGTTTACAATTACAGGCGATCGCAAAATCAACCACAAATTCACAGTAATCACTGTTCCCTGTTCCTTATTTAAAGATTAACCGGTTTTTGAGTTAGCCATTTATACCAATTTTCTAGCCCAGTTCCGGTTAATGCTGAAACTTGAAAAATCTGAATCTGGGGATTGACCTGCTGGGCATATTCTATACATTTTTGCACATCAAATTGGACATAAGGTAGCAAATCAATTTTAGTGAGAACCATAACTTCACTAGCACGGAACATATGAGGATATTTAATTGGTTTATCTTCCCCTTCTGTTACAGAGAGAATCACGACTTTGAGGTTTTCTCCTAAATCAAATAGTGCTGGACAAACCAAATTACCAACGTTCTCAATCATCACAACTGAATCTAGTGATGGATTAAGTTGTTGCAGTCCTTTTTCGATCATGGCTGCATCAAGATGACAGCCTGTACCTGTGTTGATTTGAACTACTTTACAGCCTGTTTCTTGAATTTTTTTAGCATCGTTGATAGTTTCTTGATCGCCTTCTATCACACTAATATTTAACTGTGTTTTTAAATCATTAATGGTGCGAGTTAAGAGGGTGGTTTTACCAGCACCGGGAGAACTCATAAGATTTAATGCGAGGATATTTCTACCTTTAAACCATCCCCGATTTTGGGCTGCAATTAAGTTATTTTTAGCTAAAATATCTTGTTCTAATGATATTGTTGTGCCATGTATTTTGGCATGAAGATGTGATGCTATTTGGTGAGTATGGTCGTGACTGTGAGAATGAGTAATGACGGTGCCATTGGGTAAAGTATGGGTGTGATGATCATGATGATGGGTATGCCCGTTGACATTAATTGACGATACTGTACCTGTTTCTAAATTAGAGATGTTGGCATCATTATCATCAGAACAACCGCAAGTTACACACATATTTCCTCGATTTCAATTTCTTTTATTTTCAGTTCTTGACCAGCGATTAAATCTATGTGTTTACTACCACATTTACATTCACCAAAGGGTTGTTCTAGAGGAATTTCAGCACCACATTGGTGACATTTACCTAAGCCTGTTATTTCTAAAATTTCTAATTTTGCTCCTTCTAAAACTGTTCCTTGAGAACAAATGTCAAAACAAAATCGGATTGCATCTGGCATGATGGCTGAAAGTTTGCCTATTTCTAATAGTACTCGTTTGACTTTTGAGCCGTGGGCATGTTCGGATACAATTGCTACGATATTTTGGGTAATTCCTAGTTCATGCATTTTTAATTTGCTCAAAATTTTTAATTGTGGTTTGTAAAAAATGATTTGGAGGAACAAACCACAAAGTACGCAAAGAAAGATATAAGAAAGTAAAAAGAAAATCACTGTAGGGTATGTTAGGCGTATATTTTAATATCATTTTTCATTAAAAATATGGATAGTCTAACGCACCATGTTATCGGCGGTGCGTTAGGGTAAAGCCATAACACACCCTACATCTACATAACATAAGTATTATTAACAAATACGTGGTAGTTGATCGCCGACAAGCATATCAACAATTCGTTCAGCATCAAAAAGAGTTTTTAATAAAACAATTCCTGCGGGTGAGGGAATTACTTCTCCGATTATACAAGCATCTTTTCCGGCGGGATGGGATTTCATGGCTGATAAAACTGTGTCAGCATGTTCGTTTTTGACTACTACAACTAATTTTCCTTCATTCGCTAAATACAACGGATCTAAACCTAAGATTTCGCAAACTCCTTTTACTTCTTCTCGAATTGGAATTGATTGTTCATCAAGGCGAATTGCGACATTAGAACTGAGAGCAAATTCATTTAATACAGTAGCTAAACCGCCGCGTGTAGCATCACGCATTGCATGAATTTCAGGACAAATATCAAGAATAGTTTTGACTAAATCATGTAATGGCTGACAATCACTTTCTATATTCGTTTCTAATGCTAATTCTCCACGAGCAATGAGAATGGCTGTACCATGATTACCTATTTCACCATTAACTATGACTACATCTCCAGGTTGAATATTATGAGCAGAAATAGAAACACCTGTACGAATTACGCCAATACCTGTTGTATTAATAAATAATTTATCGGCTGCGCCACGATGCACGACTTTGGTGTCACCAGTAACAATTTGTACGCCAGCTTTATTGGCTGCAATTTTCATACTAGTAACAACATGGCGTAATGTTTCTATTGATAAGCCTTCTTCTAAAATAACGCTACAGCTAAGATATAGAGGTTTTGCACCACTTACTGCTAAATCATTGATAGTACCATTAACGGCTAATTCTCCGATGTTACTTCCAGGAAAAAATAAAGGATCGACCACATAAGAATCAGTTGTAAAAGCGAGTTTATTTCCTTGTTGAATGAGACTCGCTAAATCAAAAGTTGCTTGGTCTTCTAATTGTGAAAGAATCGGATTATCAAACTTACTGACAAAAACATCATCGATTAAATCGCGCATTGCTTTCCCACCACTACCATGTGCGAGAGTGATGTGAGTATCCTGGACTTTGGTGCGACGACGAACTGATTCAATTTTTTGAAATAAGGAATTAGCATTTGTCATTTGTCATTTGTCATTTGTCATTGGTAGAGACGCGATGTTCCTCGCGTCTGTACAATCACGATTAATCGCGTCTGTACAATAGTCAATAGGCAAGAGTTAAACCTCAACGTTCTCGTTTCAAACCTCAACGTTCTCGTTTCAAACCTCAACGTTCTCGTTTCAAACCTCGACGTTCTCGTTTCAAACCCGAAGTTTCTAGTTTCAAACCTCAACGTTCAAGCTTCAAACCTCAAAGTTCTAGTTTCAAACCTCAACGTTCAAGCTTCAAACCTCAAAGTTCTAGTTTCAAACCTCAAAGTTCTAGTTTCAAACCTCAACATTCAAGCTTCAAGGCGATTTCTTCTTCCGTATCCCCCATGTCTCCCATGTCTTCCTTGTCTCCTTTGTTCTCCTTGTCCCTCGTGTCCTCTCAAGCTGCTGTGTATCCACCATCTACAAATAAAACAGCACCAGTAATATAAGAAGATGCATCGGAAGCTAAAAAAACTAATGGGCCAATTAATTCTTCTGGCTTTCCACGACGCGCCATTGGTGTAAAAATCATAATTTGTTTTTGCTTTTCAAGTTTTTCATGCTCTGCATTTGCACCCAGCATGATATTTTCAAAGTAACCAGGTGCGATCGCATTCACTCGAATATTTTTCGCAGCCCATTCCACCGCCATCACACGTGTTAGTTGGTTAATTCCACCCTTCGCAGCACTATAAGCAACTAACCCAGGAATACCCACAACAGAAGCAATTGAGGAAATATTAATAATTGAACCACCTGTTTTTTGCTTCATCATCTGGACAGCAGCAAATTGCGAACAATGAAAATGTCCCTTCAAATTCACATTCAAAATTTCATCCCATTCAGATTCAGTAAGTGCTTCTGCGGGTTTGATAATATCAATTCCAGCATTATTCACCAAAATATTAACCTGTCCAAACTCATTAGCTGCAAACTGAATTAAATCATTACAACTATCACTCTCAGAAATATCAACAAAAGTTGCACTTGCAACTCCTCCAGAAGCTGTGATAGCTTGTGTTGTTTGTTTCGCTTCCTCAAAATTGCGATCGCCAACAATTACTTTTACACCCAATTCAGCCAAACCCACAGCCATCACTTTTCCTAAACCCCGTCCAGAACCAGTGACAATTGCTACTTTTTCAGACAAATCAAATAGATTTTCTTGCATACACCCTCACTAAATAAAGCCAAAAGTGAATCATCTTCCCTTGAACTTTTGACTTAAATTTAAACCCCCTTTTCCACATGTCTACCAGCATGTTTATCAACATGTAAAACACCACCTACAGCCCAATTTTCTCTTTCAAACTCATCAATATGTACAGTCACCCATTCCCGTTTAGTACCCATAGTTGCAACCAAAGCATCAGTAATTGCTTGTGCTAATTGTCGCTTCTTTTCAACAGAATGACCCTTAGCAATTTGAACAGTAACAAATGGCATACAAATCTCCAGTTATTCTTAGCTTATTGGCGGTTAGTTAATCAAATATATTTTTAAATTCACTAAACCCCTACTCCTTCTTTCCCAACGACAGAAAAACGACCATATTTGTAATAAGCTGCACATGCACCCTCCGAAGAAACCATACAAGTTCCTATTGGTGTTTCGGGAGTACAAGCAGTACCAAATACCTTACATTCCCAAGGCTTCATCACACCCTTGAGAATTTCTCCACACTGACAAGCCTTATGATCTGCTACTTTTAAATTTGGAATAGTAAACTTTAATTCTGCATCAAACTGGGCATATTCAGAACGAATTTTTAATCCAGAATAGGGTATATCACCCAAACCACGCCACTCAAAATATTTTCGTGTTTCATACACTGTATTCATGGCAGTAAGTGCCAATTGATTACCCTTATTATCTACCAATCGGCGATATTGATTTTCAACTTCACAGCGATTTTCTACTAACTGTTGTACTAGCATCCAAACTGATTGGAGAATATCTAAAGGTTCAAATCCTGAAATGACAATTGGCTTACGATAATGTTGAGAAATAAACTGATAAGGTTCAGTACCAATTACCATACTGACATGACCAGGCCCGACAAATCCATCGAGTTGTAAATCGGGATTATCTAACAAAGCTTGTAAAGCAGGAATCACGAGGACGTGATTACAAAACATGCTGAAGTTATGAATATTTTCTGCTGCTGCTTGGAGGATAGTAAAAGCAGTGCTAGGAGCTGTAGTTTCAAAACCTAAAGCAAAAAATACAACTTCTTTGTTGGGGTTTTCTTTGGCAATTTTAAGGCTATCTAAGGGTGAATAAACCATGCGGATGTCTGCACCTGTAGCTTTCGCTTGTAGCAGACTCGTTTGAGAACCAGGAACCCGCATTGCATCGCCAAAGGTAGTAAAGATGACATGAGGATTTTGGGCGATCGCGATCGCATCATCTAACCTACCTTTTGGCATGACACACACCGGACAACCAGGCCCATGAATTAATTCTATTGCCTTGGGTAGGACTGCTTCGATGCCATATTTAAAAATAGAATGGGTATGACCGCCGCATACTTCCATAATTTTAATATGTTTATCTAGCAGGCTAGATAATTTTTCTATTTGCCATACTAGCGCTTTTGCTTTCTGAGAATCACGAAATTCATCTACATATTTCATATAAATTTTAGTGTTTAGTAGATAATATTAGTAATAATTGATTAGACCTAATTTTTAACCATAATTTCTGCAATTTCTTGTAGTATTTGCAATGTCTCTGTTGCTTCTTTTTCGTTAATACGGTTCATAGCGAAACCAACATGAACTAATACCCAGTCACCTATGCAAGATTCAGGAGGATGTTGGTCGTCCACTATACAAGCAATGTTAATTTGGCGTTTCACGCCAGCGACATTGACAATGGCTAATTTGTTATTTTGATCTGTTATTTCAATAATTTGACCTGGGATACCTAAGCACATTTTTTGTTTTCCTGTTTAATGAATAGAAAAGATAGTAAATAAAAAATAGTAATACCAATTCTGTATGAAAATGCACATAATATAAAAAAATGAACCGCCAATAAGCCAAGAACGCCAAGAATGGAGTGTTTATTCAGTGTGGCTTCAGATTAAATTGGTATAATATTGAAACAATATATAATATAGTTATTATTTGATGATATTAGCTGCTGCAATCACTGCTTGACCTAGTGATAATCCACCGTCGTTACAGGGAGTTAGGCTATGAGTTAGTATGTTAATATCTGAGGTTTTTAGGTATTTAGTGACTTGTTCTAATAAGATAGAGTTTTGAAATACTCCTCCGCTGAAAACGACGGTCTTGATATGATGTTGTTGAGATAGGTAATTAACCATGTTGACTATAGTTTGAGCTAAACCTATGTGAAATTTTGTAGCGATGAGTTCTAGATTAGTTTGCCGTTGTAGGTCATCTAATAAAGCTTTCCACATTGGGCTTGGGTCTATACAGTAAATATTATCTAAAATGTTAATTTTAAAAGGATATTTCTGGTTAACTTCATGATTCTTTAAGTTATTCCTATCAACTAAAGCTTCCATTTCTATTGCTGCTTGTCCTTCATAGTTACATTCTTCTCGGCATATACCGATAGCAGCAGCTACGGCATCAAATAAACGTCCTACGGAGGAAGCTAAGGGAGAATTAATGCTTTTTGATACTAGTTGTTTGAGAAGTGGTAGGGGTTTATTTTCTAGAAATTTGATGATTTCTAAATTCCCATATTTACTTGTGATTTCTTCCCAGTTAATGGCTGAGATTAATTGGGCATAAGTGTTACGCCAAGGTTGATAAATTGCTTGTTCTCCGCCTATCATGGCTACTGGTTTAAATGTTGCTAATCTTTGGAAATTCCTGTAATTTGCTAAGAAAAATTCGCCTCCCCAAAGTGTGTCATCTTCACCGTAACCTAAACCGTCTAAGGCGATACCTAATACAGGTGATGCATCCAAAGGAAGATTATTTTCAGCCATGCAAGCGGCGATATGAGCGTGATGATGTTGGGTAGAATAAATTTGAATTTGATTGGCTGATGCTAGTTCTTGACCAAGTTTTGTAGATAAATAATCGGGGTGTTTATCGATTGCGATCGCTTCTGGTTTATGCTCGAATAAGTTTAAGTATAAGTTGAGCGTATTTTGATAGGCTGTAAAGGTGGCTGCATTTTCTAAATCTCCCAAGTGTTGAGATAAAATTGCTTGTCCATCCTTTAATAAACAAAAGGTATTTTTTAACTCACCACCCATCGCTAAAATTGCTGGTGTTTGCTCAAATCCAGATGGTAATTTTATCGGTGCTGGTGCATATCCTCTAGCACGGCGAATAGTTTGTATTTGATTACCAATTACCCGCACCACTGAATCATCGACGCGGTTAACAATTTCTCGGTTATGTAAGAGGAAATAATCAGCAATTTGACTTAATTTCTCTCGCGCTTCATCGTTATTTACACATTGTGGTTCATCAGAAAAATTACCGCTAGTTAGAACAATTGGGCGGCTCATGCGCTTGAGAATTAAGTGATGCAAAGGTGTGTAAGGTAGCATGAAGCCAAGGGTATTTTGTCCCGGAGCAACAGAAGGGGAGATAGGAAGAAGACGGGGAGATTGAAAGACGCGGGAACGCGGAGAAGGAAATATCTCCGTGTCTTGGCGTTTGTCTTTCTCCAGTTCTTTCACCTGCAACAATACAATCGGTGCGGCGGGACTTTGCAATAATTCTCTTTCTTTGTTGTTGATGGTGCAGTATTTCTCAATGATTTCTAAATCCCGCGCCATTAAAGCAAAGGGTTTATGATATCGTTGTTTGCGCTGACGGAGTTTTTGCACAGCAGTATCATTTGTCGCATCGCAAGCAAGATGAATTCCGCCTATACCTTTAATGGCGATAATTTCGCCTCTCTGCAATAAAGTACACACAGCATCAATATCATCCAACATGGAAAACATGGAAGCTGTAATTGGTTTACCGTCAGCACGTTCTAAAGTTGCTTTTGGGCCGCAGACATGACAAGCTACAGGTTGGGCATGAAAGCGACGGTTTTCAACATCGTTATATTCTTTCGCACACTCTGCACACATGGCGAAAGCTGCCATACTGGTGTTGCAACGGTCATAAGGAATGGCACGAATAATACTTAGACGGGGGCCGCAATGGGTACAATTTGTGAAAGGATAGCGATACCAGCGACTATAAAAATCAAAAATTTCAGCTTGACATTGAGGACAAGTAGCAGAATCTGGGGCAATTTCTGTTTTTACAGTACTACTAATACTGTGAGAAATGACAAAATCATGGAATACAATTTCTGTTTGATAACGCTTGCGTATGAGTTGATTAATTCTTGCTAAAGGCGGACATTCTTGCTGTAATCTTTTGATAAATTCTTCTATTGATGCATCTGTTCCAGAAGCACGAATTAAAACGCCTTCACCATCATTACAAACATCACCACGCAATCCACAAACTTTTGCTAATCGATATACAGTAGGGCGAAATCCTACTCCTTGAACAGTACCACGAACTCGAATTTCTTCAGTAGTCATTTGTGATTGATCATTTGTCATTGGTCATTTGTTATTCGTCATTGGGCGTATCTGTTTTGTCCTCCTTGTCCCCCTTCTCTGCAAAGGGAAGTTGTTAATTATCTATGTATCTTCCACAGCAAAATTCGGTTATTTCCAGAATCAGCGATTATTGCTGTTTTACCAACAACTTTGATTCCATAACACCAGTTGAGACTATCTCGCTTTGGTTGTCCAAAATCGCGGTTTTCTCCTTTGCTTGTAAAATTATTTTGTCCTGCGATCGCATCAGCCGCAGTTCCTTGTAAAGATAAAATAGACTCAGGCTTTCTCCAACCTAATAACCGAGAATTAGCAGTATCGGCTACTAACAACCAATCATCAACAACATCAACACCATAAGGCATACTTAAACTACTCGGACTAGGAAAATAAACTCCTTGATTAATCTCAACAACATCAAAACTTTTCTGTCCTAAAACTACCGCACAAGGAGTATTATTTTCTCTAGGCATTCCTTCCCAAATCATCACGCGATTATTACCCGCATCTGTGACAACTAGATTCTCTCCCCAAAAGGTAATATCGTGACACCAACGCATACTAGAAGCAGAAGGACTACCACCACCATTTTCGTTACGTAATGTCATATCCGGTTGTCCCAAAACTAAATCCGCTGGTTGATTATTCTCTACAGGAAGTTGATTCCAAACTAACACCCGGCGATTACCTGTATCAGCTACAAATAATCTTCCTTGGTGATAAAAAACCCCATAACACCAATTGAGAAAATTTGCTGCTGCTTCTTGCTTACCTTGATTGGGTTCGTTGTCAGTAAAATTTACTTGTCCTAAAACTAAATCTGCTGGGACATTGGTATCTTCTGGTACTTTTTTCCAAATCAAAATCCGGTGATTCCATGCATCTGCGATCGCTATTCCTTCACCACAGCGACAAATTCCAGTTGGTACACTCAAAGTCGTATTTCCTGGTGTACCTTTAGCATTTTGTCCTTCACTATTAAAGTCTAGTTGTCCAATTACCCAGTCAGCAGGTTGACTATCTTGAGTTGGTAAATTTTGCCATCCTAATAAGCGATGATGTCCCGTATCTGCAACCCACAATGGTCCATTTTCTGATATTAAACAAGCTGCACGAGGACCAAACATTTCAATCGCGCTAGGTGCAAGAGGAGTTGCTAATTCCTCCGGTTTCATGATTTTACCTAAAATGACTTCTGCACCATTAGGTGATAATGGTAAATTGTCGTGATTTTTCAAGATTGATGTAAAAGCCATTGAATAACTAATCAAAAACTACTAATTACCATTTCTTTGCGAAGCTGCGCTAAATTCTTCTCTTCGTGTTCTTTGTGTACTTTGTGGTTCGTTTTTATTTCTTGCGCTTCAGCGCATCTTCATACAAAATTGGTATAACCACTATCTCTGTCAAGGTAGGTATAAAACTAACCTAAAATCTCATAAAACAAGAATATTTTCTTTTTTGTGTCTTTGTGTATTGGTGGTGAAAAAATCATTTTTTAAACACAAAGGCACCAAGACAGCAAGTACTAATTACTGACATAATTAAATTACCGCAATAACATGATTGATTTCTGGACAATATGTTTTAATTGTTTGTTCAATTCCTTGAGATAAAGTTAGTGTGGAAGTGGGACAATTTCTACAAGTACCGATTAATCTCACTTCTACTGTATCCGGTACTTTAATTGACACTAATTCAACATCTCCATTATGGCTTTTTAAACCAGGACGGACTTCTTCTAAAGCTTGTTGAATACGTTGTTGTAAAGGTGGTGTTGGTGATTTGACTAGTTCATGATAAAGTAGCACGCCATAGACTACTTCATCTTGCACAGCATGACGTAAGGCTGATATTGATTCTTGTTTAACACTTTTAATTAAGCGAGTTAGCGCTTCTTTATGTAAGTCCTCAATGGCGCGTTTTAATCCTATAGCTACACATCTTTGGCTTTCTTCCCACTCGGAAATTATCGCTTCAAAACGGCTAATTTCTTGTACTAATTCTTCCAGATTAGTCATTAGCTGATGATTGTGTAAATAATAATTATGTAGAGACACGCTTTTTTCGCATCTCTACTTTATTCAAATAAATTAAATGATTAATAGTAGAGACGCAAAATTTTGCGTCTCTACTTCATTCGGAAATCTTGAAGCAAGAAAGGCATAATAGTACCCGTGGTTATACTCGACATTATTACTGTTAACCACAACGGAAAATGTAAGAATAATGGTACTATTAGTAAGAGTAAACCAATGCTAGCACCAATAGCGGTTTGCTGCCAAAAATACTTATGATCACGTATTAATTTACCCTTAAAAAATAACTTAGCAGAAAACCAGCCGATTTCTAACATATAACCTCCTAAAATTTGGGACAAAAATTCAGTAATAATAATCCTAATAGCATGGCTGGAATGACACCAGCAGGAGCGAATAATCCACCAATTGTGGCGGCAAATTTATAACCTAATTCTTCTCCTGCTAAAAGTATGCCGCCAATCGCACCGCCAATTACAGAGAATCCAGTTGCTATTAATAACCAGATCAATCCTGTCAATAAGTTCACATCACCAGATGATAAGATTGGAAGTATATCTGTCATGATTGATTCTCCTTTTTATTCATAATTCTTCTAAAACTTGGGCTACTACTTCTGCTTGTTCTCGATATCCATGGTGAGTAAAAATTTCCCAAGCCTGTTGATAATAATTACGCGCTTGTATAAGATTTTGATGATTACCTATTTCTGGTTTGTTTAAGTCATCAGGTAAGTTTAATAAGGCATTAGCTTTGTTAGCAATGGTGTTAGCGTATTCTATTGGTGTATCTTTAGCATTACGCACTTTTAAGGCTTCATCATAAGCTGTGATCGCTCGCATCAAGTTATCCAAAGGATGGGATGATGGTAAATATTGCAGCGCATTACCTAAATTATTCTGCAACATGGCATATTCTCTGGGATGATCAATTAGATGAATGTGTTTCAGTGCAGCTTCAAAAGTTTGTACCGCCAACCCTTCAAACAAATATTGCTGTTGGGAACCTCCTGACATAGAAAGGTAAGCAATAGCAATATTATTATGTAAAATTGCATATTCCTGCGGGTATTTTTCCCATGTAAATACGCGCAAAGCATCTTGATATACCTGAATGCTATCTCCAATTCTTACCAAGTTGAATGGTACTAAAGACTGTAGCACCAAGCCATAGTTCATTTGAGCTTCCGCAAGTTCTTCTGGTGAGGCAAATTCTTGTAAAATAGGTAATGCTTCTGTGTACAAAACTTGCGCTTGCAATAAAAATTCTTCTGTATCACTCGGTATTGATCTTAGCGCTCCAGCCTTTGCTATTTTTGCTCGTGCTTTGAGCAAAAAGTCATGATCATTACATAAATTTTCTGCTTCTTGATATAACGCGATCGCATTCCACAAATCTTGAGTAGTTTTTGGCTTTTTAACAAAACCATGTGCCATCTCAATCAGCATCTCAATTTTATCTTTTGTGGATGCGGATTCAGAATTAATAGCAGCAATTGCTGCTTTGACTGCGGTATCGCTAATACTTGGAGTCATCCGATTTAGGATTTAGGATTTGAGATGTTGAATTAATTCCGTGGATGAATCCGAAGGGAGCATCCGAATTTTTAAATATACCGTGAAGGGTTTACCGCGAAGAGTTTAAACCCTTCGCTAATAGCACAACTCGTCTAAAGACGACTCAAATCAATTAAACACAACAGTCTACTGAAGCAGACTTTAGCTATGAGACTGCGATTACAATCGTAGGCGTGTTTTTGAACTACTATCAATCCTCACTAATATAAATTACCTGCTCATAAAAATCTAGTGTATGTGCATCACTATTTATCTCAATCTTAATCTATTAGTTTTTTATTAACGATTTGTTTTTTAGCAATAACTACGTTATTGATATATAATTGCAGCCTATACATAAATCAAATGTTAATTATGTTGCAACATCATTTATTAAAAATGTTTTTTATTAACATTTCATGACTTTTATGAGTATAGTTTCAGTGTCTCTCTGTTGAAATAATCAATAATGTATCTACCTAACATATTGAATACCAAACTAATATCTCTATTTTTAATATAGAGAAAATGCGGACATTATATGTTGTTAATAAATATCATCTCCAAGTATTTGATTTTACTAAAAAGCTATATTTTATTTATTGATTTAGATTGATTAAATACATTAATTTTTATTTAAAAATCTAGAATATAAACTGAATGTATTTGATATTGAAAAATCAATTGTTCCTTAAACTTGAAACTCTACAAATCTTTTAAGTGAGCATCATGAACTGCGTACACCAAAAAGAATGAAAAACTGACCACAGATGCACACCGAGAAACACAGATAAACATAGATGGGTTATAAGTTTGCTACTAACTTATAATCGATCCCCGATCCCCAATCCCTACAAACACACAGCTAATGACTAACGTATTATGGTTACAAGGTGGTGCTTGTTCGGGCAACACCATGTCATTTTTAAATGCAGAAGAACCAACTGTCTGTGACTTAATTTCCGACTTTGGTATTAACGTACTATGGCATCCTTCCTTGGGACAAGAACTAGGAGACAATCTGCAAGGGATGCTATGGAATTGCGTTTTAGGCAAAATCCCTGTAGATATCTTGGTATTTGAAGGTAGTGTAGTTAATGCCCCCAATGGTACGGGAGAATGGAATCGCTTTGCTCATCGTCCGATGAAAAATTGGGTTAGCGATTTAGCAAAAGTCGCTAAATATGTAGTAGCAGTAGGCGATTGCGCGACTTGGGGAGGAATTCCAGCTATGGAACCTAACCCTAGTGAATCTCAAGGTTTACAATTTCTCAAACGCCAAAAAGGTGGTTTTTTAGGAACAGATTACCGTTCCAAAGCCGGAGTACCTGTCATTAATATTCCTGGATGTCCCGCCCATCCTGATTGGATAACGCAGATATTAGTGGCGATCGCCACTGGTAGAATTGGCGATATTACCCTTGACGAATTCCATCGTCCTCAAACCTTCTTCAAAACCTTTACTCAAACAGGTTGTACCCGCAACATTCACTTTGCCTATAAAGCAAGCACTGCTGAATTTGGTCAACGTAAAGGTTGTCTGTTCTACGACTTGGGTTGTCGTGGCCCCATGACTCATTCTTCCTGTAACCGCATCTTGTGGAACCGCGTTTCTTCCAAAACCCGTGCGGGAATGCCTTGTTTAGGTTGTACCGAACCAGAATTTCCCTTCTTTGACCTTAAACCAGGAACCGTATTTAAAACTCAAACTGTCATGGGAGTTCCCAAAGAACTACCACCAGGAGTCAAACAAAAAGACTATGCTTTACTGACCGTAGTCGCCAAAGACGCCGCCCCAACTTGGGCAGATGAAGACTTTTTCTTAGTTTAGTTCGTAGTAAGCACAAAGCGTTCTTACTACGAACCAATCACCAAAAGGACAAATCATGGGAACTCAAATATTAGACATCTCACCCGTGGGGAGGGTCGAAGGCGATTTAGATGTGCGGGTGGAAATCGAAGATGGACAAGTAATTAACGCCTGGACTCACGCCGAACTCTTCCGCGGATTTGAAGTAATTCTACGTGGCAAAGACCCCCAAGCCGGATTAATTGTCACACCTCGTATTTGTGGAATTTGCGGTGGTTCTCACCTCACCTGTGCATCTTGGGCATTGGATACCGCCTGGGAAACAGAAGTTCCACCGAATGCAATTTTAGCTAGAAACCTCGGTCAAATAGTTGAAACAATTCAAAGTATACCCCGCTATTTTTACGGTTTATTTGCGATCGATCTCACAAATAAAAAATATCAAAATAGCCGTTATTATAGTGAAGCAGTCCGTCGCTTTGCTGCCTTTACTGGCAAACATTACGAAATCGGCGTCACAATTTCTGCTAAACCAGTAGAAATTTATGCCCTCTTAGGTGGTCAATGGCCCCATTCTAGTTACATGGTTCCTGGTGGCGTGATGTGCGCCCCCACTCTCACCGATATTACCCGCGCCTGGTCAATCCTAGAATATTTCCGCACCAATTGGCTAGAACCTGTATGGTTGGGTTGTTCCTTGGAACGCTACGAAGAAATCCAGACCTATGATGACTTTATGGCTTGGTTGCACGAAAATCGTAACCATCGCCAGTCCGACTTGGGTTTCTATTGGCGGATGGGTTTAGATATTGGTTTAGATAAATTTGGTGGTGGTGTTGGTAAATACGTCACTTGGGGATATTTACCCCATGAAGATAAATACCAAAAACCAACCATCGCCAGCCGTAATGCTGCCATGATCATGAAAAGTGGAGTGTACGACAGTTACAGCGACACTCACACCTTGATGGATCATACCTTTGCTCGTGAGAATACAACTCACTCTTGGTACGAAGAAGGTACAGGAGACATTCACCCGTTTGATCGCACCACCAACCCCATCGCTAAAAATCAGAAAGACTTCAACGGTGCTTATTCCTGGTCAAGTGCAGTCCGCCACACCGAATATGGACGGTTAGAAGCTGGCCCCTTAGCCAGACAATTGGTTGCAGGTGGTACACACGGCGAATCTTGGCAACATTATGATGGATTTATCCTTGATGTTTTCAAGCGGATGGGCGGCCCCAGCGTTCATCTTCGTCAGTTAGCACGGGTTCACGAAATTGTCAAGTTGTATCGCCAAGCCGAACGCTGTTTGCGCGAATTCAAATTAAATGAACCTTGGTACATCAAACCCAAGCAAAAAGATGGGCGTGGTTGGGGTGCGACAGAAGCAGCGCGGGGTTCCCTGTGTCACTGGGTTGAACTAGAAGATGGCAAAATCAAGAACTATCAAGTCATCGCCCCTAGTACTTGGAACATTGGCCCCCGTGACGCCGAACAAAAGCTTGGCCCCATTGAGGAAGCTTTAATGGGTACACCGATTGCTGATCCAGCTGACCCTATAGAAGTAGGTCATGTGGCCCGATCATTTGATTCTTGTTTAGTGTGTACAGTTCACGCCCATGACGCTAAAACAGGCGAAGAACTGGCGCGTTTTCGGACAGCATAATCTCGTTTTAACTTGGAGTCTTAGTGTTTTAGTGGTTAATAAAATTAATTGTTGAACCACTAATACCATTTCACGTTAATCGCGATACACATAAATAATGTAGAGACGTGCCATGGCACGTCTCTACAAAAAAATATGTTTCACTTTTAAAGGAAATTGGTATAAGGCACGAAGACACGAAGAAAACTGAAAATTTATAAGGAAAGCTAGTGTCTAATTCAGAATTACACAATCATCTCGCCGGACTTCCTGAAATAGTACTGCAAGAGTTCACACAATGGTGTGTGCTGGAACAAGCAACAGCAGCAGGATACGAATTTACTCCGGATCTGGTGAAGTTAAAGAACCTGGAGACTGTAGATTATATTCATGAACTGGTTGGTCAATTTGCCGATGCTACCAGAAAATCGATTGAAGGAAGTATGGCGATTATGGTAGCAGGTAAGCAAGCTGACAATCATGCTTTACCTGGGATAGCTGCGATCGTTGATTTTATTTCTCTCTATGTTAAATATTTAGTCCCTAAAGGCCCAAACAATCAACTACCAACAGACGAAAAGCTACAGTTAGCATCACAAGAGCAGTTTGAGCAACTTCGTCAAATTGCCAAAAAACACAGTGTAGAAATATAAATGTTGGTTGTGGTAACATCCCGATTTTTCAAAATATACTGCTAAGGGCTTAAACCTTGATGCCAAGTGTTTCAAGGTTTTCACACTTAGTCTCAAAACCGCACTTTGTACAAATCGAATAATTCTCCTGATTGCCGTGCAACTACTTTACCATCAGCAGCTTTGATTATTTTTTCCCATTCTGCGATCGCCTCTAAAAATACCTCAGCACCCAAATAAGTTTCCAAAACCGCCCAATCTTCAGCTAACGGTTGTTCTGGATTGAGGATGTCAAAGACGAATTGTCCACCTGGTTTCAAGACTCGTTTGACTTCTGCTAATACAGCACTCCAATATTCCAGTGGAAAATAACAGCTAAATCCTGTGGCGATCGCTAAGTCAAACTTATCTAAAGGGTAGTTTAACTGATGTGCAGGGCCTAACTCGACACCTTTGAATAGTTTTGAGTTCAACTGCGAACCACGGGAATTGAGAGCATCTCGCGCTACATTGCTGATTTCTTGTCCATAAAAATACGCTTGCCAATCTCGCCAAGGATAGATCAAAAAGCTGACACCGCAGCCTATATCTAAACAGTGCTGGTTTTTTTGTGGTTGAGCTATTTCCCAAAAACTAGAAACTATTTTTGCTGCTAATATCCCACTTACCCACTCCCGATATATTGGCATTGCCTGCACTTCTGTTGGCACGTCAAAAGATTGATTTTCATATTGTTGGTTAAAGCGATATGCTACTTGCGCTAACCTCACCTGCCATTTATCTGAGTAATACATATTGTTTGTGTTGGGCTTTTGAGATGCTTTATATCATGTCCGCTTGAACATTTGTATTATTCGTTGAGGTCGGTAATGGTAAAAACCAATACTTAATGTCTAACTGCCTCAGAATAATATCGTAAGCTGTGAAGCTAATTTCTGAGTCTAAAACTTAATTTCTGAGTCCTAAACTTAATTTCTGAGTCCTAAACTTGATTTCTGAGTCTAAAACCAATACAGTCTGGTACATTTTTATTAGTTGCTTAATTTTTTAACAATCGTAAACCACTCAGGGTAACTAACACAGTAGATCCTTCGTGTCCTACTACACCGATAGGTAAGTTGATATCACCCAAGAAATTGCCAATTAACAGTAAAAGAATAAATCCTAAAGCAATGGTGATATTCTGTTTGACTATTGCTTGCGCTCTTTTACCTAAGCGCATTGCTACTTCGATTTTTTCTAATCTATCTGCCATCAAGACAATATCGGCTGTTTCTAATGCTACATCACTTCCTACCGTCCCCATGGCAATCCCTACAGATGCTTGAGCTAGGGCTGGTGCATCATTGATACCATCACCTACCATGGCGACTGTTTGATACTCTTGCTGTAAACGACGAATTACATGCAATTTGTCTTCTGGTAGTAACTCTGCATAGACTCGATCTACTCCCAATTCCCGTGCCACACTTTCAGCAGTCTGTTGATTATCTCCAGTCAACATGACTATTTGCTCAACTCCCAATTTTTTCAGATGAGAAATTGTTGCTGCTGCTTGCGATCGCACTGTGTCAGCAATAGCTATAATACCTAACACTTGATATGAAGCGGAGAGTGAAGAAGACGCGGTGATAGAGTGAGGGGGAGACACGGAGAGTGTTTCATTTTTATTCCCCGCGTCCCCTTGTCCCTCTGTCCCCGTCTCCTCTTCATTTTCTGCTATCCAAACAACTGTTTTCCCCTGTAACTCGAAGTTGGTAGCTATCTCAATTAAGTTTTGAGGTAAATCATTAACATAGTTTTGGACAAAATTATCTTTCCCGGCAATTATTTCTTGGTGATTTACAATACCTATAATTCCCTGTCCAGGGAAAGCTTGTACTTCTGTCGCAGCTACCCAATCTAAGTTTTTTGCTGCTTTGACAATTGCTTCACCAAGGGGATGTTCGGAACGAGATTCTACAGAAGCGGCAGTTTTTAATACATATTCTTGTGTATATTCACTAGCAGGAATTATTTCACATACTTCTAAGACTCCTGTTGTGAGAGTACCAGTTTTATCAAAAGCGATCGCTCGTACTTTCCCCATTATTTCTAATTGAGAGCCATTTTTAAACAAAATTCCCTGTTTTGCACCGTTAGCAATTCCTGAAAGTAATGTTGGCATAATTGCAGCCATTAATGCACAGGGAGAAGCCACCACCAAAAAAGTCAAAGCTCGATAAATCGCTGTTTCCCAATCCCAATTCCACAGGAATGGTGGCAAAATCAACAGCAAGACTCCAGCAATTACAATTACCCGTGCATATCCTCGTTCAAATCGTTCAATAAACTGTTGAGAAGGAGGTGTTTCTGTTTGTGCTTGTTGTACTAAACGAATCACTCGTTGAATTAAGCTACTTTCCGGTGGTTGATGCAGCTTTAACTTCAGCGCTCCATACCCATTTAACGTACCTGCAAATACTTCGTCACCGACTGTTTTCTCGACAGGTAAAGACTCGCCTGTAATTGCGGCTTGGTTGAGAGTACTGTAACCTTCCAGAATTACCGCATCTGTGGGAATTAATTCTCCTGGCTTGACAATAATTTCATCTCCTAATTGCAACTGCGCGATCGCAATTACTTCTTCTTTGCCTTGACGCACAACTGTTGCTGTATCCTGTGTTAAGCTCATCAAACTCTGGATACTGCGTTCAGTTCGCCGCATCGCATAACCTTCTAGGGCGCCACTAATAGCAAAGATGAGAATCAAAATAGCCCCATCGATAATTAAGTAATACTCTCTTCGCCATAAACCCAGCCCAGCTGCACCAAGCGCCGCCACTATCATCAGCAAATCTACATCTAGTTCTTTTTCTTTGATGAGAGTTGTGAGTCCCTCACGGGCGCTTTCGTAACCACCAATCACATAGGCGATGGGTAACAGCAACAACGCCCATCCCAAAAAGCCAAGGTGTAAGGCGAACCATCCGCAAAATAAAAATAACCCACACACGAGGGCTGCTAAAGTATCTGCATGTTCTTTGGTAAGTTGATGCAACCGTTCTGAATAAAGCATGAGAGTCGAATTAGTGCTGACTCTCTTACGCTAAACCTTAACATTAATGTCAATGTCAAGGTTGTTGATAGTAGGGCTGAAGCCCCTACTATTTTATGCATGTTTGCTGCTCACTAAAAACTTCAAAGCTAATTTTTAGGAATCTCTTCGCGCGATTCAATCATGATTTGCATGGTTTCAATTGCTAAATCGCGTAAATCATTGTTCAGAAAAACCACGCCATTAGAACCAAACCAGCGATCGAAGATACTAACATTTCGTTTGTCTCCATCCACGAATCCTTGCATGAACTTGTAGAGAGTATAGTTAACTGAGTCCATAAATCTAGAATTATTCTCAGGAACCATACATGCAATACCTTCTCTAGAGTAAGGGCGATCTGGTACTACTTGAAAAGCGTTCGAGTTTTTTGTTGTTCCTAACCATCCTTCTAACAAGATGCTATCTGCTGCAAAAGCATCGATTTTCCCTTGTTGCAAAGCAGCATATCCTTCGGCGCGGTCTTTTAATAAGACTAGTTTTGCTTGCGGTTGGACTCGCTTGAGTGCTAATTCATTGGTAGTTTGGCTCAGTACACCGACACGTTTACCGATTAAAGACTCAGGAGAACCTAAATTACTTCCCTTTTTTACTAATAATTGAGTACCAGTAGCACCATAACTCAGTGAAAAATCTACTTTTTTATCCCGTTCCCAAGTAAAACTGCTAGCATCACAAACAATATCAACTTGTCCATTGAGAATTTTGGGAATCCGTTCTCCTGGTGTCACTGTTACCAATTGCAATTGAATTTTTTTTCCTAGTTCTTTTTCTAATTGTTCTTTAACCAAATTCAACATATCTACGGAATAACCAACCAATTTTCCCTGATTACTCGTATAAGCAAAGGGAATTGCATCTTTGCTAGTCCCTGCTGTTAGTACTCCCGTCCGTGCTACTTTTTCCATCACTGTTTCGGCATTAGCAACCGCAGGTATGAATGTTGTTAATAAGAGACTCAAGGTAGTTATCGCCGCCAGATTTTTATACATCTTCAATCTTGCAAATATTGCTTTTTGTCGGCATATTGTACAAGGATGTTCAAAAGTAGTAAAGTCAGTTTTTATATAACCTTGGCTTTGTCAACGTAAATTTTACGGTTTAAATTTCTGCTTAATAACTTTGATTTATAAATTACGTTTTGTAACACTAAACTTAATAATCAATAATCATATTTACCTTGAGATAGATATACAATATAAAGAAATATATGTTACTTTAGTTTCTTAAGTAGAGTAAGTCAGCCTAATCTAGCTAATAACAACGCTAACGCTGGAGCGGAGGAACCATTTTTTGGGGCGTATCTCAAATGAGAAGGACATCTCTCAGTCCTAGCCCGTCAGCTAACTTCGTAGGCATTGAGAGGAGACTGAAGAGGCAGCATTTTTTTAATGTTTAACCTCATCAGCTTCCTTGGCTGGTACTGCTCAGGTTTTTTGTACCTGCACTTGACTCTGTTGAGGTTGCATCGAATGATATTTCAATTGAATTTGGCTGCAATATTTGCAGTTGCTGGGCAAACTGCTTGGAAAAAGGCAAAACCTTTTGTTCTCAAGGATGTAATCTTGTATCCTACTTTGGGATTCTTGGGAATTATCCTGTTGTGGTGGGTAATTGCGCTGGCGAATCACGAATTGATGCCTACTCCACCAGAAGCACTGGTTGCGAATTTGGACTACATACTCAACCCTTTCTACCAACGCGGGCCGGGAAACTTGGGAATTGGTTGGTTGTTATTGGCAAGTATCAGACGGGTATTGCTAGGTTTTTTGTTGGGTGCTGTAGTGGCGATCCCTGTAGGCTTTCTGATTGGCATGTCGAAATCGGCAATGCTAGCAATAAATCCCATTATTCAGATTTTTAAACCTGTATCGCCTTTAGCTTGGCTACCTATTGCCTTAGCAATATTTAATTTGGCAGATCCTTCCGCAATTTTTGTGATATTTATCACTTCCTTGTGGCCGACAATTATTAACACTGCTTTGGGAGTTTCTAGCGTTTCTAAAGATTATTTAGATGTCGCACAAGTGTTAGAAATGCCCCGTTGGCGACAGATTACTAAGATTATTTTACCTGCAAGTTTGCCTTACATTTTTACAGGTTTGCGGATTAGTTTAGGAATTGCTTGGTTAGTAATTGTTGCGGTAGAAATGTTAACAGGTGGTATTGGTATCGGCTTTTTTGTTTGGGATGAATGGAGCCGTTTAAATCTGAGTTCTGTGTTTCTCGCCGTGTTGGTAATTGGCTTAACTGGGTTAATTCTTGATTATGCTGTGGGCAAACTTCAAGAATTCGTAACTCATCGTCCGCGAACTTCAAATTAATAGAAAAAAAATTGGCTCATAGAGTCGCAAAATGAACATAAACGCCTAATTTTTGACGTCAGTTGTTGTGTTGAGAATGCACTATAAAACTAATATTTAGGCGTGAGGTTGGCTAAGAATAATTAATAACCAGTGGAGCAGACATGAATAACGCCGACCAAAACTATTGGCATCGACGAGACTTTATTAAAGGAATAGGAGCAACAGCAGCAGGAATAGCGTTGTCTTCTTGTGCAATCTCAGGCGATCGCTCTGCTAAAGGACTGACGGAAGAAGCTGCTGCTATTAAACCTGTAGTCAATCCTGGAACATTAGAAAAACCAGATATTACTGTTGGTTACGTTCCTGTTAACGACTGTGCGCCTTTTGCGATCGCTTGGAAAAAAGGTTTTTTCCGCAAATATGGATTGAATGTCACACTCAACCGGGAAGCCAGCTGGGCTACATCACGCGATGGGTTGATTTTTGGTCGCCTTGATGCTTCGCCTGTGGTATCTGGTGCTGTTACCAACGCCAGAATTGGTGCGGAAGGAGCGCGTCACGCTCCCTTGTGTGCAGCGATGACTATTCACCGCCACGGAAACGCCATGACGATGAACAAAGCCATGTGGGATTTTGGGCTGCGTCCTTGGTATGAATACAAACAACAATATGGCGATCGCGCTTTGGAAGCTTTTGGTCGTGATTTTAGAAACTACTTTGACAAACAGCCACCAGAACGCAAAGTCTGGGCAGTAGTACTGAGTTCAGCCATTTACGAATACTTTATCCGCTACGTGTCTGCTGCTGCTGGTGTCGATCCTTTCAAAGAGTTTCGTGTGATCATTGTTCCTCCACCGCAGATGGTAACTAACGTACGGATTGGGGCAATGCAAGCCTACATGGTTGCAGAACCTTGGAATACACGGGCAATAACTGGTAATGAAGGTGTCGGATTTACCTTCGCTCAAGGTAAAGAAGTCTGGCTAGGACACCCAGATCGATTGTTGGGGGTGATGCAATCTTTTATTGACAACTACCCAAAAACCTATCGTTCTCTCGTCAAAGCGATGATTGAAGCTTGTCAATATTGCAGCAAACCTGAAAACCGCAAAGAAGTTGCAGAACTGCTCACAGATCGCTCATTTACGGGTGCCAAACCCAAAAAACCGGGTGCGCCTATCACCAAGTTTACAGGCCCAGCAATTCTCGGCAACTACAACTATGGTGGTTTTGATGGCAAAGATCGCACGATTAAAGCTGCTGATAACACTATTTTCTTTGACATTCCTGACAATATTCCCAAACAACCAGGTGAACACTCTACATTCTTGTGGAGATCCAGAAGTATTTGGTTGATGACACAAGCTGCTCGTTGGGGACAAATTAAGGAATTTCCCAAAAATGCAGATAAATTAGCTGCCCAAGGCTGGAGAACAGACCTTTATCGAGATATTGCCGCAGAAATGGGTATTGAGTCCCCAAAAGATGATTACAAAGTCGAACCACCGGAACTATTTATCGACAATAAGGGTTTTGATCCCAGTGATCCTGTAGGATATCTCAACAGTTTTGAAATTAGAGCCAATGCTCCCACTCGTTTTTATATGTCTTGATTGACTTGTAGTATTAATCACTACAGAGTAGGATTTCCCAGATCAATTTGAGTTTTTGCTAATACAAAATCTGATCATTATTTTCTCAAATTGTTAATATTCTCCTAAATTTTTGGAGCTTACTTATGACTAAATCTACTTCATTTTCTATGATTGATAAACAAACATTCCATAATACTCCATTTTTAGAAATAGAAAATCTAGTCAAATCTTATCCGACAAATGGTAGTGGTGAGTTTGTCGTCTTAGATAATGTCAATCTTACAATAGGCGAAGATGAATATATTTCTGTAATTGGTCATTCTGGCTGTGGTAAATCAACACTGCTAAAAATTGTTGCTGGTTTGGAAAAAGCAACTGCTGGCTCTGTACGACTTGATGGTAAAGAAATTCGTAAGCCTGGTGCTGAACGCATGATGGTGTTCCAACACTATTCATTGCTACCTTGGTTAACAGTGAAAGAAAATATCCGCTTGGCTGTGGATGAAGTACTAAAAGATGCTACTCGTGCAGAAAAAATCAGCATTGTTAACGAACATTTAGCAATGGTAAATTTGACTGCGGCAGCAGATAAATATCCTGATGAAATATCTGGTGGGATGAAACAAAGGGTTGGGATTGCTAGAGCTTTAGCAATTCGTCCAAAAATGTTATTAATGGATGAACCGTTTGGTGCTTTAGATGCTTTAACTCGTGGAAAATTACAGCGCCAAGTTTTAGATATTTGGGAAAATAATCGCCAAGCCGTGATGATGATTACTCACGATGTTGATGAGGCTATTTATATGTCTGATCGCATTGTTTTAATGACTAATGGCCCATCTGCTAAAATTGGAGAGATCCTAGAAGTCCCTTTTCCACATCCACGTGATCGCGCCGAGATGCGAAACTCAAAAGATTACTACGAACTCCGCAATTATGCACTAAATTTCCTTGAGCGGAATTTTACTACTGATGAGTAATTATTTGTTAGTAAAGAGTAAATAGTAGTAAGTTGGGCGTTGTTTGTTGTTTGGAATGAGTAATTTTTACCCACTAACAAGCAATCACCAATCACCAACTACCAACATCCAATTTTGATTGCAAAGAAGTGAATGCTGTGAATATCAAACCCATGTTAATGCGTTTGCAAGACGCGATCAATAGAGATGACTTAATTGAGCAAATGTTATTGCAGTGTAACTCAATAACATCTTTTTCAGAACAAGCCGAATCTACAAAAACAATCAATTTTATAGTTGGCTATAACAGTTCTCCTAACAGCCATACTGCGTTGGATATTAGCTTGTTGATGGCTCATCAAACACGTTTAGCTACAAATTCACAGGTTTTAGTTCAAGCTGTTTACGTATTAGAAGAATACCAAACAAATGATTTTTTTGATACTTTACCAGCACAGGACATTCAAACAAGTGAATCATTTGGGCAGTTTCCAACTTATTGCCCAATCAGTTTACCATCAAAAAATGTTCAAACTCCTGTCTTGACTCAAATAAATAAGTTTGCACAAGCAGAAAAAATCTTATGGCAAGCACGTTGTCTTGCTGAAGAATGGCAGAGTTATTTTAAAGCTCATTTGCGGTTTGGCTGCGTAGCCGATGAACTAAAGAGAGTCGCTGCATCAGAAGCCGCAACTATATTATTTTTAGGCTGTAAATCAGCTAAACATCCAATTGTGCAAAAACTTGCTTATAATTTCCCTTGTCCGGTACTGGGTATACCTAGTTGCATTGATGGAGAATGAAAATTAAAGCTTGTAATGAGTGTTAATTAATGAGCAAATACTACACTTCTACTGCACTTACTACAAGCTTATAACATTTCGGATTTGAGATTCGGACACTTTACCTATGTATAGTTTCTGGAAATCTATTTGTTGTAATCTTTGTTTAAAATTGGTCTTAAATGTAATTATGCATGAATTAATTTTAAAATCTAAGAAAAAATTGCTACAAATTCATACTTTTATTCTTAAAATAGCAACAAAAATTAAGTTTTTTACTTTTATCTTCTATATAAATTACTAAATAATTTATTTATTAAACCGAAGCTATCTATACTAAGTAACTTTTTTCGTTTAATATGCAAAATATTAGAGTAATGAGCAGTAAACACTGGTTAGTGTTTAACTTTAGCTTATGAATTTAAACACTAAGTAAAATAAACAACTGATACATGACCAAGAGTTCCGAGTAGGTTCCAGAACTTCTCCGCCTAACCCCCAACCCTCATTCCCCAATTTGGGGGTTAGGCGGAGGTGTTGTGGAGTCAATCCAAAATCCATAGACGCACGAAGTGCGGCTTCTCGACAGAGTAATCTAAAATCTAAAATCGATTGACGAGCTTCACTCGTTAACTTTAATTGTGCCGACTTACTGAATTGTTAATTGAATCCAGGAGTTATCTGTGGAAAATTGGCAAGCTATTCTGAGCATTTTGACTTTTATCACTGTCATTTTTTTTATTATGACAGAGTGGATACATCTAACAATTGCAGCATTGTTAGGTGCGTTACTATTAGTATTTGCTAATGTGATGACTTTACAAGAAGCAATTGGCTATATAGGTAACAGTCATGGCACACTTGGTTTATTTTTTGGCGTGATGGTATTAGTACGCGCATTTGAACCAACAAAAATATTTGAGTATTTAGCAACTCAAATGGTGCTAATAGCTAAAGGAGAGGGTAAACGTCTATTATTAGGTATTGTTGCAATTACTACTCCTATTTGTGCAGTTTTACCTAATGCTACAACAGTGATGCTATTAGCTCCCTTAATTCCACCAATGGCTCAAGAAGTTGGGGTAAATTTTGTACCATTATTAATTCTAATGGTGTTCATTGCTAATAGTTCTGGACTGCTCACGATAGTTGGTGATCCGGCAACATTTATTGTAGGTGATGCGATCAATCTTAGCTTTACAGATTATCTATGGCGCTTGAGTTTAGGTGGAGCGATCGCAGTCATGACTGTGGTTGCTATTTTGCCACTATTATTCCGCAAAATTTGGTATAAAAAACTAGATAATCTAGAAGAGTTACCACATCCTCAAATTAATCATCCACGTGTTTTATTATTGGGAGCATTAATAGTAGCTTTTGTCTTAGTGTTTTTTGTGATCGGAGAATCTCTTCCAGTACCTATTTCACCAGCTGCTGTAGCTTTACTTGGAGCAGCATTAGCAATGCTTTTGTCACATCACAGCAAAATCGATTCTGTGAATAATATTTTGCGGGATGTTGATTGGAGTACATTGATATTTTTTATGAGCATATTTGTGCTAATTGGAGGACTAGAAAAAACTGGCATCATTAACGGTTTATCAGGAGTATTAGCAATTATTTTGGGAAAAAATATTCTTTTAGGTTCACTGATTTTAATATTTTTGATTGGGTTCTTGTCTAGCGTAATTCCTAATATTCCTTTAGTAGTAGCAATGGTACCTTTACTCAAACAATACGTTGTCAACGTTGGGTTAGCGCCAGCAGAAGTTCTCGCACCAGACTTTCAAGGACAGTTTCCCCCAGAAGTATTACCACTTTTTTATGCAATGATGTTTGGTGCTACTTTGGGAGGCAATGGAACTTTAGTCGGTGCATCGTCTAACATCGTAGCAGCAGGGATCTCTGAACAACATGGACGCCGCATTTCCTTCAAAACTTTTCTGCACTACGGTATTCCTGTCATGCTATTGCAACTATTTACCGCATCAGTATATGTACTAATTCGCTTCTTACTCTAGTACTTCAGCACACAAAGTTTGCTAGGTTCGTAGTGTAGACGCGGTAGCGGTTTCCCATACGCTGTAAGGCGTTCCCGTAGGGTAGGGTACGCTTAAGCGCTCATAAAGAACTGAAGTCCTCACTATAAACAGCTGTGTGACTATATTCTTTTTTCTTTTCTCTATTGATAAACCATATTACGTTAATATATATTTCCAGCTTTTAACCATATAATATATTGCTTGATGCCAGGGTGCTACTCTAGAAAGTAATACTTTAACAAGGTTAAGACAAGAATAATAAATTGTCTTAATATATCAAAACTAGAAGCTAAACTAACTTACAACATAGCAAGGATAAAAAAGATGAGTTCGATGGAAGGAGAAAAATTTCATCATAATTTTGCAGACTCAAACCCAGGTGGTTTAGTTCCAAGCACCAATCAGGCTTCAATAAGTAATAGCTTTGGCGACATTAGCAGTTTAGATAAAGTCAGAGATATTCTTTTTGGCGGTCAGATGCGAGAACTAGAAAAAAAGTTTACGCGCTTAGAAGATCGTCTCATCAAAGAATGTGCTAGCTTACGAGATGAAACAAAAAAACGTTTAGATTATTTAGAAAATTATATCAAAAATGAAGTTGAAGCTGTAAATGATCAGATCAAAAGCGAACAATTAAAACGAGAGGAAGCGATCGCAACACTCAGCGAAGAGCAAAAAGGAATCAATCTTTCTATAGAAAGAAAGCTCTCTCAAATTGATGAACAAGCAGCGACAAAAACACGTGAATTACGCGAACAACTTCTTAATCAATCTCAAAGCCTACAGGATGACATTCGTCAAAAATACGAAGAAATCATAGCACTACTACAACAAGAATCTCAAGAAATACGTGCAGAAAAAACAGATCGTTCCACTCTTGCAGCTATGTTTACAGAATTCGCCATACGGCTGAATTCTCGATAGTTAGATATGGGAAGTTTTGGGGGTGTGGAGAGGGTGGGGAGACAGTAAATTTTAGATTTTAGATTTTAGATTTTGGATTTTAGATTTTAATCCAAAATCGCAAATTCAAAATTATTTCTGATTCCCAATGACAAATGACAAATGACAAATGACCAATAACCACTAACCACTAACTAGTCTTTAATTCCTACTTGCTAACACTATTTTCAATAAATTTTTAAAAAAGATGCAACTCAACATAAGATCGTGAGTTGGATATTTTTGGCGATGAATGAATATTATCCTGATGAATCAACTGACAAATTACCCGAAGTTTCTAATGGTAGCAACCCCCATGAAACTTTACCTCTAAATAACAATCACAAAGAAGCTACTGATGAACTCAGTGAACTCCGTAGTTTGCTATTGGGGATAGAAACTGCACAACTTGATAAACTATACAAGCAATTAGAAAATTCTCAAATTCAAGCAGAAGATATCAGTCGTTTGCTTCCAGAAGCTGTGATTTTGAGAACAATGCAAGATCAAAAGTTAGCCGAAGCAATGGTTCCCACAGTTGAAAAAGCAATTCAATCGTCTGTGAAGCAAGATTTAAATGTTCTTTCTGAAGCATTTTTTCCTATAATTGGTCCTGCAACTCGTAAGGCGATTAGCACAGCTCTGAGTGAAATGATTCAATCTTTGAATCAAACACTAGAACATAGTATGTCACCACAGAGTTTTAAGTGGAGACTAGAAGCACGACAGACAGGTAAGACTTTTGCTGAAGTTGTTCTACTACGCACCTTGATTTACCAAGTGGAACAAGTATTTTTAATTCACAAGGAAACTGGATTATTGCTGCAAAATGTTTTAGCGCCACAGGTGGCTGCTCAAGATCCTGATTTAGTTTCCGCTATGTTGACAGCTATTCAAGATTTTGTCAAAGACTCTTTCAATGTAGAAAAAGGTGAGGCTTTACAAAGTTTGCAGTTTGGGGAACTTACTATATGGATTGAGGAAGGACCACAAGCAGTATTAGCAGGTATAATTCGAGGAAATGCTCCTCAAGAATTAAGATTAGTTTTTCAAAATGCAATAGAAAAGATTCACCTGAAATTGCATAGAGAACTTCATGATTTCACAGGTGAAACCAAATTATTTAGTATTAGTAAAGCTTATTTAGAGGAATGTTTAGAAGTAAGGTATAAAGTTCCATCCAATAAACGCTATGTATATGCATGGAGTTTACTGAGTGCGATCGCGATCGCACTTGGGGTATGGAGCTTTTTTAGCTTGAGAGAACAATTGCGTTGGAATGCATATCTAGAAAAACTTAACTCTCAGCCTGGGATTGTTGTGATTCAAGCCAAGAAGGGATATAGGAAAAATTTCATTTCTGGAATGCGCGATCCCTTAGCTATAGATCCGTATTTACTGATGCAACAAGCTAACATTAATCCTAAGACAGTTATTAGTCAATGGCAACCTTATGTATCCCTGGAGCCGCAAATAATAGCGAAAAGAGCTGCACAATTACTGCAAACTCCCAAAACTGTATCACTCAGAGTTGACCCAAATGGTATTTTGTATGCTACAGGAAATGCACCACGCCAATGGATTTTAGAAGCCAAAAAATCTTGGCGTTTAATCCCTGGTATCACCCAATACATAGATAAAAATTTACTAGAATTAGAACTACAAGAATTGCAACTATATAGACAACAAATTGAGCAGCATCAGCTCTTATTTATTGAGGGAACTACTGAATTTTTACCAGGTGAGAGTAATAAATTACCAAATATAGTATTCGCAATCAAAAAATTATCCAGTTTAGCCAAATCTTTAGGCAAAGATGTACGTTTTGAAATCACAGGACACACAAACATAACTGGAACAGAGCAAAGAAATATGATACTTAGTCAAGCCCGTTCTAGTAGAATTATCGCTTATCTAAATTCTCAAGGCATCAATACAACTAATTTTACTACTGTCGGTGTAGGGTCAAGTCAACCTTTAAATACACGACTTATAGAGCAAAATCAACAAGTTAATCGTAGGGTATCTTTTAAGGTATTCTTAATTGATGCCCATCATTGAAGGAACAATCACTCATGCTGCAAAAAAAAATTTGCATGGTAGGTGCATTTGCAACTGGTAAAACTAGTTTAGTAGGAAGGTTCGTCCACAGTATTTTTTCTGAAAAATATCAAACAACAGTAGGTGTAAAAATTGATAAAAAAACAGTAAATATTCAAGGACAAGATATAAATTTTATTCTTTGGGATTTATATGGAGAAGATGAGTTTCAAAAAGTACGTATGTCGTACTTACGTGGGGCATCAGGATATCTATTAGTGGTAGATGGAACTAGAAAGAATACTCTAGAAAAAGCTTTCAACTTACAAATTAAAGTAGAAAATACTATTGGAACAGTTCCATTTATACTTATACTTAATAAGTGGGATTTAATAGAGGAATGGGAAATTAGTGATGCCGAAATTAACGAAGTTGTGCAGAGAGGTTGGATCGTCATTAAAACAAGTGCAAAGACAGGTTTAGGTGTCGAAGAATCTTTCCAAATTCTTGCTAATAAAATTTTAGAATTATAGATTCTTAGTTAATAAAACACATGATTAATTAATAAAAATTTTCAATGAAAAGTATGTTAATTCGCGCCTATTTTTAAGTAATTATTTAATAATATTTAATCACACATACATTTAAAAAATTTGTGTCTATCATGAGCGACTCTATTACAGCAGATGTGTTTGCTGCTTTAGATACTCTAGTCTTAGAGAGATTAAACTTTGGCCGCTTTAGAATTACTGGAACTCCACCAGATTGGTTACAACGATTTTGTCTTCATCAAGTTAAATCTGGAATGCAAATACTCATACCGCAACAGGAGTTTCCCTTTTTAGAAAATTTTCTGATAGATGCTGAAGAGCTATGGAACAAAAATGACAAAAATCAATTAAAATCAGGTATTTGGCATCAATTAGATTTATCTGGTAAAGAATATCATTTTGAAGCCATAGCAATTTCCGTTAAAAATAATAAAATATTATTAATCAAATTATTAGAGGAAGAATATGAAGAAAAAAGAAGTTTAATTCAAAAAGCGAGAGAGCATCAACTTAATTACCAGTACATTATGAAAGAGAACCAAAAAAAAGATATTTTGGTTCACTGTATTATACATGATATTGCTGGACATATAAGTGGAATTAATTGTTGTTTGATGCTGTTAGAAACTGAAAACTTAACAGTAAAAGCTAGAGAATATTTAGAAATTGGGAAAAAACAAACACTTCAGGAAGAAATTTTAATTAGAGATATTTTATATGCATTTTCTGCCGAAGTTAATTCTCTAGAATCTTTTACTGTAGATGCCGAGCTAGCTCCAAATGTTTTAACTTCTGTACAAGAAGTTATCCAACTTCTATCACCCACTTTTTTACTCAATAAAGTAAAGCTGCAACTTGCAAATAATATTGACTTAACAGAAGATTGGAGGGTTATAGGCGATAAGTCACGTTTGAATAGAATTATTGCAAATTTAACAGAAAACGCTTTTCGCCATAGTCCGATGAACTCCACAGTTACAATTAGTTTACAGCAAGAAGAAAATAGTATTTTTGTGACTATAGATGATCAAGGTGTTGGTATCCCAACAGAAAAAGCTAAAAATCTTTTTGAGAAGTTTTCCCAAGTTGGGAAATCAGGTAAAGTTGGACTAGGACTATACTTTTGCCGAATTACAGTAGAGCGTTGGGGTGGGAAAATTGGCTATGTTCCTCTTGAGCAAGGAGGTTCCCGGTTTTGGTTTAGGCTGTTAAAACCGAAACGAAATAATCATGAGTAAGGGTGCGTTAGTAATACTGCAATGCACCAAATTATAGAAAAAATGGCACTTCACAAATAGTACTAACGCACCCTAGCAAGTTGGACTAAAGTCCCGGCTAACAACGAACTGATATCTCAGTGATGGGTTAACAAACTTACCAGCTTTTTAGTAACCAATGAAGTGTAAAACATCACGCAATACGCTATAGCCAGCTAAATCCCAAAGCAAATAAGCAAGAAAACCAATCATTGCCAAACGACCATTCCATAGTTCTGCTTGAGGATTCCAACCAAAGATGAAAGCATTGCGATCAATGCCGTTGTAAGCATTAGCTACTGGTGGTAAATCTGTAGAAGGACGCTTTTCACGAGTTTCCATTTTTTTGTCTCCTTTAAAATCAATACTTTACTGTTCAGTAAAAGTGGATTATTGCAGAGAGTTGGTATTAATAACCAACAATATGTAAAACATCACGCAAGACACTATAACCAGCTAAATCCCAAAGCAAATAAGCAAGAAAACCAATCATTGCCAAACGACCATTCCATAGTTCTGCTTGGGGACTCCAACCAAAGAGAAAAGCATTACGATCTTTGCCGTTATATTCCGTAGCAATTGGCGGTAAATCTGTAGAAGGACGAGTTTCCATTTTGCCTCCGAACTTATTCTATAGATTGCTTGATTTCTTTGTTATTAGCTATTATTGATTGATGATTTTTTAAGCTGAATAACTAATAACTCATTTAGTGTTTCCGAACGACTTGTTACATATGTTTAATTTAGCTAGGAATTATTAGCTTGCCGTATTCCTATGGTTACAAAGTTCCAGCACTCCTAATGGACGATAATTCCATCTCTTTTTGAATGCGGAAATATACCCTAAGAGGGTGAAAAAATTTTATTTAGAAATAAAAATTAAAATTAACTATTTATTAAGTGATAACACTGAGTAATCATCAATAATTGCAAGCTGAGGTATTAGTGATAAAAACTTATATCTAACGCAGTAGATGGTATCAGACCTTGGGCGGATGCTGTAATAGCCTAAATTCCACGATTCTGAGCTAAGGAATTGTGTATGGCGAATGATATAGATGTAAAAGTAGTTAGCAATTTTTTATACCAGATAGTTAAAACATAGAGGAAGAAAATAGAATGTTTCAGAGTACGGTAACAACGCTGGAACTCTACCAGTCTTTATTTTGGATAGCGCAGGTTATAGTAGAGCCACAAGGTATCTCACCAGCACAGGCATCGGTTGCTGTTTCAGGGCCGCGTTTTTTTACTGCTTTAATTTCCGGTGTGATCCTGGCTTTTGCGTTTCAATTGGTATTAACTAACCTGTCAGTTGCAGCAGGTATTTCCTATTTAGGACGTCCATCTGATGCAAATTCAGATCATGGGGAAGTCGGCAGTTTCGGGGGAACTATCCGCAAAATTGGTACAGCAGTTGGAATATGGACTTTAATTACAGTCACTATTGCCCTGGCGATCGCTTGCTTTTTGGCTGTCAAAATGAGTCTGGTGATTTTTAGTCCAGGACTGGGTGCAATTCTCGGTTTAGTAATTTGGGGTGCATATTTCCTATTGTTGATGTGGGTAAGTTCCACCACAGTCGGTTCTTTAATTGGTAATGTGGTTCATACTGCGACTTCCGGCTTTCAGGCAATTATGGGAACAGCTACCGCCGCCTTGGGTGCAAAGGCTGTTAACCAACAGGTAGTAGCCACCACCGAAGCCGCAGCCGCAGCAGTACGCCGGGAATTGGGTAGTGCGATCGACCCTATCGGTGTCCGCGAAAAAGTCGAAGATTATCTAGAAATGCTACGTCCCCCCGAACTAGACACATCTAAGATTCGCGGCGATTTTGAAAGATTGTTGAGTGATCCGCAAGTCAGAGATATCGCCACTTCTGGCGATATTCGCAATATTGATCGCCAAAAATTTGTTGATTTAGTCAGCAGTCGCACCGACCTATCGAAGCGTGATGCCAACCGGATCGCCGATACTTTGTATAGTGTTTGGCAGCAAGTAGTAAGTCAAACTCCCTCCCAAGACCGCATGGCTGAGTTGGTTGATTATCTCAAATCACTCCAGCCAGGACAAGCGAACACAGACGAACTCAATCGCAAACTCGATCAGCTAATTGCGGAAATGCGTTCTGCCAAAGAAGCAGACCAAAGAGCAGCTCAAGAAGCGACCCCTGGCCCAATTCAGCGGACATTACAACAGGGATTAACTGCTTTAAGTGGGATTGTCTTGGGACGGACTGATCTGTCAGATTTAGATGTCGAAAAAATCTTGGGTGCTTTAACTACAGCCAAAGATAAAGTCGGCGAAAAAGCAGATCAATTAGGACTACCAACACCAAAACAACCTTACAGTCCGATTCGTGCAGACATAGAAAACTACCTGTTGAATACTTATGCTTGGCAGTTAAGTCAAGAGAGAATAGCCCAGGATTTCCGCGATGTCATCTATGATCCTGCTGCTGATCCTGGAACAGTCCGCCGGGAATTAGAACAACTGTCTCGCAGCGATTTTACTAATATCCTGCAACAACGTGGTCTTTTGACTCAAGCAGAAATTCAACGTATTGTTGACCAGTTAGAAGCTGTCCGGCAAAATGTCTTGGTGACAGTCACTGCTGAAGAAGAAAGAGAGATTGTCCAGGATTTACAACGCCGAGTTGAAAGTTATTTACTTGTCACTCCCAAATCAGAATTAACTCTAGAGGGAATTGAACAGAACTTTAAACCACTGTTGCGAGACTCCGACGCAGATTATGAAACTCTGTCTCGCCGTTTAGCATTGTTAGATCGTCAAGAATTGCGGGAAACACTGCTAGAACGGAATGATATTTATCCAGAAGAAGCAGATACAATTCTCAACGAACTAGAAAGACAGCGCGATCGCGTCCTCATTGAATCCAAAGGACTAGCAGATCAAGCTAAATATCAAGCCGAAACCCTGTGGCTAAATTTAGAGTCATATCTGCGTAATACTGGCAAAGAAGAATTAAATCCCAACGCAATTAGAGCCGAGTTAACAAGACTGCTGCAAGATCCCCAAGCTGGAGTTGCAGCGCTGCGGGCGCGTCTGTCTCGTTTTGACCGAGATACTTTAGTCAAATTGCTGAGTCAGCGCCAAGACATCAGCGAAGACCAAGCCAATCAAATTCTTCGCACAGTTGAAGATTCTTGGCATAGTGTTCGCCATGCACCGCAAGCTGTAGCTGATAAAGCGAAACAACAATACGATTCAGTGACAACTACCATCGCTGATTATTTGCGGAACACTGGTAAAGATGAACTCAACCCCGAAGGAATTCAACGGGATTTAAATCGGCTGTTGCAAAATCCCAGAGAGGGAGCGATCGCTCTCCGCCGACGCTTATCTCATGTAGACAGAGATACATTGGTAAAATTACTGAGTCAACGTCGAGATTTATCTGAAGAACAAGTTAATCAAGTCATTGATTCTGTTCAAGACACAATTCGCAATATCGTTCGCTCACCACGTCGTTTAGCTACTCGGACACAACAAAGAGTCGAAACATTCCAAACTTATTTGGAAGAATATTTGCGCCGCAGTGGCAAAGACGAACTCAATCCAGAAGGTATTAAACGCGACTTGTATTTGTTATTGCATGATCCGCGTGTAGGTATGGAAAGTTTGAGCGATCGCCTAGCTCAATTTGACCGTTCTACAATTATCACCTTGCTAAAACTGCGCGAAGACCTAAGTGACGACGAAGCAGCGCGGATTGCAGATACAATCTTCTCTGTCCGGGATTCCTTTGTAGAGCAAGTACGAGCAATTCAACGACGCATTCAAGACACCATCGACTCAATTTTTGCCCGTATTCGTAACTACCTAAACTCCCTAGAACGTCCCGAATTGAATTATGATGGTATTAAGCGGGATGTTCGCACATTGTTTGATGATCCCCAAGCTGGGTTTGAAGCATTGCGCGATCGCCTGTCTTCTTTCAATCGGGAAACCTTGGTAGCAGTCATGAGTTCTCGTGAGGATATCTCAGAAGAAGATGCAAACCGGATCATCGACCAAGTTGAACGAGCGCGTCATACTGTTTTGCAACGAGCAGAACGGCTGCAACAAGAAGCACAGCGACGCTTAGAAGAGGTGAAGCACCAAGCCCAAAAGCAAGCCGAAGAAACCCGCAAAGCAGCCGCATCAGCAGCCTGGTGGTTATTCGCTACAGCCTTAGTATCGGCTATATTCTCTGCAATTTCTGGAGCAGTAGCAGCGATCACTGCGTAAGAGATTCACAAAAGTAATTACAAGTTTACAAGTTGTCTCCGCTAAACCTACTGTAGCCTCTCAAAACTGAGAGGCTTTTTTAATTGAACCGCCAAGACGCCAAGGATTTGTAGTTCGGCTAATTAGTTATACTTCCCACAGTTATTGCCCTGCTCGCTTGCGGGGCTATAGTGTACACACAAGTTGAAAATAAGTAATTAGACAAAATTAAATTCATTCGTGGAGATAGGGAACTCTTAACTCTTAACTCTTAACTCTTAACAGAAAAAAATCTGTGTAATTAATTGTGTCTGAGTACTTAAGTAGTTACTCAAAATTAATTACATAGTTTTGTCCAAATTCTCTGAGTATTTTTTCCAGAGATTCAACAAACGTTTGCCAGCTAGAATAAGCATCGAGCTCAATCCATTGATATTTACGGTGGAGCTGTGCGTAGATTTGATCAAGAGACAGGGGAGGAAGGGGCAGCCATAGGCTGCCCCTTCCTCCCCCCTTTTATAGTAAATTTGATTATGATTCGATTTTTTGGGTACAAAGAGGAGTGTCTATACAATTAACTGATTCCTTAAAAAAGTTGTTGAAAGAAACAGCATCTCAATTGAAAGGTGCAGCAAAACGTAAGTTTATTGCACAAACGGTTTTGGAGTTAGGATATGGAGGGCAGTGGCTCGCAGAACAAGAATTGGGATGGAATAGATGTACTATCCGTAAAGCAACTAAAGAATTAAAAAGTGGTATTACTTGCTTGGATAACTATTCAGCTAAAGGACGAAATAAAACTGAAGAAAATTTACCACACCTATTAGAAGATATTAAAAATTTAGTTGACTCCCAAAGCCAAACTGACCCTTCTTTTAAAAGCCAAAGGCTTTATACACGTCTGGGGGCAGCGGAAGTTAGAAAACAGCTAATTAAAAAATTCAATTACTGTGATGAAGAATTGCCGACTGAAGAAACAATTCGTGTCAAGTTAAATTATTTAGGATATAATCTCAAGCGAGTTGCGAAAATTTTACCTCAAAAAAAATACCAGAAACCGAAGCAATATTCGAGCAATTAGCGATAATCAATTCCGCAGCAGATGATGACCCTAGTATCTTACGTTTAAGTTTAGATGCGAAAGCTAGGGTAAATATTGGTTCATTTGACCGGGGTGGTAAAAATAGGTCTTCCGTCGAAACTTACGACCATGATTATAATCCAACAACAACCTTAACTCCTTACGGTATATTCCTTCCAAAGCTTGATGAGTGATTTTTGTATTTGACAGAGTCAAAAATTACAAGTGACTTTATTGTTGAGATGTATTCGGTCAACCAGACCCCATAGAATACAAGGAAAAGAAGGAACAGCTATCAGAGCTAAAACGCTTAGAATCCGAAGGTAAAATTAACTTATATTACTTAGATGAAACAGGATTTTGCCTGATACCTACCGTACCTTATGGATGGCAAAATCGAGGTGAATATCTAACTATTCCTAGTCGCCGTAGTCCTCGTTTAAATGTATTAGGAATTATGAATAAAAATAATCACCTAGAAACCTATGTTTCATCTCAAAGTATTAATTCAGATGTTGTTGTTGCTTGTATTGATGCATTCTTTCCTGTAGTAAATAAACCAACATTTATTGTTGCAGATAGAGCTTCTATTCACACAAGCGATATCGTTCTTGATAAAATTGAGTCATGGAAGGAGCGAGGTATTACGATTTTTGAATTACCATCTTATTCACCAGAATTAAATTTAATTGAGATACTGTGGCGGTTTATTAAATATCAATGGATTGAGCTCGATGCTTATTCTAGCTGGCAAACGTTTGTTGAATCTCTGGAAAAAATACTCAGAGAATTTGGACAAAACTATGTAATTAATTTTGAGTAACTACTTAAGAGTATAATCGCGTCTCTACCATTGACCACTAACCAAATTTATTAATGAGAAAGCTTTACTTTTTACTTCCTGGAACAGATAGCAAGTTTGCTTGTGGTGGCCTTTGGGCAGAATTGAAAACATTTAATCTTGCCAAGGAAGTTTGTCATGCTGATGTTGTCACTTACCGTCAAAGAGAGCAAGGAAAACTCTTTATTGATGATTTGCTACAAGATAAAAATTTAGATGATGTGATTTTTGTGATTAGTTGGGGCTTTGATATCGCTCGACTTGCTAATAAGCTTCAGCAATATAATGTTGTTTACCATGCCCATAGCGCAGGTTATGGATTTAAATTACCTGCAAGTATTCCCATTGTTAGTGTCAGCCGGGATACTATGGGATATTGGGGACAGTCTTCACCTCATTCATTAATATATTATTTGCCGAATCAAATTAGTAATGAATTTCAAAATTTATATTTACAAAGAAATATAGATGTATTAGTTCAAGCTCGAAAATCTTCACAGTATTTGATGCAAGAACTGATTCCAGCTTTGCAAGAAAAATGCCAAGTCTTTGTTGTTGATTCCTATGTAGAGGATTTACCAGAACTATTCAATCGCGCTAAGATTTACCTATATGATTCTGCTGAATACTGGGCGCAGCAAGGCGTAAGTGAAGGATTTGGTTTGCAACCATTGGAAGCTATGGCTTGTGGTTGCCAAGTTTTTTCTAGTATTAATGGTGGTTTATCTGATTACTTAGATCCTGGTTTTAATTGCTATAAAATAGCTGGATATTCAAAAGAGTACGATGTTCAACGTATTTTGAAATTACTGAATAATTGGACACCATCGGCATTATCTGAAGAGTTTTTGGCAGAATATAGACATGAAAATATTATCAAACGTTTACAAGTGATTTTAGATGAGTTAAATAATTTTTTTGATCACAAGAAAGATTATCCTGGTAATATTAAAAATCTGACAAGAATGCATTTGACAAGATTGCGATCGCAAACACTATTTAATAAGATAAAAAAGAAGTATTTCAAAATTTGATAATTGATAACCAATAACCAATGACTAATGACCAATCACAAATGACGTTAGATTAAGTGTAAGTCATCATTGACTATTTCTCTGACTTTAGCCGCAGAATCTTGTTGTAATGCTGCTGTGACGATCGCCTGTACTTTTGGTATTGTTAATTGAACGATCGCATTTTTAAATCCAGGAATTGCTTGGGGATTGAGACTCACTTCGTCTAGTCCCAAGCCTAATAATATAGGTGCTGCGAGGGGATCTGCGGCGATTTCACCACACAACCCTACCCAGATACCAGCAGCATGTCCAACTTCGACGGTTTGCTGGATCATGCGTAATACTGCTGGGTGCAAAGCATCGGTTAAATTTGCCACTTTGGGATTAGTGCGATCTGCTGCCATGATGTATTGACTCAGATCATTAGTTCCAATACTAAAAAAGTCTACTTCCCTGGCTAACTGGTCGGCAATAGTGACTGCTGATGGTACTTCTACCATGATCCCTATTTCTATATCCTCATCGAAACCAATACCAGCTTGACGTAGTTCTGCTTGCACTTGCGCTAGTATTGCTTTTGCTGCTTGGATTTCGGTGACAGTTGCAATCATGGGAAACATGATTTTGATGTGATGGTGGAGACTAGCCCGTAAAATAGCCCTTAATTGGGTTTTCAAAACTTGGGGATGATCCAAACAAAAACGAATTCCCCGCCAACCTAAAAAAGGATTAGTTTCTACACCCACGCCTAAATAAGGAATTGACTTGTCTCCACCAACATCAAGGGTACGAATAATCAAAGGACGGTGATCTAAAATTTGGGCGATCGCCTGATAAACTTCTAGTTGTTGTTCTTCTGTAGGAGCAGTTGTACGATTCAGATAAAGAAACTCCGTACGGAGTAGTCCAACGCCTTCTGCACCAAAATTCACAGCTTGTTGTGTATCATGGACACTGCTGACATTGGCGAACACATTTATTCGGTGGCGATCGCGAGTCATGCAAGGCTGGTGAGCAATATTGATTATTTGTTGCTGGGTTGCGTGTTGTGCATCTCGCTTCGCCTGAAGTGCTACCAAAGTTTCTGCTTCTGGCTGTACCCAAACTCTACCCATCTCGCCATCAATCGCTAACTGTGTACCATCGTTTAGCTGTAATATTTCTGGTGGTAAGCCGACAATTGCTGGAATACCCAAAGAACGAGCCAGGATAGCTGTGTGCGATGTGGCGCTACCAGCTGTGATACAAATACCCAAAACTCTTGTCGGATCTAAGCTAGCTGTATCAGAAGGAGTCAGATCAGCCGCAACTAAAATCGCTGGTTGGGATACATCCACTATTGTCATCGGAGTACCCGATAATACCCGTAATACTCGCTGTCCCACATCAACGACATCAGCAATGCGTTCTTGTAAATAGGGATCATCAAGATGGCGATAGTTATTCGCTACCTCATTAATCACTCCCTGCCAAACAGCTTCCGCATTGAGATGCTGGTTCAAAATACGTTGCTGTGAGGTTTCTAGCAAAGTTGGATCTGCTAAAAATAATAAATGGGCATCAAAAATCGCAGCTTCCGCATCACCAATTTGAATCGACGAGTGTGAGAGCAAAGTTTGAATTTCTTGTTGGGCAGTGTGCAAAGCTGTTCGTAATCTTTGCCACTCATTATTAGGATTATCTACGTGATAATGCTGTACTTCTTCTAAAGAAGTTGTTTGATTCCAGCTGATAGGCGTTTTGCGATAGCGAAAACAAGGTGCGATCGCTACTCCAGCAGAAGCGGGGATACCTTGGAAAGAGGTGGGGGAGAGGGGAGATGGGGGGACATGGAGAGGGGGGGACACGGGGGCGTGAGGGGAATTAGAATCTTCGCCGAAGTTGGTGGTGAATAGTGTTTGTAATGCAGCTAATGCTGCTTCTGCATCAGTACCAGTGGCAGTGATGACAATTTCGTCTCCTTGACGTACTCCTAACATTGCGACTTGGTTGATACTGTCAGCGCGGACAAATTCGCTAGCTTTAGTAGTATTTTTGACTTTAATTTGGGATTGGAATCGGGCGGCACACCCTACAAATTGGGCTGCGGGGCGGGCGTGTAATCCAAACCTATTACTGACTATCAGCCTAATTTCGTTTGTGTGTGGCGTGTCATGAATCATTGGTTGTTCACGAATGACCAATGACGAATGGCTATCATCCAAACCTAACTGAGTTGCTTTTGCGACTAATGCTCCCTGTGCTTCTGCGATTACCTGTTGGATGTTATTTCCAGCTGCGGCTGCAACTACTGCGGCGATCGCACCTTCAACAAGAGGCGCTGCACACAAATGTATTTGCTGTTGTTGTTCATTGGGGAGGAACTCTAGCGCCATTTCTGCACTCATCAGGGCGCTACCAAGATCCATCAGCACCAACACACCATCATCACTATACACAGATGCGATCGCCTCATAAACCTGTATCGCATCTGTACCTAAAGGATTTGCGGGATCGTCAATTCCTGCTGCGACGGCGATGGGAACATGATTTTGAACCATCTGTACCGCAAGTTCTCGCACACCTTCTGCTAGCCGTTTACTGTGAGAAACAATAACAATTCCAATCACGGAGACACCGTTTATTAATTGCGGATTGCTTTCTTCAACCTCATTATCAGGGGTAACTCAAATTTTTGGATAATTTTTCAGCAAAGTGTAATCTATTATGTTTTTTGTCATTGGTCATTTGTAAATTTATTGAACCGCCAAGATGCTAAGGATTCTTATACCAACTCTCTGTAAAGCTGCACATTATTTTTACTCCTCCTAACTTCCCCGATGCCTTGGGGAGGTGCCGCAGGCGGTGGGGTTATTTTTATGCGTCTTCATATGGAAATGGTATTAGTACAGCTTTGCATAAAATCGTAGCGTTTTAAACGCAGAGGAACGCAAAGTCAGCGCGGAGGGACGCAGAGTATTTTTGCATATAATTCGCTATGAATTAATAAAATGCTGTACTTAGAGTGTGGGTGTAAGTCTTAAGTACAAAGAAATAATGACGCTCTTAACGAAAAAAGTATAATTCTCTATTAAGTAAGGTCAGAGTAAACGAATTTACTCAGTTCCATTGTTCTAAATTCTTTGTGTCTTTGTGGTGAAAAAGATCATCTTTGAACCACTAAGACACCAAGACACCAAAAAAATTACTTTTCATTCACACTCTTACTGCTATGACGCTGTATCAGTATCAAGTTGGAGGGAGTCTTCCGGAAGATGCGCCAACCTATGTCACCCGTAAAGCTGATGCTGAACTCTACGAGGCTTTGCAAGCGGGGGAGTTTTGTTATGTACTCAACTCTCGACAAATGGGTAAATCCAGCTTGCGGGTGCAGGTGATGCGGCGATTGCAACAAGAGGGAATTGCATGTGCTGCTATTGATATTACAGCGATTGGGACGGCAGATATTACGCCGGAACAATGGTACGCCGGGGTGATTGATAGTTTAATTGGGACTTTTGGACTTTACCATGATTTTGATTTGGAAAATTGGTGGTTCGAGAATAGTTTACTTTCACCAGTGCAGAAGTTAAGTAAGTTTCTCGAAACAGTTTTACTTCAGAGAATTACTGACAAAATTATTATTTTTATTGATGAAATAGATAGTATTCTCAGCATTCAATTCAATTTAGATGATTTCTTTGCTGTGATTCGGGATTGTTACAACCGTCGTGCTGACCAACCAGCATACAATCGTTTGACGTTTGCATTAATTGGAGTTTGTACACCTTCCGATTTAATTGGAGATAAGCGAAGGACACCATTTAATATTGGTAGAGCAATTGATTTAACGGGATTTCAACTCGAAGAAGCGCAACCATTAGCAAGGGGACTTGCAGCAGTAGGTGATCCACAAGCATTAATGCAAGCGGTGTTGGAGTGGACTGGTGGACAACCGTTTTTGACACAGAAGGTTTGTAAGTTGGTAGCGCAGGTGGGGAGTAATGTAGAGACGCGCCATGGCGCGTCTGAGAGTGGCGCGTCTGGGAATGTGGGGAGACGCGGGGAGGAGGGGGAAGTTTCTATTTTTGTGGAACGTTTGGTGCGTCAGCGGATTGTTGAAAATTGGGAAATGCATGATGAGCCGGAGCATTTGCGGACGATTCGGGATAGGCTGTTGCGGAGTAGTGAACAGCGGACTGGGCAATTATTGGCTTTGACCCAACAGATTTTGCAACAGGGAGAAATCGCAAGTGATAATAGCCCGGAACAAACAGAGTTGCGGTTAACAGGGTTGGCTGTCAAACGTCGTGGCAAACTGTTAATTTATAACCGCATTTATCAAGAAGTATTTAATCAACAATGGTGTGAGCAACAATTAGCAAAACTCCGCCCTTATGCGAGTGAAATTAATGCTTGGATGGCTTCTGAATGTGAAGATGAATCGCGTTTATTGCGGGGACAAGCTTTGCAAGAGGCTTTACAGTGGGCGAGTGGCAAAAGTTTGAGTAGTGTGGATTATCAGTATTTGTCTGCGAGTCAGGAATTTGATAAACGAGAAGTCCAACGTGCTTTGGTAGCAGAACAAGAGGCAAATCAAATTTTGGCACAGGCGCGACAACAAGCAGAAAAGGCTTTAGAGACGGAGAGGGAAGCGAATCAGGTATTAGCAAATGCTCAAAAAAAGGCAAGACGGATTTTATTTGGTACTACAACTGCGGCAGTTATTTCTTTAGGATTGGCTGGATTTGGTTGGCAACAATTTAGAAAGGCGCAAACTGTGACAAAGTTGGAACAATCATCTGCGCGTTTATTGCGATCATCTGAGTTTATTAGTATTGATAATTTAGTCGAGGCAACACGATCTGTAAAAGAGTTAAAACAAATAGTCAAAGATAATGGCTCATTCACAGAATATCCCACTGTCAACCCTCTATTAGCTTTGCAAACTACTCTCGAAAATATCCGTGAGAAAAATCAGTTGAGGCATGACGGCGCAGTCAACAACGTGATGTCTAGTCCCGATGGTAAGACTGTTGCGACTACATCACATGACAACACAGCCAAGTTGTGGAATCTTCAAGGCAAACTAATTGCCACCCTCAAGCATGATGATTTGGTCAGAAACGTAGCGTTTAGCCCCGATGGCAAGACTGTGGCGACTGCATCAAGTGACAAGACAGCCAAGTTGTGGAATCTCCAAGGTCAAGAAATTGCCACCCTCAACCATAATAGTTGGGTCAACAACGTGGTGTTTAGCCCCGATGGCAAGACTATTGCGACTGCATCAGGTGACAACACAGCCAAGTTGTGGAATCTCCAAGGTCAAGAAATTACCACTCTCAAGCATAATAGTCAGGTCAACAACGTGGTGTTTAGCCCCGATGGCAAGACTATTGCGACTGCATCAGGTGACAACACAGCCAAGTTATGGAATCTTCAAGGCAAACAAATTGCTACCCTCAAGCATAATAGTGTGGTCTACAACGTGGTGTTTAGTCCCAATGGCAAGACTGTCGCGACTGCATCATTAGACAAGACAGCCAAGTTGTGGAATCTCCAAAGTAAACAAATTGCCACCCTCAAGCATAACGATTTGGTCAACAACGTAGTGTTTAGCCCTGATGGCAAGACTATTGCGACTGCATCAATTGACAAGACAGCCAAGTTGTGGAATCTCCAAGGTCAAGAAATTACCACTCTCAAGCATAATAGTTCGGTCAACAACGTGGTGTTTAGCCCCGATGGCAAGACTATTGCGACTGCATCAGGTGACAACACAGCCAAGTTATGGAATCTTCAAGGCAAACAAATTGCTACCTTCAAGCATAATAGTTCGGTCAACAACGTGGTGTTTAGCCCCGATGGCAAGACTGTCGCGACTGCATCACATGACAACACAGCCAAGTTGTGGAATCTCCAAGGCAAACAAATTGCCACCCTCAAGCATAATGGTTGGGTCTACGACGTAGCATTTAGCCCCGATGGCAAAACTATTGCAACTGCATCATTAGACAATACAGCCAAGTTGTGGAATCTTCAAAGCAAACAAATTGCCACCGTCAAGCATAATGGTTGGGTCTACGACGTAGCATTTAGCCCCGATGGCAAGACTGTTGCCACTGCCTCAGAAGATGGCACAGCCAAGTTGTGGAATCTCCAAGGCAAACAAATTGCCACCCTCAAGCATAATAGTTCGGTTCTCAATGTGGTGTTTAGTCCCAATGGCAAGACTATTGCCACTGCATTAGGTGACAACACAGCCAAGTTGTGGAATCTCCAAGGCAAACAAATTGCCACCCTTAAGCATGACGATTTGGTCAACAACATCGTGTTTAGCCCAGATGGCAAGACTATTGCAACTGCATCAGGTGACAACACAGCCAAGTTGTGGAATCTCCAAGGCAAACAAATTGCCACCCTCAAGCATAATGGTTTGGTCAACAACGTAGTGTTTAGCCCCGATGGCAAGACTGTTGCCACTGCATCATTAGACAATACAGCCAAGTTGTGGAATCTCCAAGGCAAACAAATTGCCACCCTCAAGCATAATGATTCGGTCAACAACGTGGTGTTTAGCCCCAATGGCAAGATTGTTGCCACTGCATCAGATGACGATGATGTGCGCTTATGGACTCAGGTAAGGGACGATTGGCAGCAGTTGGCTGAATATCAAGGTAAAAATGGAGTATTCACCCCAGATGGTAAGTTAATAGCGATTGTTGTAGATAATACTGTGCAGTTGCGTCCAGTTGAGGGTTTAGATGAACTGCTGGCGCGGGGGTGCGATTGGCTGAAAGATTATTTTGCTAGCCATCCTGATGTGTCGAATGAGGCGTGCCGTTAAAACGATGGGGAAAGGTGAGATTAAGGCTTGGTGAATGAGTCTTTTATCCTCGTCGTCGAGTCTTTGATCTCCGTCGTCGAGTCTTTTATCCTCATTAACGAGTCTTTGATCTCCGTTTTCGAGTCTTTGATCTTCGTCGTCGAGTCTTTTATCCTCGTCGTCGAGTCTTTGATCTCCGTTTTCGAGTCTTTTATCCTCATTAACGAGTCTTTGATCTCCGTCATCGAGTCTTTTATCCTCATTAACGAGTCTTTGATCTCCGTTGTCGAGTCTTTGAGCCTCGTCAACAAGTCTATTTGCTTTCTTCGCGTCTTGGCGTCTTGGTGGTGAAAAAATATATTTTGTTGAAACACCCTTCGGGTTCGCCAGTCCCCCATCGTGACGGAGACCGCCAAGACGGGGGCTGGTCTCACCAAGACACTAAGACACCAAGTCGAATCAGGAAAAACGAGGCATGGATAATTGACTTAATTTGCTGATCCTATCGCCTCAATTGCGGCTTCGAGAGCGATCGCCACATGAGTCCAATGTGTCCCGCCTTGGCAATACACTACATACGGTTCTCGCAATGGCCCGTCAGCGGAGAACTCTAATGTGCTACCCTCAATAAATGTCCCGCCAGCCATGACGACTTTGCTTTCGTAACCTGGCATTTGATCAGGAATGGGGTCTAGATAAGAACCGATGGGTGAATTTTGTTGTATTGCCTTACAAAATGCAATTAACTTTTCGGCAGAACCGAGTTTAATTGCTTGGATCACATCACGTCGAGGTGCAAGAGGTGCGGGATTAACTGGATAACCAAGCTTGTCAAAAACATAACCTGTTAAGTGCGTACCTTTCATGGCTTCTCCTACCATCTGGGGTGCAAGAAATAAGCCTTGGAAGAGGAGACGATTTTGATCAAAGGTCGCACCGCCGTAACTACCGATACCAGGGGCAGTCAGGCGACAGGCAGCCGCTTCTACCAAATCAGCGCGACCAGCGACATAACCACCCGCTGTGACAATGGTTCCACCAGGGTTTTTGATCAAGGAACCCGCCATTAAATCAGCACCGACATGCGTAGGTTCACTGAGTTCGATAAATTCGCCGTAGCAATTATCAACAAAACAAATGGTGTTAGGATTTTGCTGCTTGACTAAATTAATAATTTTTTCAATATCAGCAATTGACAGGCTAGGACGCCAAGAATAGCCACAGGAACGCTGAATTAAGACTAAACTAGTCTTATCCTCCACCGCTCGGCTTAAAGCTTGCCAATCCACTGTTCCTTCTGGGGTAAGATCCAATTGGCGATAGCGAATGCCAAACTCTATAAGGGAGCCTTGACCATGACCCCGTAAACCTATCACTTCTTCTAATGTATCGTAAGGAGGACCAGCTACCGAGAGTATTTCGTCACCAGGACGGAGGACACCAAATAAGGCACAAGCGATCGCGTGAGTTCCAGATACAAACTGAACTCGCACAATAGCCGCCTCTGCGCCCATAACTTCAGCAAACACTTTGTCTAAAGTTTCTCGCCCTAAGTCATCATGACCGTATCCTGTGACACCTGCAAAATGGTGAGCGCCGACACGATGATGGCGAAAAGCACTTAACACTCTGTAAAGTTTTCTCTTGACCTGAGCGTCAATTCCAGAAAAAATCTGTAACAGTGCCTGTTCTGCTTGCCGCAGCTGTTCTAAGCTGTTCATTAGTTCCTCATTCACAAAAAAACATAATATGCGGATTTAAGGATCGCGCAGACTAGGCTGAACAATTCCTATTCAGGTTACTGCATGACAATTGCTACATCAACAAAATCCCGAAGCCATTTAGTACACATTACATTCTTGACTGTTGTGCACGCTGCTGCTTTGCTTGCTCTGTTTCCCGCTTTCTTTAGCTGGAAAGCAGTTGGTGTGTGCTTGTTTCTCCATTGGGTAACAGGTGGCTTAGGTATTACTCTGGGCTATCACCGTCTCGTCACCCACCGTAGTTTTCAAACCCCTAAGTGGCTAGAATACTTCCTTGTTTTATGCGGAACACTTTCCTGCGAAGGAGGCCCAATAGAATGGGTCGGTATGCATCGAATGCATCATTTGTACTCAGATAAGGAGTTAGATCCCCATGATTCCAACAAAGGCTTCTGGTGGAGTCACATGGGTTGGATGTTCTTTCATTCACCACTTCAGCCAGAAGTACCTCGCTTTACGAAAGATATTGGCGATGACCCAGTTTATCAGTTTTTCCAAAACAATTTAATTTGGCTCCAAGTAGCTCTAGGTGTAGTACTGTTTTTGCTAGGTGGCTGGCCTTTTGTGATCTGGGGAGTTTTTGTTCGCCTAGTTTTTGTATGGCATTGCACCTGGTTAGTCAATAGTGCCACCCATAAATTTGGTTATCGTACTTATGAATCAGGCGATCGCTCAACAAATTGTTGGTGGGTTGCCTTATTAACTTACGGTGAAGGTTGGCACAATAACCACCATGCTTTTCAGTATTCGGCTCGTCACGGGCTGCAATGGTGGGAAGTTGACATGACTTGGATGACAGTCAAACTGCTACAAACGCTTGGTCTAGCCACGAATGTCAAGTTAGCAGATAAATAGTCATGAGATGATTAAAGTCATCAATTATTGATAATTGAACTAACGCTGTGTGCGATTTTTAACCCCCCTCGTTTACTGGCTTGTAGCCTAAGAATGAGTGGGGTTTTCAAAATTTTTAATCCAGAAAAATAGTTGTTAGGCGTGTGCATTCAGACACCTTAGCTTGATATAATCCAAAACGCTAATGTTACAAAACTTCACAGCGAGTTCATTTTTGAGTCCCTTGAATGTGAGGTTTTTTGGTATTTACTAATTCATGACAACATCAACAATCAACACCCTCAAGCCATCAGATAGCATTAACCAAGCTGACTTCAAGCTGAAAGATATTATTAAAAGCCTGCCACGGGAATGTTTCTTGCAGAATCGGCGCAAAGCTTGGACAAAACTTGTGATCAATGTATTGATGGTTGGCTTGGGCTATTTCTGCCTAACTATTGCTCCTTGGTTTCTCTTACCTTTTGTCTGGATTTTTACCGGCACTGCTTTGACAGGTTTTTTTGTTATCGCTCATGATTGTGGTCATCGTTCGTTTGCTAAACGCCGTTGGGTAAACGACTTGGTGGGACATTTGATGATGATGCCGTTAGTTTATCCGTTTCACAGTTGGCGAATTAAGCATAATTATCATCATGCTCATACCAATAAGCTAGAAGAAGATAATGCTTGGCATCCAATTAGACCACATGTATATGAAAGCTGGGGAAAATTATTACAGTGGGGTTTTGAAAGTTTCATGCGGAACCGTCTATGGTGGATCGGTTCAATCCTACATTGGGTAAACCTGCACTTTAATTTGACGAAATTCCGTGCTAAAGATCAATCAAAAGTCAAGCTATCTATTACTGTTGTAGTGCTGTTTGCAGCGATCGCTTTCCCTTTGATCATTGTTAATCTTGGTATCTGGGGATTTGTCAAATTTTGGTTTATCCCTTGGTTGGTTTTCCATTTTTGGATGAGTACCTTCACTTTGGTTCACCATACTGCCCCATATATTCCTTTTGTAGAAGCAACAAAATGGAACGCCGCCATAGCACAGCTATCTGGTACTGTTCACTGCGATTATCCTCATTGGATCGAATTTCTCTGCCATGACATCAATGTCCACGTTCCCCACCACATATCTACAGCAATTCCTTCTTATAATTTACGGTTAGCTCATCGTAGCCTAGAAAAAAACTGGGGAAATTATCTGAGTAAATCCCGATTCTCTGTGTCTTTAATCAAGCAGATCACAAACCAATGTCATCTTTATAATCCAGAGACTGGATATTTATCTATACAGGATTACCACCAAGGTAAGGGTGTAAGAGTGTAAGAGTGTAAGGCGTGTAGGGTATGAATCAGTTAACAGTTAACAGTTACCAGTTCTATTTGATAACTGATAACTGATAACTGATAACAGTTCCCTATTTTCAACTCTTAGAACCGTCCATTTCCCTGGACGATATGTTTGACTGTAGTTAGGCTTTCGAGGCTGATAAAGCCACGTCGATGACCTTTCTGGTTGGACATACCAAGAAATACGCCATCTCCCCGTGCAGGGTTACGGGTAAAGCGGGGAGAAGAATTGATGTAACTGGAGGCGCTGTTAACTCCCAAGGCAAATTGTCGGCTTTCTTGGTAAGATTCCGTGACGATGCAGTCAGCGTGACCACTACTGTATTGATTAATCCAAGCGATCGCTCCCTCTAAGCTATCCACTAATTTAAAAGCAATAGTCTTAGTTAAATAAGCGCTTTCCCATTCTTCATCTTTGGCTAGTTGTAACTGGGGAAAAGCTTCTACTAATTCTGCATCTCCTTTAATTTCAAAGCCTTTCTCTTGTAAGCTATTCCACAGGGTGACTAAAGAAGATGGCATAGCTTGCCGATGAATCAAAACTTTTTCGATCGCATTTACCGGATCTGGTTGGCTACAGTGGCTATCGACAATTATCCAACGTACCATTTCCAAGCTGCCATTGAGCGACCAATACAGGTAACAATTACCCATTGTTGACTTCAGTACTGGTGCTGTAGATTGTCGTACCACCTGCTGTATTAAGCTGGAACGTCCGTAGGGGATGACTAAATTTAAATACTGGTCTTGGCTGACCAAATCACGGATGGAAGCACCATGTTCAGTCTGGATTAATTCTATACAGCCAGACGATAAACCAGCATCAGCAATTCCAGCTTGTAAAGCCTCAGCGATCGCCGCGTTCGAGTGACTAGCTTCTGTACTACCTTTAAGGATCAAACAATTACCTGTCTTGATACATAAACCTGCTGCGATCGCTGCTAATTCTGGAAACGCTTCATAAATAAACGCGATCACTCCTAAAGGCGTTAGCTGGGTGTAAGTCTGGGAATCTTCGAGTTGATAGTCAGCACTACGCACTCGCCGCAGTGGATCAGATAGTTCTCCTAGTCGTTGCAAAATATCTACAGCTGCTTCCAGACGTTTTGGGGTTAGCTTTAGCCAGTCCAAAATTAAATCTGGTATAGCCATTTCCCGACTAGCTTCTAAATCCAAAGTATTAGCTTCTAGAATATCGTCAAAAGAACGTTTGATCGCTTCAGCCATAGCCAAGACGGCGCGACTGCGATCTATCCCTTTAGTAATTCCTAACTTTAAAGAAGCAGCGTAGGCACGCTTAGTGCTGGCGATTGTTTCGGGGCTGTGATCAAAAACATCCACTGTCAAACAATTTTGGATTTTAGATTTTGGATTTTGGATTAATCCCCAGGGTTTATCCGGGGGCTATCCTCTAACAGGATTTTAGATTGCAGATTGAGTCCCAGAATTTATCCGCTTTCTTCTACCCTGGAAGGAATTCGGTCATTAAATTAACGTCTGTAAGTAAGCCAGACCATCAGTGCGGGTAGAATTGCCAAAAGTACTGCTACCATTGCCCAAGCGATTATACTAGAACCACTGGCCAATCGTAGCGCTAATGGCAACCATATAATCACTAGCACGAAAATAATGCCAAGTGCTACTGGTAGATAGCTTTCTCCTAAACGCGGATGGACGACTTGCCAGGTAGAACCTGTCCAGCGCCAAGCGCGTTTATAGGGATAGGTAGTAGAAAGCTGTTCCAGTACATAACCATTATCTTCAACTACAAAGATTTGTTGACAGCGATCGCACCCAAACGCTTCTGTGAGGGTAATCGGAATTAACCGTCCCCGACGACGACAGGGACAGGGGTATTCGCTATTAAAATCAAGTTTTTCGGGTTTTTGAGATTGCACAAGGATCTTATAACTTGAGCGTGTTTAGGGACAACAGGAGAAGATCATCCTCTTGTTAAGGTTTTTGAGGTTGGTTAATCTCCTTGAAACTTTTTTTATAATAGTTCAGCTACTTTGTGTGATTCTTGCCTACAGGATATATTTTTGTTCAATAGAGTGGCAAAAAAGGTTTGTACCTGACAACTAAAGAAATTACACTGGTCTTTCTTAATTTAAGTGTAGTGCATCCCACATCATTCTTGATTTCTGAGTTTAGGGATTGGGGAAGGTAGGGGTCCCCTCTGGGGAACTCGGGGTCCCCACTCCCCCAAGGGGATTAGGGGCGAAGGGGTAACGGGGAATAGAGATCGGGGATAAGGAGGATAAGAGAGATTACTTATCAGTTATCAAATTAAACTGTTAACTGTTAAATGATTCATGACCAATGACCAATGACCAATGACTATTGACTCCTTGAGAAATTTACTTCTGCTTTAATAACTGAAGAATCGGGAATTGGATCAAGGCGAAAACCGAGTTTCTCGCAAACTCGCTGCATACCTGAATTTTCGGTTAGGATTTCTGCATTAATGTAATTTAAGTGTTCGCTGCGTCCTACCTGAAGTAGTCTTTTGAGTAATTCGGTTCCTAAACCTTGACATTGAAAATGGTCACTGACTAGCAGCGCAAACTCAGCACCTTGTGTAGCGTGGATTTTACTTAATCTGGCGATCGCTAAAAGTTCATGTTGTCCGGTTTGGGGATTGTGATAGTCAGCAACTAAAGCCATTTCTCGGTCATAATCGATAAAGCAAAGGCGTGTGAGTCTTTCGTGGGCGATACGCTGACTGAGTTTAATCAGGTGAAAATAACGAAAGTAAACGCTTTCTTCTGATAAGGTTTTGTGAAACTGAATCATTAATGGTTCGTCTTCTGGACGAATCGGGCGAATTGTGACTTTCGTCCCGTTTTTCATTGTCCAAAAGGAAACGTATTGTGTAGGGTAAGGACGAATAACAGGCTTTGGTAAATCTGCCTCTTTGACATCTAAATCGTGTAGCACAATTCGTGCATCAAGGGCAATAAAAGAATTTTGAGTAATTGCTTGTACCAATAAAGGATTTATATCAATTTCTTTAATCCAAGGCTGTTCAACTACAAGTTGGCTAAAACGTACCAAAACTTGTTCTAGTGCTTCTAAATCTACAGCTTTTCTACCCCTGATTCCCTGTAGGGCCTTATAAATTCGAGTTTGTTCCATCATCCGCCGTGCTAATGTCGTATTTAGCGGTGGAAGTCCCAAAGCACGATCCTGAAATATTTCTACCAACTGTCCACCTGTACCAAAAAGTAGAACAGGGCCAAACTGCGGATCAATACTGCTACCTAAAATCAGTTCATAGCTATTTTTCAAATCAATCATCGGCTGCACAGTAACGCCAGCAAAGTGACTTTCTCCGACTTTCTCTTTCACGGAAGTTGCAATTGCTGCATAAGCCAGACGGACTGCGTCAGCGTCATGTAAATTTAAATGCACACCACCCACATCAGTTTTATGAGTGATTGTTGCGGAAAATACCTTTAGTACAACCGGATAGCCAATTTTATCCGCTAGCTGTACAGCTTCTTCAGTACTCGTTGCTACCTCAGTTTTAACTATAGGAATACCGTATGCTGCGAGAATTTGTTTTGATTCCACCTCAGTTAGTAAAGTTCTACCAGCTAGTCGCGCTTTTTGAATAATGGTTTCAACAATCACATGTTCATTGGCTACATCTTGACTTTCAGTCAGCACAGGTGTTTCATACAGTCCCCGCAAGTTGTAACTATAACGCCACATATAGTTAAAAACACGGGCAGCAGTATCGGGGAAGGGAAAAGTGGGAATCGAAGCTTGATTGAGAATTTCTGCTCCTGCTTCTATATCTGTATCTCCCATCCAGCTAGCGAGGATGGGTTTACCAATTTTGGCGTAAGGTTTGAGCAAATGGGCGGTTTGGGTAGGGTTGGTCATTGCCTGTGGTGTCAAAATTACCAGCAAACCATCACTATTGGGGTCTTTGGCAGTAATTTCTAAAGCTTGGGCATAGCGTGTCGGATCAGCATCACCTAATAGATCAATAGGGTTGTGATGATTGCCATTGGCTGGTAATATTTGACCTAAGGCTGCATTAGTTGCGGCAGATAATTGTGCTAACTCACCCCCACCAGTGATTAATGCATCGGTCGCCAGTACTCCAGGCCCGCCAGCATTGGTAATCACAGTCAGTCGCCGCCCTTGAGGACGAGGTTGTTTTGCTAACACCTCCGCCATATTGAACAACTCAGAAATACTGTTTACCCGCAATACTCCACAACGTCGTAACGCAGCATCAAACACCGCATCACTTCGCATTAAGGCTCCCGTATGAGAGGCTGCGGCTTTGGCTGCTGCTTCTGTACGTCCAGCTTTGATCACAATAATCGGCTTAGTAAGGGCAACTTCCCGTGCTGCGGAGAGAAACGATCGCGCATCGCCAACCGATTCCATGTAAATTACAATACTTTCTGTATGCGGGTCATCACCAAGGTAATAAATCAAATCACCCCAACCCACATCTAGCATGGAACCGATGGATATAAAGGCGCTAAAACCGACGTTTTCTCGAAAACTCCAATCTAAAATTGCCGTACACAGCGCCCCACTTTGACTAATAAATCCCACCTTTCCTGGAAATGCCATGCTATTAGCAAAGGTAGCATTTAAGCTTGTGTGAGGATTCATCACACCCAAACAATTAGGGCCAATTAACCGCATTTTGCTGTTATGCAGTTGTTCTAAAACTTGTTGTTCTAATTTGGCGCCATCTACACCTGTTTCTTTGAAACCAGCCGAAAGCACGATCGCACCTTTAACTCCCACCTCTGCACATTCCCCAATAATCCCCGGAACAGTAGGAGCAGGTGTAATTATGATCGCTAAATCAATAGATTCTGGGACTGCGGCAATATTAGGATAAGTTTTAATCCCCAGCACACTACTACGATTAGGATTGACAGGAAAAACCGTTCCGCCAAAAGGATGACTGATCAGATTCCAAAGTACAGTTCGTCCCACACTGCGATCGCGATCAGTTGCACCAATCACAGCGATCGTTCTCGGCGCAAATATCGCATCTAAAGGTTGATATTCGGATCGGAGAATATCATAAGCGCGGTCTGAAGCCAGTGTGGAATTTGTTTGCATAGTTCTTCTGGGGTGTGTGGGGTGTGTGGGAAGTGGGGGAAGTGTGGGGGGAATTATTTAACAAGTTTGTTCCCGCTCCCCGATCCCCGATCCCCAATCCCCGATCCCCGATCCCCATTCACTTCATGATAAAGTGCGGCATCGGTGTGACAACCCCGGTAAGCTAGGATGTACAATTCTTTCAAATCATTGATGAGTGGATAGCGAGGATTAGCACCTGTGCATTGATCGTCAAATGCTTGATCTGCCATTTTTTCAACTTTGGTGTAAAACTCTTGATCTTCATCTCCCAAAGCTGCTTGGATGGTGTGAGGAATATCAAGTTGATGTTTTAGGTTTTCTACTGCTTCCACTAATCTTTCTATTTTCTCATCCTGTGTATCGCCACCCAATCTTAAATAATCTGCGATTTGGGCGTAACGTGCTTTGGCGTTCGGATACTTGTATTGCGGGAAGATTGCTTGTTTAAAGGGAATATCTGTGGCATTGTAACGGATGACGTGGGAAATCATCAGTGCATTTGCTAAACCGTGGGGTACGTGGAAGGTTGCACCAAGTTTATGTGCCATTGAGTGACATACACCTAAGAATGCATTTGCAAAAGCCATCCCGGCGATAGTTGCTGCGTAGTGTACTTTTTCCCGCGCTTCGGGATCACTCGCACCATTTTTGTACGCTCGTGGTAAATATTTAAACAGTAGGGCGATCGCTTGTAGTGCTAAACCATCGGTGAAATCTGTCGCCATTACCGATACATAGGCTTCTAAAGCATGAGTTAGCGCATCAATACCACCGTATGCCGTCAATTTTTTCGGCATATTTAATACTAACTCTGGATCTATAATTGCCATATTCGGCGTTAAAGCGTAATCTGCTAACGGGTATTTCACTCCTACTTGATCATCGGTAACAACTGCAAAAGGTGTCACTTCTGAACCAGTACCCGAAGTTGTCGGGATTGCTACCATGATTGCTTTTTGTCCCAGGGGAGGTAATTCGTATACCCGCTTGCGGATATCCATAAACCGTGTCGCTAATCCTGCAAATTCGACATTGGGATGTTCGTACATCAACCACATGACTTTTGCTGCATCCATCGGCGAACCACCACCAATCGCAATAATTACATCTGGTTGATAATTACGTAATAAGGCTAATCCTTGATTAACATTTGCAAGAGTGGGGTCAGGTTCGACATCATGAAAAATATCATGTTGAACACCAATTTCATCCAAAACTTTTGTGACTTTGTCAATTATTCCTAAATTAAATAAGGGTTTGTCAGTCACAATAAACGCACGTTTTTTTCCAGCTAATTCGTTTAAAGCTACAGGTAAACAGCCATATTTAAAGTAAACTTTGGGAGGAACGCGGAACCACAACATATTTTCTCGGCGTTCCGACACTGTTTTAATATTTAATAGGTGATGGGGTGCAATGTTATCAGAAATCGTATTACCGCCCCAAGTACCACAACCCAAAGTCAGCGAGGGGTCAAGTTTAAAGTTATATAAGTCACCAATCGCCCCTTGAGATGAAGGCGTATTAATTAAAATTCTGCCTGTTTTGACTGTATTTTTAAAGTAGGCAATATCATCCAAATTGGCTGGATTAGTATACAGTACTGCTGTATGTCCTGGTCCACCAAAATCAATTAATTGATCTGCTTTGGTGACTGCTTCATGGAAATTACGCGCCCGGTACATTGCTAAGATTGGAGATAGTTTTTCGTAAGCAAAAGGTTCAGACGGGCCAATCATTTCTACTTCGGCAATTAAAACTTTATAACTACTAGGTAAAGGACAATAAGTATCTGTATTGCACTTACTAATTTCCCGTTGAAGTTCAATTCCAGCAATTTTTGCAAGTCTTTCAACTGATTGTCCTACAATTACTGGGTTTAAATGTCCTTGTTTCAAAATGAAATTGCCGAGTTTGTGTTTTTCCTGGTTAGTGAGAAAGTACGCTCCACGACAAATAAATTCTTGTTTTACTTGTTCGTAAATCTCATCAACAACAATCACAGATTGTTCAGAAGCACAAATCATACCGTTGTCGAAAGTTTTACTCACCAAAATTGAACTAACAGCAGTTTGAATATCTGCCGTGGTGTCGATCACTGCGGGAGTATTTCCCGCACCCACACCTAAAGAGGGATGTCCCGATGAATAAGCAGCACGAACCATTCCTGATCCGCCAGTTGCTAAAATTAACTGAATTTCTCGATGCTGCATCAAAGCTTGAGAAAGTTCTACTGTTGGTTCATCAATCCAACCAATAATATCTGTTGGCGCTCCTGCTGCGATCGCTGCTGTTAAGACTATTTGGGCAGCTGCAATTGTAGATTTTTTCGCTTTCGGATGGGGAGAAAAAATAATTGCATTACGGGTTTTCAGAGCAATTAAAGCTTTAAAAACAGTGGTAGAAGTCGGATTAGTAACAGGAACAATACCCGCCAGAATACCCACAGGTTCAGCAATCTTTTGAATGCCAAAAGTTTTATCTTCTTCAATTACACCACAGGTTTTTTCATGCTTGTATTTATTGTAAATATATTCTGACGCAAAGTGATTTTTAATCACCTTATCTTCCACAATTCCCATACCTGTTTCTGCAACAGCAAGTTTCGCCAAAGAGATGCGTTCGGCGTTAGCTGCTAAGGCTGCTTGCTTAAAGATAAAGTCTACTTGCTCTTGTGAATAATTAGCATACTTTTCCTGTGCTAATTTCACTCGTTCAATTAATGATTCTAATTCTTGAATATTTGTAATTTGCATAAATTCTACCTGAGTAATAATTACACTGTGCTAGAGACTTATAATTTGGAGTTACAGTAATCGGTATCGGGAGTATCTCAAATTTTTCAACATCGACCTAAGAGCGATTTCAATCACAGGCGGATTTTTGGAACTGTTCATATTAAGTATTCAAGCGATCGCCAAAACTCCTCTACTTCTAAAAATATCTAAAGCTTGTTGCACCTGTTCAGCAGATGGAGTTGGGGTATCTTTTAATAAATATTCAAAACCTAATTGTTCCCATTTATATTCACCCATTTTGTGAAATGGCAAAACTTCCACTTTTTCAACATTCTTAAGTGTGGCAATAAAATCAGCTAATCCTTGAATATTTTGTGGCTCATCAGTTAAACCAGGAACTAGGACAAAGCGAATCCAAGTTGGCTTATTAATCTCACTCAAATATTTAGCTAGATTCAAAGTTGGTTCAATATCAACACTCGTAACTTTTTTATATGTAGCCGGGTCAAATGATTTGATATCAAGTAGTACTAAATCTACATATTCCAACACAGTTTTTGCAACTTCCAACTCACAAAAACCAGAAGTATCTAACGCTGTATGTATACCCAATTCCTGACAGCGTCGAAAGATTTCTCTGACAAAATTAAGTTGATATAACGGTTCTCCACCACTAATAGTGACCCCACCACCAGAAGCTTTCATATAAGATGTATACTTCTGAATTTCTGCGATTAGTTCATCAACACTGGCTTGCTTACCATTTTCTAAGTAACGACAATCGGGATTACAACAGTACAGACAACGCAGTGGACATCCGGTTGTAAAAATGATAAAGCGAATACCAGGGCCATCAACAGTACCGCAGGTTTCCACTGAGTGGATGAAACCGAAAGTAATTGGCTGTGATCCAGGCTGATTGTTTACGCTGAGAGAAATCTGAGATGTTTGATTGAGCATAATATTCGCCTATCAAAGCTTTTGTTTAACCTCAGTTGCAGTTATAAGCAAATAGTTTGAGGAAGTTGTGAGGAAACTAGGAGGATGAAAAAGCGAACCTTAATTTCTTCGAGTGTTTGATACTCGTCATCGAGTGTTTGATACTCGTCGTTGAGTCTTTGAACCCCGTCGTTGAGTCTTTGAACCCCGTCGTCGAGTCTTTGATACTCGTTGTCTATAAGTTGGGGGAGTTGGGGGAATCAAAAGTCTATAGAGAAACTTTTAGGACTTACGCAAAATCATAGAAAAACGAACCGCGAAGGACGCAAAGGACACGAAGAAATAAGAGTTTGGGAGAGTTTTTGCGTAAGTCCTAGCTTTAAAAGACTTGTGTGTACACCGTAGTCACTGATCGCTATACTTGTCGATATTCAGCAAATTCCATGGAGAAAGTAGCCATTCCTTGAGAAAGCGATCGCAATTCTGTAGAATAACCAAACATCTCTGCTAAGGGGACTTCTGCTTGAATAACTACATCGTTGTCTCGTGTTTGGGAACCCAGCAACAAAGCCCGTCGTGATAATAATTTACCCTGAATTCGTCCTACAAACTGGCTTGGGGTTTCCACTTCCAGCAACATCATCGGTTCTAAAATAGTTGGGTTGGCTTTTGCAAAAGCTTCCTCAAACCCAAGTCTGGTTGCAAACCGAAAGGCCATTTCTGAGGAATCAATCGGATGATGGGAACCGCCTTCTAATATTACTTTGACTCCCGTAATTGGATATCCCTTGAGCCATCCTGTTTTCAAAGCATCAATACATCCTTGTTCGCAAGCGCTAATATACTGAGCAGGGATTGCACCACCAACAACTCGGTTTTCAAAGATAAAAGGTTCTGCACACGGTTCCAATCGTCCCCTAACATGGGCGTATTGTCCAGCACCGCCAGTTTGTTTTTTGAGGGTGTAGTCAAAAGTTGCAGATTGGTTGATGGTTTCTCGGTAAGCTACCGCAGGCGGACTCACATAAACTTCGGCGTGGTATTCTCGTTTCATCCGTTCTAAATATATTTGCAGATGTAACTCACCCATGCCTGACATTAAAGTTTGATGAGATTCTGGATCTGTGCTGACGTGTAGGGTGGGATCTTCGCGCACAAAACGGTGCAAAGCTTTGGCTATATGATCTATATCTTCTTTGCTTTTGGGGGTGATCGCGATCGCCATTACGGGTTCTGGTATAAATATTCCTTCTAGGGAAATATTTGTACCCGGAGAACATAAGGTATCACCTGATGCACACTCCACTCCCATTAACCCAATGATTTCCCCAGCTTCAGCAGAGGTTAATTCTTGACGTTTATTTACTTCTATTCTGACTAGTCGGTTGATGCGGACTTGTTTTTTGGTGCGGCTATTGTAAAGGCGATCGCCCTGCTTAAGTGTACCAGAATAAAGGCGGGTGTAAGTTAGTTGACCAAATTCATCTTCAATTAATTTAAATGCAAGTGCTACCACTGATGCTTGTGGTTCGGGATCAACTTGTACTTGTGTGTTGGTGGAGACATCCGTTGCTGCGATCGCACCTCGTTCAATGGGAGAAGGTAGATATAATGCGATCGCATCAAGTAAATTTTGCACACCCTTATTTTTGAACGCCGAACCCATCAACACAGGTGTAAATTCCAGACTCAGAGTTCCCTGACGAATTGTATCCCAAATCATTTGCTTGGGTACTTCTTCACCCGCCAGCAACTTTGTCATCATTGGTTCTGAATGGATGGATATTTGATCAAGCAGTTTATCCCGTGCTATTTGTGCTTGTGGTTGCAAATCTTCAGGAATCGGTTTTTTATGCCAGTTTTCGCCGTTTTCTCCTGTAAAATAACTAGCGTTCATCTCGATTAAATCGATCACACCCTCGAATTTATCTTCTAAACCAATGGGTAATTGCATTACCACAGGGTTTAAACCAAGTTTGTCTCGCAGTGCATCAACTACACGCCAAGGATTCGCACCTATCCGATCTAACTTGTTGATAAAAGCGATACGTGGCACACGATAGCGCTTCATTTGTCTATCGACCGTGATTGACTGGGACTGCACGCCAGCCACACCACACAGCACCATAATTGCCCCATCCAACACTCGTAAGGAACGCTCGACTTCTATCGTAAAATCAACATGTCCAGGTGTATCAATTAAATTAATTTGCGTGTCATTCCAAAAACAGGTGATAGCTGCGGAAGTGATTGTAATCCCTTTTTCCCGTTCTAATTCCATATAATCCATCGTTGCGCCATCACCATCCCCACCCACTTCTTCCATCTTGTGAATTTTGCCGGTATAGTACAAAATTCGCTCAGAAATAGTGGTTTTCCCAGCATCAATGTGAGCAGAAATGCCAATATTGCGAATGTGACTGCGAGGAATCATGGTAAAGGTTCCTAAAGTCGAATTAGGGCATACAATCTCTAATTTAAAAATAGGTCAAGAATGTGAGGATTTTGTGAGTTGGAAATCGATGATTAGGAGTGCGTTGGCGCTACAGTGACTCGAAAAATCAACAAAACAGATTAAAATTAAACCTATTCAAAATAAAGTAAGACTAAAAGTTTCAGGTATACGTAAAGGTGATGATAGTCGTATTAGAGCTAGAGTAAAATAGAAAATAGAGCAAACAAAACCTTCTGATGGTGAATATATTGCTTACATAATTGTAGTGGAATTTAGTAAACCCTTATCTATGATTGTGAAAAAATGAATCAAATTAAAGAGTTACACAATCAAGCAATGGATTTAGCTGAAGCAGCTTTTTTAGCTAAACTTCAAGGGAATTTAGAACAATCTAATCAACTGACTCGACAAGCTTTTGAGAAAGAAACTCAAGCAGCAGCACTAATTGCAAATCAAATTGATGCTGAACCGACTCGTTCTGTATTACATCGCAGTGCAGCTTCTCTTGCTATTGAATGTGAGGACTATCAAACAGCAGAACGTCTAATTGTAACTGCTTTATCAGGAAATCCCCCACAAGAAATTATGGCAGAATTAAAGGATTTATTTATTCAAATAAATTTGCGTCCTTACTTATAAAGTTGTAAAATTAATTTTCATGCTCAAGTCAATCTGTGATTTTTACTTGAAAGGCATATTGATAAAGCCAATTTTGTACGTTATTCTAAATCAGAATAAAACATGTATACTTTAAATTAAGTATGGACGCAGGTTATATACAAGGCTTCCGCGATAAGATTCATAAAAGAGTACAAAGATTGAAATCGTTGGATCATCTTTCATTTCACGGTGGCTTGAAGCAATTTTGGAGTTTTATAGATAGGCAGCCTATACTTGTAGGAATATTAGAAGATTTAGCTTGTAAGCATATTAAGCTAAAGACAGATATAAATAATTCATTTGATATTGCAATACAAGCAAATGATTCTACTTTTTTCTATAATTGTATAAATCACAATGATGAAATCAAACATGCTGCTACCGTTTACTTTATACTCAAGAAATGTATTGACTCAGAACGTGAAGATATTGAACAGCAGGTTGGACGGCTATGTATAGGTAGTGGAAATTTAGACTTAGGGCTAAATAAGTTTAAATCCTTATTCATTGAACCAATCTATTATTACATTGACGAACAACTAGACGACCAAAAAGTAATTCTTTACCTTATCAGGCGATATAAACATAAGTGCGAGTGGTTTAAAAGAGAAGTTTTGTTTGAGATATGGAAAAAAAATACTGGAAAGGGTGAAAGACTATTAGCATCAAAACTTTATGAGTATTTCCATGATCAAGGAATAGATTTTTCTATAGAACCTTGGTCAATATGCGGTAAACCAGATCTAGTCATTTCACAAGAAAATGGTATTTCATTAATTGCTGATGCCAAAATATTTGACCCTGAAACGAGTAGAGGAAAAGACTATATTGCAAAAGGTTTCAATCAGGTATACCAGTATACTTTAGAGTTCAATCAACCTTTCGGATACTTAATCATATACAAGGTTTGTGACAAGGATTTAAAATTTAATCTTAAGCATCAAACACAAACAACACAATTTATTGTTTTTGGTAATAAAACTATATTTATTACAGTTATTGATATTTTTACTCACGAGCAACCAGCATCTAAACGCGGAATTATTAAACCAATAGAAATTACTGAAAAAGATTTAATCAAAATTATTGAGAATGAATAATAGGTTCCATCATATTTAAAATTAAATGTAATACATTCTCTCTACTTGAAGAATACTTTTTAAAAAACCGCGAAGACGCGAAGGATGTGAAGTGAAGAAAAAATCATACAGATTTGTATAGCGAAAAAAGAGTAAATAAATTTAGGGTGAGCTTTCTACTCGCCTCAGATTCATCTAAAACCTTTCATGGAACGTCCGCTTAATCACATCAAGCTGCTGTTCCCTTGTCAACTTAATAAAGTTCACCGCATAACCCGACACCCTGATTGTTAACTGTGGATATAATTCAGGATGCTCCATCGCATCCATCAGCATCTCTCGATTCATGACGTTGACGTTGATGTGATGTCCGCCATCATGGAAATATCCATCCAGCATTCCCACGAGGTTGTTAATTCTGTCACCTTCAACTTTACCTAGTGCTGATGGTACGATTGAAAAGGTGTTAGAAATGCCATCCTGAGAGTATTCGTAAGGTATTTTCGCAACCGATGCCAGGGATGCAACTGCACCTTTACTATCTCGTCCATGCATGGGGTTTGCGCCTGGTGCAAAGGGTTCTCCGGCTTTTCTACCGTCGGGTGTGTTTCCTGTCTTCTTCCCATACACAACATTAGAAGTAATTGTTAATACTGATTGTGTAGGTACGGCGTCACGGTAAGTCTTGTGTTTGCGCAGTTCTCTCATAAACCGGGTAACTAAATGCACCGCAATCTCGTCAACTTGATCGTCATTGTTGCCGTATTTGGGGAAATCTCCTGCAATTTGGTAATCTACTGCTAACCCGGCTTCGTTCCGCAATACTTTGACTTTGGCATATTTGATTGCAGATAAAGCATCCGTAACTACTGATAAACCAGCAATTCCACAAGCCATCGTGCGGAAAACATCGCGATCGTGCAGTGCCATTTCTAAGCGTTCGTAACAGTATTTATCATGCATGTAATGGATGACCTTGAGGGTGTTAATGTAGGTTTTTGCCAACCACGCCATCGTCCCTTCAAATTTTCTCCATACCTCGTTGTAGTCTAGATATTCTGAGGTAATCGGTGCTGTTTCTGGTGCGACTTGTTCGCCAGATTTCTCGTCTTTACCGCCATTTATCGCGTATAGCAGACATTTAGCTAGGTTAACCCGTGCGCCAAAAAACTGCATTTGTTTACCAATTCGCATCGCTGAAACACAGCAGGCGATCGCATAATCATCACCCCAGTATAAACGCATCAGATCATCGTTTTCGTACTGAATAGAACTAGTGTCAATCGAAACTTTAGTACAATAGCGTTTAAAGTTATCTGGTAAGCGTTCTGACCACAATACTGTTAAATTTGGCTCTGGTGCTGACCCCAAATTATACAGTGTGTGTAACATACGGAAGCTAGTTTTTGTCACCAAAGGTCTACTATCTTCCCCCATTCCACCAATACATTCTGTTACCCAAGTCGGATCACCAGAAAATAACTGGTTGTAGTCAGGAGTTCGCAAGAAACGCACCATCCGCAACTTCATCACAAAATGGTCAATGATTTCTTGCAATTGCGCTTCCGTAATCAAGCCTGTTCGCAAATCCCGTTCAAAGTAAATATCAAGGAACGTGGAAATTCTGCCTATCGACATCGCCGCCCCATTTTGTTCTTTGACCGCCCCTAAGTAGGCAAAATAAAGCCACTGTACAGCTTCTTTGGCGTTTGCGGCTGGGTGACTAATATCACAACCATAGCTAGCGGCCATGTCTTTGAGTTCAAACAGCGCTTTGATTTGTTCAGAAATTTCTTCTCGCAGACGAATTGTATCTTCGTCGATTACGTCTAAATCCAAAGATTCTAGCTGCGCTTTCTTATCTTCAATCAGACTATCAACACCGTATAATGGCACACGCCGATAATCGCCGATAATGCGTCCACGTCCGTAAGCATCTGGCAATCCTGTTATAATTCCGGAATGCCGTGCCAACCGCATTTCGCGAGTGTAGGCATCAAATACACCGTCATTATGAGTTTTGCGATACTTGGTAAATATCTCTGCGGTTTGCGGACTTAAGTGATAACCGTATGCTTCCAATGAATCTTTGACTACACGAATTCCACCAAACGGCATCATTGCACGTTTGAGAGGTTTGTCAGTTTGTAACCCAACAATTTGTTCGAGTTCGCGGTCAATATAACCTGGATGATGGGAAGTAATGGTCGAAACAACTTCAGTATCAGTATCTAAAATTCCTTTTTCTCGCTCAATCGCCATTAAATCTTTGACTTGATGCCAAACTTTTTGGGTGCGTTCAGTTGCGTTTATTAAAAAAGATTCATTGCCTGTGTAAGGTGTATAGTTTTTTTGGATGAAATCACGTACATTGATTTCTTTCATCCATTTACCAGTTTTAAAATTATGCCATTGTGCCAACATAATAATTAATATCCCTCAGTTCACAAAGCTATTATTTTTGAAATGCTTATTTATCTTGGTTGGGATAATAGTTGCAGTGTGATTGTTCTTGATGTTGAATCTAAAACTTGTCTCTAGGTTTAGTTATAAGTCAAGAATTTGAGGAAATTGTGAGCATATATGTAGGGTAATTGTTAAAGAAAATACATTAATGTTAATTACACACTGATGCGATCAGATCGTTTATTGGTCTTAATCATTTTCGTAAACTTTTTCCAAGCTGATGCGGTCGCACAGTCTCTAAATATAACAAAATGTAACAATATTAGCTTTAGTAAGTTTGTATGAGTTACGTGCGATCGCCATAGGGTAAATACTACTGAGAGTTTTAGGATTGCTTTATATAACCGATAATGACTTTCTGTAAAGCAAATGTAACATAATGTTGAAATTATTCTTTAATAAGAAATTCAAATATAAAAGTTAAAAAGTTCCAAAGGATAACTTATTACATTCTTGATATATTGTGAAACAAGTTACAAATTACGTGGTGTGCAATGAAGTATTTAGCTCACCACTCCCTTAAGTTAAGAACAAATTTAGGGGAGTGCGAGCAACAGCTAAGTAAATAAAATTTTATTCCTGGAAAAAGGGGAACATAACACCGTACAATAGTGCGTGCCTACAACGCAAGTACACTGGTGAAAAAATTTCCCCACAATTCTTAGGGGTGAATGCTCCAGTCCAGACTTATGAGGGTTTCCACCAAATCTCCTAAGTCGAAAAACCACTAACCTTAGTCAAAAACAACCCAAAAACACCAAAATGTTCCGAATTTTTTTGTTGTTTGGGGGAAACAACCAAGGTTTAGAGGGAGTTGCACGCGGCGTGGTTTGTAAGTAGAAAGAGTGACTTCTTGGAAGGGAATTATGTCTTACGCTCAAACGAATACTCAGACAAAATCTGGGTATCAAGCCGGGGTTAAAGATTACAGACTAACTTACTACACCCCAGATTACACACCTAAAGATACAGATATTCTGGCGGCATTCCGGATGACTCCCCAACCCGGAGTTCCCCCCGAAGAAGCAGGTGCTGCTGTGGCGGCTGAATCTTCCACTGGTACCTGGACTACCGTATGGACTGACTTGCTGACCGACCTAGATCGCTACAAAGGTCGTTGCTACGATATCGAACCCGTTCGTGGTGAGGACAATCAGTACATTGCTTACGTAGCTTATCCTCTAGACTTGTTTGAGGAAGGCTCTGTAACCAACATGTTGACCTCAATTGTCGGTAACGTCTTCGGTTTCAAAGCTTTACGGGCGCTGCGTCTGGAAGACTTACGGATTCCAGTTGCTTACCTCAAGACTTTCCAAGGCCCTCCCCACGGTATCCAAGTTGAGCGTGACAAATTAAACAAATACGGTCGTCCTTTGTTAGGTTGTACCATTAAGCCCAAACTCGGTTTGTCTGCCAAGAACTACGGACGTGCAGTATACGAGTGCTTGCGCGGTGGTTTGGACTTCACCAAAGACGACGAAAATATTAACTCCCAGCCTTTCCAACGTTGGCGCGATCGCTTCCTGTTTGTAGCTGATGCAATTCATAAAGCCCAAGCAGAAACAGGCGAAATCAAAGGTCACTACTTGAACGTTACCGCTCCTACCTGCGAAGAAATGCTGAAGCGGGCTGAGTTCGCTAAAGAACTCAAGATGCCTATCATCATGCATGACTACTTGACAGCAGGTTTCACCGCCAATACAACTCTGGCTAAGTGGTGTCGCGACAACGGTATATTGCTCCACATTCACCGAGCAATGCACGCGGTAATTGACCGTCAAAAGAACCACGGTATCCACTTCCGCGTTTTGGCTAAGACTCTGCGGATGTCTGGTGGAGACCATATTCACACTGGTACGGTGGTCGGTAAGCTAGAGGGTGAGCGCGGTATTACAATGGGCTTCGTTGACCTACTGCGCGAAAACTATGTTGAGCAAGACAAATCTCGCGGTATTTACTTCACCCAAGATTGGGCTTCTATGCCTGGTGTAATGGCTGTTGCTTCTGGTGGTATCCACGTATGGCACATGCCAGCATTGGTAGAAATCTTTGGTGATGATTCTGTACTGCAATTCGGTGGTGGTACACTCGGTCACCCCTGGGGTAACGCTCCTGGTGCAACCGCAAACCGTGTTGCTTTGGAAGCTTGTATTCAAGCTCGTAACGAAGGTCGTAACTTGGCTCGCGAAGGTAACGACGTTATCCGTGAAGCTGCTAAGTGGTCTCCAGAGTTGGCTGCTGCTTGCGAACTGTGGAAAGAAATTAAGTTCGAGTTCGAGGCCATGGATACAGTCTGATGTCAAGTAAAAAGTTAAAAGTTGAAAGATAAAAGAAAATTCTTCTTACTTTTGACTTTTGACTTTTGACTTATATTAGGGCCTGGGGCCAAGCATGAACATTAAACAAATTGCGAAGGACACAGCCAAGACGCTGCAAAGTTACCTGACTTACCAGGCAATGAGGACGGTGTTGGCTCAACTCAATGAAACCAATCCTCCCTTGGCATATTGGCTGCACAAATTTTCTGCACAAGACAAAATCCAGGATGGAGAAGCTTATATCGAAGAACTTTTCCGAGAAAAGCCGGATTTAGCGTTGCGGATTATGACAGTCAGAGAACACATAGCGGAGGAAGTCACCGAATTCTTGCCGGAAATGGTTCGTGCTGGTATTTTACAAGCCAATATGGAACACCGTCGCCAGCATCTTGAGCGGATAACGCAGTTAAACCAATCTAACCCCAGCGCCGAATCAGAACAGCAAGCAACCTCAGATCAAAACAGTGAACAGTAAACAGTTAACAGTTAACAACCGATAACTGATAACTGAATAACTAATGTCAACCGCAATAATTATCATTTAGCTATGCAAACTCTACCAAAAGAGCGTCGTTACGAAACCCTTTCTTACCTTCCTCCCCTCACCGATGCTCAAATTTCCAAGCAGATTCAATACATTTTGAATCAAGGCTATATTCCAGCGATCGAATTCAACGAATCTTCTGAGCCTACCGTATACTACTGGACAATGTGGAAACTGCCTTTGTTCAGCGCTAGAAGCACTCAAGAAGTGTTGAGCGAAGTACAAGCTTGTCGTTCTCAGTATGGCAACTGCTTTATCCGTGTAGTTGGTTTTGACAACATTAAACAGTGCCAAGTTCTCAGCTTTATTGTTCACAAGCCTAATAGCAGCAGATACTAAAGCTGTTAAGTTGTGAGTAATTAATATATTTCCTCAACTAGAGAGGTAGATCACTCTACCTCTCTTATTTACTGAAAAGTTTTTGGTTGTTAGTTGTTAGTTGTTAGTTGTTTTCTCAGTGGCTACCTTCTGAACAAGTTGAACATCTATATCTAATGCCTTAGCTATTTGTTCTACAGTCAAACCGAGTGTTAGTAACTGAGGTATTGTTTCTAACTTAGCCTCTTGCTTACCTTCCTCAAAAGCTTCCTGATATACTCGTGTTTGCTTTAATTCACCTAGTCCCAACATTTTCTCTATCTCCTCCCGGCTCAGGCGCGGAAATTTGTAGACTATGATTGTTTCTATCAATTGTATGAGTTCTCGTTGAGTAACTTGATTCTCTATCTGTTGTTGAGCAGAAGTGATTAAGTAGAACGAGGTGAAAAAACCAAACTATGTAAAGATAAGTAAATACGTACAATGTGTCTACAAAGGTAACAGCGATCTGGGCAGTCGTTTAAGGGTATTTCTGACTAGAGAGCAAGATAGAACTCTTTTAAACCTGAGAACGGCAGATGTACCTCAGAAGGTGAAAGACAGAGCAGAAGTGCTTAGATTGAGCGCACATGGATGGTATGTAGAGAAGATAGCAGCACATTTTAACTGGACTGCCCAAACAGTGAGAGAAGTGTTGCATAGATGGGAAAAGTTAGGTTTAGAGGGGCTTTGGGAGAAACCAGGACGGGGAGGAAAATCAAGGTGGGTGGAAGCTGACATGGTTTTCTTAGAAGAATGTTTGGAGAAAGAGCCACGTACATATAACAGTGTTCAGTTAGCTCAAACATTAGAACAAGAACGCTCGGTAAAATTAAGTCCTGACTGGTTAAGACAGGTACTTAAAAAAAGGGGGTCATGTGGAAACGAACTTTTAATAGCCATAAGGGGAAACAAGACCCAGTAGTACAGCAAATTAAACAGGCTGACTTAGAAATGCTGGAATTATCTGCGGCTGTTGGCGAAATCGATTTAAAGTATGTGGATGAATCAGGGTTTTGTGCTTGGAGCGAACCGAGTTACAGTTACTACTTCCGAGGTCAGCAAAAACGCTTGGAGCAGAGTAAACGCCGGGGTCGAAGGTTAAGTATTATTGGGTTTCTCCAACCCTTAATTAGTTTTGTTTATGGTTTGGTGATTGGCGGCGTTTCACGCCAATCTTATATACAGATGATGGAGCGTGAAGCGGCTGAAGCCGAAATATCAGGACGTATCAGAGTCGTAGTGCAAGACAACGGTCCAATACATCGGTGTAAAGAAGTTCAGCAATTATGGCCAAAGTGGGAAGCCAAGGGGTTATACATCTTTTTTCTACCTAAATATTGCTCAGAGATGAATCCAATTGAACTGGAGTGGCAACACCTCAAAAAAAATGAACTTGCCTCAAAGAGTTTTGAAGATGAGTTGGATCTTGCCTATGCTGTCATTGATGGAATTCAAACCAGAGGAGAAAAGGGAAACTACAGTACACGACGTATCAGATTTAACTCTCATTCTTCTTCTTAATTTTTTGTTACATACTTATAAATTTTCCCCACGACTTACTTATCTCCCTAGCTTTTATTGTCGCAGTGTCTTCTGGTTCTACAATTAATTTAACAGTTTCAATTCCAAGGGATGACTCTGTTGTTGAGGTTAGTTCATCTAGATAAACACGGTTTACCCGTTGAGAATCGAGTAATTCAATGTAGCGTTGTGTTTCTCCTGTATCTACACCCCTACTGGGGAATATCACTACACCACGCCAATTATTAGTTAATTCAGTTTTATCGAGATAATTAAAAACTTCGGTAAAGAAGCGAGAATAAAATTTTCTATCAGGTTGAAACTGAACTTCACTAAAGTATATAGGTAGTTCTGTGGAATTGGGAAGAAAAACACCATCTATTCTAAATGACAGTTGTTTGACTTAAACTGAAGAGAATTGATAAGCATTAGCAAGCTGTGGTGGTTGTTGGATGAGTTCAAAGAAAATGCTAGGAAAGCTTTGGAAAAGACGATAAAAAATACTATCAGTTTTCACAAGTTGATGTTTTGAAGTTAATTAAGCCATCTTAATCAGAAAGAATCATAAAAATAAATACTTATCTATCTCTGAAGAATAGTGACAAATAGTCACAAAAAAAATTAACATAATTTTCAGATATTTTATCTATCCCCAAGGTTTATGAGTTACTATATTGCTCCCCGCTTTTTGGACAAACTTTCTGTTCACATCACCAAAAACTTTCTTGATATCCCTGGTGTCAGAGTACCTTTGATTTTAGGTATTCACGGACGTAAAGGTGAAGGTAAATCTTTTCAGTGTGAGTTAGTTTTTGAAAGAATGGGTGTAGAAGTAACTCACATTTCCGGTGGAGAATTAGAAAGTCCAGATGCGGGAGATCCAGCACGGCTAATTCGTCTACGCTATCGGGAAACCGCAGAATTAATCAAGGTACGCGGTAAAATGTGCGTAATCATGATTAATGATTTAGATGCGGGTGCTGGACGTTTTGATGAGGGTACGCAATACACAGTCAACACCCAATTGGTGAACGCCACACTGATGAATATTGCTGATAACCCTACTGATGTGCAGTTACCTGGTAGCTATGATGCGACACCATTACATCGCGTACCAATTATTGTTACTGGAAATGATTTCTCTACTCTATATGCGCCATTAATTCGTGATGGTCGAATGGAGAAATTTTATTGGGAACCAGACCGAGACGACAAAATAGGAATCGTTGGCGGAATTTTTAGTGAAGATGGACTTTCGCAACGGGAAATAGAACAACTTGTTGATACTTTCTTGAATCAGTCTATCGACTTTTTTAGTGCTTTGCGATCGCGCATTTATGACGAACAAATCCGCAAGTTTATTTATGACATTGGAGTTGAACGCATCTCGATGCGGGTAGTTAACAGTTTAGAAGGGCCACCTCAATTTCAAAAACCTAATTTTAGTCTGTCTCATTTAATTGAGATGGGTAATTTCATGGTAGGAGAACAACAACGTGTTCAGAATTCGCAGTTAGTTACAGAATATAATCGCGGTCTGTATTCCCGTAATCTATCTCAGCCTGCTGCTGTACCGACACAAGCAAATCAAGCTGTTAGCAATGGTGATAACGGCTATCAGAAATCACATTCTAATAATACTCATCTCACCCTAGAAACCCAAGGACAAATACGTGAACTACTATCACAAGGTTACAAAATTGGCATTGAACACGTAGATGAGCGCCGTTTCCGTACAGGTTCATGGCAAAGTTGCGCTGTTGGTCAAATTAATGGCGAGTCTGATGCTATCTCCACTCTCGAATCTTGTCTAGCGGAATACACTGGCGAGTATGTGCGCTTAGTAGGAGTTGATCCGAAAAATAAACGTCGGGTAATGGAAACAATTATTCAGCGTCCAAATGGGAAAGTAAATAATTAGTCATTTGTCATTTGTCATTTGTCATTTGTCATTTGTCATTTGTCATTTGTCATTTGTCATTTGTCATTTGTCATTAATTATTCTCCCCCTTGTCTCCTTTGTCTCCCTTGTCCTCCTTGTCCTCCTTGTCTCCCTTCCCCATCATTGGAGTTTCAAAAACTTCTCTAAGGCGACTACCATACTAGGAGGCCAACGACGGATATTTTTCACCCAGTTGATATCTTTATATCGGGTGTCAAGTCCGTAGGCTGCTACCCAGTTACTTTCAGCCTCCCCTTTTTGTCCCTTTACCCAAAGGGCGGCTGTGAGTGCAGCCCGTGTGTCAGCAAAATTGGGGTATTTGCGGACTATATTTTTCATTTCTCGGATGGCTTGGTCTATTTGACCAGTTTCATACAAAACTAAGGCATAGTTACCACGGGCTATGACTAAATTTGGAGATAATGCCATTGATTTTTGGTAGTCAGCAATTGCTTCTTCCCATTCACCCAAACCTGCTTTAGCTGTACCACGATTGTTGTAAGCCATCGCATCGTTGGGATTGACTTCTAGAATATGGTTATAGTCTGCGATCGCTTCTTCCCATCTCCCCATAGCTTCAAGAGCTGTACCACGGTTTAAATATGGATCTGTCACATCAGGAGCAAGTTCTATAGCTTTGTTAAAATCTGCTAAAGCTTCTTGCAATTTGTTCTGACTCACCCTAGAGTTTCCCCGGTTACTCCAAATCGCTGCATTATCTGGGAACCTTTCTATAATTTCTGTCCAGTACTGTTCAGCCTTAGCAAAATCCCCTTTACTTGTCGCGACAAAAGCTGATTTTGCTAAGTTATCCCATTTTTGTATTTCTTCTGGCGTAAAGTTTGGCGTTTGCGGTAGGGCGATAACTGCTTGACTCCAACCAAAAATCAGCAGCAGACTCAACAAAATCACAAATAATCTCATAATTGGGGATCAGGGATTGGGGATTGGGGATCAGGGATCAGGGATCAGGGATTGGGGGATTGAGAATCAGAGATAGGGATTGGGCATGAATCAGTTAACAGTTAACAGTTAACTCATAATTCTCCCTTGTCACCGATCCCCGATCCCCAATCCCCAATCCCCAATCCCCAGTTTTCATAACAACGATAACTGTTCATTCGGTGGCTTAAAGCCCATGTGCTTATAGGCTGCTGCTGTGGCTACTCTACCACGAGGTGTCCGGCTTAAATAGCCAATTTGCATCAAATAAGGTTCATAAACTTCTTCTATGGTTTGGGTATCTTCACCAGTTGTGGCGGCGATTGTTTCTAATCCCACTGGTCCACCATTAAATTGCTCAATGATTACAGTCAACATTTTGCGGTCTGTCCAATCCAAGCCGCAAGGATCAACTTGGAATAGGTGCAATGCTTCAGCTGCAACTTTTTCACAAACTTGCTCAAAGGATTTTACTTCCGCATAATCACGTACACGTTTGAGTAGTCTATTAGCAATCCGTGGTGTTCCTCGCGATCGCTTGGCAATTTCTGTCGCACCATCTTTGGTAATGCTGGTTTTGAGTAACTCAGCACTGCGCTGAACAATGAGGCTTAGTTCTTCTACCTCATAAAATCTTAATTTTTGTACTAAGCCAAAGCGATCGCGTAGAGGAGAAGTCAGCGCGCCGACACGAGTTGTTGCCCCTACCAAGGTAAATTTTGCTAGTGGTATACTGCGAGTCCGAGCGCTGGAACCCTTGCCAACGGTAATATCTAATCTGTAATCTTCCATCGCCGGGTATAAAATTTCTTCAGTCATCCGCGATAGACGATGAATTTCATCGATAAAGAGAACATCTCCTGGCTTCTGATTGACTAGCAGTCCAACAATATCTCTGGGCCGTTCTAGAGCCGGAGCGCTAGTAATTTTATAGTTCACTCCCATCTCGGCTGCTAAAATCATTGCCATTGTGGTTTTACCTAAACCGGGAGGCCCATACAATAACAGGTGATCTAGCACTTCTCCTCTAGACTTAGCTGCTTTAATTGCTATTTCCAGTACATCTTTTAAATCTTTTTGCCCAATATAATCGGCAAACCTATGTGGTCGAATCCTTTCTTCTTGTTTACCTTGTTCATCAATAGCAGCTTCGGGTTGCAAAATATTCTCTTCTGGGGATAATTTTGCTGATTGCTGATGCTGTTTTGGTGGTTTACCGCCTGGATCGTGAGGCTGTTTTTTTGAGGAAATAATCGCCATAGTTCAGCTATTAACTTTTACTTGTAGACTTATTGAGGGCAAGTGGTAGCGCACTAACACGTATAAATACTGACGCAAAATTTTTCTTTGGAGAAATTACGCTTGCCAATTTAGAATTTAAATTCCGGGGAACTACTTAGGAGTACAAAGTTTATCATGCTGGCTAAGAGAATCTTACCTTGCTTAGATGTAAACGCGGGAAGAGTTGTAAAAGGAGTTAACTTTGTTAATCTCCAGGACGCAGGCGACCCTGTTGAATTAGCAAAAGTTTACAACGAAGCTGGAGCAGATGAGTTAGTGTTTCTAGATATTACAGCTACTCATGAAGACCGTAATACTATTATTGACGTCGTTTACCGCACTGCGGAACAAGTTTTTATTCCTTTGACTGTTGGCGGTGGCATCCAATCCTTAGAAAATGTTAAAAATCTGTTACGAGCTGGAGCGGACAAGGTTAGTATTAATTCTGCGGCGGTACGTGACCCAGATTTTATCAATCGGGCTAGCGATCGCTTCGGTAATCAATGCATAGTTGTTGCAATTGATGCTAGGCGCAGAAAAGATCCTACCAATCCAGGTTGGGATGTGTATGTGCGAGGTGGACGGCAAAATACTGGCATCGATGCTCTTAAATGGGCGCAAGAAGTGGAAAAACGAGGTGCAGGAGAACTATTAGTGACTAGTATGGATGCCGATGGTACTAAGGCAGGTTATGACCTCGAATTAACAAAAGCGATCGCTGAAACTGTGCAAGTTCCAGTAATTGCCTCTGGCGGTGCAGGTAATTGTCAACATATTTATGAAGCACTTACAGAAGGTAGAGCCGAAGCCGCCTTACTCGCTTCACTATTGCATTACGGGGAGTTAACCGTGGAGGAAATCAAAAATTATTTGCGTCATCATCAATTGCCAGTACGGATGTATCAGTAATGTTAGTAAATTTGTTATTTTCTGTTATTTGAAGATACATCCAGTACTCAACACACTTCCTAAAAAGGATGTTAAACTTGGTAAAGAAACATTAATAAATATTAATAAATATGTTGATTCCTATATTAGTTTTTGATGTGGCACTGGTAGCCTGGTCGCTGCATTTGATGGAAAGAGCTTATGAGAGTAAGGAATTTTCTCTAATGTTGGCTGGCTTATTAGTTGCATTAGCCGCAGCCGCAATGATGGTTGTTTACTTTTTGATGGGACATTGTATTAGCTATTTATTGCAAGTGTCTTAATAAAAAAGATGCTGATTTAGAATACATGCCAAAAATAGCTTTGTGGCATCATTCATGACCCATACTTTTGAATTGCCAACAAACAGAAGACTAAGATTCTAATTTTATATTAATTCGGATGTAAGCTGAGACTAGAAATTCCTTATATATCCTATAAGCAAAGTTATTAGCACCAAGTTATTGCAAGCATTTATACTCGTTTGCTATCACAACTTTTAACATGTAGTAATTACTTTGACTCTATTATTGGCGATTAGCAAGATTCAAATCGTAAAAAGCCCCGTTTCTTATGAACAACGGGGCTTTTGTCTTTTTAATTTATACATTAATCAAAACTTATAAATCTTGCTGTCTTGAAATTTTAGTGGTTCAAAAATTTTGATTTTGATTACCAAGATAATGAATATTTGAGATTTATCTTAAAAAAAATTATTTTCAGCCTACTGTACATAAACTTGTTTCCGAAGATACAAATATATCTATACAAAGTCAAAATAGTCGATATCTTGGCTCGTGTATGGATTTTGCCAAAGTCGGCTTGTAGATAACTAACATAACTCCTCAACAACAAATCAAATGTCGAATTTTGAACTGGTTTTGAAACTACTGCTGCAATTGACAGTTATTTTAGCCGCTTGTCGCATTGTCACTATTCTGGGAAAGCGCTTTCTTGGACAAACAGATGTAGTGTGCGAAATGATAGCAGGGGTAATGTTAGGACCATCACTATTTGGGGCGATCGCACCTAGTGTACAACAATGGCTGTTTCCTAAAGCACCATTGATACTAGCGACCGGAGAGAAGATTCCCAACCCCTCAATGTCAATTCTCTTTGCGATTAGTCAGATAGGACTAGTGCTATATATGTTCTTAATTGGTGTAGAATTTAACACCGATTTGATTAAGCAACGAGTCAAAAGTGCAGGTTTGGTTTCTGGGGCAGGGATACTTGTACCTTTTGGTTTAGGTGCAATAGCAGCTTTCTTTTTATACGGTCAAGCTGAACTTTTTAAAGCGGGAGTTACACCTTGGGCCGCTGCGTTATATTTAGGTGCTTCGATGTCCATCACAGCTTTCCCGATGTTAGCCCGGATGTTGTATGAACGTGGGATCGCCAAAACCCGCTTTGGGACATTAGCCCTAGCAGCAGGTTCAATGGATGATGCAACAGCATGGTGTTTGCTAGCAATTGTATTAGCAAGCTTGCAAGCTGATGCAAGTATTGCAGCTTTTGCTATTGGTGGTGGTTTAGCCTATGTATTACTGACAATTTTTATTGGGCGACCGACATTAAAGATTTTCACCCGGATGACAAAGCGCGATGGTGGTTTAAAAATCCAAACTTTGATTTTAGTGTTGATAGTTTTGATGTTCTGTTCCTGGTTAACAGATGCAATTAAGCTGTATGCGGTTTTTGGTGCATTTATCTTGGGTACAGCAATGCCACGAGGTGAATTTGCCGAACAACTTCGCGATCGCCTAGAATATTTGACTACTGCATTTTTATTACCTATCTTCTTTGTGTTCTCTGGATTAAACACTCAACTTGGATTGGTAAATACACAATATTTATGGATAATCACAGCTTTAATTGTGGCGATCGCTATTTTTGGTAAAGGTATCGCTTGTATGCTTGCAGCTAAATTCGCAGGAGAAACTTGGCGTGAGTCTGCAACAATTGGTGCTTTGATGAATGCGCGGGGATTGATGGAGTTAATTATTCTCAATATTGGTTTAGAGCAAGGTATTATCACTCCGACTTTATTTACCATCATGGTGATCATGGCGATCATTACTACGTTAATGGCATCACCATTAGTTAACATGCTTTTGCAAGGTACAGTATACGAACAATCGTCAGTTCAACAAGTACCAAATATATAACTGAATTTTGTTGTTTGTTGCTTGTTAATAGTTTGTCACAAAAACTGATTAGCAACAAACAACCACAAACAACAAGTATTTTTAATTTTATTTACAAATAGATATATATTTTAAATAAAAATATTAAACCATAAACATTATTATTCAAACCAATTTACAATTACCCTTAATTGAACCGTATTGATCCATAAAGGTTGACATTTTCAAGCGATTTAAAGAATCATCAAAGGGACACCGGATAGTCGCTTGTGAGGAAACTATGCACACAGTTGTTCTCGTTTTAATTGAGGTGTTGATTGTCATTGGACTGTCTCGGCTAGTAGGATTAGGATTCCGGTGGATTAACCAACCCTTAGTCATCGGAGAGATTGTAGCCGGAATTATGCTTGGCCCTTCTCTGTTCGGTTTGGTTGCTCCAGAACTATCAGCTACCTTGTTTCCTCCTGAAACAGTTCCTTTTTTAAATGTTCTGTCTCAGGTCGGGTTAATATTTTTCATGTTTCTCATTGGGCTAGAGTTAAATCCCAAATACCTTAGTGGAAATTTGGAAATCGCAGTTTTGACCTCACATGTCAGTATTTTAGTACCGTTTTCTTTGGGAACTCTGCTAGCGGTACTGCTTTATCCATTGATTTCTAACGCCAGTGTCTCTTTTACCGCCTTTGCTCTATTTTTGGGAGCAGCCATGTCAATTACTGCTTTTCCAGTATTGGCGCGAATTATCACAGAAAACAACCTCCAAGGAACACGGTTGGGAACATTGGCGTTAACTTGTGCTGCGGTAGATGATGTCACGGCTTGGTGCGTTTTAGCTGTTGCGATCGCAGTAGCACGCACAGGTAGCATTGCTGGTGCTTTCCATACTATTGTTTTCAGCTTGCTATACATCGGCGTCATGGTAACGTTGGGAAGAAATTTTCTTTCTCGTCTTGCGAACTACTATCGCCGTCATAAACGCCTTAATCAATTGGTTTTAGCGTTAATTTATGCAGGAGTAGTTGCTTCAGCCTTAATCACCGAATTAATTGGTATTCACTTAATTTTTGGGGCATTTTTACTAGGGGCTATAATGCCGAAAAATGCTGGTTTGGTTAGAGAAATAGCAGTGAAAACAGAAGATTTCGTCTTAATTTTTCTCTTGCCAGTGTTTTTTGCCTACAGTGGTCTGAGGACGCAAATTGGTCTGCTCAACAGTCCGGAATTAGGGTTATTATGCCTATTGGTACTATTTGTGGCGATCGCAGGGAAATACGTAGGCACTTATGTAGCAGCTAGAGTCAGTGGTATTAATAACCGAGAAGCTTCTGCACTTGGTTGGTTAATGAACACTCGCGGTTTAACTGAGCTAATTGTACTTAACATTGGTTTGGAGTTAGGTGTAATTTCACCGTTACTCTTCACTATGTTGGTAATTATGGCTTTAGTTACTACATTTATGACCTCACCACTTTTAGAGTGGACTTATCCCAAAAAGCTCATCAAGTTGAACGTAGTAGAGACACAACCCGAAACAGAGATTGATGCTGAGATTGCTACTCGTCCCTACAGAGTTCTAGTACCAGTTGCAAATCCAGATACCCAAAAAGGTTTATTACAATTAGCAGTAGCGATCGCAGTCAATTATCAACAACCCGCTATTGTTAATCCCCTTAGCCTCATTGAACTACAAGAAGATTATGCTTATGAGAGTACGCCAGTTGAGGCAAACCGACTAATTCAGGAACGACATCAGCTTTTAGATGAATTGATTCAACGTCTAGAACCACCAGCAGCACGTTCTTATGTTCACCCCATAGTTCGTGTCTCCAACAACGTTGCGCGGGAAACTATACAGATAGCTGCACTAGAACAAGCAGATTTAGTAGTTGTAGGATGGCATCGTCCCGCTTTTAGTAATAATCGCTTGGGTGGACGAGTTGGTCAAATTCTCACAGCTGCTACGGTTGATGTTGCAGTATTTATTGATCGAGGTGAAGAACGGCTAGAAAGTTTATTAGTACCTTATTCTGGTAACATCCATGATGATTTGGCACTGATTTTAGCTTTGAGATTATTAGTTAATCGTGACACTTGTCATTTGCAAGTATTACAAGTGCTATCTGCTCATCAAGTCAAAGACGAATTGAGTCATGAATTGCAAACTTTAATGGAGCAAATGCCTAGTAGCGTGAGCGATCGCATTAGCATCAATACAATCGAAGCTACAGATCCTATGCAAGCCGTAGTTGAAGCCTCCCAAGGCGTTGACCTTACAATTGCAGGCGCTAGCCGTACCTGGGGCATAGAACGGCAAACACTGGGAAGATATACAGATGAACTAGCTATTGAATGTCGTTCCTCGCTACTCATTACCCGCCGTTACACCAAAGTCATTTCTCATCTTACCTCTGTTCTGAGTGAGGTTAAGTCAGAAGTTACAAGTTAGAAATTAATTTAGTGGTCATTTGTCATTAGTTATTAGTAAGACGGGACACTCAAACTAGTGGCGACGCTATTTTAACGGTATTTACTGTTCGTAATTTGTATTCTGTTTATTCCCGCCAACTTACTTGTAAATTATGAATGATAAACTATGAAAAGCTTCATCATTCATAATTTATAATTCATAATTTACATTCAGGTTTTATTTATATGAATCATTTACATCTCAAATCACTATCTTTTTATGGTGTCGCAATTTGTTCAGTATTACTATTGTTTAAAACTGTAACTACTTATGGAGAAAATAATTTAAAAGCTCCTATATCTCTCAAAGAAAACTATAGTTTGATATTTGGAGAAAAATTACCTGATTGTAATCAACAAGACACGATTATCTTAAATATTCATCAATCAGGAGTGTACTTAAATGGACTTTTTGTACCAGCAAATCTTAATTCTCAACAAATATCTACTATAAAAGAACACCCCACTCTCACTGGTAGATACAACAACAAAAATATCAGTTTATCGGGACAAATACCTAATTATCTCCTTTGCAAAAATATAGATGTAGCAGATAAAAAAGCTCATAGGTTAGTGAATTTACAAATGCAAATAGAAAAGCAAGATAATTTAACTGGGCAGATATCAATTAGTGGAATAAATAAACCTATTAAAGTTAGTGCTGTAGCTCAAAGCAATCAAGAAAATCCAAAAACTTCAAATAGCCATTGAAATGAAATTTTATAGGTATTTGTGGTTTTCGTTGCGTTAGGACATTCCGTCTATAACGCACGCTAATAACTTTTATCAAATTAACTAACTAAAGCAGTATAAACACAATTAGACCGTCACGCTTAGGAGACAATAATGGCATCAGGAATCATGGTCTTAGGTAAATGGATTACTGACAGAAATGAGCAAAATCAAAGCGGTGAGTTCCATGAGATACCAACAACGTTTCGCGATCGCGTGAGCGCAGATGGAACTAGTGGATTTAAGGCAGAATTAGGACGCTATCACCTTTACGTTTCCTTGGCGTGTCCCTGGGCGCATCGCACCTTAATTATGCGAGAACTCAAAGGTTTGAATGATGTAATCTCAATCTCTATCGTCGATCCGATTATGAGCGACAAGGGTTGGAAGTTTTCTGAAGCACCCGGAGCCATTCCCGATTTAGTAAATCACGCACAATATTTACAAGATATTTATCTAAAAGCCGATCCCAAATACACAGGGCGAGTCACAGTTCCGGTGTTGTGGGATAAGCAAACTCAAACAATCGTCAACAACGAATCTCTCGAAATCATACGGATGTTTGATGTAGAGTTTGCTACCTTGGCAACGCAGAAAATAGACTTATATCCACAGGATCTACAACAGCAGATTGATCAAACCATTGATGCAATTTATCTGTCAATCAATGCTGGTGTATATCGCGCTGGTTTTGCGACTTCACAAACAGCCTATGAAGATGCGGTAACAGAACTCTTTGATAATTTAGATCAATGGGAACTCATTCTGAGCAAGCAGCGCTATTTATGTGGAAAGCAACTCACGGAAGCTGATATTTGTATGTTTCCAACGCTGTATCGCTTTGATTCAGTGTATTATGGTCACTTTAAGTGCAATTTGCGGCGAATTATCGACTATCCAAACCTCTGGAATTATCTCAAGGACCTGTATCAGCGTCTTGAGTTTAAAGCAACCTGTAATAACGACCATATCAAGCGTGGCTATTACATGAGTATGACCGAGATTAATCCTAATCGAATTGTACCAAAGGGTCCCATTATCAATTTTGACGAACAACACGATCGCTTCGCGCTTAGATAAGGCATAGTTGCGATCATTTGCGATCGCGAACTCTTCGATAGACATCTCCGAACAAGAATATAAAAATGATGCAATAATAACTCTCGGTATTTACTAAAATAACGGTATAAAATAATGAAAGACCAATTAAAAAACAAGCTTTTATTTCAAATTAGCTTGTTGAGTCTATGCACAGCATTGACTCTCGAAGCTGGTAGTAGTAATGCCGTACCAATATCAAAATTAGAAGACTGGCGTTTTGATCCACAATCATTACAGCTAGAAATTACCCTCTCTGCACCCTCACAACCGCGCTACTTTTTTCTCTCACAACCTGATCGCATAGTTGTAGATTTGCCAAGTACTAAATTGGGTTATGTTTCCACTCAACAAAATTTCTCTGGGGCGATAAAAAGTATTCGCATCTCGCAATTAAATGCAGATGTAACTCGCCTTGTAATGGACTTAATACCAGGTAATTTTATCAATATAAACCAGCTACAACTACAACCTGTTTCTCCACAAAATCCTACACGTTGGATTCTACGTCCTGTTACCGTTAGCAACAATACATATTCAACACCTACAAACATTTTCCCTGCATATCAGCAGACACCAAATCAAGGTTTATATAACCCACCTCCACCTTCAAATAATCAACCTTTTCCAAGCAAAAGTTACTACTATCAAGAATCAACAATTAACAACCAACAACCAATTATCAATAATCAATTATCAACAACTAACAACCAACAACCAAATATTAACAATCAACCATCAATAACTCACAACCAATTACCAATCATCAACAATCAACTACCAATAACTAACAATCAACAGCAGCCTTTAGTGACTGTACCACCTCTGCTTCCGAATAATCCTTCTCAACCGCCAAATTCTACTCTTCCTCCAGCTATTTTTCCCAACCAATCTGGTAATGTCAATAGTATCCCTTTTTTCCCCACACCAAACTTACCAAATTACCCACTTCCTGACACCTCTAATAGTCAAATTAATAGTCAAATTGCCAATCCAAATTCACAAGCAATTGAGTTTGGTCAACCTCTACCTAAAAACAAATGACTAATGACTAATGACCAATGACAAATAACTTCTGACTAAAATCTATCTGTTTCTATAGGTGGCGCAACCGCTCCTGGATCAGTAACAAAAAAGTTTTTCGCTGCTTCATTTTGGTAAACACAATTAATATCAGGTTTTTGACCCAAGTCACCCGTATAACCAAAAGTATTCAGGCGGTTTTTACATTCTCTAACCTGTTCGTTTGTTACCAGTTTGCGTTGCTCTAAAATCGCCCAGTTATTAGTACGTAAAACGCATCCCGGACGCATACTCGGTTGAGAAACATAAACATTAAAGGGGTTGAGTGTTACAAATAACCTAGTATCCATTACCATTGCGCTGGCTCCATACTGCACACAAATCTCTGGGTTTGGTGCTTTGGTATCAATAAATTCACGGGAAGCCACGTTAGTTGGGGTAAATGTTGCTGTAGAGCTAAAAGCAATACCAATCCCTATACCCAAAACAAACACCCCTCCCAAGATTGCGATCGTGGTGAAATTAAACAGTGGGGATTGGAAAAGAGAGGGTTTAGGAGGTGTAGTTGTTCTACCAGCAGGTTTACGTCTCATTGTCGCTTTATTCTCTTTACATTTTGGACGATCAGGAGTGGCTTGAGTTCCTCTCCTTATATATATCAGTATGCCGATTCTTAGCTGTGATTGTCTGCTTTGGTCAATGGTTATTGGTCAATGGTCATTGATCATTGGTATTTATTCTCTCCCTTGTCTCCTTTGTCCTCTTTTGCTGCTTCTGGTAGTAGATTATCAAGAAATGTTAAATAATTAATTAAGAATATCTTTATACATGATTCTTAGAAAGTGATTTATCAGCGATCGCTATTTTCAAACCAGGGCTTTAAAGTTTCGCAGTTGCAAACTCTTTTAGTAGATATCCTCACTGTCTTGTGGGGAGATTGGTTAAAATTACGTGTCAGAATTGTCCAAGTGGCTGCATCAGGGTTAATATCTCCACTGATCTATATTTTGGCTTTTGGTTTGGGTTTAGGTAGTTCCATCCGGCCAGGTTCAGGAATTAGTGGTAGCTATGGTAACTACTTGGAATTTATTTTGCCAGGTATGGTGGCTTTGTCATCCATGACAATTAGTTTCGGTGGGACGACATTTTCTATTTGTGGAGAAAGACTTTTTACCAAAAACTTTGAGGAATTGTTACTCGTCCCGGTACATCCTTTAGCCTTGCACATAGGTAAAATGCTAGCGGGAGTTGTGCGGGGATTGATGACTTCCGGTTCTGTTATTTTGGTTGCTTTGCTGTTTACCGGAAATTGGAGGTTTCTACATCCCCTATTTTTGTTGTTGCTGGTACTTAATTGTGCTGTGTTTGCGGGATTGGGGGTAATTGTGGGGTTGACAGTGCGATCGCTCGAATCGGTAGGACTCTACAATAACTTCATCATCATTCCGATGTCTTTTTTAGGAGCGACATTTTTTGATCCAAGTACATTACCAGGAATTCTCAAAACAGTAGTTTACATATTACCCCTTACCTACGCCAGCATCGGACTACGTGCAGCTGCTTATTTACCTTTATCTCAGTTTCCTTGGTATAGTGTGCCAATTTTACTAGTAATGGCGATCGCTCTTTCTCTGTGGGGTGCGCGTATATTTTCTCGTCAACAGGATTAAATTTTTTGGTATTGGTTGTTGAAGGTTGATAGTTTCAATCAATCATCAACAAACAACACCTAATCTTTGCATTACTTCAAAGAAAATTTAATAATTTGCTAGAGCGTTACTGGTGGGAAATTTAGTAGAATTTGCCAAATATTTTGAGCAAAAAATGGTGTGAGCAAAAAAATCCCAGTGGCGATCGCCTTTTCTGTTGTATCTAATTTATTACCTTTCAAAGCTTTAGCAAGGGATTACGATCAACTTTTTATTTTCGGTGATAGTTTATCTGATAATGGCAACCTATATCGAATCACAGGAGGTACAATTCCTCTCAGTCCACCTTATTTTAAAGGACGTTTTTCTAATGGACCAGTTTGGGTAGAAGTACTAGGTTCATACTTAAAGGTTGATTCCAATCAAACTAATAATTATGCTGTTGGTGGTTCCACATCGGGGAATACTAATGTCCTGAGCGAATCGCTAATTATACCCCTTCCATCTTTATCATCTCAAATCAACGATTTTACTTCTACACCGGAAAACCCTAGCCCCAATACCTTATTTATTTTATGGGCTGGTGCTAATGATTACCTAATTCAACCAATAGAAAAAAGAGCAAACGATACACAAGTAGTAGTCAATAATTTATCTAATGCAATTACAACACTAATTAATAAAGGCGCGCGTAATATTATTGTGCCTAACTTACCAGATTTAGGTAAAACTCCGCAAGAGCGATCGCAAGGGAATGCTGACACCACCACCGCTTTAATTAAAAATCACAATACTAACTTAAATTCTGCTCTCCAAGAAATAGCCAAAAACCACAACGTTAATATTATTCCCCTTGATATTAATGCTTTATTTAACGAAGTTATTGATCAGCCTGAGCGATATGGTTTAACAAATATAAATGACCCTTGTTTTGATCAACAAGCAGGTACAATTTGTTCTAATCCTGATGAATATTTATTTTGGGATCAGGTTCATCCTACAGATCGCGGACACCAGTTTATTGCAGAATACACTGAAGCTGTGCTGGATGCTCCAGCTGCGATCGTCCCACAAGCCGAAATCGCCTTACATATAGCCCAAACACAAGCGCAGCTAATCGATGATCGTTTGTTAGCACTGCAAAATACTTCGCAAACAGAATCAACAGATTCCTGGGGTGTATTCGTTAATGGTGATGTCAATTTTGGTAGTCAACATTCTGATGAGCATCCAGATTATGACCATACAACAGGTGGTGTCACCGCAGGCGTTGATTACAGTGTCACAGATCAACTTGCTGTAGGAGTAGCATTGGGTGTTGTTAATCATGAAACTGACTTGCACCAAAATCAAGGTGACATCAAAATTGATGGCTATGCTGTTTCTGTGTATAGCAACTATGTCGAGAAAAACTTTTACACTAACGCTGTGATTAGCTACGGTAATAATGACTTTGATATCAAACGTCAAATTGATTTCGATCACCGCAAGGCTACAGCTAACACTGATGCAACACAATTTTCGGTAAATATCAACAGTGGTTATATTGCTAAATCAGGTAATATTTCTTATGGACCTACCCTTGGTTTGAAATACGATCGCATCAAAATTAATAGTTACACCGAAACAGGCGCAGGTAGTCTAAATCTAAAAGTAGATGATCAACAAGCAGAATCATTAATTGTGAGTGTCGGCGCTCAAGCTGCCATCAAACTTAACACTAGCATTGGTTCCATCATACCGAATATCCACGCCAGTTATGAATATCAATTTGCACCCACACACCGCACCATCACCACAGAACTTGTGACTCAACCAGGTATACCGATGCGCGCCCAAACAAATGAACCTGATCGTGATTATTTTAAATTAGGTGCAGGCACACAGATACTTTTTTCTCAAAATCTTGCAGGTGCAATTAATTATGAAGTAATGCTAGGGCGAGAAGATGTTAGCAACAATATAATCAAGGGAGAAATTCGCTATCAATTTTAGATTGATGCTTGATATAAATCCAAGTATAAAAATTCATTAATTCACAGCGAATTTCCTTCAAAAAACTCTGCGACCCTCTGCGCTAACTTCGCGTTCCTCTGCGTTTAAAAACGCTATGATTTGACGTAAAGCTGATTAAGGCAATGGCAAAAAAAGTTTTTTTGAAGAAACGAACACTATCTTCCCATCTCGCTACCGCCAAAAATCCGCCTTTGCAACAATGTAATTATAATGATGACTGTTGCTAGTAAAAAAGCGATCGCAGCTGCATACCCCATTTGTAAGTTACGAAATACTGCTTGATAGATCAATAAAACTACCGTTAAAGTAGCGTTGTTGGGGCCACCATTACCATTGGAAAATATATAAGATTGGTCAAAAAGCTGAAATGTCCCGATTATCCCCATTGCTACCACAAAGAAGGTAACAGGTTTGAGCATGGGAATTGTCACGTAAATAAACTTTTGCCAGTCATTAGCACCATCTAATTCTGCTGCTTCGTAGAGTGATTGAGGAATATCCTGCAACGCAGCCAAATAAATGACCATGTAAAAAGGTGCTGTTGACCAAATATTCATGATCATAATCCCTTTGAGTGCTACAGCTGGATCACCTAACCAGTTGTAAGTCGGTAGTCCCACAAAAGCAAGAAAATCATTAAGTAACCCATCAGTGTTGTAAATCCACATGAAGATTAGCGTCAACACAGCAGAAGAAGTAACTGTGGGTAAAAAGTAAAGGATGCGCCACCAGTTTTTCCCACGAATACCCGAATTGAGAGTCACAGCTAGAACTAATGCCAAAATAGTTTGCATGGGTACGACAATGGCAACGTATTCCACTGTATTCTTGAGGGCAATCCAAACCCGTTCATCTTCGAATAGGCGCGTAAAGTTGCGAAAACCAATGAACTCGTACTTAATACCGCCAAGAAGTTGAACTTTTTGCAGAGATAGGAAAATTGCCCAAATAATAGGTAGAACTACAAAAGTTAGTAAAACCAAAATAGCAGGGATCATAAATAGATACCCAGCCAAGTCTTCTGCAATATTCTTTCTAGCTTGACGCCGCCGCTTTTTGGCTTCAAACACGAGAAAACCTCCAGCACCTTGCACTTCATCATAATGTAGCGATCGCCAGTGCATAATTATTTATACTACACTAATATTTCTTCCTTCGCGTTCTTTGCGCCTTGGCGGTTTATATAATTATTTTTGAACCGCGAAGACACGAAGGTCACAAAGGTAAATAAAAAGCGAATTTTAAAACAATTACAAGGTGATGTAATTAATTTTCAGCGATAATTTTACAAATATCATCTAAAAGTGAATCATACTCAATAAACTCTTCTGGATGAAATTCCAAGTAAATTTGATTAAGATTTGGGTTAAGAGATAATATACATACCTCAATATTAAGCTTGCCTTTCCGCCAACCTTCGCTGCCAATTCTTAATACTTGGCAATTAATAACATAATTAAATTGAATTTCACTAAGTTTGATGTGATGTTCACCCAAAGATATTAAATTAAATAACTCCAACATTGAAACGCCGGGTTCTAGACTATTAGATTCATAAACTCGTCGCTGCAATCTATGTCTAATTTGTTTCTCTATTAACTCTTTTAATCTACTGACTTTAAATGTATCTTTCCCTAAAAGTATAACATCATCACAATCTAGAGGTATAATTTTGTCGTTCATATCAGATAAATAGGCAAAGTTGATTTCTGATGGACTTAACCACCATAATTTAAATACAACTTCTAGGATATTCTGCTAATTAGCTGACATCAATTTAGTTAAAAATTTGAGAAATTAACCTCATAATCTATAGATTCCCGACTTCTTTAATATCAATTATTTATGAAGATGCAGAGAATATTAAAAAACTAACCGCCAAGACGCCTTAGACGCGCAAGCGGCTACCTGCGGAAGTCACTACGTGTCTACCGTAAGGTAGAACACCAAGAGTGGAGAGTTACTCATTTAGTGCGGCTTCACATTAAATTGGTATAAGAAGTCGGGGATATGAACACACATTATTCATCAAAATCAATGTGATTGAGTACTATGGAACACAAACATTTGGAGTGCATAAATCAGAAAACTCTAGTGTTTTTACTGTCAAAGTATTTAAATCTACATGACGAATAGCGTGATTATTAGTATCAGCAATATATAAATGAGAACCCATGATACTTAATCCTGAAGGTTCATAAAAGCTGCTATTTTTCCCTTGACCATCTTGTAAACCAGCACTACCATCTCCTAATACTGTTTGACAATTCCCCGTATGAGGACTGACTAATTTAATTTTATGGTTGTAGCTATCAGCAATCCACAGGAAATTTTGTGCGTATTCTACTCCCAAGCAATGCTGTAATCTAACATCATTACCTTGTCCATCCACATCACCAAAACCAAATAACGCACCACTACCACAAACCGTTCTCACTAGTCTTGGTTCAACTATTCCCACACCACGAATCGAACTAACTTCACTGTCAGCAATATATAATTCTTTCCCATCAGTGGTGATACCACTAGGTTGAGCAAAAGCAGATTCGGTGAATGTACCATCAACACAAGCTTCTGCACCCGTACCCGCATAGGTTTTGACAATATTATTTTCTAAATCCATTTGCCAAATTTGATGCGACCCTGCCATAGCGATAAATAAGCTATTTCCCACCTTTTGTAAATCCCAAGGAGAATTTAAGGCTATTTCTGTACTAACACCGCTATGTGGTTGGATATTACGACTTTGTTCTCCTGTTCCAGCAATAGTTTCGACAACTTGACGCAGCAAATCTACACGTCGCACCGCATGATTTTCTGTATCTGCGACATATAACATCTGGTTTTCTGTATCAAATGTCATTCCCTGGGGTGCAAAAAATTGCGCTTCATCAAAAGAACCATCTCTTAACCCAGGTTGTCCGCTACCAATTATATTTAGGACTTCTCCATTGAAAGTACTCATCACAATTCGATGATGTCCAGAGTCAGCGATGAATAACCCTGCTGTTGTGGCTAAGACTTTACCAGGAAAAGCTAATGGTGTAATTAATGGTTGTTGCTGTTTCTCTAAAATGAGTTGTAGTTCTTGAAAATTAATAGTTCCTTTTTCTTGGTGTTGGTGAATCAATTTTTCGATAACTTGATCTAAAGCATCCCGATGACCTTCACCAGAGACATAATGAACTATATAACCTTCTGGGTCAATTACCATTAAAGTAGGCCAAGCACGAACGGCGTAATTTTCCCAAACTTTAAAACCATTATCGATTAAAACTGGGTGTTCGATGTCGTAGCGCAGAATAGCTTGGCGAATATTATCGATTTCTTTTTCGTTGTCAAATTTTGCACTGTGTACGCCAATAACTGTCAGGCTATCTTTGTATTTCTGTTCTAAATATTCTAAATCTGGCAGAACATGCAAACAGTTAATACAACAATATGTCCAAAAGTCTAGTATTACGACTCTACCCCGGAGTTTTTGTAAAGATAAGGGTTTTTCGGTGTTGAGCCAAGGGAAATTTTGCGGTAGTTCTGGCGCTCTGACACGAGGAGTCATAATAATTAAAAATTAAAGGGCGATCGCTTATCTTTTAAAGTACATCTTTCATTCAAAGACTAGGCAGCTTTGAGAAAATTAGAAACACTCACTACTACTGAGTTACTAACTTATATACAACAAGCCAAAATCCAAGCATCTCAAGGACAAGTCGTTGAACGCATTCCTCAGCTAGCTGTAGCTAATTCCAATTGGTTTGCTGTTCACATTTGTTGTGCGTCAGGAGAAAATATCAGTGCTGGTGATACGGCTTGTATTTTTCCCTTAATGAGTGCTATTAAGCCGTTTTCGTTATTTTATCTCTTGGAATGTTTGGGAAGTGAAACCGTTTTTAGCTGGGTTGGGGTTGAACCATCCCTTAATACTTTTAATTCTATAGAACAACTGGTTGCTGATGCTGGACATCCTTGCAATCCGATGATTAACAGTGGAGCTATTACTCTTGCTGATAAATTACCAGGAAACAACGCTAGCGATCGCACTCAAAAATTTTGTCAATGGCTAAACCAAATTGCAGGTTGTCAACTCAAGTTGGATGAAGTCACACTTGCATCGGTACGTTCCGCAGGTTCTCAAACTAACCTAGATATTACGCGCTATTTAGCCGAGGCTGGTTACGTAAATAATCCAGCAATCGCTCTTGACACTTACGAGCAAATATGCTGTTTAGCTGGGACAGTCAGAGACTTAGCGAATCTAGGAAAACTCTTAGCTTGTGCAAGTGAATTAATATCAGCAAAGCATCGTCAGATTGTTAACGCCTTGATGCTAACCTGTGGACTGTACGAAGCTTCTTTTCAATATGCTGTACTAATTGGTCTGCCGATGAAATCTGGGATTAGCGGTACACTTTTAGCAGTAGTACCAGGTGAGGGTGCGATCGCTTGTTATAGTCCTCCATTAGATAGTACAGGTAATCCTGTGGGTGCGATCGCATTAGTTGAGGCTTTATCGCAACATTTACAGTTAAGTGTTTTTACTAGTTAATCACAAAAACTATGGTTCGTAGTAAGGACTTTAGTCCTTACATTGATTAAGTGCTAAAGCACTTACTACAAACTATTACTTAATCGTTTTGTACAGAGGTTGAGGTTTCTTGATTTTGCTGTTCTGGTGTTTCTGATGCTGGTGACTCAATAATTATCTCTGGTAATGTAGATGGAGTCACTTCCGGAGATGGTTCTACAGTTGGTTGTAGAGTGGGTACTTTACTTGCACGACGTCTAAAAAAGCCACCAAATCTTGGTTTCTTGGATTGGGTTTGCGGAAGAGGTTCTGGTGTAGTTTCAACAGTCGGTGTGACACTAGGGGTAGGTGTCGGTTCTGTTTCCAGAATCGGTTTTTCTTGTTCGGGTGCTATTTCTGGCGTCGATTCAACAGTTGGTATAACAGTTGGTGTCGGTTGTATCTCCGGAACAGGTTGTTTCTGTTGTTGAGGTTGTGGTTCCGGTGTAGTTTCAACGGTAGGCGTAACGCTAGGGGTAGGTGTTGGTTCTAATTCCGGAGCAACAAGCTTTTCTTGTTTGGGTTCTATTTCTGGTGTCGGTTCAACAGTTGGTGTTGTTACTGTGTAGTTTGGATCTACAATTGTCCGAACTTGATCTGCTGAGAGTTGTCCTCTGAAAATTTGAGCAAGGGTGTCTTTTCCTTTAGGTTCGTAGGTGATCAACCTAACTGTGCTGTTGAATTCATTTTTGACAGTGTTACCTTGGCTATCGAGAAACTCTAACTTGACCCAATTTTTACCTGGTTTAAAGCCTTTGAGGTAAACAGCTTGCCAGCGATCAAGAACAAAGCTTTCACCATTTATTGTGCAACGAATACGCCAATCTGCAAATGGATTATCGGGATTGTCTTTAGCCAACAGATGTAACGGCGCATTGGTTAAATAAAAGTCCAGTAAAATTGGTTCTGCCCCATAGTTACCATCAGGACTGTTGTAAGTCAGCAAGGGTAATGCTGGATCAGGGTTATTATTGTCGCTCTTTGTAAAAACATGAAATGTTGTTTGGGTGTAAGCACCTTCATTCTTATAGCTTTCGTGCCAAGGACGTGAGGCAAAAACACGTAGCGTATGAGTCCCTGGAGGTAAGTCAGACAAGACTAGGGGTTGATTCAGGTCATAAACTGCTATTTCAGGTTGGTTGTCCAGAATTACTTCCAGATGAGGACCTAAATTGAATTTTGGCTCTTGATAAATGGGAAGGTCTTTGACCTGAAAACGGACTGTGACTGTGTTGTCTTGAAGGACTTCATCTGTTTTAGGTGAAATAATTGATACCTGGGGTCTGTACAAGGTAGTAGTATTTCGTAGTTCTTGGATCACAGTCGGTGGAGCAACTTCTGAGAATTGCTTAGTTGAAATTTCAGTCTTTGGCTGCAAGTTCCCAGATGGTTCCTGGCTAACAGCTTTTTCACTACAACTGGTCAAATTCAACACTAGTACAAAAACGATTAGCGATTTTAGGAGAGTTACAGCCGTCGTCCGCCACGAGTTCATGTTTTTTACTTACTCATTAACAACTGACAGATTATTTTTGCTCAAACTATCCATTCAAAAAATGAGCCAAAAGTTCAAATATGTGTTATCTCTTGCCAAAAAAATCTAAATTTTAATTTGCTTATAAAAGCATAAATTAATCTTATGTAATAAACATCACTATTTTTCTTAATAGTAATTTAACCATATTTTAGTAGTGCCTTTAACAGAAATAGCCTGATCTGGCAATAATGTTGTAACCAAAATATAGAGTAGACTAATCGAAATTTAACTATAAACTTTGCGAATTGTTTCCCTTTGTAAAATATATGGAGAAACTATTGACTTTTTGACAAGTCCTTTGAACTCAGAAAGCAGATTACGCAATTACTCCAAGGATTTTGAATTATTGTTAAAATGTCTCCAACAATGTGCGAGGGAAGACTTTATAATTCAACAGAAACCACTCTCCACATTAAAGTCTTCATCGCTGCTCCAGAAAATTAATGGAGAATGCGACTAAGGTTTACAAAAGCCCAGAAGGCCGCCCTGTGGTAACCATGATTCCTCAGTCCTTTTTAAGAGAGGAGGTCGAATGACAATAAGTCCTCCGGAGCGAGAGGAAAAAAAGGCAAGAGTCATAGTCGATAATGACCCGGTACCCACTTCATTTGATCGTTGGGCTAAACCAGGACACTTCGAAAGAACTCTAGCCAAAGGTCCCAAAACCACCACATGGATTTGGAACCTGCACGCACTCGCCCACGATTTTGATACACATACAAGCGATTTAGAAGACATTTCCCGCAAGATCTTCGCAGCACACTTCGGTCACTTAGCCGTAGTGACTTTGTGGTTAAGCGGGATGATTTTCCACGGCGCTCGTTTTTCCAATTACGAAGCTTGGTTAAGCGACCCTCTCAACGTCAAACCTAGTGCTCAAGTCGTTTGGCCAATCGTTGGTCAAGATATTTTGAACGGGGATGTCGGTGGCGGCTTCCACGGTATTCAAATTACTTCTGGCTTGTTCCAAATTTGGCGTGGTTGGGGTATTACCAACTCGTTCCAACTGTACTGCACTGCGATCGGTGGTCTGGTATTAGCAGGCTTACTCTTGTTTGCTGGCTGGTTCCACTACCACAAACGCGCTCCCAAGTTGGAATGGTTCCAGAATGCTGAGTCCATGCTGAATCACCACTTGCAAGTACTGCTAGGTTGTGGTTCCTTGGGCTGGGCTGGACACTTGATCCACGTATCCGCGCCCATCAACAAGCTGTTAGATGCAGGAGTCGCTGTCAAGGATATCCCCTTGCCTCATGAGTTCATCCTGAACTCAGCGAACTTGATCGATCTGTATCCCAGTTTTGCTAAGGGTCTGGCACCATTCTTCACCTTGAATTGGGGCGTATATTCAGACTTCCTAACCTTCAAGGGAGGTTTGAACCCAGTGACAGGTGGCTTGTGGTTGACAGATATTTCCCATCACCACTTGGCGATCGCAGTACTATTCATCATTGCTGGTCACCAGTATCGTACCAACTGGGGTATCGGTCACAGCCTCAAAGAGATCCTCGAAAACCACAAAGGTCCCTTCACTGGTGAAGGTCACAAGGGTCTCTATGAAAATATGACCACCTCTTGGCACGCTCAATTAGGAACTAACCTTGCCTTCTTGGGTTCGCTGACCATCATCGTGGCACACCACATGTACGCGATGCCTCCGTATCCGTACTTGGCGACAGATTACGCCACCCAGCTGTGCATATTCACTCACCACATGTGGATTGGCGGCTTCTTGATTGTTGGTGGTGCTGCCCACGCGGCCATCTTCATGGTGCGCGATTACGACCCAGTAGTGAACCAAAACAACGTTTTGGATCGGGTAATTCGCCACCGAGATGCAATCATCTCTCACTTGAACTGGGTATGTATATTCCTGGGCTTCCATAGCTTTGGACTCTACATTCACAACGACACAATGCGTGCCTTGGGACGTCCCCAAGACATGTTCTCTGACACTGCAATTCAGTTGCAGCCCGTATTTGCTCAGTGGGTGCAAAACCTGCACACCCTAGCTCCTGGTGCAACCGCACCCAACGCGCTTCAACCTGTTAGTTATGCCTTTGGCGGCGGTATCGTGGCTGTAGGCGGTAAAGTCGCAATGATGCCCATTGCTTTGGGTACAGCCGACTTCCTAATTCACCACATTCATGCCTTCACCATCCACGTTACAGTCCTCATTCTGCTCAAGGGCGTATTGTTTGCCCGCAGTTCTCGTCTAATTCCAGACAAGGCAAACTTGGGCTTCCGCTTCCCCTGTGATGGCCCTGGTCGTGGCGGCACCTGCCAAGTATCTGGTTGGGACCACGTATTCCTTGGTTTGTTCTGGATGTACAACTCCATCTCGATTGTGATTTTCCACTTTAGCTGGAAGATGCAGTCTGACGTTTGGGGAACAGTAGACGCAGCTGGTAACGTGTCTCACATCACCGGTGGCAACTTTGCCCAGAGTGCCATTACCATCAATGGCTGGTTGCGTGACTTCTTGTGGGCGCAAGCTACACAAGTCATCAACTCCTATGGCAGCGCACTGTCCGCTTACGGATTGATGTTCTTGGGCGCACACTTTGTTTGGGCATTCAGCTTAATGTTCCTGTTCAGTGGTCGTGGCTACTGGCAAGAACTTATTGAGTCCATTGTTTGGGCGCATAATAAACTGAAAGTAGCACCTGCAATTCAACCCCGCGCTCTGAGTATTATTCAAGGTCGGGCTGTTGGTGTCGCTCACTACCTATTAGGAGGAATTGCCACAACCTGGGCATTCTTCCACGCACACATTCTTTCAGTAGGCTAGCAATCAGCCAGAAGAGTTAGTAGTTAGTAGTTGGGAGTTAGTAGAACTTGGTTATTTGTTGATTGTTGGTAATTCCTTTAACAACTAGCAACCAATCTAAGTAGTTAACAACTAACAACTAACAACTAACAACTCTGATACGTGATGGCTAAAAGTCAGAGGACTTATCAAAAGCTATGGCAACAAAATTTCCAAAATTTAGCCAGGATCTCGCACAAGACCCGACTACACGTCGGATCTGGTATGCGATGGCTATGGGAAATGATTTTGAAAGCCATGATGGCATGACCGAAGAAAATCTCTATCAAAAGATTTTCGCTACTCACTTCGGTCATCTGGCAATCATTTTCCTGTGGGCTTCCAGCCTCTTATTCCACGTGGCCTGGCAAGGTAACTTTGAACAGTGGATTAAAGACCCTCTTCATATCCGTCCTATTGCTCACGCGATTTGGGACCCCCACTTTGGTAAACCAGCGATCGAAGCTTTTACTCAAGGTGGTGCTAGCAACCCAGTAAATATTGCATACTCTGGTGTTTACCACTGGTGGTACACCATCGGTATGCGGACAAATGGCGACCTGTACATGGGTTCCATCTTCCTGTTGTTGTTGGCCTCTTTGTTCTTATTTGCAGGTTGGTTGCACTTACAACCCAAATTCCGTCCTAGCCTTGCTTGGTTCAAGATGGCTGAGTCTCGTCTTAACCACCACTTGGCAGGTCTATTTGGTGTAAGTTCATTAGCTTGGACAGGTCACTTAGTCCACGTTGCGATCCCTGAATCTCGCGGACAGCACGTAGGCTGGGATAACTTCCTCAGCACCTTGCCTCACCCAGCAGGCTTACAACCCTTCTTCACTGGTAACTGGGGTGTTTACGCGGAAAACCCTGACACCGCTAGCCATGTATTTGGTACTTCCCAGGGCGCTGGGACTGCGATTTTGACTTTCTTGGGTGGTTTCCATCCCCAGACTGAATCCCTGTGGTTGACTGATATGGCTCACCACCACTTGGCGATCGCAGTTCTGTTCATCGTTGCTGGTCACATGTACCGCACCAACTTTGGCATCGGTCACAGCATCAAAGAAATGATGGATGCCAAAACCTTCTTCGGTAAACCCGTTGAAGGCCCCTTCAACATGCCTCACCAAGGCATTTACGAAACTTACAACAACTCTCTGCACTTCCAATTGGGTTGGCACCTGGCTTGCTTGGGTGTAATCACCTCTCTGGTAGCGCAGCACATGTACTCCCTGCCTCCTTACGCATTTATTGCTAGGGACTACACAACTCAGGCAGCGCTGTACACTCACCACCAGTACATTGCGATATTCTTGATGCTCGGTGCTTTCGCTCACGGTGCCATCTTCTGGGTGCGTGACTACGATCCCGAACAAAACAAGGGCAACGTCCTTGAACGTGTTCTGAAGCACAAAGAAGCGATCATCTCTCACCTAAGCTGGGTATCCCTATTCTTGGGCTTCCATACCTTGGGTCTGTATGTTCACAACGACGTAGTAGTTGCTTTTGGCACACCTGAAAAGCAAATTTTAATTGAGCCTGTGTTTGCTCAATTCATCCAAGCTTCTCACGGTAAAGTGCTGTATGGACTCAACGTTCTGTTGTCCAACCCAGATAGCGTTGCTTACACAGCTTATCCCAACTACGGTAACGTTTGGTTGTCCGGTTGGCTGGATGCAATTAACTCTGGCACTAACTCTTTGTTCCTAACAATTGGCCCTGGTGACTTCCTAGTACACCATGCCTTTGCTCTGGCAATCCACACCACAGTACTGATACTAGTTAAAGGTGCTTTGGATGCTCGTGGATCTAAACTGATGCCCGATAAAAAGGACTTCGGTTATGCCTTCCCTTGTGACGGTCCTGGTCGTGGCGGTACTTGCGACATTTCCGGTTGGGACTCCTTCTATCTAGCTACTTTCTGGGCGTTAAACACAGTAGGTTGGGTAACATTCTACTGGCACTGGAAGCATCTAGGTATTTGGCAAGGTAACGTTGCTCAGTTCAACGAATCTTCTACTTACTTAATGGGCTGGTTCCGTGATTATCTGTGGGCTAACTCCGCTCAGTTGATCAACGGTTACAACCCCTACGGCATGAACAACTTGTCTGTTTGGGCTTGGATGTTCCTCTTTGGACACCTAGTTTGGGCGACCGGTTTCATGTTCCTCATCTCCTGGAGAGGTTACTGGCAAGAGTTGATCGAAACTCTTGTTTGGGCCCACGAACGTACTCCAATCGCGAACCTAGTTCGCTGGAAAGACAAGCCCGTTGCTTTGTCTATCGTTCAAGCTCGTTTGGTTGGTTTAACTCACTTCGCTGTGGGCTACGTCCTAACCTACGCAGCATTCCTCATTGCCTCGACGGCTGGTAAGTTCGGTTAATTCGGCTGCTAGTTTTGATAGGTAATTAAAAAGTCCCCTGCCGAAAGGTGGGGGATTTTTTGTAGGATTTACTTGGAATGGAGTCAAAGATGTAGTATGTCTTATTTGAATGCTTGGGAGTAATTGCAAGCTGGTTACGAATGCGATCGCGTAACTGATGAAGGTTTATCTGGCGCAGAAGACGAGATTGTTTGGCAACAAGTATGTACTGAAGGAGGCTTTTTTATTACTCTTGATTTAGATTTCTCGGATGTTCGACGCTTTCCACCAGGCACTCATCCAGGTATATTGCTAGTGCGATCGCGTAACCGTAGTCGTCAAGCAGTGCTAGAAATACTATCTCGTGTTACAACTGAGCAACCATTGGAAATCCTCAAAGGTTGTCTTGTTGTTGCAGATGAAATGCAGACGCGAATCCGTCGTCCGTACCTGAGTGAATCAGAAAGGTAAGTTAGTGATAACTTGTATAGAAAGTCAATTAACTACAGGAGATTTTATATGTCTATTCCCGAAATAACTCACAAGTTGTTGGCAGCAAAAAAAGACAAAGGACTAAGCTTTACAGATTTAGAAAAGATTTTGGGACGTGATGAAGTATGGATTGCGGCTGTCATCTATCGTCAAGCTAGTGCTTCCGAGTCAGAAGCGAAACAATTAGTTGAAGCATTAGGACTTGATGAAAGTTATGTGGAAGAATTAACAGAATATCCTGTAAAAGGATTAGGACCAGTTGTACCAACAGATCCTCTAGTTTACCGTTTTTACGAAATTATGCAGGTGTATGGAATGCCAATGAAAGCGGTGATTCACGACAAGTTTGGTGATGGGATTATGAGCGCAATTGATTTTACTTTAGATATTGAAAAAGAAGAAGACCCCAAAGGCGATCGCGTCAAAGTGATCATGTCAGGAAAATTTCTTCCCTATAAAAAGTGGTAGATTTTCATTGACGCCCTGAGATCCCCTCTTATTTACAATAAAGGGATCAAATCAAAATTGGCTATAAAAATTAATTATAAATACAAATTCTCTTGATACAAGAACAAATAACACCAAAACAAGCAATAAAAATTCCACCTTATTACTCTCAAAATTATGGTGCAGTATATCTGGGAGATAGCCAAGAACTAATTAAATTTATTCAAGATAGCAGCATTAATTTAATCCTGACTTCACCCCCATTTGCACTAACCCGTCAAAAAGAATACGGAAATCAAAGCGCTGAAAAATATATTGAATGGTTTCTACCTTTCGCCGTTGAATTTAAACGAGTACTTACAGATAATGGTTCATTTGTTTTGGATTTAGGTGGTGCTTATCTACCTGGTAATCCCGTACGAAGTATCTACCAATATGAATTATTAGTCAGGCTGTGTAAAGAAGTCGGCTTTTTCCTTGCCCAAGAATTTTATCACTATAATCCGGCGCGACTGCCTACCCCAGCTGAGTGGGTAACAGTTAGACGTATTCGTGTTAAAGATTCAGTCAATGTAGTTTGGTGGCTATCAAAAACGCCTCATCCAAAAGCGGATAATAGAAAAGTTTTAAAGCCATACAGTGAGAGTATGAAGCAATTACTCAAAAATGGCTATAAAGCAAAAATGCGTCCTAGTGGACATGATATTTCTGATCGCTTTCAAAAGGATAATCAAGGTGCAATACCACCTAATTTGTTAGAAATTGCTAATACTGAATCTAACAGTGCATACCTACGTCGCTGTAAAGCAGTGGGAATACAACCCCATCCTGCGCGTTTTCCTCAAGGTTTTGCAGAGTTTTTTATCAAATTTTTAACCGATGAAGGTGATCTAATTTTAGATCCGTTCGCAGGTTCTAATACAACAGGTTTTGTGGCTGAGACTTGGCAAAGGCGATGGATTTCGTTTGAAATGAATGAAGATTATATTATCGGCAGCCGTTATCGGTTTGAGACTTGACACTTTTCTGATTTATTAAGTAAGTATGGGGTGTAGGGATGTTAAACAAGGCTATTGCTCTGAAATAGTGAAAGTTGCTAACTTAGTAAAAACTCTAGTATTTTTTATATTTAAAGTATTTAATTAAACCTTGTTAATACTAGATAAAGTCATTAAAGATATTGTAAAAACTAATCTCACAAGCTAGCTAATTACACTTATTCAGTGTAAATACTGTAAAAGGTGATAATTTAGCTGATGAAGAATTTTCCTGATACCAGCCAAAAAACGCTGCTTTTGGGAAAAGTGGCAACTATGTGGGAGAAACTACGATATGAAGGATGTGTATTTGTTAGCAGCAGGTTTGGTAACAGGGTTGGTTGTACCAGTATCGACTTTACCAGAGCAATCGATTTTGCATACTGATGCTAATCAAGTAAATTGGAAAAACCCAGATAGCTTACAGCCAATAGCAAGTGAGACATTAGTCCCTACTTTGGAAACTTCTGCACCAGAATTTAGCGAACAGAATTCGCCTGTAGCAACAGAGTCCTTTTTAACACCAAACTATAAACCAGCTTGGAAGCCCACATCTGGAAATCAACTTTATTATCATAGATTAGCTGCTCTCAAAGCTGGTCAAATTTATACACGGGTAGCTGATGAGGAATTGAAGACATTATGGGATTCTGGGCATAAGCATCAATTAACTTATGAGGATTGGAAAAGTTTGCTAGCGATGGAAGCTAAAGCAATGGCTAAAGGTCAAGGTAAAAATCGCTTGAGTATTCTAGTTGGCGATTCTTTGAGTATGTGGTTTCCGAAAGAAATCCTTCCTACTGAAAAATTGTGGTTGAATCAGGGAATTTCTGGAGATACTTCTAGTGGTGTTTTAAAAAGATTATCGGCTTTTGCTAAAACAAAACCGAGTGTCATTTATGTCATGGTTGGGATTAACGACTTACGCAAAGGTAGAAGTGATGAAGTGATTTTGAGCAATTCTCGCTTGATTATGCGGCGCTTACGACAAAATCATCCAGATAGTATGATTATTGTTCAATCTATCTTGCCAAGCCGCTGGTCTAATATTTCTAATAACCGCATTCGGGCTATTAATCATCAACTTGCTTTAATTGCCCAAAAAGAAGGAGTAAATTATCTCAATCTCTACAAGTGGTTTGCAGATTTTGAAGGTAATTTGCGAGAAGATTTAACTACAGATGGATTACATCTCAACGAAAATGGATATGATGTTTGGCGAGCAGCTATCGACCGAATAGAGTCTCAACTAGCTTTTGGTGAATAGAGCGATCGCAACCCTACAAAAAGAATAATTTTGATACAGATAATTATTTACTAACTTGTATAAAATTCACAAGCTATAAATATTTTGTTAATAGTAGTTAATAGTGGTCAATAGTCAATGTTTATTTCTCATTGAGCATTGGGCAACAAATCAAAATTTTGACTTTTGACTTTTGATTTACTCTCTGGGAACGTCTACCCTGCGGGAAGCTAACGCAACGACGAACGGGTACTCTTGCGAGAAGCCGCCAAAGGGCGTCTACGCAGTCAGACTCTGCGAGAAGCCGCTACTCTATCACAAGCCAGACTTCGTCCGTCTACGTGTCTACCCATAGGGTAGATCGCGCTGTCTCACTGCTTATGCGTCTATGACTTTTGACTTGTTTTGTCTCCCTTGTCTCCCTTCTGTTCCTTGTCCTCCTTGTCTCCCTTATTCGGCCTTGTCTGTTTCACACCTTATTCTACGAGACCATGCTTCATAGCAAAACGTACTAATTCGGCTCTGTTGTTAGTGCTTGTTTTTCTTAACAAACTACTAACGTACTTTTCTATAGTTCGAGGACTCAGGTGTAACTTTTGACCCATATCAGCATTAGAAAGACCATGAGTCAGAAGTTCCAAAACTTCTTGTTCTCTGGAAGTTAATTCTGAAAACCACTGAGATTTTTGAATGTGAGTTAACTTTGAGCCGTTAGTATCTAAAGGATTGCTATCTTCGATCTCAGAAAGACGGTATGCAGATTGAATAATTTGCGATCGCGCCAATAAATTACGAATAGCTGCTCCCAACTCTTCTAATTCAAAAGGTTTGGGCAAGTACAAATCACATCCAGATTGATAACCGAGAATTCTTTCCTGTGTTTTTGTCCGTGCTGTCAATAAAATTACTGGTAACAAACGAAATGCTGATTTTTGGCGCACTTGGCGTACCAGTTCATAACCATTCATTCGTGGCATGACAATATCAGTAACCATCAAATCAGGATGGTACTCTTCCACCTTTGTTAAAGCCTCTTGACCGTCATTAGCAACAATTACCGAGTAGCCAGATAGTTCAAGATAATCGCTTATAGACAGACGAGTGCCCGGATCGTCATCCACTACAAGGATCGTCAAGGGCATGGACTGTACACCCCTAGCATTTTTAACTAATAAGTTTGCTTCTATGATCACTATCAGTGAATACAAATAATAATAATAGTACTCTTATGTTTCATACTATGACAGCAATAACAGCTAATCACTGCCCAAAGGTTGAATTACAAATTATATCTACCATCAGTGAGAAGCATTGTTAGATAAAGTTACTTTGTAAAAAACATACACTCCAAAATTTGTATCATTAGATGTAAATAATTTTACATATCTTAACAAATTATCAATAGATAGTAATCAATTAAGTAATTTTTAGAGATCATATTTCAATATAGTCCCAATAAAAAACTTGAATAAAAAACAATATACAGATCGAAGTGAATAAAATCTTCTCTAATTTTAGATGTAATACATAAGTATTAGTTGTTGATTAGACATGCATAATCTCTATCTCGTTCACAAATATCTTCCGAAGATTTTGCTAAATCCATCCAGAGGTAAATCCTAAATACTTAACAACTCAGGTATGGTGTAGTTGAGTTTTGAAAAAGTAAGAAAAAAAGCCTGTGGTTCCAATCCGAGATAATAATCCAACAAAAATTACGCCCTATGTGACTTATGGGCTAATTGCTGCCAACATTCTAGCATTTCTGTATGAATCAAGCCTTCCTCCTCAATATTTAGATGGGTTTTTTCACTTATTTGCGGTAGTACCACGAGAACTGACAGCTAGTTTTGCAGGTATTTCTGTAAATCAGCCCGTACCAGAGTGGATAACATTAATTACTGCTCAATTTTTGCATGGTGGTTTGCTACATCTTGGTGGTAATATGTTGTTCCTATGGATTTTTGGTAATAACGTCGAAGATAAATTAGGTCATATTAAATATTTATTTTTCTATTTAGCTAGTGGTGTTCTAGCAACATTAGCTCAGTGGTATTTTTCCCAAAATTCTGCTATCCCCTCATTAGGTGCAAGTGGTGCGATCGCTGGCGTTTTGGGAGCATATATAATCCGCTTTCCCCAAGCAGAAGTTCTCGGTGTCGTTCCCTTGGGATTTTTCTTCCCCACCTTTCGTGTACCAGCATACTTTTTTCTCGGATTTTGGTTTATCGAACAAGCTTTTTACGGCATTGCTAGCCTCGAAGCACCCACTAATATTGGAATGGAAAACGGAGGTATTGCCTACTGGGCCCATGCTGGTGGTTTTTTAGTGGGGGCGATTCTCGGCCCCATACTGGGATTATTTAATCAAGATTCCGAGCAAGAAAAATATACTTGGTAGTCCTTGGTCATTAGTCATTAGTCATTGGTGATGCGATTTTTGGAAAATGGAATTGACCGCACGGATAAATCCGCTTTCTTGTACCCTAAGAAGAATTATCGATTAATGGTCATGAATTATTAGTTTGGCACGAAGGACAAATGACCAATGACCAATGACTGTTTAATAATTTTTCATTGCTCGTTGCATTTCGCGTTGATCTTGACGTTTTTTCATATCTTCTCTTTTATCATGCAGTTTTTTACCTTTAACAAGGGCAATACTAACTTTCACCCAACCGCGTTTGAAATACATTTTCAGAGGAACCAAAGTCAAACCTTGCTGTTCTACCTTACCAATTAACTTGCGGATTTCTTGGCGATGTAGCAGTAGTTTGCGTGTACGACGTGGTTCATGGTTAAAATACTGTCCACTCGCAGTATAAGGTGAAATATGTACGTTGATCAGCCATGCTTCTCCATTGCGGAGCAAAGCATAGCCATCTTGAAGGTTTACCCTACCTGCACGGATTGATTTCACCTCAGTCCCTGTCAACTGAATTCCAGCTTCGTAGGTTTCGAGAATATCGTACAAATAACGGGCTTGCCGATTGTCACTAATAACTTTATAACCGTCGCTCTTATCGCTCATTGAAAATTTTACTTAGGTCTAAATTATGACTAAAAAAATCCTTGAGGCTGCCTCATAAATATATAAAAGGCTATTAAACCACTATAGTATGCCTAACTAGATATTAGTTCTATCCTAGCTTTTTAAGAATGACCGCGTTTTATATATCTTAAGCAAGAGTGTAAAAGGTTTTTAGTTTACAGCCATGGATTGATTTTGTTGTGAGAGTAGCTCGATAAAGTAGTGAATAACTTTGTAACAGATGAGGAAAAATCATCATGAAAAATCATCTCACCAAAATCGTTGGCGCTAGTGTCTTGACTTTGGGCATGACAATTGTACCCTTAACTATACCCGCACAAGCACAAACTACAAATACCGACCCCACAGTTACTAACACCTCTGCACCAAATACAGGAGTTTATGAAGATAGAGGTTTTGATTGGGGTTGGTTGGGATTACTCGGTTTATTAGGTTTAGCTGGTTTGGCTGGTAGAAAGCGTCAAGAACCAACTCGCTATAACGACCCTAACGTTGTTGGTAGTACAACTTACAGAGAATGATTCTATATACATTGTCCAATCACAACGAAAGCAAAAACTGCTCGACAAACTAGACTTTTAGAAAGATGACAAAAAATAAAAAGCCTTGAGGAAAATATTCCTCAAGGCTTTTTTACAGCTTTAATTTGTTTCTAATTCTGGATCAAGTGAATTTCCTGATCGGTTTTGACCTGACACCATAGGAGTCCAGTAGCTGGCCACTAAAGCAACTACTAGCCACCAGATACTATTGACTACAGGACGATACCACACAGTATCCACCAAACCATGACCTAACATACCGACTAAAGTAGCGATCGCTCCAATCAACCACAAACCATCTACGCTATTTAATTGCCGAAATCTTTGTACTTGTGACAAACCTGTATTGAATATGACTACAAGCAACCACAGGAAACTAACCAAACCAACAATTCCAGTTTCCACAGTCACTTCCAAAAGGATTGAATAAGCACTCAATGCATTATATCGGGGTAGTTGGTAAAGCGGATAAATCTGATTGAAAACATCGTGTCCAGGCCCGATACCAAAAATTGGAAAATCCTGAATCATTCTGAACACCGCAGTCCAGACATTTATGCGGAAGTTATTACTACTATCTTCACGGCCAGCAAAAATACTGATGATGCGTAGACGAAAAGTTTCGGAAACTCCAAACGCGACTGCAAAAAAAGCTACAAAACATCCCAACATGATGGGTACTAACCAAATACGCCAAAACCGGGGTAGATAATTAGCATACCAGTAGCGTAATAACAACACAATGGCAAATAATGCGATCGCTAAACCGATAAAACCGCCACGACTGTCAGCAAAACGAAAGCAGGCTAAATTCACAACTAACATAGTGAATGCCAAACCTTTACGCAGCCATCCCCGCCAAGCAAACATTGCCACTAAACTCAAAATCACAGCTGGTAATAAATATCCAGCCAGCAAATTTGGATTACCCAAATAACTATAGACCCTTGTATTTTTAGACAAAGGAGATTCGGGGTCAACCCAAGTTGCTAACTGTGCAGCACCAAAAAACTTCTGCCGCACACCATAAATACTCACAAATAAAGATACATGTAAGTATAAAACCAGCAAAAAAGACCGAATTCGAGGCGATTTCAGAATCCTGGCGCACAAGGCAAATAGTACTAAGTAAAGTGTAAAGTTTACCAATCCTTCTAAAGCTGCTTTTTTCTCTGGAGACAGAGCTGTAGCAACTACGCAGACTCCCCAATATAGCAACACCAGCAAGTGAATTGGGGTTGCAAACAAACTATTTGAGGAGCTTACCTCATCAGATAAGGTCAAAATTAGCCAAAATGCTGTACAAGCAAGCATCAAAAGCCCAAGCAGCGTTGTGTTAACCACTGTAAAAGGCGCTAATACCAACACTAAGCTGACTAAAGTAGCCGCTATTACATCTCCCCACTGCATTAAAATACTGCTTTGTCGCCAAGAACGCAGCACCCCTACCAGAGAACCATGCAGGTAGCTGGTGTCAAGATATTCCTTCAGTGGTAAATAAGATAAAGTGAATTTTTGCCAGAGTAGATTCATAACAGGCTGTGAGCAACTAGCACAGAGCGTATAACTTGGATCAATGATAGTTTGGTGTTTTTCAATTTTTGAAAAACTTCCAATTCATAGTCCATGCTAATTGAAGATAGCCAATGCTTATACCAAATTGGGATAGATAGTCTTGTTTCAAAGCTCTGGAATAGGCTATTAATCTGGGCTTTTAATCCAAAATCTCAAATCCAAAATTGGTATTAAAGGTAGTCTGCTAAGAAGTAGTTGTTGAGGAAACATCACTTGGAACTTCTGCTTTTTCTTGATTTAGCGGCAAATTCAGAATATAGCGGTATCCTGACTCTGGTGATCCTTGAATCGAAATATATCCGCCGTGCAATTCTGCTAAATGACAACTGAGCAACAAACCCAAGCTTTCCCGTGATAGAGAACCAGAGCGCTTAGTTGTATCGAGGATACTGGATGTAGAAACTTTCACAGTTTGTGATTTGTCTGAAGTTAATGACAAACTAATTGAGTCTTCTTGTTCTTCCAAAGAAGAATTATCACCTATCTCGTCTGTAAGTTCCAGTAATGGCACTGTACTCAGACGAAAATAAGGATCAACTTCAGTGATTCCATCTCCTAACCAAGGATGGGAAACCCACACTGTAATGTTGAGCGTATTTTCTTTAGATGAAACATGAATCCGTACAACACTACCTGTAGCAGAAAGTTGAATCACACTGAAAACCAGATGATATAACATCTGCCGCACCTTGTCTTTATCCAAAAACCAAATGCGATTGCGTCCAGGTTCAAGAGATAGGCGAATATCTTGCTCACGACGACTTGCAGCCTCCTCAAGAGTATGAATCGCTTGTTGACACAGCATTTCAATATCTACAGAAGATAAATTCAAGGCTGTCTCAGTTTCATCCATTGCTCCAAGTTCAGAAATTTCATTGACTAGGCAAAGTAGGTATCTACCACTGTGTTGGATAATGTCTAAATATTCTCTCTGCTTAGTGGTCAAAGGCCCATAAATCTCACGTCCCAAAACACTAGCCATACCGAGTACAGATGTTAAGGGCGTACGTAACTCTTGCGTTAACTGTTCCAACAGTTCTAACTTCAGTTGACTAGTGGGAACTGAACTTGTTTGCAAAGTGATTGGACTAATTCTAATTTCACTTTCACTGGGATTAGGTTCGTTGAGTAACCAGTTAGAAACATGATTGGCAGTTTTTGTTTCTGAAGTTGCTTGTTGCAAAAGTCGGTTGCGTTCAAATTCGCTCATACTCCAACGAGCGATGATCTGTAAAAACTCAATGTCTCGATTGGTAAAGTTGCGCGGTACTAAATCCATCACCGCCAATGCGCCTAAGCAATTTCCATTAGCATCAATCAGTGGCGCTCCCAAATAAGCCCGAATACCATAATCTTTAACCAATTTGTTGGCAACAGCACTGCCTGCATCTGCTATTTTTCTGGCATCATTTATTACTATTGTTTGGCAACTATCTACTACCTGAGTACAAAAAGATTCCTCACGTAACAATTGGCGATTTTGTGCTAACTGATTCATTAATCCCAATCTAGATAAGCCCACTGCTGATTTGAACCAATGACGCTGTTGATCTACAAATCCCAAAATGGAAATTGGTGCTTCTAAAAAGTGAGCAGCAGTTTGAGTAGCTTCTTCAAAAACTGGAATCGTCTCTGTTTGTCGCAACCCTAATTCTGACAAGGCCTTAAGGCGTTGTTGTTCTCTGGTTTCTGGAGATGTCCAACCATCCTGTACAGACAACAATTTATTTTCCGACTCTACCATTACCACTGTCACCTTGATAATTCTAGATAATGTAATTTATATACCCAGTAGACTTTGTGGTATTCGTCGGGAAAAGGTATAAAAACCCGGTAAAAGGGATGGAATTTTCCTTTAGTCCTTGTCCTTTAAACTTTTCCCTACAAGATTGCAAAAGCTATTTTTGCAAGAGGTCTACTGTTTATAGGTTATTTGCTATTCTTAAGCATTCCCCAATTTTGGACCGGATCAACAAGATTGATGTAAAATTTTTCACTCGCCAAAAGTTTTTAGCATACTTAAAATACCATTAAGACATAATTTTTTTTAGCTTTTAATGAGGCTTTAGAAGTATTAACAAAGAGTTTTTTACTTAAATCTGGTTTAAATAAATCTTAACTTTATTGTATATAAAGTTCTCCGTATTAACCACACTCCCCGTACTTTATGAGAAGCCCTTCGGGTTGGCCAGGTGCTTTATGCCGGGGTAGACGCGAAGCGGCTTTTGAAAGTACCCGTCCACCGCACTGGCTCACCGCTGACGCATTTACGCGTAGCGTCTCCTCTGGAGAATCCCTAATCCTCAATCCTAAATTTCCGGATCAACCAAGCGCGTGGTAGGACGACTCTGATGTAAATCCTGGGCGACTTGCACGACACAGACTACAGCCACAAGTCCAATCACTACAACAGGTAACAAACCCTTACCAAAAAAAGCGATCGCAATAACAATAATCGCTGCTACACCTCGAAACTGAGAACGAATTTTGCAATAACGAATCACGCCAACACGATGCAGGATACCTAAAGCTAAATAGCACAAAGCCACAGAACCACAAAGTAACCATCGTTGAGAATCGGCTAGTGCGATCGCTTGTTCACTCACTAATACTTTTTCCACACCAACCCCAGCCCCAGCAATACCAATTACTAGGGGTAGATGAGTATAAAGCCAAGTGGCAACAGTTCCTATTTTTCCTTGGGCGCGTGCCGTTTGAATCGGTGTACCACCAAGGTTATCAAAATAAACCCACCACAAACTAAAAGCGATCGCTAGACCAAGTATAGCGGCAATCACACTCAAAACATCCCATTTTTGTTCCGAAACACCCTCAACAACTGCGATAATTGCCTCACCTAAGACAATAATCGTAAATAGTCCGAAACGTTCTGGTAAATGGGAAGCGTGGGGAAGTAATTTGAGCTGAAACTTTGTAGCTGTAAAGGGTGTAATTAAGTCAATCATAATTCCCACTCCCCACAGCACAAATCGCCCAGGCGCAGGTATGAATGCTGATATCAACCAGAATACGGCAGCGATCGCAAAACCTGTAGCATAGCGTGTAGTCAACGGACGCGCTGCGGGAATATGTATACCGGCACGAACATATTCTACAATCAGCACAGCACGAGCCAAAGTATAAGAAAGAGCAAAACCAGGCGCATTTTCAGCCAAACCATGATGAATATTTACAGCCAAAGCCGCCGCCGCCAGCATTTGCAAAGCTACCAAAAACCGCCGTCCGATATCATCACTATCAAAACGGTTTGCATACATGGTAGTACCAATCCATGACCACCACACAGGTATAAATAAAAATACAAAGCCTAAATAACCCGATATCGAGACATCTTCCGCTAGATTGTGAGCAAGTTGTGAAACCGCAACCACAAACACCAAATCATAAAATAGTTCCAACCAAGTAGCACGTCTTTCTTCTTCACTGTCTTCACTTATGCGTAAGCGCGGAGGCTGTAAAAAGTTATTCATACTGTTTCAGTAGTTAAACAAAATTATATTGATTGGAGAGAGGGAACTCTTAACAGGGAATGGGGAATAGGGAATAGTTGTTTACCATTAGCGAGACACAATAATTTGCCACATACTTATTCCCAAAGCGATCGCAGCTAAATGTTGCGATAACATGACACGCAAAGGTTGTCGAGCAATTTTTTGTGTTAACAACATTGATAAAAGTACCGAAACAATTAAAGTTGTTCCCTGTAAAAAAGCTATTACGGCAGGATGTGCAACTACAACAGGTAATTGTCCACCATCTAAACCAAAGGTCGCAAAAAATACTGGTAAAATTCGTCCTCCTTCGCCTAAACCCAAGCGTAGATAATGCGCTAAGTTACCTCCCAACACCAATGGTAAATAACCATAGGCCAGTTCTGTAAATGAGCGTAACTTGATTCTATTGGGAATTTTAACCGCAGAGGACGTAGAGAAGATGTAATTATTCAACCAGCAATAAGTTTTGAGCAACCCGTATGCGAGGAAAATAAAGGTTGCGGGAATGAGCAAAACTAGCACGGATAAGCCTAAGTGGGGGAAAAACTGATTTAAATCTATTTGCAATCCCAGCCAAGATCGTAACTCCGGTAAGCGATGCAAATATACTCCACCTAAAAGTAATAACAACAGGGCGACTTCATAGTTATGGGATATATGCGTTGTCCATAGTTCAATACCAGGGGGACGCAAGTTAAATTCAACTGAACGGTGGGGACAGGCTTTTAAGCAAGTCATGCACAATACGCAATCTCTGTTATCTTCTAGCTGGGCAGGATGGGAGTATAAAGGACAACCATTAGTTTCCATGCCTTCGCCTTTTTGTGGCCCGCCTTTGTAGCATTGATAAGTAGTGCAAGTCGCAGAACAAATCCCCTGTTGGGCGCGGAGTTCTGTCATTGAGAGTTTGGCAAATAAACCATTCATTCCACCAATGGGACAAAGATAGCGACACCAAAAACGTCTTTCAAAAATTGCAGAGCAAATCATCGCGCCAGCAGTAATCAATAGTAGTAAACAGGCGGAAAGATAAGCAGTATTTTGTAAGTCCCAAAGTTCTTCCCACAGAAAAATCAGGGTAAATAAACCAAACAAAAACCAGCCGCCCCATTTTTCGGCTTCTTCCCGTGGCCAGCGTTTGAGTTTTTTCCCAAACAAAGACGTTGATATTTTCTGCGTAATTTCACCATAGATCATGAACGGACAAACCGAACACCAAATCCGCCCCAGAAACGGGAACAAGAATAGAAAAACTGGCCACCACCAAGCCCAGAATAGATTTAACCCGAAATTGCGATCGCGTGTCTGCGGTCCAATAAATAATACTGCCACAAGAAACGCAAAAGCAGCAACGGTAAAGCCATAATTAATCCGATCAGGCCACCACGGACTACGAAGAAATTTCCGCAAACCAGGATAAGCATTTAAAAGATTCAGGCGAAATCGCTTTTTCTTGGTTTCCGCCGACCAGAAAATTTCTTCTGTCAACTCTGTCGCTTCTCCTGCTTGAACAATCGCCCGTTCTACCAAGTTTTCTAACTCTTTTAAATTGCCAGGGAAGTCATAGGACTGCAAACGGCGTAAAGCTTCTGGTGTTACATGGGGTTTGGGGATGCCTCTAGCGCGAGTGTAAAGACTGATGTAGTATTCGACTTGGGCATTAATATCAGTTTTCCGTACCCGTAGCGGTGGGACTTTAATAATCCGACCAACGCAACGTTCGATTTGCGCCTGATTTTTTTCTGCAACGATCATAATCCGGGCGCGACTAGTACGGGGTTCAGCGTCTGGTTCTCCCAGACGAGTTACTGGAATATACGTATACTCTTGTAACAATTGTTTGAATTTTGGGATTAAATCTGGTGGAGTTTCTTGGATATTGTTGAGGATGAGAGTACCTTCACCCAGCCATTCTAAAAGTCCGCTTTTACCACCAGCACGCCCAAATAATTCTGCTCCACTGGTTTGCAAAATACCACAGTTAATTTTGATTATTGGTTCGCGACGATATTTGGAACCAAAATGAATCAGGGTTGCAATGTTATCTTTTTCTAACCCTGGTTCGCCAAAAATCAATACAGATTTGCGATCGCTCGCAGCTTCCCGAATTTGTTCCCGCAAACGCATCGCATAGCGACTCGTCCCCACAATCCCGCGTCGCGCTTTGGTAACTAAATATGGACGTAAGGCTAAAGAACGTTCTTGTTCATAATTAAAAGCAGATGCTAACTGTGCCAATTCTTGAGCCAGCATCCGCGAGACAACCTGAGCAATTTCAGGATATTTACCAATTATTTTTTTAAAGACTTTTGCAGGCACAACCCAAAAATGGCATTCTGTGACAGTAGTGATTGTGCGCTGCGCTAATTCATCTAAAAGTATTTCTTGTAAATGAATAACAGATCCAGGCAGAAAACCAACAGCTAAACTAGGGTTATTTTGATTACTGCTCTCACTTTCGAGCTTACCTGACAAAAGAATATAAAGCGCCTCTGGAGGATTAGCCTCAGTAGCTATAGTGTGATTTGCCGGAAAAACTTTTTCTTCAAGGACTTGTGCGATCGCACCCAACAGTTCAGGCGATAAACTTCCTAAAGCTGTGCGTTCTTGTAGCCAGATCACTGATTCTGGTGATGTCATAGTTGGCCGTTCCCCTCTCAGCACTGCTATATAAAAGCATTATCGCTTTAGAGTTGACCAAAAAGGGATCGGGCATGAATCAGTTATCAGTTATCAGTTATCAAATTAAACTGTTAACTGTGAACTGATAACTGTTAAAACTAGCGAGTCAACGAACTAATCGACTCCAACGAGTTTCTCAACATACTATTGAACCAATTTCTAAAGTTGCGTTCTCCAATGATTTTTTCGTAAACTGCTTCATAGCCATCGACCATTTGAGCAACGCTGAATTTTTGCTCTACGTATTCTCGGCATTTACGACGGTCTAGTTTCAAAGCTTCAGGGATCATCTTGGCCATTTCTTCGTAGCTTTGGCAAACATAACCACTTTCGCCATTAGCAATAACCTCAGGTACAGAACCCATATTCATGGCTATGACTGGTGTTCCAGTCGCCATTGATTCAGCCATCACTAAACCAAAAGGTTCGCACCAAGTGATTGGGAAGAGAGTAATTGCTGCATTTCCTAATAGTTCGGCTTTTTGAGTGTGATTGACTTCACCCAAAAATTCGATTTGCTTACCATCAATTTGAGGAGCGATTTCTTGTTCAAAGAATTCTTTATCAACAACATCTACTTTACCAGCCATTTTTAAGTGCCAACCTGTTTGTTTGGCGATCGCAATGGCGTGTTGTGGTCCTTTTTCTGGTGAGAAACGTCCTAAAAATGCCAGATAGGGAGGATCTTGGGGTTGAGCAAAAAACGGAAACTTTTCGACGCTGATTCCGTTGTAGACTGTGGCAACATAGTTAATATTTAACAGACGTTGTGCGTCACTAATGCTGATATATGGTTGCGTATAGTGCTGCCTAAATACTTTACTATTGTCCTGAGTAAAGATCCCATGCAAGGTATGCACCGTTGGTGTTGAGACTATATTAGCTAGAGGTAGTGACCAGGTTCCAATATGGGAGTGAATAATATCAAACTCCGCAGCACGTCGATAAACTTCGCTAACATGCATGAGTTCGTACATTACGGGTTCTTTAATGCTTTTATCCAAGCGTAATGCACGAGGACTACCCGCTTCTAAGCGAGCTAAAGTTTGGGAATCACCGGAAGCGAATAACGTAACATCGTGACCTCTACGTACTAATTCATCAGTCAAACGACTTACGACTAATTCGGTTCCACCGTAGGTTACAGGTGGAACTTGTTCCCATAATGGAGCGATTTGTGCGATTTTCATAGATATTTAGAGTTCAGTAGTCAGAAGCCTTGTTATTGAGACTTCATTTTGAGATATCCAACGTAGATAAGTTCCCCTGATATCTGCAATTGACTTCACGTCATTGGCTGCAAACTGTGCAAATTATGCAACTTTGGCGAACTGAACTGAAAACTCATCTCCAGTGAGTGTGTAGATGGATTTACATTTTTTACGGTAAAAGTAAATTCATGTTGCAAACATCTATCTTAAGATAGGTATTTTTTCCTATAGATAGGCATATTCTTATATTGGAGTTAAACTATTTGAGCGATCGCAGCAATAAATCAGCTTTTAAATCGGATGTTGAAGCGTTTAGATAGCAAGACTTTCGTTTGATGTAAGAAGTTTCTCGTTTCAAGTGAGAACATTCTCGTTTCGAGTGAGAAGTTTCTCGTTTCAGGTGAGAACATTCTCGTTTCAAGTGGGAAGTTCCTCGTTTCAAGTGAGAACTTTCCTGTTTCAAGTGAGAAGTTCCTCGTTTCAAGTGAGAAGTTTCTTGTTTCAGGTGAGAACATTCTCGTTTCAAGTGAGAAGTTTCTTGTTTCAGGTGAGAACTTTCCTGTTTCAAGTAAAAAAATCCAATTCTAGAGTGTGTTACGCCGGAGTAATCTTGATGAGTAGGGGATCTATAAGCCCCTAGAGTTAATTTGGCGACATTGCAAGAGGTCTGATACTGATTGAAAATCCCATACACAGAATTTGACAAAATATTGACCAAATCCGAAAAATCGTAGCGAAAATTTGTATGCAATCTCAGCAATAACCTCTTCCTGACCCTCTTATGCGCCTAGATTACTCCGGTCAAAATCTCCGAGGTCGCTCTTTCAAAGGTCAAAACCTGACGGGAGCCAATTTTAGCGGTGCAGATATCAAAGGAACAGAGTTTACAGATACTAACTTGAGAGATGCCAACTTTTGCTTTACTAAAGCCGGACTGCAAAATTGTTGGAGATTGACCCTATTCATCACTCTATTGTTAATAGGAATATTGGCATTATTTACAGCAGGGGTAGTTGCTGTTTTTGCAGGTCGTAAACTCTTGCCAGCTTCTGAACTTGTCGGTCATTACCTAATCATTTTTCTCAATCCAATAATATTGACGATTTTCTTTATTTTGACAATTTATCAAGGGGTAAATAAAGCTTTAATAGCTATGGTATCTTTGACTGTGGTTAGTTCTATTACTCTAATTTCATTTAAATATTTTGAACCAGCAGCCGTTCTTGCTGGAAATGTTCTTTGGTTATTTGGTGTAGGTGTAACTGGAACTACAATTTTTACTACAGTGATAACTCTAACCAAAGATTCTCATTGGATTTTGGCAGGAGCGGGGAGCATAGCTTGGGTTATGTCTACACTGATACCTTTTATTTTAGGTATGCCATATCAAGTTGGGCTTAGAGTAGCAATATCCTCAGCGATTGGAGTTTTAACAAGCATCTATGTTAGTCAGAAAGCTGTAGCTGGAGTACAAGAATTAACTTGGATTCGATTATTTGCGATAGCCTTTGCTACAACCGGAGGCACAAGTTTTCGTGGTGCTGATTTAACCGATGCTGGTTTTACTGGTGCAACCCTTAAAAATACAGATTTTAGAAAAGCAAACCTCACACGCACTCGTTTTTACGAAACCAAAAAACTTGACTTGGCCAGAGTCGGCGACACCATATTAGCTAAACGAAATATCCTCAATTTACTTGTCACTGGCAATGGTCGGGGAAAAAATTATTTTGGTGCTAACCTCAAAGGCGCTAGCCTCATCGATGCTGATTTAAAACAAGCAAATCTCAAAAACGCTGATATCAATGAAGCCACTTTCCAAGGAGCAAATTTAGAATGGGCAAACTTAACTCTCACTCAAGCCGTTGGTACTGATTTTAGCAACGCTCACATGACTGGTGCTTGCGTGGAAGCGTGGAATATTGAAAGCACAACCAAATTAGATAACGTCGATTGTCGGTTTATTTATCTCCTCGAAAACTCCAAACCTGGAACCGATGACAGAGAACGCCGTCCCAGCAGTGGCGAATTTCAACCAGGAGAATTTACCAAACTATTTGAAGAGGTTTTAAATACTGTTGATTTAATTTTCCGCAACGGTATTGATTGGAAAGCTTTTGTGGTAGCTTTCAAACAAGTACAAGTCGAAAATGAAGACACAGAATTAGCTCTTCAAAGTATTGAAAACAAAGGTGATGGTGTAGTCGTCGTTAAAGTCGCCGTACCTGATGGTGCTGATAAAGAAAAGATTCACAGCGATTTTACCCACAATTATCAACTAGCACTGCAAGCCGTAGAAGAAAAATATAAAGCCCAATTACAAGCAAAAGATAATGAGATCATCATCTATCGCCAACAAAGCGCCGAGATGAAAGAAATTGTTCAATTATTAGCTAATAAACCTATTAATGTTCAAGTTGATAACAAACTAGAGAATAAAAATATGACTAACAGTAATGACGCCAGCCGCAAAATTGAAATTGGTAGTGTCGGCGGAGATTTTAATGCTAGTGGGCAAGCTTTGAATTTAGGTGAAATTGATATTAGTGGTGAAGTAACTAATACTATTAATCAGTTACCAGAATCTCCCGAACCAGAAAAACCAGGAATTAAGGAATTATTATCACAATTGCAAGAAGCAATTGAAGCTGATGCTAATTTAAGCGAAGAAGACAAAGCCGAAGCGTTAGAACAAGTCAAAACCTTAGCAGAAGCTGGGCAAAATCCCCAAGAAGCAGGAAAGCAAAAAACAGGCAAAAAGGCAATCACAATGTTAAAAGGTTTAGTGTCTGGCTTACCTGCCACAGCCACATTAGTTGAAGCATGTAGTAAACTTTTACCATTGATTTCCAAGTTACTAAGTTTAGGCTAGTACCTGTTATATAAAAATTGAAGAGTTCGTAGTAAGCACTTTAGTGCTTAGTTTGAGCGCTTAAGCGCTCACTACGAACTGTAGAAAATATAAAAGGATAAGGGTAGGTTGTGAGATTAGTTCGACAAAAAAAACGGTCTCAAAAGCCACAACGGCGTCCACTCCCGAAAGTCCATATCAAAATTCAGGATGGACGGTTTGAAATCTTAGGTTTGAATGCTTGGTATTCCTACTGGCGTGATCCTTACCATTTGCTTTTGACAGTTCCCTGGCCTGGGTTCTTGGCGCTAATTGCTCTATCTTATGTAACAACTAATGCCTTGTTTGCCTTAGCATACCTCGCAGGGGGAGATTGCATTGCTAATGCTAAACCTGGAAATTTTCTTGATGCTTTTTTCTTTAGCGTGCAAACTCTAGCTTCTATAGGCTATGGGGCGATGTATCCCCAAACAGTCTACGCTAATCTCATTGTCACCATTGAAGCCATGATGGGTTTGGTGGGAATTGCGGTGATGACTGGTTTAGCATTCGCCCGTTTCTCTCGACCTACAGCTCGTGTCATTTTTAGCCGAGTAGCAGTTATTGCACCTTACAATGGCGTACCCACTCTGATGTTTCGCGCCGCGAACAAGCGCCGCAATCAGATTTTGGAAGCACAATTGCGGGTTTATTTGATGCGCGATGAGGTTACTACTGAAGGTAATTTCATACGGCGGTTTCACGAACTCAATTTGCTGAGGAGTCAGACACCAACTTTTACGCTGAGTTGGACAGCGATGCATCCAATTGATGAGTCTAGTCCTTTATATGGGATGACGCCAGAATCATTAGTAGCAACTAAAACTTCTATTGTGATTTCTCTCAGTGGAATTGACGAAACAGTTATACAAGTTCTCCACGCTCGTCAGACCTACGCTGCTCATGAAATCCTATGGAATAATCAATTTGTAGATATTTTTTACCACACCTCTGATGGACATCGTTATATCGACTACAACTACTTCCACGATGTCGTACCAATAGAGTGAAAATCAGTTATCAGTTATCAGTTAGTCTTTCTGTTCACTGTTTACTTCTTTAACTACAACCCGACCATTTTCTACAACGGTGCATTTTTTAGAAGTCGTGTTGCGATCATCGGATTGGACAGGGACTTCAGTACACTGCTGGTGATGATGAATATTTTCCTCTTGTTGCTGTCTGAGAATCGCGGCACAACAGGCTGAGGTAGGGACAGACATATTTTTGATTGTTTTAGCTCTATATCTATTATCTCTCGATTCAGAGATGATGACGCAGCAAATACCGTAATTTAATTGGGTACGGCTCTTTAGCTAAATAAATGTAAATATTCGTCTTGATTGCGTAAATATCTAAAGCGGCTCCGATAGGTATACAAAGCTTTGATTGGGTGGCTCTTTAGCAATATCCAGCTTAATCAGTACCTAAGTGAGCGATCGCCAATTGTACAAATCATGCTATGTGTGTCTGCAAATCTACCAAAAGATAGAAATTTAAACTATTCCAAAAGACAGATGAGGAAGGAAACCAAACAATTCAAAACAGAATCAGCAATGTCGATTCATAGCTAGTAGCAATCTTGTCAATAAAACTATTCATATAACCAGAAGATTTTCAGTGCCATTGTAGGGATCGGTTTTACAAATATCTTATTGGTTTGGAGCAAATATCAAAAAACAAAACCCACCTCTACAAATAATCAGTTCAAACGCATACAAACATCTGTAAATTCCCAAATTTAACAAATTTTAGAAGGCAAGTTGTAGATTATGAATACAAAAACATATCTACCTGGTTTGAAGACAGCTTTAGAATTCCCGTTAGTAGAGGCATTATTTGGCAGACGCGCTCGTCGCTTTTCTCTTGGTGCTTCGATTCCTGATGGCCCATTAGCGTTTACATCTCGCCATCAGCCTTTACCACTTTCGGAACTAGAGCAGATGATGGTTCTGACCGCAGCTGCGGGTAATACTGGGTGGCACCACATGATTACGCGCCATGCCAGATATGCCCCGCACCTGTCGAACTACTCTGCTGCGGCTGGAGGACGTACCTTTCCTTCAGCCGCAGGTTTCCATACCAGTGAAATATTTTTTACCAATGATGATGGAGTTTATTTCTTTGAGACCCGTGATGCAGGTGCTTTGGTAGAGCGACAAGCTGGCGAAGACATTAATCTGGATGCACTGTTGGCAGCTCATCGCCAACGGATTCGGAAATTGACTAACACTCGCTTACACATCCCGCCTGCTGAACCCTACATGGAAGGACACAACACCTGGTGTGTCAACCGTCCAGGAAGTCTACTGATTATTCCCGTAGGCGATATTGCCCAGCATATGATTGCTAATCTTTGCTTTTTGGTGCAAAACGGCTATTGCATTTATGACGATATTAATCGAGAGCAGATTCCGGGACTAGAAAAATTCAAACATCTGGTGGACTTAGACGCGCCTTTCCCCATGACCTTCATCGATCAGTATTCTTTGACAGAATGTACTGCTGAACTTTCGACCAGTTGTTATGCAGGTATGCTGATGCTCCAAGCTATGGGCTTGGGTGGTTGGATGTTTGATGGTATGGATCGCCACGTTATATTGGGTGCAAGTGGCGATCCGGATGTACCAGGTTTAGGTTTCCGCTATGACACCAACGAACGTTGGGCGCTTCCCAACCCAACTGGTTTACCAGGAGTCTTCGAGGCTTTTTGTCCACCCCACTATCCTGATATGCACAGTGCTGTAGAAGCTTTTGCCAAGCGGAAGTTCGGACTAGGTGGACCATTTCACCCCGACACCCCTGGACCTTGGAAAGAAAGTGCTAAGGTACGCGGGAGTGCCGAAGTTCATAGTGAAGAGTTTAAGGACTGTGTGGCGCTGATGGCACAGTACATATACGACCGTTTTGGCAAATTCCCTGGCACTGTACCGAGCGTGTTTATTCTCACTTATCTCCAGGCTCATCACTTAGATTTAGAGTTCTACGACCATCACTTCCAGCCAGGAGCTTACCTAAAAACTCACGCTCAACACATGGCAAATTGGCATCCAAATATTGATAAAAATAGGGGGCATTAGTCATTGGGCATCAAGAACAGACTTGTTAAATAATTCCCCCCACACTCCCCACACTCCCTTATCCCCTTTCCCTGATTCCTTTTCTTGATTTCGTTAACCTTTTGCAGCTTTTCCATAATCAGTGCTATGATAATAGTACGTACGCTAAGTATTTTCTCAAATGGTTCCTACATCTGAAAACTCTGTAGCTTTGGAGTCGTGGCAGCAAACTAGAGCGCCATACAATCTTGGCTATCGCATCAAATTGCTATCTCAACTCCTCTATCGCAAATTTACAGAACGTCTGGAACCTTACGGCTTGACTCCCTTTCATTGGGTAATTTTATGTTGTCTATGGGAGGAAAACGGTTTACCGACTTCCACTATTGGCGAAAGACTCAAACAAGTTGGAGGTACGCTAACTGGCGTATTGGATCGGATGGAAGAACGCGGCTTAGTTCGCCGAGAACGAGATTGTCGCGATCGCCGCATTTGGCGAATTTGGTTGACTGATGCTGGCAAAGAACTAGAAAGTATTTTGCCTGATCTGGCTGTGGAAGTGCGTGAGCAAGCTTTGCAAGGTATTTCTCATGCTGAACGCGAACAATTTGCCCGCATGCTCAATCAAGCGATCGCGAATTTGTCGTGAGATTGGGGTTCGGGGATCGAGGACAAGGGGACGGGGAGAAGAAACCAGCCCAATGACAAATGACAAATGACCAACTACTAACCTTTATCTTTCTTTAAGAATAGACACATATCACCCGATTGGGTGTTGTTACATTAAAAATTTTTTCCGAAGATATTACGTATACGAAGTAATTGTCCCCTAACCAATCTTAGTTAAATATTACGACCACTAAATAATTTATATAATTCCGCACTGGAGCAGGAGAATTTGTAATCATGGAACGTTCAAGCACTACCAATCTCAACAACAATAACGGACACAGCAAAACAGCAGTATTGGAAAAAGAATTAGTTACAGATTTAGAAGAATTGAAAACTCGTACCCAAGCAGTAGCAACACCAGAAGCGCCGGAGGTAGAAAAGCAACAGCCCTCTTCACCTCAAAAACCTAAGAAACCAATCAAGCTAATTTTGGCAGCTTTGGGCGTGGGTGCAGTTGCGGCTAGTGGTTTTGGATTTCGCTGGTGGCAATATGCTTCTACCCATCAAGAAACAGACAACGCCCAGGTTGCGGGACACGTCCACCAAGTTAGTACTCGGATTCCGGGAACTGTTGCTCAAGTGCTGGTAAATGACAACCAGTTGGTACAACAGGGACAGTTGCTAGTCAAACTTGATCCCCAAGACTACCAAAGTAAAGTCCAGCAGACAGAAGCAGCCTTAGCCAATGCTAAAGCTCAAGCTGAGGCTGCACAAGCAAATATTGCTTTAACATCACAAACCAGCAGCGCTCAGACAAATCAAGCGCAAGGAAATGTTAACGCTGCTTTAGCAGCAATTTCCACAGCCCAAGCAGCAGTACAAGAAGCAAAAGCAGGTATTCCCACAGCCCAAGCTCAAGTTCGTTCTGCCGAAGCTGCGGTTCCAGCAGCCCAAGCACAAGTAGCACAAGCTGAGGCAAATTTGCAAAAAGCCCAAGCTGACTATAACCGTTACCAAACTTTATATCAACAAGGTGCGATCGCTCGTCAGCAATTGGATACAGCCAAAGCTGCTTATGGTGTGGCACAAGCACAAAAAAATGCTGCCGTTCAAGGAGTTCAACAAGCCCAAGCACAACTAGCTGCTGCTAAACAAGGAGTTGCCAAAGCGCAGTCCCAACTAGCACAAGCCCAAGAAGGAGTTGCTAGCGCCCAAGCTAAACTCGCAGCATCCCAAGGAGGATTACAACAAGCTACTGCTACTAAGCAAGACACAGCCGTAAAACGCAGTCAGTATGACGCAGCTAAGGCAGCTATCAGTCAAGCACAAGCTTCTCTCAACGATGCTCAATTGCAGCTATCCTACACCAACATTACCGCCCCCAGTAGTGGACGAGTAGGTAGGAAAAATGTGGAAGTTGGTAACAGAGTACAAACAGGAACACCATTAATGGCGATCGTTGATAACGAGAATTGGCTTGTCGCCAACTTCAAAGAAACCCAACTCGAAAACATGAAACCGGGGGAACCAGTAGAAATCAAGCTGGATGCTTTACCTCATCACACTTTCGAGGGACATGTTGACAGCATTTCGCCAGCTTCCGGCGCTCAATTTGCCTTATTGCCACCAGATAACGCCACAGGCAACTTTACCAAAATTGTACAGCGCGTCCCAGTCAAAATCGTTTTTGATCAAAACAGCATCAAGGGCTATGAATCACAGATTGTACCAGGCATGTCTGCGGAAGTGAGCGTCAAAGTTAAGTAAGTTAGTCAATGCTCAATTGTCATTGGTCATGTGTCTTGCTTATTCTCCGAGTCCCCGTGTCCTCGAAGTCCCAACTTCCTCCTGACGACTATTTCCGTCTCCGTCAATGGAGAGGGGTGAGAGTGAAATCTTTTCATTATCGTCAATTAGGTAAATCTAATGACTAATCAGCATTCATCTGCATGAAAACACAAACTCAAAACCAGGTGCTATTACCAGCATTCAGATCGAGAAATTACCGTCTTTTTTTTATTGGGCAAGGTATCTCTTTGATTGGAACATGGATGACACAAACTGCCACAATTTGGCTGGTTTATAGCTTAACTCAATCGCCATTAATGTTAGGACTCGTAGGATTTAGCAGTCAAATTCCTAGCTTTATTCTTGCTCCCTTTGGTGGCGTATTTGTGGATCGTGTTTCTCGTCATCGTACCTTGATTGGCACCCAAATATTGGCAATGATTCAGTCATTGGCATTAGCTATATTGGCGCTAACTGGTGTGATTCATATTTGGCATATCATTGTTTTGAGTTTGTTTCAAGGAATTATCAGTGCTTTTGATGCACCAGCACGGCAAGCGTTTGTAGTGGATTTAGTAGAACGTAAAGAAGATTTAGCGAATGCGATCGCTATTAATTCCACAATGTTTAATGGGGCGCGATTAGTGGGTCCTGCGATCGGTGGTTTGTTAGTTGCTGGTGTTGGTGCAGCTTATTGTTTTTTAATTGATGGTCTTAGTTATATTGCCGTCATCATTGCTTTATTAGCAATGAAAATTAAGCCTCAAAAAACTGTAGCAAGTATGAGTAATCCCTTACAACAAATTAAAGAGGGATTTTTATATGCCTTTGGCTTTCCACCCATTCGGGCGCTCTTGTTATTATCAGCTTTAGTTAGCTTTTTTGGATTGCAATATACTGTTCTCGTTCCAGTTTTTGCAGAAAAAATATTACGAGGAAATGCAGAAACATTGGGATTTTTAATGGCAGCTTCTGGTGTCGGGGCATTATCAGGTGGAATTTATTTGGCATCACGTAAAACAATCTTGGGACTTGGGAGATTAATTGCTGTAGGCCCAGCAATTTTAGGAATTGGATTAATTGCTTTTTCTTTATCACGTTTCTTACCATTTTCTTTATTCACAATGTTATTTGTAGGTTTGGGAACAATTTTCCAGGTTGCTGCTGGTAATACAATTTTACAAACAATTGTTGAAGATGAAAAACGTGGGCGAGTCATGAGTTTATTTACAATGTCATTTTTGGGAACTATCCCATTTGGTAATTTATTGGGAGGCGCTTTAGCGGATCACATTGGTGCCACCAATACTTTAATTATTGATGGAGTAGTTTGTGTTTTAGGTTCTATCTATTTTTACAGACAGTTACCTAATTTAAGACAATTTGTCCGCCCCATTTATGTAGAAAGAGGAATTATCCCGAATAAAGTACATTAAAACTGTGTCATGCATCTTTTAGATAATATATGCAGATGCTGAAAAGATTTAAAATAAACTAATCTGTAGTTAACAGATAACTTAATATGCTTCCCTTTTACCCCAATTCCAGATAATCTAATATTTTATAACTCCTAATTTTATCTCGGAGTACTACTGTGGTTAAACAAAACGCAGTTATTCAATCTTCCTCTGAACAAATACCGCTGAGAACATGGATTGGTGTTTTAGCTAGTATGCTTGGTGCATTCATGGCGGTACTAGATATTCAAATCACCAACGCTTCGCTACAACAGATCCAAGCTAGTTTGGGTGCTACTTTAGAAGAAGGTTCATGGATTTCTACTGCTTATCTAGTAGCAGAAATTGTTGTTATTCCCTTAACAGGATGGTTATCAAGAGTTTTTTCATTAAAAAGATATTTATTGGTTAATACTGTCTTATTTATCTTTTTTTCTGTATGCTGTGCTTGGTCGTGGAATCTTATGTCTATGATTGTTTTCCGCGCCGCTCAAGGTTTTACAGGAGGAGTTTTAATTCCGATTGCGATGACGGTTGTACTGACAACTTTACCCCCCTCTAAGCAATCATTAGGGTTAGCTGCATTTGGTCTGACTGCCGTTTTTGCACCTTCAATTGGACCAACATTAGGAGGTTGGTTAACAGAAAATTTCAGTTGGGAGTATAGCTTTTATCTCAACATAGTTCCCGGTTTGTTAATGCTAGCTGGAGTTTGGTATGGAATCAGGCAAGATAGGCCCCAACTTAATTTACTAAAACAAGGTGATTGGTGGGGAATCATTAGTATGGCGCTTGGTTTAGGTTCCCTACAAATTGTTTTAGAAGAAGGTAGCCGGAAAGATTGGTTTAGTTCAGCATTGATTGTGCGTTTAAGTATCATCGCAGCAATTTTTCTCGCATTATTTTTCTGGATTGAATTAACTCGTAGACAGCCATTTATTAATTTGCAACTTTTGAAAAAACGTAACTTTGGTTTAGCTAGTATTGTTAATGTTGCCTTGGGGATTGGTTTGTATGGTTCAATTTATATATTGCCGCTATATCTAGCCCAAATTCAACAATATAATCCGTTGCAAATTGGTGAAGTGTTGATTTGGGCAGGGATACCGCAATTATTTATTATTCCTTTCATTCCCAAAATTATGCAGAAAATAGATGTGAGGTTAATGGTTGCAGTGGGAGTGGCTTTATTTTCTATCAGTGTTTTTATGAATTCTAACATGACCGCTCAAACTGGCTTAGATCAGTTGCGATGGTCACAACTTGTGAGAGCGATGGGACAACCTTTAATTATGGTTCCGCTTTCTTCTATTGCTACTGCTGGTTTGAGTCCACAAGAAGCTGGTTCCGCTAGTGGTTTATTTAATATGATGCGTAATTTAGGCGGTTCAATTGGTATAGCATCTTTAGCAACTTTATTAACTAACCGTGAACAATTTCACTCAAATCGATTGGGAGAAGCAGTATCTTTATATAGCCAAGCAACTCAAGAACGAATTAATCAATTAACGCAGTATTTTGTTAGCCGAGGTGCAGATTTAAGTACAGCCCAAGATCAGGCGATAAAAGCCATTGATAATATAGTTCGTCGTGAGGCTTTTGTTATGGCGTTTAATGATTGTTTTTACTTTATTGCTATTTCTTTATTACTAAGTGGAATTGCAATTATTTTCTTCAAGAAAATCAAACCGAACGGTGGTGCTGTGGCACATTAATTAGTTAACTTACTAAGCAATATTTTAACCCGTTTCAATAGATTGAATACTTCAGCCGGAAATAAATTTCCGGCTGAAAGTTTTACAAAATAACTGATAACTAAAACTAACTACTAGATGAAACAGTATTGTCTCCTACTGTTGTTGTCTCGTTATCTGATTTTGGAAAAAATTTCTTTGTTACCCAATAAGTCAAAATGTGAGAAAGCAATCCCATTGGCCCAGCAAAAAAACATAGGGCTAGAGAATGAATTGTCCAAACTCCTGTTTTTTGTCCTTGTAAATAAATATAGCGACCGACAAACAAATCCATCGCCAAAAAATGAATCCAACCTGTTGCAGCGGCTTTTTCATCAGCAAAAAATTTGGCAATATCTGCTAATTGAGGATTCGATAATGCTTGGGCATTTTCTGGTGTAATGCTGTTGACAAATAGATATATATAAGCTAATGCTAATGGCACAAAAGGAATATATGATTCTATTACCCGTTTGCTAATTTTCCAGTTAGGCAAGAGAATCATTACCAACCAAAACGGTAAAACGTAAAGATTGGCTATATTAAAGAGTTGATTACTGATCATATTCATTACAAAAAGTAGTCGTCATAAACTGCGTATACCAGAGTGCAAAATATGCATACCACTAACACAAGCTTGCTTCTAAGTGCACTGCAATTTCAGTTCGATTGAGTTTGCGACCAATAAAAACTAACCGTGTTTGTTTTGGTTCATCTAATTGCCAAGGGCGATCGTAAAATTGTTCAAAACGGTTTCCCACGCCTTGTATAACTAAACGCATGGGTTTGTTGGGTACTGCGACAAAGCCTTTGATGCGATAAATTTCTTGTTGTTGGGTAAGGTTTTGTAATTGTTTTTGCAGTATTTGCGGATCAAAATCACGGTCTAAAATTAAGTGAGTTGATGTGATTTCATCGTCGTGATCGTGATCTTCTTCAATGTCGTGGTGACTGGGACGAGTATCTAAGTTTTCTTCAACTGCGGCTTGAAATCCTAATAATATAGATGGGTCAAGTTTACCTTGATCACTTTCTACTATCTTGACGACTCTGGGTAATTCTTGTTTAACTAATTCTCCGACTTTTGTTTTTGTTTCTGTGTCGATTAAATCCGTTTTATTGAGAATAACTAAATCTGCACAAGCAAGTTGATCTTCAAATAATTCTTGCAATGGTGTTTCGTGTTCTAAGCTATCATCTGCTTGTCTTTGTGCTTCTACTGCTTCTGGATTACTTGCAAAGGTTCCAGCTGCAACTGCTTCGCAATCGACGACAGTAATCACAGCATCAACTGTCGCACCAGAACGAATTTCTGGCCAACGAAATGCTTTTACTAATGGTTTGGGTAATGCTAAACCAGAGGTTTCGATCAAAATGCAATCTATACTTTCTCTTCGCTTGAGTAAGTGTTGCATTGTTGGTAAAAATTCCTCTTGCACTGTACAGCACAAGCAACCATTGGTTAATTCAAAAATATTATCTTCACTCTCACTATCTTCTGGACAAATTTGACAGGATTTCAAGAGTTCACCATCAATACCAAGTTCACCAAATTCATTGACTAGAACCGCAATCCGTCGTCCTTGATTATTTTGTAACAAGTGGCGAATCAAAGTAGTTTTACCACTTCCCAAAAAGCCAGTGATGACGGTAACAGGAATTTTTGTAGCCATGCTGAAAATTATCTTTTATAGTCTTAAAAATAAGCAATTCTCAGTACTTAGCTTGTAACTATAATTATGTCGCTAAGTACTGAACTTGGTTGAGTCTGGAAATTAACCTTTGTTATTTTAAGCTGAAACTCTACTATTCTTATCCCAATTTTTAATTTTTCATTTTTAATTATTTTAGGGGTAGTCTCCTTGGGCTTACCGATAAATGCTATAGGTAATCTCAAGGCTACTACCCCTAAGATGTTTTATTCAAGATTTAGTATCATTTGGTTTTAGACTGGCAACTAATTATTGTTTCTACAATCCAAAATCCAAAATTGTTACAGCTTTTACTCGGCTGTGGCGAGTCCGGTTTCAGTACTACCACGAGTCCGACGACGGGTGAGGGTATTATAAAGCATTTGCCCGATCGCTTTAATTAAATTACCTTCTAATTCGTTGAACATCTTCATGTTCATACCAAAAGCATCGTTTGCTTCTTCAACAATGCGATCGGCTGTGGCTTCATCAATCGGAAGTTCGTCTAAGGCTTGACGATATTTGCTTTTGAAGGCTTTTTCGTCGTCAATATCTGCAAATTCATAGAAGGCGACACCATCACCATTCAGGTTCATTGCTGTTTGGGCAATTCCTTTGAGAATTTGTCCCCCAGACAAGTCACCCAGGTAGCGAGTGTAAGAATGGGCTACTAACAATTCTGGTTCTTTTTCAGAGATTTCCCGGATGCGCTGTACGTATGCTTCTCCTGCGGTCGATAGTTGGATTTGCTCTCGCCAGTTAGCACCGTAGTAATAAGTTAGGTCTGTTTCTAAGCTGCGTTGTCTGTATAGCTCTAGAAAATTAATCTTAGAAACAATGGGGTGATCTTTGTGCTTTTCCATTTCCTCTTCCATCGCCGAATACACGAAGTAGAGGTTGGCAACCAGCTTGCGGTAAGAGTTTTTCTCAACTACTCCTTTTAAAAAACACTTGACAAAACCAACATTTTCTGCCATTGTGTGGGCTTTTTTTGTGCCTACACGCAATTTAGTTGCTAAATTACTGCTCATGCTAAATTTCTCAACTTTAAAATGTAAATTCAAGGCTAGAGTAATGCCTCTGCATAGCTGCCTGATTAAGAACGGCTACAAAAGCCACTAAAACGTTACAGTAAAGCTATTTGATGAGAATTTCTATTAATATTTTTTAAGTGTCAAGTCTTTAGTATTGTGCAATACAGCAAGACAGGGAAGGCAACAGAGCTATGTTTACAGATTATGAAAATAGATTAAAATATGTAACAATGATTGGTGAATATGTACAAAGCAAACAAAGGAGACAAAGCAGAAAACAAGCACCAAGACCCAATGCCCAATGACAATTGACCTTTGACACTTCACTAAATTCAAATTTTGAGATTAATTTTACAGAAGCTTAACGTAAGTTTTAAGTGTTTCTGCTTAAACTAGAACTGAATCAGAAATAAATTTGTGAAAAAAATAAATTTAAATATCGTGATACAACCTAATTCATAGGAGATTAATAACAGTCTTCTGTGTGTCTGTGTGGAGTGTTTCTACAATTATGGTCTCATCTATAACTCGGACTCAAGGCTTTGGTGGCAGTTCTGCTTCCGAACCTGATCAATTGCAGAAAATTATCGAGGGTAGCCTTGCACCCAACAGTATCTCATTACCGACAACTCCTTTGTTTGGCACAGATGGTATTCGCGGGCGAGTGGGGGAATTGTTAAGTGCGCCCTTAGCATTGCAAATTGGTTATTGGGCGGGTACTGTATTAAAGTCTTATGCTGTTGACTCAGGATCGGTAATAGTCGGGCAGGATTCCAGAAACTCTAGTGATATGCTGGCTATGGCCTTGAGTGCAGGGTTAACAGCAGCAGGGCTAGAAGTTTGGTATTTAGGTTTATGTCCCACTCCCTGCGTTGCTTATCTTACGAGTATGAGTGATGCTGTTGGTGGGATAATGATTTCTGCTAGCCACAACCCACCAGAAGATAACGGTATTAAAATTTTTGGTGCTGATGGTTTAAAGTTATCTCAAGTTTTACAGGCAGAAATTGAAGCTGGACTGCGTGGTGTGACAGCATCAGCTAGTATTAGCAATTGTGGTAAACATTACTCACGCCCAGAATTGGTGGGGAGTTATACAAATGCCTTAACACAGCCTTTGGAAACAGTTAACCTCCAAGGCATGAAAATAGTTTTAGACTTGGCTTGGGGTGCAGCAGTCGGGTTAGCACCATCGGTATTTGAGTCAATGGGTGCAGAAGTCATCTGTTTGCATCATCAACCGGATGGCGATCGCATCAATGTCAACTGTGGTTCCACTCACCTCGATATTCTACAAGCAGCAGTCAGGGAACACAACGCTGATCTAGGTTTTGCCTTTGATGGCGACGCCGATCGCGTCTTAGCAGTAGATAATCATGGACGGCAAGTCAACGGTGATTACATTCTTTATTTGTGGGGACACCACCTCCAGCAAAAGCAAGAATTACCAGGTAACTTAATTGTGTCCACAGTCATGGCAAACTTGGGCTTTGAAAGAGCTTGGCAACAAAATGGTGGTAAACTCATCCGTACACCAGTTGGCGATCAATACGTGCAAGCAGAAATGCAGAAAACTGGTGGTATGCTGGGGGGAGAACAATCCGGCCATATTTTATGCCGTCATTATGGCATCACAGGAGACGGATTACTCACAGCCTTACACGTAGCAGCATTGGTAAAACAGGCGGGTGCTTCCCTAGCGGAAATGGTAGATCAAAGCTTTCATACCTATCCCCAGCTATTGCGGAACGTGCGAGTAGAAGATCGTAACAAACGCATGGCGTGGAAAGAATGTCAACCTCTGCAAGAAGCGATCGCTCGTGCTGAAGTCGCAATGGGTGATGCTGGGAGGATTTTAGTTCGAGCTTCCGGTACAGAACCAGTCATCCGAGTCATGGTAGAAGCAGAAGCAGCCGATCTTGCTAATTACTGGACGAATGAATTAGTAATGCAAGTGCAGAAATATCTCGGTTGAGGGGGAGCGGGGATTTGCAATTAATATTTATCCTCTACATCACATGAAAAGTCAGGATAGTACGTAGGGAATACTGCTCGGATAAGACAAATCGATTGACATTTAAACCCACCAGAGACGCGCCATGGCGCGTCTCTACATAGCCCAAATTATGACGAAAAATCCTTAACCGAGAAATATTGAGTACGTAGAGAAAAAGCATTTGTATGAATATTTTTGTTTAAGACTAAACATCTTCGTACAAATGCTTCGCCCTCGCTTCGTATTCTGAGGGTAATTTTGAAGGGTTTGTAGTAAGGACTTTAGTCCTCTATGAGCGCTTAAGCGCTCACTACAAACCCAGCAAAAACATCCAGAACAAAACTGATATCAAAAAGTTTATGTAATTTTAGTTACATCAAACCTACACAAAATACGAAATGTGGTGTTAGTCTGAGGTATTAAAACCTACACACCCTTAGTCTTCTGTGTAAATCTCGATTCTATGTCTAAGTTTGTCTGTGCAACTTTAATCGCAACCGCTCTACTTTTACCATCAGCGAGTTATAACAGTCCTGCTTTTGCTGGTACTTGTGCTTCCAAATGCGGCCCCCGTCCGATTCAATTTTCACCAGGACAACGCATCCAAGTTAAAGTAGTAAATCGTACGCCAAGAGTGTTGATTATACAGAAGCCATCTAGTACTAATCCTATTCCTTTACAACCAGGACAAGAACTACAGATTAACCAGGGAGATGGCACAGAGCAAAATGTATCTCTATTATTTTGGGATGACACTGGTTTACCGTTAAAGGCAAATATTTCCAAATTAAACTTTGGGACACTGGGAGTAGAACTTCGTCCAAATTGGTATGCTCCTGGCGATCGCGCGATTTATATTCTTGATGATGGTCGAATCGAGGTGTTGTGAAGCTGGAGTGTATGAGATATAAGTGATTATGCACACTCCTAACTGCAATTGTGCTAGAGCAAGTTCCAACTACAGCAACAAACATCCGTCGGCGTTTACCTAATCAACGTTGGCAAATTTCCCCCCAAAAAATAGAATTAGCACAAAACCTCACAAAGGTGACTAATTTATCATCTTTGCTCAATCAGCTTTTAATTAATCGCGGTATTGAAACTCCTGAAGCAGCACAAGCTTTTTTAAATTCTGAATCTATAAATCTACCTTCGCCTTTAGAGGAATTTCCAGACCTCGCAGTTAGCTTAGAGTTGTTGCAAGCTTGTATTACCTGTAAAGAAAAAATTGCCATCTGTGGAGATTATGATGCAGATGGGATGACTAGCACTGCATTACTATTACGTAGTTTACGCTGGTTAGGTGCTGAGGTCGATTACGCTATTCCTAGTCGGATGCATGAAGGCTACGGCATCAATAAACGAATTGTAGAAGAATTTCACAAAGAAGGTGTTAAACTTATCCTAACAGTTGATAATGGGATCTCTGCGTTTGAACCCATCAGCAGAGCTAGAGAACTTAATCTACAAGTAATTGTCACCGATCACCACGACATCCCGCAACAATTACCCCCAGCCAACGCCATTCTCAATCCGAAATTACTACCAGAATCTTCAATCTATCGTGGTGTTGCTGGTGTGGGTGTTGCTTACATTTTGGCAATTTCTTTAGCTCAACAGCTAGGACAAGCTAATAGTGGCATTATCAGACCAATGCTGGAACTGTTTACCCTGGGAACCATTGCTGATCTCGCTCCTTTGACTGGAGTAAATCGCCGTTGGGTAAAACGTGGTTTGCTGCAATTACCCAAATCGCAACTAGTAGGAATACAAGCGTTGATTCAGGTGTCGGGAGTGCAAGCGCGACACGGGGGACAAGGGGAGATGGGGACACGGGGACACGGAGATGTTATTAACAATTTCTCCGCATCACCGCGTCCTAAACTCTCCGCGTCTGCAAAAGTCGCGTCTTCCTTAAAGCCTGAAGATATTGGGTTTCGGCTTGGACCACGTATTAATGCTATTGGTAGAATCGGTGATCCCCAAATTGTGATTGATTTACTCACTACAGATGATATGGGGATTGCTTTGGAAAAAGCGATGCAGTGTGAGCAAATTAACCAGCATCGTCAACAGATGTGTGAACAAATTGAACAAGAAGCGATCGCTGTAGTTGAGACAGAATATCTTACATCTCTACAGGAAGATCGGGTTTTGGTTGTTGTGCAGCCTAACTGGCATCATGGTGTCATTGGTATTGTCGCCTCCCGCTTGGTAGAACGCTATGGTGTTCCTGTGTTTATCGGTACTTTTGAGGATGACAAGCAAATTCGCGGTTCTGCACGCGGAATACCAGAATTCCATGTTTTTGAAGCTTTGGAATATTGCCAAGACTTGCTAGGCAAATTTGGAGGACACAAAGCCGCAGGTGGATTTTCTTTACCTGCTGAAAATTTAGTAGCACTGCGATCGCGTTTGGTGGAATTCGCTAACCAATGTCTAGAAATTCAGCACCTCAAACCACTTCTCAAAATTGATGCTGAAGCCAACCTTAATCAGATTAACCAAGAACTTTATCAACAACTACACGCTTTAGAACCCTGTGGTATTGATAACCCCGATCCGGTATTTTGGACTGCTAACGTCCAAGTCATCGAACAGCAAACCGTTGGAAAAGGTCATATTAAGCTCACAGTTGCTCAAACAATTGACCAACAACAATTCAAAATTAAAGCGATCGCTTGGCGCTGGCGCGACTACTTTCCCCTACCGCAACGAATAGATATTGCTTATAAACTGCGAGAAAATAATTTTAATGGTAACACCAGTATTGAATTAGAACTAGTTGGTGCAAGAGTTGCTAGTCAGTGTTATGCACCGTTTACTTCTTACACCACTTTATCAAAAGCAGCTTTTGAGTACAATCACCGTCAGTATAGCTGTGGGATTTATCAAAATGGTTTTTTACCAGAATTAAGAATTAAAAATCCAGATGGTAAGGTTTTAGCGATTGAACAGGGAAAAATAGTCGGTTTGTTAGGTAATAATCGTCAAGACGCGAAAGAAGTTGATATTTCGCAACCACACTATGATGCCATTATTCAAGCAGCACTCCGAGCTTTAGAGATTTCTAAATAAAATTCCGGGGGAGGACACAAGGGAGACAAGAGAGCAGGGAGAAAATAAACACCAATGACAAATGACAAATGACACCAATAAAAAGCAAAGCCCGCACTTAGCGGGCCAGAGCAAAGGAATTAAAATTAATTGAATTTTATGTTAGAGGTCGCCACCGCGAAAAGCTAGTACAAAAATTACCGCTGGCCCAGCTAGCATGATCAGTGCTACGAACAATAGCTGAAAAATTACTTCCCAATTGATGTTGGCTACAGCCTCAAACATTATTCCCTCCCAAAAAATTTAAAAGAATGTATTACTCTATTGTCAAACTCGGAATTAATCATATCTGGCGATCGCCTATTAAATTTAATTTACTTAACAAAATTATAAAAAACCACATAAAAAACTAAGATAAACAAGATGCGTATGATTGAATGGTTAAATAAGTAAATAATACCAGGCACAGTAAAATAAATTTCATCAGCACTTTCGAGCAAGCTTCAGAATCTAATAACCGAATTATAGGTATAAAAAATGGCAATTTGGCAATGTGTAAAAAAATGTGGAGCCTGCTGTCATCTTGATCCTGAATACCGTCCAGACTTACACGAGTATTTAAATCCAGATGAACTAGAACTTTATTTTAGTATGGTAGGTGAAGATGGATGGTGTATTAACTACGACAATGATAGACGTGAATGCCGCATTTACCCTGATCGCCCACGTTTTTGTCGAGTAGAACCAGATGTATTTGAAGATATGTATAGCATTAACTCAGAAGATTTAAATGATTTTGCCATTGAGTGTTGTCAACAACAAATAGAAGGCGTGTATGGCGATCGCAGTCTCGAAATGCTGCGCTTCAATCAAACCGTCGGGTACATAGCAAGGTGAGAATAGGCGGTTTTGTCTAAAAATAAAAATATTCTCAATCTAAAATGTAAAATCCAAAATCGTGAGAACTGGAGTGTAGCATCAGGTGAATGAGCGATTACAAGGGATCAACTTGTATTTAATAGGTATGATGGGTGCTGGTAAAACCACACTAGGGCGAATGTTAGCTCGCGAGCTAAAATACGGCTTTGTAGATACTGATGATCTATTAGAAAAAGCAGCAGGAAAAACCATCAATCAAATTTTTGCTGAGGAAGGAGAAGCAGCATTTCGTCAGTTAGAAAGTCAGATATTAGCGCAAGTGTGTGCTTTTACCAAACTAGTCATTGCTACAGGTGGGGGAATAATCCTGCGACGAGATAATTGGAGTTACCTGCATCACGGCATAATTATCTGGCTAGATGCATCAGTGGAAATACTATATAAACGTTTAGCAGAAGATACCACTCGACCATTACTACAAGATACTGATCCTCAAGGAAAACTGCGATCGCTCCTCGAACAAAGACAAGCCCTTTATAACCAAGCCGATCTGCGAATTACCATTACAGCGGAAGAAACCTCAGAACAAATCATCAAACGAATCATAGAGGCTATTCCTAGCGTTCTCAAACAACCACAAGCTTCACCAAATAGTCATTAGTGGTTCGCTCCAGGCTGTTTGTCAACCTGCTATCTTTAGTGCAATATTCCCACTACACCATAATACACACAAGCACCAGCACCAACTAGATAAACGAACCAAGTCAGGAAAAATCCCAAAGCACGCCCTGGTGACGGGCCATAGGTTTTGATTACCCCCCATGCATGAGCAATACGAGCGATAGTAAGTGTACTTCCCAAAAGCCACAATAACCCAGTCTGTGAATTCATCAATTCAAGTACGAGTATAAAAAGTAATGCAAGTGGAACATACTCCATGAAGTTGCCATATGCTCGTACCTTGCGTTGCAAAATTCCGTCGTCGCTGGTTTTAGTCGCAATTGATTTTTGGGTGTAGTTTTCGACGAAAGCTGCCCATTTTCCCGGTTTATCAAGATAGTTTGGCTGATTTGACACATCTGTTTTCGATTCTCCATGCCAAATTCTGGTACTTATTCGCTCCATCACCACAATATAAGATAATGTGAAGGCGATGAATCCGTTGAGTCCAACAAAAAGTGTTGAAATAGGAACAGGATTGTTCATCTGTAGTTGCTCCAAAAGTCTCGCATTTTATTGTGGCACTATACAATTACCTGCGGTTACTTTCGGGAGCAAATAACACCTTCGTTGCAGATTCTCCTACTTTTCGCAATTGTTTCCGCAACTGCAATATCAGTAATCCTGATATCATGACTTGCATAAAAATTACAAATAACACTCCGAGAGAATATAATGATTCTGCGTTGGGTGTATACAAAGCAAGAAGTGGTGCTGCTACTGAAAACAACCCGATAAAATTGCTATTGCCAGGATAATTAGACCAAAACATCAGCATAATAAATACTGGCAAAACAATTACAGCGCCAAGGCTACCAATAGCCCAAAATATCCGATGTCGAGTTTTTTTAACTAACATGAGTTGGGCTAATACTGCATAAAGCATAGCTAAACTACCAGCTAAAATCAGAGCATAAACAGCACTAATTTTGGTTTGACTGTTATTATTAGCCAGAATAATTAATGAACTAAGGAAAGTGATGGCAATACTTGCATTTAATGCGATCGCCACCACAGAAGGGCTTTTTTCTCCCCAAATAAAATCTTTGATGACATAGCTATTACTCAAACCTTTATGATCAGCAATGTGACGATAGCGCGCCCAATCTTGTAAAGTTTGCCGATGAGGAGTTATCGCGGCAATTAAATACAAAAATAGCCAAAAATGTAAAAATAATAAGCAAGCTAGCTCATCCCTCATTACCGATGAATAAGAAAACTTATCCGCAACAATTAATTGCCAATTCACACACCCTAAAGATGAAATAGTGAAGTAAAAAGTCAGTAAGTAACTCTGTTGCTTACTCAGCATAGTAGCGTTAGGATTCCGAAAACAACGCTGTAAACCTTGCCAAGTAAAATACATTAGAGAAAAGAAATTTATAATTGCTAAATTAGTAATTATGATGTTGCTATTTCCCAGAGGTAAAACGAACCAATGAAAATCAGCCCATTGGTATCTAGAAGTAAAATAAGAAGTACCTGATAACCCAGGAATAAAGTAGAATGGGTTAAAAAATCTCAAGAAAACAAATGCAGAATTAGTTGAGATATAAATAAGTGACTGCTTAGTTATTAGGAGAAAACCAAGAACAACTCCACTACCCAACCAAGCTTGAAAACCACCTAACCAAGAACCAACTAAGCCAAATAGCAACGCTGCACTGTAATAAAATAGACAACCAGCTAAGACAACAGCATCAAAGCCTAAAATTGCTCCCAAGGAAATATTTGCTGCTAATCCTGATAATAAATGTAGAGGAATGACCAAAGCGATCGCCAGATAAGACAAAATTGGCACTCCTAAGATTTTTCCCACTAAAATATTTTGGGACTCTTGAGGACTCAGACGAATAAAATTCAGTGTTCCACGTCGTTCTTCATGAGCCAAATCGCTAATGAGTAGGTAAATTCCAATCACCAAAAGACTAAAACAAGCAAAAATACTCAGCCATGTAAATAAATCGAGCCACCACAACTGCCAATTGATGATTGTATCGCCAAATTCATCTGATAAACATTTCGGTAATCCATATAAAAGTTTACCTGTGCAATACTTATTAGAATTATTGAGAAACCGATCCTGAGAAATTGGTAATTGAGATTGAAAAGCTAGAAATAGCAAAAATTGACTACCTAAGGAAATGATAGTTGTCAGTATAATATTGCGTAGTTGCAGACGTCCTTTGAGTTCGCGCAACAATTGTGGATTCCAGTCTCCCAATCGATCTAGAAAATTGTTTAGCATAGCGATACTCTTTAATAAAAGTGTATTTTGTTAAGTCAATTTTCCCAGTTCGTAGTAAGCGCTTTAGCGCTTGAATTTTCAGGACTAAAGTCCTTACTACGAACTTCGTCTTAGCTTTTTGCTAGCAAAGCTTTCGTCGCAGATTCTCCTGCTATTTTGATTTGACGTTTCAACTGTAAGTTTAACAATCCTAAAATACTCAACTCACTCAAAAGAGCGATAAAAACAGTTGTACTCGTCGTATACTCTAATCCCGCCCAAGGAAAACTTGAAAATAACCATAAGGTAGAATGTTTATCTGGATTCAGACTTAACATTCCTAAAAACATGGGCGGCAAAAAAATCACTGTAGCGACAGTTGCAATCGCCCAAACAGCACGTTTAGGAGTTTTCATCAAGAGCATGATTTGCGCGATTGTGGCGTAGATCATTATCATACAAATAAACAAAACTACACCTAAAATTGCTTTGAAGCGACCAACGTCGTTAACTAGCCAGTTTAAGCTATTACTATTATTCGCTTGCAAAGAAAGTGCAACTAAAATCCAAGTTACTAACGGAATAGTCACAATCACAAGATTAATCGCGATTGTTACTATTACTGGACTTTTTTCACCCCAGATTAAATCTTGTAATAAAGAATTTTGCCAAAATCCTTTGCGTTCAGAGATGTTTTGATGTCGATATCTAGCCCAATCTTGAATTGTTTGCCGATGTGGTGAGAGAATTGTCATTAAACCAAACAGTAACAGCAAGTTAAAAACCACTATTAAACCAAAGTTTTGCGTTACTTGATAGTTTAAATCGTAATAAGCAGGAACAGGGTTTTCATCGAGATTGTAAGCAGAATATTTTTTGACATATTGAAGAGTAAAGCCCCAAAGAATAAGTTGTGAGTAAGCAACAAGCAAATAACTTTGACCCTTACTTATGATTGCTGAATTTGGGTTACGAAAGCGGCGCTTTAAACCATACCAAACCCAATAACTCCACAAACCATTATTGACTAAATTTAAACCTAATAAACCAAAAAGGCTTTTCCCGACAGGTATGTAGAAAAATTGTATTTTTTCAAGTAATTCCCAATTATATCTACGGAACAAATTGGGGAATAAATAAGCTGTCATATCAAAGGGACTGAACAGTCTTAACCAAGCAGCTGCATTATCTAAGTATGGTCCAGAAGATGCAAATTGCATCGTTACAAACAAGAAAATTAGAACTACACCACTACCCAACCAAGGCTGAAATCCACTAAAAAAACGACTTAGGAAGCCAAATAATAGTGCGGTGCTGTAGAAGAAAAAGCAACTAGCACCTAAGATGACATAAAAACTCAGAATGTGACTAAAGGCAATATTGGCAGCACGACCTGCTAATAAATGAAAAGGAATTGCGATCGCAACTGCCAGATAAATTAATATTGGAACTCCCAACATTTTACCAGTCAAAATACTTGTTTCTGACTGGGGACTAAGACGCAGAAAATTTAATGTACCCCGATTTTCTTCTTGAGCTAAGTTATTAATTAGTAAATAAGTCCCTGCAACTAACAGTGTGAAAATAAAAATGACAGTCAGTGATAGAAATATATATTCCCAGTGATCTCGCCACCACTGCTGCATATTAATTTGCTCAAGAGGGCAGTACTTATTGTACAAAATGTTATTAATGTTTTTTTCTTGAGCCTTAATTTTGTCTATTTGTTGTGTTAAAGATTGAATTGCTGATGCATCATAATTGTTAGATTTGTTGAGCCAAGATAATTGTTGTTGCAGTTTGCTAATCTGTGGGTAAATATCATTTAGTTGTTGTTTATAAGTTTCTCCTAAACTGCAATAAGTACCTGACATTTGATATTTTTCGCCTGGTATTTCCCGCAATTGATACAAGAACAATATCAACTGACCAATTAAAGATGTAATACAGGCGATCGCCACAGGAAAAACTTTCAGACGACCTTTAAGTTCCCGCAATAATTGCGGATTCCAGTCGCCTATTTTATCCAGAAAATTGAGCAACATAGGTGAAAACTCCAAGGTTGGGATCGGGGATCGGGGATCAGGGATCGGGGACAAGGAAGAGGGGGGATATGTGGAGAGTAACAATTGACAATTGACCCTTGACTAAGATGCTTGTTTGTGTCCAAGCTTGAGAAAAATAGTTTCTAGGTCTTCTTGGGTGCAGTGAAATTCACTAATTGGAATGTCAGCTTGAATGAGCGATCGCAACAAATTAGCACAGTCTTCCTGCTTACCAGAAAAATTCACCCGCACGCTATTTTTGGCACTCATGACTTCCCACTCTTCTACAAAAGAATTATTCTTAAGTTCTGCTAACAGTTCCTTTTGTTTTCCTAAAGTTGAGATGACAATTTGCTGACGGGCAAGACGTTGATATAGTTGTTGTAGCGATGCACTTTCTACTAAATAACCAAGTTCCATGATTCCCACCGAAGTGCATAATTCTGCCAAATCGCTGAGAACATGGGAAGAAATTAAGATTGTCATCCCCGCTTCTTGCAAGACTTTGATGATTTCTCGAAACTGCATCCTCGCAATTGGATCGAGTCCTGAGACAGGTTCATCTAACAGCAGCAAAATAGGTTCATGAATGATTGTGCGCGCCAAACTGAGGCGCTGTTTCATCCCCCGTGACAAAGTGGAAATTAAGCTATGGCGTTTATTCCCCAGCTGTATTAGTTCTAAAACCTCATGCAGACGTTTTGTCCGGCGTGGTTCTCGCAAACGATACAAACGGGCAAAATAATCAAGGTAGTCCCAGACTGTTAGTTCCTCATACAGAGGATAGTCATCAGGTAAGTAACCAAGACGACGCTTAAGGGTGGGGTTACTTTGATCACGTAACAAGCGATCGCCATTAATATAAATCTCACCCGTAGTCGGTTCTTCTGCTGCTGCTAACATCCGAATGAGAGTCGTTTTACCTGCACCGTTGGGGCCGATTAAGCCATATACCTCACCTGTATAAATTTCTAAATCAACATTATTAACGGCAACGTGCCTGTCAAATTGCTTCGTCAGTCCATTGGTGCGAATTGCTAATTCTTTTACCATAGCTGCTGAGTGCCGCTTGTTATTATCAAATAAGCTAGCCTCTTCCTACAGCTTTTGTCAGCTTCGTTTCGGAAATTGAAACTGTCTTTAAAGAAACTTGATGTTTACTGCTATGTACTACGTTTTTTACTAGAATTATAGTATAAAATTAAACTATGTAAAATTACTGTAATAAGTTCATAGCTAAGGACTTTATTCATTAGCTACAAACCTTTGATTATTTGCACTGTCTTACCTTAACTCACATATAACGATCGCGATAGTAACTTAAAATTTGTTCCACTCTTTGCTGACTAACAGAATTAGAGTCAGGGGAAACTGAAATCAATAAACCAGCTATTTGGCTTTGGTTGTAATCAAACTGTGGGGAAGATTGGGGAATCAACTCTACCTCTACTCCTTCTACTTGCCGTAGATGAGCCGCTACCTCGCGATAAACTGCTAGAGGTAAACCAGTAAATTCTACCTTTTCTTTTGTCTTCATCTTTTTTAGCTAGTTCTGAAAGAAATCCCGGACTCTAGTTTACCCTCTTAAGTAGCCCTGACTGAGATGCGTACACCCCTATACGCCACACCCATTTTCAAAACAGCTAGTTCACGAAGATTCTATATCAACCGGGTTTGAGGCTGGTGTTGCTGAAAATGGATTACCAGTGATGGCTGTTGTCGCCGTTGATGGACTACTAGCAGGCGCTTCACCAACCATTCTGGTCACTTCAATACCATATTGTTCCAGAATTATGATCGGTTCTGAACCTTCGTTCATTTCAATACGTTTGATTAGAACTCCGTTTGCTAATCGCTGTCCTGCCTGTACATAACGGCTAGTTGGTTCGTTTGGTACTTTGATAATAGCTTGGGGTTGATTACCAACCATAACCACACCACTCACAAAAACAGCCTTGGCTAAATCTGGTTGTGGTGGTGGTGGTAATACAGATGCTAAACGTTGTTCAGGAACAACCGGGGGTATGACTTTAGGTAAGACAGGAGTTAATTTTGGAAGATTTTTGTTTGAAGTTGCTTTGTTGATATTGTTTTTTGATTTATTTAATTTGGCAGGTAACACTACACTGCTTTTTTGCGCTGTTCTGGTGGCTGTTAATTTACTTCCAGTGTTGGTAATTGGTAAAGGCAGTAATTTGGGGACAGGCCGCATTTCCATAGTAGAATTCGCCACTCCTAGCGGTAATTGTCCAACAATTTGAGCAAACGGGTCATTACGTCCTTTTGAGACAATATCTATCCGTGCTTTCACATTTGTGGGTTGAATCAAGCTAGCAGAAGCAGAAGTGATTGAAGTTGCTTTTGGAGGTACTACAGGGTTATTAAATGATGGTGCTGGTGGTTTTTGCGTTTTTGCTGGTGTATCAGGCGTAATAGATTGTTGTTCACCTTCAGAAGCACAGGAGGCGATCGCTAAAACAGAAATGGCTGCAATTAATATTTTTAAATTTATACCCATCAGCCCCTCTCTATCACCAGAAAAAGTTTATGTATCAAATTCAACATGCTTGTATAATAAAGCTAGTATGAAATCTGATACGGTTATAACCTAAGTTTTGGTATTTAATCTTCTGCCACACTCATTGACTGTTTCAACATATCCAGTCCTTTTTTGACTCTGCGAGAAACAGTGACAACACTAATACCTAGCTGCTCCGCTACTTGTTTTTGTGTTAAATCGTGTAAAAACACAAATTCCAAGACTTCACGGGTACGTTTTTCGAGCTGGAACAGCGCTTGTTGCAAGCGAATTTGATCTTCTTGTGCTAGCTGAAAACTACGATAGCGATGATCAACAACTAACTCTCCCAAGCAAGTAGATCCCTCTTCTCCGTCTTGGACTGGTACATCCAAGCTTAAAGGAGCGCGATTCATCCATGCCAATTTAATTTCTTGCCATTCCTGGGTAGAAATTTCCAGTGCGGCGGCTAATTCTGCGTCGGTTGGTTGACGATTGTATTTTCTGTGCAAAGAACGTGACACTCCTATCGCCTGCTGTTGCAGTGCTAGGTAGCGTCGGGGAATTCGTACGGTAACACCTTTATCTCTGAGATAATGTTGAATTTCCCCCCGAATGTAGGGAATGGCAAAAGAACTGAAGGCATGACCTTTAGAAATTTCAAATCTTTCAATTGCTCGAATTAGACCCAGACAACCGACTTGGAGTAAATCTTCATAATTTTCATGGCACTGGTTTATCCAATAGTGAGCTTCTTTTCTCACAAGTCCAAAATTGAGTTTAACCAGTTGATTGCGAACATTTGCCGAACGAGATTGTTGATATTCTCGTAGCAACTGTAAGATTTCATGTTTCAGTTCATTGGTAAGTGTGGTTGGCATAGCACCGCTTTGTTTCTCTTGACAAACAAACAGTCAAATATTCACTGCTAAACCAAGCTCCAATTGTGCATGTCATGCATTTAAAGATTTCAATCAAAAATACGGACAGGTCAATTAACCCCCATAGCAGACACAAAGAATTCTGATAGAAGTGTCTGCTCTTAGGAGTATGACAATGGAAACTGGTTTAAATCAGTGAAAAGAGAATTATTTAGTCAACTTTGGTATGACCTACAGTTTTTTCAAACACATACAAAACATATAAAATTTTTTACCTTAATTAAAACCGAGATTGTACTTAATTTAAGTAATTAAAAATAAATATGACGTATATATAGAAACTGATATTTAAGAGATAGCAGTTAGAACAAAAAAATTTTTAGGGAAAAAATACTTAAACAGAATCACCCTTATGATTTAGTATCATAAGGGTGATTAGAGGTTAGCTACTGCGATCGCCACAAAGACCATAACAATAGCCATCTTGAGTTTCACTCAAGTTTTCTACCGAAAATTATTTAGCTACGAGCTTGTTCCAAGCGAGCGTAGAAGATACCACGAACTTTCACATCTTTAGGCTCACCAGCACCTAAATCAGTGTCAGAGGGTTGGTCACTCTCAAAAGTACCCGCAATTTCACCACTAGAACTATCTACTTTGGCTACAGAGAGGGATATTTTACCGTTAAGAACATCAGCACGCTTAACATTAGCGCGAAGAAGCTCTTCATCATCAGACTGAGCAGGGAGAGCCACAGCATTGTCATAACCACTGGCGACACCACGACCTTTAGGATCTAAGAAGGTAGCACCACGATAAGAAGGAACTCTAAAAGCACCTTCAAAATCTGTTGAGGTGTTAATGCTGGTCATACCAGGCTGTGACTGAGCAACTAAACCTTTGATGGTAAACAAGAAAGGTACTCGCTCGCCGCCAGGTAATTGCACGGTGGTAGCTTGGAAGTCAAAGCCATCTTTTTCTACAAAGGTAAGGCTACCATCAGAATTAATCTTTAGATCGCCTTCAATTTGATCCAACGAATAGGTCTTGCGAGTTACTAATTTACCTGCAACAAATTCGGCTTTTTGACGCTTATTGGCAGGTTCTTCTTTTACAAAGAAATTGGTTGGTTCTAAGCAAAGTTCTTTTATGACGTAGGATTGGCTAGCATCAATGGGAATAGAACCACGACTCGTTTCTGTGAGTTGGGGACATTTGTTAGCCAGACCAGTTCCTTTAATTTGATCGTAGGTGAGTAAATCAGTACTACCAGCAGTCGGACCTTCACTACAAGCAGTTAGTAACCCCAAGCACAAAGCCAAGAGTGCAACAATTACAGCGCGAAACCTCATGGTCAACCTCAATGTCAAAAATTGATATCTTAAGTTGTAAAACTGCAACTGACTCAAAGTTTTACTTGTTGAGCCTGAAGCTTAAAACACCAGACTAACCAAGACACAGTATCCAAATAGGAAAGCATCTTAAAGACAAGCAAAAACTAGCAGTTCCATTTTTGGCGGCATTTGGTTAAAGTTAGGGTGTGTTTATGGATGAGTACACCCCGATACACAGTAACTTGAGCAGATTCATCGAAAGAAGATACTGTTTTGCTCTTTGGACGTCTTTGTCAAGTTGTAAACAACTGTAATATAGTAGCTACAATTTGTGTGGGTGATCACCCACTGTCCGTGAGTCTGCCAGTATTTTTACTTTCGCGGTATCGCCTTTGTCGTTTTGTGATATATGTGCCGCCACTACATACAGCCCATATTTTTATGGGGGATCATCAGCCAGATCATACGATTTTTTTTAACTCAAAATCAAAGCGATCTCACATTTACCATGTATTTATCAAAAATGCTGAGATCATATTTAGCTATTCAATAGGCTGTACTGAGTATCTTTACTGTAACTTATAGTTCAGATCAACACACTTTGCATAAGGTGATGTAAAGCTACATTATGGGTAATTATGCAACTTAAAAGCACATTTTCTCTAGTTTTCCGTAATCACGTCTTTTAGCAAACAATGAAAGTAAAATATCTTCGGTAAATTTGAGTTGATCTAGTTTATAGAAGCTGGCATGAATCAAAGTAGAATTTTTGAGTCAGAGAAATTATCTTGTAAATTACAAAACATCGTTAGCGTTGTACATGATGCAGTAACCTTTTGTCAAGGAGATACTATCGCTCTTTTGGCTTTATTAAGGCAGTTGGAGGAATTACACCGAGAGATTCGAGATGGAGCTTTTCAGAATAATTTGCCTAATAATCGTCAAGCACTGTACTCACTACTTAAAGATATCGAGTCAGAGGGTGGCTGGCCTTACATAGAGCGGATGAAACTACAACAATTTTTAGCAAATTTGCCACCAGAGGCTGCTTCTGAAGAAGAAATGGAGAGGTGATACCATTTTGGATTGTGGACTTCGTCGTGAGCGCTACTTCGACAAGGCTCAGTACAAGTCAGTCGAACGATTTTGGATTGGGAAACTCTTTCTAAATAAGAGTTCAGTTGAAGTTGTCACGCCACTAACTAATGAGTTTTGACACCATAACAGAGCGAGCGATCGCGTTGATCGACGTTGCGATTGTAGCGAAGATAATCACTTACCCAATTACAACCATGCACCAGTAAGTCATTCATATCTAAATTCCATAAGATGATGGTATTGTCATCACCAGCAGATGCTAATGTTTGACTATCGGGACTAAAACTAACACTCAATACCGGAGCATGATGTCCATTGAGAGTTTTAATCAATTTGCCATCATGACTCCAAATTTTCACTGTGCTATCCCAGCCAGCAGCAGCAAGAATCTCACCATTGGGGCTAAAAGTTACAGAGTTAACACTATCGCTGTAGCCCTTTAACAAAGTTTTCAATAATGTGCCGTCAGAACGCCATAACCTCACCGTATTATCCCAGCTAGCAGAAGCTAGTAAATGATCAGTAGGACTAAAACTAACACCCAAAACCCAACTATCATGAGGCGAAAAAGTTTTTAACAAAGTACCGTCTCGTCGCCAAAGTTTCACCGTTTGGTCATCACTGGCTGAAGCAAGAATTTGACCATTCGGGCTAAAACTGACGCTATTTACCCAACCCTGATGTCCTAATAAAGTTTTAACCAACTGACCATTACGATTCCAAAGTTTCACACTCCTATCTTTACTAGCTGATGCTAATAACTCTCCGTCTGGGCTGAAACTAACACTCATGACACTATCGTTATGTCCTTTGAGAGTCTTGATGAGATGACCATCCAGCCCCCAAAGTTTCACGGTCCTGTCATAACTTCCTGAAGCCAATATCTGACCTTGTGGGTCAAAACTGACACTAGGAACTCTGTCAGTGTGTGCAATTAGAGTTTTATACAAGCGTGTTTTCTCACTATTGAGTTCACGTTGCCAGAGTTTGACAGTGTGATCCTTACTACCAGAAGCTAACATTTTGCCATCACGACTCCAAGTCACACTCAAAACTCGATCTGTATGACCTTGAAGAACAGGTAGTCTAAAGGCATTTAGACTCCATAATCTTACTGTTTTGTCATAACTAGCCGATGCTAATAGCCTATGATCAGGACTGAAAGCTACACTAACAACACCATCACTGTGTCCTTTGAAAGTTTTGTCAGGTTGATTTTCAAACTCGCCTTTTTCATTGATTTTCCATAGGTATACAGTGTTGTCATCACCAGCACAAGCTAGCTGTTGACCGTCAGAACTAAAATTGAGATTCCAAACAGTAGTGTTGTGTTGTTGTAAAGTTTTGTAAAGATGAAAATCATAAATATCTTTACCACTTTTACCCGAACGTCGCCAAAGCTTGACAGTTTTGTCTCTACCTGATGTTGCTAGTATTTCACCGTTAGGGCTAAAAGCCAGGGTTGTTACTCCCTCTTCATGCGCCAACAAAGTTTTTAGTAGTTTACCGTCGCGTCTCCAGATTTTGACTGTTTTGTCGTCACTAGCTGAGGCTAGAAATTGACCATCAGGACTAAAGCTGACCCAATTGACCCAACCTTGATGTCCCCGCAGTGTTTTAATTAATTTTCCATCCTGACGCCATAATTTAACATTTGTGTCTTTACTACCTGTAGCTAATAGTTTGCCATCTGGGCTGAAATTAACGCTGAAAACCCAATCTGTATGTCCTTGGAAAGTTTTTTCGGGTTGGGTAAAAAATTTTCCTGTGATTGGATGACGACGCCAAAGTTTGACTGTTTTGTCGCGACTCGCAGAGGCGAGAGTTTGACCATCAGGACTAAAGCTTAGACCAGTGATTGCATCGCTATGATCATTCAGAGTTTGGATTAACGCACCATTTGGATGCCATAACTTGATTGTGCGATCGCGGCTACCTGATGCCAATAATTTGCCATCGGGGCTGAATGCAATACCCCAAACAATATCATTATGTCCCTCTAGCCGATTGACCTCGGTGACTCCGTATACTGCTTGCTGTAAAGCGGTTACTACTCGCATCCGGGTATCTGGTTGTACTCCATTTGCTTGCTTGAGTTTCTGCCATGCCCGTAAACTTTCTAGAAGAGCATCAAATTCTTTATTGGAGGCAAATAAAGCTTCTGAAGAGGCAGTAATCGCACCAATTTTCAAGTTAGTTTCGCTACGTTCTGCCCGTATTGTTTCGCGAATAGCCGCCCTTTTTTGTAAGTCAGCTTGCCACCATAACCCTGCTATTGTTGTTGACATGATTGCCAATACTACACCTGCAATACGTGCTTCTCGCAGTCGCCTTTGTAAAACCAAATTCAGTTTTTCTTGACTGACTTTTTGAGCTACTTCAGCTTTAGTTTTTTCATACCTGACTTTGGCAAGTTCAGCCACTATGCCATAGTTATTTTTTTGACGAATTGGTTCTACTAAATAGTCATGAACTAATTGATAGCGATCGCCTGATTCTTCTTGAACTCGCAATACTAATCCACTACCAACCAATATGTCTAAAATCATTTCTATATTTGTGATGGGGTAGTGAATATTTTGAGATGGAGTCATGGTTTTCCCCGCCCCCTTATCTCCCCATTGCCCTATTTCTCCGTCTCTTTCTTTAATCAGTGCAGCTACTAACTCAGCTTTTGTTTTAATTGGTCGTGTACCTTTTTCATCAGTTAACTCAAACAATAATTTCCAACTTAACTGTTCATTTTGCTGACCACAATCTTTGATTACTTCTTCTAACCAACGCTGTACTAATTTCTTGGAGCCGCCACAACGCTTATACTCTTCAATAGTAATTATATTTTCTGTTTGTAGTTGGGCACAGACTATTTGTAATTCAATCGGATTTACTTCTTCAATATCTCCTGCTAAATCATTTACTATTTGGTTGATTAACTCATGAGTTAATCCATAATAAGAACGCTGATTGAGACTTTTAATAACAGCAATTGCATCTTTTTTAGAGAAATTCCCTAAGTAGTAGCGTATATCTTTATCCAGAATATTTTTATTAATGACATCTAAATCAGATCCACGAACATTATTCTGATTGCAGAAACGTTCTAAATCTAATAAATAATGTAAACAATCTTCTTTTAAAGATAAAATTATTTTAACAAAAGCAATATTTAAACATTCACTAAAAAATTGATAAAACTCGGTTCTAGCAAATGCATTTTTATTGACAAAGAAAAACTCTTCAAACTGATCAAAAATCAAGATAATAGTATAATTGCGGTCAGTTAATGACTTTAGGTGCTGGATAATCAGATTGTGAGAAAACTCACTATGAGTAGTAATTCCTGTTTGAGCGATCGCCTGGTTTAAACTATGTCTTAAACTTGTTTGCCAATCTCTATAAACAGATAAGATAATCTGTAAAGGATTACGTTCTCCGATAATTGTTTGTTTTAAAGCTGGTATTAAACCAGCTTTGAGAATTGAACTTTTACCAACGCCACTAGGCCCATGAATAACCGTGAGTTTACAGTCTGCACGGGTAATTCTTTCAATCAAGCGATTAATATCTTGTTGTCTTCCAGAAGCGGCTATTTCTTGAGCAATTTCTTCAGGAAAGTTTGTGCTTGTTTGTGAGTGTAAAGCTGAATTAATTCTGTAACGTTGTGGCTGTAGTTGACTAGCGCCAATGAAGGCACGAAAGCCGTACTGATGCTCAATTTGAATTTTTTCTTGCTTCAGATGAAATGCCTCTAAGTAGTCATGGCCTTCAACAAAGTATAGCGATCGCAATTCATCCACAATTTCTAAGTACAGCGATGGCTCATACTGTGGTTCACAAACTATTTTCGCCCATTCTAGGTTATTGACTGCTTCTTCCCACTCTCCCATCTGTCGCTGTGTGCGCCCTAGTAACAGCAGATAGGAACTTTCTTGTTGACGGGAAACTTCTAGCGCTTCCTCAGCAATAGAAAGTGCAGAATTAGCTAATTCATGGGCAGCTGTCCAATTTGATTGAGAAGCAGCCACAGCAGCTAAAAAACCATAGTCTTGTGCTGCTTGTACTTCATCACCATAGACTCGATGCAATTCTAGAGACTTGAGAGCTAATTCTTGCAAATCTTGCCAAGCTTGTAAACGTTGCAACATTTCGCAAGTTGGCAAAATAAATTTAGCTACTAAATCTTGTCTTTGTGCTTTTTCTAAAACTCCTAGACATTGTCTAAACCAAAAGAGTGCATCTTGCCAATACCTTCTGTTGAGCGCAGGACGTAATTCAGCCATCCGACGATAGCACAGTCCTTGGTGAAAGAGGACAACGGCCTGACGCAGTAATGAGTCACAGAGGCGGAAAGTGGGAGACTTTTCTGAAGATGTGGTGACGCGGTGACGCGGTGACGCGGTAAATTCATCAACAGTAATCTCCGCGTCACCACGTCCCCATGTTTCAATGTCCTCATTCTCCCTGTCCTCTTCCTGTTGCCAAAGCTCTAAACTGTGCTGAAAATAATCTAAAGCTTCTTCAATTTCATCATTAGCATAGCGATCGCGTCCCAAGACAAATTCGAGACTTGCTGTTAATTCTGGTTTTAATTTGACGCCATAACGTGTTTCCAAATCATGACGCGCTGACTCTATTTCATGACGTTGCTGAGATTTAGGATCTAAATCAAGAGCAGCATTAGATAAAAACTGTTCTGCTCCTGCTGCTAAAATATTGGCAAATAAAGATTCTGTCTGCTGCTTAATTAAAGTAATCAAATCTTCTTTTGCCATCTCAAATTTGATTGTAGTTGCTGCCCAACTTTTAAAATCAGGTGCTAATCTCGACAGTAATGTTGCTACTTCGTCTGTGAGCCACAAGATTACGGGAAAAGGAAAAGTATCAGCATAGATATCTCGTGCTTGGTTGATACCAATTAATAAGTCTTCCAAAGCACTCACTGTCTCCAGACCAAAAACCATCACAGCAGATGGTAAACAATCTGTAATTACAGCAGGATTATCTAAAAATAGTTCTGAAATAATAGTGGCATGTAAAGCAGTTGATGAAGTTGAAAGAAAAACTTCTCGTAAGTAAATATCTTGAGTTAGAGAACGGAGATTCTCTAACATTTGTTCGCATAGTTGTCTGTAATTGCATCGCACTAAAATTAGAGCAAATTGACCTTTAGAGAGTGCGATCGCCCGGATCAACCTTTGCACAGAACGCTGATTTTCGCTAGCATTCTCAGTAGCTATAAATTTCCACTCTGTCATCCGATTTTGGATTTTGGATTTTAGAATTGACCCCCAGATCCCCATTCCCCAAATTGGGAGTTAGGGACTTGAGGATTTTGGATTTGAGAAAACGTCAGAAATAGTTATGAGTTGTGAATAAGCATACTTTGCTGCCAAGTGCGGATTTTTTCTGTTTCCGCTAATGCTGGACTGATACCAAACCAGCGTCCTGTACCATCACGGTATTCAAAGACAAACATACTGCGTAGCAATGTCTGGTAATCAGATTCGCCTTTAACACTTTGTTGATTAACTACTTCTAATAGCAATTCCCAAACTTGTTCATCAATTGCTAATAACAGATCATCACGATAGTCTTTGATGACTGCTTCTAAACAATCCTCAGAAAAAGGTGGATCTTGCCGTTGCAAACAACTGTATAACAGACCCAACAGGTTACGAATGTGACCACCACTGATCCGACATAGTCGATCTAGAGTTTGGGGATGATCAAATAATTCTGTGATTAAGCCTAGCCTTGCATTCCAGGAAACTTCCGGAAAAGCCCTTGTTAGTACTAGTTGCCGTAACAGAGATATTCCTGGTTCGTAGTCACTACCATCTCGTTGGCGTACAAGTACCATTGGTAACACCTTCGGAGCGATACCACCCCCAAAACGGTTTTTGAGCGTTTCGTATTCATTAGAAAAAATTAATGTCAGGGGGATAGTATAGACCATATGGCATTTGAGTCTGCGTAACTGTTCGCCTCGGTCAATGAAAAGATATTCTGGTAGCGATCGCCCTGAAGCTAAGGGGCGCATATCGACTCGATCTAAGTTATCGACGATCACCACTAATCCTTTTTGACCACGCTGCTTTAGCTGTTGAACAGCTTTGTCTAGCAATTCTTCGTTGATTGCTTGCAAAATACTATTGGTGCGTGGTTCCAAGTACTGTCGCAGTTGATTGCGTAATTGTGGACTGTCTTTAGTTTTTGCGCTAATTTTTGCAATACCTAAAGACAATTCTGCTTCTGCTGATAATTCTATAGGGGTCTGTAAAAAATCCCCAATTTCTCGAAACAGATTGGCAAAATAACCTGATTTCTCTTTGATGTTAATTCCTTCTAAACTAGTGCTGACTTGACGGGCTATACTCAGCAAAATATCGCTGACATCAATATCTGCCATGTCTAAGTCTTGACTGGATTCAAAATAAACGACATGAAACCCTGTCTGCTCTAGTTCTGTCTTTAAGCGCTGTAATTCCGTTGATTTACCACAACCAATATGACCTGTAAATAATTGACAAGTTGGATCATCTGGAGAAATGCGGACAATTGTGCGTTGCAGTTCTTCCACAATTTTGCAACCACGCACATCAGAAAAGTCTATGTAGTATTGTCGGTCTGATGGATCACCCATTACCAGGGTTTTGCTAGGATTACAGGCTTGATAAAAGCGTTGCAAGTTTAGTGAAGTTTTCATGTAGATGCAGATTTATTTGTGTATAAAAAATACAAATAACCCTTACCTGACTATAAAAGTATGCATGAGACTTATTCTCCATTTTTTGTGAATCGTTAAGTCCGTAGCATGGTAAGAATTTTTGCATCCCCGAACTGTGGATTATATCTTGTCTTTTTTACACCTGCCGTTGAGAGTTTGACAATCTCTAATTTTAATCCCAGATAAGACAATGTCAATCCCAATAGGACTCTAACGGTGAGACAATCGAGATATCACATTCGATTTAATGTAATTAATATAACCTTTATCCCAAATAACCGCAAAAATACACCAAGCAATTCTACTTTTATTTAGGTGATTATTTTGACTAGTTTTGCAAGCCAACTTACAGTATATTCATTTATTTTTATTTTTCGCAATAATTTAGGTTATATGCCATTTTTAGTGTCATATATTATACTGTCAACTATTTTAGTAGCAGTTTTGATGAGAGATAATCCTCTGAGCAATGCAAAATCAGAGTATAATTTCGTTTTTGCTGATGACTCTGTTCTTGATCATGCCTACACAAAAATATTAATTTGTCAATATTATTGGTAGTTTTTTTAATTAAATGATGATTGTCAAACAATTTTCGATTTTAGATTACTCTCCCTTGAAACCATACTTTGTACCTCTATGGATTTTGTACCCTGGGAGGAATGATTAGTCACGCAGCAAACCAAGGGCTACATAAGTTCAAAGTCTAGATTTCCGAACAATTGTAAATTTCAAATTGTATGAATGTACAATGGCTAACTACTAAAATCTTGATTTTGTTGCTGTACAGTGTTGAAAAGGCAGCTTTGACTACAATTATTGAATGTTACAGATGTGCAATTAACGACTTGGATTAAGAGTGTGGAAGAGGTTTGAATGGCTAGCATAGTATCAATTTCCCGCACCATTCTAGCAGGACGCCGTAAGAAGTTACGTAAAAAGCGGCTGATCAAATTTATTCAAGCGATTTGGCGAACTTTGGCCGTAACTAGTTTGGCGGGTGGTTTGCTTTGGATAGCAATTCAACCGAATTGGGTTCTCAAAACTCCCAAAGATGTCATGATTACAGGAAATCAATTGCTTTCGGATCAAGAGGTTCAGTCTTTACTGGTATTGTCTTATCCCCAATCTTTGTGGAAGATTGAACCGTCTCGGATTGCTCGTTATCTACAGCAACAACCAAGTATTGCTCAAGCAACCGTGAGTCGTCGCCTGTTTCCTCCTGGGTTGGTAGTCCAACTTCAGGAAAGAACACCAGTTGCGATCGCTCAAATCCGTCGAGAACAAGCCAATAATAAAAATACGAATACAAAAGCAACTATGGGATTACTAGATGCTTATGGCGTGTGGATACCTTTAAAAAATTTTACTTCCCTCAACTCTAGAGTCAAGCTACCAACTTTAAAAGTGATCGGAGCACCAGAACAATACCGTCCCTACTGGAGTTCTTTTTATGAGGCGATCAGCCAAACTTCCCTAAAAGTAACGGAAATTGATTGGCAAGACCCAACAAACCTAATTATAAAAACAGAATTAGGTTTAGTACATCTCGGTACTGCAAGCCCCCAGTTACCAGAACAAATAAAGGTACTTGCCCAAATTCGTCATCTCCCTTCGCAACTGAATCCCAATGAAATAGAGTACATCGATCTGAAAAATCCAGAACATTTATTAGTACAAATGAACTATAAAAATAGGAAACCGATTTCCAAATCGACTAAAAAAAATTTGCGTGTTTGATGTTAGAAGATTCTTAGGCTATAAAGAAGTTTTATGTTGAATAAGATGTTTATCGTTCAGTTGGGTTTACCCAGCCAACTATGTCAAAATCGGCATTAACTTCGTATTTACAATTGGAGGATTAGTTGCAAAACCTCTTTTTAGACAGTAAAAGCTCTTATTGTTATTTAACTAACATCTAATGATGGGTAGAAGATGTTAGGTTCTTTACTTATAGCATCTTACCTAAAAGCAATTTTTACTACCCAATCTTCATTTTAGCATAATACTTGCTATAGTGAAGTTCTTTTTATTACCTGCCAATTCATGTAGTCAAAGTGTTGCTTTTAAAGACTTGTCGAAAGTTTACTGTACAGGTGGATGTTTTAATTGAGGCAAATAAAACAGTAAATCAATAAAATGTTTCAAAACCTCAGTAAAACATTACAATCATAATTTTCTCTCACCTATATTTTGACTATAGGTAAATAAAATATTAAGACAGTAAATTTGTCTGAAGTTGCAATTATCCCCAATGGTGAATCCGATTAAACATATCATCAACCGACAACTAACGTATCAAGGTCAGTTTTTGCAAGTAATACAATTAGTTCTGTGTTTTACGTGCAAAAATTTGATTATTCAATACAGTTGTATAATTAAAGACTGCAAAACTATGCGATTTTTGAACATGGAACTGTCTATTTTGGGCTTTCAGAAATGTTTTACTAATTTTATGCCTAATATTTTATACCAGTAATCTGGGTTATTTTAATGAAGAAAGAAAAAAATACACTTGTAACTGTAAAATTAATGACTAATATAAAGCAACGGCAGCAAAAGAAAAAGGTTATTGGGGTTACCAAAGGTATACCTAACCAAATCGGAAAAAAAGCAGTGAATATATTAATGTCTGGTGGTAGTGATACAGGTCATTTTCAAGTAAATAGTAGGTATACTTCTCTAGAATTAACTGTGCAAACAGCCGCCTTGATGACTTACCCCATAACAAATGTTCCTACCTCTAATCCTGAAAGGCTTGGAAGTGGGAAGAACAAGAAAACACAATGTCATATTGTTGATGGCAGCGTCAAACTATAGTTGACTCTTAGGTGAATGACACCTTAAAAAGCCGTTTATCTACCTTTGTGAATCCAATGACACTTGATAATAACCAAGGACTTACTTATAAAAACTCCCAATCTCCAGGACAGTCTGCTTTTTCACTGGCTGTGAATTCCACAAATCCGTTTAATCATTCAGGGTTGAGCTTTGGGCAAAATAATGACAGTAAAAAAATTGAGCGTGAAGATACTCGAATCGGCGACATTGTACCCGGTCGAGTTGCCAATATTAAAGTGATTGGTGTAGGCGGTGGTGGAAGTAACGCTGTTAACCGCATGATTGCATCAGATGTGAGTGGCGTAGAGTTTTGGTCTATCAACACGGATGCTCAAGCTTTGACTTTGGCAGCAGCTCCAAGCAGACTACAAATAGGGCAGAAATTGACACGGGGGTTGGGAGCAGGCGGTAATCCTGCTATTGGTCAAAAAGCTGCTGAGGAGTCACGGGATGAGATTGCTACGGCTTTAGAGGGTGCTGATTTAGTATTTATTACTGCTGGTATGGGTGGCGGAACTGGTACAGGTGCTGCTCCGATTGTGGCAGAAGTCGCCAAAGAAATGGGCGCTCTTACCGTTGGTGTAGTTACACGTCCCTTTATCTTTGAGGGGCGTCGCCGGATCAGCCAGTCAGAGCAAGGGATCGAAGGGCTAAAAAGTAGGGTAGATACATTGATTATCATCCCTAACAACAAGCTACTGGAAGTGATCCCTGAACAAACACCGATGCAAGAAGCCTTTCGTTATGCAGATGATGTGTTACGCCAAGGGGTACAAGGCATTTCCGATATTATTACCATTCCTGGTTTGATCAATGTTGACTTTGCAGATGTGCGAGCAGTCATGGCAGATGCAGGATCAGCATTAATGGGGATCGGTATTGGTTCTGGAAAATCTAGAGCTAGAGAAGCTGCGATCGCAGCGATTTCTTCCCCGTTACTCGAATGTTCGATTGAGGGAGCTAGGGGTGTTGTCTTTAACATCACTGGTGGTAGCGATCTCACACTACATGAGGTGAATGCTGCTGCTGAAACAATTTATGAAGTTGTTGATCCCAATGCCAATATTATTTTTGGAGCAGTGATTGATGACAGACTCCAAGGTGAAGTTAGGCTTACCGTGATTGCAACAGGATTTACAGGTGAAGCCCCAACTGCACAACAGCCAACCGTTACCCAAGGGCGAGTAGTACAACCCCCACCACAAAGAAGACCAACAATGCAGCAACCTCCTGCGCCCAATCCACCAACACCAACTCCAGAACCAAAAGAAAAAGGAACCATATTGGATATTCCTGATTTTCTGCGGAAGCGGACACCACCACGCAATTAAAGGATTAACTGTTGGCTTGCCGGTTGCTCACTTCTAATTCCGCTAGTTCATAACAGGGGTTATGGCAATTCAGTTACCATTTTTGGTGTAGCCAATCAGTATCTAAACTCATCTACCTATCCCATAGACTGAAAGTAGCTTAGGCTAGAGTCAGGTTGTTTCAAATCATCAGTGTGTTTGGTAGAAAACAAATGCGATGCCTTTGTTTTGGTTATTGATCAGTTGTCTTAATATTGTCTTGGGTTGGCATAAGTATTGTTAATGGTGGACTTATTTTGCTTTTGTAGTCTTTCAGCACAGAGCTATTTTTTTACTGTTCGGTCTAAATCTCACTACCAGATGCCACTGTAACTCTCTATGTTATTTGTAATTTATTGTTTCAGTTTCCAGGGTGCAAGAGAAATTACAGATCAATCATGAATTATGAAGGTTGAAAAATTTCATAATTCATAATCAATAATTTATAAATTTTTTGTCTGCTCAACCCATTTAATGACCAGATGACCAAGGCGAATACCCTCTAGTCGATCAATTTCACGTATTCCTGTGGGACTGGTGACATTAACTTCTGTCAAGTAGCCACCTATTACATCGATACCGACAAAAACTAAGCCGTCTTGACGTAAGGTTTCGGCAACTTCGGAGCAGATTTCGTGTTCTTTTGGGGTAATTTCGGTTTTGGCAACTGTACCACCAGCGGCCATGTTATTGCGAAATTCACCACTAGCAGAAAGACGATTAACTGCTCCAATTGGTTTGCCATTAAGAAGGATGATCCGTTTATCTCCTTGTTTTGCCTCTGGGATAAAATTTTGTACCATTACAGGTATTCCACCCCGAAGAGTACTGAGTTCGATGATGGAGTTGAGGTTGCGATCGCCTGGTTGCAAAATTAAAATTCCCTCACCAGCTTTATTACCTAGTGGTTTGAGAACTGCTGTACCTTTTGCTGCCACAAAGTCTCGGATAATCTGCTTATCGGCAGTAACAATGGTTTCTGGTATGACCTTGGTAAATTGGAGCGCGTACATTTTTTCATTTGCCGCTCGAATACCGCTAGGACTATTGATTACAAGGGTTTTGTTTTGGTCAATGTAGTCCAGAATGTAGGTAGCATAGAGATATGAAACTGTAACTGGTGGATCGGTTCGCATGAATACAGCATCCATTGTTTCCAAACTCATGCAGATGCGATCGCCTAGTGTGTACCAAGGATTCGTTGCTACCCAGCGTCCCTCCACCAGTTCAATAGGCACAAGTTCTACTTGTTCCAAAATAGCCCAAGCTTTTCCTCCTACTACACTTAGTAAATTCGCTTGGGTGATCCAGACTTCATGTCCCATGACATGTGCTGCTTCCATTAGGGCGACGCTTGTGTCGTGACAAGGGTCTAGAGTCTGGATGGGATCAATAATAAAAGCCAATTTCACACTTTCTGCCTCAATTGCCAGCAAATTCCACGGTCATTTAATTTAGATTATCCCCTGATGGTTAAACAAGCTTTGCGATCGCTCCCCAATCAAAATACCATCGAAATCCTTACATCTATACGCTATTGCCAGAAGCTAATAAATTATCTAGCTGTCCTCTGGCATCTAAAGCGTATATATCATCACAACCACCTACGTGAACATTATTGATAAAAATTTGTGGTAACGAGCGTCTTCCATTTGCCCTTTGAGCCATTTTCTCCCGTGCGATCTCATCTCCATCAATGCTGTATTCAGTAAAGTCTACCCCCTTTTTCTTCAGCAAGCTTTTAGCACGGATGCAAAATGGGCAAGTCCTCCAAGTGTAAATTTCTACTTTCGCAGCCATAACGTCCTCAATTTTATTTAATAATTCTTAAATTTTAGAATTTTATTGCTGGAGGTGGATGCTTTATCTGATTTTTTTCAAATTTTAAGCAAACCTTTCATTTATCATACTCATTTTTGAGTATAACAAATAGTAATTTTGATACTATTTCCCACTATTTTATATAAGAGCATTTGCTGATGAGCGTGTCACTAAAAAATAATAACAAACTCATGCAAATGCTTATCCTATAAAACTTATATGAATTGCATCTAGTTGCGTAACAAACCGATAATATTCGAGTTATAAAACTTACAACCTCAGAAATTGCACTGATAAAAAATTAGAAGAATCAAAAAATATTTCAGTATTTGCCACATAACAACTAAAATCTAATGCACAAATTTAGCCTTGCTGCGCTACTAATGTGAATTAGCAAATATTTATTAGAATTCAGGACTTACGGAGTAAAACGAAAAGTAAAGCACTTGAGAAGGGTATAGGGGCCTACACGCACCCCAGCCTCAAAGGACATACTCGGTGCATAAGTCCTAGCTGTATGCCTCATCCTTATCAAAAACAGTTAGAGACTAAGATATTCATATTCTTATATTTTTATCTTAGGAATTAAATATCTACGTAATGGCAACAATTATCACATTACCTAACTACATCAACGGTCAATGGTGTGCATCTAATACTACAGAATTTTTAGATGTAATCAACCCAGCGACGACAGAAATATTGGCGAAAGTTCCTCTGTCAACTGCATCTGAGGTCAATCAAGCTACAGAAGCAGCCGCCACAGCTTTTGTCACATGGCGGCGGACTCCACCTACAGAACGAGTACAGTATTTATTTAAACTAAAAAATTTATTAGAAGAAAACTTTGAAGAGTTAGCTCGCACAATTACCCAAGAATGCGGTAAAACTTTGGCTGAGTCGAAGGGTGAGATGCGCCGCGCCATTGAAAATGTCGAAATCGCTTGCGGTATTCCGATGATGATGCAGGGAACAAACCTGGAAGATATCGCGCGGGGAATTGATGAGATGATGATTCGTCAACCACTGGGAGTATGTGCAGTGATTGGGCCGTTCAACTTTCCAGGGATGATACCATTTTGGTTTATGCCCTATGCGATCGCCTGCGGTAACACCTACATTGTCAAGCCTTCGGAAAAAGTGCCACTGACAATGCAAAAAATCTTTCAGTTGCTAGACAAAACTGGGTTCCCCAAAGGTGTCATCAATCTTGTGAATGGCACGAAACAAGCTGTAGACGCAATTTTGGATCATCCGCAAATTCGGGCAATAAGTTTTGTTGGTTCCACACCTGTAGCAAAGTATATTTATAGTCGAGCCGCAGCCAACGGTAAGCGTGTCCAGTGCCAAGGCGGCGCGAAGAATCCGATAATTGTCCTACCGGATGCAGATATGGAAATGACCAGGCGGATTACTGCGGATAGCGCCTTTGGTTGTGCAGGACAACGTTGTTTAGCAGCCTCAATCGCTGTTACTGTCGGGGAAGCACGGCAAACTTTTACAGAAGCGATCGCAGAAACTGCCAAAAAGCGAGTTGTAGGTAATGGTTTAGAACAGGGTGTAGAGATGGGACCAGTGATTTCTGCCCAGAGTAAGGACAGAATTGAGGCGTTAATTCAAAAAGGCGTAGACAGTGGCGCGACGTTATTAGTAGATGGACGCCAACCAAATATTTTTGGACATGAACAAGGTTACTTTGTCCGTCCGACAATTTTGCAAAATGTCGATCCGGCAAGTGAAATTGCCAAAACCGAAATTTTCGGGCCAGTGCTGAGTTTAATCGATGTGAATACTATTGAGGAGGCGATCGCTTTCGTAAATAGTGGTCAGTATGGCAATATGGCTTGTTTGTTTACCACCAGTGGCGCAGCAGCGCGGAAGTTTCGCTACGAAGCAGACGCTGGGAATATCGGTATCAACATCGGAGTAGCCGCACCAATGGCATTTTTCCCCTTTAGCGGCTGGAAAGACAGCTTTTTTGGTGATTTACACGGTCAAGGTAATCACGCAGTTGAGTTTTTTACGCAAACGAAAGTCGTGGTAGAACGCTGGCCGAGTGAATGGTCACGTCAGTTTTGACCGGGGATCAGGGATCGGGGATCAGGGATCGGGGATCGCAGGGTAATTTCATACAACCCTTCGGGACGGGGGTAAGGGGGTAGGGGTGTGAGGGTGTAGGGAAAAATCCGTCCCCAATCGCCGATCATCTATTCCGACGGTAAAGAAGCAAACACCTGTTCAACTAACTGCTTGGCCTTGTTGTCTAAACTTTGCCAATCTACATCACCCATTTCATCTATTAAACTAGTATCAATCTCAACTGCATCATTGTTGGGGGAAGTGTAATCAAGAAAACACACTTGATAACATAATTCCCATAAATCCACGTTAACTTCTTGCTCTTGACGCTGCAAACACAAGTGATATCCTGGATGGGGAATTGGCAGACGAGCTAGTGTCTCCCTAATTTCTATGGCTTTTTCTGGTGTTGCAGCTTCTAGTTCTTGCAAAAGCTTCGTAACAATTGCTTTTGTATCTTCTGTGGTTTCTAGGGGCCAAATCAGTACATCCTGGTAAGTTCCTTTCCAATCAGATAGATCCAGTAGCTTGCGAATGTTATCAACGACGCGAATGAAAGCAGGTTGCATAAGGAGTTCAGCTTGCTGCCACGCGAGTGAGTTGGTGATTTTAGGTGGCATGGGTACTAAAAAATGTTATTGAAAAATAAATTAACAATTTGTATCTATTAAAAACTACGTTTTACGTGCAAATCTTTATTTCAAGATAGCGGATTTTATCGAGCAAAGCTTGGAGATATTTATTACCATTTGGCAAAACTGGGTGTAAACACTGGGGAGGGAATATGATTGGCAAGTTACTAGACCATCGATACCAAGTTATCCGAGTTTTGGCAACAGGGGGATTTGGAGAAACCTATATTGCCGAAGATACGAAGCGACCGGGTAATCCTATTTGTGTGGTGAAGCATCTTAAGCCAGTCAGCACCGACCCTGCAATCTTTGACACTGCCAAGCGATTGTTTCACATTGAAGCCGAAACTCTAGAAAAATTGGGTAATCATGATCAAATACCCAGACTTTTGGCTTATTTTGACGAAAATCAAGAATTCTATTTGGTACAAGAGTTTATTGAGGGACATCCTCTTAATGATGAATTAGTCGCTGATGAAGCTTGGACTGAGGGCGAAGTTATTGATTTATTAATAGAAGTTCTCAGTATTCTGGAATTTGTTCATAGCCATGGGGTAATTCATCGAGATATCAAGCCAGATAATATTATTCGCCGTGCCTCTGACCATAAATTAGTTTTAGTAGACTTTGGCGCTGTCAAACACTTACGTTCTTCTTCTGGATATCCTCAAGTATTCGGTGGTGGACAGTTTTCTGCAACAGTGGCGATCGGCACTCCTGGGTACATGCCTACAGAACAAGGACAGGGTAAACCCCGCCCCAACAGTGATATTTATGCTTTGGGTATTATTGCGATTCAAGCATTGACAGGAGTAGCACCAATAGATTTGCAAGAAGATACCCAAACTGGTGAGATTCTTTGGCAAGATTTAGTACCTGTCAATCAAAATTTGGTTGCAGTTTTAGACAAGATGGTACGCTATCACTTTAAAGACCGCTACCAAACTGCTACAGAAGCACTACAGGCATTGTATTCTCTGGGTATGCATTCCGAGTCGATAGCAAACCCCAGAAAGTCTAGGTACCAATCGATGGAATCTCCATCGGTTCGGTCTCAGCAGAGAACTGTCGCTGTTGCACCTGTAAATCGTGAAGTTTCAAAACCAGCAACCCCTCAACCTCAGCATACTACGATTCGTAGAAGTTCCGGTGGTCTTGATTTACTACAGCTATGCATTCTTGTGATTTTGGCTGGTAGTGCTGCTGTTGTCGCCCCAGCTTTAGTAAAAAATGTCGAAAATTTCACTACTAGTTTTTCGGGGGAAAATGACGCAGCCAGTAACTGTTTTGTTGTGGTTGGTGCAAATAAAGTTAATCTTCGTTCCGAACCAGTGGCGATCGCCAATAACAACATCGTAGAAACACTCACTAGGGGTAAGAAATTAGAAGTCACCGGTAAGCGGACAAAAGCTGGTTGGGTAGAAGTCAGAATTGATCCTAAGAACTCGGCTTGGATATATTCGGATGCAATAAAAAATCAAGAAGAATGGGTTTCTTGTCTAAGAGATAGAGGGATTGCACTTAAAACAGTAGATGATAGTACTGTGATTGTTAATCGTCCCCTTTCTACAAAACCTGTTGTTGATGTGGAAACATCACCTTCAAAAACATCCCAACCTTTATCATTACCTTCACCTTTCCCACAATCAAACTCAAATAAACCACAAAATAAAGCTGTTAATAAAAGTGCTAGCGAAATTTTAGAACAAGCAAAAGAGAAATATGAATCTGGGGATTTAGACGGTGCGATCGAACTTCTGAAGTCTATACCTTGGAATGCGTCTGACTTTAAAGAAACAGCAGATATTATCACCCAATGGCAGCAAGATTGGACAAAGTCAGAAGCTTTATTCAATGAAATTAATAAGGCACTAGATAATGGTCAATGGGATAAAGTTTTGGCTTATAAAGATCATCCCGAAAAATTACCCAATATTGAATATTGGCGCAATAAAATTGAACCATTATTTAAACAAGCAGCCGACAATCAGGCTAAAGAAAAAACTACTAAACCTCTAGCTACTCCGCAGTAGAGATGGGATTGGGGATTGTGCATAAGGGAGACACGGGGACACGGAGAGGCAAAGACGCGGAGACATTAGTGTTGTAGTGGCGTGGCACAGCTAAAATGTTGTATTAATAAACCGCAGAGGAAGCAGCGAAAAGTTTGTAGACGCTTTGCGGCTTCCCAAAGGGTGCGCCGGCGTACTCTACGAGAAGCCGCGCATAGACGCCTTGTGGCTTCCCGTTAGGGTAGCGCGTCTACGCGGAGCGTCCCGGAGGAAATTTCAAAGCTTTTCAAGAGAGAGAACACAGAGATAGAAGAAGAGATTTATTGCACTATTTTAGCCTTGACACGCTACTACCAAATTCAAGCCAAGATCGGTCATATTTTTCGACTTGTGTGTACACCGTAGCCGGATAGGTAAGAGGCTTCTTACTAGTTATGCTAAGTTCTATCATGGAGAATAAATAGGTTCTGTTTTAGATCGCTGTACTCTCAAATCAAGGCTGAAAGGCTGGTAAATTGGAGAAAGGCAAGCAACTCCAGAGCTGACCAAACGGATAAGGATAGGTACATGAAGAGCAAGCATCAATTTGTCTACGCATTCCTATTGCAAGGCGCTGTAGTATTTTCTACCATTTTACTATCCGTTGGTGATGTTATCGCTCAAGTTTCGCCATCTCCTACAGTCACTCAACAACCGCAACAGCAACAAGTCCGAGAACTAGTCCAAACAGAAGTAGATCGGGCTTTTGGTCGTACGCGCAGTTTACTAAATATTTGGATAATTATACTGACTGTATTTCCTGTCGCTGTGATTGCTTCTTTTTGGCTATTGCGGCGGGCTGTGGTGCGTGAAATAGTAGATAAAGCTACACAGCAGTTCAAGGAATTAGAAGATTTAGAAAAGCAACTGCTCAGTGTCAGACAAACCGCACAACAGAGTATCCAACAAGCCAAAAATCTGACAATTGATTTAGAACAAGAAGCCAAAGCAGTACGAGAACAGATTATCTCTGTAATTCCATCGGAAATATCTGAGTCAAAAGTAAATTTTTTAACAGAACTAGAAACACAAATAAATGGATCTAAACAACAATTAAAAAATCTAGAAGCAGAATTTGGCGCTCGATTGTCGGAATTAGAAATAGATGCTCAACATCAGAAAAATATTACGCTTGATACTTTAGGAAAATTAAGATCGGAACTAATATCAGAAATCTCTGATTTTAAATACGAACATCAAAAACAAAGAGAAGAAACTTTTGCCGAGTTATACGCGTCTAGACATGAATTTACTTCTCAATTAACTGCTTGGCAGTCAGAAGTTAAACAAAAAAATGAACAAATTAGAGAGAATTTAAATCAAACTCAATTAGAATTTGCGGCACAACTATCTGATATTCAAACAAGCACTCAACAACAGAAAGAACAAGCTTTCGCTATATTAGAACAATCAATTACAGAATTGACATCAAAAGTTACTGAGATTCAGTCTGATACTCAAAAAGAAAAACAGCAAATTATAGCAAATATAGAAAATTTACAATCAGAGTTTGCTGGAAAATTAGCAGAGTATCAATCAGCTAATCAACAGAACCAAGCACAAACAGTTGCTGACTTAGAAAAATCACGACAAGAATTTAGAACTCTATTAGCAAAATGGCAATCGGCACTTGAGCAACAGCAACAGCAAGTTTTAGCAAATGTGACTACTTGGCAATCAGAATTTGCGACACAGCTTGCTAATTTAAATATTATGACTCAACAACAAAAAGAGCAAGCATTTGCAGATTTAGAAAGTTCCAAGGAAGAGTTATTATCGCAATTTGCATCTCAATTAGCTGGCTCAAATTTAGCATTAGAGGAACAAAAACAACAAATTATTGCAAGTTTGGAAAGTTTAGAATCAGAATTTTCCTCTCAATTGTCAAAGTTACAAACAGAGACTCGACAGCAAAAACAACAAGCTTGGGCTGAAGTAGAACAATCAATATCTGAGTTTACATCTCAATTGAATAATGTGCAATCAGAGACTCAAGAACAAAAGCAACGAGTCCTAAAAAGATTGGAAAAATCGCAAGCAGATTTTACAGCCCAACTGACGCAATGGCAGGTAGGAACTCAAAAACAAAAAGACCAAGTTTTGGCGGAAATAGATAAAACAGTATCTGAGATTAAGTTTCAACTCAGTGATGTACAAACAGAAGCGATACAGCAAAAGCAGCGTATCATCAAAAGGTTGGAGAAATTACAGACTGAAATTGGCTCACAAATATCTAAATTGTTGATAGACGTTAAACGTAGTAAAGAATTAGTAATTGAAAATTTAGAAAAATCAGGCTCGGAATTTGCTTCTCAGTATTCCGAATTACAGTCAAATGCACAATCACAAAAACTGGAAATTATAGAAAAGCTAGAAAAAATTAAGTCAGATTTTCTCTCACAACTTGCACAGTTGCAAACAGAAGCTCAACAACAAAAAGAAGAAACCCTCAAACAATTGCTTGAAATTACACCTCCAGTTAATTTAGAAGCTGTGACTGTGGAAGTTCAAGAAATATTAGAGCCAGCACCTTCACAACTAGTAGATTCAGAAACTACTGAAGCAGAGGATATATTGACTGTTGATGATTACCTCAAACAAGCAGATGTGGTGTTTGCAGACAAACGTTATGAAGATGCGATCGCTCTCTATAAAAAAGCAATTAAACTTAATCCAGACGAGCCGCTAATTTGGTTGAAACGGGGTATTGCTTTGGGAAGATTAAAACAATACCAAGATGCGATCGCTTGTTATGATCAAGCTTTACAAATAAACTCTGAATATCATCAAGCTTGGTGTGATAAAGGTGTAGCACTAGGATTATTAAAGCGCCAAAAAGAAGCTTTTCAATGCTTTGATAAAGCCGTAAAAATTAAACCAGATGATGCTGTGGCTTGGTTAAACCGAGGATTAGCCTTAGAAGAATTAGAAGAATACGAAGAAGCGATCGCATCTTTTGACACAACACTACAATTAAATCCCTATTCTTACAAAGCTTGGAATAACAGAGGTTACGCTTTAGTTATGCTTGGTGATGACGATGAAGCAATTCAAAGCTTTGATCGAGCGTTGAATATTAAACCAGACTACGCCAACGCCTATTACAATAAAGCAGCCTGTTATGCTTTACAGTCTCAGCTAGAATTGGCTTTAGAAAATCTCCAACAAGCAATTAATCTCAATCCCAGATATAAACAACAAGCAGAAACCGATATAGATTTTGAATTAATTGCCAAAGAAAAAAGCTTTCGGCAGTTGATTGCATAAACTAAAGTGCAAACATAGCTAACAATAATTAACAACTATTGGTCTGACAATCTAACCTTGAAGGGTAAAATAACGAACCACAAAGAACACAAAATTCAATTCACATATCATTATGCCTTTTGCCATTGACACTCAAGACACAGCAGCTATCGAAGCAGCAAAAACCACAGTTGCAATATGCGATCGCTCACACTGGGGACGAATTAAAGTTTCGGATGGCGATCGTCTGCGTTTTCTGCACAACCAAAGCACCAACGATTTTCAAAAGCTGCAACCAGGACAAGGCTGTGATACAGTTTTTGTGACATCCACTGCTCGTACTATTGACTTAGCAACGGGCTATGTCATGGAAGATGCAGTCCTACTTTTGGTTTCGCCTAACCGTCGTGAGTATCTGTTGCAGTGGCTGGATCGTTATATCTTTTTTGCTGACAAGGTACAACTGACTGATGTCACTGATACAACTGCGGCTTTAAATTTGATCGGGCCAGCCAGTGATGCCATTGTAGAAAAATTAGGTGGTAGCGCCATTATTGGTCAACCCTACGGAAATCACCAAGTATTTAATAATATACATATTGCCGTTGGTAGTGGTTTAGCTTCTCCTGGCTACACTTTGATTTTGCCAACCTCCATCAAAGAAACCGTCTGGAATCAAATTGTTGAGTTAGGCGCAGTACCGATGAGCGATCGCGCTTGGGAAGCGTTACGAATTACACAAGGTCGCCCTGTTCCAGAGCAAGAACTGACTGATGATTACAATCCCTTGGAAGTGGGTTTATGGCAGACAATTTCTTTTAACAAAGGTTGTTATATAGGTCAAGAAACTATTGCCCGTTTAAATACTTATAAAGGTGTAAAACAATACCTTTGGGGACTAAAACTGAGTGCTGCTGTCGAACCAGGAACAGCAATTACAGTCGGCGATGAAAAAGTCGGTAAATTGACTAGTTGTATTAAAACTGTCGATGGTTATCGTGGTTTAGGCTATATCCGTACTAAAGCTGGTGGTGTCGGTTTACAAGTTCAAGTTGGGGAAGTTGCAGGTGAAATAGTAGAAGTTCCGTTTGTTTCTCACGAATACCCAGAGTGAATAGGGATCGGGGATTGGGGATTGGGGATCGGGCATGAATCAGTTAACAGTTAACAGTTAACAGTGAGCAGTTTAATTTGATAACTGATAACTGATAACTGATAACTGATTTATGACTATTCCATAACTTCATTGACTGGGAAGCGATCAATTAATTGGATAGCACGTAAAGCATTACGTCGTAAGGAGTCTGACATATAAGGTACGTGGGGAATTTGGGATAATAAATCCAGTGTCCGCCTTAAAATCCGTACGACATCACCTTCATCTAGACTGGTATTGTCGCACAGTTCAACCCAATCCATCCCTAATGCCCACTGTTCAACTAAGGCGATTAATTCAAATTCCAGCCAGATGGGTAAAGCGACATTATAGCGGCGTTGTAGTTGGAACATCTTGCGGCGAATTCCCCGTAATTTCGCTAAAGCTTCTGCAACTTCATCACTAAGTTCAAAGCGCACTCTACTATCAGGACGTGGAGTTTCTGTGACTAATGCTGCTGCTGCTGCTGCTAAACAGTGGGGATCGAGGTTATCTAATTCTCCACTAGCAAGGACTAAACCAAGCCACAGTTCATTTTCACCCCGAATTGCTGCGGCAATTTGTCCTAATTGTGTAGGTAATAAGTTATCTAAAGCTTCAAAATACTGCAAAATTTCAATCAGGTTAATAAACTCTTCCCAATGTCTTTGGGACTGTTGCTCTATCTGTGTTTGCAATTCTTGAATTTCTTCTTCTAGTTCAGCAGCCCGTACCTTACGTTTGAAAATAGTACCGACATTGCCAGTTTTATGCAGTGGGTGAGCTTCTATTTGCTCTCGTAAACTTGCAACCACATGGAGTTGTTCTACTACTTCGGGTGGTGTGTGTAGAGATTCTTCTGGTTCGGGAATTTGGCTGGCGATCGCTCTACTTTCTTCTTCACCACGACAGGACTGTCCTGGTTTTAAATTCATCTGTGCAGGTGGTAGCAAATCAGGAGGTACATCAATTCTCGGTAATTCTGCATATAAATTGACTACATCTGCTGTAGTTGCTACATACCAACGGTTATCTTTCCCTAAACACACTAAATAATTTGTTTGGCTAGCACCTTGGGTTTTACCTACTAGCACTGCGGTTACTGGCAGAGACATTGTCAAGTATTTACCTTTAAGACTAAGTAATGTCCCTGAAACGGCAAAGTTGAGCATCATATTTAATTCTTCTTGCCGCCCTTCGTCTGCTTGCTCTTGCAGTGTGTTTAATAATTTTTGCTCTACTTTCAGGCGTTGTCGCAGTTTTTCATAGCTAGCGATTTCGCTTTCTTCTACCGCAGCAATTTGTGTATTTATTTCTTCTAATTCTGCTTGCAACTGGGCAATATATTGCTGCCTTGGTTGGAGATGTACGTTTGCTAGATACTGCCCAAAGCTGCGCTCGATGAGTTCTCTGGCTTCATCAAGAGTGTGGATTTGCAGCAAATTCAACACCATGCCATAACTGGGCGTAAAATGGCTGACCAACGGGTCTGGTTTTTTAATTGCCAGAGCTGCTGCGTGTTCTGCTCCTTCAAAGGGAGTTTGTAATGTCACCACATGACCGACTTCATCCATACCCCGACGCCCTGCTCTTCCTGCCATTTGCAGAAATTCAGAAGCTGTTAACATCCGATGTCCAGTATCAGTACGCTTAGATATGGTAGAAATAACTGTTGTTCGAGCAGGCATGTTAATTCCTGCTGCCAGGGTTTCTGTAGCAAATACGACTTTAATTAGTCCCTGCTGAAATAGTTCTTCTACCAGTACTTTCCACGCAGGTAAAATTCCGGCGTGGTGTGCAGCGATACCACGGTAGAGGGGAGCAATATGTCCGGTTCGCCCCGCATCTGGGTTACGGCTGAAAAAGTCGTCAATCTGTCGCCGTAACTGCTGTGCTTCTTGTTCATTCACCAGCCACATATCACCGACCTCTGCCACTGCTTTATCACAGCCGCGACGACTGAAGATAAAGTAGATTGCTGGCAGCATATCTCGTTGCTGGAGATGACTAAGAATAAAATTTATACTAGGTGCTTCCGGTCTGCGATTGCCCTTGCCTTTTTCTAATTCTTTTTTTCGGTTTCGTTTGAGCAGACGCGGGTTAATTTGGGTTTTATTGTCATTCAGCAGTGGGAATACCCCTTTGAGATTTCCAAAGTGAAATTCCAAAGGAACAGGACGATAATCTGAGTAGATCAGATCAGTCGGACCGTGGACTTGATTCAGCCAGTCAGTAAGTTGTTCACTATTGGCGACTGTTGCAGATAGAGCAATCAGTTGAATTTCGTGGGGACAATAAATTATCGATTCTTCCCAAACTGTTCCCCGTTGGCGATCATTCATGTAGTGGCATTCGTCTAACACCACTGCTTCTACGTCTGTTAAGGAGATACCTACTTGCCCAATGGGTGTGCCGTAAAGCATGTTGCGGAAAATTTCTGTAGTCATGACTACAATTGGCGCATCCCGATTGATCGAAGCATCTCCTGTTAACAATCCAACGGCATCAAAGCCGAATTGTTCACGAAAGTCACGTAATTTTTGGTTAGAAAGTGCCTTCAGGGGGGTAGTGTAAAATACCCGTTTTCCTCGCGCCAAGGCACGATAAATACCATACTCTCCAACTAAGGTTTTACCTGAACCTGTTGGCGCACAAACCACCAAAGAACGTCCAGCATTGAGAGAAGCGATCGCATCTAGCTGGAACGCATCCAGTTCAAAAGGAAATATAGAACTGGGGTCTACTTCTGAAGACAGTGCAGAATAATTCACTCAATCACAATTGCAACCAGACTTTTACTATATTATATGAGGCCTTAGCAAGTAGGGCATTAGGGATTGGGGATCGGGAATCGGGAATCGGGAACCGGGGTTCGGGAGATCGGGGTTCGGGCATTACATTGAGCATTGGCATTGGTTATTATCCTTTGTCTCCCTGCTCCCTGCTCCCTGCTCCCTGCTCCCTGCTCCCTGCTCCCTGCTCCCTGCTCCCCTTTCCCCGATTCCCTTCACTTCCCCAATTCCTGAGAACGGATGGTAGCAGCTTTTACTGCTTCAATCAGAGCAGAGCGAAATGCTAAACGTTCTAGCTGGGCAATGCCAGTAATTGTAGTTCCACCGGGACTGGTGACACGATCTTTGAGTTCTGCGGGGTGGATTTTGGTTTCATGTAATAACTGAGCAGTTCCCAAGACTGTTTGTAATGCTAGTTGATTAGCGACCGCTCTGGGTAAACCTGCGGCGACTCCTCCATCTGCAAGTGCTTCTACCATTAATGCCACGTAGGCTGGGCCACTGCCTGATAAACCAGTGACTGCATCCATTTGTGATTCTGGTACTTCTACTACTTCCCCTACTGCTGAAAATAACTTCCGTGCTATTTCCAGATGTTTAATATGTGTGTAAGCACCTGGAGTAATCGCAGTCATCCCTGCACCTACCGTTGCTGGCGTATTTGGCATCGCTCGAATCACTGGTAATTGCCCAAAAGCTGCTTCTAATTTGGATAAAGTTACACCCGCCAATATAGAGACTACTAGTGGTGAATGTCTTTGATCAAGAACATCCGCTAATTCTTGAGCGATCGCACTGAAAACCTGGGGTTTAACAGCTAAACATATTACATCCGTTGTTTCGCTAAAAACCAAGCGGTTATCACCTGTAACAGCCACATTGTACTGATGTGCTAAAAAACTTTGGCGTGTAGGCTGTGGTTCACTAACCATCACTTCTGATGGATGATAAATCGAGCGAGCAATAAGGCGGGATAATAAAGCTTCTCCCATTACCCCGCCGCCAATTAATCCAAATTTATGAGTCATTAGTTAGTAGTCAATTGTCAATAGTCAAGAGCCAATCGTCGAAACTCTGGACTGTAGGACTCTTGACTTTTGACTAATTTTAGTTTATTGTACCATGCGATTGGGTTCGCTTCCCCAAGTTTGGTTGCCAGGTACGGGACGGGGGGTACGTACTGGTGGTTGAGGTACTTCGTGAAGAACTCCGCCTTGGGTACTGACTTGGACGCAACTGGGTGTAAATAAAAAGATGCTTTCGCCAATACGTTCTTGATGTCCATCCAATGCGTAAGTACCACCTGCAACGAAATCAACAGCTCTTTGTGCTTGATCAGGGTCCATAATTGTCAAGTTTAATACCACTGACTTTCGCTCTCGTAAAGCTTGAATTGCCTGTGGCATTTCTTCAAAAGTACGTGGTTCTAGTACTAAAACTTCTGAAATACCATTAATAGCACCGGGCATACCAATAACATTACTCATTGTTTTTGCAGAAGCAGTTGCTACATCTGGATTTGCATTCATTGTAGGCATGGGTTCACGCCAACGTCGATTGGCTGAGGTAGCTTCTTGGGGTACAGGCTGTTGATTTTGCTCCTGATACAGATTCTGATAAGTTTCTGTTTCAGGTTCTTCTTCATAATACTCGTATTCTACTGGCTCATTTAAACCAACAAAGTCTCTCAGTTTAGAGAAGATATTGTTCATAGTGTTACGCTCCTGGTGCAAATCACCCTCTGGGATCTGGCAACAATTAATGCTGCCTACCTATGCCGCTATACAGAGCGGACGTTTTTGCAATTCTATAAGTTGTTTGTAACATGTACTACGGCACAAACTTTTGAACGAACGCCCCCCTAGAACGTTTGTATTTAGCTTGCACGCAATAATGAGTCAAGATTATAGCCTAACTATTTTTGAATGCAAAGTTGCTTTAACACCAAAGTTTTTATGTGTTTGCTTTTGTTTATACTTTATACTCAGTTATTTGCTACACCAACATCTTTGATAATTTATTTGCAACAATTCTTAATAAAGCAAGCTTTAGCATCTACTTTATCAAAATTAAAGAAAACAAGGCTCAATGTTTCATTTATTGCCAAATTTAATCTAAAAGCGAGAAAGCAAAAAACCGTAGAGACAGCTTTGAAAACCTACCTCTACGGATTTAATTGTGTAACAAAATAATTTCTGAAAACAGAATAATCAACCGATCATCAAAATTATGAACAAGGGACAAGGGAAGGGAGACAGGGGATCGGGGATCGAGGATCGGGAATGGGGATCGCAGACAAGGAAGTGTGGGGAGTGTGGGGGGAATTATTTAACAAGTCTGTTCCCAATGCCCCATGCCCAATTTAAGCACTACGCTCTCCAAACAAGATTGTTCCCAAACGCACCATCGTTGCACCTGCTTCTATGGCTAGTCTATAATCACCTGACATTCCCATTGAAAGATGCTGCATTTGAATATGAGACCAGTTTTGTTCGCGGATTTCTTGAGCTAGTTCACGTGTGCGATTAAATACTGCCATAATTTCTGGCTCAGTTAACCCCAGAGGCGGAATTGTCATCAAACCTTGAATTTGTAAATTTTTGCATTGATTTAGTGTTGGTAAGTCAGCTAACAGTTGAGGTACACTCCAACCCGACTTATTGGGGTCAGGAAGAATTTTGACTTGCAGACACACATGGGGACTCACGCCTATTTGCTGCGTCAACTCGTTCAAGCGCTGTGCTAGCTTCAAATTATCTACTGAGTGAATCCACTGGAAATTTTCTAAGGCTTTTTTGGCTTTATTGCTTTGTAAGTGTCCAATAAAATGCCAATTTATATCAAATAAGTCTTGTAACTCTGCTTGTTTTGCGATCGCTTCTTGAATGCGACTTTCGGCAAAATCTCGAATTCCTGCATTATAAGCAGTACGGATCAGCTCGGTTGGTACTTGCTTGCTAACTGCAATCAACTGAACTGAAGGTGGTAGTTCTGCACGCACAGTATTAATACGTTCGCTAATCGGGCTGCTCATTGGAAGGTGCGTTGGAAGATACTCTGCAACTGATCGTACTCCTGAGCTTGTCCTGTACGACGTAGATTACGCAAGCGATTTTCTAGCAACATTCTGGCTTCAGTACGTCCTATGGGCTGAAATTTGACACCTTTGGCATCAGTTATTACTAAAAAAAATAGGCGTTGAGCATACAGTGTAGTGAATAACTCTTGGTTTTCATCCACCATACAGATCCTATAGAGCAAACCCCAAGTTGGATGATTGATGTAAGTTTCTGAGCTTTCTGGGTTCATTTAAATACTTGAAGGTAAGAATAGTATAGATAGTATGTTTTCGCAGTTGAATGCCAAGATTGGTGAGGCTGACAGTTTCATTTGCAAAAGTCAGGAGTAAAACAAAAGGTGGAACCTCCTGGAGGATATAAGGGGAAAAGGAACTTAAAAGCCTTTGGACTCTGACCTTTTTCCAAACTAATAATAATGCCTTTACCCTCTCTCTAACTTTTACCTAAACTGTAGATAATGCGTAGCTAAGGCATATCGTTCTTATAACTAAAGGCACTAGAATTTGGGGTAAAGCGTTCAGAGGGCTTGGGGAGGTAGAGACATGAAAGGAAAATTTGCCCATTCCCTCCTGTTTTACTCTCATCCTCTGTTTGTTTCCCCTCTACCAATGCTGCCATAATTGCCGTCTTTTTGTTATACAAATTCGCAAACAGCCTACCAATAGGTCAGTTGTCAATTGTAAATCGTCAAGGATCACTCTTCATACTCCCCAATCCCTGATCCCTGATTCTCTAAAACAGTTGCTAGCGCTTGTAGTTGTGCTTGAGCTTTATGTAAAGATTCATGCCATTCTCGTTCGGGATCGCTGTCTGCAACAATTCCTGCTCCCACTTGTCCCCAGACCATATGTGTGCTTGGGGTGCTTGGTATGTAATTAGAATTTACTCCCCCTTGTCCTCCTTGTCCTTCAGAACAGGGAGCCAAAAGCAGAGTGCGAATTAAGATGTTTAAATCCAAGTTTCCTTGCCAATCTAAATAGCCGCAAGAACCATAGAATAAGCTGCGACGTACAGGCTCTAGTTCTTCGATAATTTCCATACAACGAACTTTGGGACAGCCAGTAATTGTACCACCAGGGAATATGGCACGAATCAAATCAACAGGACTAACATCATCTCTGAGAGTACCTATGATGTTGCTAACCAGATGCATAACGTGGCTATAGCGTTCAATAGTCAGTAATTCATCAACGTTCACACTTCCCCATTCACACACTCGTCCTAAATCATTACGTTCTAAATCCACTAACATGATGTGTTCAGCACGTTCTTTGGTGTTATTGAGTAAATCTTCTGCTAGCTTTTGATCTTGTTCTGGAATAGTCCCACGCGATCGCGTTCCAGCGATCGGTCTGGTGGAGACATAAAATTTGGTATCTGTATGTTTTTGGGATTTTACTAACCTCTCTGGTGAACAACTAATGATTTCTCCCCAAGGTGTTTGAAAATAGCAAGCAAAAGGAGAAGGATTGATTTGCTGCAAAGCGCGATATATCTCCCAACCAGAAACAGTTGTTTGTGTTTCAAACCGTAACGAGAGATTTGTCTGAAATATGTCTCCAGCCTGAATGTATTTTTTGGCATGGTTAACAGCTGCTTCGTATTCTTCTTGAGAACTGTGGAAGCGCAGAGTATTAGAGGGAGAGGAAGAAGACAAAAAGACAGGGGGAGATGGAGATTTTATCAAAAATTTCTCTGCGTCTTTGGGTTTTTTAGTTGCTGTCTTCTCTTCCAACTTTTTCTCTAACTCATTCAATCCATTGGGACTACTGCCAGCTAACCATAAGATTTGTTCCCAATGATCTAAAACCGCAAAACTCTCTGGTTCGTACCAAAAAGCAACCGGAAATGGTAATGAATCAGATTTAGTGTATGGTAGCTGCTCAATTTCTCTGGCGATATCATACCCTAACCAACCTAGCCAGCCGCCTGTAAAGGGAAGGTGAGGAGTATTTTCTTCTCCCCCTACTTTTTGTTGCAATAACTGTTCGAGAAATGATAAAACTTCTCCCAGCGGCGGAGTCCACATTTGGGGGTATCCATTTACATAGCGAGGAGCGCCTGCACAAATGGAATAACGGGATAGTTGAGGGTTATCTGTTGGTGTTGGGTATGGACTTTCTAATAAAGTTGCTATTCCTAATGTCTGTTTATAAGCAAATAAAGCAGCGAAAATATCGGAACCAGTGCGATTTCTTAAAGGAAGCGATCGCCAATACCAAGGTTGTGTCATAAATTTGACTAGCTCAATCAGCAGTAATCTAGGAGATAATTGAAAGTTAATTTTGAGTTTGTTTATGCTATATTTGCTCTATTCAATTTATAGTAATTGAATATACATTGATGCCCAGTAAAATTGCTACTGAGATGAAGATTGTTTGTACTGAAATTCCTGATATTCTCATAATTGAACCTGAAATCTTCCAAGATGATCGGGGCTTTTTCTTTGAAAGCTATAATTACAAAAAATTTGCTGAAGCTACTAGCCATTTATTTAACTTTGTCCAAGACAACCATTCTTACTCCAAACAAAATGTTTTGCGTGGTTTACACTACCAAATTCGACAACCACAGGGAAAGTTGGTCAGAGTAGTTAGTGGTAGTATATTTGATGTTGCTGTAGATATCAGAAAAAGCTCCCCGACCTTTGGTAGTTGGATAGGTTATGAAATCAACGCCGAGAACAAACGCCAACTTTGGATACCACCAGGGTTTGCTCACGGTTTTGTTGTACTTTCAGAATTTGCCGAAGTCCTTTATAAAACCACAGATTATTATGCACCCCAGTATGAACGATGCATTCTTTGGAATGATCCCGACTTGGGAATAGACTGGCGTTTAACTGCATCACCAATCCTATCTGCTAAAGACAAGGCAGGTAAACCTTTTAAAGAGTCCGAAGTTTTCAGCCAATCCCCTACTTTAGCGATGAAGTAGATGATTGTGCTTGTGGCGTAAACTGTGACAGCATTTTTGCAAAATGAACTAAATATGGCTTTGGAGGGCGATCGCTGACAAAGAAATTACTTAAACTGGAATAGCAAAAAAATGGCGCAGTAATACATTTTCAGTTTGAGGCAAGACAACACTAAATAAGCTGGCTATTTCACTGCAATGATGGTAAACCAATTCTAATAGTGTTGGCACTCTATATAAACAAACCATAAAACACAGCAATTTTTATGGTTGAGGTTCAACAAACTATAAAATGGGAACACACGGGTTTTATTATATCAAAAAAACACAACAAAATCTGTAACATGGTGTAAAGAAATAAAAGAAATAAAACAGAAGTTTGCAGTAATACTAATGCAGCTTGCAGGGAATGACTATTTAATTCAAAAAATTAAAAAGCCTATGAATGTCAAGTTTGAAAAAGTAATTTAGTAAGTCGGTGGGAATAAACATAACGCGAATAACGAAACGTAAACATTATTGAAACCCTTACCAATGACTAGTGACAAATAACAATTGATGTTCCTAGTCAGTAGTTTTAGTGTACCGACCTACTTTAAGCTTTTTGCCTTTTACCTCCTGTAGTGCTACTTTTTTGTACTAAACCATAAAAAAGGCGATCGCTACATGCTTATATCTTTGTTCATTATTCACATAATGATATCCGCTAACTTGAGATTAAAAAAATATTAAAAATACAAAAAAATGCTTTAGAATCAGTAATTTTAAGTATAAATTTATGAGTAAATTAATTCTATTAATTGGTGGTAACGGTCAAGTAGGTCAAGAACTGAAACAAATTTTATCAACATACGCCAGTGTAATTTCTGTCGCGCGTCCTACTGTAGATTTTGACCAACCAGAGACTATATGCAGTTTAATTAGAGAAAAGCAACCACAAATTATTATCAATGCTGCTGCTTATACTGCGGTTGATAAGGCTGAAAGTGAACCAGAATTAGCAAAAATTATTAATGCAACAGCTCCACAAATTCTGGCACAAGAAGCCAAAAAACAACAAGCTTTTTTGATTCATATCTCAACTGATTACGTTTTTGATGGTAGCAATTGTCGTCCTTATCAAGAAGGAGATCAAACTAACCCCTTAAGTATTTATGGTCAAACTAAACTAGCAGGAGAAGAAGCTATTCGCGATACTTACAATCATCATCTCATTCTACGTACTGCTTGGGTTTATGGAACTTTTGGTAAAAGCAATTTTGTCAAAACGATGCTACGAATAGGAAGAGAAAGAGAAGAAATTCGCGTTGTCGCAGATCAAATCGGTAGTCCGACTTGGGCGAAAGACATAGCAGAAACCATAGCTAAATTAATACCTTTATTGAGTTCAGAAATTGCTGGGACTTACCACTATACCAACAGTGGTGTTGCTAGCTGGTATGACTTTGCTGTGGCAATTTTTGAAGAAGCCCAACAATTAGGTTTTCCACTGAAAATCCAACGAGTTATCCCGATTACTACTCCCGAATATCCTACACCAGCCCACCGCCCAAGCTACTCAGTTCTAGCATGTGCCAAAATAGCAGAGATTTTGGGAAATCATGCGCCCCATTGGCGGCAAAGATTAAGGAAAATGTTGCAAGAGTTATTAGTTATTAGTTAGTAGTTATTAGTTACTAGCAAATCAATACTTATGAAAGCATTAATTCTTGCTGGCGGTAAAGGTACTCGTTTACGTCCTCTAACTTATACAGGCGCAAAGCAACTTGTTCCCGTTGCAAATAAGCCAATTTTATGGTACGGAATTGAAGAGATGGTTGGTGCTGGCATAACTGATATTGGCATCATTATCAGCCCAGAAACAGGAACAGAAGTACAAGTTAAAACCGGAAATGGCGATCGCTTTGGAGCAAAAATTACTTACATTTTACAAGATAAACCAGCAGGACTCGCCCACGCTGTGAAAGTTGCATATCCCTTTTTGGGAGATTCGCCTTTTGTGATGTACTTAGGCGATAACTTAATTCAACAAGGCGATTTAAGTTACTTTCTGCAAAAATTTACTACTCAACAGCAAGATGCGATTATTCTCTTGCGTCAAGTCAATAATCCTAGCGCTTTTGGTGTAGCTAGAGTTGATGAAAGCGGACGAGTTTTGCAGTTAGTCGAAAAACCCAAAGTACCCCCTTCTAATTTGGCATTAGTGGGGGTTTACTTTTTTTCTCACATTATTCATAATGCGATCGCCTGTATTCAACCTTCTGCACGAGGTGAACTCGAAATTACTGATGCAATTCAATACCTTATAGATCAGCAAAAGCAAGTTTTAGCTTGTCAATTGGAAGGCTGGTGGTTAGATACTGGTAAAAAAGATGACTTATTAGAAGCAAATCGCCTGATTCTTGATACCTATTTAACCACAAAAATCTTAGGGGAAATAGATACCGAAAGTAATATAATTGGGCGAGTTCAGATTGGAGCTAATTCTAAAATAGTTAACACCACTATTCGTGGGCCTGTAATCATAGGTAACAATTGTTATTTAGAAAACTGTTTTATAGGCCCTTACACAAGCATTGCTGACAATACCAAACTGATTGAAAGTGACATAGAACATAGTGTAGTTTTAGAAGGTGCTAAAATAGCAGGAATTCATCAACGTATTATTGACAGCGTAATTGGACAAAGAGCGCAATTAACCACTGCTTTACAGCGTCCGAAAGCCTTGCGATTTATGATTGGTGATGACTGTCAAATCGAATTAACGTGATCTACTTTTTAACAGTCAACTATTATTCAACGCATCTGATTGCCAAATTAATTGCTTCTTTACCCAATTATAAACATTTAGATTGCAAATTAGTTATCATCAACAACTCTCCTGATGATGATTCAATTAACAATCTTAAAAATGATTATGTAATTATTTTAAATGCTGTAAATAATTTGGGTTTTGGCAATGCCTGTAATCTTGGTTTGAAATTTATATATAATGAAGACTCACAAGCTATTGTTTGGATAATTAATCCAGATGCATATTTCCAAGAAATTAATTTAGAGAAAGTCAAATTATTTTTTAAATCTAACTCTGAAATTTCTATTCTTGGTACAGTGATTCATACTCCTGCTGGTAAAATTTGGTTTGCATCTGGTTATTTTAATAGCAAAACAGGCAAAATTTCGAGTCAAAATTTATTTACAGAGAGAAACACGGATTTTGTTAAATGTGATTGGGTAACAGGTTGTAGCTTCATAATTAATCTTTCCAATTTTAGTGAATGTCCTTTATTTGATCCTGCTTATTTTCTTTATTATGAAGATTTCGATTTTTGTCAACGTTACGCCCAGCAAGGACATTTAGTAGCAGTAACTCAGCACTTTACAGTCATACATCAGCCTTCTTCAATTACGAACAAATACGTATTCAGAAAAATTACAAATAGCACCTATGGCTACTTATTAAGTTTAGATAAATATACAAATAAACTAGTTTTCAGCTTGAGATTAATTAGGCTGATTTTTTATGCGTTAGTCTTGATGATTATCAAGCCTCAGATAGGTTTGGGTAAAATTTATGGAGTTTTCCTTTATTGGTGGAAAGAACGTAATCAGTAGAAATAAAAATTTTTACTGTAAAATACCATACTATCAAATTTATGAGCGGGTTAAGTTTGAATAAATGAGCGATTTATTAATTAATTTATCTGTGGTATTTTATCAGCCTACAGGCATAAGTAACTATGCCAAAAATCTTTTTCCTTATTTAAAATCTCTTCACCCTACTTTATTAACTGCCTTAAATTATCCAGAATTTAATTGTTACTCAATTCCCGGTAATCTGACACCTGCGGATGGTACAAAAGGGCATTTTGCTCGCTTACTATGGACACAGTTTAAATTACCAAAAATATATAAAAAGCTAAAATCACAACTAATTTTTTCGCCGATTCCAGAAGCGCCACTTTATTCTAATTGTCGTTTTGTCGTGATGGTTCACGACTTAATTCCGTTGCGTTTTCCTAAACGTTTTTCGCCTCTGACACCCTACTTTCGCTACTATATTCCCCAAGTTCTTCAGCAAGCACAACACATTGTTTGTAATTCCCAAGCTACTGCTAAAGATATTACTGATTTTTACCAGATTCCTGTGAAGAAAATTACGCCAATTCCCTTAGCGCATGATGTTAATCATTTTCGACCCCTTGTAGAGGACACTCTGACGCGGGGACGCTCTGACGCGGGGAAACAAGAGGACACGGGGACATTCGGACGCAAAGACGCGGGGAATATAGATGAAATACTCTCCGCTTCTTCTCTTCTCCGTGTCTCCGCGTCCTCTTCCTATCCTTACTTTCTCTATATTGGTAGACACGATCCTTATAAAAACCTCAACAGACTGATTGCTGCTTTTGCCAGCTTACCCAATCATCACGATTATCAATTGTGGTTAGCAGGCCCACAGGATAAACGTTATACTCCTCTGTTGCAAGCGCAAGTTGAGGAATTGGATATCGGTAAGCAAGTTAAATTTTTGGATTATGTTCCCTATAGCGAGTTACCAAAAATTATAACTGGGGCGATCGCACTCGTTTTTCCTAGTCTCTGGGAGGGTTTTGGTTTCCCGGTTTTAGAAGCAATGGCCTGTGGTACTCCCGTAATTACTTCTAATATTTCCTCTCTCCCAGAAGTTGCTGGTGATGCTGCAATTCTTGTTAATCCCTATGATATTAGGGAAATTACAGAAGCAATGAACAAAATTGCGACTGATACACAACTGCGCGATCGCTTATCTGTCGCTAGTATCAGCAGAGCAAATCAATTTAGTTGGGAGAAAACAGGACTAGCAACAGCAGAAGTCCTGAAAAACTTTATGTGAACTCGTCAAAAATTAAAAATCAAAAACACAATTTTTAATTTTTAATTCTCATGGAGTTCCTACTGCTCCAGAGTAAACTAAACCGCGTTGCATATCCATTGTGAGAATCGAGCCATCTCGAATTACTTGTGTGGCTTTCTTGACGCCAACTATCACAGGAACGCCGAGACGTAAACCGATGATGGCTGCGTGACAAGTAAGACTATCTTCCTCAGTGATAATACCTGCTGATTTGCGAATAACTTCCACAAAATCGGCACTCGTACGGGGTGCAACCAAAATATCACCAGGGTTAAAGTTACTTACATCCATACTGGTATGTGCGACTCGCGCGCGACCACTGACCGAGCCTTGTCCAAGTCCAATTCCCCGTCCTAGTACTGCTGTCACAACTTCGACTTTGATCAAATCCGTGGAGCCAGAAACGCCTTGCAGTGTACCGGCGGTCATCACCACCAAATCTCCTTCAAAAACGAGATTATTTTCTAAGGCTACATTGATGGCTGCTTGGAATGTCTGACCAGCTGAGGGTAATTCTAATACCAGCAACGGTTTGACTCCCCATACGAGTTGCAATTGTCTGGCGACATTTACATGGGGTGTAATCGCTAAAATTGGTGTCCAAGGACGAAATTTGGAAACGTTGCGAGCTGTGGAGCCTGTTTGAGTCAAACTCATAATTGCTGCGGCTCCCAGTTGTTGAGCGATTTGTCCTACTGCTTGGCTAATTGCATTTGGAATTGAGCGCTTGCGATCTCTAACTTGGCTAGCGTTATTGTTTTGGATGTTTTCTTGCTCGATTTTTTCAGCAATCCGCGCCATCGTCGCCACAGCTTCAACTGGGAACTTACCGACAGCAGTTTCATTGGAGAGCATCACCGCATCCGTACCATCGAGAATGGCATTTGCCACATCCGACACTTCGGCACGGGTTGGACGGGGATTGCTGACCATGCTATCTAACATCTGGGTGGCGGTGATGATGGGAATTCCCAAGCGATTAGCAGTCGCAATTAATCGCTTTTGCAGCATGGGGACGTCTTCTGCTGGTAGTTCTACACCTAAATCGCCTCTGGCAACCATCACGCCATCACACAAAGCCAAAATTGCTTCCATTTGTTCGATCGCTTCGTGCTTTTCTATTTTGGCAATCACTGGTACATTTTTACCAGCGCTGGAAATTAGTTCCTTAATTTCCATCACATCTTGGGGGTTGCGAACAAAGGAAAGTGCTACCCAGTCAACACCTTGATCCAGACCAAACATCAAATCCTCACGGTCTTTGTCGGTCATGGCTTTGATGGAAAGGTAAACTCCAGGAAAGTTTACACCTTTGTTATTGGAGAGAGTACCAGGGACGGTAACACGACAGTGGAGATCGCCTTTTTCCTTGTCGATCTCCTCAACTACCATTTCGACTCGTCCATCATCAAGGAGAATTCTCGCCCTTACAGGTACTTCGTCTGCTAAATAATCGTAGGTAACGCAGCTGATTTCTTGTGTACCAACTACTGGACGATTAGTCAAGGTGAAGCGATCGCCTTTTGCTAGCACTATCGACCCATTCTCAAATTTACCCAAGCGAATTTTCGGCCCTTGCAAGTCTTGGAGAATTCCTACCGGTTGATTAAGTTCAAAGGCTGTTTGCCTAATTAAGCGAATATTACGCTGATGATCAGCATGAGAACCATGAGAAAAATTCAATCGGAGTGTCGTTGCACCAGCTTCAATAATAGCTTTGAGCATTTCTGGACTGCTGGTAGCAGGGCCAATGGTGGCAACAATTTTGGTACGGCGTAAAGAGTCTTTCAATTGCATAGAGGATGAATCTAGGGAGCTACTCAGGGAATTAGCTTCACCAAGGGTTTATGAGGTGTATGGGTGTAGGAAAATCAAAATCCTTACCATTACATCCTTACACCCTTACACCCTAAATCCAGTTATCAGTTGTCAGTTGCCAGTTTTCAGCTTGATAAATATTCACTGATGACTGTTTACTGTTTACTGTTGGCTGATTTAATGGCGGTAACTTATAAGAGCTTAAAGATCAAAGCAAAAAGCTTCGACTCGAATCATACCGTTATTTTGCCCATGATATGCGAAGATTATCGATAAATCTTGCTACACAAAACTTTAAAACTTTATTATTTTTCAGAGCGGATTGAGTGCTATCACTTTTCCTCTAGGGGAAAACTGAAGGGAAATGTTTTTTACTTTACCCTTTTAGCTTTACCCTGACTTGAACCTTAGTTAACTAGCAAAGTTTGATGAATGAAGGAGTTCACGATGCTGACGTCGGAGGTACAGAAGCCACTGACAGTCCCCCCCAAAGAATTGTTAGCGCCTCCTGGTGGCTTCAATCCGACGCTGCTAATGTTTTTGGCAGCTGTAGCGATCGTTGTGTTATCTTGCCTTGGTTACTGGGTTTGGCACTGGCCGCACTGGATATCATTTGTGATGAATATCCTTGCCTTACATATTTCCGGTACGGTAATTCACGATGCTTGTCACCAGTCTGCCCATCGCAACAAGATCATTAATGCGATGTTAGGGCATGGTAGCGCTCTGATGCTAGCTTTTGCTTTTCCAGTGTTTACACGGGTACATTTGCAGCATCATGCTCATGTCAACGATCCGAAAAACGACCCAGACCATTTTGTGTCTACAGGTGGTCCACTGTGGTTAATCGCAGTGCGTTTTTTCTATCACGAGGTGTTTTTCTTTAAAAGACGTCTCTGGCGGAAATATGAACTTCTAGAATGGTTTCTTAGCCGCTTATTTGTGGTGACTATTATTTTTACGGCAGTTCATTATCATTTTTTGGGTTACATTCTCAATTTTTGGTTTGTACCTTCTGGGATTGTGGGGTTAGCTTTGGGATTATTTTTTGATTATTTGCCTCATCGTCCTTTTGCGGAACGCGATCGCTGGAAAAATGCTCGTGTTTATGCTAACCCAATTCTCAACATTCTGATTCTTGGACAGAATTACCACTTAATTCATCATTTGTGGCCTTCTATCCCTTGGTACAATTATCAGCCTGCATTCCACCTCATGAAACCTCTGTTAGAGCAAAAAAATTGTCATCTATCTTTAGGATTACACCAGAAAAAAGATTTTTTTGATTTCCTTTACGATATTGTTTTAGGAATTCGTTTTCATGGGAAAAAAGCAGTGGATTAAGCTCATCCTACATCAAGCTCAGAGTGTGATTTCTCGGTAATGGGTAATGGGTAATGAGTAATGGGTCAATTATCAATAACCCATTACCTATTTCAACCAAGAGTATAACTGTTCAAACAACATGATATAAAATATCAATGCTATTTGCTTTAATTGCAACTTGTATACAATAGTTATTCGTGAGTGATAGTACGCAAAACAGTAGCTCAATCATCACTGGTGATCAAGATGAAAATTTGGATATGGAGTACTATTGGACTGCTAATTACTAATTTTATTGTGGTTGGAATTGTAGCGTTTTTGATTTATAGAGATAGTGTCCAACCTAACCGGAATCGATCACTCAGCGAACATAAGTTAGTAATCAGCGAAACTTAAGGGGAGACATTTTTGTGCAATTGCAAGTCTTGTATTTTGGGAGCAGGAGTAACTATCTGCACTGACCAATAACTGACAACCATTAAAATTAAACCAGAGATTGTGCCTAGCACCAGCCCAATTAACAAAGCTGGTCTTTTGATAAAAATTGTCAGAGTAGAATTTTTGGCTTGACTATCGTTATCAAAAGCTTGGTTATTATTCTGTGCTGATAAGACATTTTGCAGTTCTAACTTTTCATGATCTTGGATTGATTTGTAGATATTGGTTGGTGAGACTAATGTCTCTGGAATTGTGAATTTGCTTGTTTGGTCGCTCAACGGTGGTACTAATGTTTTGTGTTCTCCAGAAATTAAATAAGTATCCTCTTCTGGTGATAAGGTTTGAGGTAAAAATTTGAATAGTGATGTAGAAGTTGCTGCTCGTGTGGATGTGTATAAACTAGCCAAAGGTAGCAATGCTGTCAGTGCTTCTTGTGCTGACTGATATCGGTCTTTAAAGTGATAATGCACCATTTTATTGAGTACTGAGGCTAACTCAACACTGACTGATGCTAGGTTTTGCCAAATTACTTCACCTGTATGATGATCTTCTGGTAGATGTGTCGGATGAACTCCCGTTAGTGCTTGGATACCAATCATACCTAGAGCATAAATATCACTATTAGGACGGGGTTTACCTCGCTCTTGTTCATGAGGCATGTATCCAGGTGTACCGATAGCAATGGTAGTATTTTGATCATGGGTAATGAAATCTTTGACCAATTGATTCCAGATGGGTTTAACAGCACCAAAATCAATCAAAATTAAGCGATCATCTTGCTTACGTCTGAGAATATTGCTTGGTTTGACGTCGCGATGAATTAACCCGTGAGTATGAATAAAATTCAGGATTTCTAAAACTTCTACCAGTAATTGAAAGACTTCCGTTTCTGACCAACGCTTACCAACAGGAAGTTCTACACTCAAGGGATGTCCATCAATAAATTCCTGTACTAAGTAAAACTCAAGGTTATCTTCAAAATGAGTGAGAAGACTAGGAACTAAGTCATAATTGTCCAGTTTTTTTAAGGCTTCGGTTTCTCGAATAAATAAACGCCTACGTATTTCTATTGGTATAGGAAATTTATTACTTGGTAAAAAATGCTTAACTACACAGATATGACGATCAGAAGAGTAGATGTCCTGGGCTATATACGTTTGACAAAATATACCTTGACTTAAAACTTGAATAACTTGGTATCGCTCTCCTAGTAACTGACTTAACATTATTATGGTGTATATGACAATGACATTCAGTAACTTTACTTAAAACAAATTTACTTATAAATTTAATATATAGCTTCTACTAATATAGATTTACCTATAACAACCAGAAGTAATATTTAAATCTTATCAAGAGTTATTAGGAGTGCATTTCAAAATAGTGAAATATTCGGAATTTAAAATTTTTTCATAAAATTTCTTTTGGTAAGCTCTAAACCCAACAGTGAGGAATCTTTTCTCCCCCATACCCCACACCCTTACATCCCTAGTTTTTATAACAAAACGATGACTAATGAACGCAGAAGAGGCGTACCACTGAGTAAAGATGCTGTACAAATAGTCAGAGGTCTAGTTGTCGGCGAACTCATCACAATCATAATTATTGGTGGACTGTGGTTATGGCTCAGACCGCGCTTGCAAATTGATAACGGTACTTTTTCCAAACCTATCAGTCAAGGTACAACTAGTACCTCTGGTCGTAGTGATTCAACTTTCCAGACAATTACTAACGTTCCTATTGGCTCATTCAAACACGGTGGAAGTACAGCTTGGGCGTCAATTAGAGCATTAGTGGATGCTCAAATCCAAAATGTTCGCCCAGAGCTACAGTTAAGTTATGTAGACCCCACCAATAGTAGTCCGGGTTCTGGATCGGGAATTCAGATGTTACTTGACGGGAAATTGGATTTTGTGGAATCTTCTCGTCCTCCGAGCGCCGCAGAACAGGAAATCGCTCGTCAACGAGGTTTCCAACTTGCGTCACGTCAGGTTGCTGTTGATGGGATTGCGATCGCAGTTAACCCATCTTTGCAAGTTTCAAGTTTAACTGTAGAACAATTACAGCAGATTTATTCAGGAAAAATCACTAATTGGAAACAACTAGGCGGGCCTGATCTAGCAATTACCGCCTTCTCTCAACGCCCAGAAAGTGCAGATACAGTCATCTCTGGTGACAAACAAATTTTAAACCCGCAAACTTTTGCTTCTAACATTCAGTATGTTTACTCTCCGACAGAAGCAGTCCGCCGACTAAATCAGATTCCCGGTGGTATTTATTACGCTGCTGCTCGGACAATAGTACCTCAATGTAGAGTTAAACTTTTAGGTATAGGTTTGAATTCGACAAACTTAGTATCACCCTACATTCAACCTCCAGTATCGCAAAATCAGTGTCCCCAACAACGCAATCAAGTCAATACGGAGGCTATTAATGATGTTAGTTACCCAATAATTACCAAGTTATATGTGATTAGTAAGCAAAACAACAGTCAACAGCAGCAAGCAGGAGAAGCTTATACAAATCTTTTGTTGACTGATCAAGGACAACAGCTAATAGAAGAGGCTGGTTTAGTCCCGATGCGCTAAAGGTAAACTCCAATCAGGGCGCAACTTTTGAGCCTGGCGTAAGTAGATATGAGACACGGGAGCAGATGCAGGTAAATAGACATGAACTAAAAAGCGAATGCAATGTTTTAAACTGCTTTCGACATACATTTGTTGTACATCTAGCATAGCGACAGTATCCCAGTGGGGGCGTTGGCGTGCGATCGCCGCCGGAAAGGTTGCATCCAAATCTTGTGTAACTGTAAAAGTCATGCTAATAATATTCGACGGATGCAGTTGATTACGCTTTTCCAGCTCATCTAATAGTTCCATTACTGATTCTCGCATTGCCTCAACCGTATTTTCTGAAACGGTTGTTGCGCCGCGAATTGCACGCATTCGCCACTCCACCATTTATCCTCCTTAAATTTAGTCATTTGTTATTTGTCATTAGTCATTTGTTAATGGTCATTGGGGAAGAGGTGATTGAGAAGAGATCATTGGTGATTGCTTAAGAGTCATCAATCAATTAACCAATGACAAATGACCAATGACAAATGACTATTTATGGTCTATACAACCACAAAGGTAGACCACTTGTAGACACTTCAAATTCTAGCCAGCTAATTCCAGATGCAGCCTGACGATTCCCTGGTAGTAAGCGGCTCAACAAAGGTTTGCGTTCTTCTAGGGTAAAGACGGGTGTTTTTTCCGGATCAAGACCAACTAGTTCTGCTGCCCAGCGACGGGCATCTTCTTCAGTGCCTAATCTGTCTACAATACCCAATTCTAAGGCTTGCTGACCAGTAAAAATCCGACCATCAGCAAAACTTTTCACAGTTTCTACGGCTAAATTTCTTCCTTCAGCAACTGTTTGCACAAACTGTTGATAACTTGTATCAATCAATTCCTGCAAAATATTCTGTTCTGGTTCAGTCAGTTCTCGGTCAAATGCCAAAATGTCTTTGTAAGGGCCAGACTTAATTACCTTGAAGGAAACACCGACTTTTTCGAGTAGGCGTTCTAAGTTGTTGCCGCGTAAAATTACACCAATGCTACCCGTAATTGTCCCTGGGTTAGCCATGATGTGTTCAGCGCCCATCCCAATGTAGACGCCACCAGATGCGGAAATATTTCCAAAACTAGCTACGATTTTTACTTTTTCACGTAAGCGTTTGAGGGCGCTGTAAATTTCTTGCGAATCACCGACTGTACCCCCAGGGCTATCAATACGTAGCAGTAAAGCTGGGAATTTCTTTTCTTCTACGGTTTCTAGGGCTTCTAGTACACGTTTGCGAGTGTTGCTAGCGATCGCACCAGTAATTTCAATTCGAGCTATTTGTTTACGAAATCTAGGCTTAAAAGGCCAAACCATGTGCAGTCAAAAATACTTCTAAAAGTCAATAGGATAAAAAAGTGCTAATCCGAATTTTAATGTAATTTTTATACTTTGCCCATTTATTCTTGAAAATAGGCTGCTTATTTTACTTTTAATCCATAGGAGTTTTGCTTTAATTATGTAACAAATTAAGTCTAAGCCACAAAAAATATTATTATAAGATAATTTTTATTTATAAAATTTATTTTTAAATATAAAACTTAAAAATCAAAGCTTATTGTTATTTTTGCTTAACATAGCTTACACACAAATGGGAAAGTAGGGGAAGGCATTTATGGGAATGCCTCTGGCATAGAGAAAAATGCTAAGAGTCTACGCCCACATACAGCATAGCTATCTTCTTTTACTGACTGCATCTTGACGTCCAATATAAAATAGGCTGGAAAATGCTGCTGTGCCACAAAGGTTAGCGTAAAATTTGACATCTGTAATAAGCATAAGTGTCAAACAATCCCCCAACAAAGCTACAGGTCAAACTGATAGTAAATAACCCTTCGATAGCGTTGCCACTACCAAAAATAGCGAGAAACTGCATAATGGGGGTAGCGATCGCTTCGGTCACAGCTTGCAAAATCGGGATATGACCCATAAGCGACACAGTTAATAGTATGCTGCCGACAAGAAATACGGGTGCGACAAAACTAAAGATGATTGTCAGCAGCAGCGAGCGGAGAAAGTTAATCCAAATCGTCATGAAGGACTGGCTCCCTGAATTAAAAAAGCAATAGCCGTTTACCTGAGTAGTCACTTTCTACAATAAGTGCGATCGCAATACAATGGACGAGATTTCAAAAATCTTAAGTTTTCATTAAAATACCTACACACAAATTTTCAGATGTGCATCCAATCCAAACAAGGCATCCAATCTAGATAATCTCAAAAAATCTAGCCTAGCAGGACTCTTCACAAGCATAGTCAGATAAAAACTCTTACTGATTTGAATGTTAATTTCTGAGATGAGATTTAAAGTTAGTTAACCAAAATTGAAAGGGAGACAAGGGAGACAAGGGAGAGAATAAACACCTATCCCCTATCCCCATTAACTAAATTGCTATTCTTATTGCAGTTACTGAGTTAGCTGGTGAACATTGAGCGAGATTACATCTACATCTAGTTTGGGAAAATGGAGTCAGCGACTGCTGACGGCAATTTTTTTAGGTGGACAAGTTATAATCCATCTCCTTCGAGGCAAAATCCATCGTCGTAATACTGTAGAACAATTGGCTGTAGTAGGGCCAGATTCGCTATTTATTGCCTTATTAACAGCTGTTTTTGTAGGTGCGGTATTTACTATTCAGGTAGCGCGGGAATTTATCAACTTTGGTGCAGGAAACCTGGTTGGTGGAGTATTAGCAGTGGCGTTAACGCGGGAACTTTCGCCCGTCCTCACAGCTGTAGTTATAGCAGGACGTGTTGGTTCAGCGTTTGCAGCCGAGATTGGGACAATGCGGGTAACTGAACAAATAGATGCTTTATTGATGCTGAAAACAGATCCAATTGATTATCTGGTTATTCCCCGGTTGCTGGCTTGCTTTTTGATGATGCCAATTTTAACCTTGCTGTCGTTGGTGACGGGTATGCTGGGAGGCTTGATTATTGCTACAAATATTTACAACCTCTCTGATACGCAGTTTCTGGACTCAGCCCGTAATTTTCTGGACACTTGGGATATTGTCAGCGCCATGATCAAGGCGTGTTGCTTTGGAGTGTTGATCGCTATTATTGGCTGCAACTGGGGCTTGACAACAACAGGAGGAGCCAAAGGTGTAGGACAATCAACGACAACTGCTGTCGTTACTGCCTTATTGGTTATATTTGCTAGTAATTTCTTTCTTTCTTGGTTAATGTTTCAAGGAACTGGTAGTGCGTTAACACAGGGGTTTTAGTCAAGGGTCAAACAATTTTAGATTTTAGATTTTGGATTTTGGATTGACCGATGCATCTTTGATGGTACAGAGCAAGCACATTTATCTATGGGGCTAATTCCATTTTCCAAAATCCAACATTCCAAAGGTCCTCTCCTAACCCCTAATTTGGAGGAATGGGGGTTGTGGGGTCAATCTAAAATCCAAAATCCAAAATCGGTTGACTAACCACTAACTCCTAAAATAGGAATAATGTCTACTAACAGAACAGGATTTGAGACTGTGACTACAACAAGCACACCATTATCAACTTCAACTGTGGAACTTCAGCCTAGTTACAACATCCCTGTAGTGTTAGTGATTACGGCTATTCCACTCCTGTTGGTGCAACCTTGGGTAGGAGGCGCGATCGCACTATTTGGATTATTTCTCATGTTTCAGACTGTAACATTGCGCCTACAATTTACTGCGACTGACTTAGATGTATACAGAGGAGAAACATTAATTCGGCGCTTTCCTTACCAAGAATGGCAAAATTGGCGGATATTCTGGGAGCCTGTTCCCATCCTGTTTTACTTTAAAGAAGTTAAAAGCATTCATTTTCTACCAATTTTATTTGACCCCAAGACTCTAAAAACTTGTTTGGAACAACGCTGTCCACGTATTTAGGAAATCAGTTACCAGTTGTGAGTTCTCGGTGATTAATTGGTGGCTGAGAACTAATAACTGGTAACTGGTAACTGATAACTGATTTAATCTTAGATTGTATATTTGCTGAAAGTTCTTTAAATTGCGTCATAGGAATTACACTAATTTTTATGTATCCAGAGGAATATCAAAATCAACAACCCACGGACGAATCTTTGCAATCCACAGAAGAAAAAAACTCTATACCTACAAATGGACAAAGTGAAAACTTAGCTATTGAACCAGTATTAGAAGCAACGACGCAAAACTCTACAGTGGATACAGAACAAAACCAAAATCATTTAACAGCAAACTCACAAGCAAATAACTCTAATGATGAGTTTGCAGTGCAGCAACAAGAAGAAATCACAACTTTCGGATCAGAAAATCAACCAGAAATTCAAGCCAAACAGCAACAACTAGCTGAGTTACAAGAACAAGAACAAGCCTTAAAAGCAGAAATCGCTAACTTACAAGCTTCCTATAAAACTTTGCAAGCGCAAATGAATCAAACGCAAATTGCAATGGGGAGTTTTGTACAAGAGACGCTTTCTGGCTTAGAACAACGTAAAAATGCGTTGCAAATTTCTGTAGAACAACTAGAACGGCGTCAAGAACGTATCCGCAACGAGATGCGAACCACCTTTGCAGGTGCTTCTCAAGAATTAGCAATCCGCGTACAGGGTTTTAAAGATTATCTAGCTGGTAGTCTACAGGATTTAGCAATAGCCGCAGAACAATTACAATTAGTTCCGGCATCAAAACCAGAACCAGAAAAAGTTTTGATCAAAGAAGTCAGACCAGCTGAAACCGAATTAGGAACACCACAATTTACCCAACAGCAATTTCAAGACACTAGCAAGCAAATTCGTCGCCTCATCGACCAATACCGCACCAAACCAGATTATTATGGTCCAGCTTGGCAGTTGCGTCGTACATTTGAACCAGTCCACGCCGAAAGAGTTTCTAACTGGTTTTTCAACCAAGGTGGACGGGGTGCTTTACGGACAATGGGCAGTAGGTTGCAAAATATATTGGTAGCTTCCGCAGCGATTTCGATATTGCATAAAATTTATGGCGATCGCATCCGTACTCTAGTTTTAGCTAATACACCGGAACGCTTAGGTGAATGGCGACGCGGTTTACAAGATTGTCTAGGAATTGGTCGTCCAGATTTTGGTCCTGATCGGGGTGTTGTATTATTTGAGTCTCCAGAAGCAGTCGCACAAAAAGCCGAACGCTTAGAAAAATCCAAACAATTGCCTTTAATTATTATTGATGATTCTGAAGAAGTAATTAGCTTGGCACTGTTGCAATTTCCTTTGTGGTTAGCCTTCGCCCCTGACCCCAAAATGATGAGAAGTTACGAAGAAGATTTTTAATTGGTCATTTGTCATTTGTTATTTGTTATTTGTCATTGGTCATTGGTCATTGGTCATTTGTCATTTTTAACTTCGATTCATCATTAGCAATCATCAACACTCAACTAACAACAATCAACTAACAATCAAGAATTGAAAATTATGTCTATTTGGTTAAGTTTGTGTGGAGCAATTTTATTTGTAGCTTATGTGTTAGGTTCTCTTCCCACTGGCTACACAGTGGTGAAGCTATTAAAAGGAATTGATATTCGGGAAGTTGGTTCCGGTTCTACTGGCGCAACAAATGTGTTAAGAACATTGGGTAAAGGGCCTGGGGCATTTGTGTTGTTAATTGATTGCCTTAAGGGAGTTTTAGCCATCTTTCTTGTTTACTGGTTATTCAATTTTGCCCAAACTCAAAATATTATTCCCTCGACAATCAATCCTGAAATCTGGGAAGCATGGATGGTGACTTTAGCTGGATTTTCAGTAGTACTTGGACACAGCAAATCTATTTTCTTGGGATTTACTGGTGGTAAATCTGTTGCTACTAGTTTAGGAGTTTTGCTGGCGATGAATTGGCAAGTCGCTTTAGCAACAGCAGGAGTATTTGCCGTTGTTGTGGCTATATCAAGGATTGTATCTTTAAGTTCAATTGCGGGTGCGATCGCAGTTTCCATTTTCATGACACTTCTGCATCAACCCCTACCCTATATTTTGTTTGCCGTTGCTGCTGGTTTGTATGTCATTTTGCGTCATCGTAGTAATATTGAGCGCATCATCGCAGGTACTGAACCAAAGCTCGGACAGAAATTGCAAACAGAAACATCTGAAGCTTGAATGAAGACGCGGAGATGCGGAGACGCGGAGAGTGGAAGACGCGGTGACGTAGAGACGGTTTCATTTGTATTCCCCGTGTCCCTGTTCTCTGTTTCCTGTTTCCTGTTTCCCTTTCCTTGTTTCCTTTTTTACCAAGGTAGAGGCTTACCATCGCGGAAGAATCCACCTGTAGGCCCATCATCGGGTAACGTTGCTGCCCACACAACCCCTGCTGCACCATCTTCAACTGGTCGTCCTCCTGCGCCACCCATCTCAGTTGCAACCCAGCCTGGACAAACTGAGTTAACGAGAATACCAGTTCCTCTCAATTCGTCAGCTAGCATCCGAGTCAGTGCATTAAGTGCTACTTTCGACACACTGTAGGCGGGTGTACCACCACTCATGCTAGTCAACGATCCGGCTCCACTGGAAACATTAACGATTCGTCCGTGTTTGCTTTGGCGTAACAAGGGAATAAACGCCTGACACATGCGCCAAGGGCCAAAGGTATTCGTTTCAAGTGCTTCGTGTACTGTGTCAAAATTAGCATTGATTGCTTGCTGCCAAGTGTCGTAAAGAATACCAGCATTATTAATCAGGATATCTAATCGCCCAAATTCTTCTTTGACTTGAGTTACTAGGCGATCGATACTCTCTTGATTAGTCACATCCAGCCAACGCGGTAAGACCTCAAGCCCTTCTTTTGCTAATGTTTTGGCTGCGGCTTTTCCCTTTTCGAGGTCACGCGCCCCTAAAATTACAGTAATGTTTTGATGAGCAAGTTGACGTGCAACTTCGAGTCCGATACCTCGATTTGCACCAGTTGCGATCGCTATACTTGGTTTTTGGTTTTCTGAGTTCATTGGCGCTCCTTAATTGTTGTGGCGACCGCACCACAAAAGTTACAGCAATTTATCTGGATGTAATTGGCAATTTGCAAAGCATAGGCGATCGCGGTTTTCTGTTGCCTAAGATAAGCAAAAACATCGTTAATATCATGCTCCGCAGGGTAGATGGCAAGCGAGTACAACGGGATACAAAACTCTTGTTTGAGTATGTGGTATGCCAATGTATTTCTGTCGCGCAAGCAATAATAATAAGGATGCTGGCAAATCAGTTAATGTTCAAATCCCTTTTAATTTTTTTTGATTTCCATACTTTGAAACGATTGTATAGAAAATCAGGATTTAAGAGGTTGTTTGAAAAGTCAGGCAGGGTGTAAAAAAGCTCTCTCAGTATAAGCTGTGAATGAATAGTAAACAGCACCGAGAGAGTGGCATGAGTAAAGCATACAAGAGCAATCTGACCCGT
>JANBVI010000005.1 GCA_024239075.1 Fischerella sp. CENA71 | reverse complement strand
ACTATGAGTTATTACCCGAAACATCAGAGACGTTTATCTACCTTGCCATGATTCGCATCATGCTGAGGCGATTAGCATAAATTTTGACCCATCAAAACTTTTCAAACACCCTCTAACAATAAAGTAGTAATTAACACAGCATATCAGAATAGCGATTGCACTAACGATGCATCTATGAAGCTGCTGCAACTCTGGTGAAATGCGTTACCAGGCTGGAACATGGGAACTAGAAACTTGTTAAACTCGCTACTCTGATTGATTTGCTTGCAACCAATTCAGCAAATCTGAGCTAGCGGTAAAATCTAACAAAGCTTCGCCAAGTGCTTCTAACTGAGAAAGAGTTAGAGATTGAATACGCTGTTGTACTTCTGGTGATAATTCTCCCACCCGTTTTTGTAATAGTCGTAGAATGAGAGTCTGCTCGCCTTCTTGTTTTCCGCGCTCGTAGCCAATGCGCTCACCTGTAGTAACGTATCTCATAGTACGCTCCTGCTCAAATTGTTTGAACTGTTCCCAAAACTCTGTTTCCAACGCCTTTGGCAATATCATAACCCAATCGATAAATCGGTAGAGGTTGCGGATATCCTGCTCTTGCAAGCCTAAGTCATACAGTCGGCGAATCAGGCTAAATTTCCAAGTTTTACGTTCCTGGGGTTGTTGGCGTGTCTGTTGTGTTTTTAAATGCGCCATCACTACAGTTGCAAAAGGATTTTCGCTAGTTTCTAGTTCTGTCCAACGGTTTTCGTAGTCTAAAAGCTTGACTGTTCCAAATTCAAAGTTTAATCGAGTATCAGGATAATTATAACTGTAGCGGTTTGGTCGCCATTGACGGTTAGCATCACACAAAATTGCTAGGCTAATCGCAGGTTGATGGAAGCGGTCAAAAATCCGAAAGCTGTAGTTAAACATCCTTTCTGCAAAGTTTTCTTCCGGTTTGGCTTGAATTTCGACATGCACCAACAACCACACCTCTTGTCCTTGGGTGCGCCAAACTTTAACTAATTTATCAGCGTATCGTTTGCCTTGTTCGGCTTCGCGGGCGATTTGTTGAAATTCTTTATCGAGAAATTCGTAGGGACGTTCCCAGTCAATTAATGCTGCTGTCTGAGGAAAAAAGAATTGCATTGCTTGAGGAAAGTAAGCTTCTAGGACTTCTTTCCACGGACTATCAAAATCAGTACGTTGATTGACATCGGTCATGAATTGTTTGTATTGATTGTCTGATTTAAGCAACTGCATATTTTGTAAACTGTATCAGAAAGCCTGTCATTGCATTGCCATCTGCCTTCCCTGTAGCAACTTCTGCTTTCCTTGCAGTAACATCCGCTTTCACGTTTGCGTGTTTCGCGCAGCCTGTAGCAACTTCTGCTTTCCTTGCAGCAACATCCGCTTTCACGTTTGCGTGTTTCGCGCAGCCTGTAGCAACTTCTGCTTTCCTTGCAGCAACATCCACTTTCACGTTTGCGTGTTTCGCGCAGCCTGTAGCAACTTCTGCCTTGACATTACTATTGTTAGGGAAATAAACCTAAGCGAATCCATAATTATCTTGCTGTTACTTGTGATTCGCACTAACGATGCATCTACAAAGCTGCTGCAACTCTGGTGAAATGCGTTACCAGTGTTTTAAGCTAATCCCGTCTTTTTCCAAAGATGTCCCAGATTTGGTAAGCTAAAAACCTAGACAAACTATTATAAAAATCATGCCTGCGCCTACTATAACTGCTACAACTACCACCTTTCCCTTGGCTGCTGTCGTCGGTCAAGAAGCAATCAAACTAGCCCTACTTTTAGCAGCAGTTGATCCTGGTTTGGGAGGAGTAGCGATCGCAGGTCGTCGTGGTACGGCAAAATCTGTAATGGCGCGGGCGATTCACGCTCTATTACCACCAATTGAAGTTGTCAAAGGTTCACTCAGCAACTGTGACCCCAACCACCCAGAAGAATGGGATGATAAACTTCTCTCTTTTGTGGAAGAAGGTGGACAAACAGAAACCGAAGTTATTCCTGCACCTTTCATCCAAATTCCTCTAGGAGTAACAGAAGACCGACTCATTGGTTCTGTGGATGTAGAACAGTCGGTGAAACAAGGACAAACTATTTTTCAACCAGGACTACTCGCAGCTGCAAACCGGGGCGTTCTCTACGTCGATGAAATCAATTTGTTAGATGACCAAATTAGCAACCAACTTTTAACAGTATTATCTGAGGGACGTAACCAAATTGAGCGGGAAGGTATAAGTTTCCAGCATCCTTGTAAACCCCTATTTATCGCTACATATAACCCCGAAGAAGGAGCTTTGCGGGAGCATTTACTCGATAGAATTGCGATTGTACTTTCTGCTGATGGTGTTTTGGGTTTAGACCAAAGAGTGCAAGCAGTTGAACAAGCGATCGCCTACTCGCAATCTCCCCAAGAATTTCTCCAGCAATACACTGAAGATATCGACGCCCTCAAAACTCAAATTATCTTCGCGCGGGAATGGTTAAAAGATGTCTGCATCACCCACGACCAAATTACCTACTTGGTAGAAGAAGCAATTCGCGGTGGTGTCCAAGGACATCGGGCGGAATTATTTGCTGTGCGAGTAGCGAAAGCTTCAGCAGCGTTGGATGGACGCACCCAAGTCAACGCCGATGATTTGCGTCGAGCGGTGGAATTAGTCATCGTACCACGGGCAACTCAGATCCAAACACCCCCACCTGACCAACAACAACCCCCACCACCACCTCCTCCTCCCCAAGATCAACAAGAACCTGACGACGAAGAACAAGAACAGGAGGAAGAGGAAGATAACGAAGAACAACAAGAACCGCCTAATATACCAGAAGAATTTATCTTTGACCCGGAAGGAGTCGTTCTAGATCAGAGTGTGCTTTATTTTGCTCAAATTGCACAACGACACGGTAAATCTGGAAGTCGGAGTTTAATCTTCTCCGAAGACCGGGGACGTTACATCAAGCCCATGCTGCCCAAAGGTAAAGTCCGGCGCATTGCTGTAGATGCCACAATGCGAGCCGCAGCCCCGTATCAAAAAGCACGACGCACTCGTCATCGAGGCGATGCACAAAAGCGGGTATTTATTGAACAAGGCGATATTCGCTCGAAGCGGTTAGCACGTAAAGCTGGGGCGTTGGTAGTATTTATTGTCGATGCTTCTGGCTCAATGGCGTTGAATCGGATGCAGTCTGCTAAAGGTGCAGTAATGCAACTTTTGACAGAAGCATACCAAAATCGTGATCAAGTAGCTTTGATTCCCTTCCGAGGAGAAGAGGCTGAGGTTTTATTACCACCGACACGTTCGATCGCTTTAGCAAGAAACCGTTTAGAGAGATTACCTTGTGGCGGTGGTTCACCACTAGCACACGGTTTAACACAAGCTGTGCGGGTGGGATTGAATGCTCAAATGAGTGGAGATATTGGTCAAGTTGTCCTGGTAGCGATCACCGATGGTCGGGGTAATATTCCCTTATCGCGTTCTTTGGGCGAACCCCAAGAACCAGGAGAAAAGCCAGATATTAAAGCCGAACTGTTAGATATTGCTGCGAGAATTCGAGCTTTAGGAATGCAATTATTGGTGATTGATACCGAAAGTAAATTTGTTTCTACTGGGTTTGCCAAAGAAATAGCCAAAACGGCTGGAGGAAAATATTATCATTTGCCTAAAGCTACTGATAAAGCGATCGCAGCAATGACAAAAGGAGCGATCGCGGATATTAAATCACGTTAGGTATTTGGGAAAAAAGTTGGACAATTAGTTTGATTTTTGTGTAAGTGCGTAGGCGTAGTTCGTCGTAGATATCGCTCTTTTAGTTACGAGAGAGCGAATTCAATTACATTAATATTGGTAATCTCAAACAATTGGAGTACCCATGAAAGCCATTAAAGTTATGGCAACCATTGATGAGCATGGGCAACTTACTTTAGATCAGCCCTTAATTACGGATAAGAACAGTCGCGTTGAAGTCATTGTACTCTTTCCAGAAGCAGCAGAAATTGATGAAGATGATAAGTCTAAAGAAGATATTCTAGAAGATTTTCGCCAAGCTTGGCATGAAGCCATGACCGGACAAACAATTCCTGTGGCTCAACTTTGGGAAGGGTTTGAGGATGTCTGAGCAACCATTTATTCAAGTTGAAGCCGCACCAACGTTTAACCGAAATCTACGCACCCTCGCTAAAAAATATCGGAGTATTCGTAATGACATACAACCCGTAATCGCACAACTTGAACGGGGAGAATTACCTGGAGATCAGATATCTGGGATTGGTTATGAAGTTTTTAAGCTGCGAGTCCGAAATAGCGATATTCAAAAAGGTAAAAGTGGTGGTTATCGTCTCATTTATTACGTCAAAACAGCAACAGGTATTATTCTGCTGACTATTTACACTAAATCAGAACAAGCCGATATCGCAGCTGATGATATTAAGAGCATCATTGCTGAGTATGAACAACGTGCGATAGAAGACAATAAGAGTTCTAAAGCAAGCGATCGCGGATATTAAATCACGTTAGATATTTGGTAAAAAATTGGACAATTAGGACGACGAGTATCAAACACTCGACGACGGAGTTCAAAGACTCATCGACGAGTATCAAACACTCGCTGACGAGTATCAAACACTCGCTGACGAGTATCAAACACTCATCGACGAGTATCAAACACTCATCGACGAGTATCAAACACTCGTTCATCTATTTCAAATACTCGCCGACGGAGATTATAAGTAACTAAGCAGAATTAATTACACAAACAACTGATAGAATATAATCAAAGTTAAATTTGCATAAAAATTAAGGTTTTAGATGTTCTTCATCAGAGAAATAAACCCTCTTTCTTTGAATCTTCAAACAACTTCCATTCCAGGTCGCTTAATCCTTCAAATCGCCCAGCCATACCCTAATACAACTTACCTTCATCAACAGCAGATTATCATATTTCTACTATTAGTGGGATAGATTCACTGTATTGGCACTGCCAAAGCCCTGGCTTTGTCCCAAGGTCATCCCTAACCCAAAACTGCCCAGAGTCAATGTAGCCAACACGGCCCCAAAGGGATCAAATTGCTGTTTGCCCCCAATGCGTATAGAAGGTGGCACTACCCGAACTACAAGGAAACTAGCTATGATTCCTAACGGTACATTGATCAGGAATATGGTACGCCAGCCCCACCAGTCTAGGAGCAATCCACCAGCGGAAGCCCCGAAAGCGATTCCCAACGATACTACACTACCAATCACACCAACTGCCCGACCCCTTTCGGATGTGGGGAAGACTTCTGTGATGATTGCTAAACCTAATCCAGAGATGAATACAGCACCTAGTCCCTGAAGTGCGCGAAAACCAATTAGCCACTCAATACTAGGTGCAAGACCACATAATAGAGAACTCAAGGAAAATATAATCAGTCCCCCTAGATAGAGGTATTTCTTGCCCCACATATCTCCTAGACGGGTTGCTCCCAAAACCAAACCAGAACTGACCAGTGCGTAACTTAATACAGCCCACTGGGTTGTGGGAAAGTCAGTATGAAAGGCTTGAACCAATGAAGGTAGAGCAACATTGATGATACCCACATCAAGGGTAGACATGAACACCCCAAGTCCGACACCGAGTAAGACCCAAGCTTTTTGAGAGTCTGACAAAGCCAGAGGTTGTACTTGCAATTGTGGCAATGCCTGGCCTCCTCTATGAATTTTCAAAATAACAAATATTTTGTATACGTAATATTAGATTACCAGAATATCAAATGTGATATTAAAGTTTACTTACATTCTTAATTGACTCTGCTATTTCTATGCGATTCCCAGCCGGATCACGCAGAAAAAAGCGATTGATACCAGGTATTGGTAGACGGTCTGAGATTATTTCTACTCCATATTCTTGCAGATGTTGTTTGAATCCTTGCAAATCATTTACTAAATAACAAATATGTCGTCTAGATGCTGCGTTATCTGGGTTTTTCTCTGTACTGAGATGAATTTGAATATTTCCCAGAATATACCAAGCACCTCTGTCATTTTTTAGAGCTTCAGGCTTATTGATTTCAGTCAATGCTAATATCTTGCTGTAGAAAAACAGCACTGCATCTTCTACTTCGGCTGGATATGTCACTTGAATATGAGCAATTGAATTCAACCACATAATTTTTTTACTGTTTTTTAATTGTTGGATTTTATTTGTTAGTTTATTGCTTTTATTTGATTTCTGAAATTAAACCCATATCTAAGTACATCGGATATAATATTTTTTAATTTCTGATAATTTTGGATAAAAATAATATGCTCCAAAAAGACAACAAACACCAACTAATACAGATGAATTAGTGAGTTGATAAACAATCCATATTAGAGCAATTTGAGTCATCCAATAACCAAAAAAAGAGACACTTTCTCCGATTACAAAACAACAAACATTTGAGGATTTGAAAGCAGGTGGAATCTGCAAAAAACCAAACAAAAGTTTGTTGGTTTTCGAGTAGTCTTTATTACTTGGTTGCATCAGTATCGTCCTTCAGTGAGCTTTAGCAAACTAGCAGAGCAAAAGTTCGCTGATTTCGCTGACTATGAGATGGTATTAGAAAGACTTAAATTTAGATATTCATAAAGTTAGCATACTTAGTTTATTCTCACAACTACATCAAGACTAGCGATCGCAAATCGTATCCAGTTATCCAAATTGGTGAAAATACAAAGAACAAATAGTAACACCCTCTTGCTTTTCATACATTTTTGTGAGAAATTCTATTTTGACAGCAAAATACGGTAATTTTATCGACTTTTAGTACTTGCTTATTAAGCACGAATATCCTGGTGATTATAAATCGTCCTAAGCCTTAGCTTATGCATCTGTTTTTTAGCTGTTTTTATTAGCAATACTTGAACGCAGGTATTGAGTTAGTTTTCTAAATCAGAACTCTCCTAGAGGATGACTCCTCATATAGCGGTACTCAATCTCTACAGGTAGATAAGTTACCTGTAATACATTCTCATACTTTACTTCCTAACAACAGAAATAATCTTATGCAACCCGATCCCAATTCCGATCAAGTTCCTCAAGAAAATACACAAGTGCCAAGCGAAACCACAAATCCTAAATCTCCTAGTACTGGTAGGAGACGACGCAGAGGTTTATTCGCTGGTAGCGTTGGTAGACGCTCATTTCTGGGTCGTGCTGGTATCTTTACAGCTGCCAGCGTTGTCACAGGAGTTATGGGTTCGTCTTTCTCCTCGAAGAATAGAGGAGAAATTGTCCAAGCACAGGAAATAACCCAAGGGAAAAAACCTGTTAGACGGTTCAACTACATTCAGTTTCGCGAGAAAGCTTTTCGAGTACGTGTGCAAGCAGCACAAGCAAATCAGCAAATTGACATTCCACCGCATCCAACTAATGGCGACGAGGAACGCTACCCAAACAAAATCGCTACTGACACTAGGGGATTACCACATAATCAACGAGGGGAAGTAGATCTCAAAGCTTATGATTCTTTGATTAAAGCACTGACAACACTTAATCCTGATGACTATGAAAATATTATCTTGGGTGGGACAAGGAAGCTAGTCAATCCTCAAGGACCATTGGCAATTAGCCTAGAAGGAATCAATGCATCTCAGATAGCAGTTCCACCACCACCAACTCTAGATAGTCCAGAACAAGCCGCAGAGGCAGTTGAACTTTACTGGCAGGCTCTACTGCGAGATGTACCTTTTCACAAGTTTGAAGACGATCCCAATGCCTCAGCAGCGATCGCAGAACTAAATAATCTTTCAGCATTTCAGGGGCCAAAACAGAATGGTGTTGTCACTCCTCAAACTCTGTTTCGTGGCAGTGTCATCTATGTTGATGAGAGTGATCCTTCAGGTAGAACAGCAAAATATGTTATTCCACCGGGAGTACTTGATGGCCCTTATATATCACAGTTTCTGTTGCGCGAAATTCCTTACAACACCCAGGTGATTTCGCCCCTGATTCGTACTGCTCTCGCTAGTAAAGACAATGACTTTCTTACTAATTACGACGAATGGTTAACTGTCCAGAATGGAGGTAGTTCTGGCAAGGCCATTAAGTACGACCCGACACGCCGTTTCGTATTCACTGTTCGTGATCTAAGTGAATTAGCACATATCGGTGGAGCTTTGTTCTTTGGAGCCTTATTAATTCTCAGTGGTGGAATTAACGCACCCTTGAATCCAGGTAATCCATACATCAACTCGAAGACTCAATTAGGTTCAGCTGCGACGTTTGCACCAGCTCATTTTCAAGCTTTACTCAACTTGGCTCCCTCACGAGCCATCAGAGCTTCCTACTGGCAAAAGTTTTATGTACATCGACGTCTACGACCAGAAGCATATGGTGGATTAATCTACAACAATCTTGTCAATAAAACTGACTATCCAATTAATTCCGAAGTCTTGAATTCCACTGCTTTAGCCCAGACCTTTAGCAACTTTGGTACTTATCTATTACCTCACGCATATCCTGAAGGTGCGCCCTTCCATTCCTCCTACCCTGGCGGTGCTGGGGTTATTGCTGGTGTGCAAGCAACACTTTTGAAAGCCTTTTTTGACGAAAAGTTTATCATTCCTAATCCTGTAGAGCCTGATCCGAATGACCCAACCAAAGTCATTCCCTACAGTGGCCCACCTCTGACAGTAGGTGGTGAGCTGAACAAGCTAGCAACTAACTATTACATTGGTCGTAGCAGTGGCGGTATCCATTGGCGTTCGGATGGTTCAGCGGCTTTGGCTATAGGAGAAGAAGTCGCTATTAGTATCCTTAGAGACGAAAGGCTAGGGTACAACGAAAAATTCGACGGCTTTACGTTTAGCAAGTTTGACGGTACACAAATTACTGTGTAAAAGAGAACATAAATACAATTTGTGTAATTAGTTTTCTCTAGTGATCGCAAATTTGATATGGGCGATCGCTTGCTTTTCACTGCTGTCTGTGCGAGAGTTTTATTTAATAGCTATAAACTACTGTATTACGATAGACAATTAGTATTTTGAATATAACATCAAAATGTAGTTGTAGCTGTGCAGATGATAGCTCATGCTCAGGGTGAATTGCTCCTTGCGATCGCTGAACTAGAATTGATACTGCCAAGGTTACAACAAACAGGCGGTAGCCATGCCCAAACAGATTTATTTGAGAAAGTTTATCTTGATGCATTGATTCCTACGAGCGAGTATCACAAAGCCTTGAGTATTTTAGAAAAACGTCATGCAAAGCGCAGCAACATACCAATAATTCAACGGGAATTGGCTTATCTCTATAAAGAATTAGGACCTTAACTCACATCAAATTACCTTCTATGAAATACGTCAATCTTGGTAAAACCGGACTGAAAGTATCACGCCTATCCCTTGGTACTATGACCTATGGTTCTCGTCGGTGGCGAGAATGGGTACTAGAAGAAGAAGAGAGTCGCCCTTTTATCAAACTTGCTTTAGAGTTGGGGATTAATTTCTTTGACACAGCCGAGGTTTACTCCTTAGGTGTCAGTGAAGAAATATTAGGGCGATCGCTCAAGGATTTTGCCCAAAGAGATCAAGTGATCATTGCTACTAAAGTTTTTAATAAGGTCGGTGATGGGCCGAATGATCGGTGATTATCTCGCAAACATATCTTTGATAGCATTGATGCTTCCTTGCAACGCTTACAAACAGATTACGTTGATTTGTACCAAATTCACCGTTGGGACTACCAGACGCCTATTGAGGAAACTCTGGAAGCACTACACGATTTAGTTAAGTCTGGTAAGGTGCGTTACATAGGTGCATCAAGTATGTACGCATGGCAGTTTGCCAAAGCCTTATATACAGCCGATAAGCACGGTTGGACTCGCTTCGTAGCTATGCAAAACCACTACAACCTTGTCTATCGAGAAGAAGAACGTGAGGTGATACCGTTATCAATAGCTGAGGGAGTTGGGATCATTCCTTGGAGTCCTTTAGCGCGGGGATTATTGGTAGGAAATCGACAAAAGCAAGGCTATGGTGAAACTCTACGAGCCAAAACCGATGAATTTGCCCACGAACTCTACTATGATGATTCAGATTTTGAGATAGTCGATCGCGTCGTTGAGTTAGCACAGAAACGCGGTGTTAAACCAGCACAAATTGCTCTAGCTTGGTTGTTGCATCAACCAGGCGTAACGGCTCCAATTATTGGTGCTAGCAAGATAGAACATCTTAAAGATGCGGTTGAAGCTATTGATTTAGTGCTTTCTGAAGAAGAACGCAAATTCTTAGAGGAACCCTACAAACCTCATCCTATACTGGGACATCGTTAGGACTAACAGATGCAGTCAACCTATGATTACAGAGTGGCAACGAGGTGAGTATTCCATCAGTACAGACAGAAATCGCCTAGATATCAACGTCATACATTCAGTTTCTAGCAAGTTCTTATTGGGCAGAAGGGTTGCCACTCGAAATTCTGAAGCGTTCCATTCAGCACTCACTTGTCTTTGGTATGTACAAAAGCAAGCAACAGGTTGGTTTTGCTCGTGTCACAACAGACTATTCTACCTTTGCCTATATCGCTGATGTGTTTGTTTTAAAACCTTTTCGTGGTCAGGGGTTAGGCACATGGTTGATAGAAACGATTATATCCTACCCAGAATTACAAGGATTGCGTCGCTGGTTACTTATAACTAAAGATGCTCAAAACTTCTACCGACTATTTGGATTTACTGAACTCAAAAATAGCGATCGCTTTCTAGAAAAATGGTATCTAAAGTGTAAATAGAAACAATGAAATCTGAAATTATTTAAGAGCAAATAGCTTACTACAGTGCCAGAGCCGAATAATATTTTGATACAGAAGTCAAGGTGACGGATAATTATTTTATTTATGCTTATGGTCATAAATATTACCTTTTCAGGTAAGGTACTGTTTGAAGAAGTATCTGCTGCTGAAGCTATGGGAAAGGTTGAGCTTGCGATCGCTGAAGTTTCCAATTGGGTATTAGATCAAGCACGAACGGATATTTTTCAATTCGCACCATGAAATCTAGCGCTTAGTATTGTTTTTCATCATTCAATAAATCTAGCTCATCATACTCCAAAGAAAAACCTCGGTGGAACCAACCGAGGAATTAGGAGAAAGCTAAACTTTGTTTATGTAGCGTATACCAGCAGGTAGCTACCGATCTGATCATGTATCGCTAGTTAAATACGTGTTGCTTTGTCAATAAAGAACGGTAGGAAACTGCTGTAATTCATACTTCAGTTGCAGCAGACTAGGTGACAGAACAGGAAAGAAAGTCAATTCCCGCAATCTCTGAGCAGGAATTCTGCCGTACTATATCTAGACATTTCATGATTCAGCCATAGAGCCTGATCCACTAATGATAATTCTATGGTTATGTGCTGGCTCACCATTGGTTTTCTCCTTAAATATGAATTTGCGATTGGAATCAGGACATCTGTATCACACCTGCCAAGTGTTACATTGTCGTGGCTTGCCCTCAAACAATCACAATGTTCTTATATGGATTAAGTACGGTTTATCGATAAACTTTTAGTATTTATATATGTACTTTGCCATGAGTTCTTCAGAAACGCAAGTAGGCATCAAGAAATAAAATTTAACTTTACAGACTTATGGAGGTTCTCATCTGGGTGCAGTATGGCTCTGATGCTTTTTAGTAGGTTTGAACTTTAGAGCAAATAGAGGACATTTACCCCACTCTTGCAGACTGCATTTTAACTGTCCTGTTGTTTTTGCACCCTGCTTGTGGCATACTAAAATCCATAAAATACGGTATTCCTATCAAGATACAGTATTCAATTGGGTTAAGTAAATGACCAAAAAGCCACAGGTATGGTTGCAAAACCCCTGAAACTTTTGGCTACAAACCCTATGACTGTTCTTCGCTAATTAACATTCAGGAGATTGAACAATGGTACAAGATGCTTTTACCAAGGTTGTTGCTCAGGCTGATACTCGAGGAGAATACCTGAGCAATGATCAGTTAGATGCTCTGTTAGCCCTTGTTAAAGACGGAAATAAGCGTGTAGATGTTGTCAATCGCATTTCCAGCAATGCTTCTGTGATTGTTGCTAATGCGGCGCGTTCTTTGTTTGAGGAACAGCCTCAGCTGATAGCTCCTGGAGGTAATGCATATACCAATCGTCGTGCAGCTGCTTGCTTGCGAGATTTGGAAATCATTTTACGTTATGTAACCTATGCAATTTTTACAGGTGACGCTAGTGTACTGGATGACCGCGCCCTGAATGGTTTGCGAGAAACCTATGTAGCACTGGGGACTCCGGGGGCTTCAGTTGCTGTTGGAATTCAAAAACTTAAGGAAGCTTCGCTGGCGATCGCTAGTGATCCTAAAGGCATTACTCCCGGTGATTGCAGTAGCCTGCTGGCAGAAGTTGCCAGTTACTTTGATCGGGCAGCAGCGGCTGTCAGCTAGTCATTGGTGATTAGTTTCGCTTACTGACAAAGAACAAAGGACGAATGACAAACAACAGATAAAAATTTGTAAAACCACAAGGGAGATCGGAAATTTATGTCAAAAACTCCATTAACCGAAGCAGTTGCAGCCGCAGATTCTCAAGGTCGCTTTTTGAGTAGCACAGAATTTCAAGTTGCTTTCGGGCGTTTCCGACAAGCAGCTGTTACGCTAGAAGCAGTGAAAGCGTTGTCTGGTAGAGCGCAAAGCCTAGCTGAAGCAGCTGCCAACGCTGTGTATCAAAAGTTTCCTTACACAACTCAGTTGCAAGGTCCTAACTATGCATATGATCAGCGTGGGAAATCGAAATGCGTGCGTGACATCGGCTACTACCTGCGGATAATTACTTATGCATTGGTTGCTGGTGGGACGGGTCCTATTGATGAGTATCTAGTTGCTGGTTTGGCGGAAATCAACAGATCCTTTGAGCTATCCCCTAGTTGGTATATCGAAGCTCTCAAATACATCAAGGCCAATCATGGCTTAACTGGTGATCCTGCTGTGGAAGCTAATTCCTACATTGATTATGTCATCAATGCTTTGAGCTAGCGAAATCAGTGGACAGTGATTAGTGAACAGTTATCAGTTGTCAGTTGAAATTGGCCACTGATAACTGTTTTGGTCTGATTACACTTTTATTTAGATTAACTAACTATTTATAGATATAAATATTAGATAAACGTATATTTTATTTGCAAAAGACTTGTATTACATCTCAGGTTATGCAATCATAATATATTAATTACCGATTTATCGGTAGATAAACAGTATTTATGATTTTTGGTGCAAACACTGCACAAACAATATCATTCAGACACTTTGAGGATTGAGTGTAGATTACGAGTGTGAGTAATATCTGCAAAGAAACTGGAGTTTAGCTTAATGAGGTAAAGATTGTCAGCACGAATGAATTAGTGACAAACAATCTGCTGCAACCTCTAGTGTCACCAAATAAATAATTTTGCCCATAGTTAACTAAAATTTGGCATTGCTATGCTTGCAAAGACCGATTCCTGCTATTAGCAAGGCAAATTTCGATTTTCCTCCGTCGTCAAGCTCGATTTTGTCAGGGTTTGCGGCTTGTAAAAGTCAACGAGTGAAATAACCGGAGAAATCATCATGACAATTGCATTAGAACGTCCCAAGAAGAAAACTCGCTCCGCCGAGATTCGCCAACAGCTGGGTTATCCCATCATTGATACTGATGTGCATACCCAAGAATTTGAGCCTGCTTTTCTCGACTACTTAGCTCAAGTAGGTGGTGCTAAGATTGCCGATGCCTTCCGCGAACATCTACCAGGTGCTGGTCGCTATCGTTGGTTCCAGCAAACTTGGGAAGAACGTCATCATTACCGTACTGCTCGTCCTCCCTTCTGGGGACGTCCCACCAAGGACACCTTAAACCTTGCCACTGTCAGCTTACCCAAGCTGCTGCATGAACGCTTACAAGAAGCAGGAACAGACTTCGCCATCCTTTATCCCAACTTGGCAACCCTAGCACCGCAAATCAAGAATGAAGAAATGCGACGAGCAGTTTGCCGAGCAGCTAACCTTTATCATGCAGAGATATTCCGTTCCTATAGCGATCGCCTCACCCCAGTTGCAACCATTCCTCTAAACATACCAGAGGAAGGAATTGAGGAATTAGAATATGCAGTCAAAGAATTGGGACTCAAAGCTATTCAAATTCCTGCTTACGTTACTCGTACCATTCCCGCCTTTGAAAAATATCCAGAAGAAGTGCGACGGGAAGCAACCTGGATTGATACCTTAGCATTGGATAGCGCCTATGATTACGATCCCTTCTGGGCAAAGTGTGTTGAATTGAAAGTCGTTCCTACCACCCACGCTTCTGGTATGGGTTGGACTTCTCGTCGCTCGATTTCTAATTATCAATACAACCACATTGGACACTTTGCCTCCGCAGGAGAAGCATTCTGCAAAGCTCTGTTCTTTGGTGGTGTTACCCGTCGTTTCCCTACCCTCAAGTTTGCTTTCTTAGAAGGTGGTTCGGCTTGGGGTGCTAGCCTCTATACCGATATCATCTGGCACTGGGAAACCCGTAACCCAGATATATTACAGAATAATCATCCTAATAACGTCAACCGGGAAGAATTACGGGAACTGTTCGCTCGTTATGGCGGGCCAGAAATCAAAGATCGCTTTGAAGAATTTGGTAGTGGGTTAGGTTTCCACGGCAAATACTTTGCACCAGAAGATCCTGGTGAACTAAATGAATTTGCTGCGGCTGGAATTACCAAAGCCGAAGATGTACGCGATCGCTTCTTGAATCACTTCTACTTCGGCACTGAATCAGACGACATCCGCGTTGCCTATGCCTTCTATCAAAAGGCCAATCCTTTTGGTGACAGAGTCAAAGCTTTCTTAGGTTCAGATTCCGGTCACTGGGATGTACCTGATATTACATCTGTCACTGCCAATGCTTACAGCATGGTAGAACAAGGCATTTTCAGCGAAGAAGATTTGCGCTACTTCCTCTCTATCCATCCCTTGGAGTTGTACACCAGTCTCAATCGTGACTTCTTCAAAGGTACGGCAATTGAGAAAGAAGCTGAAGAATATCTTGTGAGTGTTGGTCGCTAAGACATATTTAAAGACGCGGAGAACACCAGACGCGGTGACGGGGAGAGTGTGTCATCTGTATTATCTGTGTCCCCGCGTCCCCGTATCCCCCTTCTGTGTAAATCTATGGTTGCTACAGTCAAGTTTCATTCTTTCAATATTTTTCGTCGTTTTACGCTGCTGTTAGTGCCAGGATTATTCACACTGGCAACTTCCTTGACATTAGTTAGTTGCACGCAAGAGAGCCAAAAAGCACAGACTCAATCTCCTGCTAGCAATGCATCAGATACTAAAACATCTGGAATTAAGACCAAAGTACTCCGCATGGGGTATCAACAAGCAGGGGATCTGGTCAAGGTAACACAAGTACTAGAAAAACGACTAGAACCCTTAGGTATCAAGGTGGAATGGGCGCAATTTGCTCAAGGACCACAGCTAATGGAAGCTATGAATGTCGGCAAAATAGATTTGGGTAATGTTGGAGAAACCCCTCCTATCTTCGCTCAAGCAGCTGGCGCTCAGATTGCTTATGTTGTAGGTAGACGGAGTGATGGCAGAAAGAGTGCGATCGCTGTCCCACCAGATTCTCCCATTCAGAGTGTTAAGGATATCAAGGGACAAAAAGTAGTTTTCCAGAAAGCTTCTGCATCTCACTATTTCATCATCAGAGCTTTGGAAGATGTGGGGTTGAAATATAGTGATATTCAAGTCCTAAGTATACCCAACGTAGAAGCCACCAGTGCCTTTATAGAAGGGAAAATTCCTGTTTGGGTAACTGGCGACCCCCATCTCGCTCGAGTTGAAAAATTGGGTAAAGCAAAGATTATCAGGACAGCCCAAGGGCTTGATTCTCCTGGTGGATATTATGTCGGGACAAAACAGTTTGCCATTGATAATCCAGAATTACTACGGATTGTCATTGAGGAGATTGATAAAATTGAGCGTTGGGCAGAGGTAAATCCCAAAGAAACTGCCAAGCTAATTTCACCCCATCAAAAACTACCTCCAGATGTTATGGATTTGGTAATCAGCCGTCGTGGTTATGGATTGAGGGCTATTTCCCCAGATTTAATCAAGGAACAACAACGAATTGCAGATTACTTTTATAAAAATGGCTTGCTTCCCAAACCTCTGAATGTTCAAGAAGCGATGCTGACAACGGAACAGTATGCTGCAATCACACCGCCAACTATCAGTCAAAAATAGTGTGGAAGGGATTAGGGAGCAGTACACAAATTCTCTTGGAGTAAAAACAGATGACTTATAAATATTTTGATATTCAACCAGTTGCAGGACGCATCGGTGCTGAAATCCTGGGTGTTGACTTGAGTGCTGACCTCAGCAAAGACATAATTAGCGAGATTCGCCAAGCCCTCATTCAATACAAAGTCATCTTTTTCCGTCGTCAGCAACTTGATACTCAAGGACAAATCAACTTTGCTCGTAGATTTGGTGAAGTGACCACAGCTCACCCCACCGTACCATCGTTTGAAGGATATCCAGAAATTCTGGACTTAGATTATGGTCGCACTGCCGTCCGTGCGAACAATTGGCACACTGATGTCACTTTTGTAGACCGTCCTCCACTCGGTTCTATCTTACGGGCGATTGAAATCCCGTCACTAGGAGGCGATACAATTTGGGCAAACTCTGTGACTGCCTATCAGGATTTACCACCTCATTTGCAAACTTTAGCGGATCAACTCTGGGCTGTACACAGCAACGCCTACGATTATGCAGAAGCCGCAGTCAAACTTTCTGAAGAACTCAAAGCTTATCAAGCTGTGTTTACATCTACTGTGTACGAAACTTTGCATCCTGTTGTCCGTGTTCATCCTGAGTCTGGTGAGCGTGGCTTGTTTATCGGTGGTTTTGTTCGTCAGATTCGTGGATTATCAACTACAGAATCAGATGACATTATCCGTTTGTTGCAATCTTATATCACACGTCCAGAGAACACAGTGCGTTGGCGTTGGCAAGTTGGTGATGTAGCATTCTGGGATAACCGCGCTACTCAACATTATGCGATCGCTGATTACGGTAATCAACCTCGCCGAGTTCAACGAGTAACACTCGTTGGTGATCTTCCTGTTGGTATTGATGGAAAACATAGCGAGGCCATCAAGGGAAATTCCTCCAGATATATCCCTAGTTTGTCAGCTGCTTGAGAAGCCAGAAAGCAGAGGACAGAAGGAAAGAGGTATTTATTCGATGCTTCTAAATGGAAGGAACACAAGAAAATGAATACGAAAAGACAGCTAAAACTGGGTGCATTTTTGATGAGTTCTGGCCATCATGTGGCAGCATGGCGACACCCGCAAGCAAGAGCAGATGGTGGTTTGAACTTCCAGCATTTTCAGCAAATTGCTCAGACGGCAGAACGAGGAAAATTTGACATGATTTTCTTTGCTGATGGTGTAGCTGTCCGCCAACGGGGTCAAGGAACTGATGCTTTGAGTCGTTCAGTAGTCGTTCACTTTGAACCACTCACCTTGCTGTCAGCTTTATCGGTGGTGACAGAACGTATTGGATTAGCAGCGACAGTTTCAACCACCTATAACGAACCTTATCATCTCGCCCGTAAGTTTGCGTCCCTAGATTATCTCAGTGGTGGTCGTGCTGGTTGGAATCTTGTGACCTCCGCGACGGAAACAGAAGCACACAACTTTAACCGCGATCAGCACATGGAACATGGACTGCGCTATGAACGTGCTAGAGAGTTTGTAGATGTTGTCACCAAGCTTTGGGATAGTTGGGAAGATGATGCTTTTGTAAGGGACAAAGAGTCAGGGGTGTTCTTTCAGCCTGACAAATTGCACATACCTAACCACAAAGGTAAGCATTTCTCGGTACGGGGTCCGCTCAACGTCGCCCGTCCACCGCAGGGATACCCGGTGATTATTCAAGCTGGTTCTTCTGAAGATGGTCAAGAACTTGCTACCCAAACAGCAGAGGTCATTTTTACTGCTCAACAGACACTTGCAGAGGCGCAGGCATTCTATTCTGGTGTGAAGGCGAGAGTAGCTAAATACGGACGTAACCCCGATTATGTCAAAATTATGCCAGGTGTATTTCCAGTTATCGGTAGAACTGAGGAGGAAGCCAAGGAAAAATACCAGCAGTTACAAGATTTAATTCATCCCCATGTCGGCTTGGGTCTGCTTGCCGGGATGATTGGCGGATTTGATTTATCTGAGTATCCTATAGACGGGCCGTTACCAGAACTACCAGAGACTAACGGTGGTAAAAGCCGTCAGCAACTGCTAACTGAACTGGCACGGAGAGAGAATTTAACAATTCGACAGTTGTATTTAGCGATCGCTGGCGCACGCGGACATCGCACAATATTAGGAACACCCGTAACAATTGCTGATCAACTAGAAGATTGGTTTGTCAATGGTGGTGCAGATGGGTTCAATATTATGCCACCTTATTTACCTGGTGGTTTGGATGAATTTGTAGAGCTTGTAATTCCTGAACTACAACGGCGGGGACTGTTCCGGACTGAGTACGAAGGTCGAACTCTGCGCGAAAATCTTGGTTTACCTCGTCCGACAAATAGATTTACCACAGTTGCAAATTCTCCTGAATTGGTGAGTGCTGCTTCCTCTGCATAGACTGTCAATATTAGATTAGTTTGAAAGAAATAATTTCACAGAAAAATTCCAGAGTTTAATTTTATGGCACTGACTCCATCAACAATGCTGCCTTTGGGTACTTTAGCTCCAGATTTTCAGCTACTAGATGTAGTTTCGAGTGAAACCGTTTCACTCTCCAAGTTTGCTAGTAAAAAAGCCTTACTAGTCATATTTTTGAGCCGCCATTGTCCTTTTGTGCAGCACATCAAATCGGAATTAGCAAAATTGGGTAAAGATTATCGCGATCACAATATTGGCATAGTTGCAATTAGTGCTAATGATCCCAACACCCATCCCAATGATGCACCCGAATCTCTCAAAGCCTTTGCACAAGAGTTGGATTTATCCTATCCTCTGCTTTTTGACGAAACGCAGAAAGCAGCAAAGAACTTTTTTGCTGCTTGCACTCCAGATTTTTTCTTATTTGATGCTAGCCGCAAGCTAGTCTATCGCGGACAGCTAGATGATAGCCGTCCTAATAACGGTGTACCTGTGACTGGAAAAGATTTACGGACTGCCATTGAAGATGTGTTGAGCGATCGCTTAATTACTTGGGAGCAAAAGCCAAGTATCGGTTGCAACATCAAATGGAAGCCAGGAAATGAACCGGTGTATTATAAATCTCCTGCTGTGACTGCTTGATAGAACGTGAGTTAGACAGAATATTTAGTTTTGTTACAATCCCGCCTGCAAGTAAACTGTGGGCGGGTTATTTGCCTAGTCTGATCATATTTATAAAACTCACAAATTTAATGTATTCACATTATAAGTATATAAACTAACTTGATAAATGATGCGCTAAAAGCAGCATATATTTACGACCAAACCCAGCATCGCCGTATTCAAGTCATGGGTGACATTCGTAATCGTTGCAGTCATTCAGTCTCTAGCTCTCCATTAAAAGAGGAAGTGTGCAGGGTGGTTTCATACGATAGAATAAAAATCACCAATCCCTACCAACTTCTTAAACTCTTTGCGTCCTTTGTGTCCTTTGTGGTTCGTTAACATAAATATCACTGGGTGGGGAGGGACTAATTAATTTTTCTTTGTCTGTATGAAACCACCCTGACATTAAAAGAGGAAGTGTGGGAGTTAATCGAGGATGTTGGCAGATTTTTGCGTAGCTATTCCATTAAAAGTTAGCTGCTCTACTACTTTCAAAACACGTTCTTACTCTTCCTCAGACTCAAGTGCAACAGAAGCAACTTCAGCCAACAGATTGCGATAAGCACTTTGATCAAAAGTAAGGGTGATTTTTCCACTTTTATTTGATGATAAAATTCACCCAACCTACTTTCTACTCAATTTATACCTTGCAGAACAGACTGCAACTTCAGCAACCGCTCTTTTGCCTTTGCCAAAGTTTCTGGCTTCTTACTAAAACAGAATCTGATAAACTTTCTACCCGCCTCTGATTGTGAGAAAAAGCTAGAACCGGGAACCACAGCCACACCAATCTCTTTAATTAAATATTCCGTAAATTTCACATCACTTTTGTAACCAAAACGCGAGATATCTGCAAACACATAGTAGGCTCCTTTTGGTACAAAATAGGGAATTCCCACCGCATCCAAAATTTGCAAAATATTGTCTCGCTTTTGCTGATAAAGCTTTGCTAGTTCTTCGTAGTAACTCACAGGAAGTTGCATCGCCGCTACTCCTGCTCTTTGCAAGGGTGCAGGTGCGCCAACGGTGAGAAAGTCATGAACCTTGCGAATTGCTCCTGTTAATTCTGGGTTTGACAGAATATAACCAACTCGCCAACCAGTCGCACTGTAGGTTTTGGAAAGACCATTAATAGTAACAGTTCTCTCAGACATCCCTGGCAGAGTTGCCATTGCAATATGCTGCGTTCCATCATAGAGAATGTGTTCGTAGATTTCGTCTGTAAATACCAATACATCCCACTGCTGACAAAGTTCAGCGATTAAAGTTAGTTCTTCACGAGTAAATACTTTTCCAGTTGGGTTATGGGGTGTGTTGATGATAATGGCTTTTGTACGTTCATTAAATGCTCGACGCAATTCTGTTTCATCAAATGTCCACTCAGGTGGATGCAAGGATACGTAACGAGGAGTGGCACTAGCTAAAATTGCATCGGGGCCGTAGTTTTCATAATAAGGCTCAAACACAATCACTTCATCACCTGGATTTAGAGTTGCCAGCATGACAGCTGCCATTGCTTCTGTTGAACCACAGGTGACGGTTATTTGTTTTTCCGGATCAATATCTAAGCCCAAATACCAATGGACTTTTTCTGCAATAGCATGACGAAAGGCTTTATCGCCCCAGGTAATTGCGTACTGATTAATGTCTTCCTGAATTGCTTCGCAAGCTGCCTGTTTTAACTGCGGTGGACAAGGAAAATCAGGAAATCCCTGCGCCAGATTCACAGCACCGTATTGCAATGCCATTCTAGTCATTTCGCGAATGACTGACTCTGTGAACTGGTTTGCTTTATCTGAAATTTTCTGCTTTCCTGTTGGAGTCACGTTTATTCCTCTATCAATATATAAATAACTTTAAATCGATAAGTTTACCGTATATTTTACCAATAACTAGTACTATATTGTCCTTTGCGATCGCATGATCACTGCCCAGGTGGTGGACGAATAATCTCGATACCATACATATTTTATTCATACTCATGCAACGCTCCTAACTTCCGAATTTCTGGCCAAATCATAGCTGTTGCAATTACCACGATAATTGTACCAATTCCCCCACCTACTACAGAGATTACTGGGCCGAATAATGCAGCAGTCAAACCTGACTCAAAACCTCCCAACTCATTCGAGGCACTGATAAACACGCTGTTGATGGCAGCAACTCGACCGCGTAAATGATCAGGTGTGCGAATCTGCACTAAAGTGTGGCGAATCACAACGCTGATACTATCCAACGCCCCACTCAATGCCAGCATCAGCAGTGACAGCCAAAACCAACGAGATAGCCCAAAGATAATCGTGACAATGCCAAAACCAACCACTGACCAGAGTAAAGCTGGGCCAGCTTTGCGTAACGGTGGTAGGTGTGCCAAAGCCACTGCCATAATTAATGCACCTATAGATGGAGCTGCCTGTAGATATCCCAACTCGACTGGGCCTACCTGCAAAATATCTTTAGCAAAGATGGGTAATAGTGCAACTGCACCCCCCAGTAAGACGGCAAACATATCCAAGGTGATTGCTGCTAAAATTACTTGATTTTGCCAGACAAACTTAGCACCAGCAGATAAAGCTTTCAGGGATATTGGTTCTTTGGCAAAAGTTGTTTTTTGTTCTTTAATTGCCACTGTTAAAGCAAAACACAAAAATGATGCGATCGCTGCCAACACATATACCCCTGTAGCACTTCCCAAAGCTGCAATCGCAAATCCTCCCAAGGCTGGCCCAATCACTGTTGCTAGCTGAAAGCTTGTACTATTCCAAGTGGCAGCATTCGTAAAAGCACTCACTGGTATCAATTGCCACATCAAAGCATCACTGGCAGGCTTCAAGAACGCTCTAGCAACACCTGTTAACAGCAAGCAGCTATAAACCAGAACTACTGTACCTTGACTGTAGGAAATAAAAGCCAAAGCCAGCGAGCAAAGCACTAGCAGGATGATAGAAAGTAACATGGTGTGTTTGCGATCGCTCTTGTCGGCAACATGTCCGGCAATCAAAGTCAGGGCAATCATCGGCAGGACTTGTGCCAGCCCCACTCCACCTAAGATCATAGCTGAGTTGGTACGTTCATATAGTTCCCAGCCAATCGCTACAGTCTGCATTTGTGAACCTGTAAACAGGAGTACACGCCCAATTGTAAATAGTCGATAATCTCGATATCTCAGGGCTGCAAAGGGATCGTGCTGTGCAACCTCGGTTTTAAGGAGCTTTTGGAACTTCTGTTTCCTCGAAGACATTTTTGAGTAGAGCCAAACCTTCTTCAATTTGTGATACTTGTTCTGGTGTCAAATCTTCTAAAATCTCAGCAATATGAGCGCGAGTTTTTTGTTGAGATTGCTCTAGAAGTTGCTTACCTTCTTCAGTTAAATTGAGAACAACTCGTCGCCGTTCTTGGGGATGATCGGTGCGTTGTACCAAATTCCGTTGTACAAGTCGTTCTATTGTCGTTGATGCTGTTGCACAAGTGACACCGAGATGTTCTGCCACCTCAGATAGTGAAGCGCCTGGATTACGTTTGAGAAATGCTAGCGATCGCAACTGAGGTATAGACAAACAGTCAGCGCTGTGAGTCCGCATATCAGCTCGGATAAACCGCATTAACAGTGGAATTGTTTCCATTACTCTGGCGGCACATTCTTGAGAAGTTTTACCGAGCTTCATGGGGGTGTCATTCTCCTGATTACATCGCCACCCGTGGATAAAGTTTTCCACAGATGATTGTCAAGCCTATCAATGTTAGCAAGAGAATTATACAATCTAGACCAAATCCATAAAGACTGGAGCCATTTGCTAGCATAGTACTGCGTAGAGCATCGACCTGATAGGTCAAGGGGTTGACTTTGGAAATGAACTGCAACCACTTTGGCATGAGTGATATGGGATAGATGGCATTACTAGCGAAAAATAATGGCATGGTTAACAATTGCCCTATTCCTGTAAACCGTTCTCGGGTTTTCACTAGACAGCCAATGATGAGCGAGAAAATGCAAAAACAACCTGCTCCTAAAAGCACAATTACCAGTACTTGGAGTAAAGCTAAAAGACTGAGATTTAACTTGACACCTAACAGCAGTGCCAATCCATAAATGATTACTATCTGTGATAAGCATCGTATACCACAACCTAAAGCTTTACCCAACACCATCGTTGCACGAGGTATAGGACTAGCAAGGAATTTATGCACAATTCCCAAATCTCGCTCCCAAATCAGCGTCATACCACCAGTGAAAATTGCCATAAACAGCACACTTTGAGCGAGAATACCAGGAGCCATAAACTCTAAATAAGATAAGTTCCCCGTTGGAATAGCACGAGTGCGGGTGAAGACTTGCCCAAAGATTAACAACCATAATGCAGGCTGTACACCTCGTATTAGTAAATCGTAGGGGTCATGGCGAAGTTTACGTACTTCTAGTTCAGCGACAACAAGAGTTTTGCTGATTAGTTGGGCGATCGCACAGATAATATTGTTTCGATAAGCAGGTCTTTGCTCAACCCAACCGTTGAGCATTACGTCTGGTTTGTGCCGTGTCATAGTAACTTACTCCCGATGCTAATTCATCCCCTGTGTAGTAAATAAACACATCATCCAAGGTTGCGTTTGGTTTAGCGAGCGCAGCTTTTAATTCTTTAGGTGTGCCAGTGACAACTTCCTTACCCCGGTTCATAATTGTCACTCGGTTACACAAACTGTCCGCTTCTTCTAAAAAGTGGGTAGTTAAAAATATAGTTGTGCCATAATTAGCACGGAGTTCTTGCACCAGTTGCCATACCTGACTGCGAGCAACTGGATCAAGTCCTACTGTTGGCTCATCTAGAAACAAAATCTGCGGTCGGTGCAGAATGGATTGGGCTATTTCCAACTTGCGAATCATGCCGCCAGAGTAAGTTCTGACCAAACGATGGGCTGCTGAGTACAAACCCATGAACTCTAGCACATCATGAATGCGCTGTTGGCGTCGCTTCGATGGAATATCATACAACTTGGCAAAAATTAAAAGATTTTCATAGCCTGTAAGACTGCCATCAGCAGAAAGAGCTTGGGGTACATAACCGATGACTCTTCTAACTGCATCAGATTGATGAGTCACATCATAGCCAGCTAGAGTTGCCTGACCAGCGCTGGGTGGTAGCAGAGTTGTCAACATCTTAATTACTGTACTTTTGCCTGCTCCATTGGGTCCAAGCAAGCCAAATACTTCTCCAGGTGCTACGGAAATATTCAAGGCATCAACGGCTGTGAACTTGTCAAAGCGGCGCGTGAGTCCCTGAGTTAACAATATGGACGATTTTGGAGTGTTTACGGACGTTGACCAATCAGTTCTTCCCGTCAGTTTAGTCACGAGTAGAATGCACTTCCTTTGTGGATTTATTTAGATAATCTAATTATTAGCTTCTCATATTTTTTCTGGAAGTCAAGAGTTCATAGAACTTAACCAATTCTCTGAAATCTTAGTTAATGCTGATTTTCTGTAAGGATTCAGGTCAGGGAGTATTGACAAGTGTGGCATCCGAAGCGGACTATCACAATTATGGAAAAAACCTGCCTCTGAAACTAGACCGTGAAACCCTTGGACAGTTGGCTCCCGAATAACTGGTGGACATCATTGTCGAACTGGCGATCGCCACAGAGAAACTAAACAAGAGAATTTTATAACTAGAGCAAGAAGTACAAAAACTAAAGATCAGTAGAGATTTAGACCTGAATCCTTACCTTGAAATAGGTAAATCAGCGCGCCCTGATTTACCCCAACTTTTGACTAACCCCGTCCAAAAATGTCCAATATGGCATAAGATTACACTAAATTTACAGCACCAAAAACGGCTGAAATAGGTTTTTTAGAAACTTTAAACCCCTACAAACTCAGTGTTTGCAGGGGTTTCGTGTGTTATGCCAGGAACCGGACTTGAACCGGTGACACGAGGATTTTCAGTCCTCTGCTCTACCAACTGAGCTATCCCGGCGAAAACATTTGTTTTCAACGATTAACCAATGTATCAAACTTTTTCTCAGATTGCAATAGGTAAACCAAAAAAATTATGTACTTTTGCTGATCAACTTGACCCAGCCGAAAACAGCTATAAATACGATGAATTGTAGCAGTACAATACTTGGACCAGAAGCCAGGTTAAAAAGACCTGATGCAATTATGCCAGCTATGCTTGTGGTAGAACCAACAATCACCGACAGCAGGAGAAAGCGGCTAAAGTGATGACTCATCAATTTGGCTGTGGAGGCGGGAATTACTAGAAATGCATTCACCAGTAAAACGCCGACAGCCTTAATCGCTACAGCCACAGCTAATGAAAGCAAAATTACAAATCCATATCGATAAATTTGTACTGGAATTCCTTGGACTTTTGCCACACCAAGATTAAGGGTTAACAAAATTTGCTGGCGCAGGGTTGATAATAAAAATATGCTCCCTCCTATAAGCACCAGCATGGTTAAAATCAGGTCTGTAAGATCGATCGCCAGAATATCGCCAAATAAAACTCCCATCAAGTTACCGCGATATCCTTGGATGAGGCTACTTAAAATTATGCCGATCGCTAAGGCTCCTGATAATACTATACTAAGTACGCTATCGCTAGCCAAATCAGTTTTGTCGATAAAGTAAATCACGACTACCCCAAACACCAATGTGAAAGGTAGCAACATCAAAGTAGGATTTAACTGTAGCAATACACCTAATGCTACGCCGACTAATGCCGCATGACCGACGGCGTGACTAAAAAAAGACAATTGGCGCAGGGTGACAAAACAGCCAAGCAAACCACCCAGTATTCCCATTAATACAGCACCTGCGATCGCTCGCTGCATAAAGGGAAACTGTAGCAAGGTTAAAAGGTCACTAACTGTGGTGACGGCTAACCAATAAAAATGATAATCATTAAAGCAACTCATGTAATATTATTTACATATAATCATCAATCTGTGAAGTACATAAGTTTAGTTTCTATTCACTAATTAAATTGTCAGAGAACGAGATGTTTACAAAAGATTTGCAACCCCTTTCAATTGAGGTTCTCAACAGCCAAAAAGCTCAACGAATGGCAGAATTTTTTAGTTTTTTAGGGGATGCTAATCGTCTGCGAATTCTATCTCTTTTAGCAGAAAAAGAACTTTGTGTCAGTGACTTAGCAGCGACGTTGGAGATGAGCGAATCTGCTGTATCTCATCAGTTGCGAAATTTACGAGTCATGCGCTTAGTCAATTATCGTAAACAAGGTCGTCGTGTATTTTATAGCCTGCATGATCACCATGTTTTGCATCTTTATCAAGCCGTTGCTGAACATCTAGATGAGTAAGATTCAGTTTTCAGTTATCAGTTATCAGTTATCAATTGCTATTCTTTATAACTGTTCCCAATCCCCAATCCCCAATCCCCGATCCCCATTCTAATGATTATGTTGGTAACGGCTAAATCCTGGGCCGTAGGTTGCTAATAGGTTTTGTGGTGAAAGCGCAACTTCTGGGACTCCGGTGCAAACGATGGTTTGGTTGAGACAAATCACGCGATCGCAATAACGGTTGACCATATCAATATCGTGGGAAACTTGTAAGACTGTCCAACCCTCTTCTTGCTTGAGTTCATTTAGCAGGGTGTAAAAATCTGCTGCACCTTGCACATCTACCCCAGCAAAGGCTTCATCTAATATTAATAATCTTCTCGGCATAACCAAGCAATAAGCAAGCAATACGCGTTTTAACTGACCACCACTCAAAGTACCAATTGCTTGATTTCGCAGATGATAAGCGTCAGTTCGTCGTAAAGCAGAGGTTACAGCTGTTGCTTTTTCCTGATTTTGCTGCCATAAGTTTTGAGAAAAAACCTTTTCTCTTTTGCCTTGCTTCACCCATCCCAAACCTACCAACTCGCTCACAGAAATCGGAAAACTACGGTCAAAAATAAAATGTTGTGGCACATATCCTAACTGATGACACAAATTTCCTAGTCTAGTTACTGGACGACCAAGTATTTCTATACTGCCAGTAGTCCGTGGAATCAAATCTAAAACTGCTTGTACTAAAGTACTTTTACCCGCACCATTCGGACCAACTATAGCAGTGTTTGTCCCTGGTGATAATTCAAAAGAAACATCAAAAATAGCCAGATAATTACCCTTCTTGACACTTAATTCTTCAACTTTCAGAATAGGAATTTTAATATTCATTGGTAATTGGTAATTGGTAATTGGTAATTGGTAATTGGTAATTGGTCATTCGATAAAACGTGATCAAAACAGAGGTCAAATAACAAATCACAAATAACGAATAACAAATGAGCAATGACATTTACTTACAAACTGTTTCTAAAGTTTGCAAATTATTTTGCATTGCCTGAAAATAATGTTGCGGATCTGTTGATCCTGTTTCCAAGGAATCTAGTTCACGTAAAGTTAAATTCAGGTCTTTAGAAAGGCTTGTCAATAATTTGTTATCTATTCCTGGTTCACCAAATAAAGCCTTGACTTTGTACTGTTTTACTGCGTTGACTGCTTTTTGTACATCTGTTGGTGTCAGTTGGTCTTCGGGAATTTCTACAACTGCAACTTGCTTGAGATTGTACCGTTTGGCTAAATATGGATAAGCATCGTGGAATGTGACAAATGTACAGCTAGGATTTTTTTGTAAAGTTTGCTGATATTGATTATTTAAAGAATCTACTTGTTTTATATAAGCTGCTGCATTTGTTTCATATATATGTTTATTAGCAGGATTAGCTGCAATCAAGCCATTTCGAATATTAATAACTTGTTGTTTTGCCAAAACAGGATCTAACCAGATATGTGGATTCCCTCCTGTATATTCATGGTCGTGTTCTTCTTCATGATTTTCTGTTTCTACAACAGGTGAGATTTTTTCTATAGGTTGAATGCTTTTACTGGCATCTATTTGTGTTAACTTCGGATTTTGAGCATTTTTAACTGTTGTTTCTAAAAATTCTTCTAAACCTAAGCCATTTTTAACTAATACATTGGCTGTGGCGATCGCTTTCACATTTTCCGGTGTTGCTTGATACTCATGCACTTCTGTTCCCGGAGGTACTAAGATTGTCACATCTGCTGTATCCCCCGCTACTGCTTTCGTAAACCAATATATCGGTAAAAACGTTGCGACTACCTTAATTTTTCCTGATTTTTGTCCAGGTGTAGATGCTGCTTCCTGCGCCTGAGGTGCTTGTTCTTTATTGACTGAGCCTTTTGTATTTGTTTGATTACAACCAGATCCAGTAAGTAATACTATAAAAGTTAATAAAGATACAATCCTACTTTTGGATTTATTTTTTTTAGCAATTTGTGTCACAGTCCTGTTAACTCCCCAGGGATTTGAACTTGACAATGAGACTTATTCTACCTCTTCTATACTAAAATAAGTATCATTCTCATAAAATATTTGAGAACTGACGTCAAACGATAGGCTGTAGGGAAGGAAGCAAGTCAGCCTTTCGGAGAATTCAAAATTAAAACATATGGTTTCTAGACTTAAGTATTAAAAAAATTCCTAATAACTGGTAGATTAGTTGAGAATCCTTTTTAATAAAGCTGCTTTCAACAAGCAGAATGGCAATCTATCAAAAATATACTTTGATTTGTGGTTAGCACTTTAGGCTAATAACCAGGGTTGTAGGGGAATAGGGGTGTAAGGGACGATTTAGTGTGAGGAAAAATGCAAAAATTTTGGAAATCTCTGTTGGTGAGTCCAGCAGTTCTCGGCGCCATCCTACTGGTTGATGCGACTGCATTTGCAGGAGAAACAATTAAAACTTCGGAAAACACTCAACCGCAATTAGTAGTCACTCCGAATCAAAGTGCTGAGAACAAAAATGTTCAGAGTCAAGTAACTTCGGTTTCTCAATTGTCAGATGTGCAACCCACAGACTGGGCTTTTCAAGCTTTACAATCACTGGTAGAACGTTATGGTTGTATCGCTGGATACCCAAATGGTACTTATCGCGGTAATCGGCCGATGACGCGCTATGAGTTCGCCGCAGGTTTGAATGCATGTTTAGATCGCGTCAACGAAATCATCGCTACTGCGACATCAGAGTTGGTGACAAAAGAAGATTTAGCCGCACTACAAAGACTGCAAGAAGAATTTTCGGCAGAGTTGGCAACTCTGCGGGGTCGTGTAGATACACTAGAAGCACATACCGCAGAATTGGAAGCAAATCAATTTTCTACCACAACCAAATTAACTGGACAAGTGGTAATGGCGATTACCGATGTTCTGGGAGGAGATGATGTCAATGGTGTTGATGCAAAAGGAAACAATACAACCCTTGGGGCAAGAGCGCGTGTAGAATTTAACACCAGCTTCACAGGTAAAGATACTCTGTTTACCAGAATTCAAGCTAATAATATTCTCAACCCAGATATTGGTACACCAGAAGGTAATCTGTTTTTTGCTGGTGAGGACGGTACAACTGATGCTTTCATAGATGCATTATTTTACAAATTTCCCCTAAGTGATAGTACTGAAGTAATTGCTATTGCTAACGCAGGTGCAGCAGACGACGTTACAAATACAATCAACCAGTTTGATGGAGACGGTGCGTTTGGTGCGTTATCGACCTTTGGTACACGTAACCCAATTTATTACCAAATGGATGGTGCAGGTTTGGGTGTCACGCAAAACTTTGGCGATACATTAGCGCTGAGTTTAGCGTATTTGGCGAGTTCACCCAATGATCCATCTGGTAGTAACGGTTTGTTTAATGGTCCTTACGGCGCGCTAGCACAGCTAACTTTTCAACCGAGCGATCGCCTAACCCTTGGCTTAACCTACATCAATGCTTACAATCAAGAATTGGGTGCTGGTAGCAATCGAGCAAATCCAATATCTTTCTTGAACTCCAATTTTAATGTAGATGTACCTTTCTCCAGCAATTCCTATGGTTTAGAAGCAACTTATCAACTCAATGATAATTTTGTTTTGGGTGGTTGGGTTGGTTACACCAATGCTCAGAACTTATCCACAGAAGGAGGAACTATTGACCGTGGTAAACTGGATATCTGGAACTGGGCAGTAACTCTAGGATTTCCCGACCTCGGTAGTAAAGGTAGCGTAGCAGGTATCATCGTTGGTATGGAGCCGAAAGTAACTAATTCCAGCATCAGTGAAATTGATGAGGACGAAGATACTTCATATCACGTCGAGGCTTTCTACCAATATCAGTTAAGCGACAACATTACCATTACCCCCGGTGTGATTTGGCTAACTGCACCGGATCATAACAGTGACAATGATAACGTTATCATTGGCGCACTGAGAACTACCTTTAGTTTCTAGGTTTGTAGTGAGGACTAAAGTCCTCACTCACTACAAACGAACAATGATAATTGTGTGTGTGCGTAAGTCTTATAAATATGATGTAGGAATTACTGAAAAAATTTTTACTTGTTGATACAAAAAAAGACCAGTCATAACAGACTGGTCTATAAACAAGGCTATCCTTTATGTTCTCTTCTCATATAGAGTGAAATCCAAACATCGCGCTTCCAAAACGCAACGGGCAATCTTTCTTAACAAGATTGTAGCAGGCAACACAGATTTTTAGTTAATTTTTATCAAAAAAAGAAATAGACCAAAAAATTTGGCTTCTATCTTTAAGAATAATTTAACGTGATCTCGACAACCTCTCATTTGACTAATTACCAACTAACTGCGGTTGTCCCCAAATAATACGTTCTTGTTTGTAAATAGCAATTCCCGGTTTAGCTCCCTTGGGTTTATAGACGTGTTTTGGTTGAGTGTAAACTACTGGTACTTGGTCACTTTGACGAGCGCGACTGTAATAAGCGCTCAGATTAGCAGTGAATTGTAAATCTGCTTCGTCTGGAACAGCACCAGGTTCTAGCCGTAACAGTACATGACTACCTGGAATCTCTTGAGTGTGGAACCACAAGTCATAATCGCCAGCGATACGAAAGGTTAGTTGGTCATTCTGTCGATTATTACGACCGATCAAGACTTCAAAACCGTTAGGGGTGCGGTAATGATAAAAGTTATCAGGGGTTTCGTTGCTACTACGACTACGGTATTCTTGCTCTTCTAAATACTGCTGTTGAATTAATTCTTCACGGATTTCTTCTAGGGCTTGCAAATCTGCTGCTGTTGTGTAATTGTCTATTTGAGCGATCGCAGCTTCGACTTGTTCTAAATACTCGATTTCGGCGTTGACTTCTGCTAGTAATGGTTCGACAGCAGCACGGGCGCGTTTGAGTTTTTGGTGTTGTTTATACAGATTTTGGGCGTTTTGTACAGCATTCTTATCTGGTTCTAGTCCAATTTTTACTGGCTCACCAGTCTCAAAATCAGGAAGGGTGATTTCTTTCATTCCTGGTTCCCAGTTTTGCAGGTACGCCATCAACAAATCAGCTTTGGTACGATACTCATCGGCTCGATCCGATTGCTGTAAGCGTTGTTGAAAAGTTTGTGCTTTGAGCCGCAGTTTTTCTAAAAGATTACCAACTTTCTGACTCAGTTGATGACGCAGTTGCGAGAAAGTTTGTTGATTAAGTTGATCTGTGTAGTAGCGGTTGAGTAATTCTTGAATATCCGTTGCTGGTTCAATTCCACCCCAACCAATCACAGTGTATCCTTCTGTAGTCCAAGCTGGTTGAAATTTCTCGTCTGCTAGATTTTGCAACCATTCTTGCCAAAGTGTAAATAATTTTTGCCAATCTTGGGGTGTCAGAGTGTCAGTATTTGTTTCTGGATCTATATTCGCAGCTAACAGCATCGACTGTACTAATGCTGGAGAAACACCACGATAGTTTTTCAACAACTGTCGCTTAATCGCTGTTGGAATTAGACTCACTCGTTCTTGCCAACGTTGTTGAGATTCGCTCAAACTGGGTATAGCATTAGTCAGACTAGGTGGGGTTTCATAAGGTTGTCCGGTAAGGATGGGACGAACACTCGATTTTTGTTGGTTGACCTGATGAGCAGCAGTAATAATGATATTATTTGCATCAGTGAGAATGACATTACTGTATTTACCCATGACTTCTACATACAGGTGATACAGAGGTTCCTCTCCCGGACGACGAGCAAATTGTAAATCAACAACTCGTTCCCAAGGTGCGATCGCATCAACTGCGATTAAGGCTAAATTACCCAACTGATGAACTAGCTGTTGACTAAAAGTAAATGTGTCTGGCGATCGCGGTGGTGGATCACCGATGTGCAGACGCGCAGCTTGGGGTTGCCAAGAAATTTCTAGCCAACCGCGCTGTTTGAGGGTACGTAGCGCAACAGAAATAGTATAGCGATCGCGCTGATAAACTTGTTCTAAGCGCGATGGTAACCAGTGAGCGCGGATGTCGTTACAAACAGCGCTGAGAGTGGTAAAGTCAAATGTTTGCACAACAATTTTTCGCTCAATGAACTTTAATGGTTGACATAGCTCTTGAAAACAAGAGATGCACATTGATAGAGATATCGTATCGACGTGCATCTTTTATGGTAATGGCAATTGACTTTTAGGAAAATGTCAATCCAGCATCAGAATACTCTTAAGCTTGCTTGAATTTTTTGCCATTACCAATTACCTATTATGAATTACTGAAAAATTATGAACTCAGTAATAATGGTTCTTGTTCTTGAACTTTTGGTTGTAATAACTGGGTGTATAGTTCACTCAGTTGAGCCGCTACACCATTCCAACTAAACTTGGTTTCTACTCTCTTTCTCGCAGCTTGTCCTAATTGATCTCGCCATAAGGGATTAGCAAGAATTCGGTCAATCGCTACAGCAAAACCTTCTTCATCCTGTGGTGGTGCTAGCAAACCAGTTTCTTCAGACACAACAGTAAACTGAAGTCCATCAACGTCACTTGCTACAACAGGTGTATAGCTGGCCATCGCTTCTATAGCTACCAATCCAAATGGTTCATAGTGACTGGGAACAACGCAAACATCAGCCGCAGCATAATAAATAGGTAAGATGTCCTGACTCAGACGACCTGTAAAGATGGTAAAGTCGCTCATTCCCAATTCCGCAACAATACCTTCAATTCGTTCGCGTTCCATACCGTCACTGTGTCCCGGACGACTACCACCGCCAATGATCAGTTTCAGATTTTTTTCACCACGGAATCGAGATTGTGCTATTGCACGCACTAAGGTTTCTATACCTTTACGGTAGTCAAAACGCCCCACATACATAACTACTTTGTCTTCGGGGTTAAGACCTAACTGAATTCTTGCTGTTTTGTGATCAATACAACCAAATCGCTCAATATCAGTACCGCAGGGAATAATATCAATCTTACCTTTTGTGGAAACGAGCGATCGCATATGTTCTTTTTCTTGTGGACTTGTCGCCACAATCCGTTCTGCTGTTTCTAATACTTCTTTTTCCACTGCTAACCGTGTACTGGCGATGAGAGGAACAGTCTTAATGGTGTTATATTTGACGGCCCCTAAAGAGTGGTATGTATGAACCTGCTTACTACCTTGAATTTTCTTTAACCGCATTCCTACCCAGCTAGAAAGCCAGTAGTTTGTGTGAATTAATGGATAATTAACACTATTGTCTCTTTGGAAATCGAGAAAATTATCAACAAATTCTGGCAAATACGGAAATAAATTGTCTCTAGGGACAAATTCAACAGCACCCGCCTCCAAACGTATTGTTCGACAATTCGGATGATGTTGAACAATAGTATCTTGCTCTGGACTGATTTTGCGGGTAAACATATCTACTTGCCATCCTAGCTGGGCTAGAGCTTCGCCCACATGGCGCACATAAACATTTTGTCCTCCAGCTTCTTCTTTGCCTATTTCAATTGCTGGGTCGCCATGGACTGAAATCAAGGCTATGCGTTGTTCAGTTCTTGAGTTCATAGTTTGTTGGTTTTTGATTTGAACGAGGTGTTAAGCAAGTTTTTGTCTTGTTTATTTTTTTCACCTCATTATTTGTGTCGAAAGTTTAAGTAATCTTTATTTTAATTTAATATGTCAAATATTTTTATACACCAGTGAGTAAGAAGTCATCTGCTGAATTACAGATTTATATTTCTTTTATTTATATATAATTGGTAATAGTTTTATTTGATAGTTTGGATAAGCAAAGAAATTTCTTTCAGTCAACTTGCTGAAATTGAGTTAAATAAGTGTAATTTGTGATCTTATTGGATAAGAAATACAAATAAATCTTATTCTATATACTAATAGTTTCAGTATCTAGATTGTATTTATTTGGCAAATAAGCTAATTTTTATACATTTATATTTTTTTGAATAGTAATAAAAACTACCTTTAATTAGAAAGATACTGAAACAAGTCCCTATCTTTAAAGATAAATATGAATTACAAAATTTGAGCAAAAAATAACTTTAACTTATGAATATTGCTCATATGTTTAAGATATGTATATATTTTCACTTCTATTTATAGATGGTCTATATCCGGAAGCATCAAAATATCAATGGTTTATACCTTTTCCAAGAAACACTGGGTCCCGATCTTTATTTTCCAGACAGCGTGCAGCGAAGCGGAGTATCAAATCTTCTCAGCAAAAAAATAAAATGAATAGAGGCTGTAGCAAAATTAGAAAGCAATTGTAAGAAGATATAGACTCTGTGTCTAGTGAAATAACGTTATGCAATTAGAATTCATTCCCGTTGAAGAGTTTTACTTTGCTCTGACTTTAGCAGTTCGTACACTCGAAGAAATAGATAAACCTGGTTTGGTAGAGCAAGTGCGATCGCGACTTTTGGAAGAATGTGGACAACCCTCAACTGTTGCTCCTGGCAAACAGAATACATTTAATTATGTATTCAAAGTCAGAGATACAGATAACACTCCTGCGCCTAGTCTGATTGTTTCTATTTCAGATTGGCAAGACAAACTGCGCTTAAGTAGTGATTATGGTTGGGTGTTAGATCAACAACGCAAGCCCATTCGCACCGAAAAATACGAGCAACGTTCACACTTCAACCAAAATTTGCGATCGCACTTACAAAAATGGTTGCATATCCCTTTTGACTAATTAACTATGTCAAACTGCAATCCTTTGTAAGGCATAAAAATCGCTTTTTTCTAGCCTTTGACTTCTAACCTCTAGCACCTAGCTTGAAAATGGTTGTGTGGAGGTGTAGGGGTGTAAGAGGAGTCATATTTTCATTCCCTTCTAGCTTGAAAACAGCTTAAAGGTAGATAATTAAAAATTAAAAATTCAAAATAACTTTGAACTTTTAATTTTTAATTACTTCTACTGGCAGATTAAGTGGTAGTTTGTGCAGCCAGCATTTGTTTGAGTTTTTCCAATTCAGAAGCCCAGCGTGGATCTGGACGAATAGCATCTGTATCGCCGCCTGCTGGAGAGCTTTCTTTGGGACTACCACCACGGCGAGGCTTCTTAGATTTTTTGTTTTCTCTCGGTGTGCTAGCACTGGCATGACCACCACTTTGACTAGCAGCTTTAGTAGGTGCTTGTTCTTCATTATCCTCTCCCTTTGTACGAGGTAATGCCTTTTCCAATTTGATGGGAGAGTCTTTGAACATTTGACCATTATATTTTTCAATAATCTGGTCTGCTTGTTCGTCATTATTTACCGTGAGAAAACCGAAGCCACGACATTTGCCAGTTTTCCGGTCTTTAATCAATTTAGTGGTGACAGCATCACCTTCTTCTGCAAAAACTGCTTGCAGTTCTTGACGATCTATTTCTTCTTTAGGCAAATTGCCTATATATAGGCGAACGGACATGGACTAACCTCCAGAGTTATGTTGAAAAACTGTCAGGCAAAAAACAGTAATTGGGTTTTGGCTTTTGATAGATGCTATTGAATAACAATGCCACAAACCTAATTTTTTACTCCAAACTATTAACCTATTACAATACTGTTTTTTCCCAAAATTAAGCCTGTTGAATACAAAAGCGTACACTGCGCTAACAATACCTTTATTCTAAGAATTTATGAATCTTACAACTTACTGCTTACGACAGGAAATGACTTCAACGCCCTTGTTCCAAATATTTAAACACCATTTCTTACATTATCACGGTATTTTCTACGTAGCTAGCTTAGGACGGACATTTCCGACTCTTGCATGAAAGCATCGTAGCATAAAACACTTTTTTTTTAAAAGTTGACTTTTTGGAAACAAAAACCAGCCTTTGGCTGGTTGATTTGCTGCTGTGTTGGAAGGAGAAAAGGGGATTGAATTAGTGCAGACAGCCGATTCTCATTACCGAGCTTGGTGATTGAGTTATACAGGCTGCTCCAGCTTATGTAAATAAATGTAACAGAAACAGAAATTTTTTGCAATATTTATTTACATTCTCAAGTTATTGGTCAAGGTTCAAGGGTCATTGGGCATGGGGAAGAGACTTGTTGAGTTATTCTCCCTTCCCTTGTCTTCCTTGTCCTCTTCTCAATTTTTAATTTTTAATTGTTTTGTTCCCCTATCCCTTCAAAAGAATATATGCTCCCCAAACCTCTGCTGCGACTGCTAAGACGATAGACCAAATAGGGTGAGGACTGTTAACTATTTTTCCGCCTTGAGTTTGTAGGGTTTGCACATCAATCCAAGGTGTTGCTCCGCGTCGTAACCAGCCAATGACAGTTATCTGACGTCCAATCAATTCTTGAGGATTGACATGCTGTCCTAGCCAAGAGATGTGATGTAGTTTGACTAAACCCGTGTGAGATTGCAAGACTAAATCTTGTGCCAAACAGTTGCTAGTACCTCGACGACCTAATAACTTTCCGACAAAACGCACACCGATGCTATCAATAGGAATGCTAGCTGGATTAGTTAACAGGTTAGGCAGTTGGTCATCAGTTTGGACAGTCGCAGGTTTAATGTTTGAAAAGAAAGAATTTATCCGCAATAACACGCCAATACTAAAGCCAATTAAGATACAGCCCTTGATAAAATCCCAGTCTTCATAAATCCATTTCAAGTTTAAAAGTTTGAGTCCGAACAGACTTTGCCAAATTAACCAGATCAGACCCCCAAACGCAACACCTAAAGGAATTCCCAACCAAGGAGCAATTTGTAATAAAAAAGACTGAGGTTTGATTCTTAAAGGCTGTTGGCTTTCGAGATATAATTCTGGGTCTACATGCCAAAGACGAGCAATTTTACACAGACGGAGGGCGCGATCGCCTACTAAAGGATGTGTATTATTAATCACAAACCACCATCGATAAGGATTGATACAATCCCACATCAACAGAGATTCAAAGGTAGTATCAGCAGCCATACTACCCAAGTACAGACTTTGTTTATAACCTACGGGTATAACTAGATTTAAGCTTTCTAGCTGCCAACTGGTATGTTCTTGTTTTTGGACATCACCAGCAATACCAATAGCCATTTTCAGTAAAGCACGGACTAAAGCATTGGGATTACCAGTAACTTCCGCCGCCACGCGATCGCACCAATAAAGCCGCAGTTGGGACAACCACATGCCAGTTGCTGTTAGCAACCACCACAAACCATAAACTAGACTTGTCAGTACACCAAAAATCCCACGCCAGATCGGTTGAGTTTTTGCATCTCCCCACTGTCCCAATAACTGGTATAGCTGGTAAACCGGAATTGTTATTATCAGTAACAAAGACATGACAGCACAATCCCAGTGAGCGATCTGTCCTAATTGACTGGCGTAGATTGTGGCAATTTCATCATTTGTTAGTTGCTCTAATAACCCTTGACTAACTACAATTCTGGCTGTGCGGGGTAAATTACCGTAACAAAAAGCAACAGGTGCTGTCATTGGTAGGACAAATAGCTTTGGTGTGCGCCAGCCCCGTTGTTGACAATAGCGTTGTAAAACTCGTGCTGTTTCTTTGCTATGGCGATGCAAAATGTCTTTTTCTAATTCTCGCTGACCGTAAAACTTTTTCAGTAATCGATCCAACAACCAAGGAGATAAACAGAACAGAACAAAAATCAAACCCAATAGGATACTTGTAGGATCTCTATATAAAAGCTGTAATGGCTCTAAAAAAGGTAATTTAACAAAGGCATTATTAATAAATGTCATTACCGACACTAGCAGCGTTTTAATTACCCAAAACAGCGCTACGCATGTTCCTGCTTGCAGTAAGTACAATAGCTTTAAGCTGCGTTTTGGTAGGGGTTGCCATACTTTAGCGCGTCCTGCTTGTCGCCAGTAAATCGTAGGTGGTTTGACTTTTTCCTGATTAACAGTAATCGGAGAGTTGGATGGTAGAGGAATTGGTAGAGATGAGGTTTTTGGTATAGAGGCGCGGGGTGTGGAAGATGCTGAAGCCAGCCAACCTCGCGTTTTATTTTCGCCAAATGTAGGTACTCGCAAACTGCGGCCTGGTGTTTGCTCAATGTTTGTGTTCTCCGCATCTTGGCGTTCTCGTGTCTGAGCGTCTTCTACCACAGATGAAGAATTATCCCAGGGGATAAATCCAGTGACATCAGCAGTAGATGCATCGTCATTTTGATAGCGTTTTTTAATTTGTTCTAAAGAACGTTCTGCCCATTCTTTAACTTGTGGGCGTTCGTTTTGAACCAGAGTTTCGCATAATGCGATCGCTGCTGCAACTTCACCAATACGGGTGTAAACGACAACCAAGCCGATTTCCGCTTGGATAACTGCTGTGCGATCGCTATGACTACTGACAATGCCTTCTAATATGGTTTTTGCTGTTTGATAATCTCCTTGCTTCAGGGCGGTTAAACCAGCCTTCAAAGATGGTTCAGAATGTGAAGGCATAGTAGTTTGCACTCCAAATAACTATTATTGTTAGTTAGTGGTAATAGGTAATTGGTAAAAAATACCCATTACCCATTACCTATTACTCATTAACCACTGGTTGTTGACTAGAAAAAACTGGGGCGATCGCAGTTAATTTCAAATCAGGGTGATCTTCTTGTAATTGATGGCAATTCCACTCATTACGAAATAGTAAAACTGGGCGTCCCATACTATCTTTGACTGTGGTTGTATTGAACAAGCGTCCAATTTTGGTCAATGCTTCCCAACCACCTTCTACCCAACGCGCAACGCTGTAGGGCAATAAATCCAGTATGGTTTCAACTCCATATTCATTCATTAAACGGAATTGCACCACCTCGAATTGCAACTGACCGACTGCGGCTAAAATTGGATCGCGTTTGGCTTCATCTGTTGAGTACATAATCTGTACAGCCCCTTCTTCACGCAATTCCGAAACGCCTTTTTGAAATTGCTTGAATTTAGATGGGTTGGGGTTGCGGAGAGTCGCAAACAACTCTGGAGAGAAATAAGGAATTCCCTCATATTCCAACTTTTGCCCAGTGTAAATTGTATCTCCGATTGCAAAAACACCAGGATTATTTAAACCAATCACATCACCAGGGTAGGCGACATCAATAGATTCTCGTTCTTGAGCAAAGAGTTTTTGCGGACGAGACAAACGGACAACTTTACCCGTGCGGGCGTGATTGACAGTCATATCTTTTTCAAATTTGCCTGTACAGACACGCACAAACGCCACGCGATCGCGGTGTTTGGGGTCCATATTGGCTTGCAGCTTGAACACAAACCCAGAAAATTCCGGATATTCGGGTTCAACTTCACCCACGCTACTGTTGTGTGGACCTGGTTTGAGGGCGTAGTCTAGAAAATACTTGAGGAATAATTCAACCCCAAAGTTAGTCATTGCACTACCAAAGAAAATAGGCGTCATTTTGCCTTGGTGTACCAAATCTAAATCTAAGTCTGGCCCCACCCCTTCTAACAGTTCTAAGTCGTTTTTGAGCTGATAGTAAAGGTCTTGTTCTAACAGTTCTTCAATTTGGGGATTTCCCAAATCAACTACTGTATTTACCGCTTCTTTACTACCGTGGGCGCTACGTTCAAACAGGTGAATTTGTTGTTTGTGGCGATCGAAGACACCTTTAAAGCGATCGCCCATACCAATGGGCCAGTTGACTGCATAGGTTTGCAATCCTAATTCTTGCTCAATCTCATCAAGCAGTTCTAGGGGTTCTCGTCCGGGGCGATCAAGTTTGTTCACAAAGGTGAATATGGGAATACCCCGCATTTTACAAACTTCAAACAGTTTGCGTGTTTGGGGTTCCAAACCTTTCGCAGCATCAATTAGCATGACTGCATTATCTGCTGCCGCCAGAGTCCGATAAGTATCTTCACTGAAATCCTGGTGTCCAGGAGTATCTAGTAAATTTATCTGACAGTTTTGGTAGGTAAATTGTAACACTGTGGAAGTAATCGAAATACCCCGTTGTTGTTCCATTGCCATCCAGTCAGAAGTTGCTTTGCGCTGTGCGCGTCGGGCTTTGACTGCGCCAGCTTCGTGAATAGCACCTCCGTACAACAGAAGTTTTTCTGTGAGTGTAGTTTTACCAGCGTCCGGGTGAGAAATAATCGCAAAATTGCGACGAAGTTCAACTGCTTTGTGAAGTTCTAACTCAAGGTCAGTTGACATAACTGTATCTACTTGTAAATTAAATCTAACTTTACTTTTTCCAACTTTAGCGAGTCTTTTTATCTTAAGACAACGATGCTCATGATAGGTTCTTAATGTACTTGAAAACAGGAGGCAGTCCCAATGAAATAAGTTTCACCACCAACTATGAAAATAGGCTTCCTCCTACACCCCTATACTCTTACATCCCTATACCCATCTTCAATACAGGAACAGAGAAATGTACGACACAGACAAGCGTAAGCTTTTATCAGCACTTTCTCATGCAGCCATTTTTTTGAGTACGACATTAGTGTCGATTGGAATACCAATTTTCATCCTGTTTGCAACTGAAGATCCTGTTGTCAAAGAAAACGCCAAAGAAGCCATTAATTTCCATTTGAATGTCTGGTTTTATGGGGCTATTATTGGTGTTTTGATTTGGGTAACTCTTGGTTTATTGATACCTCTAGCAGGTTTATGGTTTTTAGTTCACTGGGGATTAACAATTTGGGCGCTTTTTAATGTTTTAACTAATACTGAAAAACCTTTTCGTTATCCCTTCATTGTCCGACTTATTTAGGAAAAAATCAGTTTTTATCCGGTTAGATCAAGTCACTGATGAATAGATAAAATAAACAGGTGGCTTGTAAATCCAGGGTCATAGCTTATTGGTAATAGGTAATAGGCTGTGTTTTGATTATCGATGATCATTGCGCCTCACACATATCTCATCACAAATTTTTAATCAAGCCCATCTATATATATTGATGGAAAGTTTTATATACTTTCTTGTCTTTTTTAGAAGATAAATGACAAGCAAGTTGTAAAATACAAAATTGCCCCACAACCTCATCAGGTGTAGGGCAGAGGACAGTTAAGCGCTGTTTGTAGTGTGTCCTTCCAAAGCGGGTTTTGACCGCAAGTCTGTGACGCTTTGTTTTTTGTCCATTTGTGTTTTTTCTTCATAAAAATTTATGTTTCCAACCCATCGCCCCCGCCGTCTGCGTACCCACCCCCAACTCCGCCGGATGGTACGTGAAACTGTTCTTACCACCAGCGACTTGATTTACCCTTTGTTTGCTGTTCCAGGTGAAGCGATCGCCAATGAAGTCAAATCTATGCCTGGTGTCTATCAGCTGTCGATAGATAAGATTGTCGAAGAGGCAAAAGAAGTTTACGACTTGGGAATTCCCGCCATTATTCTATTTGGTATACCTGCTGATAAAGATGTTGAAGCCACGGGTGCATGGCATGATTGTGGTATTGTCCAGAAAGCTGCAACTGCGGTGAAAGAAGCAGTACCAGATTTGATTATTATTGCTGACACTTGTTTATGCGAGTATACCAGTCATGGTCACTGCGGCTATCTGCAAGTTGGTGATTTGACAGGACGAGTTTTAAATGACCCTACCCTGGAATTACTTAAGAAAACCGCCGTTTCGCAAGCCAAAGCAGGTGCTGACATTATTGCGCCTTCGGGGATGATGGATGGATTTGTGCAAGCAATTCGCGCTGGTTTGGATGAAGCTGGTTTCCAAGATACGCCGATTTTATCCTATGCTGCTAAGTATGCTTCAGCTTATTACGGCCCATTCCGGGATGCAGCAGACTCAGCACCTCAATTTGGCGATCGCCGCACCTATCAAATGGACCCCGGTAACTCCCGCGAAGCCATCAAAGAAATAGAATTGGATATTGCTGAAGGCGCTGATATGCTGATGGTGAAGCCAGCTTTGGCTTACATGGATATCATCTGGCGTGTGAAACAAGCTAGCAACTTACCTGTTGCTGCTTACAACGTTTCTGGTGAATACTCTATGGTGAAAGCCGCAGCCCTCAACGGCTGGATTGATGAACAGCGCGTGGTTATGGAAACTTTAACTGGCTTTAAACGGTCTGGTGCAGATTTAATTTTAACCTACCACGCTAAAGACGCTGCACGTTGGCTGAGGTAAGCAGTGGTTTGGCCTGTCAGGCGACAAAATTTCATCTGGTTGATTCGCTTAATTAATCTCACGCAGAGGCGCAAAGATGCAGAGTTAATGTTATGTATCTTGGTGTCTGGGCGTGAGATTATTGTTTGCTGGGGAATTTTAGACATTAAACAAAAGCCCTGATCGGCTGATTCATATCAGCTCACAATTTCTCATGGGCTATGCAAACAATAGATTTGCCGATTAATTAGGTAGTTAAAACTCACTTATACAGTAAAATATCCGCAATAAGGGTGCTAACCGCATATAGCGGTGGAATAAATACTTAGATCGCAGAAGATATCAAAAAAAGTAACCCTATGGATATGTCGGTACTTTTGGAATGTCTCATAAGTTGCAAAACGAGTGATTGCAGCGAGTGCAGGTATGTGATTACGCGATCGCACAGTATGAAGTAGAGAAGAAATCAGCATGATGGGACGAAAAACTATGTCTCAAACAAAATCCATATCGGAATTTATGAGGTTTATCAAAATCTTATTGCTTGGTGGAGTATTGGGTGCTGCTGGAGTGATTATATTGTTGCTGTTCGGACCTCAAAGATTTCGAGGTTTGTTTATATCCACACAGCCTCAATTAGTTCCCTCACCAATTGCAGTCACTTCCTCACCAGAAGTTTCACCAATACCTAAGCCAGATTCAACTCCTTTACCTACCTCCTCACCTATTGTTCAGTCTTCTGGACAAGTCGGCTTTGAGGATATAGTAGGGGTTTTTGGAGAGAAAGAAATCACTCAACTGGCTAGACTGGGTGTTTTTGACAACATAACGGGTAAGTTTAATCCTCAACAGCCGATTACCCGCGCTGAATTTGTACGCTGGCTCATGCGTGCCAACAATACTATGTGGTTTGATGAACCTGATAAGATCATCCGCAAAGCTGAAGGTGGCAAGGCAAAGTTTACAGATGTACCATCCACTCATCCAGATTATCCTTATATTCAAGGATTATTCAATACAGGATTCATTTCTGGCTCTGATGAAAAGACCTTTAGACCTGATCAACCACTGAGTCGTGAACAGATGCTTGCTATCAAAGTTGTGGTAGATATCGGGGGAATTAATGAGAATTTGAGAAACTCCAAGGAACTGTCTAGCAATGTACCCTCTTGGAAAGATCGCAACCAAATATCTCAAAAGTTCATACCAGCCTTTAACGCTAGCTATTTTTCTGCTCCGGCTAGTGATTTCAAGAATATCGAACGTTCTTTTGGAGGAACTGTAATTTTAAAACCTCAGGAAGCTGTTACCCGTGCTGAAGCAGCAGTGTGTCTTTCATTAATTGGCGATCACCAAGGTGGATATAACCACCGGATGGCGGAACAGGTACTTCAGGCAAAAGCGAAGCAAGAATCACCCAAATAAGTAGTGCGATCGCTCCTCGCCATAAATTTAAATTGGTGCAAGAAACTTCCAAATCTCCTTTTGCTCATTTATATCGATTCTGCGATCGCAGTTTTTGACGCAATGATCGCTGTACTCAGCAAGTATAAAAATAACCAAATATTTTGTGAAACACCCAAACCCCAATAAATTTACTCATGCTGCCAATAACTAAGGTACAAGGAACACTATAAAATAATATAGTTAATAACATAGCCCTCAGTTGGCTTTTTTACGTCAATTGATTTAATAAATGTATTCATATAGTTATCAAAGGGAGCATTTTGATATGGATATGCAAGTCCTGAGAGAACGCGCGGGACTTAGCCGTGCTGAAGTCGCCTTCAGGCTTGCAATCAGTGAAACCAGCGTTCGCAACTGGGAAGCAGGGCGTACAGAACCGACAATGACGCCGAAAAAATACTTAGATGCGTTGCGACTATTTAAATGCACACCAGAAGAATTGGCAGCAGCCAGCGAAAAATCTATTAACCAGCGACATAAACGTAAACCAGGAAGACCAAGGAGATTTCCTAACAATCAATTAAATCAAGTCACACCTATATCTGAAGCACCACCTGCTGAGATGCGGCTATAGCTCACTCAAATTACAGATACTACTATCTTAATGTTTATGAAAAATTCATGAATAAATTGATAAATTTATACCGTATAGGTACAAAGTGAGGTAAAAGGCTTTGTAGACGTCTTTGGCCAAACTGCTCCCAAAATTAATGCTGGTACACAAAAGTTTGCGTTGAGCGAATTATCCGCAATAGACGTAAAATATTCTAGTGGCAACAATTTAATGATTTGTATAGCAATTTGTCTGTCATTCCAAGAGCATAAGTTTTGAGATATACCCGACGAAAGTAATCAAATAATATTCATGTGTTTCACACATTGAGAACAGCAGCATCGCTGACCGTATTTGCAGCTGAAGCGCGATAAGATTCTAAAACAATAAATTTATAAGAGGTCGAATGGCAGAAACATTACTCTTCAACGCTTTAAAAGAAGCCATTGATGAAGAAATGGCACGTGACTCCACAGTATTTGTACTTGGTGAAGACGTGGGACATTATGGTGGTTCCTACAAAGTCACAAAGGACTTGTATCAAAAATACGGTGAACTGAGAGTTTTAGATACTCCGATTGCGGAGAATAGTTTCACTGGCCTAGCTGTTGGTGCAGCAATGACAGGGTTGCGACCAATTATAGAAGGCATGAACATGGGTTTTTTGCTCCTTGCCTTTAACCAAATTGCCAACAACGCCGGGATGCTACGCTATACTTCTGGTGGTAACTACAAAATTCCGATGGTAATTCGTGGGCCTGGGGGTGTAGGGCGTCAACTTGGTGCTGAACATTCCCAACGATTAGAAGCTTATTTCCAAGCTGTTCCCGGATTGAAGATTGTAGCCTGTTCCACACCTTACAACGCCAAAGGATTGCTCAAATCTGCTATCCGCGATGAGAATCCAGTTTTATTTTTTGAACACGTCCTACTTTACAACTTAAAAGAAAACCTACCAGAAGAAGAGTACTTCCTACCTCTGGATAAAGCCGAAATTGTACGACGTGGGAAAGATGTCACAATCCTGACGTATTCACGGATGCGTCATCATGTCACACAAGCTTTGAAAACTTTGGAAAAACAAGGTTATGACCCAGAGGTTATTGATTTAATATCTCTCAAACCTTTAGATATGGAGACGATTGGGGCATCGATACGCAAAACCCATCGAGTGATTATAGTTGAAGAGTGTATGCGAACAGGAGGCATTGCAGCAGAATTAATTGCCTCAATTAACGAGCGCTTTTTTGATGAATTGGATGCACCAGTGCTGCGGCTTTCTTCTCAAGATATCCCCACACCTTACAACGGTATGCTGGAAAGATTGACAATAGTTCAACCAGAGCAAATTGTCGAAGCTGTCGAAAAAATGATCGCTTTGCGAGTTTAGGAGCAAATTATTGGTGGTTGGTAGTTCGTAGTTGTTGAGAACAATCAATAAACAACCACCAACCATCAATCAACATTTAAAAACTTAACTCTTCACTCATAAAATCATCAAATAGCGTTATCATATCGTTTGTCGCAGCGAGTTATGGTATGCAAAGACAGCGATCGCTATTAGCTTTAATTTTAGTTTTGGTGATTGCCGCGATAGCGGTAATTGCCACAATTCCTATACCGCTTGGATTAGACTTGCGGGGAGGTTCACAACTGACAATTCAAGTGAAGCCAACACCAGAAATTCCACGGATTACTGAACGAGAATTAGAAGCTGTCAAAAGTGTCGTGGAAGGTCGTATTAATGGTCTTGGTGTCTCTGAACCTGTAATTCAAACAGTTGGAGAAGACAAGATTTTAGTACAGCTACCCGGAGTCAACGATCCAGAGGAAGCAGAACGAGTACTAGGTGGTACAGCACAGTTAGAGTTTCGCCAACAAAAACCGAATACAGAAACTCAGTTGTTTGCTTTACGAAGTTCACAACAAGAACTCAAACAAAAACAGCAGGAATTAAAAAACTCTAAGGATACCGCAGCGATCGCCAAAAATAAAGAAGCGCTGCAAAATAATAGCAAAGCGATCGCCGAACTCTTTGAGAGTACTAACCCACCACTCACTGGTCAATACCTCAAGGATGCCCGTGGAGAACCAACTTCAGGTAATAATTGGGAAGTTGCCATTCGCTTTGATCAAAAAGGCGGTGAACTTTTCGCTCTAATCACCAAAAATCTAGCTGGTACAGGTCGCAGTATTGGTATTTTTCTTGACAATGAACTGATTAGTTCTCCTGTAGTTGGCCCGGAATTTGCTGCTACAGGTATTAGTGGTGGTGGTGCAGTAATTACAGGTAACTTTACACCTCAAGAAGCCAACGAATTAGGCGTACAGCTCAAAGGTGGTTCTTTACCTGTACCAGTAGAAATTGGTGAGATCCGTACAGTTGGAGCAACATTAGGTAAAGATAGTATCCAAAGCAGTATCTGGGCAGGTGTTGGTGGTCTAACCTTAGTTCTGATATTTATGGTGGTTTACTACAGACTACCAGGACTAATTGCCGACATCGCATTGATAATTTATTCACTCCTGACTTGGGCTAGTTTTGCTCTGTTAGGCGTTACACTTACCCTACCCGGAATAGCAGGCTTTATCCTTAGTATCGGGATGGCAGTTGATGCTAATGTGCTGATATTTGAACGCACACGGGAAGAATTGCGAGCAGGCAAAACTTTATACCGTTCTGTAGAATCTGGCTTTTACCGCGCCTTTTCTAGTATTTTGGACAGTAACGTCACGACCTGGATTGCTTGTGCTGCCCTATTTTGGTTAGGCTCTGGTTTAGTCAAAGGCTTTGCTCTCACTCTTGCTTTAGGTGTAGCGGTAAGTATGTTTTCAGCAATTACCTGTAGTCGGACATTAATGTTTTTGGCAATTTCTATTCCTTCCTTACGTAAACCTGGATTGTATTGTCCTGATGTGCCAGCCTCAAATAAGACGGAGGTGGCTCGATGAAACTAAGTGTCAACAAATCGCGATCGCTGTGGTGGATAATTTCTTCCATCATTATTGTTGCTGGTATCATCTCAATGGTGATTTCCTGGCAGCAAATAGGCGCACCTCTACGTCCCAGTCTGGATTTTGTTGGTGGTACGCGCTTGCAGTTTGAACGAGATTGTACAAATCCAGATAACTGTAATAAAGCCATTGATATCAACGAAGTTCGGGAAGTAGCCAACGCCCAAGGACTTGGTGACAGTAGCATCCAGATTGTTGCTGACAAGGATACAGGGAAAGACAACGGTGTATTAATTCGTACCAAAGCCTTGGATGTAGAGCAACGTACAAATTTACAAAATGCTCTGAGCGAAAAAATAGGCAACTTTGACCAACAAAAAACTCAAATTGACACTGTTGGCCCTACAATTGGACGGGAACTGTTGAAAACTGGTATTCTTGCTCTCGTCGTTTCCTTTGTTGGTATTACTATTTACTTAAGTTTCCGTTTTCAATTAGACTATGCAATCTTTGCGATCGTTGCTTTATTTCATGATGTCTTAATTACAGTAGGAACTTTCTCAATTCTGGGTTTGGTGGCAGGTATCGAAGTAGATAGCCTATTTATCGTTGCTTTGCTGACAATTACAGGGTTCTCTGTGAATGACACCGTGGTGATTTATGACCGGATTAGGGAGACACTGCAAACAAATCCCAATCGTCCCATCGCTGACATTGTAGATGATGCAGTGAACCAAACTCTCACACGATCAATCAATACTACCTTGACAGTATTACTGACACTCTTGGCAATCTTCCTCTTTGGTGGAGCAACCCTGAAATACTTTTCTCTTGCTTTAATTATTGGTTTCACGATGGGTGCATATTCCAGTATTTTTATTGCTAGCACTCTCTTAGCTTTGTGGCGAGAACGCAAAGCTCAACCCGTTATTTCTCCAACTTCTGAATCGATAAATAGTTAGTTCTTAGTTGTTAGTTTTCTGCCTTCCCTTGTCCACTCGCCTATGGATGAACCAGAAAAATTATTAATCAGTGGAAACACAGATGCTAATTTTGCCAAAGAAGTACAAAAGTTACACCGACTGACTGTATATAGCAGATGGTTGTTTGTTGGCTTTTTATGGTTGACTATTGTGCCTTGGTGCTTGTGGAGTTTACGTGAAGAGATTGCTTTGTGGCAACAATATTTTACTTGGGTGGCAGTCAGATATGGACTTTTTTTCCATCCATTTGCCACCCTTGGTTTAGCTTTCTGCATCGGGATGACTGTTGCTGTTCTGGTTTGGCAAAGTCGTAATATTATATTTGGCTTACCACAGCAAGATCAGGAACGTCTAGAAAACCAAGTTTTTCGGATACGTCAACAGGGACCAAGTCATCCCCTGTGGAAATGGATATGTCAGTAAATCTTGAATTATGAATTAAAAAATAGTTGCGATATCAGCATAAAGGCTGTATCTTCAAAGCGAGACTCAGTAAAGGTACTGCCTAAATTGGTGTGATGATTACTTCTTCTCAAATTCAATTAAGCGATCGCAAGTCAAAAATCGACCTTTACCAACTCCAGCAGCTGTTAGATATTTCAGCTTTTTGGGCAAAAGGACGTAGTATTGAAGATTTAGGGGTAGCTCTTGCTAATAGTGATCCTGTGATCAGTGTTTGGGATGGACAACAACTAATTGGCTTTGCCAGAGCAACTTCCGATTGTATCTATCGCGCTACAATTTGGGACGTTGTGATTCATCCAGATTATCGTGGTAACGGACTGGGCTGTCAATTGGTAGAAACTGTTCTGAGTCATCCTCGTCTTCAACGAGTAGAACGCGTCTACTTAATGACTACTCACCAACAAGAATTCTATGAAAAAATTGGCTTTCGACAAAATTCCTCTACTACAATGGTGCTTTACAATCATCAGTGATCAGTTAACAGTTATCAGTGAGCAGATTTGTCTGATAACTGTTAACTGATAACTGTTAACTGATCAATTGAGGAATGGTTATTTGCAGTCTAGCCATGTATTCAGCTTGTTCGGTTGTTGGAGGAAATGGGACAATTTCTAAGTTTCCCTTCATCACTTCTAGAATAGTCTGATTTAGTAAAAACTTCATTCCTGGATCGAAATTAATATTATTTTCGTCATTTCCAGCAACCTGATTGTTAGATGAAATTAAATCTATTGGCTCACTGTGTAAAATAGCCTCTTTAGGCACATCTAGCCAAATATAAACAAGATTATCTGTAGATGAAGCTTGGGCAGAAATATAAATACTACCTTCCTCTATCTGAGCGATCGCAGTTTCGATTAAATTGATTAATACTTGTTTGATCCAACGAGAATCTACAACTACTTTCCAATCCGATTCTGGTAATGAAACTTTGAAAGGAAAATTGCGATTTTCCGCCAGCATGTAAGTTAAATCATAAACTTCCTGCAACAGTTCAGTGAGCGATCGCGGTTGCATGTCTAGTTTATTTGTACCATGTTCTAATCTGGCAACAGTGAGAATTTCATCAATTAAATTCAGTAACTTGAGCGTTCGATCATGAGCTTGCTTGATAAATTCTCGTTCTTCTTCTGGATCTTCACACAAATTTGCCAAAATTAATTGCTGTAAACCAATTAAACCATTGATTGGCGATCGCAATACGTGGGTAGTTCTCGCCAAATACCCCGCTTTAAACTGGCTCATTTCTCGCGCCATTTCATACGCCAGTTGAGTGTGTTTAATCTGTTGTTGGAGTTTCACAACATCTTGTGTTTCTGTTGGTAGTACTGGGGATGAATTAGATGGCCTATTTCTACGTGCCAATAATCTACTAATACCCAATCCTAATAAAAGTCCGGCTCCGAGGTCTACCCAGTTACTCCAATTCATACATTCGGCAAATATCAAATTTTTAACAGTTATCATTTACTCAGTTATCAGTTAACAAGCTTAATCACTGATAACTGATAACTGATCATTGATTTAATCCAGCTTAACTCCTCCTTGTCGTAAAATCTGCCAATTTATTCCAGTCCATTTGGCAACAGTGGAAGGCACTCCATTTCTTGGTATTTTATTTTCATATTCTGTATTAGCTAAAGCCAGAACTTCGGGGAATTGGGTTGCGATTTCTGCCATTGTTTGCAAAGGTGGCTGACCTGACAAGTTAGCACTAGTAGTAGCGAGAGGGCCTGTTTGTGCTAATATCTTTTGAGCGCTCGCACAATCAGGAACGCGAATACCAATAGTCGTTGGATCTATAGGATTCATAACTCTTGGCACTTGTGTAGAGGCTGGTAAAACTAAAGTCAGCGCCCCAGGCCAATATTTCTGAGCAACTTCTTGCCAAATTTGATACTCTTGTTCACTACCTTTAACAAAAGCCCAGAGTGCTTCTGGATGAGCCGCCATTAAAATTAATGGTTTATCTTGAGTGCGTTGTTTGGCTTGAAAAATCAGTTCCGCCTGCTCTGGTAAACTTGCCAAAGCAGGAACTGTGTCTGTAGGGAAACTGATTAACTTACCTGCTTTTACACCAGCGACGAGTGTATCGAAAGAAACTTGTACCATTGCAAAATTATGAATTATAAATTATGAATTATAAAAATTAATTTTTTTCATTGCTCATAATTTATACGCCCGGGCAAAGCGTTCAATACCAGCTAAATCAGCATAAATTTCAATATTGCAGTAACTACCTTGATTTTTTAGCATCTCCCGTACTGCATCCGCTTGTCCGGCCATCATCTCTATCAGCCATACTCCACCTGATTTTAAATAACTAGGGGAAGTTTCGATTAAATAGCGGATACAATCTAGACCATCTTTACCACCATCAAGTGCTAAATGTGGCTCATGGTTGACAACTTCTGGTTGCAGGGTTGACACGGTACTGGTAGGGATATAAGGCGGATTTGATACCATTCCACTGAATTGTCCTTTTCGAGACTCCAGTGGTTCCCACCAATAGCCCTGATAAAAGTTGATGCGATCGCTTAATCCAGCATGTTGGGCATTAATTTGAGCGATCGCGATTGCTGGTGCTGAGTAGTCAACCGCGTGAATTGTTGCTTCCTGAAAAGCATCTGCTAGCCCAATGGCGATCGCTCCACTACCAGTTCCTAAATCTACCCAGTGTCCTTGTTGGAGGCTGATATTTTCCTGACTCTTGGCTACTGCTGCAACAGCAATATCAATTAAGCATTCAGTTTCTGGTCTAGGAATTAAAACCGCAGGAGAAACTGTAATTTGAAATTGTCGCCAAGGTGTAACTCCTGCAATGTATTGTACTGGCAGGCGTTCTTTTAATCGTTTTTGCCACAAAATTTCTAGTTCTTCTAAGGATAGCTGTAACTGGATATGCGATCGCTCTTTAAATGACTCCAAACGTAGCGCCAAACGATCTAAGCCAGCTATTTCTTGTAATAGCCAGTCTACTTCAGCAGGTGATACATCAGCAGCAATCGAGGCTGCGATCGCTGCTTGACGCCATTCCCAAAGTTGCAAACCAGAAATTTCTTTTGTTTGTTGCTCTGCCATGATGAACAGTTATCAGTTATCAGTTATCAGTTATCAGTTAACTGAACTGTCTTTTTTCCCGACTAATACTACGAAGTTTAATGTATGGGAATAATATCAATCTCATAACTGATAACTGTTCACTGTTTACTGATAACTGATAGGCTACTTATTTTTTCGGTTGAGTGGGTATTGTAGCAGCAGGATTGGGCTTGATAGCTGGTGTAGCAGCTGTGTTAGGTGGATTAGTCCTTGGCTGCTTGCTGATATATTCTAAGCTATCAGAAGACGGTACTAGAGTAACTTGCTTCAACCACTCATCATTTTTTTGCTGTAACGTTTGGATGACGCCTTCAATATCAACTACTTGAATTTCGGCTTTGGGAATATTTTTCTTAATCTGATCTAATAGACCTTGGGCGTCCTTTTGACTGAGAAACAGAGGCACAATTTCCTGATTATTAGAACGCCGCTTGACTGCAACGTATCCTTTATCTGGCGATTGGACAATAAACACAGGTACAACTAACTGTTTGACCTGTTGACCTTTTTGACGTAGTAGTGTTTCTGCTGCTTGACGATCTTTTTGTCCAGGTTGCAGGGCAAATAAAACACGGTCTGGTTTATTTTTATCTTCTTGCAGCTTTTTATAAATAATCCCCATTGGTACTGGTTTTACTTGCAGGGTTTTCACCATATCCACAATCTTCGGGTCTTTTTGTTTCCGCAGTTCTTCTAAAAAAGCCTGTGCTTCCTGTCCGTTCATAAAAACATCTGCCACCGTAGTACTTTTTTGTCCATTTTGGGCAGCAGGTAGAGTGCGAGTTAGGGGTACACCTTGAGGGTTAGTAAGAAGAAAAACAGGTACTTCATTCAGTTTTTCTGCTATTTGTTGTTCTGGTAATGCTAGTACTGGGGCATTTCCGCTAAAAACTGTTGCCAGCAGAGTACTCCCCACTAAACCTAATGTTGTACCCCAGCGAACCAATGATTTCATGACTTCTCCTAGCATCAATATTTTTAATCAAATCAAAGGAATAGTTATATTCGCACAGAACCAACTAGTTTCCGTTATGGTATCCGTTTTGCTAGTGGATTGTGCAGTTGTTTATTTGTCAATTTTGCCTAAAGATTGACAAACAGCAAAGTAAGGTAGATAGATGCCTGCTATATGTTGCTTTCAAAAGACGAAAACTTTTCCGCTCGTGAAGGCGACAAATGCCATTTTATTGCCTTTACTATGCCATTGTTGACGCCACATCCTAGCCATTCGTTCCATCTACCACATAAAATGATTGCCTTAATTTACACATATCCTCAAATAAATTCAATTTGTTGTTTCTATCTCAAAACCAAGCTAGTAGCAAAATTACAAAGTTTTCTTTTTCCGAGAAAATAAGCAAAGAAAGTGCAAATATAATTACTTATTTTTTTTGAAATTTCTCAGATTAAAATATAGTCAATTTTTGTTTATTTATGAGAAAAGCCAAACGCTCGATGTTTGTATGTCTAGGTCTGGAAGAATAATATTTAACAAACCAAAGTTGGAGGTAATAGATGATAGATGAGGTTAGAGATTGCGATCGCAATCTTTACTTAGTATAACTATCAACATAGCTCAATAATTAAGTAACTAAGCAGAATTAATTACACAAACAACTGATAGAATATAATTAAAGTTAAATTTGCATAAAAATTAAGGTTTTAGATGTTCTTCATCAGAGAAATAAACCCTCTTTCTTTGAAACTACTAGAACGTATATATCGCCAGAGCCGACATCATCAGGTACGGCAAAATTAAATATCAATGGATTGAGCTCGATGCTTATTCTAGCTGGCAAACGTTTGTTGAATCTCTGGAAAAAATACTCAGAGAATTTGGACAAAACTATGTAATTAATTTTGAGTAACTACTTACTATAAGTGTGTTTAGATTTCTCTTCTTAATCCTTAAAATGGGATTCCTATTTGATTTTTGTTGGGGTAGCCTACGCTCTGCGCTTACAAAACTCAATACAGTTGATGTTAAGAATTCCATTGCAATAAGTTATAAAGATAGCTTAGTAGGCTTTGATCTGACTTGAGCTATGAGCCACTAACTTATTTTCGGGCAGGATGTTGGGCAAAACCACAAACAATAATGCGCCAAAAAGAACACGGTGTATCTTGGCGCTTAAAAATTCTATAACTTTACACAAAGCCATTTCATAAATGGCCCAGCAACAATTTATTACTTTAGGAGTAAATAACTAATAATTTTAAATCGGGATGACAGGATTTGAACCTGCGGCATCCTGCTCCCAAAGCAGGCGCGCTACCAAGCTGCGCTACATCCCGTTGATTTCTTATAGTACTTTATCACATTTGAGCGCATTAAAGTAAAACATAGACCAAATTGTGGACATTTACCCTACAGCTTTGTACTATGTACATTTACTTTTATGCAAACACTAAATAAATTTATAAGAAACTTGTCCATATGTCAAGTGACAATACTCTTAGCGCTGCCGCAAGTAGACAGCGCAAGCTTCTTATTGACTAATTACTGAGGATACCAGAACATACCTTTAATACCTTCTGGGTCGGACATGAAACCCAAAGTTCGATAAAAATCTACGACATGGGGGTCAGCAAACAGAGTCACATTGCTTATTTCTTCACTCCTCAGTTTTTTGAGTACGTATTTCATCAGTGCTTTACCCAGTCCTTTACCTTGAAATTCTGGGTGAACTACCACATCCCAAATTGTGGCATTAAAAGCATGATCTGAGGTAGCACGGGCAAAACCAATGAGCCGCCTTTTATTACCTCGCACTTGCCACATGGAAGCAACGAGAAAACTATGCTCAATAGCTTTTTTGACTTTTCTTAAAGGACGACGCGACCAACCAACCGCATCACATAGTTCTTCAAGTTCATATAAATCAATATCTCGTTCTGTACTAAAAACAATGCGAGCCTCCTGGGTAGAAGCATCTCTGACACTGCTGGAATTACCAACAGTGTCCACTGTATACTCTTCAAAGGAAGTAGTTTTATTTGTTGCGATCGGTTCAGAAGCACTAAACCAAGTTTTCCAAAAACCCATGCCAGCGTGGTTCGGGTAGTATAACTGAATTGGTTTCTAATGAAAGAGTGTTTCTTAACGCTTAACTGAGATTTATCTCTAAGTATCTCTCACATCCAAGATTTTTGGCGTTGTCGAGATTTCCAATGACAGTTCTCAGTAATTGTTTACTTCACATCAATCATTTTCAACTTTAGCATTTTGTGGTAGGGCTAGGAGAAATTAAGCCAAAGGACAACTAGTTTAAAAATAGGGTGTGAGGGTCTAAGGGTATAGGGGTGTAAGAAGAGTCATAATTTTTATTTACTTGGTGTACGCAGTTCAGGATGACTACTTAAAACTAAATAATACACAAAATATAATTAACGCTTTAGATTTGATCACAGCAAGCAAGGCTTATTTCCAACAATGGCTTCTGGTTTAAAATCTTCGACACTGGAACTCCTAAAGCGCTTTAACCGCGCATTTCCTCAGTTTTATGAACAATTTGTCAGCAGTGAAATTCAGCTGCAAAATTTGCGATTGGCTTATCGCCTCTATAAAAGCAGACGCGCGGTTATTGAGTTGAAGCCAGAAGGTAGCAAAAGTGCCTTGCATTTCGCTTACCGTAACCAATCGTTTCTGTTGAGCGATATATTTGGTGTACTAGCAGCTTATGGGCTAACGATTCACGGTTTAAGCTTATACGGTCAGATGAAATCGCCGATGCTAGTATTTATCAAACTACTGGTTTCCCGTGGTAGTAAAGCTCTGAGCGAAAAAACATCTGAAAATGTTTGTCGTGCTATTCGAGAGGCTTTAGCAGGGCGATTTGAAGTAGAAGAAATGCTGGCAGTAGAATTTAATCTCGATGTTAGTTTAGAGCAGGTACAAACAGAATTTTATGTTGATCCAGTCTTTCATCTTCCAGCTTTAGTAATAGAGGCTGATAACCAACCGGGATTATTTTATAAAGCGATGTATGCTATTTGGCAGGAAGACCTTTTGGTTGTGAATGCCAACTTGTTAGTATGGCGTGGACGTACGCGCTTGATTCTCTACTTGTTAGGGCCCAATGAAAGTCTCATTCCAGAATACTTGGGTCACAAAATTGCTGAAGGCGTGCGACAGAGATTGTTGAGCAAGTGAAAAACGTCATTAGTCATTAGTCATTGGTCATTTGTCATTTGTTTTAGTTTTTTGAATTTTGATTTTTGACCAAAAATTCCGAGCAGGGTACAAGGAAGCGGATAAATCCTGGAGGTCAATCCAAAATCCAAAATCCAAAATCCAAAATCCAAAATCCAAAATCTAAAATCTAAAATCGAATGACTAAGTCGTACTCACTCTTCGGAGTACGATAGAAGTATGGCTACCATAGAAATCTTGGGCGTTCCACACGCATACGAACTTACAGTTCCCACGTCCTATCCCCATACTTTGGTATTTGTTCACGGTTGGCTTAATAGTCGTGGCTATTGGCAACCTGTGATTTCTCGCTTGTCAGATGATTTTCAGTGTCTATCTTACGATTTGAGAGGTTTTGGCGAATCCCAGTCTCAGAAATACACTGATTTTATTCATCAGGGAGTTTCTTTTGAGGTGGGTTCTATTCACCGCAGTGACTTTGTTAATCCATTTGAGTCCCTTTACACGCCAGCCGCCTATGCAAAGGATTTAACAGTTCTGTTGGAACAGCTAAATATTGGCAGTGCCTGGCTTGTTGGTCATTCCTTGGGGGGTACTATCGCTCTCTGGGGAACAGCTAAAAAACCTGATCGCATTCGAGGAGTGATCTGTATCAATTCTGGTGGTGGGATTTATCTCAAAGAAGCCTTTGAGCAGTTTCGTTTAGCAGGTCAACGATTTTTACAAATTCGTCCTCGATGGCTTAGTCAAGTACCTTTAATTGATTTACTGTTTACTAGAGCTAGTGTGGTGCGTCCCTTAGAACGTTATTGGGCCCGTCAACGGATCATTGATTTTATTAGCGCCGATCCAGAAGCAGCTTTAGGAGCATTGTTAGATTCTACTACAGAGGATGAAATTAATCGTTTACCTCAGCTGGTATCCCAACTAAAACAGCCAATTTATTTTCTTGCGGGTGCTCAAGATAAGGTAATGGAACCTAAATATGTCCATCATTTAGCAAGTTTTCATCCGTTGTTTCAATACAGTGGTAACAATGTGATCGAAATTCCCAATTGTGGGCATCTAGCTATGTTAGAGCAACCAGATGCGGTTGCTGACCATATCCGCTCAATTGTTTTTCAACACTCGGAAATAGGGGTTAGAGACTAAGGACGGGAAAGGGGACACGGTGACACGGTGACACGGGGAACATTTTTGATAGATTCTCTGCGTCACTGAGTCTTGACGTCACCGTGTCTTCATCCCATTCCCCGATCCCTAGCCTCAATACAACTCCATCACCTGTGTTAATCCGAGGCGAGACTGAACACCAAGAGTTAAAGGTGAGATGTGACCCCGGCTTAAATGATCAGAGGCGGCACAACCAATCATAGCGGCGTTGTCGGTGCAATATTTCAGGGGAGGAAATAAAACCCTGAGATTGTGTTCTGCGGCTGCGGCTTGTAAACGTTGTCTTAACCCACTGTTAGCTGCGACACCACCACCGACGGCGATTGTATTGAGGCCGTAGTTGATCGCACAAGCTATGGCTCTTTTCGTGAGCGATCGCGCGACTGTATCTTGAAAACTGGCTGCAATATCTGCTACTGGTACTGGTTGCTCTTGTTTCTCAAACTGCTGTACTAGTCGCAGCACTGCTGTTTTTAAGCCACTAAAACTTGCATCATAGGGATGATACCCACCATTTGGTAAAGAAACTCTGCCTTCTGGCAGGTTAAAGGCTTGGGAATTTCCTTGTTGCGCTAGCTTATCTATGACTGGACCACCAGGATATCCCAGCTTTAAAAGGCGGGCGACTTTATCAAAAGCTTCACCAGCAGCATCATCACGGGTTTCGCCTAGAGTTTCGTACACGCCACAATCTTTGACGTAGATCAAGCTTGTGTGTCCTCCGGAAACTAACAAGCTTAAAAAAGGAGGCTCTAGGCTTGGTTCGCTGAGATAAGTGGCGTAAATATGACCTTCCAAATGATGGACGCCCAAAAATGGTTTGTTATGTAACATCGCTAAGGTTTTGGCAGCAGTTAACCCCACCAGCAGCGCTCCTATTAGCCCAGGCGCACAGGTGGCGGCGATCCCGTCTATCCCTTCCCAATCGAGCTGGGCTTGTTCTAGAGCTTGAGCGATCGCTACATTAATAATTTCTAAATGCTGTCTGGAAGCCACTTCTGGCACTACACCACCATATTGACTGTGCACAGGAATTTGAGACGTAACAATATTACTTATTACTTGACGATTGTTAACAATTGCTACAGCAGTTTCATCACAGCTGGTTTCTATAGCTAAAACGCTTGCCATCACTGGGTTATGCCTAATAAATACTAGTTTGAGAAACTTTAACTTTTATTGACTTCAACTTTACTCGGTTCACAGGCAAGAGTATGATTGCCATAGACTCAAAACCTATCAAAATAATAGGAAAAATAGGAAATTTTGTCAGATTCGTACCTGTCAAAACCCCTGTTTATCCTTTTTCGATTGTGGATTTAAACTCCACAATTTCACATAAAGACCAGATAAGAAATATTAAATTTCTCCTGGTCATTAAAAGTGAACATGCTTCTACATACTAAGGTAGCCACAAAATCCTTTAGGGTTAGGGTGGAAAAGACTGATTGAGCCAGTCAAACTCCTTTGGGGTAGAAGAAATATTGTGTAGTGTAGCTTAAGCCGCACATCACAATATCCGTACCTTGTGGGAAAACGAACGCCAACAACATCCTGGTTTTTTCAGATCCAGGAGAGTTCAAAATGATGTAATAGTTGTGCAAATCAAAATTGTACAAGCCGCTTCGTTTTGTACAATATCTAAGATTTTGTTTCGTCATGAAAGGAAACAATTCCATGCGACGCTTGTTTGCTTTGATTTTAGCGATTTGTCTTTGGTTTAACTTTGCTCCTGCCGCTAATGCGTTGGGAGCCGACCTCGTACCTTGTAGTGAATCTTCTGCCTTTGCCCAGCGCGCCCAAGTTGCTCGCAATACTACTGCTGACCCCGAATCTGGTCAAAAGCGATTCGAGCGATATTCTCAGGCGCTGTGTGGACCAGAAGGTTTACCTCACTTGATTGTTGATGGTCGTTTAGATCGCGCTGGTGACTTCTTGATTCCCAGCATTCTCTTTTTGTATATTGCTGGTTGGATTGGCTGGGTTGGTCGTGCTTACTTGCAAACAATCAAAAAGCAAGGAGGCGACGTCGAACAGAAGGAAATTCAAATCGACGTTCCTTTGGCACTGCCTATCATGTTATCCGGCTTTGCTTGGCCAGCAGCAGCAATTAAAGAATTGCTTTCTGGTGAATTAACAGCCAAGGATGAAGAAATCCCCATTTCACCACGCTAGTATTGCTTGATTCATTCACCGTTTTGGAGATTAATTCATGGATAATCAAAGCCCTTTCTTTAAGTTTCTTAGCACAGCACCTGTAATCACCACGATCTGGCTGTTCATTACAGCAGGTATTTTGATTGAATTCAACCGCTTTTTCCCTGACCTACTTTTCCACCCGTTGCCATAAGAACTAACGGGTTTTAATTTTTGAAGGGTTTGGTTAGCAGGAGTGGAGCATTTGTATATGTATATTGATCGTCAAAGCGAAAAATTTATTGTACAAATGCTTCACCCATATAGAGAATATTTTAAATAACTGAATAAATAAATAACTATTGATTTGTATTTATTAACGACTAATATAAATACTAAAAATGATGATCTAAAAGTTTATTAATCTCGGAAACAATATGATTTTTATTATTTTCAGAAATAAATCATACCCTTTCATCTGTGAATTTAAAAATTTCTGTTAAATTCTCTATATTTTACTCTATTAGAAGCCGCTGATGCATCTAATGCGTCATTTGTGGTTAATTAACATAAATATTTAAAATAAATTTATAAGTTGAAAAATTATGTATGCTTGGATAGGAAGAGAGTAAATTAATTTTTCTAAACTTTAGTTTTCAAAAATAACACCCAAAGACAATTATTATTAATATAAAATATTGCCACCTTACTGTTGAGAGGCGAAATTAAAATATGGCGCAAGCAGTAGATGCATCCAAAAATCTTCCTAGCGATCCTAGAAATCGGGAAGTAGTTTTTCCAGCAAAGCGTGATCCACAAATTGGTAATCTGGAAACACCAATTAATTCTTCTGCCTTAACCAAGTGGTTCATTAACAACTTACCTGCATACCGTCCAGGTATTACTCCTTTTAGAAGAGGGCTGGAAGTTGGTATGGCCCATGGTTACTGGATTTTTGGTCCCTTTGCCAAATTGGGTCCCCTGCGGGACGCTCCAAATGCCGATTTAGTTGGTTTGTTATCAACTATAGGTTTGATTGCGCTTTTGTCTGTTGGTCTATCTTTGTATGCTAATAGCAATCCTCCTGAACCAGTTGCAAGCGTGACTGCACCTCACCCTTCTGATGCTTTCCACACTAAAGAAGGCTGGAGTAATTTTGGTAGCGCTTTCTTAATTGGTGGTATTGGTGGTGCTGTTACAGCCTACTTTTTGACTGTCAATATTGGATTGATTCAAGGTTTATTTGGTTAATATAAATATTTGTTAGTAGTTAGTGGTTAATTAGCAATCACCAATTTATTTACTAACTACTAACTACTAACAAAGTATAAAGGACACGAACAAAAAGCTTATTGGCTTTTGGTTTGTGTCCTTTATTGGTTTTTGTGCAAGGAATTGGAGTTTATTTAAACAAAGTTGCTTCAATAGAATTGAGAGTTGCTTCAAAATCGTCATTTACGATTTGAATATCAAATTCATCAGCAGCATTGATCTCATCTTGGGCGCGGCGTAGACGACGGGCGATCGCTTCTTCAGAATCTTGTCCGCGAGTACGTATCCGTTTCTCTAACTCACTGAATGAAGGTGGCAAAATAAAAATACTGAGCGCTTGGGGAAAAGAACGGCGAATTTGTCTAGCTCCTTTTAACTCTATTTCCAGTAAAACCAATTTGCCAGAACAAATTTGATTGAGGACTGGTTCACGAAGAGTACCATAGTAGTTGCCTGCAAATTCTGCCCACTCTAGGAATTCACCATCTGCCACCAATTGTTCAAATTTACTACGGCTGATAAAGTAATAATCTTTGCCGTCAATTTCTCCTGGACGAGGAGAGCGAGTAGTTGCAGAAACAGAATAATAAAGCTCTGGATGACGCGCCAGAAGCGATCGCATTAAAGTGCCTTTGCCAACACCACTAGGCCCGGTTAAGACAATTAGCTTGCCAGAAGATTGACAATCCTTGATAGTAGCACCACTATGGATGGATAAAACTTGCATCATCCGCTCAACCTGTGAATCAATTAATAGACATTATTCATGAGTCGTCAGCCGTTGTGGGTTGCTAGGCCAACTATTTAATTTGAATTTTAGATTCTCAAGCCACTGTGTTACGCGGTGTGTTGCTCTTGTTGCATCATGGGGTTTCTCCCATTGTCGCACTTGGCATTTTGCTGTAGCACATGGCGTGATTTTGGATTATACAGTTTTTGAGTCATGGCTCGCCCGCAAGTGGGGTCAAACAAATCCTCAATTGACTTTTTCTAATCCTCAAATTTTTCCTTTGTTAGGAATCTACCTAAAATCCAAAATCAATCTGACTAGCAGATTTTGTAGTCTGAGTGACAGAAAATTTGTCTATTTCACATGTTACTGCTGCTATGGCGCAAATAGGAGTAGGAATTTCCACCAACTCCTGATTTAGTTATCCACCGCCTGATGTTCGCGGGAAACAACGAAACGATTCGCTACTGTTTCCGGTTGAATCGCTGAAAGGATAACATGGCTGGAATCAGTGATAATTACAGCCCTGGTACGCCGACCGTAGGTTGCATCGATAAGTTGACCTCTATCACGTGCATCCGTAATGATCCGTTTAATAGGGGCAGACTCTGGACTGACAATGGCAACTACTCGGTTGGCCGACACAATATTGCCGAAACCGATGTTGATTAACTGAATGTCCATAAAAAAAACTTACACCAAATTTGGTGTGAGAAGCTTAATTAGATTATTTCCCATGTTATCCCCAAAAAATAGCAGTTACAACGCTTAATTTCACGTCAGTCAGTGTTTTTGAAGAAGAAATGCTTTTTGAGCAATTTTTCATATCAATTAACTAAATATCTGCCTAAAGATATAGGCGAAATTCTTAAAATCAAGCTAACTGCTTGATGAATGGATTGAGAGCAAAAGCTAGGTGTTAAGAGCGCTACGCCAAATTAAAAATTCAAAATCCAAAAAGCCCTGACTATAGTTTTTTTAGTTGATTTCAGATAGTATCTTTATTCTCGCAATGCCGCAACTCATAACTAGATATGAGAATATAAAAAAATTATTTTTTGATACAAGAATATCATAAATGTAGCTACTAACAACAATTAATGAAACCAAAGTTTTAAGGTTTTTTTTCATAAAAATCGAGCTTTTAAATTCAACAGAAAAACTTATTTTCCTTAGCCTGTATATATTTTCGTCTCTTAACCCTATCTGAGAGGAGGATAGCAGGTTATTAAAATTTGTAATCAATATGGAGAAACTATTTTCATTTTATGTGATTTATTGTCACTAGCAAGGAATTGTGAATTGTTTTATACTGCATGTTTTTGGTAATATAATTACGCTTGTTGTTGTAACTATAAAGTTGCAAACTATATCTATACACAAGCAAAAAATAAATATGCACAAATCGCCCCAATACAAGGTTTCATCTCAGCAAATCTCGGCTGTTAGCTTCATTGCCAGATTTAATACTCCAACGGTGAGAATGACTATCCCATTTGTGCTAGCAGGCGCTTTGATGATTAGGTACGTAACTACACAGTCTGCAAGAACATCTGCTGCACAACCACTAAATTCACTTAATAGTGATGCTTCAGGCTCTATTTTGATTGCTGCCAAATCATCTACTCAACAATTATTCCAAACAGGTACAAATGTACCAAATTCGGTTTTACTGCCTGCCACATCATCTACTCAAAAAACATTAAAATTACGTACTCTTCCTCCGCCACGTCCTAATTGGGCGATCGCCAAAGGAATGCCAATTCCCTCTCGTCTTCCAGGCAAAGAAAATACACAAGTTGCCTATAATCTCGACACACCCCCAGATTTTAAACGTAGCCAAGAATTGCAAAAAATTGTTAATCAAGTTGTTAGCCTTGCTGCTGCAAAAGGTCTGCCTAAAAAGCCTTTATCAATTACATTAATTGATGCCAAAACTGGTGAGACAGCAGGATACCAGCAAGATACACCCAGGTATCCTGCTAGTGTCGTGAAAACATTTTGGATGACAGTTTTATATTCCCAAATCGAGAGTGGAGTTTGGAAAAACGAGGAAGATTTTACTCCTTATATTGCCAAGATGATTAAGGAGTCTGATAATGAGGCTGCTAGCTATATTGTTGATCAAATTACAGCTACACGTTCTCAACCAAGGCTAAAGAGTGAAAAATTTAAGAATTGGAAAGATAAACGTGAACAAGTAAATAGATTTTTCCGTGATGCTGGCTATAAGCGGATTAATGTGAGTCAAAAAACTTTTCCGCTTTATTACCTCAATCTTCCAGAACCTAAAGGTAGTGAATCACAAATGTTAGGAAAGTCTAATTGGAATCCGAATCGGATTACCAGCAGACAAGCAGCCAGATTAATGTACGAAATTTGTTACCTGAAAACGGCTGTTTCTCAACAAGCAAGTCAAAAAATGTGCGGGTGGCTAGAAAGAGATTTAAATCCCAAAGCTTGGCAAGATCCAGATTTATATGCTTTCAATCCTGTACGAGGTTTTTTAGGTCAGTCTTTATCTAAGACTAACGTTAGTTTTCATTCTAAAGCTGGTTGGACTTCTCGCTCCCGTGCAGAAATGGCAATGGTTTCCACAGGAGATGAGAAAACAACTTATATTTTAACTGTGTTTGGTCACAGTCCCGCATACTCAAATAATGTAGATATCTTTCCCCAAATTTCTCGTCTTGTTTATAAACGCATGACGGCTCGCGATGCTAAACCAGAATTGAAACCAATCGCTCTTTCCAATTCCAATTAATTATTTATATTTTGATTAAAACAAATAACCTCCTCATACAGAGGAGGTTATTTACTGTGATGATATGCGTCTCAAATCTCAGAACTTGGCGATCGCCAAACAGATGACAGCCAAAATTGCACTGATTATGTAAAAGACTCCGACTACTTGTAATTCTGACCAACCTGAAAGTTCGAGGTGATGGTGTAGGGGAGCCATTTTAAACAAACGTTTACCTTTACCATCTGGGCCTTTAGTTGCTTTGTAGTAGCTAACTTGCGCCATTACAGACAGTGTTTCTATAAAAAAGATGCCACTGAGAATAAATAGTGCTACTAGACTGTTAGTCAGCAGTCCCACAGCAGCTAAAGCTCCTCCCAAGGCGAGAGAACCAGTATCTCCCATGAAAACACGAGCTGGGTTGCGGTTGTGTCCTAAAAAGCCTAAGCAACCACCGCTTAAAGCAGCGCAAAAAATCATCAGCTCTGGTGAAGTGGAACCAACTATCGCCCCCAACGCCAGTAATGCGATCGCAACTGTTCCGGCGGCTAATCCATCAATTCCATCTGTTAAGTTGGTAGCGTTACTTTCTGCTACTAATACAAAACCAGCCAGAGGCCAGAATAGCAAGCCTAAAGGTAAAGACAAACCAAAGGGTAAAGCTAAATTTGTGATGTTAGAAGGTTGATTAAAAAGCAGCCATATACAGAACAGAACTGCAAACCCAATCTGTAGAGCAAGCTTCATGCGAGGAGAAATACCCTTGTTGGACTTGCGGCGCAAAATTTGCCAGTCATCGAGCCAGCCAATTAATCCGTAACCTAGCGTTAATGCCGAAACTGCTAGTACTTTTGTATCAAAGTTTGATAATATACAAGCACCTATCACCCCGACAGGAACAAAAAATACACCGCCCATTGTTGGTGTACCCGCCTTTTTCAAGTGAGCTTGAGGGCCGTCTTCGCGAATGATTTGCCCTGTTTTGAGTGCTTGCAGCATTGGCACGACAAAAAAGCCCACAGCTGCTGAAATGACAGCGCACAATAGAAATGGCAAGGTGAGGGAAGCGCTAGTCCAGGGCAGTCTATTTGCCATGCCATCCAAAATTAGCGTTGCCACACTTAACCCTACACCTAAAACTGAAACTAAACCTATGCCAGAAATGTTCAACCTCTGGTCAGGAGATAATTTAGCGTCCACGGATATTTCCCCTCACTCCACACTTGTACGACAGATTAACAATAGGGACTCGTTAAGTTGTTGACTGTTTAATCTTTAGTAATCTTCAAGTGACTAGTCTTCGTCTGGAACTATATCATCATCGTCATCAAAGTCATAATCGGCTATACCATCATCACCACCCAAAAATTCCGAAATTTCTTCTTCGTGATCTTCTCCAAACTCTCGCTCTTGGGTATCACGTGCTATCAGGCGGCCATTATTCTGCAACCAATCCAAAAGGGAGGATTCTTGCTTTAATGGTATTACAGCAGCACGTTGAGTACGAGGTTCTTCACGCAATGGGGAATTTAGCATATCAGACTTCAGATACAAGGAGCGCTATTATAGCTTGACATTAAGAGTCTATCACTTGATACGAAAGATTTAGTTGATCATTCAACCAGTTACTTTCAAAATCCGACAAATTTTTTGTTTTTACTATCAATAAAGTAAATAATGATAGTTACTTTGTGGTTAAGCATCTTGCAAAAGTAATAATTGCGGTTATTCAGGAGTAAAGGGAAAAGAAAAATTAATTCCTTTAATCTTTCTCTTTTGCTGACTTCTGCAAAAACCGTATTGGTAGGACGCTATACACAAAGACATCAACTTCTTGTTGTTCTTGATTGAGACTAATACTGTTTTAGGTGACAGGCGATGTTCACAAAAGCGACTTTATTGGAAGCTATTGCTGGTAAAAATCGTGGTCTTTTAGCAAGCGAACAAGATAAGCAAGCTATTTTGATGGCGATCGCCAATCTCGAAGACCTCAATCCCACACCACGTCCGATAGAAGCTGGCGATTTACTTGATGGTAATTGGCGACTTCTTTATACCACCAGCAAGGCTCTTTTGAATCTTGATCGCTTCCCTTTGTATAAACTTGGACAAATTTATCAATGTATTCGTGTTAAAAGTAACAGCGTTTACAACATTGCCGAAATTTATGGTTTACCTTTTCTTGAAGGTATAGTCAGCGTCGCTGCTAAGTTTGAACCAGTTTCAGGTCGCCGTGTCCAAGTGAAATTTGAACGATCAATAGTTGGCTTCCAACGTCTAATTGACTACAAGTCTCCGGAAAAATATATCCAACAAATAGAAGGTGGTCAAAAATTTACTGCTATTGATTTTTCTCTCAACAGCAACGAACAACAAGGCTGGTTGGATATTACTTACTTAGATAACGAGTTACGAATTGGCAGGGGTAACGAGGGTAGTGTATTTGTTTTGACCAAAGCATAGGTTTACAAAAAATTTTTCTTTGCGACTGAAGGATATTCCATGATTTGGTCTTTGTCAAGGAGGGTGTCACACTCTTTTGATTGGGAATTGGGAATTGGAGAGAGGGAATAAGGGGGACAATGAGGATAAGGAGGACAAGGGAGAATTATTTAACAAGTCTCTTCCCAATCGCCAATTCCCGATCCCCGACCCCCGATCCCCGTTAACTATGCTTCCCGGGATGCTTCCAGTATGTAGGAGTTGGTATTTTCTGGTACTGGTATTTGCACTACCTTTTTTTTGCTGAAGGTTAACTCTTGATCTGCTTTATCAATGACAATTGTGTCCCCGCTAATAAAAGTATTCTCCAGAATTTTCGTTGCGATCGCATTCTCTACTTCTCTTTGAATTGCCCGTTTAATTGGACGAGCTCCGTAAACTGGGTCGTATCCGACTTCTACTAAGTAATCACAGGCCGCAGGAGATATTTCTAAAGAGATTTTTTGCTCTCTTAAGAGGTTTTCTACCCGTTTCAGTTGAATAAGCACGATTTGGCGCATTTCGCTGCGATTGAGCGCATGGAAAATAATTAAGTCATCAATGCGGTTGAGAAATTCAGGGCGGAAGTGCGATCGCAAAGCATCCATCACCCGGTTTCGCATTTTCTCATACTGGGAGTCATCACTAGAAACATCCAGGATGTGTTCGCTACCAATATTACTCGTCATGACAATTACAGTATTGCGAAAATCAACGGTTCGCCCTTGACTATCCGTAATTCTACCGTCATCAAGCACTTGTAGCAAAATATTAAATACATCTGGATGAGCTTTTTCCACTTCATCCAGCAGTACCACTGAATAGGGACGACGGCGAATAGCTTCCGACAGTTGACCGCCTTCTTCGTAGCCGACGTATCCTGGAGGCGCACCCACTAACCGAGAAACCGAGTGTTTCTCCATATACTCAGACATATCCAAACGCACTAGGGCGTCATCGGAATCAAATAGAAACTGGGCTAAAGCACGGGCGAGTTCGGTTTTCCCAACTCCTGTTGGTCCCATGAATAAAAATGAACCAATGGGGCGACCAGGATCTTTCATCCCAGCACGGGCGCGACGAATAGCAGCAGCAACAGTTGAGACAGCTTCCTGTTGTCCGATGACTCTTTCGTGCAGATGGTGTTCGAGTTTCAGTAATTTCTGCCGTTCTGACTCCAACAAACTATTGACGGGAATTCCTGTCCATTTGGCGACGATTTCAGCAATATCAGCTTCAGTGACTTGTTCGCGCAACAGGGTTTTACCTTGACTTTGAATTTTCAGGAGTTCGGTTTCTTTCGCTTCGCGATCGCGTTGTACTCCCTCCAATTTGCCATATTTTAATTGAGCAGCTTTATTTAAATCGTAAGCCCGTTCTGCTTGTTCTATTTGTACCCGTAGTTTTTCTTCTTCTTGCTTCAAGGCGCTAATTGCTTCTAATAATTGCTTTTCACCTTGCCATTGTCCATTCAAATCTTGCTGTCTGGCGGTTAAATTGCTGATTTCTAGCTCAATTCGCTCTAAACGCTCTTTTGTTTGCGGTACAGCTTTCTCTTCTCCCGCCAACGACAGCTTTTCCATTTCTAGCTGCATCAGGCGACGATCAATTGTTTCCAATTCTGCTGGTTTGGAGGTAATCTCCATTTTCAGTTGGGCGGCGGCTTCATCTACTAAATCAATGGCTTTATCTGGCAAAAAGCGGTCATTAATGTACCTAGCTGACAGTGTAGCAGCAGCCACCAAGGCTGAGTCTGATATTTTAACGTTGTGATGGACTTCGTAACGTTCTTTAAGTCCGCGTAGGATAGAAATAGTATTTTCCACACTGGGCTGATCTACAAATACCTGTTGAAAACGCCGTTCTAAAGCTGCGTCTTTCTCAATATATTTACGATACTCATCCAAGGTAGTAGCACCAATACACCGTAGTTCTCCTCGTGCCAACATCGGTTTGAGTAAATTTCCGGCGTCCATTGAGCCTTGTTGCCCAGAACCCGCACCTACAACGGTGTGTAGTTCATCAATAAATAAGACTATTTGACCATTTGATTCAGTAACTTCCCGGAGAACTGATTTGAGACGGTCTTCAAACTCACCTCGGTATTTGGCTCCAGCAATTAAACTACCCATATCCAGGGCGATTAGTTGGCGATTTTTCAAAGATTCGGGGACATCACCATTGATAATGCGTTGTGCTAAAGCTTCGGCGATCGCAGTTTTACCAACTCCTGGTTCACCAATCAAAACAGGGTTATTCTTACTACGCCGAGATAATACCTGAATCACCCGGCGAATTTCGTCATCTCGTCCAATTACCGGGTCAAGTTTTCCAGCTTTTGCCTGTTCTGTCAAGTCTCTACCAAATTTTTGCAAAGCTTCATAGCGAGATTCTGGATTTTGGTCTGTCACTTTTTGGCTACCACGAACTGCTTTAATAGTAGATTCCAGCTTGGCAGTATCTAGATTAAAGCCTTTAAATATTCGCCGTCCAACACGTTCATCTTCGACAAAAGCCAGCAAAATATGTTCTACGGAGATGTAAGAATCCTTCATCCGCACTCTTGCTTCTTCGGCTAAATCTAAGAGAGTATCTAAAGAACGTCCTAAATAAAGCTGATCGCTTCTGCCAACTTTAGGCTGACGCCGGATATAATCCTCTAATTGCTGTAGCAAACGGTTAGCATCCACACCAGCACGGTTAAGAATTCGTGCTGCTAATCCATTTTCTTGTTGTAATAGAGCAATTATTAAATGTTCTACATCTAATTGCTGTTGTTGATAAGCACGTACTATATCCTGAGATTTAACAATCCCTTCCCAAGCTTTATCTGTAAATTTATCTGGATCTGTAGGCTGCATTTTTACAATTGTGGATTTTAGATTTTAGATTTTAGATTTTTTATCTAATACGGTTGGTGTTAAGGATAATTGTAGGTTGGGTTGAGCGACAGCGAAACCCAACAAAATCTTGAGGATGTTAGATTTCGTTCCTCAAATGCCAGGTGCTGTGCTGTATGTCGGGAAACCCGTCCACCGCACTGGCTCCCCAACTTACGCCAGGATGAGTTTTTAACCTTAAGCGAACCGTATTGATTTTTGCTCTCAAACAACGGACATATTTGTCATAGACTATTATCCCAGCATGATTTGCTTGCATCCGCTTGTATCTACGGTTGCAGATTTCAGGAATCAGGGAACTGGCATTGGGCATTGGTTATTCTACTTTGTCTCCCTGCTCCCTGCTAAGAGATCCCTTCTCTTCTCACACTCCCCACACTTCCTTGTCCCCGATCCCCTACTCCCAATTCAAAACGAAAATACACTTCTAAGGGTGGTTTGCCAAATAGTGCCGTTGGAACTATCGTTATCGGCGTTTGTTACTAGTGAAAATGTTGGGGTGATACTGAGATTGTCACTAAGTTGGAGATTGTAGAAGGCTTCATAATTTGTCTGAGTCGCATTTCCTAAATCTTCGCTGACAAAAGGTTGGCCAACCGCCACCCCCGCAACAGTACCGGGAAGCAAGAGGTTACGGAAACCCACACCTATAGCCCATGTCACCGGATGTAAATCTAAATCCTCATTAATGGCGGTATTATATCCATTGTAGTTACCAAATCCGAAGCGTCCAAAAATGCCTGCATTCCGGTTGAGGCTATACTCGGCATTGACACCAAAGGCATTAATATCTGTGTTATTTATCAGGGCATTTGTATATTGTAGTCTCAAGGCTAGCTTGTCGCTGGGTGAGTATTCAACTTCCACACTGGCTTGATAGCGATCGCCAAACAAACCCCCTGCTGTACTGGTAGAATTTGGTTGGTCAGCATCGGCAGCAATGTAAAGCGATCGCACTGTAAATTCACCATCACCAGGGTTCCACTGCACAGCAGCACCTGCGCCCCCATTGCGATCAATCTGATTTTGGACAATCAGAGGATTATTTAAAAAGAAGCTAGAACTAAAATCAACTGCTTCGTTATTGGCATATTTATTATGATCAATAAAATCTCGTGGTGACATTTTTGCCCCCACTGTCACCGCTACATCTTGGGAAGGGCGAAAAGTATAGTGTAAGCGTCTCAACTTGAGATCAGAGTCTACTTCTACATAATCAAGTCCACCACCATTGGCTATTAAACCAGTGGTTCCTAGCAAGTTATCATCGTCTTGTTGTGCTAAACCTATGGCATCACCACCATTGTTACCAGCTTCTAGTTGAGTCACAAGTACGTCTTGTTGATTGAAGCTAGTAGATAGGGTTAAGCGCGTACGAGTAATTACATTTTTATTAGCATCAGTACCATCACTTAAAGCAATAATAGCTTCACCATTTAGTTTTGTAGTTGTAGAAAATTGATGTGCTTGTAATTCACTGTTGCGTGCTTCTAAACCATCAACACGTTGATTCAAATCATCCAAAGCCGAACGAAATTCTTTTTCCAATCGCCGTAAGACAACCATGTCTTCTCGGATAAAGCGATCGCTTTTAATATTAGCAACAGTATCAGATACCTTATCCAAGGTAGCCGCTAGAGCTACAGCAAACTCATAACGGCTTATGGGTCGATTACCACGAAAGGTGCCATCTGTGTAACCAGAGATGACACCATATTTTTCTATGAGTGATTTTAATGCTTGATAAGCCCAGTCTGTTGGTTTGACATCGGACAATTCAGAGACAGAGGTTTGCTGTGTAAGCAAATCAGAATTGACGTCCAGACTACCAAATAATTTATTTTGTACTGACGAATTAGAGTTGGCGATCGCAGAAAACTCTGTTTGCCAAGTATTAGTATCAGTATCTGGAGGTAATACTTCCACTTTTTTATTTGTGGGTTTATTCACCTCTGGAATAACTGCTTGTAGACTTGAGTCAGGATTTTGAGTTTCTGACGACTGTTGAAGTACCAGAGAATCCGCCCTTGAAGGTAAGCATGTATGGGTAAAAATGCCCCAACCGACTAAACCCCCTGTTAAGATTTTCGGCGAACGAATCCTCCATGGTCGGCATTGCTTGACGCTCAATTCTATACTCCTGCAATTCTGTCTCAGAATTACTGAGTTACAAGTTTTTGTTCTTCCTGTTTGCCAGTAGAACCTTGAGTACCCAGTTGAATAAGTTCTACTTTATACCCATCTGGGTCTTCTACAAAAGCAATAACCGTAGAACCATGTTTCATTGGTCCTGCTTCTCGTACTATCTTCCCACCACGTTTTTTGATTTCTTCACACGTAGCATAAATATCATCGACTCCGATGGCTATATGACCGTAAGCATTACCCAAATCATACTTATCCACGCCCCAGTTATAAGTTAATTCAATAACTGTGTGGTCACTTTCCTCACCATAACCAATAAAAGCCAGAGTAAATTCTCCACCAGGATAATCTTTTTGCCGCAGCAATTTCATTCCCAAAACATCACAGTAGAACTTCAACGATTCTTCCAAATTGCCAACGCGCAGCATTGTGTGTAGGAGTCGCATAACTATCTCCGGTTGTGGTAATTGGTCGTGATTGTTCCTTAGATATTTTGACATACTCCCCCCAATTCGGGGAATTTTAGGTTCAAACAGGAATTGCAGTTTCGTACAGCCGAGACAAGGACAAGCAAAGCACACGCTGTATTGACGATAAATTTCTCGGTACTCGACAATTTTCTTCTGTTTCCTGAATAATTTACAAAATCTTAAGCTATATCAATTCAGATTAAAGTGAAAATTTGCTTTAACTGCGATAACCAAAAATTTATTATGTCTCGAAAAAATGAAACCACTGTTTTGTTGTTGACTCTAGTAATTACGCTAGGGCTAGTGGGTGGTATCTTTTTATGGTTAGCTAATAATTCAGGAATTAGATTCTTCAATACAAAAAATAATTTATCTCAACCGATTAAACAGACCACTGCTGAGACTTTTGCGCAATTATCAAATGTCCCTTCTGGATTGTTTCGCTATGGTGGTAGTACCACTTGGGCGCCTATTCGTAAAAATCTTGATACAGAAATTCAAGCTGTATTTCCGCAATTTCAACTACGTTATACTGATCCAACTATAGGCGATCCAGGTTCGGAAACTGGGATCAAGATGCTTTTAGATAACCAGCTCGCTTTTTCTCAATCATCACGTCCAATTAAAGACGAAGAATACCAAAAAGCACAAAAGCGAGGTTTTAAATTAAAAGAAATTCCAGTGGCAATTGATGGTATTGGGATCGCAGTTAATCCTAATCTCAATGTCGCTGGTTTAACTGTTAACCAACTTAAAGATATATACATTGGCAAAATCACCAATTGGCAACAAGTAGGTGGGCCAAATTTAGAAATTACACCTTACTCTCGCCGTTTGGAAGGGGGTACTGTCGAATTTTTTGATGAGAACGTTTTAGAACACAAAAAATTTGGTGCGAATGTTAAATTTATCTCCACTACTACAGAGGCTTTAAAACAAGTAACAAAAAATCCCGGTGGTATCTATTACGCTTCTGCGACAGAAGTAGTCAGACAATGTAGTGTTAAACTTTTACCACTAGGAAAAACAGCTGATAAATTTATTCCACCCTACAAAGAACCATTTATTTCTCTGCAACAATGTCCACAACAGCGCAACCAACTCAATACACCTGCCTTTTGGAGTGGTGAATACCCCATTACCAGACGTTTATTTGTAATTGTCAAACAAAACAATCAAACCGATCAGCAAGCAGGAGAAACCTATGCTAATTTGCTGCTGACAAACCAAGGTCAAGAATTAATTGCTAAAACTGGATTTGTCAGGATTAGATGATTTATATCTGTTTATCTTCCCTAATCTCCTAATTCCAACTTTCCCCGGTAGCCAGTTACAAGTCGGCTACCATCTTTAAATATATGAATTTCGATCTGATCACTTGCCCAAGAAATGTGATCTTGCAAAGCTGGATTAAACACGTGAACCCGTTGATTGCTAGATGAAACAGGAGAGTTAGGTGAGTTTAGTGCTAGTGATTGAATGTAGGGGCCATCAATGAGTATATCTAACTGGTCTAATAATTCTTGAGAGCCAGCCGGAGCGTATTGAGATTGTAATTGCTCTAAAGTAAAACCACTAAATGACATCACGTTAAGTCCCGCCGCTTTAACTTTGCGGGCTACACTTGCCAACGCCGATGCTTGCCAAAAGGGTTCACCGCCAGAAAAAGTCACACCTTGATTGCGGGGATTACTGAGAATTTTTTCTGCCAGATGATCTATTGTTATGAGTTGATTAATTTCAAATGACCAAGATTCTGTATTAAAGCAGCCTGGACATTCCCGCAAGCATCCTTGTACCCAAACTACAGCACGACATCCAGGACCATTCACTTCAGATTCATCCACATAGCCCATAATGTTAAGATATCCGGCGGGAATCTGCATTAGTGACATGTATGAGTCGGTTTTATTTTGAGTCATAGTTTTTTCTCTGTAACGATATATACGTCAGTTAAGTATTGATATTGAGGAAACTGCACCCAGTCTTTTTCAAAATGCAACTGCGGTTGACAGAGTACTAGTTGCAGGCTAAAGGTAAAAGATGAGGAAATCGTGAGGGAAGAGGGGACAAGGATTAATCGATTTCCAAGCAAAAAGCAACTATCAACTATTTTTTAATTTATCGATGTGTATTTATGTTTAACTGTGGTTTGAGACACAGAAACTGAAGGCTTGTAACTACGATAGATTCTGCCTGAGTACGTTATCCCAATCCTCAATCCCCAATTCCTCACCCCTAAAATCTTCGTTAATGTCTGCCTTATGCATCCCCCAACAGCCTATGCTAGATAGTCGGGCCAGCCACTGTGAGTGTTTGTGTTCAGCGGTAAGAACTAATTCACAAAAAGGACAAAGAAATAGATGATTGATACTGCCATTGAAGCAATTGTGGCTCGCGAAATTCTTGACTCGCGGGGTAGACCAACAGTAGAAGCAGAAGTACATTTAATTAATGGTGCTGTCGGATTGGCGCAGGTTCCGAGCGGTGCGTCAACCGGTACTTTTGAAGCCCACGAATTACGCGATGGAGACAAAAGCCGTTATGGGGGTAAGGGAGTACTCAAGGCAGTGCAAAATGTCAAGGAGATAATTGTCCCGAAATTACTACACATGGATGCCCTTAATCAGGAATTCCTTGACCGCACGATGATCACTCTCGATGGTTCTCCTAACAAGTCTAATCTGGGTGCGAATGCGATTTTGGCAATTTCTCTAGCAGCAGCTAAAGCAGGGGCTGAATCTTTAGATATTCCCTTATATCGTTATTTGGGTGGGCCTTTAGCGAATTTATTACCTGTACCATTAATGAATGTAATTAATGGTGGCGCCCATGCAGCAAATAATGTGGATTTCCAAGAATTTATGATTGTTCCCATCGGGGCGTTTTCTTTTCGAGAAGCATTACGATGGGGTGCGGAAGTATTCGCCACCCTTAGCCAGGTTTTAGATGAGAAGGGTTTACTTACTGGTGTTGGGGATGAAGGCGGTTTTGCACCTAATTTAGAGTCAAATCAGGTGGCTTTAGAATTGCTGGTTGCTGCGATTGAAAAAGCTGGTTACAAGCCAGGAGAACAAGTAGCTTTGGCGTTGGATGTGGCTGCTAGTGAGTTTTACAAAGATGGGCAGTATGTTTATGATGGTAAGCCCCACTCACCAGCTGAGTTTGTTGATTATCTCGGTCAACTAGTTGACCAATATCCAATTGTCTCAATTGAAGATGGGTTACACGAGGAAGACTGGCAAAATTGGCAATTACTCACCCAGAACTTAGGCGATCGCGTCCAGTTGGTAGGAGATGATTTATTTGTTACGAACGCCACTCGCCTGCAAAAAGGTATTGATTTGAAAGCTGGTAACGCAATTCTAATTAAACTCAATCAAATTGGTTCACTAACCGAAACCTTGGAAACCATTGATTTGGCAACTCGCAACGGTTTGCGATCAGTGATCAGCCATCGTTCTGGCGAAACAGAAGACACAACAATTGCTGATCTCGCTGTCGCCACTCGTGCAGGTCAAATCAAAACAGGTTCTCTGTGTCGTAGTGAACGGGTGGCAAAATACAACCGCTTGCTGCGAATTGAAGATGAATTAGGCGATCGCGCCGTATATGCCGGTGTGGTAGGTATGGGACCAAAATAGGGATCAGGAGTTGGGGATCGGGGATCAGGGATCGGGGACAAGGAGGACAAGAAGGACAAGGAGGACAAGGGAGAATTATTTAACAAGTTTCTTCCCAATCCCCGCTCCCCAATTCCCGCTCCCCAATCCCCGAACCCCGATCCATTATGGATAAAAACCTAACTTCGGTAATCCCAAAGTTTCATCCCAATCCATCATGATGTTCATACACTGAATTGCTTGACCTGCCTGTCCTTTGATCAGGTTGTCGATCGCGGACATGACGATCGCTCTACCTGTGCGCGGGTCAACTTCTATACCGATATAACAAAGATTACTCCCACAAGCCCATTTGGTTTGAGGGTAAATACCGGGATCACAAATTCTTACCCAAGGAGAGTTGCGATAAAAGGCTCGGTAAATGGTAATTAAGTCATCTCTGACTAAGCCAGGATCGCGTAAAGAAGCATACACTGTGGATAAAATGCCGCGTACCATCGGGATGAGGTGTGGAGTAAATTGGATGGTGAGTTCATGCCCTGCTAGTTCGCTGCAAATCTGCTCAATTTCTGGTGTATGACGGTGACGCGCGACACCATAAGCTGCGAGGGAGTTATCTGCTTCGGCTAACAACATGTTAATTTTAGCTTCTCGTCCGCCGCCCGATGTGCCAGATTTAGCATCAATAATGGCTGTTTCGGGAATGATTAACCCTTGTTTGAGGAGTGGAGAGAGTGCAAGCAGACTGGCGGTAGGATAGCAACCGGGACATCCAACCAATTGGGCTTCAGCAATGCGATCGCGATACAATTCTGGTAGTCCATACACTGCTGTTGCAGCAGTAGTAATATCTTGCCGTTGTTTACCGTACCAAGTTGTGTAAGTTGCCAAGTTGGTAAATCGATAGTCAGCACTTAAATCGAGTACTTTACATCCTTTTTCTAGTAGTTTTGGAGCAAGTTGGCAAGCCAGACCATTCGGTACAGAGAGAAAAACTATTTCACAACGGTGAGCAATAATTTCTAGATCAACTGCTTCTATCGATAGATTGACTGTATGAGCCAAATGTGGATATATCTCCCCAAACGGCTTACCAGCAGTGCTATCACCACCTAAGTAAACAAGTTCTACTTCTGGATGATCAATCAGTAGACGCACCAACTGAACACCACCATAGCCTGACGCGCCTACAATCCCAACGGGTACGCGTCTCAAATTGCCCATGATAATAATATCCTTATCCGCTTTTGGTTAACCTGTTGTCAGCTATCAACAATTGACGTTTTAGCTCAAAGCTATTAGCTCTTAGCATATGACGGCGCAAGATTGAATGCTAACCCCTGATGATTGTTGAACTGTTACAAAATTTGAGTACTAAAACCTAATTTTAGCGGTAGACTTTTTCGCTATGTTATATGAAAAATAACTCATCCCACGGCGCATGAAAACATGACCAATGACCAATGACTAGGGTACAATCTGAGAAACAGGATTTGTAAAAAAAATTTACTTTTGGTAGCTAAAATCTGTGTCTGAGATCAAGACAACTTCAACCCAAGCCTTTGAATTTGATTCAATTGACGCCGCTTTGGCAGATTTGAAAGCTGGCCGTGTCATTGTGGTAGTAGATGACGAAAACCGAGAAAATGAAGGCGATTTGATTTGTGCTGCTCAATTTGCGACTCCAGACACAATCAATTTCATGGCGGTAGAAGCGCGGGGGTTGATTTGTCTAGCAATGACGGGCGATCGCCTTGATGAATTAGACTTGCCTTTGATGGTGAGTAACGTTGTCACCGAGAGTCATAATACTACATACGACAATCAGACTGCCTTTACTATAAGTATAGATGCAGGCTTTCATCTAGGTGTAACTACAGGTATTTCTGCGGAAGACCGTGCTAAAACGATCCAAGTTGCAATTAACCCTACCACAAAACCCAGCGATTTACGCCGCCCTGGTCACATCTTCCCCATACGTGCCAAGGACGGAGGTGTCTTAAAAAGAGCCGGACATACAGAAGCAGGTGTTGATTTAGCTCGATTAGCAGGGCTATACCCAGCAGGAGTCATTTGTGAGATTCAAAATCCCGATGGCTCGATGGCGCGATTACCACAATTAATTAAGTATGCTCGACAGCACAGCTTGAAGATTATTAGTATTGCGGACTTAATCAGCTACCGTCTTCAGCATGATCGCTTGATTATTCGCGAAACTGTCACCAAATTGCCCAGTCAGTTTGGACAATTTAATATTTATGCATATCGTCATACATTAGATAATACTGAGCATGTAGCGATTGTTAAAGGTGATCCAGCAACGTTTAAAGATGAGCCGGTGATGGTGCGGATGCACTCAGAATGCTTAACAGGTGACGCTTTGGGTTCTCTGCGTTGTGATTGTCGGATGCAACTACAAGCAGCCTTGAAAATGATTGAAAACGCAGGTCAAGGTGTTGTAGTATACCTACGCCAAGAAGGACGAGGAATTGGACTGATTAATAAATTAAAAGCCTACTCACTACAAGATATGGGGTTGGATACAGTTGAGGCTAATGAGCGTTTAGGATTTCCGGCAGATTTGCGTAACTACGGCATGGGAGCGCAAATGCTCATGGATTTAGGTGTACATAAAATACGTTTGATTACTAATAATCCCCGTAAAATTGCGGGCTTAAAAGGTTATAGTCTGGAAGTAGTCGATCGCGTGCCATTATTAATAGAAGCTAATGACTACAACTCTTATTACCTGAGTACAAAAGCGAAAAAATTGGGTCACATGCTGTTGCAAACATATTTGCTGACAATGGCGATCCACTGGGAAGATGATCCACAAGCAGTGACAGAACGCTACGAACGCTTAGAGAAACTACGCCATTTAGCGAAAAGTCATGATTTATTGTTACAAGAAGAAGCCCGTCCCTTGGCGATCGCTTTGTTTGACAAACCATCTTTAACAGTACATTTGGGGTTTGATCAACCACGACTAGCAACTCATGACTGGTACAAACAAAAAAATCATCCTTATGTGCAAGCGATCGGGCAAATTCTTGACTATGTTGTCAGTCTATCTTATATACAAAAGCTAGAGTTTTTGATTTCCCCTGGTGTTGATCCCCTCAGTAATCTGCAAGTGCAACTGGATCGCCAGACTTTCTCAGCAGATACCTTACCTTCATCAATTTGTTGTGAACAGTTGGAAACACAGAAAATATATAGTTTTCATCTTTAAAGGGATCGGGGATTGGGGATCAGGGATCAGGTATCGGAACAGTTATTTATTGTCCCCCTTGTCTCCCTTATCTCCCTTCCCTTGTCCCCAATCCCCGATCCCCGTTCCCTTTTCACGATATCGGCTGACGAAAAGAATGAAGTAAATTAAAAAACTTATCAAAATCAAAACTGCGGGGATCAATTCTTGTACCTGAACGATCTACAGCTCGATGGGTAGTAATGCGCTCATCTGGAACACTACTCTGAGCAATTAACCAAGCTAGAGAATAATATTGTGCATCGGTGTAACCAATGTGATACGGTTCATTGTTACGACCTTCTACTGGTGTCTCTAGAGAAACGTGATAAGCAAAATTATTCACAGATGGTTCTAAACCAGGATTAGTTTGTACAGTTTCTGGCCCGTTTGAGCCATTAAAAACTGAGTTACCAGCACCAAAAGCACGCTTATCCGGTAGAACTATATAGATAATTGTTCCATCTAGAGTGATCAAGCTATGGTAACTTACTTGCTTTTTTTCATCAGTATGAGGTGCTTGAAAGGTATTAATCGCACTAGATGCAGAATCACTTGTTTCGTGAAGTACTATAATTGCCTGATTGTTAACTGGTACACCATTGATATCTGTAGTAAAACGTTCTCCATAATTACTTGGGTTAGCTAAAGCAATTTCATAACTGGGTGTATATTGTTTAAAAGCTTTAGTAGTTTTAAACGAATATTGAGGAATATTTTGTAATTGATCTGTTTGCTTATTTGTTGAAACAGGTTTATCAACAGAAGTCTGATTAACTGATGGTGTAGGAGAATTTTGCAATTTGTCTGCTTGTTTATTCTGTTTATTCTGTTTATTCTTTGATTCAAGCTTGGGAGTTGGACTAGTCTTTGTTAATGATTTGGAAAAGTCTTGAAATTCCTCTTCTTGCTCTTTTGCTGCTTGTAACTGGACTTTGGCTGGACTCCATGCAGTATGATCTAGATCTGTATTTGATGAGTTGCTGCTATTTTGCTGTAAATTTGCTTTCCCTACTACAAGAACAACAGTTAAAGATATAAGCATCAAAGAAATTAGTAGCAATCTATTAATCCAGACGCTAAAACTCATATGTTTAAAAATAAAAATATTGCTTAAATTTATACTAATATATTCGCTTTTATAGAAAATAATTTGCTATCACATTGAAAATGCCACCTTTTATACCTGAGACTGTGTGTTCGGTATAATTTTTATTGGGACTGCTTTCCACCCTCTGTCCTCTGTATTTTTTGTAACAAATATAACTCATTATAACTCGGAAATCACCTTAAGAGGCGATCGCCTCTACGAAATCTCTATTGACGCAAGCTCCAAATTACCGTAGGAAAATAATAGGTATATAGATTGTAGAGATAAGTTTATAAACTAGGCATTGTCAGGAGGTTTGGAAGTATTCCGGATAGATTCTATAAAAGCTAGAAGAGACAGTCAGTTAACCACTTATTCTTATATATTTATGTTAATTCACGAAATTAAATGGTTACTTAAGATACCTATAAAAAATTAACATACAAAATTGAGCAGTTAGCTTCCCTTTTTTTCCGCAATTGCCCCAAAGACAACTGAATATACATTGTGTACGGTTTAACTAGGCAATAAGTAATCGGCATCTTTCAAAATAGATGCTCTCTAGCGTGACGAATTTTTATTTATAGTATTGTCTTGCCCCTATGACTCCAAAACACACCAAGCTCAAATTCCCTCTGTTACAATATCTGAATCAGCCTTTGTTTAGTTCTCATACCAAATTGGTATTGAATCCTCGACGCTTTGCTCATCTCTACAGAATAGAACTTCTCAAAAAATGCTGGAGGAGGGAATGTGATGCCAAGGGGCCTTTTTCTAGTTAATAGGGAATAGGCGACAGGGGGCCACGTGCGACCACGCTCTTAACTCGCAAGCGCGCAGTGGCTACCCTAATTGCCTCATGTATCAAAATTTGTCTGAAACGCGATTCAGGCGATTTCCCAGACGCCAGCAATAAACAGCATAATTATATATGTAAAGTTTATTTGCGTTTTTTACTTATGGCAAAAGCAATTTGGAATGGTGCTGTCTTAGCTGAAAGTGATAATACTGTGATTGTGGAAGGTAATCACTACTTTCCTTCTAACTCTATTAATAAAGAGTATTTCAAAGAGAGTGACACCCATACTACTTGTCCTTGGAAAGGTGTCGCTAGCTACTACACTATTGAAGTTGATGGACAAGTGAACAAAGATGCAGCTTGGTACTATCCCACTACTAAAGAAAAAGCCAAGCAAATTGAGGGTTATGTCGCTTTCTGGCGGGGTGTGAAAGTCGAAGCTTAGTATAAAAAATGACACCAACTCAATTAGCTGTTGGTGTCATTGAGATTAATCTTAATTTTGGAAATTAGCTTTGAAAATATATTTCCTTAGATTTAAAAAATCGTTTGATAAAGGTACGAGGAAAGATGTGATGTTGAGAACGATAAACTTGGATAGCTTGTCGTTTTTTTTCTACCACAGACTTGATTGGTAAGATATAAGATTGACCTAGTTTTTTTAAATCTATTTGAAAAAGTACTGGTCTTCCCCAAAATAACCAGACTTGATATTGAAAAAGTTGAGCTTTGATTCCAGACTTGGTGAGTGCATCTTTCACCAAATCATAAGTAGCTTCATGATCTGGATGCTGATCTTTTTGATGGGGGACATAGATTTCTTCCGGTTGAAAGGATTGCAATAGTTGAACTAACTGATTGATAGTATGCAGTTTCTGTTCATGAGACAATTGCCGTAATTCACCGTCAGGTTGGTCGATAAAATATACATCTGATGGTGCAACACCCAATATATTTAATGCTTCTTGAGCCTCTTGTTTGCGAACTTGAACAATATCTTCTGGTTTGATATCCAAATAAGATTTATGTCCATCAGTCAGAAAAGCTACTTTGACTGGAACTCCAAGTTCACGTTTGAGCGCAATCAAACCACCACACCCTAAAGTTTCATCATCTTGGTGAGGAGCAAACACTAATGTTGATTTCTGAGTCACTGTTAGCGTTTGACTTTTTTTTGGTAAAATCCAATCAAATAATATTTCTACTTCAATAAATTGCAAAGTATTTGTCAGCTTTCCTAATATTTGCGAAGGTATCGTTGTTAGGGACATGTTACAGATTATAAAAAGATTAGTATTCAGTTAGTCATAGCAGAGGTTTAGTATCTCTAAACCTCTGTTTGGTATTGCTGTAATACAGCTTGAGACAGTGAAAATTTCGTCTGACTGTATTACACTTTTAGGGACAATTAAAGCGGTAAATATTGATACTTAATACAACCCCAAAATTGCCCTCCACGCCAAGCAAGACTCATTAACCATTTGCCTAAACTTTCTTTGTCACGGATCTGCAAAAGTAAAAGTTGCATAGTCAGTATTACTGATGTTTTTAACCAAGTTTTCCATGTCACCAGTTGCGGCATACCAAGAGGACGATGTTTTTTGTACACTAAAATTCCACCTTTACCCACATCCCAACTACGACGATATATGTCGGCTAAAGTATCACGTAACCGGATATAAGCGATCGCATCTGGTACGTAGTGAAGTTTAGTTCCTATATAACTTGCTCTCCAGCAATAGTCTACATCTTCGCTTTGATATAGGGTTTCATCAAAACCACCAAGCTTTTCATGAATGGCACGTTTGATGCCCAAATTGCCGCTACCTGCAAATGGTAGGTAGTATGTATTTTCCATAACTCCGCTACCATTTTCAAGTTGATAACACTTTACTACCCAGGGATTACTTAATTTGTTGTAATCATTATGGCCAGCAACAAAGTCGTATTGGGAAAGCGCTTCCCCCATTGCTGCTAACCATCCAGGTGCAACTTCATCATCTGCATCAATAAATATCAATGATTCACCTTTTGCTGCTTTTGCACCAACATTGCGAGCGTGTGATGCACCTGTACGATCAGATGCATCGACGATACGCAAATTAGGTATACTCACTTTATATTCTTCTACAACTGATAATGTGCTGTCAGTTGAACCATTATCAGAAACGATCACTTCCCATGCTTGTGACCATTGTTGATGAGCAAGTGCTTCAAGTTGAACGGCTATAGTTTTCTCTGCATTTAAACACGGTATAACGACACTTACCTTCATAACAAGTAGTGCTCTCTTGGATTCACATCAATACATAAAAATATACCAATTAACACTTTCTTATGAGATTAAGAAAGTTCAATGTTCAGGATAAATCTGTATGTGATGTGGATCAGAGAAAACTTCATCTAATATGCTTTTGCTAATACCAATTTCATCTGAAGGTACACAGAGCAACTATAAGCAAAACCCTTGCTATGCAAAGAATTTAGACTGATATTTTTGTGCAATATCATTAATAATTGGTATTAGGTAAATATTAAATACAGTTATTCGCACAGTTATGTTATTTTTATTTACCCTAATTTGCTTAATCCAGTTGAATCAGGATTTTTTCAAATGTCTATATAGGCAGATATTTATACTTTATACAACCGCGTAGCTGTCCTCCCCGCCAAGCAAGACTCATCAACCATCTGGCGAAACTTTCTTTAGTACGGACTTTTAGAGACAAAAGTTGCAAAACCAAAATCACTGGAGTTTTGACAAAAACTTTCCAAGGCATTAATTGAGGCATACCCAGTTTTCTATGCTTTTTATATAGTAATGCCTCACAAGTACCCATAACCCAAGCTCTTTTATATAGAGCGCTCAAGTTAGCGCGTAGGCGGATATGAGCGATCGCCTCTGGTGCATAATGAAGTTTGGCTCCTGCTTGTTGCGCTCTCCAACAGTAATCAACATCTTCTACTTGCAGTAGTGTTGTATCAAAACCATTGATTGCATCGTGAAGTGAACGTTTAATTCCCAAATTCCCGCCACCTGCAAAAGGTAAGTACTGATTTGGTACAATTCCTGATGACCAGTCTTCTACTTGATACCATTGTCTTACTTCCAGGTCATTCAGCTTTTTGAATTCGTGTCTTCCGGTGACAAAATCATATTGGGAAAGTGCTTCACCCATTGCTGCTAACCATCCAGGCGAAACTTCATCATCTGCATCAATAAATACGAGCGATTCACCTTTGGCTACTTCGGCTGCTAAGTTGCGAGCGTTGGCTGCTCCTTTGCGATTAGATGCATCAATGATGCGGAGATTCGGTAATGATGCCTGATACTGTTCTACTATCGAGAGTGTGTTGTCTGTAGAGCCATTGTCAGCAACAATCACTTCCCAAGGCTGTGACCATGTTTGATGAGTCAGTGCCTCAAGTTGAACCGCAATAGTATCGGCAGCGTTTAAACACGGTATGATTACACTTATTTTCATATCTTAATAAATAAAAATCACAAGTAAATATCTGTAATAAAAAATATATAAGTAATTGCGCGTAACTGAGCAAGAAAAAACCGTGATCTGGGTAAATTTTACAAATTCTACAAAAAACTAATTGAACATCAAGAACTAGTAAATAAAATATCTTGGGAAATAATTTTGGGCAACTAATATCGAAAATTTATAGATTTAAAAATAATTTTGGTACCTTTTATGCTTTGAAGCTGTAATGAGTAAGTGGTTAGGCAAAATTCCATGCGCGGAGGTCAGAGAACTCTTAACAGGGAACAGCTTGAAGAAAGTATAATTAATTTTGTAATGGTACCGATTAATAGTTTTAATTTTTCCTATTTCTAAAAATAATAATTAAAATTGATGATCACATCAGTAAAAGATTATGTTTTAGTTAAAACAACGGAAATTTATATATAGTAATCCGTGTAGGAGTTGTGAGAATCGCCAAAGCCCAGCTCCCCGACTTCTACTCTCCAAGAAGCCACCCGTAGGGTGTCTACAAGAAGTCAGGGGTCTTATTTTATATATACATAAATGCCAATGTTCCTGTAATCAAATATCTGGACAAAGGGATAGAAAAAACCATGTCTGTAAGCAATCCACAGCCACAATTGAAACGAGAGTTGGGGGTGTTTGGTGCCACTCTTATGGGACTAGGTTCAATTGTTGGTACAGGTGTATTTGTGAGTATTGGGATTGCGGCTGGAATTGCTGGCCCGGCGGTGATTTTAGCTGTAGCCATTGGAGCGGTTGTCGCTACTTTTAATGGACTCAGCAGCGCCCAACTAGCTGCGAATCATCCTCTGAGTGGTGGTAGTTATGAATATGGTTACAAATATTTGACTCCGGCTTTTGGTTTTACTGCTGGTTGGATGTTTTTGGTGGCGAAAACAGCTTCTGCTGCTACTGCTGCTTTAGGTTTTGCTGGCTATTTATTAAATATTCTGGGTGTAAATTCTCGCTGGGTTGTAGTGATCGCTTTTTTGGCTGTGGTAGTGATGACGCTGATTGTTTTAAATGGTATCCGTCGTTCAAATTTTGCCAATATCGTGATCGTCTCTGTGACGCTTTCATCTTTAGGATTTTTAATTCTGGCTTGTCTCCCCAGTGCTATCCAAGGAAGCGTTGAGAATTTTACACCTTTTTTTACGGGTTCTCTCGCAGATATTTTCCATGCAAGCGCCTTGATGTTTGTTGCTTATACAGGCTATGGTCGGATTGCAACTTTAGGAGAAGAAGCGCGATCGCCAAGACAAACAATTCCCAAAGCCATGATAGTTTGTCTGTCGCTGACAATGCTGCTTTATATAGCAGTGGCGACAGTGACGATTGGGGCTTCTGGGGTAGATGTTTTAGCTGATGCTGTTCAGCAAACAAAAGCTGCACCTTTGGAAGTAGTAGCCCGAAATATTACTGGTGTTGGCGGTGCTTTGGTACTAGCCATTGGGGCGATGACAGCGATGTTGGGTGTACTGCTGAACTTGATTTTAGGCTTATCCCGTGTATTGCTGGCGATGGGACGTCGTGGCGACGCACCCAGATTTTTAGCACGTTTAAATCAACAACAAACTACTCCCTATTGGTCTGTCATAGTTATAGGAGTTGCGATCGCTCTTTTGGTTCTGGTTGGTAATGTGAAGACAACATGGTCTTTCAGTGCTTTTAGCGTCCTAGTTTACTACGCAATTACTAACTTTGCTGCTTTACAATTGAGTCCCCAAGAGCGACTATATCCCAGATGGATAGCTGTTTTAGGTCTTTTATCTTGCCTGTTTTTAGCTTTTTGGGTAGAACCATCAATCTGGCAATTAGGTTTAGGATTGATTGTTGCTGGGTTAATTTGGCACAAGGTGAGGCGAGGGGTTGGTAGTTAGTGGCGTAGATATCAGTAAATTTGTATCAAAAGAATAGAAGCTACCTATCTTGACGATGTTGAATAGCAATCAATCGTAACAACTGTGAAGTTGTAAAATTTTTGTTAAATAGGCGAACATCTATATTAATTCACATAGCATTCCTAAATCCTTGATGAACAACAAGATCCTTGACTTCTGCGAAGTCAGGGATCTGGGGGATTTGGCCTCTCAATTTTCACAACTCATTTAGGATTGCTATAGTGTCTCCGTTTGAGTTAGCAAGGTACTTAGCATGACGGCAACTACTTCCAAAGCAACTTCAGCGCTTCCCCATTTTTGTGAAGGAATTCAATATTTTGGGGAAGCGTTACCGGAATTTGAAACTTATGGTGCAAATCCAGTCATAGAGTCGGCAAAAGAAGCGATCGCCAACCCAGAAGAACCAGCAGCAGTATACCAAACCTTGCTATTTGCCGATGCTTTGCGTTATCTGACACTGCAAATTACCGGAAGTAAAGCCTCTGGACACCCTGGTGGTTTCGCCTCTCAAGCGGAAGCTTATGCAGCTTTGGTCATGCTTGGTTACAAAAATATTATTACGGAAGTGGGACACCACGCCCCCGGATTTTATAGTGCCATGTTCTTAGATCGCTCTTTAGAAGAGATGGGCATTTATACAGTCCAACAATTGCGCGATCGCTTCCGTGAAAAGCATGGACTGTTAGGACACCTGTCTGGTTATATTCCCGGAATTCTTGCACCAGCAGGGCCTTTGGGACAAGGACAACATTTTGCCATGGCGGCTGCATTATTAAATAAAGATAAGCTGTTTCCCTTCACCCTTGGCGATGGAGGATTAGGTGAGCCTTATATTATGAGTTCGATGGCTCATTTCCATACCGCTTACCCTGGTGTAACTAACTTTTTGCCAGTTTTGGTGTGGAACGGTTACAGCCAAGAACACCATAGTATGGTATCCCTTAAAACCAACGCCCAAATGATGGCATACTGGCATGGTAACGGCTTTGAAGAAGTTGTGTTAGTAGATGCCAAGGATTTTGATGACGAAGACCAACCGGGAAATTACGTAGATAGTACAGCCTTTTCTTTTGCCCAACGTTTAGCTTTTACCAAAGCAGTACTTTTAGGTATAGATGAAGCCGCGCGATCGGCTTTGAGTGGTAGGCTAACTGTATTTATTATTAAACAACTCAAAGGCGCAGGCGTCCATGCGCGGGGTGCAAAGTCTCATAATTTGTATCCAAAAGATACACTGGATGCACCCCATATTGTAAACGCACTTAAAGAACGTGCTTTACCTGTTCAAGCTTGGCAAATCGTACGGACAAACTGCGAACGGGCGGGTGGAGGTCCAGCAGCGAAAACAGTAGTTACCGAATTTGAATATCCTTTGCCAGATTTAGGCGAATTGCCTTTGGAAGAGTATACCGTGGGTAGCGATCCAAAAGTTTCGACAACAGCCATGGGACGTTTAGTGGCAAAAGTTGGACAAATAGATGAAAACTTTTTGGTTACTAACGCCGACGGAAACGAAGCATCAGGTATTGCTAACATCAACCAAGCCTTAAAAATTATTCACCCGACAACAGACGACTTATATAATCAAGCACCAGGCGGACAAGTTTACGAACCTCTGAGTGAAGATGCTTGTGCTGGATTAGCTGCGGGTATGTCTTTGATGGGTGCTAGAAGTTTGTGGTGTTCCTACGAATCTTTTGCGATTAACGGTTTACCAATTTGGCAAACTGTCACTCAAGCAATGGCAGAATTGCGACGTCCGACTCCCTCGACAATTACATTATTCACCGCCGGCGCATTAGAACAAGGACGCAATGGTTGGACTCACCAACGTCCAGAAATTGAAGCTTATTTTGCAGCAATGATGCGGAATGGGAATGTTTTCCCCTTGTTCCCTCCCGATGCTAACAGCATTCAAGTTTGTTATGACTGGGCTTTGAGAACCAAAAATAAGGGTATTGTCATCACTGCGAGTAAATCACCATTACCAATTCGCACTACTTTTAATATGACTCGTCATGGATTACAAGATGGTGCAGTGGTATTGCAAGATGTTGCTGGAGATCAGCAAGTAGTGTTTGCTGTGATTGGCGATATGACATTAATTCCGGTGTTTGAAGCAGCAGCTTTCTTAGAAACAGAAGGTATCGGGGTGAAGATAGTTTCTGTGATTAACCCCCGTCGTTTATATCGTCCCCATGACACAGGTTGGAATACCTGCACCGAACCGGAAGGTGGTTTTATCGATGATGAAAAATTCGCCCAGTTGTTTGCTGGTGATGCATTAATTGGTGTTACCGGAGGTGCAGCAGCGATGTTAGAACCAATTATGTTAAGGAGTACAAGCAAGCGCGATACCTTTGCATGGAGACGGGGAGAAACCACAGCAAGTGCAGGCGAATTGATGGCGTTTAATGGTTTGACAGCAGAAGCGTTGACGAAAAGAGCAATTGAGTTAGTGCATTGAGGATTGGGATCGGGGAACAGGGATCGGGGATTGGGGATCGGGAAAAAGGAGGATAAGGGAGATAAGGGAGACAAGAGAGACAAGGAGGATAAGGGAGATAAAAAGAATATTTTTGATAGATTCTCCGCGTCACCAACTCTCCCTTGTCACCCCGTCTTCTCCCGATTCCCGTTCCCCGATCCCCGCTCCCCGATCACTCCCTTAATGCATACCCTACTCCACGCACTGTATGAATTAAGCGTTTTTCGTTGTTTTCTTCTAGCTTTAGCCGTAAGTAACGCACATAGACTTCAATAATATTAGAATCACCCATAAAGTCATAACCCCATACTTTTTCTAAAATTTGGTCTCTGGTAAAAACCTGACGGGGATGACTGAGGAGATATTCTAATAAATCAAATTCTTTCACTGTTAAATCAATTGCACGTTTGTCTCGGAAAACTTCACGAGTACGGCGATTGAGTTTCAAATCTTCAAACTGCAATATATCCTCATCTGTTTCTTGGGTACGACGTAGATGAGCGCGAATTCTTGCTAACAATTCTTCTATACTAAAAGGCTTGACTACATAGTCATCAGCACCCGCATCTAAACCAGCTACGCGATCGCTCACTTCATCTTTTGCTGTCAACAAAATAATTGGTATTGAACTACCTGTTGCTCGCAAACGCCGACAGATTTCCACACCTGATAATCCTGGTAGCATCCAATCGAGAATTGCTAAATCTGGTGACGACTCTCGCGCCAATGTCAATCCAGTGATACCATCATGTGCCACACTCACCTGATAGCCTTCAGTTGTCAGTTCCAATTCAACAAATCTAGCTAATTTAACTTCATCTTCAACTAACAGGATGTGTGCTGTCATATTTTTCTTTTACAAGATGAGAGCTTTGCTCATGGTTTACTTATTCCATATATTGAAGGATGCGATCGCCAACTCGCAAAGCATTAGTAATAATAGTTAAACTTGGATTAACAATATGATTTTTCTTACACCCCTACATCCCTTTTTTTACTTCATAGTTAGGATCATGAGTTCCGAGCAGCTTATCCCAAAACGTAAAATATAGCCCATAATGTACTCTGTACTTATGATGATGTATCGCGTGATGTGTCGAACCAATGAACCACTTTCCCAGCCATTGCGGAAAAAACCAAAATCGTGAGGGAAACAATTCAAATCCCAGATGAGTCAACACAGCCCATACTGTCATAGTCATCAGGACAGCAATTAAGGTAATGAAGTGAAGTGGAATCAGGAAAACTATTCCTACAAAGAAAAGACCTTGGATGACAGCTTCTGGTAGATCGAAGGCAAAGGATGTCCAAGGTGTTGGGTCTCCTGAGCGATGATGACCATAGTGTAGCCACTTGAAGAATAAAGGGTGGTGAAACGCTCGATGGATAAAGTAAAAGTACATATCTTGGATGATAAGTACTGCAACAAAACTGACCGCTAAATACCATAGTCCATACTCACTTACAGAAGTGTACAAAAGTGTCACTCCCGAATCATATGCTGACATAATGAATGCGGCGCAAAGCCCAAAAAATATCGCAGAGAGAACCGACAGTTCAATATCCTGTCGAATTGACTTCCATACTACAGGTCTTAGGTGTAACCTTCGCTTCACAAAAGGCTTTCCCATAACTGAATAGAAGAACCAATATGCTCCCCCAGCGATGAGGAAGTATCGGACTATAATAATTCCGAAAAATGCTAACCAATAAAACCCGAATTTATGTAGGATGAAGAACAAATTTTGCACTAACTCAGTTTATTTACAGATTGAAGCGTAACAGTTTTACTTATTCTTGGCTTCTATCGCAAGCAGTGTTATATTTTTTCGCTTTTTGAACTGTGCTAGAGCAACCGGATGATAACTGAGTTTTCTTTATTATATTTTTATAACTTCATTTGTAATTTATTTATCAAAGTATTATTACTGTGTAACAATATAGACAATATTAAATATTGTAATGTATTTTAAACAAATTAAACAAAAAAATCAAATTAGTATCAGTAATATTTCTGACATAACTCTTAGATTAATTAAGTAAAATAACGGTTAATCAGTAATCATCATAATTTCTCATAGAAGTGATAATATAGCGTTTCTCGGTTGTGTACAGTACAGTTTTGAACTCTGGTGGTAAACCTCTTTCCTACAAGAAGAGAGGCTTTAAATCTTACTTCCCTTTTCTACAAAGGAAGAGGTCTGTATGCAATTCAACAATGACTAAATGAAGTCATCTTAGAAATGATAGCTATGTCAAAACAAGAAGTCATTAGACTATTTAAAAATGCTCAAACTAATCCTAATTTGAGAGAACTTCTAAACTCGGCATCGAACCTAGAAGTTTTTGTACAAATAGCGCAACAACAAGGCTATAATTTTACGGTTGAAGAATGGCGAAAAGCCATTGACTTAGTAATAGAAGATTCAGAATCTCAAATTTATGAAAATCAAGAAACTTGATATCATGTCCGTTTGAACACTTAATATATATTATTCGTGAAGCTCAAACTCACGTTATAAGTAATAACAGCTAATTAATTTATAACTGTGATTTCTCCTTTTTTATTAATCTTAACTGGTGTATCAGGAAAATCATTGGTAGTCATATAACGAACAAGTTTTACAGTTCGCAATTGCTTATCAATATAGGGGATTCCCTGACGATTCATATGCACAGGAATAATTTTACCTCCCACTAAATCCCCTTGGGAATTTAACTTTACTTCTAAAATCATTGAGTAGCCCGTCTCGTTTTTAGTAGATAAAGTGCGGTATCCTAAAAAATTTCCTAAAGAGTAAGCAATCAATTTTTTTTTATAAATCTCCATGGCTCTGGGAACATGGGGACCATGACCAAGAACTAAATCTGCTCCTGCATCAATCATTGTACGAGCAAACTTTACCGCGTTCCCTCGATTTTCTCCATAGAAAATCTCTGTCTGATTTTTCACTCGTAATGCTTTTGTTCCTTCTGCTCCGGCGTGCATTGATACAATCACCACATCTGCACGTTTTTTAGCTTCTTGTATCAGTTTTTTCGCTGTTTTGAAATCGTGAATGGAATTATAACGTTTATAGGGTGCAAACCCAATCATTGCAACTGAAATATTTTTAGCTTGCAGTAAAAGTATTTGATTTTTATGGCCTAGTGTTTTAATTCCAACAGCAGAGAGATTCTTAATCGTATCTGCAAACCCCACTAAACCAAAATCCATAGCATGATTGTTAGCAATATTTAATACATCAAAGCCGACATCAGCAAACATCTGTGCATAGGAAGGTGGAGAGCGAAACGCGAACATTTGTCCACGACTGATGTCTTTGGTAGTGTATGAATAGTTGGTTAAGCTGGTTTCAAAGTTACCGAACAAGATGTCAGCTTTTTTTAAGTGTGTTCTTACCGACTTTGGGATTAATTGGTTGCGATCGCGTGGCAATCTGTTGTTAGGAAAATTCGTACCAGGAATAACATCCCCAACTGCTTGAATGGTAATAGTATCTGTATAGCTAGGCTCTTTTATGAAGGGGGGTGAGTTCGGATCAGGGACAAATTCATTGGGTAAGTTGTTTGTATCTGTGGCTTGCGATCGCTTAGAACGAATACCCAATCCAATACTAATTCCGACACAAAAACATACACCAATGAAAGCTAAAGCAAGCAATTTAGCCCCTGATCGTGGATTAGCCATCTTCCCCTTCCTCACACCTTGAGATTAGTCTACTCCATAAGTCAGTGCTTGTTGGTAGAGTTTTGAATTGGGGATTAGCAGCAAAGGCGTGAATATTTAGATTATTTTGCGAACATGCGATCGCGATTATGGGGAGCATCAAAATCAATCAATGGCCCTTTAGGAACGATGCGAGTCGGGTTGACTTTGGGATGACTCCGGTAATAATGTCGCTTAATGTGGTCTAAGTTACAAGTCTGTTGTACCCCTGGCTGTTGGTACAAGTCTTTGAGATAATTCCACAAGTGAGGATAATCTACAATCCGGCGTAAGTTGCATTTGAAATGCACATAATAGACTGGGTCAAAGCGAAACAAAGTTGTGAACATACACCAGTCTGCTTCAGTAATTTGATCCCCACACAAATAACGTTGCTCTCCTAAAACTTTTTCCCAATGATCAAGAGCGCCAAATAATTCTGTTACCGCTTCATCATAGGCTGCTTGCTTAGTTGCAAATCCGGCCCGATACACGCCATTATTAATCGGTTGGTAAATAGCATCTATTGTTTTGTCAATAACCTTTTGTAAATTTTCTGGATAAAAATTTACATTGTCCTGAGCAAGATGATTAAACTCAGTGTCAAACATCCGCAGAATTTCGCGGGATTCGTTATTGACAATTGTATTAGTTTGTGAGTCCCACAATACGGGAACTGTGACACGTCCGCTATAGTTGGGATCAGCTTTGAGATAAATTTGCCAAAGATAATTAGCACCGTTGACAGTATCAGGAATACAACCTGGTTCATCTGCAAATTCCCAACCGTTATCGTGAATTTCGGGAGCAACCACAGACATTCCAACAATATCTTGGAGTCCTTTCAGTTGGCGCATGATAGCAGTGCGACACGCCCAAGGACAAGCCCAGGAAATATACAAATGATAACGCCTTGCTTCAGCCTGAAACCCACTAGAACCATCGGCGGTAATTTTGTTGCGGAAAGTGGTAGAAGGACGGATAAATTTACCTGCTGAGTCTTCCTGTTCCCGTTCAGATAGCCACTTACCATCATTGAGAATTCCCAAACCCATAATTATCCTCCTTTGATGATGTTAGTGGATAGGGGCGTGGCCATTCGCCCCTACTAACTTATTCCTCATTCAGAATTTTTGGCACTTTGAAAAATTCGCCTTCTTGTTCTGGCGCACTTTGCAGAATCGCTTCGCGATCGCTATATGGTTGAAGATCGTCGGCACGTGTCACATTACTGACATCAATAGCCCGTGTTGTGGGTGGTACGTCACTAACATCTAATTCACTGAGCTGCTCAAAATAGTCCAGAATACTAGCCAGTTGAGTAGTGAATTGTTCTTCCTCTTCTGGTGTCAATTCTAAACGAGCAAGATGAGCTACTTTATGGACTTGTTCGCGATCGAGCATAAAATTTGATCATTGGTTAATGGTCATTGGTCATTGGTCATTGGTTATTGGTCATGAGTCATCTATTTTTTACTAATGACACAGGACAAAGGACTAATGACTAATGACTAATGACTTAAAAGAATACATCAATTTGCATTCTACCTGTGGTTTTCAGCCAGTTTTGAGCTTCGATGTAGTTGTTGGGAGCAAGGCGAATGGCTCTCACCCAATAGTCAGCAGCTTTGTCAAATAGTGCTTCACCACCATCTTCATCTCCTGCTTCTTTGGCTTTTTCACCTAAATAGTGATAAATGACAGCGATGTTATTTAAGGCTTGAGGTAAGCGGGGATTGTACTCTAGTGCTTGGTGATATAACTCTAAAGCTGTTTGGTGTTCGCCGTTACTAGCATGGATTAATCCCATGTTGTAAAGTATGTAACCGCGATCGAGGGAATCATCTTCTAGTTCTAAAGCTTGCTTATAGTTGTCTAGAGCTTCGGCGTATTCTCCTTCTGATTGCGCCGACATCCCGTCTCGGTAATAAACAAATGCTTCTTTTGCTCTTTTGTTCGCCGGCAGAATCTTCAGGATTAGGTCTGCCATCACTGTAAAGGATTTATCAATAAAATTATCGTTTTTCTGGGTTCTTGGCATATGACGCCTCTATTGATGTTGGGCTACTGGCAGGAATTTTTTAACTATTAGCTAATTTAACTGATTTACGAATGCTCCTTACGATGCTAACGGGGTAATGCACTCAGGGCTATTATTTTTGGGGCTGTTCACCAAGGTTGTCACAGGATAGCTAGTCATTGTCTTGGAAGGATAGGGGTGTAGTAGCGGCTGTAGTAATTCTCCGTCATGAACTTGAGGATCTAGCCATAAATCATAATTTTCTTGTGGGAGAATTACTGGCATACGATTATGAACCTGTTGCAGTAATTCATTAGCTTGGGTTGTCAAAATTGTACAAGATTTTATCTGTTCTTGTTCTGGTGATTGCCATTCCTCCCACAGCCCTGCAAAAGCAAAGGGTTTTCCATTCAACAGATGAAAATAATATGGCTGACTTTTTCCCTCTTGTTTTCGCCATTCGTAAAAGCCATCTGCTACTACTAAACAACGTTGGTATTTGAAAGCGCGACGAAATGCTGGTTTTTCGGCGACAGTTTCAGCCCTCGCATTAATGAGTTTTGCTCCCATGCTTTGATCTTTGGCCCATGAAGGTATTAAGCCCCAACGTAATTGCTGAATTTCACGTTTATGATTTTCAGAATTATACAAAATCACCAAGACCATTTGCGTAGGTGCAATGTTATATTGCGGCTTGATATCGGGAATCTTTTCGACCTCAAAAACTTGGCTTAAAACTTCTGGAAATACGCTTAAAGTAAATCTTCCACACATTGTTTGATCCTTGGCAACTAACTCAAATTAAACATTTTAATGATAAAAATAATACCTGAATAAAATTTATTTTCCAGAGAATTTATTTCGTCCGCAATTGCATAATTTATAAAAAATTTCTTCTGTTTATAAGTATTTTTGAAATATGATTGTATTTTACTGCATGATAATTAATCAAAACCTTCATCTCGCAATATATTGGCATGGAAACGCTAAGATTGTACGATTTTTTACCTTCAGGTAATGGCTACAAGATACGTCTTTTGTTATCACAAATTGGTATGCCATTTGAGAGGGTAGAGGTGAATATCTTGAAAGATGAGACTCGAACACCAGAGTTTCTAAGCAAAAATCCGAATGGGAAAATACCAGTATTGGAGATTAAACCAGGTAAATATTTGGCAGAATCAAATGCCATATTAGTTTATTTGAGCGAAGGTACAGAATTTTTACCTTATGACCGCTTTTTACGAGCGCAAGTAATGCAATGGTTGTTTTTTGAAGAGTTCAGCCTTAAGCCTTTTATTGCGCCCTTGAGATTTTGGATTTCTGTACTAGGTAAGGCAGAAGAATATAAGGAAGCCATAGAGGGAAGACGTGAATCTGGTTATAGAGCTTTAAAGGTGATGGAAAATCATTTACAGAGTCATAATTTTTTTGTTGGCGAACGTTATACAATCGCAGATATTGCCTTATTTGCTTACACCCATGTTGCTGATGAAGGTGGATATGATTTGCAACAATTTCCTGCTATCCAAGCATGGATTGAAAGAGTAAAAAGCCAACCAAGATATATCTCAATAAAAGAAGAACTACAGCATTGATTTTTACTATAGTTTGCATCTACCAACTCGTTTTCTAAGTTCATGCCTGAAAACGAGTTAATTTTTTATGAAGAGTACTTCACTTGTTGTTGCAGGAATGCGATCGCTCTGTGATAGCGGGTATATATAGATTATGCTAGGCATTACCGACTGATAAGTTGATTAGTGAATTATACCTGCCTTGCCCTTCAAGTTTTGCAATAATTGCTATTCTTACTTAATCTTATTTCAACGTTTTTATACTCTACAAATCTGTGTCTATCTCAATGAGCTTTTGTCTTGATGACATACCAGACTTAATTCTAATTTTGGATTTGGCAACATCAAATTTTTCAGACAAAATTTTGATTAATTCTTCGTTTGCTTTACCATCAATAGGAGGGGATTTTAAATGTATATTTAGACTGCCATCGCTAATTTCTTGTATATTTTTAAATTTTGAGTTTGGTTTAACTTTGACTTTTATTTGCATAACCTTTTATTTATAATAGTTGCAACCACAACCATCCTAGAATACAGGCGATCGCATAATGAGGAAAATCCCACCAAACAAAGGTTGTACCAAGCAATAATTTACCTATTAAAGTAGCACGGATTTGTTCTAATAAGGGAGGATGCCACAGTTGTAGTAATTCTAATATACAGGTAATAATAAAGACCCATAAAGAAATTTGGATAATGGCTTTTGGGCTACGGAAAAATAGAAAAGCAAACAAGCACCAAAATATTTCGTAGAAAACAGCAGCACCATAATCATTGAACTATTTATGAGCAAAACCATTATAGTATTTAAATAAAAAGCCCATCACTGTAACGATGAGCAAAGAAACTGCTATATCAAAGCTTTGTGTTTTTTTTGACACGTTTTTCTCTAATATTGGGGATTGAGGATCGGGAACAGACGCGGTGACGCGGTGAGTTAGAGACAAGGGAGAATCTATCAAAAATATTCTCCCGTGTCCCCGTGTCTCCGCGTCCCCTTATTATGGTTGTTCTGGATTACCGTTACCAATAACAGAGATTTTGTGTCGGTAGACTAATTCACCACCGTACCAACCGGAAACACCAAGAAGTGTAGCTACAACTACTGAGATTACAAGTCCCCAAGGTAGTACAGCCGATATTGGATTATTCCAACGTAATACTAGGTTGATAATCGTCAGCACCAAAGCACTTACATTCAAAATTAAGTGCGCCCAACCAGCAGTACGCTTGCGGACTCGTCCTATTCTCAAAAAATCCAAAAGTCCTGTTATGGCTGCTGCAACACCACCCACCAAGCCAGCAGTGATTAACCAAAAAGAACCCCTCGCCCAAAAACTATCATTTGTGAACCAGAAAACCGCATCAGTTAACAAAGCTCCTACAAGAAAAGCAATGGGGAATTGCACAAGAATCGGATGGATGGGATGACCTGCAACTGACACCGTACTAGGTACACCAGTATCACGAAATTCTCTATCGTCACTTTCTAAAAATGCTGGAATATTGGGATAGGGTGTAGAGCTTCTTTCTTGAGTATCCATAGTTTCACCTTTTAAGAATTGAATTCAGAGGGAACAGAAAACGGGTAACAAAGAATTATTAATCCTCTGTTAATATTTCCCTATTGCCTGTTAGCTTTTTTGTAACTTTATGCTGAAGGGATTTGTTCAACTTCTGCTTCTGCTTTAAGGATGAGTTTACCTACTTCCACTTCTAATCTTTTAATTTTTAGATTTATTCCCTCTAAATCAAAGTTTTTCAAATTCAAAATTTGGCTAGTTGCATTCACTAAAGCTTTTGTCAGTTCCAGTGAGATTTCCTGATGATCGCCATATTCAACATTGTCTAAATTTATCGTTTCTCCGTTTTCACTCACACGGGGGATTGCCGAAAAGGCTATGTTATGATTTTCATTACTTTCTCTTAAAAATAAAGTCGCATTGAGTGCTAATTTCCCATCACCAGGTAGGTGAAATTCAACATTGCGTGGCACAACTGTTACTAATTGCCCATCAACGTGAATTTTCTGACTTTGGATTTGAGAGCGGATATATTCAGAATTAAAGGCACGGTTAATATCCTCTTCAGTTAAAATCACCAAAGCCTGACCTTGTGTTGGTTTAGTGAGTTCAATTTTGCCGAAAGCAGCACTCAGAGGATTAATAGCAACGCTACTAATTTCCATTTTTATTTTCTCCATGCGGAGTTGTTGCTGCATTACCAAACCTTCGCCTTCAATAGAGACTGCTTCTACCTGTCCTTGGACTAGATTGAGTGGTTCAGTTTTGACATTTACATCCAGATTTTCAACTTCATCTAACTGGCTAGATAAACCCATTTCTACGGCTTTATTTAGCGCCTGTTCTCCTAGTCCAGGGTTTTCAGACATTACGAATCAATCTCCACTTCAACTATCCTTGAGTCAATCTAGAAAAGTGGGAAGTAAATTTTATCTATCTGGCGATGGAGGTGTAATTTTATGAGTAATCTATCTCAAAGTATAAATGTGTCTTAAATTTTAAAATTATCCTAAAAATGAAATTTTTATTTCCTTGGTTTTGGGGTTATCGTTCAAAAGAAAGATGGTAGTCTCCAAAACTGTTATGTAACCTGAGAAAAGTAAAGAGAACAAAATTTTTAGAGGAGAATACAACATGGTTGTCACTTTAGATGACACTAAACGTTCTGCTATTGCTGCAAAATTGGCAGATATGAAAGTAATTCAAGAATTGCTCATCCAAAATGAAGAACAGTTTTTGAACGAAATTACTGATAATGAAATTCGCGATCGCATTCGCAAAATGATTGAAGATGATCGCAAAAACAAGGGTGTTCTGGAAACAGTTAATGTCCAATATGGTATTCAAGCCGAACCAGAAAACACTGTTACAGAAATGGTTAGTAAAGTTCGGCAATTGATGCAAGGCTCTGAATTAAGCTTGTATGAAAAAGTATTTCAGCATGAATTATTAAAGCATCAACAAGTAATGTCCGGCTTGACAATTCACAAAGCAGCACAAAAAGTTGGTGCGGATGTGATGATGGCCATTGGGCCTTTAAATACTGTTAACTTTGAAAACCGCGCTCACCAAGAACAACTCAAGGGTATTTTAGAAATCTTGGGTGTCCGTGAACTTACCGGACAAGATGCAGACCAAGGTATTTGGGGACGCGTACAAGATGCGATGGCTGCATTAAGTGGTGTTGTTGGTAGTGCTGTTACCCAAGGTAGTGATAAAAAGGACATGAATGTCCAAGATGTCATTCGCTTGGATCACAACAAAGTCAATACTTTGTTCACTGAACTATTAGCAAGCAACGATCCCCAAAAGATTCAAGAATACTTTGGTCAAATTTACAAAGATTTGAGCGCTCATGCTGAAGCTGAAGAAGAAGTAGTCTACCCAAGAGTACGTTCATTCTACGGTGCAAGCGATACTCAAGAATTGTATGATGAGCAAGCAGATATGAAGCGGAGATTAGAGCAAATCAAAGCTATTGATCCCTCTTCTTCTCAATTTAAAGATCAAATTAGACAGCTAATGGATGTTGTTGGCGATCATATTCGTCAAGAAGAAAGCACAATGTTTGCTGCGATTCGTAACAACTTGAGTAGCAATGAAAGCGAGCAACTAGCTACCCAATTCAAAGCTGCTAAACAAAGAATTCAAGAAAAAGCAGCTAAGTAATTAGAGTCTGTTTTGCTAGTAGCACAATAGTTAATTGCTACAACTAATTTCATTAATTTGGATCACAATTATGTTGTAGGGGTGTACAACCGTGCGCCCCTACGGTTTTTTTAATAACACCTATTTAGAAAATAATTGCAATCCAAAATCTAAAATCCAAAATCCAAAATAGGATAACCTATATCCTTGAGCATTTGTAAATGCTTATTCACAGGTGCAAGTGTATTGGCAGTAATCATACCGCTAGCTGCAACTGCTGGTAGTCCGATACCAGGAAATGTCGAGTCGCCACAGCAAAGCAGTCCCTTTAAAGGCGTGGTGGAACCTGGAAAGAAACCTTTTCCCGCTGCGATTGCTGGGCCATAGGAACCCCGGTGACGACGTAAAAATCGCTCGTGGGTAAGTGGTGTACCCACAAGACTAAGATCACAACGCGATCGCACATCGGGAATAATTCTTTCTAAAGCTTGCCACATCACCTCTGAGCGTGCTTGTTTTTGTTGCTGATACTCTTGGCTGTTTCTGTCCATTCCTTGCCACAATGCATACGGCTCATTACCAGCAGTGTAGACGTGAATCACATGTTTTCCTGGTGGTGCGAGGGATGGGTCTAATATAGAGGGAATCGACACTAAAACGACGTTCTGCTCGGCGGTAACACCTCTTTCCCACTCGTTGACGATGATGTGATGACACGCTAAATCTGAGCGTAGTCCTTGAGCATCGATACCCAGATGTAGATGCATAAAACTATCACACTCTGGTGTATCGGCTCGTTGTTGTTGAAACGATTTGGGTAAAGCTGTTTCTGGCAATAATTTCAGGGTATCCCATACCGATGCATTCGATATAACAGCTTGACGCGCCCGGATTTCCTTACCATTACGCAGACGCACCCCCGTAGCGTGGTGATTTTCTACCAGCACTTGTTCAACATGAGCATTGAGTATCAACTGACCACCATGTCGTTGCAGTCCCCGTAACAGTGCATCTACGATCGCACCACTACCACCAACTGGATAATCTAGTACCACACCCGGTCGATACCAGTCTGCAAACATAAATGCCATCTCTGCGGCGCTGGTTCCATTTGCAGGTAGCCCAGAAAGTAGAAAACAAAGCAAGTCTAACCAGTTACAAATAAAAGGGTCACGCACCACACCGTTGATGATTTGGCTAAAAGCACCAGTCAATTTGAGGATATGAGGTGCATGGCGGGCCATAGACAAGGCAAATTGACCCGCCGTAATTGTCACACCCAAATCATAACGCACTGCTGCCGGGGGAATTGCTACAGCAGCCTGGGCTAGGGGTTTCATCACACGTTGAAGTTGACGCCACTCGGCGACAGCATCCTGACCACGCAGTCGAGAAAGAACTTCACAAAATTGATCAGCACCCACAGTGGTGTCAAAGTCGCCTTCAGGTAAGCAACAACCCCATGTATTGTATGTTACCCAGCTTACATCTTCTGCGATCGCATCCAGTACTTGTCGCAGGGGGTTAGCAGAAGGTGTGTAAGATAGCCCAGAATAAAGCGACGGGCCAGAGTCAAACTTAAATCCATGACGCTCAAAAGCATGAGCAGCACCACCTGCGATTGTATGGCTCTCGCAGACAATTACATCAAAGCCATACCGTGCTAGCAACGCTGCACAACTCAAACCACCAATCCCGCTACCAATAACAACTATATCTGCATTGTCCATTAGTTCTACCCAGAAAACAAAGTCAAAAGCTAAAACGTAAAAGCAAGAATAGCTCTTTATAATTTTTAACTTTTGACTTTTGAGTTGTGAAGTAGTTGCTAGCAGTACTAGTTTCAATACTGCTCGGATAAGACAAATCGATTGACATTTAAACCCACCAGAGACGTGCCATGGCGCGTCTCTACATGGCCCAAATTATGACGAAAAATCCTTAACTGAGAAATATTGGTACTAGTTTTTGCTTACTTCTTCAGCCATCTTGCGGAAATAATCCATTTTGGGATCGGGACGACGACGAGTAGTGAGCGAAGGTTCTGGAGCAGTCTTTGGCTCCGGTTTAGTTACTTGCTCGGTTTTGGATGATTTTATACTGGTTGCTTCATTGTTTTCCAAGAAATAGCCAGGCTTGGAGTACCCAAATATCCTAGCCACAAAACCAAATATCTGAGAAAAGATGTTTTTGAAAAAACCAAATAACTGATATAAAAGACCTTCTAGGCGAATAAAGAAGTTTCTAATTGTTTGCGTTAAACCAGACATGGCAGCGCCTCCTGATTGCAGCTTATTATTATTTTGACTTATACCATTTTTCTTGTCATATTCCTATCGAAGGACACAAAACCCCGAATTCTCAGTGAATTCGGGGTTCTTGTTTTTCGAGAACACGTAAGTCCAGCGATCGCACTTAATTTCTCCCAAATCTTGCTGCTTGTATTTGGCAATGAAATCCAACTATTTGTTATTCAGAAATCCACTTGGCAACTAAGATTTCACGTTCTCCTTTGTATTCTTTTACCCAAATCATCGAAAGTTTTGGTTTTTTATTAATAAAATCTTGATTAACAGGATTGTTTGTAAATGATAATGTTCCGATAGGAAGTTGTTTCTTAGTATTATCTACTATGATTTTCATTTTGATTTCTCCTTTATTTGCTTAGTTAGTGAAATTAGGTATTTTGCTATAGATAAATATATTTGTTGTGATTTTTGTAACTTATTACAAGCAGACATGAACTTTCTAGACGGTGTTATTCCGTCTTTCGTAGTATTTTTATTTATCTAAGCTTGCTTAATGATTTGTTTCTATAGTCTTAATCAAGAGAGAATTGCAACTTTACGCATATTTTTGAAAAAAACAGGAAAAATTAAATCCGCAGGTATCCCCACTAATTGTTCCTTCTGACCAAGAAGACGCGGAGACGGTGAGAATGGAAGACGCGGAGCGCAACCATTCTCAAGATTGAAGCACCTGCTCACAAGAAAGCGGATTTATCCGTGGGGTTTCCCCGCGTCCTCTTCAATTGAAAGTAACCTCACTCCTTAACAGATATTCCCGCGATCGCACACATTCACAGAACTAGTTTTGAGGCTTGGATAAACTTAAAAGTAGATATAGGACTTATAATTAATTAGTTTTCTTCCTTGTCTCCCTTGTCCCCAAACCCCAATCTCCAATCCCTAATCCCCGATCCCTACGCTTGGATAGAACAATCTCTGGCAACAATCCACCGTGCAGACTGGTACCGTTCGGTACAAACAATTAACGGTTGTGGTGGTGCGACGGTGTTCTTGGAAGGACAGGAGGTAATCAATTTTGCCAGTAATGACTACTTGGGATTGGCTAGTGAGCCACGTTTAATTGCAGCGGTAACTGCTGCTGTCCAAGAATTTGGCACAGGTAGTACTGGTTCGCGGTTACTCAGTGGACATCGGGAATTACACAGGGAATTAGAAAGAGCGATCGCATCTCTCAAGCAAACAGAAGACGCTATAGTCTTTAGTTCAGGATATCTAGCAAATTTGGGTGCAATTACGGCTTTAGTAGGAAAGCGGGATTTAATATTAGCTGACCAGTATAATCACTCCAGCCTCAAAAATGGAGCAATTCTCAGTGGAGCAGCAATTTTTGAATATTCTCACTGTGATGTCGAAGCTGTTAAAAACGAATTGAAGCGATCGCGTCAAGATTATCGACGCTGTTTAATTACGACAGATAGCGTCTTTAGTATGGATGGAGATTTGTGTCCTTTACCTGCACTAGTGAATCTGGCAGAAGAATTTAGCTGTATGCTGCTAGTCGATGAAGCTCATGGTACTGGAGTTTTAGGAAAAACAGGTGCAGGATGCGTTGAGTATTTTGGCTGCACGGGTAAGCAATTAGTACAAATGGGAACATTGAGTAAAGCTTTGGGTAGCTTAGGCGGATATATTGCTGGAAGTGCAAGCCTAATTGACTATTTACGAAATCGCGCCTCAAGTTGGATCTATACTACTGCTCTTTCACCCGCAGATACAGCCGCAGCCTTAGCAGCTATTAATATAGTTAAACAAGAACCACAACGCCGCACTCAATTATGGAAAAATGTCGATTACTTAAAAAAGTTAATTCAACAACATTTACCTAATCTCAAATTACTTCCTTCAGAATCACCGATTATTTGCTTACAATTTGCAAGCGCCAAAGACGCACTCCAAGCAGCAAAGCAACTCAAATCTGCTGGGATATTTGCTCCTGCGATTCGTCCTCCTACAGTTCCTACAAGTCGAATACGAATTTCTCTCATGGCGACTCATGATCAAAAACACATTGAAAAATTAGTAGAAGTACTCCAATATCAATCAACAAGCTTCTAAGCTTCTCCTTCTTTGAGCAATACCAACCGCCCTTCCTTATATGCTTGTCGTAAAGCGATCGCTTCTGAAACAATTTGTTGTGCAGTTAATCCTTCAGAATCCATCATCTTTTGTAGAGTGACGCCTGTGTGTTCATACTCAGAATGAATCGGTGGAATTTGACAGTAGCGTCCACCATTCTTTGTTCGTCGCCAGATACTCGGTTTTTCAGGTTTTGATTGTCTGGGAGTGCGGCGTTGCTTAACTAAGGAACGTACAGCTTCTTGAGTAATTGCAGTTATATCTAACAAAGCATCTATAACTGGCTTATATTTATTACTATTGTTTGCTAACTGATAGACAGTCAATGGCTCAACTTGTGCTAAATCCTGGGGCGAAAACTTACTAAATACCGCAGCAATTTTCAGATATTTTTTTTCCTCACCTTTCCAGCCCTGATCAACTAGTAGTTTTTTATACTCTTTTTGTGAAAGCTTCTGTTTTTGATCGGCTAACCAAAAAGCATGATGCAAAATAGTTTTGGTGACATCAGCAAGCGAAAGTACTTGAAATTTTTCACCAGCAGCGCTGTTGGAGTCATTTGCTTTTTCCTCAACGTATTTCCCAAACTCTGATAAAGCAATTACACTTTGTACTTGTGTCATCATAATCTTGACCTGATAAAAACTTACTAATACGCACAACAAACCATCGCCTTTAGTCACCAGAAAATCACATAGGCGATCGCATTCATGAGATGCTAGTCAATTAAGTAGTGGCTACTCGTACACGTACTATCACCTTTAAGTAATGAAAGTTTGAAAATAAATTTATCAACTAGAACAATTGTACTATATATAAACAAAGAAAAAACCCCAGTAATACCCAATTTTTGGGTAAGCTGATGAAAGTTTTATACACCAGAACTTTTGCAAAATTTATAGTGTAGCTGCTGTTACGAGCCTACCTAGCCAACGGAACCCTGAAGCTAACGCAACAAGGGAGCGGGAATCCCTTCGGGGGACAGAAGCCAGGTGTGTGGAGACTTCTGGAAGTAGCCACTTTTAGTCTGAATAAAATCTTACTTTTAAATTTGATATGCAATCTACGTATTTTATTAAAATTCAGTTCGGACTGCTATCTTATTTCATGGCGATCGCCAAGCACAAAATCTCAGAAAAGCTAAATCTATGGTGAGTTAAACAATTAATCAATTTCTATAACATTTTTGAATAATTAGTGAAAGACAATATACCCAAAAATTTCTACGAAGTCGGAGATTGGAGCTTTGCGATTCTGATAAATAATACAGGATTGCTATTTGCTTTTACCAAATAAATTATTGGCAATATCATAAATATCAAATACGTCAATAGATATACATCAAAACATATTAATTTGTATCTATAATCACAAGATTACTTGACACTAAATCATTACTAAATAAATCTATAGATAGATACAAAGGTTTTTTAATCAAGTTAATATTTGTCTTGGAAGAAGAGAAACATTTAAGTCATACCTCACTCTACCCCTTAAGGATAAAATCGCTCCTTTAGGGGTATTTATTATTACCAACGTAACAAAATTAATGATGTTAAACATTATAATCTTGGCTATTCTCTTCTATGTGTTTACAGATTTTTATGGCATTGGATGGAAGAGAAGATCAGGGAAAAAGAAGTTAAACACAGCCCAGGTAGAAAAGGCGATTGACACCGCTAAAACAGCAAGAACTGGTGCAAGAGAGAGATATTTTAGGAAATAACTTCTTTGTTCGCTTGAATTTTGCATTGTTCATTCTCCAAAAAATTTAGTAAGTTATTTTAGTCAAAATAAACTTCAATAACTTTCTTTGTTTCTGTGTTTGCCAAAAATTTGCATATAACAACTGTTTGTTATTGGAAATTTAAATGAAATTAAGATACCAATAAGTTAATTAATTAAGAGCAGCCAAGCTTCTAACTAAAGGAATAAGTTAACCCAAAATTTTATATATAGGCTTTAATGGCAAACTCTGTCTATAAATAGACGCCACTTAATTATGCTTTTCTTAACTGAATCGCTTTATTGAGCGACAAGGATCAGAATTATCGTATTGCTGATCACAATCAATATTAATCTTTCATTAACTATCGAAATAAATCAAGCTTATTCTTTAGTGAGAAGCGAACAGTAATTTTAGTAGTTATTCTACTTATTAAAGTGTTTTGAAAAATCTCTTTTCAAAACAATTCATATATTTTTAGTTAATGTCATTTTGTACTCAAAACATGAGTACAAAAATTCTGCACTGCTTCATGTATCTCTGCGTTTAAAATATCTTGTCAGGAGAACACAAGATAATGAATAATAAATTGATAATGCCACCTAAATTTAACAAAAATCAGGTTGTGTATTTTATTGGTGGTGTAGGAATAATTTTAGATTTTCAAGCCGATTCTGATACCTGGAAATATGCTGTTGAAATGGAAAAAGTAGCAGAATGTCACATCGGTAGAATTGGCGACGAAACAACAATCTACTTGCATGAAGCAGATATTTATGGAGTAGTAAATTAGTCTATATTGATTAAGATAATATGTCTTTTCCGATCCAAAGAAATCTTTCCTTGATGTTTTAACTTGCACAGCAATCGTGTAATGGTGACTCTAGTTGTGCAGCAGGCGTTAGCAAAATCTTCATGAGTTAGACGAATAGGAATACGGGTATCATCACCTATCTTTTCACCAATTTCTTGTTTCAAAAGCCGCAAAAGATAATATAAGCGATCTTGTACTCGTCGGAAACCAGACACAGCTAAAAAAGCTTCTGTTTGCCGTAACCGTTGATTTACCTTTGGGAATAGGAAATAGCTTAAATTCGGAGAAGCTGTGATCTCTGAGACATAAATTGATACTAATTGAATCTCAGACATGGCTGTGGCTTGGTAGGTGTTGAGAGAAGTCATGTAAGAACCGAAAATCATTCCTTGATCTGCCAAACCCACTAGCGTTTCTTCATTTCTTTCACAAAGCGTGGTTAATTTTACTACACCTTGACAAACATACCAAATTGTTTGTGGGTCGAGAAGGATAGTTTCTCCTTTAGAGTATTTATGTATGGGGCGATCGCCAAAATGATAGTCTTTTTTTATCTGTGTTAATTCTAAACGTCTGCTTTCAGAAATAGGTCGTAGTAACCAGCGCAGACTTTGAGGCTTGCCTTGGTTATCATAGCTCGCTGACACAGTGAATGCTGCCTCAAATAAATCACCACTACGTCGTTGTAGGCATATTACTAACTCTTGACTTCTACCTGGTTGACTTAGCTGGCTGAGGAAATTGCGAAAGCACTTTCGTTCTTCTAAAGCAACAAAATTAACCAGTCCTTTACCTATAAGATAATACTTTTCAATATTGAGCAATTTAGCAAATTTACGGTTAGCTAGTTGAATTTTCCCATGTGCATCAGTTACGCAATAGCCGTCTGGTGCTTCCTCAAATAATTCCTCGTAACGGTGGAAATCTGCTGCTAAAGCTTCTTGTACTTTCTCTAGTTGATCATTCTGCTGATACAGTTCCTCTATTGCATAGTGTACTGTCTGTGAAGCGCTACCAAGCTCAAACAAAACTTGCGGCACTGACTGGGGTAACACAGGCACGCTGACAACATTTTCGTATAATTTGGCTATACGCTTGTCCATAGCCCGTGTTTTTTGAGCAAATTTGTCTATTTTTGATTTATTGATAGTATCCACGACAATTTTCTAGTAACTGTTTACGGAAATTAAAAATATAAGTTGTCTATAGTCGGAACACAAAAGTCAAATTTTAATTTGACCTTGATTTTATATATTTTCTAGTAGATGCGTTTGCTGACAATTATTTAGTTGTAATAGTTATAAGATCAGAACATGACTACATCATATATCTAGATTATCAGTGTTGGGAACACTTAGGTTTTTCATATTGAGAATTAGCAATACTTTTTGATTTTTTCTCATAGCTGACAATATGCACAACATTCAGTATAGATAATTTTTGATCTAAGTCAATTAGATAATTAGAGCTAGATATTGCTTCTATCTCAGGTATGAAAAACGAAGCCATAAGTAAAAATTATATAAATTATCTGGCGATTTCCAAGCAAATTTACAAAACTAATTAGTGTTTAGTTAAATCTGCGATTACTCATGATCAAGTTTAATCAATTCGCATAGTTATTCACATGGAAATTGAAACATTTATTTTGTAAAAAGAGGAAAAATAAATATTTTATCTAATTTAGCATTTATTAGTTTTTTCATTAATTATTAACTTTATAAATTCCATCGATTATGAATACTGCTAAACAATCATTTTTACGTTTTGAATTATTCAAAAAATAATTGTCATTTGTGAAAGCGGTGCAAATTAAAAATTTTTTGTCAATTACTCACAAATTCAACTTAATAAATATTGTAGCTATTAATATTGCTCATTAACTTCTACCTAAAGAGTAAGGTTAGACAGATGACTTATACCAAAAGCAATAATTTTTGTATTGATGAATTTGTAATTGCGATTACAATTAAGCCTAAAATTCAAATTCAAGCTTAGAGGGTGTTTGAAAAGTTTTGATGGGTCAAAATTTATGCTAATCGCCTCAGCATGATGCGAATCATGGCAAGGTAGATAAACGTCTCTGATGTTTCGGGTAATAACTCATAGTCTCTA
>JANBVI010000004.1 GCA_024239075.1 Fischerella sp. CENA71 | reverse complement strand
GGTCAGATTGCTCTTGTATGCTTTACTCATGCCACTCTCTCGGTGCTGTTTACTATTCATTCACAGCTTATACTGAGAGAGCTTTTTTACACCCTGCCTGACTTTTCAAACAACCTCTAAAAGTAAATCATTCGGTAAATCTGGATCTGCTTTATCTATCTCATCAATTAACACAATCATGCGTTGCTTGTTCTGAGATGTTTGAAATGCTTTACCTATCGCTCCCCATGTGATGTACGCATGATGTTTAGTATCACTTAGCCGAGTACGAATTTTTTCGCATTCCGAAGCATCCAATACACCTGATGTAGACAGTTGGCTAGTAATTTGCACATCATACAACCGCCAAATAGCATCGTAAATATATAAACCATCTCGTGCTTGATCGCTAGACTTAATATACCAATCTGCATAAGGCCATTTCTGCCCATTCTGTTGATATTTTTGACTAAATTCATAAGCCACTGCACGCGCTAATCGTGTTTTACCACACCCCGGCTCTCCTTCTAGCAACAGAGGTCTATTTAACTGAATTGCTAAATTAACAGCCTTAACTAGTTCTGCGCTAGGTACATAACAATAAAGTGGTTCTTTCGTTTTTTCATCAATTTCCTTTGGCTTTGGTTGATATTGTTTATCTCCAGTATATGTAAGGATGTGAAATTTTTGATTTGTTAAAAGTTCTGCCATTTAGATTTATGTTCCTCCCAAGTAAGTCCACATTTTGTATAAATTTCTTTGAGAAGTGCTTCTGCTTTTCCTGTTTGACTACCTTTCCAAATGCTTTCAATTGTGTGTTGAATTGCTTCCTGATTTACTGTTAACTTTTCATCAATTTTACTAAAAGGGCAAGAATGTGAATTTACCCAACTTGCCAGTTCTCTTTTTTTGAAATTTTTTTGTATACTCAAATCCAGTAAATCAGTACAATTCCAGGATTCATCAACTTGTTGTGGAAAATGATAAATTTCTCGCCAATCATTGCTATCTTCTTGATAGTCTACCCACAACATCAACAAATAGCAGTCACTTTTAACTTTATCTCTTAAATCATGCCAAAAAGATTTTAACTGATCTAAAAATTCTTTAGGCTTTTTGTCTACATCATAAAAAATGAATACAATGTTTCGCTCATATTCTTGAATTTCGTGATAAATCTCCTGGAGAATCTTTGTTTTATCTTTACCATTACTTTCTTTTTTGACAATACTTCTGTAAATACTATCTAATAGTTTATCAAAATTATTGTTTTCGCCAACAAAAGTTCTTAAACCAAAGTGAAAATAAGATGTATCAGGATTTTTTAAAAGACATTTTAATAACCAAACTAGGGGAATATTAGGAGCAGTTGATGTTTTAATCCGAATACCAACGACATTATGAGATTTTTTTGTTAAAGATTGAAAAGAATGATATTGTGTCGTGTGGTTTAAATACATTAACCCTTGTTCTAACTCTTGATGCGGAGGTAATTTAAATTTTTTTGCCGGTTTACGGTTCACCACTTCCGGCGGTTTCCGTGGTGAACCTAATAAGGGTTTAGATCATTTGCTAAATCAGGACGTTCGCTACGAATATTATTTATAAGTTGATTTGTTAAATTACGTTGTTTTGCACGTACTACTAACTCAGTAGCACAATTACCAAGAGTTAATTCACTCACTTGATCCTTCATTAAGGAATCAAAGGTGTTAAACCAAATGTTCTTCACGTCTTCAAGGCTCATTTTATCCCTAATTAACTGGACAAGTTCTCTACTGGAATTCACTGGAGGTAACTTAGTTGCTGATGTTGGATTTTGTAATTCTATATTCTGTCTTGTCACACCCCTCACCAAATCATTTAAAAACTGCTCATTAATTTCTTGAGTTTCAAGTTTTAGATAATTATGTCCTTGTAAGAATACAAACTCACTGGGAATTTCGTTTACCCCCGGCAGTAAAATAGGAACAAGTATAATTTTTCTATTGACCTTTTCTCTGTATAAAGCGTCTATTTCCTCTTTCTGCCATTTTCCTACCCCGTGTAAACCGAAAAAGATTGTAGCAGATTTTGTTCGGGGAATTGCCTGTTCTATTGCTGCTTGAAATTCTTCTCCAGGGTCAATATTCCTTCTATCTATCCAAGGTTTTAACTCAAGTTGCTCAAGTCCATCTGCAATTTTTATAATCAGAGGCTTATCTTTGCTGTTGTGACAAAGAAAAACATCAAAGTCAAATTGCTCATTCATTTATCGAAATTTTCCTACTACTAATGTATTGGCATTTTGTTCTAAATTCTGCCTGAGCGATTCTAATTCAGCCCTGAATAGTGTTTCTTCTGAACAATTACCATGCTCTTGGGGACTGAGGTGAGGGGGTTTTTGCGCTTCCCATGTTTGCAATAGTGGATCGTCTGTAAGACTAATATGCATAATGCCAAGTCTAGTTAGTGTTTATACAAAGCTACAAATATACATAACAAGATTCCAGATTGATATTAGCAATATTCAGTAAATTGACGATACTAGCTAAAATTAAAGAAAAATAAAGCTGTTTGACTCTTTGTTACTAAAGTTACTCCATCTTTAAATTCCAAATATTTTTTCGATCAAATATTCAGAATCCCTGATCCCCGATCCCTAATCCCTACGATGTCCATCCATCAAACCTGTAATTCCCTGATTGAGACTCTACGTCACCGCAGACAAAAATTAGCTACTCGGATTGATTTTCCAGTTATTCTCTGGTCAGGAACTAGTATTCCCCGCAATTATCCAGCCAATGTTTTTCCTTTCCGGGCTAGCAGTCATTTCCTTTACTTTGCAGGATTACCGCTTGTGAATGCTGCCATTCGCCTCGAAGCAGGTAAGCTGGAACTATTCATTGATGATCCCGCACCTAGTAGCGCTCTCTGGCATGGTGAAATGCCCAATCGAGAATATATAGCCACTCAAATTGGGGCAGATGTTGCCCATCCAATGGCAGAATTAGAGTCATATTTAGAAGGAGTAGCAACAATTCCTGTCCAAGATCCAGCCACTTGGACACAACAGTCACAACTGTTGAACAGATGGATTTTACCACGACATCAGTTGCAAGGCATTGATTTAGAGTTAGCCCAAGCGATCATCGAGTTACGCCTGACGCACGATCAACAAGCGCTAGCCGAATTGCGAACAGCTGCTGCTGTCAGCGTTGAGGCACATAAAGCAGGTATGGCCGCAACACCGAGTGCCAAAATCGAAGCAGAAGTACGCGCAGCGATGGAAAAAGTGATTCTTGCCCAGAATATGACTACTGCTTACCACAGTATTGTGACTGTTCACGGTGAAGTTTTGCATAACGAACAGTATCACCACTCCATACAACCGGGTGATTTATTACTTGCTGATGTTGGTGCTGAAACAGAAATGGGTTGGGCAAGTGATGTTACTCGTACTTGGCCTGTGAGTGGAAAATTTTCATCTACCCAAAGGGATATATATGATGTCGTCTTGGCAGCTCATGACGCCTGCATTGCCCAGGTGCGTCCTGGTGTAGAGTACCAGGATATTCATCTGTTGGCTTGTACTGTAATTGCTCAGGGTTTGGTGGATTTAGGCATTTTGCAAGGAGATGCCGAAAATCTGGTAGAAAGGAATGCTCATTCCTTATTTTTTCCTCACGGTATTGGTCATTTGCTGGGTTTGGATGTCCATGATATGGAAGATTTGGGAGATTTAGCTGGATATGAACCAGGACGAGAAAGGAGCGATCGCTTTGGTTTAAGTTATCTCCGTTTAAATCGTCCTTTGCAACCAGGTATGTTAGTAACAATTGAACCTGGTTTTTATCAAGTCCCAGCGATTATCAATAATCAAGAAGTACGTTCTACATACCAATACACAGTCAACTGGGAGCGTTTATCTCAGTTTGCTGATGTACGTGGTATTCGCATTGAAGATGATGTCTTAGTTACAGAAAATGGCAGGGAAGTACTAACAGAGGCTTTGCCAACTGATGCTAATACAGTAGAAGAATTAGTTTGTAGTTAATGGTTTGTAGTAAGCACTTTAGTGCTTGAATATTTGAGGGCTTTTTATTCATCTTCAAACACTGCTCCTCTGAGTTTTAACTCTAGCCTCATTTCTACAGAAAGACCCTGATTAGAGCCAAACAGAGCATGATCAACTTTTGCTCGCGTGAATTTCACATTACTTAAATCAGTATTTCTCAAGTCAGCACCTTGAAGATTTGCATCCTCGAAATCGGCATTTCTTAAATCTGTGCGCTTATTTTTAAGATTTAAAATTTCCCAAATTAAACGCCATTTATAATCTAATTTTGTTGCTTCGTTGATTTTGACAGACTTTAAATTTACACCCCTCAAATTAGCCCCATTTAAGTTAGCACCTTCTAAATTTGCATTTTCTAAATTAGCGCCTTCTAGGTTGGCATGATCTAATCTGGCACCCACCAGCTGTGTACCATTTAGATTGGCGTTTTTCAAGTTAGCATTTCTCATTTTGGCACTACTCAATTGAGCATTTTTGAGAACAGCACAGCTAAGATTGGCTTGATTCAATTTTGCGCTGTTCATATAAGCATTACTCAAGTCCGTATCTACTAATTGAGCATGATTCAGATTGCCATTCCACAGGTACACACCACTGAGATTAGCATTAGTCAGATTTGCATCTATGAACCGAGCATCACTGAGGTTGGCACTACTGAGATTTACGCCTACCAATTGAGCATTGCTCAAGTTGGCAGCGCTAAGATTAGCATGTTGCAGATTCGCATTGCTCAGATCAGCACCTATGAGTTTAACGCTACTGAGATTAGCGCTTACTAACTGAGCGATCGCCAGCTTTGTACCGCAAAGGTTAGCATCGCTGAGGTTAGCGTAGCTGAGATTGGCACCACTGAGGTTAGCACCACTGAGGTTAGCACCATTTAGGTAAACATTACTAAAATTAACACCCACTAATTCAGCATTGGTTAAATTAGCAAGAATTAAGCTTTTGTTTAAATCTTGATTTATCATTTCTTTATTTAAAAAATTTTTAAGTGTATTCTTGTTTATATCCAATTCTTGAGATTGGTTATTTTTGGTATGATTTCCATTGGTATTTTCCAAAAGATTATCGAGCATGAAATTATAATCAGAAGAAGTATGTAATAGTGATTGATTGCTTTTATTAAGCAACCTTTTTTTATTCCAATTAATAACTAATATGGCTACAAAGAAACTTAAAATTATTATCGGAAATGATGGCTGACCATTTGTGAGCAATAACATAACGATAAAACCTAAGCCAACCAAAGCTATTTGTTTGACTAATGAAATCAGTCTGACTATAGCTTCATCATTATGATTGTTATTTTTACGGTTGGCTATAATCATGCTTGAATACTCCATTGCTTTAATAAAAATCACCTCAAATTAACCTCAAAGGTAACTATGAGTGAAAAAACAAGTATTTTCTTATGGGAACAAGTCAAAACCTACTAGACTCAATCTAGTATAGGTTTACTACTATTTCTTTATAAAATAAAAAATAATGGCTCTGTGTCCCAATTAAATATTAAAGTTAGAAAATTTTTTTGCAGAATTTATTACTTAATTCAAAAATATGTATGATAAGCATCTCGGCTCGGCAATTACAAAATGAATTAAGCATAAACTGGTAGGCGCTGACCCATGATATCTAGTAGTAATTTTTACCACTTTTTTCGGAAAACTGCCAGATGTCAATAGGGAAATTTTATTTTTTTCTATGCGAGCAAAACTACTAAGCTGGTAAATAGTAACTTCAAACTTTACCAGAATTTCTGGTTTAGTAATTTAGAATTGGCTAGAGTCTGTCTCAGGTAAAAGCCGCTAAAATCCTTTGAAGCCCCTTAATGCTTAGTGTGTATAGAGATATTATCACTAGCTAACTACTTGTAAACAAATTTAGTCACTATGTTTGATGCACTTGCTGACCGTTTAGAAGCTGCTTGGAAAAAACTGCGGGGACAGGACAAAATTTCCCAATCTAATATTCAGGATGCTTTACGGGAAGTCCGCCGCGCCTTGCTGGAAGCAGATGTCAATCTCCAGGTAGTTAAAGAGTTTATTAACGAAGTCGAAGCGAAGGCGCAGGGAGCCGAGGTTATTACTGGGGTGCGTCCTGACCAACAGTTCATCAAAATCGTTTACGATGAATTGGTGCAGGTAATGGGGGAAACAAATGTACCCCTAGAACAAGCACAAAATCAACCCACGATAGTTTTAATGGCTGGGTTGCAGGGAACTGGTAAAACCACTGCTACCGCTAAACTGGCTTTACACCTCCGCAAAATAGATCGTACTTGTTTGATGGTAGCAACAGACGTTTACCGTCCAGCTGCGATCGAACAATTAGTGACACTTGGTAAACAAATTGACGTACCAGTGTTTGAAATGGGATCTGATGCTGATCCCGTAGAAATTGCTCGTTTAGGTGTAGAGCGTGGCAGAGCAGAAAATATTGATACTGTAATTATTGATACTGCTGGTCGTCTGCAAATAGACGCAGATATGATGGCGGAACTAGCCCAGATCAAAGAAGTCGTCCAACCCCACGAAACCCTTTTGGTTGTGGACGCCATGACTGGTCAAGAAGCAGCTAATCTGACTCGCACTTTTCACGAACAAATTGGTATTACTGGTGCAATTCTTACCAAGCTGGATGGTGATAGCCGTGGAGGGGCAGCGTTATCAGTACGACGTATCTCAGGAGCGCCAATTAAGTTTGTTGGTGTCGGTGAGAAAGTCGAAGCCTTGCAACCATTTTATCCTGAGCGCATGGCTTCACGAATTCTCGGTATGGGTGATGTTCTCACTTTGGTGGAAAAAGCCCAAGAAGAATTTGACTTGGCTGATGCCGAGAAAATGCAAGAGAAAATTTTGGCGGCTAAGTTCGACTTTACCGATTTTCTCAAGCAACTGCGCTTGCTAAAAAACATGGGTTCCTTGGGCGGTATCCTGAAATTAATTCCGGGGATGAACAAACTTAGCAATGATCAGCTGCAACAGGGGGAAACTCAGCTTAAGCGCTGTGAAGCAATGATTAATTCCATGACCCAAGAAGAACGCAAAAATCCAGATTTATTATCTAGTTCGCCTAGTCGGCGACGACGAATTGCGGGTGGAAGTGGTTATAAAGAAGCGGATGTCAGTAAGCTAGTAAGTGACTTCCAAAAAATGCGTTCTCTCATGCAGCAAATGGGTCAAGGTAGCTTTCCTGGTATGCCGGGAATGTTTGGCGGCGGTGGCGGTATGGGCAATCCCCTAGCTGCTGGTGGCAATCGTCCTGCTCCTCCCGGATGGCGGGGTTATAGTGGCGGTGCTAGTACCAAAAAGAAGCCCAAAAAGGATAAAAAAAAGAAAGGCTTTGGTAATTTATAGTCATTGGTCATTGGTCATTGGTCGTTGGTCATTGGTCATTAGTCATTAGTCATTAGTCATTGGCTTTTGACAAATAAAATGACAAATAACAAAGGACAAATGACATAGACGCGCAAGCGGCGAGACAGCGCGGTCTTGGGGGTTTCCCCCATGTAGACGCGTTAGCGGCTTCTCGTAGAGTGCGACTGCGAACCCGAAGGGCTTCTCGTAGAGTAGGACAATTGACCAATAGCAGTTAAGCTTATGCAAGTGCTAAAATTAGCATTCTGGCACTGCAATTTGTGATCCTCTTTAAGAAAGAGGAACTAGCACAAAATAATGAGCAAATTCAAGCTCTTACAAAAACTGCTCTTGCCAGCGTCGGGTAAAAGAGAAAAAAAAGGAAAATTAATCCCTTTTAAGCATTTCTCTTTCCCCCTGCCCCAAATCCTCATCAATTATCTGCAAACTCGTTGCTAACAATAGGAGAAAAGTCTCTCAATCATGATTAAACTGCGCTTGAAACGATACGGAAAAAAGCGGGAAGCGAGCTATCGCATAATTGCTATTAACAGCCTTGCTCGCCGCGATGGTCGTCCTCTAGAAGAACTGGGATATTATAACCCCAGAACCGATGAAGTACGACTGGATGTTCCCGGCATCGTCAAGCGACTACAACAAGGTGCTCAACCAAGTGACACCGTGCGTCGCATCCTACAGAAAGCTAATGTCTTTGAACAGGTCAGTGCAAAAGCCGCTTCCTAAATTTGTCACAAAATCCCCAACAGTAAGTCCTGACTACGTTGGGTTAGTACGTTTTTTGATGCAGCCGTTTTTAGAATTTCCTGAGTCTTTGAGCATCGATTGTGAAATGTATCACACTCGTAAGCGGGCTTGGATTCGCATCGCTTTTGAAAGCACAGACAAAGGTAAAGTGTTTGGTCGCGGAGGACGTAATATCCAGGCGATTCGTACAGTCATCGCTGCTGCTGCTGAAGCTGCTGGTCACTCAGTATACTTAGATATCTATGGCAGTAATGGTGTTGGTCGAGAGAGCGCTGCTTTTGAAGATGAGGGAGAAGAGCGATTGCCTCCTAAATCAAGAGAAAGACGCGTTAACGGAAGCCGTCCTGTAATCAAATCTCGTTCCCGCTAGGTCTTAACTAAAGAAAAAATGGGGTTAACAATCAACAAAATGATTGTGTTTTTTTACTCCTTTATTAGGAGTAACCCCCTCACCTAATACGATCATTAGATTCAAGATCAAACTTGCCGCTAGTAAAAACCAGTTAAGTATTACTTGCGGTTTGTTTGTAAAGTAAGTGACCAATAATTCTTTGATGGTACAAGCCTCCAGATTTATCTATGAAGTAAATCCAAAATCGTTCGACTGACTTGTACTGAGCCTTGTCGAAGTAGCGCTCACGACGAAGTCTAAAATCCAAAATCCATAAACGCCCTACCCTAACGGGAAGCCGCAAGGCGTCTATGGGCGGCTTATCGTTCACGTAGTGTTCCCCGCAGGGGTAGAGTAATCTAAAATCCAAAATCGGATGACTCAGATAATCTCTGTTAAGGAGGTGAAACTAGAGAGTGGCTGAAGTCCGTTTAGGTGAAAACGAATCAATTGAATCGGCACTAAGACGCTTTAAAAAGAAAATTCAAAAGGCTGGTATTTTATCTGAAGTCAAGCGCCGAGAAAGAGACGAAAAACCTAGTCTGCGCCGTAAGCGCAAAGAGGAGGCTGCACGTAAAGGTAGTCGTTACTAAGATCAAATACTTTCAATAGTTTTTGTAGTCAAATCTAGAAAAAATAGAGAGGTTTGACGTTCCCACCCCTAAAGACCCCTAAAGAGGGGTGGGCTTTTGTATAGTTTGCAAATGATTTTTATTGGTTAAGAATAAAAGACTTAATTCCAAATTCCTAATTAGAACAATCATTTCTGTCAATCTTAAGATATTAATCATACAGTACATACTATGGCAGATGCCTTAACAATTGAACTGCCGAACATCGCAAGTGCAATCACTCTAGCTGGACAAGGAGAAGATAATCTCAAAATTCTTTCCAAGCAAACAGGTGCTAAACTTGTGCTGCGAGGACAGGAATTACACATTTCTGGGACAGACAAACAAGTTGATTTAGCTAGTCGATTAGTGCGATCGCTCGAATATTTGTGGAGCAAAGGTAATATTGTTTCTAGCGCTGATATTCTTACAGCTCGTCAAGCTTTAGACACCCATCGAGAAGATGAACTGCGAGATTTACAAAAAGATGTCTTAGCTAAAACTCGGCGAGGCGAAGAAGTCAGGGCCAAAACATTTCGGCAAAAACAATACATCCAAGCCCTACACAAACATGACATGATTTTCTGTACCGGGCCTGCTGGTACGGGTAAAACTTTTTTGGCGGTTGTTGTAGCAGTACAGGCGCTGCTTGCTAACCAGTATGAAAAACTGATTCTCACTCGTCCTGCTGTTGAAGCAGGTGAAAAACTCGGTTTTTTGCCAGGAGATTTGCAACAAAAAGTTAATCCTTATCTGCGTCCACTTTATGATGCGATTAATGAATTTATCGATCCAGAAAAAGTACCATCATTGATGGAAAGAGGTGTGATTGAAGTTGCTCCTTTAGCTTACATGCGGGGGCGCACACTCAATAATGCTTTTGTGATTGTGGATGAAGCTCAAAATACGACAGCTTCCCAGATGAAAATGGTGTTGACTCGCTTGGGTTTCAACTCCCGGATGGTGGTAACTGGTGACATTACACAAATCGATTTACCATTACATCAAGAATCTGGATTGACAGTGGCGATCAAGATTTTGAGACATGTTGAAGGAATTGCTTTTTGTGAATTTAGCCAAAAAGATGTTGTGCGCCATTCCCTAGTTCAACGTATTGTTAATGCGTACGAACAGTATGAAAAATAGTAAATGGTCATTGGTCATTTGTCATTAGTTATTAACTAAGGACAAATGACTTATGACCAATGATCAATGTGACAAATGACAAAGGACAATTGAGTTATGACTACTACATTAAAAGAATTTTTGGAAGCTTGCGAAACTTTGGGGACTTTGCGTTTAATTGTCACTAGTAGCGCCGCAGTATTAGAAGCACGGGGCAAAATCGAAAAGCTATTTTATGCAGAGTTGCCTAAGGGTAAATACGCAAATATGCATACAGAAGGTTTTGAATTTCACTTAAATATGGACAAAATTACTCAAGTGAAATTTGAAACAGGTGAAGCAAAACGTGGTAATTTCACGACATACGCTATCCGGTTACTTGACGAGAAGCAGGAATCTGCTTTGAGTTTATTTTTACAATGGGGTAAACCAGGTGAGTATGAACCAGGGCAAGTAGAAGCTTGGCACGCTCTTCGGGAAAAATATGGAGAAGTTTGGCAGCCTGTACCTTTGGCTGAAATTAGTTAGTGGTAGTTGATTTTTGTTTTTACAATTTTTCAGATTTTTCAACGCCGTCAAAGCTACTTCAATTGCTTTCAAGCTCAATCCTGTCATCTGTTGATAGTTATCTGTTTAGGAGTTGTGAAAATTAAGAAAGTCAGATCCCTGATAATTTATGCAAAGTCGGGGATGTTTTTGTTCACAAATGATTTAGGATGATTCTTAAACTTTATTTTTTAAATACCCAACTAGATTGTGCAAAAATGAAGTGCTGAGAATTGTCATTTCTGATTGTCTGGATTTTTGATTTAGTAAAATAGAGGAGTCTACACTGTTAACATCTAGAGGGTAATCATTCAATTCTGGAATAGATGTCTCAAGTGGAATTTCCTCTATCAAACCAGCTATCTTGAGCCGGAAAGCTGCTTGCTGAACTAAGCTTGTTGGTTGATTCAGGTGATTAGCGATCGCACCTAAAGAAATAGTACCATTGGCAAATTCCCATAATTGCCACTCTAAAGCTTTTAAATGAATATCAGGTTTGTTTTGGGTAATGCTACATATCGCCGAATTAATATTTGGGAGAGCATCAGCTAAAACATCCCAGTTTTTTAGCGTTCTCAGAGCCATCAGAGCGACTTCAATAGCGCTTAAACTTAACCCTGTCATTTCTTTCCCAGGTATAGTTACTTTGCTATCTAATCTGAATACACCTTTTTGAATTTCAAAAAGCTCCCGAATTTGACGTAGTTGGTGAGCAAATAGTAAATTTAATTGTTCAGCATTCAATATTCCTGCTGTTTTGAGATGTAAACCAAAGGGTATAGTTGCTGGTGCGATCGCATAATATTCATCTATTATTTGCGGCTTTACCCAATTGCGTTGTTTTATTTGATTCATTAAACCTTCGCTGTTTAAACAATTTGCCGCAGCAACAATACATCCTTTTCGGAACCAAACAAAGTAATATCGAGATTGACCTGCTGAAGCAGGATCGTATAGTAAATTACAAACAATTAAACAACCAGATTTTCTTCCTTGGTCTACGATCTGAAACAATTCAGCCAGGGAGAAATCTGTTAAGAAACTATGTAGACTCATTGTTTCAAGTATTATAAAAAGCGATTTGTTTAAACTTGCACCCTGAAAATTCATACCTGTGCTTGCGGCAAGTTTTATACATACCTTTGGAATTTTACTTATGATGAAGCTTTCGCAGCCAGAGGAGTAATATAGGAATCCGGTTTGATTGATGAACTTACTAGTGAAGACCGAGAACTATTAACAGGGAACTCTTAACAGAAACTATACTGACTTTTTTCAGCACAGAACAAAGGCTAGGCCAATAAAAATAACATAGGAGTCCTATATGTAAACTGTATAACTAAAATTTGAATTTTTTGCTTAATTTTATTAACGAATAAGAGATTTTTCTTAATTTCAGTGAGAGTATTAATCTCAAGGTTGTGTAAAGAATGCACCCTGTAATTTATTTTTGCTAAACACAGGTTTTAAATATGGCAGAATGCACCCAGTTCAGCATTGATATTTGCTTTCCCCAGGTGTGATACCATTTCACGTTAATCACAATCCATATCAATTTGTAGAGACACGCCATGGCACGTCTCTACACAGCCTGTATTTGTACCAAGGTTTTAGTGAAATGGTATGAATTATTAGTAAGCGACATTAACTAATAACCAAACAATTAAACAACTAAACTATGAGAATTTAGTAAATTCAAATACATCGTATTCCCCACCGCGCAATACAGATTCGGTATGCTTGCCTTGCAGTCGCTGATTAAAAGTTATTTCTAGTACGCCCCAAATAGCACCAAGGGTATAAGTACATTTACGCTGTGAATCCTGGGGTTCGCCCGCAGAACATAAGGTTTCTGATGTATATACCTTGATTATCCCATCATCTTCTTGGACAATTTTCTCGATTATACACAGACAAGTACCATGCTTGCCGAAAACATGATCAAGCTTGTCGGCTAGTTCCTCTAAGGACATCGAGGAGTTGGCTAGGTTTAATTCCTGGGCTAAACTTTTACCACGATAACGACCTGCCGCAGTTAAAGCGATCGCAGTTGCTTTTTCACCTAAAGCCTCTTCCATACCTATAATTGCTGCCTTAAAACAGACAATACTGCTAAAATCTCCCAAAGTTGGACGTAACATGCGTAATGCTCCCATACAATTCAATGTAATTTGGTATACCATTCTTTAAGATGCAAAATCAGTAATCCAAATATTGGTGTAAGGACTATTTTGTGTTTTTAGTCAAGCTAACAGAGGCGCAATTCTAGAAACAGCACGTTTTACTTCCAGAAACAGTAAGCCTTGTTTAACTCCTGCATTAGCCAGTACTAATAAAACTGCATCACTACCACAACCAACTAACACACCGTAGCCTTTTTCTCCTTCTACAACAATACGCTCTACATTTCCACGAGCCAGTTCGCGACCAATGCGTTCGCCTAACGACAGCATAGATGCAGACATGGCAGCAGTTCGTTCTTCATCCATTCCACCTGGTAACACAGAAGCCAAAGCCAAGCCATCTGGACTTACTAAAGCTGCACCTTGAATATCAGAGGTTCCAGACACGAAGTTTTGCAGTTCGTCTTGCAGCATTGAGACGTTAATCATAAATTTGTCCTCCACAATCTTTGGTACAGGTGTATGAGCTTGATCAGAAGTTGTTGGTAACAGATTGTCTACTGTTACAGCGTGTAACAATTGTGCTGTATCTTCCGAAGTTGTCAGTTTTGGCGAATGGATTTTTGTTGACAAATGTGATGTTTCTATGGACACAGATGTTTCTGTGGACACAGATGAGATTTTTTGAACACCTCTAGTCAATAGCTTTAGTAAGTAGCCCAGAAGCATAGCGGTTAAACAACAGGCTATGAATAAATAGCGTGATGGATCGCATTATTTGGAGTCAATAGCTGACTCCAAAACTTTAGACAACTCAATATAAGTAACAAGAAAAATCCCGTACAACAGGATAAAAATTTTGTTACATGTTTTAACTTTTACATCTGTCTTAGAGTTTTTTTACACAAAATCAAAATAACATCATTTAACCGTTAAGATACTGGTAATGTTTGGTAATTTCTTCGATCAGTGCAATTAAACTTTCTTTAACAGAAGCAGGTTCTGTCGCATTAACACACATGATCGGTAGCCTGTTATTTGCATCCAATAATCCCAAAGCTAATGCGATATCTTCCATCTCCCAAGCATCAGGACAATCAGTATGAGTTAGCCCTATTAAACACGGTATTTTGACTCGATGCTTCATAAATTGCAGAATTTTTCGACTATAGCGCAGGTGTTCTGGACGGTGTGCATCTATTAATAAGATGTAGGCATGGGCTTTTTGAATTAGGATGTCCCACATAAAATCAAATCGCGCTTGTCCAGGAGTACCATAAAGATGCAGTGATTGATTCGATCCAATAGTCAATCGCCCAAAATCTAATGCAACTGTGGTTTTTTCTTTCAGGAGTGCGATGTCATCAGTTGCTTTTCTATCGGTATCTACCATTTCAATTTCACTGATGGTACGAATAAAACTAGTTTTACCTGCACCTACGCCTCCAGTGATCACAATGCGTAGGATCTCCATCAATTATTACTCCTCAAAAAGCCAACTATATTTTGTAGAAATAAATTACTGATCTTGATGGTTGTCCCAACTGAAGATTTGACTGCTCTAGAAGAATTAACTAAGTTTAAATCGACAGGATAATTACTCAATTCTAGTGTTGATTCCTTCAAAGGAACTTCTTCTATTAAACAAGCCAACATGAGCCGAAAAGCTACTTGTTGAACTAAAGCTATTGGTTGATTGAGTTGATTGGCGATCGCACTTAAGCTAATAGTACCATTGGCAAATTCCCATACCTGCCACTCCAAAGCATGTAAATGAATTTGTGGTTTCCCTTGAGCAATGCTGTTTATAGCCGAATTGGGATCTGGAATTGCATCAGCTAATATTTTCCAACTTTTTAGTGTTCTTAAAGCCACCAGAGCTATTTCTATTGCTCTGAGGCTTAATCCTGTCATTTCTTTAACAGGTAACGGTGCTTTGCTGTCGAGTTTAAATACACCTGTTTGAATTTCAAACAACTGTCGTACCTGATGCATTTGACTAGCAAATAATAAATTTAATTGCTCGGTGTTGAGCAAACCATCAGCTTTTAGAGATAAACCAAGGGGTTTATCTAAAGAAAATATTTGACAATATCTTTCTATAATTTGCTGATTTACCCAATTTCGTTGAGTAATTTTGTTAACTAAACCTTGACCGTTTAAGCGATTTGCTGCTGCAATTACACGCCCTTGTCGAAACCAAATGTAATAGTATTGCGATTTAGAATCAGGAGTGTGAATATCTGGTAGAGTACACACACTTAAACAACCAGATTTTTTGCCTTGGTCAATCAGTTGAAACAATTCAGCTAAAGAAAAATTCGTGAAAGAACTAGATAGGTTCATTAGCTCATCCAAGCATAAATCAAGTAATCAATTAAGATTACACCCTCATAACTTATTGAATATTTTGCCAGCTTTCAATTCTTACTTTTCAATCAATTCAATTTCACCATTTTCTGCTAATGTGTAAGGTTTGTATTTATTTTTTTAAAAAATATTTACCTTTTTTGAATCACATCATTTTTAGAAGCATAAAATACAGATTTCCTTTCTTAGAATGAGTAATTTTACTACTTAATATCTTTCTACTTGATGTAGGTTAAGTGATAACACTATAATTTAAAGATATAAAGTATAAATTGAAACTTTGCAATTTTGGTTTTTGAGAGTACTCAACTACCTTGCGATCTTAATTATCAAGCTAAAAAACAGCAATTGATATGTTTTTTAGACAAAACATAAATAAAATACACATTTTTTAGCCAAATTATGAGTTTTTTTGCTCATACCCTCCTCTAACTAAGGAAATAGGCTGTGATGGTTACTTGGATCTCAGTCTTTTCAGAATACACTAATGTTTTTATTGAAATTATTGCTGTAGAAGTTAAATTTAGTAACAAAATTGCAACATATTTTCTAATTGAATGAGCTTTTAATCTCATAAGTTCTAAATTTTGAAAACAATAGTGTTAATCATTAATATGCTGAGAATTTTGACTTTGTGTTTGATGTTTTTATTGCTGTTGTGGAGTGGAGAAGCAAAAGCGGGAGAGTTAGCCAAACGTTTAGATAGTTTTCCTGTTTGGGAAAAAATCACTTCTACCCAACCTGCGATGGGAGACTTAGTATATCCTGAGTGGATGCTGGGTGAGTGGCAACTTAGCAGCACACTTGTAGATATGGTTGCACCTCTAGCGCCTGAAATTGTCACCCCTGGATTTGAGGGAAATCGTCAGTATCTCAATCAGCCAATTGAGTGTCAAGTGCGATTTGTCAAGCAAACCACACCTGTTACCGGATTAAAAATCAAATCTGGTGTAGATAGAAAATCAGTAGTAGTTGCGGATCGAGCATTTAACGGCTTAAATTTGGCAAGAGCTTATTTAGGCGATACAGCTGTGATTTCTGTCAAAGTAGATCCAAATTCGCCTAATCGTCAAATCACATTTTTACGTCATGAACGCCAACTAATTTCGATTGTTTCTGCACGATCTACAGAAACTACACCTGATGGTAAGTTTATTACAACAGAAGTTTTTCAACAATTATTTAAAGGTGGTGGGCGTCCCTATTTCAATTTAGTGGAATCTACGACTGCTTACCGCAAATTATCTACTTCCAATCCAGCCATAGAAGCGGATCAAGTTACTGCTGTTTACCTTTCACCCCAAGACCCAAATTATTTTCAAGCTGGTTCTCGCCCAGTTGCTTTGTATCGGTATAGACTGGAATTTTTTCGATAGTTAATGGAGATAGGGAACGGGGACTGGGAAGAGATGCGGAGAATGGGAGACGCGCTGAATCAATCAAAAATATTCTCCGTATACCCCTTCCCATGTCCCCCTTGTCTCCCTTGTCCTTCTTGTTACCTACTTGTCAGTTGTTTGAGGAAAGGCTTGTAGCATTAACCACCCAATTACAATTAGCAATACACCGCTAGCTAAAAATCCCAAATCCCAAGCTAGTTGATGTACTCCTGGTTTGACATGATGAATACCAAGAATTTGATGATCTATTAATCCTTCAACTAAGTTAAACAACCCAGCACCGATGAGTATAGATCCAAAAAAGGTATTTGATGACCAAGGAACATCATCGCGTCCGCCTGCACGCCACAGCAACAGCACCCCGATCACAGTCATTACCCAATCCAACGCATGAAACAAACCGTCCCATACCATGTTTAAATCTATATTAGATTTGCTGACTAACGGTTGAATGCTGCTTAACATATGATGCCACTGTAAAATTTGATGCAGCAAAATGCCGTCAACAAATCCTCCTAGTCCTAAACCTAAAAAAATTCCAGCAAGAATTAGGGGAGTGCGGTGGTTAGTTGTTTGGTTACTTGTCTCCATTACCGACCTCATGAGACACGCTTTTTCCATAGGATAAGACTTTTTTGAGGCGCTATCTTCTGCCTGAGGATGTTAATAAGTAAAGTCACGACGTTAGTTACAAACGTCATGATGTTATTTATGAATAAGAGGATTTTTGTGATGAAGGGTAAGTGCGTAGACGGGTAGTGACTTGTGGGAATGCGATCGCTCTAACAGAGGTAACGTTAGTTTGATCTCTTCCCTAAGGTTAATTTCGCAATTTGCCTCTTGACTACAATGTAATATAAATGTAGTATAAAACTTCCAGAGCTAAAGGCTCATGCTCTTGGACAGTGTGCATCATGGCAAACTTTAGAGATATTCTCAATTACTTTCGTCCCTACTGGAAGCTGAGTATTTTCAGTATTGCAGCTACCAGTGTTTACGAGATTATTGATTTGGTCGTACCGTATGTGATCGGGCAGATTTTGAATGTGTTGTCTAATCAACCATTAGATAAGCCATTGACGGTAGCGATCGCCACAATTGCAAACCTTATCAATTACCCAGTCAATCAACTTCTATCTTTAGGTGTATTGCTGAGTTTAATTTTTCTTGTCACCGTGGTGAGAGCGCCGACACAACCTTGGTTAACTAATTGGTTTCATTGGGATATTGCTTTAAGATCGCGTCGAGATCAACATCAAAAAGCAATTGAAAAGATTCTCACCCTACCTCTAGAATTTTATGACGAAAATAATCCCGGACGCATTGCTGGGCGAGTAGCAAGAGGTGTCGCCAACCACACTTGGACTTATCCCGAAATCGCTGGACAGATGATTCCGAAGCTGTTTCGGGTTTTGGGAATTTTTGTATTTATCTGGTTTGTGGAGTGGCGAATTGCGATTTTGTATTTAATATCCTTTGTGGTTATTCTTGGTTTTACCTTGAAAAAGTTGAAGCGCCTAGTTTGGCATGATAACCGCTTGGATAAATATGGAGAAGGGACAGAAAGCCGGACTTCGGAAATTATCAGCAACATTAAAACAGTAAAAGCATTTGCGACAGAAGCCAAAGAACTAGAACGGCAAAAAGTCCGTTTAGAACGTGAATTCACCGTGGTGGATTATCGTATCCACAAAGGATACGTCAAGCTGAATACCAAGCAAAGAACTGTCATTCAGTTTTGCGTGTTTGCGATTTTAGGTTTGACGCTAGCAGAAACAGTAGCTGGTAGGATTTCTCTTGGTCACTTTATCATGACCTTAACTCTTTCCAGTATGGCTTATGCGGAGTTGGAACCAATTAGCGTATTGGCGGAGATTTTTGCTCGTCGCTATAGTTCTATGGTGCGGTTTAACGAATTTCTCAAAGAACCATCTGGAGTTGATTCGGTTGGTCTTTTGGAGAAACCGCAATCAGATTCTGCTTATCAATTTACAGGAAAAGTAGAGTTTTCCCATGTGAGCTTTGGCTATGAACCTCAACGTCCAGTTTTGCGAGATATCAATCTCTTGATTGAACCATATCAAACAGTAGCATTGGTCGGGCGATCAGGTTCGGGTAAATCTACTTTGGTAAAATTACTATTGCGCTATTTTGAACCAAATCAAGGTCAAATTCTGATTGATGGTCAAGATATTCGCACTTTAAATGTAGGAAATTATCGCCGCAGACTGGCAATAGTTCATCAAGAAGTAGATATTTTTAACGGAACTGTCTTGGATAATCTCAAGTATGGTCGCTCAGATGTCACCTTTGACCAAGTTGAAGAAGCCTGTAGAATCGCCAGACTTGATGAAGTGATTCAGAATTTACCCCAAGGTTATTACACTGTCGTAGGAGAAAGGGGTGTGAGGTTGTCTGGCGGACAAAGACAGCGCCTGGGAATTGCTAGGGCGTTATTAGTAGAACCAGATGTGCTGATTTTTGACGAAGCGACTTCTAGCTTAGATTATGAGTCTGAGCGTTCCATTCAATTAGCAATGCGATCGCTCCAAGGAACTCGTACCACAATTGTAATTGCTCACCGCCTGAGTACAGTTAGAGAAGCAGATCAGATTGTAGTCCTAGATCAAGGCAAAATCATAGAAGTCGGTAATCACCAACAACTTCTGCGTCATGGTGGTATTTACCATCGCTTGCACGCACTGCAAGAAACTGGTGAATTACTGAGTTAGTGAGCATTGGGCATTGGACATTAACCAATGACCAATGACCAAATTAATTTTTTTTGAAAAAAAGCTTGGAAAATCTAAAACCTTGTGCTAATATTCTTAATCGTGGGTCTCACGGGTCGGTGTCCGAGTGGTTAATGGAGACGGACTGTAAATCCGTTGGCTAGCGCCTACGCTGGTTCAAATCCAGCCCGGCCCACCTGCCAAAGTTAAAAATGTAAAATTAAAATTTAAAAGTTTTAGTTTTACATTTTTAATTTTATGAATGCCTTAATTTTGCCCGTGTAGCTCAGTGGTAGAGCACACCCTTGGTAAGGGTGAGGTCATGAGTTCAATCCTCATCACGGGCTTTTTAAAATCATTGAAAGACAACAATTTTGCTGTTGTTTGCCAAATTATTTGTCCGCGTTGACAGATTAATAACTGGATACATCCTTATATATGCTGGAAAGCTAAAGTCAAAGGTGATGCGATCGCTTGAACATCGCTTGCATATCTTGTGCGATCGCATTTATTTTTATCTATAACTTAGCAAATGAAAAATAAAAATTTAGCCAATAAACTAAAATCCCAACAATCACATAAATTCTTAAAACAGACTTTTTTCACCTTACTTATATTTACCTTGATTTTTTGCCTAAACATAAACTCTGCATTAGCACAAGAAACTGTAAATACCCCAGGATTTAATCCTCAAGAATGGTTGCGAAATGCCTTGCAGTGGATAGACAGTTTAGGTACAGTAGGAGCGATCGCATTTATTGCCCTCTACATCATCGCCACCGTTGCTTTTTTACCAGGCTCCATCCTCACTTTAGGCGCTGGCGTCGTCTTCGGTGTAATCTGGGGTTCCATCTACGTCTTTATTGGTGCAACCTTGGGTGCAACAGCCGCTTTCCTAGTTGGACGTTACCTAGCCAGAGGCTGGGTAGCCACAAAAATCGCAGATAACAAAAAATTTGCTGCAATTGACCACGCCGTCGGTAGAGAAGGACTCAAAATAGTTCTATTAACCCGACTTTCCCCCATATTTCCCTTTAACTTATTAAACTACGCCTTTGGTGTCACCGAAGTTTCCCTCAAAGACTACTTTATTGGTTCTGTAGGCATGATCCCCGGAACAATTATGTATGTTTACATTGGTTCCCTCGCTGGAAATCTTGCCATGATTGGCACACAAACTCAACCAACCAACCCCACAGTCCAATGGGCAATTCGGATTATAGGTTTTATTGCCACAGTTGCAGTCACAATATATGTGACTCGTATAGCCAAAAAAGCCCTAGAACAAGAGATTTTGTAAGCGAATTACCTTGAAAAAAACTCTGCGTTTCTCCGCGCTTACTTAGCGTTCCTCTGCGTTTAAAAAAGCTACTTTGATGGAGATATCACCAATGTCTAATTCCGAATTTCAAAAAGTCATAATTCGCCCATTAGATGAGTATAATCAAAGGCTTATTTCCTACGTGCATCCACCTGATTGGATGAATCCCAAGCCTGCTGATTGTTATGACTTGGTGGTGATTGGTGCGGGTACCGCGGGATTGGTGGTGGCTGCGGGTGCGGCGGGTTTAGATTTGGGTTTGAAGGTAGCGTTGATTGAAAAGCATCTCATGGGTGGAGATTGCTTAAATGTGGGTTGCGTACCATCAAAGTGTATAATTCGGTCGGCGCGGGTTGTGGGTGAGATGTGGAATGCGAGAAACTTTGGAGTCAACCTTCCCCAACACATCGATGTGGATTTTCCCGCAGTCATGGAAAGAATGCGAAAGCTGCGTGCTAGTATTAGCCCTCACGACTCGGCGGAACGTTTTCAAAAGCTGGGAGTTGATGTCTTTTTGGGTAGTGCTAGTTTTTCGAGTAATAATACTGTAGTGGTTGGTGACAACACTCTCAACTTCAAAAAAGCTGTAATTGCTACAGGTGCAAGGGCGGCGCGTCTTTCGATTCCAGGAATTGAAGAAGCAGGGTATTTAACTAACGAAACAGTTTTTTCTCTCACCCAACGACCACGACGTTTGGCAGTGATTGGTGGTGGGCCGATTGGTTGCGAATTATCACAAGCATTCCGACGCTTGGGTTGTGAAGTGGTGCTTTTCCATCGCGGTTCCCACATTCTTAATAAAGAAGATGTTGATGCTGCCGATATTGTCCAAAATATTTTTATTCAAGAAGGAATTCGTTTGGTTTTAAATTGCCAAATGCAGCGAGTAGAAAAAACTAGCGATGGTAAGAAGCTTTATTTTAGCTGCGATGGTCGAGAAGATTCTGTGACGGTAGATGAAATTTTAGCAGGTGTGGGGCGTGTCCCGAATGTAGAAGGTTTGAATTTAGAAACTGTGGGCGTGGAATATGATCAGCAACGGGGTGTAATGGTCAATGATTATTTGCAAACCACCAACCCCAAAATTTATGCTGCTGGTGATATCTGTATGGATTGGAAATTTACTCATGCTGCGGATGCGGCGGCGCGGATAGTCATTAAGAATACTTTATTTTCTCCCTTTGGTTTGGGACGTTATAAGCTTAGTAATTTAGTCATGCCTTGGGTAACGTATACTGACCCAGAAGTTGCCCATGTGGGAATGTATGAACAAGAAGCACAGAAAAAAGGTATTGATGTAAATACGATCAAGATACCTTTTACTAGTGTAGATCGAGCGATCGCAGATGGTGAAGAAGATGGCTTTGTCAAAATCCTCCACAAAACAGGATCAGATCAAATTATCGGTGCAACCATTGTCGCTCGTCATGCTGGTGAGATGATTTCCGAAGTCACCACAGCAATTGTGAATAAAATTGGTTTGAGTAAGATGAGTAGCGTCATTCATCCTTATCCAACGCAAGCAGAAGGAATTAAGAAAGCAGCAGATGCTTATCGACGCACACTTTTGACGGCAAATACTAAGCGCTTTTTGGGATTGTTGGCAAAGTTATAAGGCAACCGCGTCACCGCGTCTGGCTGTTTCCGCATCAGCCTCATTCATCCCCTTATTCAGCAACGCCCAAAATTGTATTGCGAGTGTCGGTACAATTTGGGAATAGCGTTTTTCCTAGCTTAAGATGGCTAACATTATTAAACAGCCATGCGATGAAGGAGTGATTCGTTCAGCGCCATGCACTACTCCTTGTTCCAGGAATGTTGGCAGGTGGGTACTAGCGGCAACAATTCTCGGTTCAAGTATGGCAATGATTGATGGTACCGTCGTCAATGTGGCACTTCCGGTATTGCAATCACAGTTAAATGCCACCACTACCGATGTGCAGTGGATTGTTGAATCCTATGCTTTGTTTCTTGCTGCTTTAATCTTAGTTGGTGGATCGTTAGGCGATCACTTTGGACGACGATTTATCTTTGCTTGCGGTGTTGGATTGTTTGCCTTAGCCTCGATTTGGTGCGGCTTGTCGCCAAACGTAAATCAGCTAATTATTGCCAGAGCTGTTCAAGGAATTGGCGGTGCGTTGTTAGTTCCAGGAAGTTTAGCAATTATCAGCGCCTCGTTTAATGAAGCACAACGCGGACAAGCAATTGGAACTTGGTCGGGTTTCACAGCCATCACCTCAGCACTTGGCCCAGTTTTGGGTGGTTGGTTAGTTGAAAATATCTCTTGGCGCTGGATATTTTTTCTAAATGTGCCATTAGCTGGGATTGTACTTGCTATTTTGTTTTGGCGTGTGCCAGAAAGCCGTAATCAAGAGTCAGCAAGGCTCGATTGGTGGGGAGCAGCTTTAGCTACTCTTGGTTTGGGGGTAATAGTCTACGGACTGATCGAATCATCTCACCTGGGATTATTTCATCCCCTAGTTCTCAGCTGCTTGGTAGTTGGTGTACTGATTCTGAGTGCGTTTATTTTTGTCGAAGCTAATAGCCGCACTCCAATGATGCCCTTATCTTTATTTAAATCGCGTACCTTTAGCGGTGCAAATTTGCTCACACTGCTACTTTACTCGGCTTTGGGTGGAGTATTTTACTTTGTGCCGTTCAATTTAATTCAAGTGCAAGGCTACTCAGCTACGGCTGCTGGTGCGGTATTCCTGCCATTTATTATTATCATGTTTTTGCTTTCGCGCTGGTCTGGAGGATTGGTGAGTCGCTATGGTGCCAAGCTTCCATTAACAATTGGCCCAGTAATAGCCGCTTTGGGATTTGCTTTATTTGCCATCCCAGGAATTAATGGTAATTACTGGACAACGTTTTTCCCTGCCATACTGGTATTAGGTTTAGGTATGGCAATTAGCGTTGCCCCGTTGACAACAACCGTGATGAGTGCAGTCAAACAGCGTCAAGCTGGTATTGCTTCGGGGATTAATAATGCTGTTGCGCGTACGGCTGGGTTATTAGCGATCGCAGTATTTAATATATTTGTCTTCAATAGTTTCAATCGCAGTCTGAATCAGCAAATGACGGCTTTAGGTATATCGGCCGAAGTGCAAAAACTCTTGGATAATCAACGTGTCAAGCTGGCGGGTGCGGAAATACCTGCGGGTGTGAGTACTGAAATCACAACAAAATTAAAAGATGCGATCGCCTGGGCATTTGTGGATAGCTTTCGCTTAGTAATGTTTATTGCTGTTGGGTTGGCGAGTGCAAGTGCGATCGTTGCTTTGCTGATGATTGGGAAAAATAAAAAGCAGATGGACGAGACTTCATGACAAAAAATCAAGTATTGTTTTAGTCGTAGACTACTTCACTGCACCCAAGCGAGAACCGCTATAAATTTAATCATTATTTGCGATCGCGTAGCGGCTGCTTTGCAGCATCGCTTTCGTGTTTGTGGTCAATGGGTTCCCATTTGTTGTGAATGGGTTCACGTTAATAAGCAACGTTAAAACGTTTTGAACAAACGCTTTGATGTTCTCTATGGATGGGTTCTCGTTAATAAACAACATGAACACATCGACTGATTATTACAACAAAAATGCATTTCCCAGCTTTGGGGAATGGGCAAAAAATATTACCCCAAGTGGTCTTCACGCGCGCAGGTGAGATGGGCGTTAGCTGGAATTATCTTGCTGATAAACACAGGTTTAATCGTAACTGTTGCATTGGCTTACACCTAAAGCCACATCAGCTAGTAGTTCATCTGCTAGGTCGAGAAGCTTAACTATTCGTTCATCACTGAGTTGATAGTAGACAAAACGTCCCTGCTGTTGACGGACAACTAAATCACAACAGCGCAAACAGCCAAGATGGTTAGAAACGTTAGATTGGCTGAGTCCTGTTACCTCAACAATTTCATTGACTGTTAGTCTTCTAGAACGCAACGCATTGAGAATAGACATACGTGAGTGGTCAGAAAGTCCTCGAAATAGTTTGACCTTCAGATCGGCTGCTTGAGTTTTGGTGATTATAGTTTTAGCGATCATAGAAAAAAGTTTTGAAAAGCATTATTAAGTATTTTGTTCACATATCAGTACTTACTGATATGATATTTTTAACCAGCAAGGACAGCCATTGCTATCCCTGTTGCTTAACTAATAATTTCATAATCAGAAAAAGAAGTCTAACTATGGCAGCAACCGTAAGTCAAATAAAATGCGCCTGTGGTACTTGCCAATGCGTTTTTCCGATTGAGCAAGCCGTTACCAAGGATGGTAAAGCCTACTGCTGTGAAGCTTGTGCTAATAGTCATCAAAGCGGTGAAGTCTGCACTCAATGCCAATCTGTTTGTGGCTGTGCATCATAAAAGTTGAAAATTCTCTGAGTATATAGCGTTTCTCGTTTTACTGAGGTACATCTCGTTGAGGTCAACAGCTAGAGGCTAGGGACTGGAGCTTAGAGTGTACCTCATATAATTGGGAATTGCTATATCAGGGCAAAATCCACTAAATAAAAGTTAACTTTCTAAAGCTGCTGATAGTACTCCTTATTAGCAGTTTTTTGTCTCAATTCAGATTAAACCTTCTTGACATCCTCTCCCGCTAATCCTGCGGATGTAGTAGGGGATTCCCAAAACTCACGATTTGGGTTTCTGTTTCTTTACCATTTGGCTTTGTACTCCAGTTGTCTCACCAATTCTCCCCATGCAGCATCACTGATAGCACGAGCAAGCTTGGGATTTTTAACCATGTTCTTAACTGCCAAATCTGCAACCAGCCAGCAATAAGAAATTTGAGCCAAAATTAATTGCAACTATTGGTAAAGAAAAGGGTCGTTTTCTTTACTTGAGCGATCGCCTTGGTGAAGACTATTGGAGGGCGTAAATAGGCAACTAGTCATTGAAATCATTGACCAAGAAGACGCAAAGACGGGAGAATGGTTGCGCTCCGCGTCTCCCATTCTCAAGATCGAAGCACCTGGTCACAAGAAAGCGGATTTATCCGTGGGGTTTCCCCGCGTCCTCTTCAATGATAAGGAGTTCAATCATTATCCATTTCTAATGATTGACCCCAGTTTTTACTCCTTAAGAATAGTCAAATCTCTCCAAAAACCAGCCTCCAAGCTGGATTTGTCTCTTTTCCTTGCACGCTTGCAGACATTAGTGCAATCACTCTAACCTCTCACGAGTGCTGTACAATTAGGTTTTGCATTTGTTGTGGTTGCATAACCTATAGTTACGAATATGCCCAACTGCCAATGCTGTTGCTCCTAACACCGTAGCAACACGCTCACCCTCTTCACTTAAAAGAGTGTGTCCAGCAATTGCGGTTGCAGTAAGAAGCACCAATCCCAAGATCCCAGCCATAAACACTATTCGATCTTTATGACGACGACAACCTTGTGTCAGAGCCAACACACTAATGGGAAAGGCAAACCACAACAGAACACGGTGAAAACTTTCACTACCAAGAGAAGTCGTTGCTAATGCGGGAAGTATAACGAGCAAAACTGGTAAAAACAGACAATGGATTGCACACGTAGTGGACAGTGCGATCGCAGCCCTATCCATGATCATCTGCATTCTTCTGCTACGCACGAGTAGTACCCCTTGATATATTAATAATTGATTATTGTTTATGTGTTGAGTGAGCAGCAAAATTAGCTAAAATTTTGCAATTTTTACTGTAAACATACTCTCATAAAACAGAATAATTTCAAAATATTTTTGATACAAAAAATGGAATATGTTTCAGATTTACTGTTTCATCGCTGTGTTTTTTTTAACAAAATATTTTACTAGTACTATTCTATAAATTTTAAATATTTATCTAATTATTCTGACAACATAGTATCAGTACTTAGTAAATATTTTTGTCCAACATTGTTTTAAATTTAAGTATAAGTATTTAGAAAAATTGAGTTTCTGTCTTAGCTTGTTTAAGAATCTTTATCTTAGTGTGTAAGGGTATGGTGTATTAAGCCTTATTTTCATAATTTTTGTTATCTTGCCCAATTAAATAGGCATCTCTAATGCATGAATACCAAAAAAATCTACCTTAACCGTGTCCTTAACAAGGGAAAGGATTTAATTTATTTCCCCTGTCAAAGATGCACGCTCTATTAGGTTTCCTAGATGTAGCGTTCGGCACAGGACTAAGGGAAGGGGGATTTTTCAACTATTCGTGTAAGAGGTCTATTTTATGATGCACATCCATAAACAGATTGACAGGGTTCAGTCAGTCTAATGTATCGATCAAAATTTAACTTGAAAAATACAATTAAGTATAAGTTTTACATTAAATTTACGTAAAATCACGCTTTTCAAAACATATACTATCAATTTACTATCAACCTAATATCAATTTTAAAACCTTTCCAGCAGTAGATTCAAGGTTACATTTTTATGTGTGTGTTCTCTTTAACAATAAATACTGCCGATCTTCACTCTCTGGACTTCAATAGTTGCTTAGTTATATCCGCTACAAGACTAGGTACTCAACAGATATTAATTTATAAAATTGACTGATAGTGTTTTGGTCTAGTATTTATCAGAAAGTTTTTATTAATATTAATAATTTTCCTTTCAATAGTTTCGCCTTGTTTTGAATAAGATTTTTTTGGCAATTTAGTTGCAAACAAGTTTGTGTATATTGTGAATCATATATAACTTGATCAGTTCTCCTAAATTTTAAAAAGGTGTAACTGAAAATTTTGGTTCTTCAGTACTTGTTTGCCACTTTTGACTTTTGACTTACCAGGTAGTGATACTAGGGGCTTTTCGCCTGGGCGATCGCTCATCAGAAATACATCAGATCCCCGACTTTTTTAAAAAGTCGGGGATCTGAACACCCAAGACTCATCAAAACTTTTGCGCTAGACCACTTAATCGCAGACTAACCATTAACTACAGAAAAAACCCATTCCCGCAATAAGGAATTAACCTGGTCTGGTACTTCATCATGGGGACAATGACCCGCCCGGAGAAAGTGTTCTGTTAATTGGGGATAATATTGACGGAATTTTTGGGAACGTTCTCTAGCATTAATCCAAGGATCAGCTTCTCCCCACAATAGTAGTAACTGACAAGTTAATTGCTTAAGTAGCATATCTACTTTTTCGCCTTGGGGAGTTCTAAAGACTGAAGAAAAGACATCGAAAGCACCTTGATCATAAGCAGGGCGAGAAATTTCTTCTATCAATTGTTCTGTTATTGCGCTTTTGTCAAGATAAACTTTTTCTAGAGTTTGACGAATGACGCTTTTTTGCCGGACGTAGTGAAATAATAGAAATTGGGCAAAAGGTTGTTGAAAAATCCATTTGGCAACATCACCCAAAAGTTTCTGCAAATTATCTGGCTGTTGGGGTGGTTCTATTTGAGCTTGTAGTGCTTCTGGTTCCGCTGTATGCTCGTTCTCATTAAACGGCCCAGCGCTATTTAATAATACTAAACCCGACACTGCGTCACAACGTTGGGCTGCAACACACAAGCTCGCATAGCCACCCAGAGAATTACCTACTAAAACAGCTTTTTGACCTATGACTTCAGTGATAAAGTCATAAAGCTGGTCTCGCCACAGATCACCGCTATACTCCAATTTTGGCTTCGCTGAACGTCCGAATCCTAAAAGGTCTATAGCCCAAACTTCAAAATCGTGCTGTAGTTCAGCAATGTTTTTGCGCCAATGGTCAGTAGAAGCACCAAACCCATGCACTAACAGTAAAGGTGGATGTTGGGGTTGGGCTTGTCCTGCTTGTACATAGTAAATGTTATGCCCTCGCCACTGCCAGTATTTGCCAGGAATAGGGGTTGTAGAGGAGGCTATTGTTGCCTGCATGATTCTAAAGAAATATTAAGTCACCTCTAATAATTGTAGGCTAGTGGTTAATGGTTAGTGATTAGTAGTGAATAACTAACAAAAAACTAATAACTAATGACTAATGACTAATGACAAAGGACAAAAAATTGATTACAGGAAAAACCAAACTTCTGGGAGTCATTGGACATCCAATAGAACATTCACTGTCGCCAGTTATGCACAATGCAGCGATCGCTCAATTGGGAATAGATTATATCTATCTGCCTTTTCCCATTAAACCAGAAGATTTATACACTGCTATTTCCGGGTTTGCTGCTATTGGTGTTGTGGGTTTTAGTGTCACCATTCCTCATAAACAGGCTATCATACCGCTTTTATCAGCAGTAGAACCCATAGCCCAAGCCGTAGGAGCAGTCAATACAGTTATTAACAAAAATAACTCTTGGATAGGTACTAACACAGATGTAGAAGGATTTCTTGCTCCTTTACAAACATATCATCAAGATTGGAGTCAGAAAGTAGCAGTAATTTTAGGTAATGGTGGTGCTGCTAGGGCTGTAGTAGCAGGTTGTACACAGTTGGGATGTGCAGAAATTCATGTTGTTGGGCGAAATGTCCAGCGCTTGAGAGATTTTTCTAAGAGTTGGGTAAGTTCCCCGCTGCAAGTTAATCTTTGTGTTCACAAATGGGATGAATTGCCCAAATTAATTCCGCAAGCAGATTTACTTGTTAACACAACTCCCATCGGTATGTATCCCAAGGTAGATGAATCACCTTTGAGTGCAGCAGAAATGGCAAATTTGTCACCACAAGCGATCGCCTATGATTTGATCTACACCCCTAACCCCACAAAATTTTTACAACAGGCGCAACACAGAGGTGCAACCGCCATCGATGGACTAGAAATGCTTGTCCAACAAGGCGCAGCAGCATTAAAAATCTGGTTGCAACGAGAAAGCGTACCTGTAGATGTGATGCGTCAAGCTTTGCAAAAGCATTTAGGTTTGTGAAGGGATTGGGGACAAGGGAGAGAATAAATACCATTGACAAATGACAAATGACAAATGACCAATGACCATTACCAAAGATTAAGTTGATTGGGTGGAGAATCTAAGTTATCCCAGGGGAGGGGCGGGACTTTGACACCGCTTTGTTCGAGTAATTTTTGGAAGTAACGGGCTGTGCTTGGCGATCGCTCTTCTACGGGACAATGAACAAAGAAATATATTCGCTTTCCTTGCTGCAACCATTGCTGAATTTGTGTTACCCACTCTGCCATAAAAGGCTGATTAATTTCTAAATTGGGATGAGAAATAAACCGAATTAAACTAAAAGGTGCTGTGATGCTAAATTGGACTGGTAGTTTGGGTTTACGTCGTTCTGATTCTAGCTGAGGATCATCATCGCCAGTGTAGATCGGGCGAGTGTCTAGCAATACTCTTCCCACACCTAATTTTTCGAGTAGTGCAGTTAAATTACTTGCGTGGGGTTCTTTGAACCAGTCACGGTGTCGCACTTCCAAAGCGAGTGGTATTTCTGTATGAGGCCAAGCTGACAAAAAAGCGGTGAGATCGTCAATTAATGGCGGTGCATAGCTAGGCGGTAACTGGGCAAAAATCGGGCCAAGACGCTTACCTAAAGGACGCATCCTCTCGATAAATTTCCCAGCATCAGCGATATGAGGTTGCAGCTGTTGATTGTGGGTAATATCTCGTGGTAATTTTAAGCAAAATTCAAAGCCTGGTGGTGTATCAGTTGCCCAGCGAGCTACAGTTTCTTGATTGGGTATAGCGTAAAATGTAGTATTACCTTCCACTGTCGTGAAACGACGACTATAAAGATGGAGAAAATCAGCAGGGCGAGTACCTGGGGGAAAAAGTTCGCCTACCCAGCCTTTATATGCCCAAACAGCGCAACCGATCAGAAAGCTCACGATTATATTCCTTTATTAATATCTGTAAAATAAGGTTAGACTTTTGTAAAGCGAGATGAACTCTTTTTGATATCTTTTTTAAAATCACAGTGGTGGCTATTTTTTGACTTAAATTTTAATTATTTGTGTCTATAGGATTCCTGTCTGATTTTTAAACAGAACTCAGTACACTTTCTTTTAAGCGTTCCCTGGCTCAACTAATAAGTTTATAAACCAAACCGAATTCCTATGTAGGCTTTTGGTTTGATAAATATAATTTAACTTTTTACAATGAAGATATTAATTGTCGAGGATGATGAGCTAGTTGCCCATGTACTTGCTGCCGTCCTTAGTAATTACAATTATGCTGTGGAAGTAGCCTCAAATGGTCAGACAGCTTGGGATTTAATACAAACTTATGATTACGATTTAATTCTCCTAGATGTTATCATACCGGAGATAGATGGTATTACTCTGTGTCGCCAAATCAGAGCACGTGGTTTGCAAATGCCAATTTTGTTATTGACTGGTTGTGATAGCAGTCATGAAAAGGCGATTGGTTTGGATGCTGGCGCAGATGACTACCTTGTCAAACCCTTTGATGAAGAAGAATTAGTTGCTCGGATCAGGGCGCTGTTACGTCGTGGTAGTGTAGCATCCCAACCAGTTTTAGAATGGGGTAATTTACTACTTGATCCCACAAGTTGTGAAGTTACCTACGCTGAAGAGCTATTATCATTAACTCCCAAGGAATATGCTTTACTGGAGCTGCTTTTGCGAAATAGCCGCCGAGTTTTTAGCTGCGGGATGATTTTGGAGCATCTCTGGTCTTATGAGGACATACCAGGAGAAGAAGCTGTTCGCACCCATATTAAAGGATTACGACAAAAATTAAAAGCTGTGGGTGCGCCAGGGGATTTAATTGAAACAGTCTATGGTATTGGTTATCGGTTGAAACCACGCAGAGAAGAGAGGGGGACGCGGGGAGATGGGGGACAAGGGAGACAAGGGGGACACGGAGACACGGAGAATACAGATGAGACACTCTCCGCGTCACCACCTCACCGCGTCACCACGTCTTCAGAAGCGTCACAGCGTCTCTCCTTCTCCGAGTCTTCAGAAAACACGTCTATTACAGTCCCGTCTTCTCAACCACAGACACTTGCGGCTATTGCTGGAGTTTGGCATAAATATAAAGCTAGGGTAGAAGAACAGGTAGCATTGTTGGAGCAAGCTGCTAATCATGCTAACAGTCAAGGATTAAATCAAAAGCTACAAAAACAGGCTTTACAAGAGGCACATACTCTTGCTGGATCATTAGGTACTTTTGGTTTTGCTGTTGGTTCCCAACTAGCACGCAAAATTGAGCAGTTGCTAAAAGCGAATAAAACCTTGAGTGTAGATGACACTACTCAGTTTGTTGGGTGGGTACAGCAATTGCGCCAGGAAATTGCAGGTAATGAACAGGAAATAAAATCTAGGCTCGATTCTGAAGATGAGCATCCTTTGTTGTTGGTGGTAGATTGCGATCGCACTTTCACCGAGCAAATTCAACAAGCCGCTCATCACAAAAATTTACAGGTGGCGATCGCTACTGATACTATAACTGCCAGAAATATTCTCTATCAAAACCATCCTAGTATCGTACTATTAGACCCGGATATTTCTTCAGATCACGAAGACAGTTTCAACCTGTTAGCAGAACTGCATCAGCGTAAGCCCCCTGTACCAGTAATAGTTTTGACCAAAGACAGTGATTTTAGCAACCGTTTACAAGCTGCTCGCAATGGTGGACACACCTTTTTACCCAAACCAATGTCTGCTAACCAAGTGCTAGAAGCAGTTAATCAAGTGTTGCAAGATTCTCCCCATGCAGAAGCACACATACTTGCTGTAGACGATGATCCAAAAATCGGAGAATTGTTAAAAAAATTACTGACGCCTTGGGGAATCAAAGTAACTACCTTGGAAAATACCCTTCATTTTTGGGAAACTCTGGAAGCAGTCACGCCAGATTTGCTCATTCTCGATGTAGAAATACCAGGTGTAAATGGTATAGAAATTTGTCAAGTCGTACGAAATGATCCCCAATGGAGTGAACTACCAATCCTATTTCTCACGGTTCATAACGATGCTGATATTGTTAATCAGGTTTTTGCCGTTGGTGCAGATGATTTTGTGAGCAAACCCATTGTGGGACCAGAACTGATTACTAGGATTATCAATCGCTTAGAACGGGTTAGCTTACGGCGGATGCGAGAAATTTATCAAACAGGAAATACGCAAACAGAGACGAAACTCAACACCCGTCTGCCTCAACAAGCGACAATAGAACAAGAATTACGCCAAGCTAAAGATGAATTGGAATTGCCAGTAGCAGAACGCACAGTCCAGTTAACTAGAATTAACGAACAACTCCAGTCTGAACTCAACGAACGCCAACGCGCCCAAGAAGAACTGCGGAATTCCCAAGCGATGTTTGCTGGTATAGTATCTATTGCAGATGATGCAATTATTTCTATTGATAGCAGTCAAAATATTACTCTGTTTAACCAAGGTGCAGAGAAAATCTTTGGTTACACTAGCCAAGAAGTTTTGGGACAGCCCCTAGATTTATTGCTCCCATCACAGTATACCAAGGCACATCGACAGTATGTATCAGACTTTGGTCAGTCTCCAAAAGTTGCCCGAAGGATGGGAGAACGTCGGGAAATTTACGGGCGGCGCAAAGATGGTGCAGAGTTTCCAGCAGAGGCTTCTATTTCTAAATTAAAACTGGGTCAAGAAATAGTGTATACGGTTTACTTGCAAGACGTAAGCGATCGCAAGCAAGTAGAGCGAATGAAAGATGAATTTGTTTCTGTTGTCAGTCACGAACTCCGCACACCCCTAACTTCAATTCACGGTTCCTTGGGAATGTTAGCCAGTAATTTAATCAAACCCGATTCAGAACAGGGAAAACGCTTGCTGCAAATTGCTGTGGATAGTACTGAACGTCTTGTGAGGCTGATCAACGACATCCTTGATATCGAGCGCATTGAGTCAGGTAAAGTCAAGATGGAAAAACAAACCTGCAATGTTGCTGATTTGATCGCCGAAGCCATAGATGTTATCCAACCCCTAGCTGACAAAGCTCAGGTAACTCTCTCGGTGTCTAGCTTATCTCAACAGCTATGGGCAGATCCTGATCGCATTGTGCAAACCCTGACAAACTTACTAAGTAATGCAATCAAATTTTCTATTGCTGATTCTACAGTTTGGTTAAGTGCAGAGTTGAGGAATGGGGAAGAGGACGCGCCGACGCGGGGATGCGGGGACAGGGTGAATGAAGAGGACACGGGGACGCGGGGAGATGAGGGAAACGGGGACACGAGGAATACAGATGAAATACTCTCCCCGTCTCCGCGTCTTTGCGTCTCCGCGTCTTTTTCCTCTCCCACTATCTTATTCACAGTTCGTGACACTGGGCGTGGTATCCCATCTGATAAATTAGAGAGTATATTTGAGCGCTTTCAACAAGTGGATTCTTCGGATTCACGCAATCATGAGGGTACTGGTTTGGGTTTGGCGATTTGTAAAAGTATTGTCCAGCAGCATGGAGGTCAAATTTGGGTAGATAGTCAATTGGGTGAGGGCAGTAGTTTTTACTTTACATTACCTGTATTACAGGTTTCTCACATTGGTGAATTAGAAGACCATGATCGGGATCATGTACCTTTGGTGTTAGTTTGTGATGATGATCCTAATATTCGTAGAAACTTACAAACTCTGTTGGAGAAACGCCACTATCGAGTAGTTACAGTTGCTAATGGTGAAGAGGCGATCGCAACTGCATCTGCTCAACATCCAGATGTGATTTTACTAGATTTACTCATGCCCGGTATGAATGGTTGGGAAACAATGACAGTTCTCAAACAACGGGTTGATACTCAAGATATTCCGATCATTATTTGCAGTGTTTGCACACCTACTTATAACAACCAACCAAATCAAGATTTTGTGAATTGGGTTAGTAAACCTTTAGAAGAAAGCTTGTTGTTTGAGTCGTTACGACAAGCACTCACAAATTCTGCTAAACAAATTTGTGTGTTGTTGGTTGAAGATGATCTTGATTTGGCAGAAGTTTTGCAGACTCGATTTAAGCTACATGATATTAATATTGTCCATGCCAAAACAGGCAAAGAAGCAATTCGTCTCAGCCAAAAAGTGAAACCTGATTTGCTGATTCTAGATTTGATTCTACCTGAAGGTGATGGGTTTACAGTTGTGGAATGGCTACAACAACACAATCAACTTTGCAAAATTCCATTGATGATTTATTCGGCGAAAGAACTAGAAGACTATGAGAGAAAACGACTCAAACTAGGATACACAGAATTTCTGGAAAAAGGACAAGTGACACCACAAGAATTTGAAGATCGGGTGATGAATTTATTGCACCAAGTTATACAATCGAATGCGGAGTTAAAAAGACAGAATAATTTCTAATCAGGACGATAAGAATGACAAATAAAAAAGTCTTGGTAATTGATAATGAAGAATATATTCAAGAAGTCGCTAAAATTTGCCTAGAAACAGTAGCAGGTTGGCAAGTGTTAACAGCAGGTTCTGGAAAAGAAGGTATCAGCAAGGCCGAAAATGACCAACCAGATGCTATTCTGCTAGATGTGATGATGCCAGAAATGGATGGACTGGCTACTTTTGAAAAATTACAAAATAATCAAGCAACAAAAGCGATCCCAGTGATTTTACTAACTGCAAAGATCCAAGCTTCTGATCGTCGCCGTTATGCTCAGTTGGGTATAAAGGCTGCGATCGCTAAACCATTCAATCCTTTAGAATTAGCTTCTCAAGTGGCGTCAGCTTTGGGTTGGAATCTATAATAATTATGTATCATAAATAAACAATAATTTATAATTTGTAATTCATTATTCGTAATTTTTGAATATCTTCACAAGTTCCTCATATTCTTTTCCTACTCTGAAAGTAGAGCCAGCTATCACAAGGTTGATCCCCGAAGAATTCTTGACTCGAAACAAAAAATTATTACTCATAAAAGGGGGAGAGGATATGTCTATCATTCGTTGGCAACCTTTTAGAGAAATCGATACCATACGTCAACAAATCAATCATCTGCTTGATGAGTGGATGCATGGTCAAGAACATGAGAGTCTGTTTCCAAAAATCAATGCAATTTGGACACCAGCTGTTGAATTAAAAGAAACCGATACAGACATTATTCTCAAGGCTGAAGTTCCAGGTATGGAAGCTAAAGACTTAGATGTGGAAGTCAGCACAGATGTGGTTGCAATTGCTGGAGAATATAAACAAGAAAAACAAGAACAAGATAAAGGTTTTGTCAGAAGCGAATTCCGCTATGGTCAGTTTCAACGGATAGTACCTTTACCAGTTCCTGTTAAAAATGAGCAAGTCAAAGCTGAATTTAAAAACGGTGTATTGACACTAACCCTTCCTAAAGTCGAAGCAGCTAAACGTAATGTGGTAAAAGTGGATCTCACCGTGCAAGAGGCGGCGCGAGAAGCAATGACAAAAGAACGTCAGCATCAAGCACACTTACAAGAAACCATGCATACTCGTGCTGCTGCTGAAGTTGGCACTAATTAAGCATTAATCAAAAAGATGCTGAGATAATTGTTAAAAAATTTTTCAACACTTTTCAACATTTTCCAACAATTTAGGAGAATATTATATGACTAATACAACAAACAAAAACAGTATTTGGCAGAAAATTATAGAAGCTCCTCAGCAAGTTTTTCGTTACATATACGGCGGATTTGTGAGAATTTTTACTCCTAGAGATGACAATTACCCAGAAACAGGTGTGCAACCATTTGAGGGAGAAATTGATAAGGAAAGACATTAGACATCTAACCACTAATTTGGGGGTTAGGGGAGGGGCGGTATAAATTCCCATGTTGACTTAATTGCCTTTTAACACACTCATTTTATGGCTCTCATTTGCTGAAAAGGATAAATCAAAATACTATCTTGGCTATTTTTGAGTGCATCTAATTCTTGCTTCATTGCTTCTATTAAATTAGGTGTAACTTTTTCTTGAGCAATCAACTATCTGGCTATTTGATCTGGATTACGCAAGTTAATTTGAAATTTTGGTAGGGTGCGTTTGTAAACGACAACGCACCTACTAATTTGCCATAAAGATTTTGGGCGTTGCATAATTGCGGGATGATTTTGGAATTTGCATAAAAAATAATCACCGTGTCATCGCATCTCCCCGTCTCCGTGTCAGCCTAAATCATCCCCTTATTCAGCAACGCCAGATTTTGACAGGCTAAGGGAGTTCGTAGTAAGCACCAAGGGCGCTTAGAATGAGGACTAAAGTCCTTACGACAAACTTATAAAAATTAGTGTGGTGTAGTAGTACTACATATTTACTCAGGCGACTCTTCCGCTTCCTCGCTCTTCCGGATAATCATTATCATAAGATGTCTCGAATAGTAGTCCTTTGTAGCAACTATCCTGAGTTGGTGGTGGAGGTTGTAGTCCGAAGTTCAGCGCCAGAGTGGTGATTACCATCCTGATGGTATTGCTTTGCTGTAGGTGCTGTGACTGTGGATAAAGAATAATCCTATCCAGTTTGAGCAATAAAATACTCAAATTTTCAGCTATATCAATAAGACTGTGTTTTTTCAAAATCACATACTTAAGTATTTTCACTGTAGATGCCCTATCTGATACTAAAGACATTTTATAGCGTATGTTGACCCAGACTATCTAGGTTTTTCCCAAAAAAAGCAAAAAATATTACACTACGCTTCCTAGAAACACTATATTAACGTTAATCATTACAGTAATAATAAAGACTTTTTTAAATAAGAAATAGCTTTAAAATATCTATGTTATAAGCCAAATTACTAAAAGGTTTGGGACAAAATCTCTAAAATCTAACTTAAAATTTAAATAAAATTTAGATACACAGTATATTTACTTAAAATCAACACGTTTGAGCATTTATAAATTTAAATAAGAGTGTATCCAAGAAGAAATATAAGTAGCAGTATTTACATTAGACTTCTTGCATAAATATTTAAAACGTCATGTTGAGCGAAGCGAAACATCTGTGAGATTCATTATTCCACTACGTTACATACCCTACACCGAAGGCTTACGCCTAGAGGATGAATAGCGCTCCAAAAACGAGACTCTCATTACCGTCCTTGACGAATAATACAAGTTTTCTAGCGGACGTGATATCAAGCAGTGATTCCATAAATCCAACTCTGCTTTTCTGCCAGCGATAGGACATGTTGATAAACCTGTTGAAACCAAACTCACTGGCATGACTGGCACCAATTTCATGTAAGCGTGCATTATTGCTTTTTTGAAATCACCTTTAGCATGAGCAACCATTCCTCTAGCTGGGGCAATTGCTACTTCTATCCAGCCCTGTCGGAGGAAAGGAGACTTAAAAAGACCGATAATTCGATGGGATTATAAGATTTTACCTAATAATTCAGAAAACTGTATAGCATTAGACAAATTTTCTAAAAATATCTCGCGTAAATTGCAATAAGCCTATCGATTAACCGTAGTATAATGATTAAAAACTTGAAGAGTCAAAATTGTATGCTCTTGGATTTATCTGCCAAGGTGGAATATGCGCTATTGGCTTTGTTAGAACTCGCAAACCACTATACTCACAAAACTCCTCTAACGATGGGTGAAATCACAGCCAAGCAACCTATACCAGAGCGTTATCTAGAACAAATTCTTACTAGTCTGCGGCGTGCGGGTATAGTGCAGAGCCAACGTGGTTCTAGAGGTGGATTTATTTTGATGCGTGAACCTTGGCGAATTACATTGTTAGAGGTTGTGGTCATGCTAGAAGGAGAGCAGAAACAAAGAGAAAACCCACCAGAAAATACTTTGGAAAAAACCTTGATACAGGAAATTTGGCAACAAGCCGATCAAGCAACGCAACAAGCTTTGAACCGTTACACTATTCAAGACCTGTGTGAACAAAGAGAGCAACGCTTACAGCAGAATCAGATGTATTACATTTAGCTAGATAAGAAGACTTCTATGCGAATTGCGAAGAATATCACAGAGTTAGTTGGACGCACACCATTGGTGGAGTTGAACAGGATTCCTCAGGTAGAAGGTGCTGTTGCACAGATTTTGGTGAAACTAGAAAGCATGAATCCATCAGCTTCTGTAAAAGACAGAATTGGCGTGAGTATGGTAGAAGCAGCAGAAGTTAAGGGTTTGATTCATCCAGGGAAGACTGTTTTGGTAGAGCCGACTTCTGGTAATACGGGTATTGCCTTAGCAATGGTTGCTGCTGCTAAAGGCTATCACTTGATTCTGACTATGCCAGACACTATGAGTACAGAAAGACGAGCAATGCTGAGAGCTTATGGCGCCCAGTTGGAATTAACCCCAGGTATAGAAGGGATGCGTGGGGCGATCGCTCGTGCTGAACAAATCGTGGCAGAAATGCCCAACGCCTATATGTTGCAGCAGTTCCGTAACCCAGCAAACCCAAAAGTACATAAGGAAACAACTGCTCTTGAAATTTGGGAAGATACCGACGGACAAGTAGATATCCTTGTGGCGGGAGTCGGTACTGGAGGAAGTGTGACTGGTGTAGCAGAGGCGATTAAAGCGCGTAAACCGAGTTTTCAAGCTATTGCTGTAGAACCAAGCACTAGCCCAGTGCTTTCAGGAGGGAAATCAGGAGCGCACAAAATTCAGGGGATTGGTGCGGGATTTGTACCAGCGATTTACCGTCCGGAACTCGTGGATGAGGTGATTTCAGTTAGTGACGAGGATGCGATCGCCTATAGTCGTAGATTAGCAAAAGAAGAAGGATTACTATCGGGTATCTCCACAGGAGCTGCCTTGTATGCTGCTATTCAGGTAGCAAAGCGTCCAGAAAATAAGGGTAAGTTGATTGTCATGGTTCAACCCAGCTTTGGTGAACGTTATTTAAGTACTGTGCTGTTTAAGGATTTGGAAGAATTGGAAGTACCTTCCTTCAATTAGTCAGAAATCAATATGTGCAGGCGATCGCTCAAAAATAGATCGCGCACAAACCTACACCTGCTCTACTCCAGTACAAAAGTCTGCAAATAATCTAGAGGAACTGTGAAGACATAATAGATAACTCCTATACCAAGAAGAATGACTGCTAGACTCGCAAGAAGAATCCAACGATCCGGAGGTTGATAGGTTTCCTCGTCAATATCTCGACGAACAGCAAAATAGTGCTGAGTTGACAGCATTACTGTCAACACGCCTACCAAAGCGAATGCTAAACCTAACTTCCAACCATTACCAACAGGTTGTGGTGCTAGGGGAGGACGGAGGATACGCAGACGCACAATCAAAACACCAAAACCCATGAGTGCAATACCACTTCGCATCCATGCTAGATAAGTACGTTCATTCGCCAAATGATCCCGTACTCTATCTGATCTGTATTTTTGTGATTTTTCTGACTTCTGTACCTCTATCTTTTCTGCCTCTATCTTCATAAAATTTACATCTACAAGTGACTATTTAAATATTTAATATTTAATTAATAGTTTCGCATATAAATCTTGAAAATAACTGTCTTTAATTTCAGATATTTAATAAATGAGATTTATGAAAATCTAGTCAGTGAAAATTTTTATAAATCGTAGATGGACGTCTATCTGTTCACAAAATATTAGATTTATTGTATTGGTAATTTAGTATAGAGAACTCTAAAATCAAATTTCAACTTCGGGGAGACAATAGGCAATAGGCAAAATTTGTAGATTCCTACCCGAATTATCGATACAAGTCCTCTCCCTATTGTAAGAGTGCCTATTACCTTTTAAATGTTATTTTTTCTGAATTGCCGCCTTCGAGCAACGCTGGTTACTTAATCATTAATTTTTGCAGGGGTAACTCCAGCATCAAGCGCAGCTTGTAAATTATCAGGAATCAACCAGTTGGCTTCGCCAGCTTGGAAAATTTTTGCAGGCGGGAGATTGAATTCTATTTCGCCGGTTTGGGGATTGCTTGTAGCAACTAACCGAGTTCCATGCACAATCTTAAAAGCCTGAGCAGGTGTAGCTTCCTGTCCTTCTGTCGCGACTTGAGCAGGGATATAAACACCTTGACAGTCCCACTCGTCATCAGTTTCTGCGCCACTGGGTAACAGATACAATTCGTTATCGTAGGTAGAGCTAGATTTTTTCGGTTTTTGACCATAGACTAATAGTGTCTTTCCTGTTTCATTGCGACAAATTCCACAGGATTCTTCACTATTTTCAATAATATATTTCTGGAATTGCAAATTAGAAATCTTCTGCTGAAGCTCTGGTGTAGCACCTTGGTTTTGTTTATCCTGTAAAGCAGATTCTAACGCTTTAGTGATTTCTATGTAATCTGGGTCGGATGTATATTTTTTACTTGCCCAGGATGGTTGAGCAATCATGAAAAAATTCACAACCACTAACAAGCAAACAAGAGTCATTTTGACAAAGTTGATGTTAAAGAGTTTCATATGTTTCTCCTGATTAAGTTTACAGGTATTTTTGACTAATTACTAACTACCTTAATCTAAGGTGATATGTAACCATTTTTTCCTCTATCTATTGATGCAGCTTCTAGCTAATGCCAATTTATTTTTGCTCAGTTCGAGCTAATACTTTAGGTTCAGGCGAACCTAGAGAAAATCCGTACATTTCTCGCCATGTATTTCTACCTATAATTAACAGATAAGAACCAATAATTACACAGCTGATAATAGCTAGGATAGGGGCTTCTAGAGTATGGCTTTCCATTAAAATGGAAACACCCAATCCTATCAAGATAAAGGGAACCAGAGAATTACCGTAGCGAGTAATCACAGAAGCGATCGCATCTATCTTGGTTAAGCGATAGGCAGTATAGCACCACACACCCACCATCAAGAAGAACACTCCTAAAATGATCAGCAAGCTATCCCAAGTCGTAGTAGCAAACAATGGCATATAAATCCCGATATTGTCACCACCGTTAGCAATTGTTACTGCTGCAACTCCATAGCTTTGGGGAGAAAGCAAACTACATAACCAAGATTGAGGAGAATCTGAAGTTTGGGTATCAGTCTCTGTATCTTCAGTATCTTGATGCAGTAGGCGACTCATACCAATGATAATTGGAACTACACCAAGTAAACCAATCCAGGATTCCGGTAAGATAAGTTGGCCGAAAAAGCCAGGTAAACTTGCAACCACCAACGCACTAAAACCAAGATACTGACCAATAACAATGTGACGACGCCGCAAGCACACACTTACTTGTGAGAAAAACAGTGATAGGATGACAATATCATCAAGATTAGTTGCAACAAAGGCAGTTATTCCAGTGGGAATGGCAGTTAACAATCCGCTCATTTATATGTCTCCATAATGGTGATGCTGGTGTAATAGTGATTTTTCTGTTCCTTTGCGCCTCCGCATGATGTATACTTTTCTCAACCCAGGAAAACCACGCACAAAAATGTCTTTCTCTGCATGAGGCAGAAAATTTCTTATTTTTTATGATTTAGCTGTGTTTATCTTCTAGGAAAGAAGCAATCAATAGTTTTACTTTATGGTTCTCCACTATTGAAAGCAAACAGTCTTTTTTGTCAAATTCATAGATGGAATTTATTGATATTAGGTAATTCGTAATTGGCCCATTATCAAAAGCGATGAGCGGCGTTCGTAACACCCCTCTGTTATGAATCGTTCACTAATCTACAGTTTTTCGCCTGTTTTACCGTATAATAACTCTATCCTAATCAAAACACTTACCAATTTGTAAATAGCTAAAAATGACGCTAGAGCAATTACGAATTTTTTTAGCTGTAGCGGAAATGCTGCATTTTACACGCGCTGCGGAAGCGCTTTATATTACCCAGCCAGCAGTGAGTGCTGCAATTCAAAGTTTGGAAACAGAGTATGGGGTAAAGTTATTTCATCGCATTGGACGCCATATTGAAATTACAGATGCTGGTAAGTTATTGCAGGGTGAAGCACAGAAAATTCTTGATCAAGTAGATTTAACTGAACGCGGTTTGAAAGAATTAAATAATTTACAACGGGGAGAGTTGAAGTTAGGGACGAGTCTCACTATTGGTAACTATTGGCTACCCGAAAAAATTAGCGACTTTAAGCAGCAGTATCCTGGTATTTTTATCAATTGTACGCTGGGGAATGCAGAAGAAATTTGCGAGGGAACTGCTGTAGGAATGTACGATCTAGGTTTTGTCACAGGGGATATCAAACCTGCGTTGCAGAACTCGTTGGAGAAAGAAATTGTAGGGAGCGATCGCCTACAAATTGTCGTCGGTAAATCTCACCCTTGGTTCCAGCGTACTGAAGTTTATCTCGAAGAATTGCTCACCACGAGTTGGGTAATGCGTGAATCTGGTTCCGGCGCACAGCAGATGTTTAAGGGAGCTTTACAAAGTTGGGGAATTGAAACTAGCAACCTGGATGTTGTTCTGTATCTAAACACCAGCGAAATGGTAAAAGTAGTAGTAGAAAGGGGTGTTGGCGCGGCTGCTATTCCCGAATCTATGGTTACAAAAGAAGTGCTGCTGGGGACATTACACGCTGTGCAGATTATCGATCCGCAAAAATCGACTGGTAAAAAGTTAGAAATTGTTCAACCTATTTGGAAGCTAAAACACCGTCAACGTTTTCAAACACAGGTAATGATGGCTTTTGAAAAGCTTGTGATACAGCAGCCTGCACAAGTTTATTAAATGTCTCGACCAGATGAGTGTGATTTAACTATCCTTTTTCAGCAGAATCACTAAGCAAATACAACTACCCACCAACTTTATAAGGTTCAAAGTCTCTGTTTTGAGAACAATAAATCCACCTAATCCTATCAATACAAAAGGCAAAATAGAGTTACCATATTGACTTAATATATTCGCTATACTTGTTTGAGAAGTTAATTTATAAGCTAAATAACACCAAACTGCTATCAGTACAAAAAAAACTCCAATAATTATAAAAAAATTACCGATATTACTACTCGCAAATAATGGCACATAAACACTGATATTGTCACTGCCATTAGCAATAGTGATAGCGGCAACACTGTAAGTTTTTGCATTTATCAAACTAACAATATTTGAGTCTTGATACTCATTTGTTGTGATTGCAATTTCATCAGATAAATCTTCTTCGCGATTTATCAAACTATTGATCCCCATAGCAATTGGTATTAATCCTAATAAGCCGATCCAATTTGTTGGTATGACTAATCCACCAAACAAACCAGGAAGACTAGCAATCACTAGCGCTGTAAAACCAAGATATTGACCAGCAACAATGTCCCGACACCGAAAACTAGAATCTAGTTGAGAAAAAAGCAATAATAAAATGACGATATCATCAATATTAGTTGCAACAAAGGCTGAGAATCCAATTAAGAGTGTAGTAATTAACTCACTCATGTCGGTATATCTTGATTGAATTGCTGAGAATATTTGACTGGATAATCATAATTCCTGACAATCTCACTACTCCACCACACTCATTTTGATAGGTTTTTAGTAAGTACTTTAATCCTCATTTAAGTACGCCTGGTGATGACTAAGAACTTGCTTAGTTGCCTGGGGTTTGTACATCATGTATGAAAGAAGTACATTAATTAATTTATTTTGCACAACAACTTAATAAACTAACTTCAAACTGACCATCATTAATATAGAGTAAATAATAAACCGCAATGGTTTTTGCGGCGCGATTTGACAAATTTTAGCACCCAGTAATACTCCTGGTACTGAGCCTAGCCATATCGGTAATACCAGACTCCAATCAACAGTTCCCAAGGTGAGGTGTCCAAGCGAGGTAAATAACAAGAGAATTGCTGCTTGGGAAATATCTGTACCAACTAATTTCCGTGCATCTAGACGGAAAAATGCAATCAGTACTAGGGCAAACATTGAACCGGAAGCAACACTAGTCAGACCGACTATACAGCCTAAAAATGTTCCTATACTTATTGTCTGCAAACGCCCTAGTTTGGTTTCTAAGTCAAATTTGGGCAGTTCAGGTAATTCCAATTTTGGGAAGAAGGTCAACAACAGCATTTGCAGCAACGCCAAAACTGTAACCAACAGAATTGCAACACCCAGCAAGTGAAGCATGATATTGTTCAGGTTATGCTCTCCAGTCTGTTTAATTAGGTGCAATATTCCTACCCCGAATAATGAACCAGGAACGCTTCCCAAAGCTAACCATTTCACCACTTCTACATCTAGGGTTTGTTGCTGCCAGTGCTTGATGCTGCCAACGACTTTCATAAGCGTAGCAGCAACAACATCAGAACTGACTGCTAACGCAGGTGGAACTTGAAAAACGAAAATCAACATGGGAGTGATCAGAGAAGCGCCACCAATTCCTGTCAAACCAACAACAATGCCAACTAAAAAGCTGAAGAGGGGCAATAATACAAAGTCCATACTCCTGTCCTTTACCGGGGTTTTGCAAATGCGGTTTAGTTTAGCTAAAACTAAAGGATTGCTTGTAACGCTGTTGTACAGACCGTCTTGTGCAACTTAAACTTTTAACCAACTGCTTTGACATTTCTAAAAAATACTAAAACCTGATTGGCTTACCGTATTTTAAAATAAAAAAACTCCAAAAGTCTAGGGGTCGTATGGACTGATACAAAATATTTGTATAAATTTACGCTTAATATTAAGACCCAGTTCTTTCTAGAAGCTGGGTTTCAGGATATATCTACATTTTGAGAGTATACGATCTAGCTATATTGCTGTATTTTAAAAACAAAATCTACATTAGTCCTAGCAGAATACTGTATTTGATATGGCAGAGTTAGAAAAAGTCAATCATGAAAATCAACTCACAGCAATATCGCCGCAACAGTCAAAGTCGCCTGTAGGGTTTGTGCAAAAACTATTGATTACCCACTGGCCGTCTCTGTTGCTATTGTTCGTGGGTGTATATTTACCACTACAAATTTTTGGACTGTTGGCATTAGAGGTGCAGCAAAATGCGGGTGGTTTTCCTTGGGATTTGCCAATTCTGGTAACAATTCATTCTGTAGCACAGCTACAGGTAGATGCATTCGCGGCGATGTTGACAAAACTGGGTTCGTTTAGGACTGTATTACCCATCCTCACTGCGATCGCACTCATTCTAATACTGCAACGTCGGTGGCGATCGCTCACTTATTTAATTATTACCGCTGTTGGTAGTGCGATTATCAACCGCACAGCTAAAGAATTTTGGCATAGAGTCCGTCCGCATCTGTGGGACTCGATTACACCAGAGTTTACTTATTCATTCCCCAGTGGTCATGCCATGACTAGTATGACATTAATTGCCATTTTGGTAGTTTTGACCTGGGGTAGTGCTTGGTGCTGGTTGGTAGCGAGCTTGGGTAGCTTGTATGTAGTAGCGATTGGCTGGACACGGCTGTATTTGGGAGTTCATTTTCCCAGTGATATTATTGCAGGTTGGATGGTCGCGATCGCTTGGGCAATTGGCGTAAGTTTGATTATTAGGCCTTATGCACACTCAACAAGTATTGACAGTGAAAAACCAGTAAGTGAAACGAAATTGCTTCCTGAAGAACAGCAGTTTAAACACTAGTACTTCATCAGATAAATTTTGAAGAATTTGTAGTGAGCGCTTTAGCGATCAAAAAGGACTAAAGTCCTCACTACAAACTGTGCGAAAGTTACTGCGCCCCTACGCACTTTGAATTACTGAATCGTGATTCCTGGAGGTATGATTGCATCTTCCAAATCAGCGAAGCGTAAGTTTGCCCCTTCTATTTTCACAGATGTTAGATTGGTCTTCTCTAAGTCTGCTTTTTGTAAGTTTGCCCCTAAGAGGTTTGTTCCTAGAAGGTTTGCTTTCTCTAGGTCTGCATTAAATAGGTTTGCTTTCTCTAGATTTGCTCCTGCTATGTTTGCCTTACCTAAATCAGCTCCCTGCAAGTTTGCCCCTAGCAGGTTTGTTTGCTGTAAGTTTGCCCTTTGTAAGTCTGCATTTTGCAAGTTAGCACCCTGCAAGTTTGCCGCTTGCAGGTTTGCATCCTTTAGGACTGCTCCACTCAGATTACACCCGACACATTCATTGGTTTCTAATAAGCGTCTAACGTTTGCTGTTACAGACTCTATGGGCGATGGTGTTGGAGATATTACTGGTGCAGATGTGGATTCGCTAGGTACGGATAGGGTTTGTGATTGAGCTAGGGCGTTAGGCTGATTAATTAGAGAAAATCCCACTACAAATACTAGAAATACAGCAGTTAAAATCCAGTGAGTGAATTTTTTTGAATTTGGTTTATTCATCAGTTTCTCCTTAAATCACTATTTGTGGTTAAACAAAAAGTATGTTCCCTATTCTCTGTTCGCTGTGTTTCTTAAGAATGAAAAAGCATTGCAACACTAGGTAAAAGTCGGTAAGATTCACTCTTCATCAGAATAGAGATTCCCAACCAGATTAAGACAAACGGAAAGACTTTCCGGCCATAGCGAGCAAGAACCGGAGCCATCAGAGGATTACTAGTCATGTTGTAAGAGAGGAAGCACCACAACCCAACAGTCAAATAGCAAACACACAAAATAACTCCTAAACTGGGAAGATTACTATTAGCAAACAACGGCACGTAGATACCAATGTTGTTTCCTCCATTGGCGATGGTAACAGCAGAAACGCGGTAGGTTTGAGGATCGCGTAGAGTTGCCAAGAGTGATTTTTTGTGGTGTCTATGTCTAGTAGAAGGAGTGAAATCAACTGACACATTTTGCACTGTTTCTTCCTCATCTTCTCTAGTCATGAGATGACTGATACCAATGATGACTGGAAGGAAACCTAGTAATCCAATCCAGGTGGCTGGAATGACTAGACCACCCAAAAAACCAGGAAGACTAGCAAGTACTAGCACAGAAAATCCAACAAATTCACCAAGAATAATATGTTTGGGACGAAAGGTGCGATTAACTTTGCTAAAGAAAGCTGTCAAGTATATGTTGTCGTCGAAGGTAGTTGCAAAAGCGACAGAAATTCCAATAATTAATGTACTAATTAGCCAACTCATGTCCGTTGCTCACAATGAATCAATGCTGTTTTTCCTAGTTCTTTTCTGGTTTTTAAAGAGGTGAGGAAAATTCAAAAAATTATTTGACAGTTTTGTCTAGCGTCAGCCAAAAAATACTGTACTTGAGTCAAGATTCAGTAGTCATAGTAAATTTTCCAGTGTTGAAATTTTTGGAGGCGATCGCCACCCATCCACTTGGTGATTTTTTCTTTTGCAAAAAACTTTGGTAGTGTATGACAATCTTATGGTTTTCAACTAAATAGAAGCAAAACTTCTTTTTTTAAAACGATCAATAAAGGTGATGAATAATCGAAATATAAACAAGGAAATAAGTAAGTAGGCGGAAATAAACATCACTATGTTAAGAAATATAAGCTCGCTGTAACCCTTACCAATGAAATAGACGTGTAAGCAGCTTCAAAGTAAAGTAGGACAAATGACAACCCTAACGAGTTAGCTTTATTTGTGCCAATTTAACTTAAGCAATCTGATTTAAATGAGCAGCCCAAAATTCATTCTAGGGCTGACTTTTGTAGAAGGTTTACTCAATCCTGCCCAATTTTTAACCCTCATTGGTCGGTGCATTGGTGACGCGAGCATCAATAAATGCTTGGGAAACATTGGGAATGTACCAGTTAACTTCACCAGGCTTGAGGATTTTTGTTCCAGCTGTGTTGAATTCAATGACTTGTGTATCAGGATTGGTTTTAAAGACGACTTTTGTGCCGTTGGGAACTTTAACAACCACACCACCGCCTAACTCTTGATTTTGTCCATATGAACCAATAGCTACAGCGTTAACATCACTGGGTAAATAAACACCTTTGCAGTCCCAGTTATCTTGAGTCGTCTGACCATTCGCTAAAAAGTACAGCACTGCACCAGAGGAATATTCATCATCGTCTTCTTCCAAATTAGGTTCTGGGCCGTAGACAGCCAGAGTTTTGCCTGTTTCATTGCGGCACTGTCCCCAAACAATACCCGATTCTAAAGCATATTTTTGAAACTCTAACTCATTGATTTTCTGCTCGATTTGTTCAGTTGTATAACCCTCGATCTGGGCTTGTTTTTCTTTGGCTTTTTGTAGTTGAATTAATTCTTTTTTAAGTGCGATATAATCTGGGTTTTTATTAAACTTTGGAGCGTCGGCAAATGAAGGTGAAGCAAAAACTAAATTAGCTAATAAGACTATTATTAGCAAAAGACTTCTCAGTCTTTTCATTTTCTCTGTCCCCTATAACTAAATAGAAGTTTATGATTGTGTAAATTTATTTGTCAACACTTGAAGATATAATTGTGCTGAAAATTTAACAAAAAACGATTCTGTAGTTTTTTTGTTGTTAAATTCATGTATCACTCTACTATTTAACATTTAATTTGACAACGTTACTCATAAAATTAATTTTGATACATTGAATTATTTCTGAGTGATACCGATATCAGCAATGTATATAGAAATCCTGTATTTGCTTTCATGCTTCAATCACAATCTGAACATCATAAACCCCACTTGTGAGCAGGGTATTAATTATAACCGTTATAACAAGTAAAAAAACTTTGATATTTCGTTTTAATTTTGATCTAAATAAATCTGAGCAAAACGATACATTTACTGGCCATTATGAATTATTAATAAAATCTAAAAAGTACTTGCAATCAACTTATCGATTATGGAAAATACTTGAAGTAGTATTTACTTTTTAGTTAAAAATAAAATAAGCTATTTGCACATTTAAAAATAAATAGATGAAATTTTATCTATGCTCTATAAATTTATAGCGTTGCATACATGCGGGATGAATTTAATTTTGTCATGGTGTAGACGCTTCTGCGGCTTCTCTTATCGGCACACTGGCTCGGCTCTATAATTCACAATCTAAAATTCTATGACCGGATTCATCACTGCAATTTCTACAGGGGTGGCGGCCTTTAGTGCCACAAATATAGATGATATTGTTATCTTGACGCTGTTTTTCTCACAAGTAAACACAAATTTTCGCCATTGGCACATTATTGCAGGGCAATATTTAGGTTTTGCAATTTTGGTGTTTGCAAGTTTGCCTGGTTTTTTTAGTGGTTTATTTCTACCGCAGCCCTGGATTGGGCTATCTGGTGTGTTACCCATTGCCATAGGCATTAAGTGTTTATTTGGTCGGGAAGACAACGATTTAGATACTACGGAAACAGAAAAACCACAGTCTCAAACATCGCTGTTTGCAAAGTTTATTAATCTCCAAACCTACAGTGTGGCTGCTGTCACCGTTGCTAATGGTACAGACAACATTAGTATTTATGTGCCTTTGTTTGCTAGTACTACTTGGGAGAGTTTGTTAGCAATTATTGGTGTATTTTTCACACTTGTGGGTGCGTTGTGCTACACAGCATATAAACTAACGCATCAACAAGCGATCGCAGAAATTTTGACTCGTTATGGCAACAACTTCATGCCTTTTGTCTTAATAGGATTAGGAGCTTTTATTATCATCAAAAGTGGTACTCTCACTCTACTCAATCTATATTAATGGTGAGTGTGCTATCTCCGTAGCATTGCAGCCCAGTGTGATCAATGGACAATTGCTGCTATGAGCATCGGGCATTGGAAATAACCAACTATCAACTACCAACCACTAACTACTAACAAATGACAAATGGCTATTGACTGAAGAGGTATGAAATTTGAACATCCTGGAGTTTTCTTTATTAGTTTGGCTGGGATCTTTCAGTGCTGGCTTTGTCGGCGCATTGACAGGGTTAGGGGGAGGAGTCGTCATTGTCCCCTTGTTAACTTCTGTATTCGGTGTTGATATTCGCTATGCTGTAGGCGCTTCACTCGTTTCTGTCATTGCTACAAGTGCTGGTGCAGCCTCAACTTATATTAAAAAAGGCTTTGCGAATCTACGCTTGGGAATGTTTTTAGAAGTTGCAACAACTATTGGTGCGATCGCTGGTGCTTTAATTGCGACATTCGTTTCTGTCAAAGCATTGACTATTGTTCTCGCAATTGTCCTACTTTACTCTGCTTATCTTTCAGGGCAAACTAAGCTAGAAAACCCAGAAAAAGACACAACCGATCCCCTCGCTGATTATCTCCAACTCAACAGCACTTATCCCACAGCTGAAGGTGTGATGTCTTATCAAGTTCATGCTGTGCCAGCTGGATTTGTTGTGATGTTATTTGCTGGTGTGATTTCTGGGTTACTGGGAATCGGTTCGGGAGCGTTTAAAGTCCTGGCAATGGATCAAATTATGCGTATTCCCTTCAAAGTTTCGACTACCACAAGCAATTTTATGATTGGTGTTACCGCCGCAGCATCAGCAGGAGTTTATCTCGCCCGTGGTTACATCGATCCAGGGTTATCTATGCCAGTGATGTTGGGAATATTGCCTGGTGCATTTTTAGGGGCAAGAGTTCTAGTTGGTGCGAAAACGCACATATTAAGAATTATCTTTAGCTTGGTGTTGGTATCAATGGCTGTGAAGATGGTTTATCAAAATCTCGCTGGAGGAATGTAAACAATTCAAACTTCAAATTTTCAAAAAAGCAGTGTTGACGACGCATTAATCCACACAAAACGCGCAACCCTTCTCAAAACGAACGGGATTATTGCGACTATTCTCAGCATTGTTGCGAAAATCCGTTCGTTTTGAGAACCCACCGCGAAAATATTGTTCGCCAAGCAGAATTACCAAAAGGGTTGCGCGTTTTGTGCAGGTTTTTCCCTCGACAAGCAACTTGGCAGACTGCACTAGGAAATTGCAATTGGAATTGAGTATGTTTAAATTAAATTCTAACCAGTGGTCAACCTTAACACAGTCAGAAAGTCAGGTTTTTACCTTACCATTGCAGCCACAAAATGCCAACCCTGACATAGATGCATTAGCCAAACCAAGTCTTGAAACTACAGACACAAAGGTTTACCCTGAAAATCAAAAAACGCAGATATTACAAAATTCACAGCTACTCGATATTTTACTGAGTCATCTGCTGAAATATGGTGTTTTGCTTGCCAGTAGTGTGGTGTTGTTTGGTGGCATACTCTATTTGTTACAGCACGGGGCTGAACCCGCACAATATCACTTTTTTCATGGAGAATCATCCGAATTTCGTTCTCCCGGTGGTGTTGTGGTTGCAGTTTTGTCTGGTAGTCGCCGTGGCATAATTCAACTGGGACTTTTGCTGCTGATAGCGACACCAATTTTGCGGGTGGTGCTTTCTCTATTAGTTTTTGTCAAGCAACACAACTGGATTTACGTGACAATTACTACATTAGTATTGACTGCTTTAATTTATAGCCTTGTCGGAGCTTACTACTAGCTTATATAGCTGATATTTGCGCGATCGCCTTTATGTCGGCTTTTACCTTAGTTAAATAAAATGTATATGGTAATACATTAAAGCCTAAATAAAACATCTGAAGATCACAAAATTATTGCCTTTGCTAGACTCAAAGTCTTGTTTGAGTCTAGACTTTTTTTATTTTTCAGCATAAAATACTGTAGACTGATAAAGTTACTGTATTTTATGCTAAATCTTGAGAAAGCCGACAAAGAACTGTCATCACAAATACAGACAGTTAACTTGCCTAAAACTGTTTTCCAAAAAATCAGAGGTGGATTTTTTTTAGTCATTGGATATTTACTTTCACCCTTGTGTTGGTGGAACGATCTAGTTTTTAACTTACCAATTGCTTATTTTTTAGGATATATTTGTAGTCTTTTCGCTCCTAAATTATTTATGCCTTGTGCCATTATCGGCTATTGGCTATCTAATATTATTGGTATTATCTTGATGCAAGCAGGTGCAATAGATGTTTTCCAAAAACAACCCCAAGAACGCAACCTGAAGAAAGAATTATTAACAGGTTTAGTTTCTTCAACCGTGTATACCTTGCTAATTCTATTATTAATTCAATTTAAAATTCTTGATACACCAAATCTTGTCTCTAATAGCTAGCAAATTTCAGATATACAACCTCGACTAGCAAATTTCAGATACACAACCTCGACTTATTAAATAAGTCGGGTTTCTTGTTTTATTTTTCAGATAATTTCCAGAGTTCGCTGATATTAAAAAATTTCGGTACATCCCTACCCACAATCAAAGGTAATTTTCCATTCCATTTTTCTATTGCTTGTCTTTCTAAGATTTCCGAAGTCAAACTCTGATGTAATAATCTATTGACTTCAGCTTCTCCTTTGGCTAAATTCACTTTAGCCTCTGCTTGTTTTACTGCCTTGAGTGCAATAAATTCTGCTCGTTTTGCCTCCTGTTCTGCAATTTGTTTTGCCTCTACTGCTTCACTAAATTTGTCTGAAAAATTGACATGAACTAGTGAAATATCATCTACGGCAATATAATAATCATGCAATCTTTTTGTCAGCGCTTCATCTACTTCTAATTTAACTTCTCCTCGCTTAGTGACTACTTCTTCTGCTGTGTACTTTGCTATAACAGCTTTTAAAACTTCTTCTACTGCTGGATTAATGATTTTCTCAATCACTTCTTTTTCAACGCCAATATCTTGAAAAATTAAATTTACTTCTTCTGGCAAAATGTGCCAGTTAAGTGCTACCTCTGTAAAAACATCCTGCAAATCTTTAGAATAAGCTTCCGCTGCTATTTGCTGTTTTTGAACTCTGACACTGATTTTTTTGACCGTATTGACGATTGGTATAATGACATGTATCCCTTCACCTAATACTATTTCTTGTACTTTGCCAAATTTCATTAATACACCACGTTCTCCTGCATTGACAATTACAAAAGGTGTCAAAAGAATTGTAATTAAAAATAAAGTGGCAGTGAATTTACCAGCATTATTCATTAGTTTGATTTGTTTCATATTTGTTTAAAAATTTTTATAAAATTACGATAAACACATGGGTTTACCGTGTATTATAATACTAATTTGCCATAGATTAGTCTTATTTTGAATAAAAGTCATTCCAGTAGTGACTTTCGAGCAAATAATACGATCAAAAATAACTTCATATTCATCATTTTTTAACTTTAATAACTTTTTTCTGTCAGTAATTTAATACAAAATAAGCCAGGGATCACTCCCTGGCTTAAATACTTATGTAGTCAGCGTTGATTTAATGATACTGATATTGATATTGAGTCGCGATTCCTTGGGGTAAGAAAGCACCTTCTAAATCAGCCCCTAGCAAGTTTGCTCCTTCTATGTTCGCTGTTGTGAGATTTGTTTTTTGTAAATCTGCTTTCTGTAGATTTGCTCCAGAAAGATTTGCTCCTTGCAAATTAGCTCCCTCTAAATCTGCATCATATAGGTTTGCTCCAGAGAGATTTACTCCTGAGAGGTTTGCTTTGCTTAAATCTACTTCACGCAGCTCTTCCAATTTCATCAATCGTAGTTGTACCATCAACCAAGGTTTGGCGATGCTGTCAGTTGCTTCCATGTATTGGGCTAAGTCTTTGCTATCCATGTTTTTTATTTCTCAAATTGTTGAATATATAAGTTGCTTTAATACAATGATGAATCAAAAACAGTCACGACTGGCATCGTGACTGTCTTAAGTTTTAGTGAATCAATTGAAATTTTGGTGAATAACCAGTTATCAGTTTTTGATAACTGTTCACTGATTTAAGCCGCAGCATATCTTTCAGCGACAAAATCCCAGTTTACCAACTGATCCAAGAAGTTCTTAATAAATGCTGGACGAGCATTGCGGAAATCGATGTAGTAGGCGTGTTCCCAAACATCTAAGGTTAGAAGTGCCTTCTTACCATGAGCAACAGGGTTCTCAGCATTGGGTGTCTTTATTACCTTCAAGGTGCCACCATCATCAATTAACCAAGCCCAACCGCTACCAAACTGAGTTGCAGCAGCATTAGAAAACTCATCTTTGAATTTATCAAAGCTGCCAAAATCTTTTTCAATTTTGGTAGCCAAATCACCTGTAGGTGTGCCGCCACCTGCTGGCTTCAGACAGTTCCAGAAGAAAGTGTGATTCCAAACTTGGGCAGCATTGTTAAAAATACCTGTCTTAGAGGAATCTTTAAAAGCAATTTGGATCACTTCTTCCAATGGCTTATCAGCAAGCTCTGTTCCCTCTGTAAGTTTGTTCAAGTTGTCTACATAAGCTTTGTGATGCTTGCCATAGTGGTACTCGAAAGTTTCAGCTTTCATACCGTATGGTTCTAAAGCATCAAATGCAAAAGGAAGGGGGGGCTGTGTAAATGCCATTTTGTGAAATCCTCTCTTTACAGTTTTCCAGTTTAAAGCTTCAGTAGAAGCTTCGGAAAATAAATAACTAAGTGTTCAGCAGTTTAAATTGCTTAACACTAGCAATAAAACTTAATAACTCGATTCTACTAGCAAATGTGGTACTAGAAGCGTCAATCTCAAGGTATAGAACCACAAAAATGCTACCAAAAAACTTTTATTTGAGTATTAATACTAAAACATCTATCGTAGGTTTGATTTTAAACACAGAGCAAATATTATCAAGCAAACTCAACAGATGTAAATCCCATGAACACAGAGCTTCGCAATTAAAATTATTAGTTATTTTTATAACTCAGTTGTAAATCATAACCCAAAAAACCTTTTATAGTCTAATGTAATGAATTTAACATGAAAATTGTAGGCAAAAAGACTTGACATTCAGTAAAATACATGTATCAAAACAAGTGAAATTAACTTGTTTTAACATCAGAAAAAGAGCAGAGTTATAAATGGCGATCGCCCTCAAGATTAATTCATATACATAATCATAAATATGCATACAGCAAAAACAGTCAAACAATTAGAAGCTCAATTACTGACACCAGAAAACTTTGCCTGTTATGGACAGGTGATTTTTCCTAGTAAAGACGGTAAAACCTTTGATACAGAAGATGCTCAATTAAAACTAGATAAAGGTACACCCCGTTTTTATATTATGCATTTGGAACGTCGCGGACGGAAATTTCACAAAATTACTCGCCACGTTCAATGCACTCAATGTCTCGGTTCATTAGAAGGTAAGGACTGGTTAATTGCAGTTTGCCCTCCTAATAATGAAGTGAAACAACCAGATTTAGAAAATATTTCTGCGTTCCGTGTTCCCGGAAATTGTTTTATCAAATTAGACATAGGAACTTGGCACGCAGGCCCATATTTTGAGCATGATAGCGTAGATTTTTATAATTTAGAATTGAGTGATACGAATGTAGTTGATCATTTCACTCATGATTTTTTGCAGAGCCAGCAGATAGAGTTTGAGATTGTTTAGGAATTTATATTGCTCGGGTGTAGGGGTGCAGGAGCAGCCCTATTTTCATACTTGGCGGTGAAATTTTTTTATTGGGACTATCTCGATAGGTTTACACTAACAACCAATAACTAACTCTTGACAGATACCAATCTGCTATTTTCGGAATTAATGTAAAAATATTTGTATTGATCTCTAATTTAATTTATTTAACTTAGTAAGACTCGGTATTGTGAAGACTCACATCGCCTCAGAACAGATGCATCTAAAATTTTCTCAAGATATCAAGTTATTGTTACAACGGTTAGCTGAAAAGCCGTTGTCACTTGGAGATATCCTGGCAGAAACTTCGGAACGAGGTTTTAATTTGGTGATTGCATTGTTAGTTTTACCCTTTTTGTTTCCAATGCCGCCAGGATTAACAGGGCCATTTGGTGGCGCTTGCTTGATACTGTCAATACAAATGGTTTTGGGTAGGCGATCGCCTTGGCTACCTCGAAAAATAGCTACATATAAATTTCCTCGCGCTTTTGCCAATATCCTATTGCAAAATTTGCGACGCATTACCAGAATTCTAGAAAAAATTGCTCGCCCTCGCTTGTCAAAAATAGCTGCTCATCCTTATGTTTGGCGATTTAATGGGTTTTGTATTTCTTGGTTAGCAGTGTTGCTAATATCACCTATTCCTCTTACAAACCCTATCCCAACTGTAGGTATTTTACTATTAGCAGTAGCAACAATAGAATCCGATGGTTTACTGATGTGTATTGGCTACATATTTACTGTTTTAACTACTCTATTATTTACCCTGATTGGTTATTTATTTTTTACAGCTCCAACTTTACTACCAGAACTTCTACGCTAATAAATTAGCAATTGATTTTTATTTAAAGCTAGAAACTTTTATAAAAAAGCCTCAGTGCAGGACTGAGGGCAGCAATTAAGGTGCATCTACCACTTCTATATCCATGGTGCTAACAACAGCATCCGGGAAAAATTAACGAAGAGCAAATATTTTCAATCCCTACGAAGGCAGAAGTTTTAATATATTGAAACGTGCTATAATAAAGCCCCCAGCCAGAGGCTGAAGGCTACAAACTCGGGTGCATCTACCATTTCTTTATCCGTCTGACTAATGAATGCATCCGGAAAAATTTACAGATAGCGATCCCCGCTTTTGATTTTGGGATTGTTAGATTATTCATGGGCAAAGACTGGTGATTGATGAATAATGAACTAATAAATCTCAAACAAAAACTGATTGCGATCGCAGATTCTGCTGATATGGGATTTAACTGCACCCCAGCAGTTAAGCAGGAAATCGAGAGTTTAGCAGAAAAAATTGAGGCTTTCAATCCCAATAGCCAACCTACAAAGCAGATGGAATTGCTACAAGGGCGGTGGCAGCTGTTATACAGTACATTTGGTTTAGAACGAGAAACGACTCTGCAACGTCTTTCTTTTGGAAAGCTACCAAATGTAAATGTTAGCGTTACTGGTATTTTTCAAGAAATTTACCTAATTGATCAGCAATATAATAACTTGATTGAGTGTACAGCAAGTTCTGGTTTTAGAGCAGTTACTGTTGTCAGAGGACGCTATACAATAGAAAACTCCCGGCGTCTTAATATAGATTTCCTAGAAACATCCGTCAAAAGTGCAAATAACGATTTAAGTGATTCCGCCTTTCGAGAAGCTCTAGCAGTAGATGATGAATCTCCTGTTGAATCACAACTTTCATTTAGCGGTTGGACAGATATTACCTATTTAGATGAAAATTTTCGCCTGATGCGTGGGAATCAGAAGAATTTGTATGTCTTGTTGCGGGATGAATAAATTGTTGGTACCCAATCTATTCTCCTACACCCCTATTTCGTAAATTACATATTCTGTAACACCTGTCGAATTATATCTGCTGGGACTTGATCTGTCACCGTCACTGCACCAATTTGGGTTGGTAATACAAACCGGACTTTACCCGCTTTCACCTTTTTATCAATCTGCAATGCTTCAATAATTGCTTCAATATCCAAGCCAGACGGTAATTTAGTTGGTAAACCTGCTTTTTCTATTAAAGCATCTTGGCGTTTTGCTTCAGCCTGAGTCCACATTCCTAGTTCTACAGCAATCTGTCCTGCTGCTACCATACCGATCGCAACACCTTCCCCATGCAGTATTTGTGTATAACCTGTCAAGCTTTCCACTGCATGACCGATGGTATGTCCGTAGTTGAGTATCGCCCGTAATCCAGCTTCTTTCTCATCTTTGCTGACAACATCAGCTTTAGCTTGACAGGAGCGAGTTAATATGCTGTCTATTAATTCTGGCTGAATATATCCCATTTCATCCAAGCGCAGACTTGCTTCCAATTCAGCAAATAACTGGGCATCCCAAATTACACCATACTTGATCACTTCTGCCATCCCTGCACCGAATTCCCGTGCAGGTAGGGTTTTCAATACATCGGGGTCAAGTAATACTAATCGTGGTTGATGGAATGCGCCAATTAAGTTTTTACCTTGGGGATGGTTGACGCCTGTTTTCCCACCAATGGCTGCATCTACCATCGCCAAAAGGGTTGTAGGTACTTGTATAAAATTAATGCCGCGTAACCAAGTTGCCGCCGCAAAACCCGTCATATCGCCAATGACACCGCCTCCCAAAGCTACCATCGTGGCGGAGCGTTCTAAGCGATTTTCCAGTGCTGTATTGTATAATTTTTCTACCGATGCCAAGGTTTTGTAATTTTCGCCATCAGGTAAAATATGGCTTGCAACTTCAAAATTGGCAGCCTGAAGTGATGCGATCGCTCTTTCTCCATAAAAGTGAAAAACAGTCGGGTTAGAAACTAGCAAAACTTTCTTACCTAACTGTAAATTAGCAATATATTCGCCTAATTGATCTAGGCTACTTGGTGCGATCGCAATCTCATAAGACTGCTGCGGTAGATTTACTTTAATTACGGAAGCCATTACTAACCCCTTTGCAAGCCCGTGTCGGATATTCTACCGCAATGCTGTACTAGCTTCACTGTTGGATGGCGATCATAATATAACTCCACAGGCTATACGTCCTCCACCTGCATCTGCCGCTGCACCGCCAGCTTTTTGTTGATCTGGTAACAGGTGAATGATGATGGCGCTACCATTACCGTCAAACACACTGACAGGGCCTTCACTGAGGGTAATTCGACTGGTTATCGCATAGTATTTTGCCTGTCCCTGTTCATCTACTTCCAAATTCGGCAAATCACCTAGATGATAGGGATGGTTTGCTTCTACAGGGGTTTCCGAAGCAAAAGGGCCAGGGTCAAAATGTCCACCACTGGTACTATAAGGAGGATTCGCATCAGATTCACACACACCCACAGAATGAATGTGGAGTCCATGTAGACCGGGAGTCAGTTTGGTCGGGTTACCTTGAATCTCACCACGAATCCGTACCGCCTCATTTTCTCGCTGTGTCAAAAAGAGTGTGCCATTAATGCCTTCACCTGCAATCTGCACTTGTGCTTGCAGGACATTAGATGGGTAAAAAGCTTGTGCCAATGTCATTCTAGTAAATAGCATCAAGCAGATGGATATTCCAAAGATCAACAAATATTTTAATTTTGAAAGCTTTCTCAACATAACCTCCGGCAGTGACGATGAATAACTGAAATTGAGTATTTAGACAAAAAATATTTAGCTTGATTGTAAACTTCTTAAAAATTTCACCTACGAAATCACACGGTTAAAGTTATGTATATCTACACTACATGAGTTCGACATTTCGGTAAATATCTCAGTTAAGTTGCACGAACACCATGCGGCTACATCATGCTAATACCAACTCTCTGTAAAGCTGCACATTATTTTTACTCCTCCTAACTTCCCCGATGCCTTGGGGAGGTGCCGCAGGCGGTGGGGTTATTTCTATGCGTCTTCATATGGAAATGGTATAACCTGATTCTTAACAATGCAAGGCGATACATTCACAATGTGATAATAAAACCGCAGAGTCGCAGAGAGCGCAGAGGAAGAAGAGGAGAGGATAAAACTAGAAATTGGTTTACATAATGCCACAGCCACAGACTCAAGTAAGCTAACAAATGATTCAATAGATTTAAGAGTAAATAATTGTGGAGAAACGTAAATGTTAGCCGTAGTTTCTTATATCGTCTTCTTGGCAATCTTTTTTGGCATTGCAGTCGGTTTACTGTTTGGTCTGCGTGCCGCCAAGATTCTTTAATGAATAAAGCAGACTAGAAGACGTGGTGACACGGTGAAGGGGAAACGCGGAGAAATTATCAAGATATCTCCCCACGTCCCCGCGTCCCCGCGTCCGCACATCCCCGCGTCCCCGCGTCCCCGCGTCCCCGCGTCCGCACATCCCCGCGTCCCCGCGTCCCCGCGTCCGCACATCCCCGCGTCCTATTCTCTACTATCCAACCACAACTTCTGTTGTCGCCTTCTCCTTAGCAACAAACGACGGACGCATTTCCAAACCAAGCAAATTTAGCATTTCTTGGTCTGCATCATAGCCAGGACAAGGGGTGGTAACGGTCAACATATGACCGTTATCACTGGAAAATATAGAATTGGCCCCTGCTAAGAAGCATAAAGCCTGTTCAACTTGAGAAAGTTTTGCCCTACCTGCACTTAAACGCACATCAGAAGCTGGCATAATCAGACGTGCAGTGGCGATCATCCGCACGACATCCCAGATGGGAACATCTGGTTGATTTTCTAAGGGTGTACCTTGGACTTTGGAAAGAATATTAATTGGTACAGACTCTGGATGAGGATGCAAATTAGCCAGAGTGTGCAGCATTGAAACGCGGTCTTCGACATTTTCGCCCAAACCAAGAATACCACCGGAGCAGACGGTGACGTTGGTTTGGCGGACATTGTTAATTGTGTTTAGGCGATCGCTATAAGTCCTGGTAGTAATAATAGTGCTATAGTATTCTGGCGATGTATCTAGGTTGTGGTTATAAGCGTAAAGTCCTGCTGCTTCTAATTGCTTGGCTTGGTTTTCTGTCAGCATTCCCAAAGTGCAGCATACTTCTAATCCTAATGCTGTAACTTCTTTGACCATATCTAAAACTTGGTCAAATTGGGAATTATCCCGTACTTCTCGCCAAGCCGCCCCCATACAAACGCGACTGACACCACTATTTTTTGCTTCTTGGGCGATGTTAACTACTGTTTGTTTGTCTAAGAGTGCTTGTGGTTTAACTTCTGTTTTGTAGCGAGAAGATTGGGCGCAATAACTACAGTCTTCAGGACAAGCTCCTGTTTTAATAGAAATGAGCTTACAAACTTGGATTTGTTTGGGGTTGTGATATTGACGATGCACAGTCGCTGCTTGGTATATCAGCTCTAAAAATGGTGTATCGTAAATTGCTCTGATTTCTGCTTGTTGCCAATCGTAGCGTATTCCCACGGCTTTGCCTACCTTGTTGATTAATTTTCTATCGCACCTGTGATTTTGGCTCAGAAATCAGGTTATCAAGAATTTGCTTGAATCACATGAGAATTTTAACAATAAATCTAGTATGGCTCTTGACTACTAAGCAATCTCATTCACAATGGTATGAGAACTTTATTTATAAAGAAATAATAAAAATCGTAAATTTCCATATTTTATTTAGTAAATTACTATTTCAAAATATAAGCAATTTAAAATTATCGAATTCTTGAACTCTGAAGTTGCTTTTTTCATATTCACTGCTAAATTAGCAAGAAGAGCAATTCTTAACGACTGTTTTGTAAACTGCGTCACACTTTTTCGTTTTTACTACCTAAGTCCATGAGTAAAGAAGCTAATAAAATTGTTAAAGTAAATGAAGTTTCTGCCGCCACATCTTCTACCTTAAGTACTTATATTGATAGAACTGTCGAAACATTAAAATTTAGCATTAGTAATATCAATATTCCCAAAGAGGCATTTGGGACAATCGTAACTACGCTAATTATATTAGTACTAGGACTTTTATTGATTATTGGCAATCTCAGCAATACCTTAAATCAACAAACATCCCAGTTTAAAGAATTTTATATTAATGCTGAATCGACAGTCGATTACCAACGTCACGTTATTTTATCTGATTACATCAAAACAATAGGAAACATTATTTTAACCGAAAAATCTCAAGCCAAGCCAGAAAAGTCAGCAATGATTCGAGCTATGACTCAGGCTACATTACAACAATTAGATCCAGAACGTCGGCGTTATGTGGTGATGTTCTTATCTGATATCAATTTACTGAAAAACTCATCCAAAAAACAATTACCATTACTTTTTGGAGCATCTATTACAGGAGCTAAACTCCAAGGCTTAGATTTAAGAGAAGCCAATTTTCAAGGCACAAATTTAACTAGTGTAGATTTGCGTGGTGCGGATTTACGAGGAGCTAATTTCAAGAATGCGATTTTGACAAATGCTTGTTACAACAAATTGACATTATTCAATAAAGGTTTTAAACCAAATGCGGTTGGGATGAAAGAAGTTTTAGATACAAAAAAATGTTATTCAAGTTAATCACATTCACAGCAAATTAATATATGAAACTTGAACCACCAATAATTGTCACTGAACGCCTGTTATTACGAATGGCTACCCAAGAGGATATACCTGAAATTATTCAGTATTTTACTGAAAATAAAGCCTTTTTTACTCCTTTTTATCCTCTTTGGGGTAATAGTTTTTTCACAGAAGAATATTGGCAATTGCAACTAGAAATAAATTTACATGAGCTTGCCAATGATTTTTCTTTACGATTATTTATGTTTGTCAAAGAAAATCCCAAAAAAATTATTGGAACTATAAATTTTAGTAACTTTGTCCGAGGAGTTGCACAATACTGTAATGTTGGCTACGGTCTTGCAGAAGCTGAACAAGGTAAAGGTTATATGACAGAAGGTTTGCAAGCTGCGATCGCATACATATTTAAAGAACTAAATATGCATCGGATCATGGCAAACTACATGCCTCATAATCAGCGTAGTGGTAATTTGTTGAAAAGATTAGGTTTTGTCGTAGAGGGATATGCCCGCAATTACCTATTAATTAATGGACAATGGCAAGATCATATTTTAACAAGCTTAATTAATCCCGATTGGCAAGCTAGGTAGTGTCATTTGTCATTAGTTATTTGTTATTAGTTATTCTCCCTTGTCCTCCTTGTCCCCCTTGTCCCTCTTCCCCTGTCCCTCCCTCTCATCTCCGACTATGATTAAGAGAAGGTGAACTAAGTTGTACTCATAATGACTCTGGCTGAAACTTCCGACGACACTAATTCTCAAAATCCTTTTTTTGGTCTTAATTACGAACCCGCCTTGGAATCTTTAGGCGATGAATATTACGATGAAGTTGCTGCTGCGGAATTTCCTCAACACATTCTGCGCTGGCGTAATGATGCGTTGTTACCAAAGCTGGGACTAAATCCTCAAGCAGTGACAGACGAAGATTTTATCACCGCTTTTGGCAAATTTGAAGAACATAAACCTTTATTAGCGCTGCGATACCACGGTTATCAATTTGGTGAATATAACCCCCAACTAGGTGATGGAAGAGGTTTTCTCTATGGACAAGTACGTGGTATTGATGGTGAACTTTACGACTTCGGTACAAAAGGTTCCGGTAGAACGCCCTATGCTCGTGGTGGCGACGGGATGCTGACATTAAAGGGAGGCGTTCGTGAAGTTTTGGCTGCGGAAATGTTACATAGAATGGGTGTACGTACTTCCCGATGTCTCAGCATGATTGAAACAGGTTTATCACTGTGGCGGGGTGATGAACCTTCTCCTACTCGTTCTTCCGTAATGGTGCGGATGAGTAAATCACATATTCGCTTTGGTACTTTTGAACGGCTACACTATTTCCGCCGTCCAGATTTAAGCAAAAAGCTATTAGATCATGTAATTAAAGAATACTATCGACATTTAGATGACCAACAAGATAAGTATGCTTTATTTTATGCAGAATTAGTCAAACGGACAGCAGAATTAGTAGCACAGTGGATGGCGGCTGGTTTCTGTCATGCGGTTCTCAATACTGACAATATGTCAATTACAGGGGAGAGTTTTGATTACGGTCCCTATGGTTTTATTCCTAATTATGATCCGTTTTTCACTGCGGCATATTTTGACTATTACAAACGCTATTGTTACATCAATCAACCAGAAATTTGTAAGTGGAATCTGGAAGCACTCCAAGAAGCATTAAAAGCTGTGATTCCGCAAACTGATATGGAAGCTGGTTTAGCACAATTTGATGATTATTATTTAGCTGAATATCGTTGTTTAATGCTAAAGAAATTAGGTTTTGAAAAATTGTCTGATCCAGAAGCTGAAGAACTTTTAAAAGCAACTATTAATTTTTTAAAGCATTATCCAGTGAGTTATCATCACTTTTTTGCAGATATGGCTACTTACTTTTCTAGCAAATGGAGAGATGATGCAAGTGTTATTCTCAGTGATTCAGAAATTGGGCAATCTTTAGGCAGATCCGAATTATTTTTAAATTGGTCGGGAATATATCACAGGATTTTAACAAATTTGACACCAGAAGAGATAGAGAAAGTAACTCAAACTCTAGTTTGTTATAATCCTCAAACTGTTATTTTAAGACCAGTTATAGAATCTATTTGGGAACCAATTACTCAAGAAGACAATTGGCAACCTTTTTATACATTACTTAAGCAAATTCAAGTACTTAAAACTTAGACCGTATCAGCTCCATGAATCTTACTTGTGACGTAATAGTTTTTGACCTTGACGGTGTATTCAAGATGGTGCTAGTAAAGCATTGATATGTCGCTGCACGAGGTATCGTTGTTGCTCTGCCGAGAATTCCTCAGGACAAATGACAACGCCAGTGCCAATGCCATCCACTAGGGCGATGAGCGCATTGGCTTCTAGGATTACATCAAGATCAGATCGAATCAGCTTGGCTGTTTGTAAGTCAGCTAGCTCTTGACAAATCATCTGCCGTAAGAAGTCATAGCGTTTTCGGTGTTCCTGAACAAGGTGTTCGCGCCCGATAGAATAGCCCAAAAATGCTACCCACACCTTCCAATCGGCTCTGTCAATATCCTCTAGAGGTAGAGCCACAAAAATCATCTGCGTTAGTCTGTCAATTCCTTGCCGTCCTTCGGCACAGGTTTTCATGTTCACTAGGGTGTTTTCAAACACTTGCTTCAGGGCAAATAGGATGAGTTCTTCTTTATCTCGAAAGTAATGGGTAACAACTCCGGTCGAAGAGCCAAGTTCTTGCGCGATCGCCCGCATACTGGTGCGATCCAATCCTTCACGGACAATCACCCGCCACGCTGCTTGAGCAACTTTAATCCGGCGATCATCATAACTCATAGCTCTTCTGGGTTTACAGCAACATAAAACAAATTCCTTGACATTATATCACAACAGTTGTTATGTAATAAAATGACAACAGTTGTTATGCCGTCTCCTTTGCTGGTTGATCTGCTTTACACCCACACGGAGTTTGTGATGATTCGACTGACTACGCCTGATGACACGATCGCACTGATTGCCCTGGCTGACGCAACCGGACTGTTTGAGTCGGAGCAACTTGAAGAACTTGGCAAGTTGCTGTCTGATTACTTCAGCACTAACGACGACAACGATTCTCTACGAGACGGCAAAGCCGGGCGCTTCTGGCTCACCGACGATGATAACGGGGTGGTAGGGGTCGCTTACTGCGAAATGGAGCAGATGACTGACAGGACTTGGAACCTACAATTGCTCGCGATCCACCCCGATTGCCAAGGACAGGGACACGGCACAAAACTGCTACGTTATGTTGAACAAACATTGACGGCGCGCAGTGGGCGTGTACTACTAGTGGAAACGTCGGGTACGCCGGACTTTGATCGCACGCGAGCGTTTTACCATAAGTGCGGTTATGAGGAGGAAGCGAGGATTCGTGACTTCTATACAGATGGTGCTGACAAGATTGTTTACCGTAAGGTGCTGTCTGCTCAAGAAGGTAATAATGGGATGATCGGATGAGTTTTGGCGATCGCTGTATAACAACCGCACTACACCGAAATGCAGCCAGATTAATGTCGGGCTATCAGCTCAAGATGGTCGAAGAGGGTCGTTATTATCCAAACATTGGGACTAAATTTGCGAAGAACCTGAGTTTTAGGAGGAGAAACTACATGCAAATTCGCAGCATAACAAATAATTTAGGATGTGTTATGGCTTGGCTATATAGCAATCATAAATGAGTTGTAAAAATAGAGGCTCAAGATCCCCAACTTCTGTGTCTACAAAAAGTTGGGGATCTTGTTGTTCACAAGAAATTTAGGAATGCCGTAGCACACCTTGAATTTAACTAATATCTTTTGTATCGACTACTTAATAAAAATGCGAATAACTATGTAATTTCACTACTTTCCAATTCATTCTTTTCTTTATTTTCTTTATTGTCATTATTTTCTGTAGAATCAGATTCTTTAACCCGACGTATAGGGACATTGGCGATTAAAGCACTTGTTCGCTGATTGCTTTCTAAAGAAAACTCTAAACCCTCAGTTTCAATTTCGACATAGCGACAAACAATATCCAAAATTTCTTGTCGCATTTTTTCGATCATTTGGGGGCTTAAATCAGCGCGATCGTGAGCAATTACTAGTTGGAGACGACGCTTAACTTGATTGCGACTGTTAACGTCAGAATTACGAGTAAATAATCGTTCTAAAAGTTCAATGATCATTGCTGCTAGGTATGGACAGATGGAGAAAACATCAAATTATTTTTGTCCACAACAATCTTCTGAGACGAGAGAAGATGCTGTCATTGGGCGAGTCGAGTTCAAGAAATTCGATGGTTTCACCTTCCAATCTGCGAGCAATGTTATCAAAAGCGGTAGCCGCTAAAGAGGGAGTTTCTGCTAATACTAAAGGTTCGCCGCGATTGGTAGAGACTATAACGCGCTCATCATCCGGGATTACCCCAATCAGAGGAATTGCCAGAAGTTCCTGAACATCCTGCACAGACATCATATCATTAGCCCGTACCATTGCGGGTTTGATCCGGTTAATTATTAAATGAATACGTTTGACACCTTGTGCTTCTAATAAGCCAACGACGCGATCGGCATCTCGGACGGAAGCTATTTCCGGTGTGGTAACAATTAATGCTTCTTTGGCTGGGGCGATCGCATTTTTAAACCCCATTTCAATACCTGCGGGACTATCAATAATTACATATTGATACTTTTGTGCTAGTGCATTCACTAGTAACTTCATTTGGTCAGGAGTGACTGCGTCTTTTGTACGATTCTGGGCCGCAGGTAACAAGACTAAGTTTGGTTGACGCTTGTCTTTTACTAATGCTTGTTCAAGGCGACATTCCCTAGCTAAAACTTCTACCGCCGTGTAAACGATGCGATTTTCTAGTCCTAGCAACAAATCTAGATTTCTCAGGCCAAAATCTGCATCAACTAATGCTACTTGACGCCCTATTTTTGCTAAGGCCATGCCTAAATTGGCTGTACAAGTGGTTTTACCCACGCCTCCTTTACCGGAGCTAATCACAATAATGCGAGTCATGACAAAAACGCGCTCGATGATGTTTCTGTAAATATATAACAATAGAGCTTTATCGCTCTTGGTTTATCCGATTAAATAGGGTCTTAGAAAAATCACTAGCCCTACCGATACGAATTCCTTGTGGTGTTACGTATGCCACTTCGGGATAAAATTGCAACGGTAATTTTTCTGGTGCTCTAGCAACAGCATCTGCGATCCGCAATTGGGTTGGTTCCATTTGCAAGGCCATAATCAGACACTCACGATTACCCCCAGCACCAGCATGAGCAACTCCTCGGAGACGACCCCACACGAGAATATCACCATCTGCAACTACGATACCACCTGGATTTACATCTCCTAAGATAATGACACTTCCAGGGTGGCGAATTTCTACACCAGACCGCACCGTCATCTCTAGATAAAGAGCATCTTTTGAGGGTTTGTTGCTGACTTTAGAATTAGAGGCAAGGATATTTTCTCGTTGTATTTGTTCAACAGAGTAACCAGCAGTAGCTGCTGCGATCGCAGTTTGGCGACGACTGGTAGCAACCGATTTCAGTTGCATTTGCACATTCCCCAAAGTTTCGGCGAGTTGTTGCAGTTGTCTTGCATCTAAAAGGCGATCGCTTGCTACTAAATGCACAGGAGTATTCGGTGCGGTCAAGCGATCGCTACCATGAAGTCGTACCTTTAATTGTTGCCAAATATCATTCCAATTTCTTTCTGAACCAGACAGTTGCGATTCTGTTGGCAAAATTAATAAGAATCTTCCCTCCTCTGTTTTCATCTGAATTTGAATATTCTTCTTCACCCCATTTTCTGTTGGAGGTGATTTAAGCAACTCTTTATGCAAGAGGTCAACATTCAATTCTGCATCCCCAACCGTATCAAACTCTACACTAGCGACAGCAGAATTTGATTCCAGTTCAATGACAGAATTGGACTTTAAATACAGTAGAACAGAATTTATCTCCGCTTCTGGAAGTATAGAAGTGGACTCCGTATCATCAACAACAAAATCAGTCTCTGTAGCAGTATCTTGATCTTGATCTTGATCAGAAACAGTAAATTTTACCTCTATATCAGAAAGGCTGGAGATTGATTCTGCATCATCAACAGCAGAATGTGACTTGAGATCGGGCATAGCAGAATCAGAAGTCATGTAGCATTAGCCTAAAGAGAAAAACTGAGCAATTAACAATCTTAAATTATTTATCTTTGATACTGGGTTGTTGAAAGTTGTAAATTATTAAACAGATGTGAGACAGAACGAATTCCTGTCTTTAGAAGTTTATATGAATGATAGATGTTTACCCTGGCTCGGTATAAGAATCTAGCACAGATTCTTAAGAGAATTTAAAAGCAGGATTTGAAATAAACTACTGAAATCGCGACTCCAACAATTGTACAACGCGATTTCTACAGAATTCTTTGCAAAACAGTTTCATGCACAACACCTCTGGTTCCAAGGGAAAAGGGAAAAACAAAAGGGGCAAATATTCATCCGTTATATCATTTCCCAAAATTCTTGATACAAATCCTCGCCCTTGTCTGACTTGAATATGGGTGTAAGGGTGTGCTGGCAAGTGTAGGTTTTTAATAAAACAATAATGATGACTCTAAAACTAACGGAATAATCATTGTTTCATAAATTCCTACACCCATACACCCTTAGTACAGACGCGATGTTCTTCGCGTCTCTACCACACCCTAAAACCAGTATTTTTTGGGCAAAGGATAAAAAACCTACACCTATACCAAGAGAGCTTGTAATGGTAATTTTTATTTTATGAGTTGCACTAGCGGTTCACTTTTTGTCCAAATTCCAATAATATAAGTTCCTCGTTAAAAAGGATTTTTTGTCCGAAAAGGATTATAAGTAATGAGATTAGGTTCAACAATCCACTCATGTTTATTATACTTTTCCTGTTTTTCATATTTATCTATAGTTTTTGTAAGCTTGAAAACGCTGGTAACTCCTGCTCATGCTCAGATCAGCCCTACTGCTAATAGCTTGGGACAAACCAATCCTCCAGACTTTGATCAGCTTATTTCTAAAGCAAAAAAATATGGCACTGTCAGAGTCATCATTGGTTTAGAAGCAAATTTTATACCTGAAGGCAGGCTAGCAACAAGTTTAGTTCAAAGTCAAAGAACAGCGATCGCTCGCATCCAAAATGTTGTCTTGACTAAAGTTTCAGCTTACAATCCTACTGCCATCACCAAATTTAAGACAATTCCTTACTTTGCTGCCCAGCTCAACGCTCGCTCTTTGGCGTTTCTTCAATCTGATCCCAACATCATCAGTATTCAGGAAGACATAGCTGTACCAACGACGCTGACAGAAAGTATTGCTGTGATTAAAGCTAATAGCGCTTGGGAAAGTGGATATACAGGCGCAGGGCAAACAGTTGCTATTTTAGATACAGGTGTAGACTCTAGCCATCCTTTTTTAGCAGACAAGGTGGTTTCAGAAGCCTGTTACTCAACAACTGATTCAGCTTATCAAAGTACAAGTTTATGCCCAAATGGATCGCTGCAACAGTTAGGTACTGGCTCCGCAGTGAATTGCCCCACTACTATTGATGACTGCAATCATGGTACTCATGTGGCTGGAATCGCTGCGGGTAAAGGGCCTAATTTTTCTGGGGTTGCCAAGGACGCTAAAATTATTGCGATTCAAATCTTCTCTCGGTTTAATTCTGCTAGCCAGTGCGATCCAAAGCCAGCACCCTGTGTCTTGAGTTATGTGAGTGATCAAATACGAGGTCTAGAACAAGTTTATAACCTCCGCTCCAACTTCACAATTGCAGCAGCTAACATGAGCTTAGGAGGGGGTAAGTATACGAGTAACTGTGATACAACCAGTCAAAACCTCAAGGCAATCATTGATAATCTCCGCTCTGTTGGTATAGCTACTGTGATTGCTGCTGGAAATGAGGGTAGCACTAACGGTTTGGGTTTTCCTGCTTGTATCTCATCAGCAATTAGCGTCGGTTCCACCAAAGACGGTAGTTCTGTTGGTGCTGTTGATGAAGTATCGAGTTATTCTAATAGTGCTTCATTTCTATCTCTTCTGGCTCCAGGAGAAGCAATTTACTCTTCGGTTCCGGGTGGTGGTTACAGCAACTTTTACGGAACTTCGATGGCAGCTCCCCATGTTACAGGAGCCTGGGCTATTTTTAAGCAGAAGAATCCATCAGCTAGTGTCGCGGATACTCTGACAAATTTTCAAAACACAGGTGTCCCCATAACTGATCCTAAAAACGGCATCACAAAATCGCGTATTCGTCTTTGAACATGCTCATTGGGCATTGAGAAGAAACTAGTTAAATGATTCTCCCTTGTCTTCTCACACTTCCCATACTTCCCATACTTCCTTGTCTTCCCACACTCTCCCTTGTCCCCGATCCCCGATCCCCAATCCCCAATCCCCAATCCCCAATCCCCTTACTTAGTCTTTTGACTCAACCTTTGATATACAGTTGCCAAGCCATTAGCATCACCGACGTTCCCTGGAAATAGGACAACTGGTAAATTTGGAAACTGCGGATGGTCAGATGGAGTCCGTACCATTGAACAACCGGGTAAGATTTGACCAAGTAACCGGGCAGAAGTTAAGGCTAATCCTGTACTCAAGACATCGTTAGAAGTTATACCACCTTTGCTGATTAAAAATCCTAAATCTGCTGGCAAACCCTGGACAACATCCATCAATAAACGGGAAACTTTAGCTCCAAATTGTAAGCGTGTATTCACGTCTTTAAAAGTAAGTTCTTGGCGACTGGTGTAAACTACTGGTGTTTTGCCGCCTGCATGAGCAGTGTGAACTTTTTCGAGGACTTCGCTTAACAATGTGGCAGATTGATCAACATCATCTAATAAACGCGCCACCTCAACTTCAACCCCGAATGTACCTTCTGCTTGCAGTAGTGTTTCTAGCTGCTGAGTTGTCTTTTTGACATGAGAACCGACAATGACAGCCCCTGGTTTGCCATTGCGTACATACTCAGCCATATTTTCCGGTGCGATCGCTTGCGGGGGTAAAGCAGCCAAAGCTGTTAAAATACTGGCAGCACTGCGAAATAAAAAGCGTTTGCCTTGACTTGCTGCTGCTAAAATATCTTGAGCAAAACGATCTAGATCCGCTTGAGTTTCTCCATCGACAACACAGCACTGATTACCACTCAGGCTCATCAAGGCTTCTAAACTGCCATTACGAATATCTGCAAGTAAAAATCTTTTTACGGAATCTGCATGAATCCGTCCTTGTGTTTTTTCTTCTACATATTTGGGTAAGTAACTGTGATGGTAGCCAAACACAGAATCACGGGCAAACTCTGTTTCATGAACAGGTTTAGGAACACCATCAACAATGAGATAATGTATGCTGTCGCGGGTAATCCGTCCACCTTCAAAAAAAGCCGGGACGAGAAAATGAGCATCGAAAGGGCCGAGTTCTTCAGCAATCACATCGGTTTCAATCGGGTAGTGTCCCCGTAAAGTCGAGTCAGAACGACTGACGATAAGAAAATCCTGAATTCCTTCACTCGCTAAAGCTGTTTGCAAATTCTGACAAACTTCCTTGGTGACAGAAGCAGCCGACTCCGGCGGTAAGGCTCTAGTATTTGTTAAGACAAAGAAAATTGGTGCATCGTCTTGCAATCCCAGGCGTAAAGTCTCCACATCCCAACGCATGAGTAACAAACAGCTGTGGACTGTTTGTGAACCAGTTGGATCATCATCAAGGACGATTATTTTTGGTTTTATGGTCATTTTTATATTAAGAATGCGACTGCTGTAATTTTCTTATCTGGCTTTGTACATCTAAGTCAATCTCTAATACTTGATTGAAAATTTGAGCATATTCCCCTGCTGAACTGCTAACTTGTAAAGCTTGGAGATTAGCTGAATTATTGACAAATAATTCTTGTTGCTCAGTCAGCAATTTTTTATTATCCCTTAATAGTCGCTCGATTTTCAAACCACGAACTAAATCTTCTCTTACCAAGTGCAGAGCAGCAATAATAGTTTCTCGCTCAAGACTATTATTTTCTAAGTTTTCAGAGATGGCTTGCTGGTCAAGATTATCTACCGCTTCCACCCCTGTATGATATTTATCAACTTCATTTAAAAGGATTATTAATGCTTTGGGATAACGAAAACGCCGCCACAACCAACGCCCAATTACCACTGCGATCGCTACGACAATTAGCAAGATAATTCCTAAGCCAATTTGGGAACCATTTGTCAGAGTAATTAAGGCATAAATCAATCCAGTAATTAACAAAATCAAAAGCAACGTTTCCCGGACTTCTTTGAGTAAAAAAGCAAAGCGCTGTTTGCGATTTTCCATCAGCGAAGGTAGGAGGAAAAGTTCTGGTTTGACACCAGTTAAACGTTTTAATTCTCCCTTAGTGATTTCCAAGCCTAGTAAGTCAGGCTGCACAGAGATACTCCTGTGGAAGTGCAAGTTGCGTATATAGCAATCCTATATGATTTGTGAGAATCGTAGAGCTTAGATCCCCAACAAACACTTAAACTAGAACGTTGAGGCTCAGAACTCGAAATTTGAGGTTTTAAACTAGAACCTTCAACCTTAAAACTCGAAATTTGAGGTTTTTCTCTCTATCTTCCCATCACCCCACTTCCCTAACGCGAAGCTACGCCAGCCCCAAATGTTGCTTTAACGCTTCTGGAACATTTATAGCTGTCTCCAATCCACGTACACCTTCCCACTTTGTACCTTCGTCCCAACGAATATCTACAAATACCTCATTATTGAGGTTTGCGCGGCTGAGGTTTGCGTGGCTGAGGTTTGCGCCGCTGAGGTTTGCGTGGCTGAGGTTTGCGCCACCAAGGTCTGCGCCACCGAAGTTTGCACCGTAGAGGTTTGCACCGTAGAGGTTTGCGTGGCTGAGGTTTGCGTCACCAAGGTCTGCGCGACCGAGGTTTGCGTGGCTGAGGTTTGCGCCGCTGAGGTTTGCGCGACCGAGGTTTGCGCCGCTGAGGTCTGCACCACCGAAGTTTGCACCGCTGAGGTTTGTACTGCCGAGGTTTGCGCGGTTGAGGTCTGCACCACCGAAGTTTGCACCGCCGAAGTTTGCACAGTTGAGGTCTGTGTGGATGAGGTTTGCGCGGCGGAGGTCTGCACCGCCGAAGTTTGCACCGCCGAAGTTTGCACCGCTGAGGTTTGCACCGACGAGGTCTGCGCGGCGGAGGTCTGCGCGGCGGAGGTCTGCACCGCCGAAGTTTGCGCCGCTGAGGTCTGCACCGCCAAAGTTTGCGCCGCCAAAGTTTGCGCCGCTGAGGTCTGCACCGCCAAAGTTTGCGCCGCCAAAGTTTGCGCCGCTGAGGAATTCTCCAACTACCCTATTAAAAGTCCCAAGCTGTATGCAGTTACTGTAGTTGATTATGCGAAGCAATTGAATTGTAGGACGATTTTGTTCATCCCCTTTACCAGAAGGATAAAAAATTATTTGTTGCTTCAAATCTTCTTGCTCTTGAGCATAGCGGTGTAACTCCAAAAGCAAAATCATCACATTCAGCCCAGCATACACATCTACCTGACGCTGTCCCAAGGAAATATTTTGCTCGTGCAATTGCCGTGATTTCCTCTGAGGTAAAGTTTCTGTGTAAGCATCAATAAATTCTCCCTCGCACCAACGTTGATAAAAATCATGTAATCGCTGGAATAGTTGCACAAATCGAAATCTCTCTCCCCTCTCTGCTTGCGGAGAGGGGTTGGGAGTGAGGTCAGGCGCTGTGAGCAACCCCATCAAATATTCCACAATTTCTAGCCTCAGCCCACCGTAACCCAACAAATCATAAATTTCCCAATCCATCTGGTCTTGTTGAATATTAAATCCTCTCCCCTTTCTTCCCGGTTCTGTCCAATTTTCTAAGCTTTCTTTTAAGCGTTCAGCACACAAAAACTCACTAAAACTTTTATGGGCAAATTCTACTGAACCCGTTTGTTTACCTGGTTGGAGGTAAAAAGCAGCTAAGGCATTTCTCAAAGGATTATCGCCTATACGTTTTCTTGCTTCTTCTAATAAATCTTTCGCTGTGTCATCAAGCCGTTTTTCAATCATGGAGATTGCTGCACATTCTCCACCAGATTGCACCACACATAAACCTGCTTCTGTGAGAATACGCCGTAAATCGTCTGTATCTTGTTCTGTTAATTCCCGATTGAGAATTTCTGGACGTTGTTTTGTGAGTACCCAATCTAAAGATTTTTGATAAATCAGAATTTTTGCTTGTGTACCGTTAGCATCGGCAAACATTTCTATAGTTAGTTCACCATCGCGATGCATTGCTGCTAAAAGATAAAGTAATAGTGGTTCTTTTGCTAATTCTCTGACTCTGTTTGGACAATTTTGATTTTGCAAAAATTGCTGAAATGCTACAGTTTTATTTTTGCCTACTTGCGCCGTCCATTTTTCAAACCACTGCTCTTGGATTTTTTCATCCATTGGCAAGATTTCCACCCGTTCCAGATTGTCTGGCATATTTCTTTCAATACTTTGTAATGCCAGAGTTCGCCCAGTAATTAATACTCGATGCCCTTTTTCAGGGTTACGCTGGCAACTTTCCTGAAACCCTCCAACTTGTTTGAGAAATTCTTCTAAACCGTCGCTGGTTCTTTTTTCCATCAACAACTCATCAAAACCATCTAGCAAAAATAAATATCGAATGTTTTTATCTGTTAACCAGCCATCATCATTCTTCGTAAAATCTCTATCTACTGCCTGAAAAATTGTATTTTCAAAATTCTTTTCAAAGGTTCTAATATCCCGCAAACGAATCAAAATAGGTGTCCAAACCGGATATAAATTCCGCCTCACTAAATCAGCAAACATCCGACAAAATACACTTTTACCCCTTCCTGGTCCGCCTTGGATAAATAAAACTTTATCTTGTTTATTTGAGTTTTGAAGTAAGTCTTTTGCCCAAGTTTCTAAATCAATTGGTTGCTTTTTGCTATCCTTTTGACCATTTGTATCCAGTGGCTGTGCTTGTAGTGGAACGTAGATATCTTTAAAAGTGAATTGTTCTGCAAATACTTTTTCTTTAGGTTTTGCAGCAATCTGCTTATTTAAATAATCATCAATACTTTGATATTTTTCTAGTTCTTTGCGCCAGCCATCGCGGAATAGTCCCGCTAAGTTTTTCACTGTATCTCCTGCTTCCGCCAAGGCTTGGTTCATGTATCGCTGTGTATTCCAAGCCACCCGTTGAGTAAAAGTTTCTGCTTGTCTGGGGCTAAGTCCTGCTACTTTCAAAATATATGACAACTGGCGGTTAAACTCTTGAGCTAATTTCGTTTCCCGAAAGCAGGTGATAGCTTTTCTTGCTTCTTCTTCATTAATTTCAATGAATCCTTCTGCAACAACTTCACCTGCATGTATTGTCCCGATTTTTGCTAATAAATCTTGGTCTTCTATCGTGTTTAATATTCTTTCAAAACTTTCTACATAAGCCAGCCGCGCTGCAATACTGACGCATTCCTCTAGACTTGCTTCCCCAGTTTTTTCTTGGTAAAACTTGATCGCTTTGGCTGTCAGTCCGACAAAGGATAATCCAGCAACAGCAACACCTACTGGTGCTAAGGGAGTACCTAATAATCCTAATGCTACGGCTAATTCCAGACTCGCTTTAGAAACCTCTGCACCTGTTTCTGTTGTGTTTGTTGGTTTTTTTAAGAAATCTCGGATATCTTTCGTTAAAAAGTTGCGTAGCTTTTCCAGCCTTGTTGTCATAGTTACCCTTTGTTTGCTGACTATTTTGAGGGTAACTGAAAATTTGAGTTGTGAAGATGGGAATTCGGAGAAATATGGTAGGGTGCTTTATGCCGCAGGCTAACACACCAGTATGATATCTTGCATTAGCTATCTCTAATTTTTGGTGCGTTAGGACTAACATCCACAACGCACGCTACAAAACAAAAATGCTGAGGCTCATAATTACTACCCCTGGTAGAGGCCTTAGAACTGCAACAATGCAGGAGGGATTATAGCCATTTAATCTTATTCAGTCGATCGCTGAGATTTTGAATCACTGTACCAGCATCGTTTCCAGCAACCATAATCGTGGCGAGGAATCGATGACCAATTTGCATACAGCTGATTGCAGCAGTACTCTCAGATGTATTTCCACAAACATCGAATTCACTTAGTTTAACGTTCTGCAATCCAGCTTTTTGCATTACATCCTGAGCAGCATGAAATGCATCAGTTATCAGAATAGACTCATCTGTAGCATGAAGGAATTGACTTTTCCAAAGTAGCAGGGGGGTAGACATTAGACATCTCCTTGTATGAATATTAAACCTTTATTGACTTATCTCAAGTCATCAGAGGTTTTATGCATAAATCGGATTTTAGAAAACTCAATTGAGTCCCAGGACTCTCCGCTTTCTTGTACCCTGGGAGGAATTATCGGTCATCTTGCGATCGCAGTGAGAATATAAAGTTATTAACAGCACATGCTCTGACAATCTTTGATACTCATCGATGAGTGTTTAATTGTCGTGCGCGAGTCTTTGATACTCGTCAACGAGTCTTTGATACTCGTCGTCGAGTCTTTGATACTCGTCAACGAGTCTTTAATACTCGTCGATGAGTGTTTGATTGTCGTGCGCGAGTCTTTAATACTCATCGATGAGTGTTTAATTGTTGTGTGCGAGTCTTTGATACTCGTCAACGAGTCTTTAATTGTCGTGTGTAAGTAGAGGATTAACTTAACTTTAAAGGTAAACCATCTTGAAACACTAATAATTCTCCTGGTTTGATGGGTGTCCAAACTTCGTTATCGGTGAGAGGAGTCGTAGCAATCACAGCAACGCGATCGCTTGGAGTTGTCAATTCACTGAAATCTACTGTCACGTCTTGATCAATCAGATGAGCAGCAGCAAAAGGAGCTTGCCTGACTATATAGCAAAGTTTTGTAGAACAGTGAGTAAAAAAGTATTCGCCATCTGACAACAAGTAATTAAAAGTACCCTTTTCCGAAATTTTATCAGTGATATCTTTCAAGACAGGATATATTTTTTCCAGAGAGGGTCTACCTTCGGGAAAGTTTTGACGTATGGCTTCTAAAATCAAGCAAAAAGCTTTTTCACTGTCAGTATTACCTACAGGTTGATAATATTGCATACCCGTAGGATTAAATTCTGGTAAATCACCGTTGTGAGCAAATACCCAATATCGTCCCCATAGTTCCCGACGAAAGGGATGGCAATTTTCGAGAACAATTTCACCTTGAGTTGCTTTGCGAATATGGGCTATGACATGGGTGGAATGAATCGGATAGCATCGGACTAATTCTGCTATGGGAGAATTAATCGAGGGTTTGGCATCAATAAACATTCGACACCCTTTACCCTCAAAGAAAGCAATACCCCAGCCATCACGATGATCATCAGTTTTTCCTCCCCGTGCCGCAAAGCCTTCAAAAGAAAAGCAAATATCTGTGGGAGTATTGCAATTCATTCCTAGCAGTTGACACATGACGTATTTCTGGACTCAACCTGTTTGAGAATAGGATAATGCAAACTGCCGGGACTAAATCTGAAGCTTTTCTTACTTTCTCCTATTGATTGGAGCAAAATGAAAAAATAGAAATAGTCTATTCTGTATGATCAACAATAGCCTTAATCCCATTTCAGAGATAATTAGCTCACGCCAAAAAGCCTTTGATCTCAATGATGTTTGTGCCAGTGTATGTTCTTTTGCAACTGTAGCAATAGATGGAACTCCAAGAGTACGCATCATTAACTTAAATGGAATTTCTGGACGTTTCTTTGAACTGCATTGCAGCGAACAAAGTGGAAAATGGCAAGAACTCAAGCATTGTCCTAATTATGAGCTTTTACTCTGGTGGCCTTGTGTGGCACGACAGTATAGAATTCGTGGGGAGTTAGAGATTATGCCTCAATCTCTTGTTGAACAAAGTTGGTTACGCGCTCCCTATTCCTTCAAGCTTCTTGATCGTTTTTATGAGGAGTATCAGCCATTAGGTTCCAAACTACAAAATCAGCAATTGCTACTCTCTTCTCTAGATAATCTCAAAATCAAATACCCAAGTGAGCAACGAGTTCCACCTCCGCAGCACTTGCGAGGTTTTTACTGCAAAGCAGACTGGATCGAAGCTCTCTACATTGATGATTTTCGTATTCACGAAAGACATTGCTACACGTACATTGATGATCATTGGCATCATGAGCTACTGGTTCCTTGATCTCTTTTTATGTGTAGCCGTGGCTTTTAATCGCCTGGTACAAGATACAGCAGATTTCAGGTACATAAAGCACAAATTTTCAGAATAAAGCCATATACCAAGAGACTTTCAACCCTGTTCCCTGCTTTCTGCTGTAGATCGTAGACGCAGATATTGAAGCTTGCTTGATAACCAACAACCAACTAATGAAGAATTGTTTCTAGAGCTGGTTGCAAATGAGGATATTGAAAATTAAAGCCACTTTCTAGGGTGCGTTTGGGAAGGACTTTTTGCCCTTCTAAAACTACTATTGCTCCGTCTCCCAAAAGTGCTTCTATGGCAAAATTAGGAACAGGCAACCAGGAAGGACGATGCATAACTTTGCCCATGGTTGTAGATAATTCTGACATGCGAATCGGATGAGGAGCAGTCGCATTATATACGCCCGACATTTCTGACTTAGTTAAAGCTTGGATAATCAAGTTGACTAAGTCATCTATGTGAATCCACGAAAACCACTGTTTCCCGCTACCAATAGGCCCACCAGCAAAAAGTTTGAAGGGTGTAATCATTTTACCCAAAGCTCCACCCAGACCTAAAACAATCCCGAATCGCAGAATTACGAGTCTTACACCAGCTTCTGTAACTTTTGTTGCTTCTGCTTCCCAAGCTTGACAAACTTGGGCGAGAAAATCGTTACCAGATGAGCTTGTTTCATCGAAAGTCGCGGTTTCGCTAGTACCGTAATATCCAATAGCAGAAGCGTTAACTAGAACACTAGGTTTAGGGTTAGCTTTAGTTATTGCTTCCACGATTTTTTGAGTAGTCAGTTGACGGCTATTGAGAATTTCTTGTTTTCGTTGTGGTGTCCACCGTCCCTCGCCTATAGGTTCACCTGTTAAATTAACTACACCATCACATGTGGCGATCGCTTCTTGCCAACTACCAGATACTGTCGGTGTATAAGCCATAATTTCTACATTAGGAAAAGCTTGGCTGGGAAAAACTTTTTGGGCGTGGGCGATATTACGAGTTAAAACCAACACCCTATTTCCATCTTTGTGCAGTTGTTTTACCAACCGACTACCGACAAATCCTGTTCCACCACTTACTGCTACTTTCATGATTTAACCTCTATCAAGCCCTATTTTAAAGTTTTTTATCACACCTGAAAACAGGATTTGGCAGATTGATAACAACTAGCAACTACTTAATCCAATTTAAAAATTGTTTGACACTAGTCCAGATACACAACCTAATTCCCAATCTAAAATCCATAGACGCACGAAGTGCGGCTTCTCGATAGAGTAATCCAAAATCCAAAATCGTATAACTTGCGTTTAAGATGGTTCGATATTATAGGATGGACTGAGTGTTACAACGCTTGGGGCTATTATGGCTCGCTATACCTGTTCGTTTATTCTTTCTATTGATATTAACCATCTCCAGCCGTTACTTGTAGAAATGCTACAAGATTGCAACCTCGATGTACAGTACTATACATTGGATTACATCATGGCACGTGAGATAGTCGGTACTGTTGCTTACTCCAAAATGGTGACAGTAGAAGTACTGATTGATAAAAGCACAGCTACTGAAACTGAAACCAGAATGAGTATTGTGATTAAAAACCAGGAATTACCACTCCAGGTAGACAATCACTGCCGACAGGTGTTTGAGTATATTAAGCAGGCAATTGAAGACAACCGTAATTGGCATCTGATTCAAAGCCTCGCAGGATAATTACAAATGCTTGTACCAAGGGCATCTGCTACAGCTAGCTTGGTACAAAGCTAGCTTATAGCCAAATGTGCCCGAACATATTAGATTCACAACAGATCAACAAACTTTTTAGTCTTCTAGGTCTTCTGTCATACCGGGGTTGATCAGTGTAATGTCATACTCGCTGGCATCAGTTTGACCAGGTAGCACTGTATCACGTTTTAACAGATAATATATGCCACGTACTTGAGGACCAAAAATAACTTCGTCTTCATTTTTAAGGTCATAGGCTGAGAGCTTGCGCCCATTAATCATTAGACCATTAGAACTGGGCTTGCCTCTAGCGTCGCCATCAATAATTCGATAATAATGACTGCTACTGCGATCGCTTCTGGGTAATCTTACTAATGTGGCGTGACGGCGCGAGACAAATTGTGAAACTAAACGGATGTCACATTCTCGATCTCGACCAATAGAATAAATGGGACGCTCTAGAGTAAATTCTTTACGTCCTTGATCGTCTTCCACAATCAGTATATGGCTTTCATGGTTTTCTGCTGCCATTGACAAATCGTTACTATAATCGGTTGAAGTCTGATTAATTAAGAATTGTTTAGAATCGTTTTCTGCCATTCTCTCAACCAGAGTCTGTGCTACTTCATACTAATCACTAAGAATAAAACAATATAATGTTTTACCCCTTAGTATCTTTAGTATCTACAGTGGCCTTTGCTGGCACTCTGGAAACAGAGTTAAGGATTTTGTGAGATTTTGTAAATAGTGACTATCGATTTAGTTTAACCTGAGACAGGCAGAACGGATATTCACTCTTTTAAAATATTAAAGCTAAATATCTGACAAAAAATTCGATGGAATGCATGAAAGCCACTTTATTTAACCATTGTGGTAAACCTCTCCGCACCGAGGAGAGGTTTTGATATTTTTGTATTAGCGATGAGCAAATCGCCGTAGTAATAGGGAATTGGTAACGACACTAACCGAGCTAAAAGCCATTAAAGCCGCAGCGCTAGCAGGACTGAGGACAAAATGGAAACTGGGTAATAGGACACCAGCCGCTAAAGGAATTCCCAATGTGTTATACGCAAAAGCCCAAAACAAATTTTGGCGAATTTTGTTGAAAGTGACCCGACTCAGTTGAATTGATTCTACTACATCAGTTAAACAATTCCGCATTAAGACAATATCAGCCGTTTCGATCGCCACATCTGTACCTGTGTGTAAGGCAATACCAATATCTGCTTGAGACAAAGCCGGAGCATCGTTGATACCATCTCCTACCATTGCGACTACGGATTTTGGATTGGCAGTTGTTTGACTGTCCCCATTTTGAAGAGATTGTATGACATTTGCTTTTTTGGCTGGAGGTACACCCGCCATGACATCAGCAGTCTCTAGTCCTAATTGGTTGGCAATAGCGATCGCAGCGGCTTCTGTATCACCACTCAGAAGCATAACTCGCAATCCTATCTGCCGCAGTTTGTCTACAGCTGCTTTTGCATCTGGTCTGAGGGTGTCTTGGATAGCAATAAGTCCGGTGACTGTTCCAGCAATTGCCACTGCTACAACAGTTTTACCATCCTCTGCTAACGTCTCTGCCTGCTTGTCTACATTTTCATCAACGGCAATTCCATGCCAACTCAACCAATCCCAATTTCCCAACAATACTAAATTGCCTTCTACCACAGCAGAAACACCAAGTCCCGGTTCTGTATGAAAGTCAGTAGCTGGTAGAATCGCTAACTCTTGCTGTTGTGCTTGGTTACGAATTGCTGTCGCCAGAGGATGACAAGTACCACTTTCTACCGCAGCTGCGAGTTGTAAGAGGTATTGGGCATGGGGAGAAGACGCGGTGACGCCAAGAAGAGGAGACGCGGAGAATCTATCAAAAGTATTCTCCGTATCCCCGTGTCCCCCTTGTCCTTCCAGCACGACACAATCCGTTACCGTCGGATTACCAGTTGTCAGCGTACCTGTTTTATCGAAAACAATAGTGTCCATCTGGTGGACTTTTTCTAAAACATCACCGCCTTTGATTAATAAACCTCGTTCGGCAGCGATCGCAGTTCCGATCAAAAGCGCTGTAGGTGTTGCTAGTCCCAAAGCACAAGGACAAGAAACCACCATCACCGCAATTGCTAACTTCAAGCTTACTAATAGCGCAGAGTGATAAGTGGGTACAGCGATACCACTAGAGTGATGAGCCATATCCACCATATCCATCTCAGGGTACACAGTGACATCTTGCCAAACATGAGTACCGATAAAGTACCAAAACAAAAATGTCAATACAGCCGTCGCTAATACACCGTAGGTAAAGTATCCAGCAACAGTATCTGCTAATTTCTGTACAGGTGCTTTTCGAGTTTGTGCTGCTTCTACTAAAGCAACAATTTGTGCCAAAGTGGTATCGCTACCTGTGCGGGTTGCTTCAATTGCGATCGCTCCTGACTGGTTGAGTGTTCCAGCTGTGACTGTATCTTGTCTTTGCTTTAGCACTGGTACAGCTTCCCCAGTTAGCATTGACTCATCAACAGTTGTTTGACCATCTATCACTACACCATCAACTGGAATTTTGTCTCCAGGCAGAACTTGTAACCATTCACCTACACGTACTTGTTCCGCAGGAATTTCTATAATCTCGCTCATCGAAGGTTGTAAAGATGCGCGATCGCTCGTCTGTACAACCCCTTTAGGAATCAATCTTGCTACCTGGGGCTGGAGATCAAGCAAATTTTTAAACGCAGCAGTAACTTGGCCTCTTGCTTGTTTTTCTAATGTTCTTCCCAATAAAATAAAGCCCAACATCATCACAGGCTCATCAAAGAAGCATTCCCAACCAAGCTGAGGAAACAACAGAGCCACCAAACTAGCTGTGTAGGCGATTAGCGTCCCCAAGCCGACGAGAGTATTCATATTGGGTGTATTTCGTCGCCAACTCACCCAGCCATCTACCAAAATCGAGCGCCCCGGAATGAGTAGCGCTACCGTTGCTAATCCACAGTGAAACCAGATGTTATGCAAAATAGGTAGCACAATGCCACCAATGTTGCCCAAGTGTCCGATAGTTGACAGCACCAACAGTAATCCAGCAATGATCAACTGTCTACGTGCAGACTGAATCTCTTGGCGCTGTCGTTCTGCTGGATCTATCTTGCCTTGGCTTTCATCGCTAAATTTCCCACTTGGTTGCCTGAGTTGAGACGGAAATCCAGCCGACGTCAATTGCTGTACTAATGCATCCGCATCCACTGCACCAGTTTCTAGCTCTACAACAGCAATCTCTGTTGCCAGATTTACACTAGCACTCTTCACTCCCGGAGATTGAATTAGCTGTCGTTCAACAGCCTTTACACAGCCACCACACTTCATACCCCCAACATCTAAGATAATTTTCTCAGTTATGGGAGATGATTCTGAGGAAAGATTAGTTTTTGGGACAAGTTGCATGGAATAAATTTGAATTTGTTACGAAACGTCAACGCCTACAGACTTCTTGCAAAATCTAGGAAAAAGTTCAGTTGTCAAGGGTAGGAATTATAAGAATTAAGAAGTCTTTACCTTTTACCTTTTCCAATAAGAGTACTTATAGCTCTTGTGCAATCAGTCTAAAAGTACGGCTAAACCGCACCTCTATTTCGAGAGTAGGCGAAATTCGCAACAACGACTTGTTGTCAAAAATATGAAGTTTTATTAAGTTGATGAGCAAGCCTCTGTGGGGCGGGTGTAAGAGTGTAAGGCTAATATAGCCCCAAGCTTCACGCTTGTTAGGTCTCTTAAATATTAATGGGGATTCCCCTACACCTTTACACCCCTATACTCCTACACTTCTATTTTTTGACTCAGGTGATTCTTTACGACTCCAGCGCAGATATGTCAAATAGATGATGACAGCAAACTGTGTTGGCATTAAGGCAATTTGACTTCTAAAAAAAGGATTTATATCTAGATTAGATATAGTAGTAAAATATACCAATCCTAATAGAGCAAAAAATACTAAAGATATATACTTACGTTTGATAATTAGCATATCGGTAGACAGGGGGCATTGGGAATTGGGAATTGGGCATTGTGCATGGTTAACAACCAACAACTAACAACAAACTATTAATTAAAACCAACCTTGTTTGTTAACAAAGTAAGTATCAACAAATTGGCTGTAGGACTTGTTGAGATAGATCATCCCTTCTAGCAAACCCACAAGCTGCATAATGAATAAGGTTAAGCCGTAAGTAAAATAACCTCCCACTAAAGAAATCACCAGCATAATAAAGCCCTCTGCGGTATAACCCAAAACAAACTTATGAATACCAAGACCTCCTAACATAATGCCACTGTACCCAGCTAATAGTTGTTTGGTGGCGTGACTGGGGTTGAGATTTGCCATATGAGTGTAGCTCCTTTATAAGCTATGTATAAAATTGAAATTCTATATTTTTAGCAGAAAGTAAATCTACTGACTATCTTATTTCCACTATGTTTCGGGAAAATCAACAATTTTTTTACTTTTTTAAGTATTTATACTTAAAAAAGTAAATAGGCACAAGTAGCGTAACTTGAAATCGCAAGTACGCTTTCTAAGGAGATAAATGTTCAGACATAATCTGAAATTAGGTATCTCCACAAAACTATTTTGAATAACAACAAAAAACCGCTACACAAATGTTTTGAATCTTAAGCTATAAAACTCTGTTTTACAGAATCAATCGCTACCATCATCAAACAATCGCGTCGTACTACTTTTTACACATTAGACAGTATCATTTCCGGAATTTTTTATTTTCGCGGCAATAATTTAAGGATACTGACTAAAAATTATGTAAACCTATTTTTTCAGCAGCTTTTTGCATATGGTTTTCTAAGTCTAGTCAAGCAATTAATTACAAACTAATTTGTGTAAATTTTCTGTAATCACTTAAGTGAATACGCAACTTAGAAGCTAGTATTCCCAAACCATCACTGGAAATAAGCAATACTCAGCCACTAAAGACTAATTTTTTATTTTTTTAACTTTATTGCTTGAGTTTTTTGTTAGATATGTATTTTCTCTCAAGCTAGCATTTTTTTATAGTTAATATCAACATACGATTGGTAGATTTTTGTGACATCTACAGGTGGGAGAACACGGGGACAAGGAGGGCAAGGAGGACAAGGGAGCAGGGAGCAAGGAGTAGGGAAGGGAGACAAGGGGGACAAGAGGACAGGGAGACTATTTTTGATTGATTCACCGCGTCTCCCACTCTCCCTTGTCACCGCATCTCTTCCCGATCCCCAATCTCTAATTCCCTAATTACTACTACCAAGGATAAATAAGCTAAGTAGGGTGCCACTGTTCCACAAGCTGTGGAGGAGCATGGGAGCAAGGAGGTTGCGCGATCGCGTGTAAACGACACCTAAAACAACTCCCAAGGCGAACAGTGGTAAAACTTCCGATAAACTCAGGTGAGCGATCGCAAACAATAAGGCACTGGCAATAATTGCCCACCACACAGAGACGTAGCGAGTCAGCGAAGGTAAGAGAAAACCACGAAAGAGGAATTCTTCAAATAATGGAGCAGCGATCGCGGCAGTTACAAAAAACACACCCAATGCGATAGAATCTCGGCTTTCCAATGCTAACTGTAATAGAGGATTACTACCACCTTGCCCTTGCCATATTTGTTGATTAATTAGGGATACCACTACTACCACTGGTAACGCCACACAATAACCACCGAATCCCCACAAAAACCACTTACCTCCTAACTTGAAGCGAAACCAGCTAGGCTCTAGCGGGAAAAAACGTTTAATAGATAAATACAATACCGATACCGCACCCAATGCCACTAAAATGTAACTCAAGAATACATAAAATGCTTGGAGTCGCAGATTTGTGGCCGGACGAGGGATAGGAAGCAGCTGTAACACAATGGGGATCAATATTTGCCCCATGAAGAAAAAGCCCACGACAAATACTTGCAAAATTGTTTCGCCATCCCAAGGTACTAACCAACTCGCATTAGCATTTTGCCCCAATAAACTAGTTTTCCCTTGGACAAGACGTTGAACAACTAGAAAAATTAGTAGCCCTAAACCAATAAAAGCTCCAAGGGCTGGAATAGTACCAATAATTGCTAATTTCACAAAAGCTTGTTCAGCAGCTTTTTGCTCTGCTATTTTCAGGTTTGCGACAGCTTCTTGACGTTGCTGGAGTTGGTAGAGTTGAGTCAAAGCAGTAAAGCGAAACCAGCCATCTAAATGATCTTGAATCAGTTGTTGAGCATTGGGAAGCAAACGAGGCGGATTACTCCACATTCCACTCAACGCCGTAGCAGTTTCGCGTAACTCAGGTTGAATTTGGGAATTTTGCTGCAATTGCTTCCAATTTTTGAGGGCTGCATCTGTTTGTTTTTGCTGTGCTTGTAATATTCCTAAGCGCAAATCGATCTCAGCAATTGATTTTTGTAGTTGATCAATGGTTTTTTGTAATTCTTTTTGCTGTAATGAACGAGAAGTATTAGTCGCAGGAGGAATTTCCGGTTGAGGTTTAGGAGTTGCGGGAGTCGTTACAGGTTTAGAATTAAGGTCTTCCAGCTGTTTTTTAGCTTTTTCCAGATTAGTTTCAGCGGATTTCCGTGTTTCTTGATACTCCTTTGTCGCGGTTTCCAGGGGTTTTTCGCCTATAATTGCTTCCTTCGCCCCTTGCAAATTCTCATCTTTGCGATCTGAGGCTTGCCACTGGGAAGCTTCTAGGACAATATTTGTCTGATAGAGATCCAGACTATTTTGGAACTGTGGTTCTTGCCAACTAGTTAATAAAGACGAACCAGCGACAAAGACAGCTAACAATGTTAATAAAAATAAACCTAACCGCTTAGGTGTCATCTCTTCTCCCCTTGACTCATACCGTGTTGCAATTAAATCATGCTAATTAAAACATATGGAAAACTAGGGAAGAAGGGAAGACCCATCAGCCTATCAGTCTCCACGACTAAATACTACTTTTTTTATCAGCATTTTGGAGTGGTTGCGGATACGTAAAAATTTGCGATCGCTCTCAACAACTATTCTCCCACTCCCTCTTGTCTCGATGTTTCACGTAGACATTCCCCACCCTACTATATTCTAAGTAGGGTTTTTCACAGGAGCGTAGATATGTTTGGACTGGGATGGACAGAAGTAGGTGTAATAGCGATCGTCGCCTTGCTAGTTTTTGGGCCAAAAAAAATCCCTGAACTGGGAAGCGCACTAGGTAAAACCTTGCGGGGTTTTAAAGAAGAACTGAATAAAACCAGCAATGACGAGGATTCTACGCCAGAGGAAGAAGAAAAATAGCTATTTGTCCTTAGTCATTTGTCCTTTGTATTTACGAATGACAAATGACAAATGACGAATGACAAATGACAAAAAACTAAATAATTGAATTAACTACAGATGAAGTCACGCCCATTTGAGAATCTACAGTTGGGGGGGTGGTATTTTGTTGAGGAACTTCTTCCTTAACGACACCACGCGCCTTAATTAACTTGATGGCACGATTGACACTTTCTGGTAGAATTACCACCAAACTATTCTCAAGGGCGATATCCAAAGCTTTATTAATTGCTTGGGTTTCATCCAAAATCGCTTCATATTTGTAATCAGGGTTGACTTGTTTAATACCTTGAATAATTAAGTCCGCAGCCGAACCTCGCGCCCTTCCTCTAGTGTCGTCGTCTTCTTTGATGATTACATAGTCAAAAATTTCGGCTGACAGTTTACCCAAAGCCACAAAATCTTGATCACGCCGATCGCCAGGGCCACCAATCACACCAATGCGATCGCCATTTGTCCAATTACGAACAAAGGAACCCAAAGCTTCGTAACTGTGAGGGTTGTGAGCATAATCTACCAAAGCGTGGAAATTACCCAAGTTAAACAAGTTCATCCGTCCAGGTGTTTGGCTCACCGAAGCCCGGAATGTATTTAAACCAGATCGAATTTGCTCAATTGACACATTTTGCACAAATGCCGCTAAGGAAGCTGCTAAGGCGTTAGCAATCATAAATGGCGCTCGTCCACCCATCGTTAGGGGAATATTTTCTGCCCGTTCAATTCGGTGTGTCCAATCGCCTTTGAGTATTGACAAAAAGCCATTTTCATATACTGCTGCAACTCCGCCTTTTTGGATGTGGTTTCGCACCAATTCCGATTCTGGATTCATGGTGAAGTAAGCAATATTAGCTTTTGTTCGTTCCGCGATCGCAGCTACACGGGGATCATCGGCATTGAGAACAGCGTAGCCATCAGGATAAACAGCTTCGGCAACTACACTCTTAAGGTGTGCCAACTGGTCAATTGTGTCAATGTCACCAATACCCAAATGATCAGCAGCAACATTTAATACTACGCCGACATTAGAAGCTTCAAAAGCTAATCCAGAGCGGAGAATTCCACCGCGAGCCGTTTCCAGGACTGCTACTTCTACCGTCGGGTCTTGCAAGATTAGCTGGGCGCTTTGGGGACCTGTGTTGTCACCTACTTCTACTAAGTAATCTCCGATATAAGTTCCGTCTGTTGTCGTATAACCTACTACTTTGCCTGTCTGTTTGTAAATGTGAGCTAGTAGGCGGGTAGTAGTGGTTTTACCGTTTGTTCCTGTAACACTTAACACAGGAATCCGGCTGGCTTGCTCGTTGGGGAACAGCATATCAATTACTGCACCGGCTACATTGCGGGGAATACCTTGACTGGGGGCAACATGCATTCGGAAACCAGGAGCAGCATTTACCTCTACAATCACACCGTCAACCTCACGCAAGGGACGGCTAATATCCGATGTCACAACATCTATACCCGCGATATCTAAACCGATAATCTTGACGATGCGTTGGGCTAACCAAACGTTTTCCGGGTGAATTTCATCTGTCCGGTCTACAGCAATACCACCTGTACTCAAGTTTGCTGTTGCCCGCAAGTAGCAAATTTCGTCTTTCGCTAAGACACTATCGAGGGTGTAACCTTGCCTTTCTAGTAACTGATAACTGGTACGATCAAGTTCAATTTTGGTGAGAATGTTATCATGTCCGTCACCACGATTTGGGTCTTTATTAGTTTCTTCTATTAATTCCGCAATTGTAGATCTACCATCACCAACCACATGAGCAGGGACACGTTCTGCAACCGCCACCACTTTCCCATTGACAACCAAGACTCGATGGTCACGTCCGTTGTAATACCGTTCGACAATAATTGAGCGAGAAACTTGTCTGGCTGCGTCGTAAGCTGCTTCTGCTTCTTCCCAATTCTGGATGTCGATGGTGATCCCACGCCCGTGATTACCGTCTAAGGGTTTGATCACAATCGGATAACCACCGACGTATTCTATTGCTTCTTGCAAATCATCCAAAAAGTTAATCACCGTACCTTTAGGCACTGGTACGCCAGTACTAGCAAGAATGCGTTTGGTGGCTTCTTTGTCGCAAGCCAACTCTACACCCAAGATCCCGGTGTTATCGGTCATGGTTGCCTGCATTCGTTTCTGGTTGACACCATAGCCGAGTTGAATTAAGAAGCGCGCCCCTAGTTGCATCCAAGGGATACCTCTTTTTTCAGCTTCTTTGATGATTGACTCTGTGGAAGGTCCCAAGGCTGAATCACGCCATAAGTCTTTGAGGTCTTGTAAATCTTGTTCTAACTCTGCCTTTGGATAACGCCCTCGGTCAACAATGCTTTGGCACAGCCTCACTGCGGCTCTACCTGCATAACGTCCGGCTTCCTCATTTAGATACTCAAAGACGACTTGGTAAACGCCGGGTGTAGACGTTTCACGAGTACGACCGAAGCCGACGTGCATTAGTGCTAATTCCTGTAGTTCTAAAGCTACATGCTCCACGATGTGACCCATCATGGTGCCTTCACGCACTCGCATCAAAAAACCACCACGACAGCCAGGCGAGCAGTAGTGACCCTCCAGACTAGGCAGAGCCTCAACTAATCCTTCATAAAAGCCGGGGATCTCATTTGAGGGCGTCTCGGCAAGATTTTCTAGATCAAGGCGCATGACGATTAGCTTGTGGCGTCGAATGCTCCAGTAGTTGGGGCCGCGTAAGGTCTGGATTTTGAGGATTCTCATGGGAATAGGTAGATGGAGATTCGGAACCAAAATTCTAGTTTCTTACTGAAATTGACCGCCAAACTGTTCATAGTAAACAGTTTTTTCTTCTTACATCGTATTACTCGCAGTTTTTTGCTGCAACGTCGAATTGCGCGCTCAATTCAGTGTAACTTCAGATACTTAAGTTCGTCAGCTGGAAATCCGGTAGACAGCGGGTAGAACGGTACGTTGGTAAAGGTGGAAGCGATCGCCATGACTCAGAATGTGTAGGCGCAAATTGTGAAGATTCAAAGGTTCAGTTGCTCCTATATGAGGTTCGTTGGTGTGAGTCACTTCGGTTGGATCTACTATTGTAACCGAACCTTTACCTAACACTTGTAGCCAACCATCACGCTCAAATAACGCACAAGTATCTTCATCAATGCCGATACCCAGGCGATCTGGATGAGAAGCGATCGCGCTCATCAAACGCCCCATACGATTACGATTGTTAAAATGTTGGTCTACAATTACTTCAGGTATAAATCCCAAACCAGTTGCCATATCCACTAAGGAACGATTGGGTGACTCACCACTACCACCTCCTGCAATCATGTGATGTCCCATAACTGCCGCACCTGCGCTAGTACCTGCGAGAGTTAGTTCTCCAGCTCTAACTCGCTGCCGGATAATGTCCATTGCTGGCGTGTCTGATAAGACCCCACACAGTCGCAATTGATCACCTCCTGTTAAAAAAACCCCGGTACAAGCTTCCAGGGACTGTTGGTAATCACGGTATTCACACTGTTCTCTTTCTCGTATGTCAAGAAGCTCAACCTTCTTAGCACCCATATCTTCAAAAATGCGAATATACCGACCACCAATGATCGAGGGTTCGCGAGAGGCAGAAGGAATAATTGCAATATGGGCGTCATTAGCACCAGCACGGGCAAAAAAAGTCCGCAGAATCTCGCGACCATGAACTTTATCTTCTGCGCCTCCGATCACCAGAACGGCAGTTTTGGTTGCTTGGGGTGTCCTCATTTCCAGCAATTTAGCTTGTAATTCCGGCATTGTGTTTCTCCTGTCAACAACTTCAGGTGAAAATTACAAGAGCAGCAGCCTAATTGTTTTTGCGCCTCGCCTCTTGCCAAGGACAGTGCTTTAGGCAATTGATAATGGGTAATGGGTAATGGGTAATGGGTAATGAATTGGTAATTGGTAATGGGTAATTGAAATATTGATGATTTTTCTCTACCCAATACCCAATACCTGATTCCCGATTCCCGATTCCCGATCCCTGATTCCCGATCCCTGATCCCTGATCCCCGATTCCCATGGCGACAGATTTATGGTTGTAGTCAATAAAATCTTGTTGTGATGACTGCTGTTGCAATGCCATTGTTCTGTAAACGCCTAATAGCGAATTCCTTGGATAATCATTGTCTGTTTGAGTGTCTCCTCTAACTTTGGGAAACAGAAACAGATATTGACGCACTTTTTCTTTGAGGCTGGTTCGATGCATCCTGGAAGTTGTTAACCTAGTCAGAAGATTAATTTAAATTTAGATGTGACAATATTTAAACATAAATTAAGTAATTAGAAAAACTTTTGTTGACCCATAGAATCCAACTGTTTCTAGTATTCCATAGATACACACAACCAAGCTCTTGTATATTTTGTACAACATCGGCTAGTTGTCAGTGCTAAAAAGCAGCTATGCTGTAGACGCTCGTTCAGACAATGTATCTGTTAGGTAGACAATAACGGGAATACCAAAAGTCCTTGCCTGTGGCAGCAATTTTTGGGAACCCCAGCAGAAAAAATTAATCAGCATAGCATCTACAATTTTTTGACTTGATTATTAACTATCTAACTATTGCTGCCGTACTGTGCTAGACATTCCAATTTTAAGATTAGTGTTCTCCAATACGAAATACTGTGCGCTTTGATATAGTTACGCTATTTCCTGATTGTTTTACCTCTATTCTTAGTTCAGGGCTAATTGGTAAAGCCTTGGCCAAACAGATTGCTCAGGTGAATTTGATCAATCCTCGCAACTTTACTACCGACAAGCATCGCAAAGTAGATGACGAACCCTACGGTGGTGGTGTCGGAATGCTAATGAAGCCAGAACCAATTTTTGCCGCGATTGAGTCTCTACCTGTTTTACCGAAAAGAGAGGTGATTATGATGAGTCCCCAAGGACAAACGATGAATCAACCTCTATTACGAGAATTAGCGACCAATTACGATCAATTGGTAGTGATTTGTGGTCACTATGAAGGTGTAGATGAACGAGTACTGCATTTAGTCACCCGTGAAGTATCCTTGGGTGATTTTATTCTCACCGGCGGAGAAATTCCAGCCATGGCTTTAATTAATGGTGTGATGCGCCTATTACCGGGAACTGTTGGTAAAGCCGAGTCCCTCAAATCAGAAAGTTTTGAAGAAGGGTTGTTAGATTATCCCCAGTACACCCGTCCGGCAAATTTCCGTGGTTTGAAAGTACCAGATGTACTGCTGTCTGGCAATCATACTGAAATTGCTAAGTGGCGATTAGAACAACAAATTAAAAGAACAGGCGATCGCCGTCCAGATTTACTCCAATCTTGGCTAGAGGACAAGGAGAACAAGGAGGACAAGGAGGACAAGGAGAAAAACTAATAACCAATGACAAATGACAAACGACAAACAACAAATGACAAAAATGAACATTCGGATTGGTAATGGTTATGACATGCATCGACTGGTGAGCGATCGCCCTTTGATTCTTGGCGGAATCAATATTCCTCACTCTCTGGGTTTGCTGGGACATAGTGATGCTGATGTCCTTACCCATGCAATTATGGATGCGATGCTAGGAGCCTTATCCTTGGGAGATATTGGACATTATTTTCCCCCTAGCGATCCGCAATGGGCAGGAGCAGATAGTTTAGTGTTATTGAGTAAAGTAGACCAACTGATTCGTAAACAAGGTTGGCAAATAGGAAATATAGACTCAGTGGTAGTAGCAGAACGTCCAAAATTAAAACCTCATATTGAAAAAATGAAGGAAAAAATTGCAGGAATTTTGCAATTACAACCAAATCAAGTCGGAATTAAAGCTACTACCAATGAGAAACTAGGGCCTGTTGGGGAAGAACAAGGTATTTGCGCCTACGCAGTCGTTTTACTATCACAAGAGTAAAACATTAGTCAGGCGTAAAGTAAAATGGATTTCTGACTCCTACCTTGAACCCACATAAGTGTTTTAACAAAGTCAGCTTTTAGCTGACTTTAGCTATTAGCCCCAACTTTAGTTGAGAGCAAATAAAAATATTTAGAATATCAATTAATGATGAACTTTGCTAATATCCTTCCTCCTATTAAGCGTTTTCGCTTATTATTAATTCTGGCTTTGATCAGCGTTTTTGTCACCGTTGCTTGCAACCCAAATAATTATCAAACAAAAGCTGCTCAGGTGCCGCAAATGATTACTGCTGTTCTGGGTGAGCCTTCTACTTTTAATCCTGCACTCAATGAGTCTGCGTATAGTGTTTTTGGTCCACTTTATGACTCATTAATTAACGAAAATCCCCTCACAACTAAGCTAGAACCTGGTTTAGCTGAATCTTGGGAAGTATTTGATAATGGACAACGGGTTGTAATTACTCTTAAAAAAGGACTCAAGTGGTCAGATGGTAAACCTATGACTGCTGATGATGTCGTATTTAGCTACAATGACATTTATCTAAATCCCAAAATCCCCACACCAACGAAAGATTCTTTGAGAATTAATGAGCGCGGTGACACTCCCAAAGTACGAAAAATCGATGACCTGAAAGTAGAATTCACCGTACCAGAACCATTTGCTCCTTTTTTAAGATGGGTAGGTGGGATTACAATTTTGCCTGCTCATGCTCTCAAAGAATCTGTCTATACAAATGATCCTGGGGGAAATCCCAAGTTTTTGACAATGTGGACAACAGGCACTGATCCCAAAGAAATTATTGGGAATGGGCCTTATGTAATGGAAAGTTATGTACCCAGTCAGCGAGTTATATTCCGACGCAATCCATACTACTGGCGTAAAGATGCTCAAGGAAATCCTCAACCTTATATAGAACGGTTAATTTATCAGATTATTGAATCAACTGATAACCAATTAATTAGTTTCCGTTCTGGACAATTGGATGATCTCGAAGTTCCTCCAGAAGGTTTTAGTTTATTAAAGCGAGAAGAAAAACGGACAAAATTTAAAATTTATAATGGTGGACCGGATACTAGCACTACTTTTATTGCTTTCAATCTTAGTAAAGCTAAAAATTCTAAAGGTCAGCCTTTTGTAAACCCGGTAAAATCTCGTTGGTTTAATAAAAAAGAGTTTAGGCAAGCAATAGCCTATGCCCTTGATCGTGAAACCATGAAAACAAACGCTTTTCGCGGAATAGGCGAGTTACAAAACTCTTTTGTTTATGTCAAGAGTCCCTACTATTTGCCTCCAGAAAAAGGTTTAAAAGTTTACAATTATGACCCAGAAAAATCAAAAAAATTACTTCTAAAAGCAGGCTTCAAATATAATGCTCAAAATCACTTAGTTGATGAAGATGGCAATCAAGTTAGATTTACCCTGCTGACAAATGCCGAAAGGAAAGTCAGGGGAGATATGGCAGCACAAATTAGACAAGATTTAGCTAAGATTGGTATTCAGGTTGATTTACAAATTCTTAGCTTTAACGCTTATCTAGAAAAACTCAAAGTCAGCCAAGATTGGGATTGTTATCTTGGTGGTTTTGCAGGAGGCGGTATTGAACCTCATAGTGCTAGCAATATTTGGAGAGTTAAAGGCGCATCCCACGCATTTAATCTTGGTCCCCAACCAGGCGATCCACCGATGACGGGCTGGGAAGTTTCTGACTGGGAAAAGGAAATTGACCGTCTTTATATTAAAGGCGCTCAGGAAATAGATGAAAACAAACGCAAGGAAATTTATTACCAATATCAGCGCATAGCCTCAGAACAATTGCCATTTATTCACTTAGTAGAAAGATTAGATTTGCAAGCAGTACGCGATCACTTTAAAGGTATCAAATATACTGCACTCGGCGGTCCATTTTGGAATTTGTATGAGCTAAAAATTGCTGAAGAGAATTAAGTAAGTCGGCACAAATTAAAGCTTATTAGTTGGGGTCGTCATTTGACAAATGACAAATGACCAATGACAAATGACCAATGACAAATGACCAATGACAAATGACCAATGACAAAAACTTGCGATCGCTCCTTGAAGCAGTCGCTAATGGTAATGTTTCTCTGGATGTGGCGCTAGATGAACTCAAACATTTAGCTTATGAACCTGTGGGTGAGTTTGCCAAAGTTGACAACCATCGCGCTTTAAGAACGGGTTTCCCAGAAGTAATTTGGGGCCCTGGTAAAACTCCCTATCAAATTGCTCAAATTATGGAGGTGATGCGTCTACGTAACTCTGTAGTGATGGCAACTCGTATCGAACCGGAAATTTACGCCGCACTACAACCCAAGGTGAGAGATTTACGATACTACGAATCAGCACGAATTTGTGCGATCGCTCCTCCCACTATCGAACCAAGTTTTCCTGGTACAATTGGCATTCTTTCTGCTGGTACAGCCGATTTACCTGTAGCTGAAGAAGCTGCTGTCACCGCAGAACTTTCTGGTTTTCGCGTCCAACGTCTCTGGGATGTGGGAGTCGCCGGGATTCATCGCTTGCTGAGTAATCGCCACGTGATCTCGCAAGCATCAGTATTAATTGTGGTGGCGGGTATGGAAGGTGCTTTACCCAGTGTAGTAGCAGGTTTGGCAGACTGTCCGGTAATTGCTGTTCCTACTAGTATCGGTTACGGTGCAAGTTTTGGAGGTTTAGCTCCTCTATTGACAATGTTAAACTCTTGTGCGGCGGGAATCGGTGTAGTCAATATTGATAATGGTTTTGGTGCAGCAGTCCTAGCAGGACAAATTCTGCGAACAGCCGAGAAATTACGGATGGCATCGCCTGATTCTTGAGTTATGACGGTGATGTTAATTTTGCATATAGTAAAAAATATCACTCAAGAATGAAACTTTTAATTACGTTAGCTGCCTTTGTCTTGAGCCTTTGGCTAACAATCAGTATATCGATTTAAGAAGGGAACAGAAAAATCGACAATGTCTAATTTATTTTATTTAGGTACTTAATTTTGATGTCTCAGTTAATTTGGCATTTACCGGAAAATTTGACTATCCTAGCTCAAAATATTACTGACCCAAACCTTATTGGTCAAATGCAAAAAGCCTTTACGCATTTTGTACAATCAGGCCAAGCTTGGGCGCTATTGATTGGATTGGCAATTGGTTATATGATCCGAAATCTCACAAGTTTTGGTTAGTTGTTAGTAGTTAATTGTTAGTGATTAATGGTTGTTAATCATCCCCAATACCCGATACCCATTCCCCGATCCCCAGTTCCCGAACATGACTGAACAGCAAACTTGGAGTCAGCGATTTGAATCAGCTTTACATCCTGCGATCGCTCGCTTTAATGCGAGTATTAATTTTGACATTGAACTAATCGAATATGACTTAACTGGCTCTGTTGCTCATGCTCAGATGCTAACTAAATGCGGTATCATCCCTCCGGAAGAAGGAGAGCAATTAGTTGCTGGTTTGGAACAGATTCGCCAAGAATATCGCCAAGGCAATTTTAACCCTGGCATTGAAGCAGAGGATGTACACTTTGCTGTTGAGCATCGTCTTGTGGAAATTATTGGTGACGTAGGTAAAAAGTTACACACTGGGCGTTCTCGTAATGATCAAGTAGGAACAGATACCAGATTGTACTTACGCGATCAAATTCAACAAATTCGCCAGCAACTACGAGAATTCCAAAGTGTCCTTTTAGATATTGCTGAGAATCACGTTGAAACTTTAATCCCTGGTTACACGCACTTACAACGCGCCCAGCCTTTAAGTTTAGCTCACCACTTGTTGGCATACTTTCAAATGACACAACGAGATTGGGAACGTTTGGGAGATGTCCAGAAGCGAGTTAACATTTCTCCTTTAGGTTGTGGTGCTTTGGCTGGAACTACTTTCCCCATTGATCGCCATTACACAGCCCAACTATTGCATTTTGATAGTGCTTATGCTAACAGCTTGGATGGGGTGAGCGATCGCGATTTTGCGATCGAATTTTTATGTGCTGCTAGCTTAATCATGGTTCACCTGAGCCGTCTTAGCGAAGAAATTATTCTTTGGGCATCTGAAGAGTTTGGTTTTGTCACCTTAAAAGATAGCTGTGCAACAGGTTCCAGCATCATGCCCCAAAAGAAAAACCCCGATGTCCCAGAATTAGTACGGGGTAAAACTGGGCGTGTCTTCGGCCATCTCCAAGGGTTGTTGGTAATCATGAAGGGACTACCCTTGGCATACAACAAAGACCTACAAGAAGACAAAGAAGGTCTATTTGATAGTGTTAATACTATCAAAGCATGTCTGGAAGCAATCACAATTTTGCTAGGAGAAGGTTTAGAATTTCGCACCCAGCGTTTAGCACAAGCAGTGTGCGAAGACTTCTCTAATGCTACCGATGTCGCAGATTACCTAGCAGCGCGAGGTGTACCATTCCGAGAAGCATACAATCTCGTAGGTAAAGTCGTAAAAACCAGTATTGCTGCTGGCAAACTCCTCAAAGATTTAACCTTGGAAGAGTGGAAACAACTTCATCCCGCATTTGCAGAAGACATTTATGAAGCAATATCGCCTCGGAAAGTAGTTGCTGCCCGTAACAGCTATGGTGGTACAGGTTTTGCTCAGGTAAGAACAGCAATTATAAATGCCCGCACTCAAATTGTAGAATAGTAGAGACGTAGAATTGCTACGTCTTTACAAGGATTCCTAAGCCAAATTGGCAGGGCCAGATTACAGTCGTGCGCCCCTATTCAAAGAGCTTTGATAATACCAAAAATTTTGTGTAGAGACGCGAAATTTCATGTCTCTACATGTAATGAAAAAAGGCGTAATAAGTATATACGCCCTAACAACTAAAACAAAAAAAGAGCAACCTTTTGAGTAGGGAAATTATTCAGCATCAACTGCTGCTGCTCCCTCATCCTCTTCATTCTTCGGCGGCCTTTGTTGGAATCTTCTCTGCATCCTTCCTGTAGTAGTCCGTTTACGAAACTTTCGGGCATACGCCTGGTTCCGTAGCGCCTTTTCTTTTTTCGGATTGCGGCGCTTAGCCATGTTCACCTCATGAATAAACAACAAAAAGCCTTACTTAGGCTATATCTAGACAATTTCAACTAGGATTATCTTTACTTTAATTGTAGTTTGAGCCTAGTGAAGCTTTGAATAATCCTACAGCTGAAGGCAGCAGGGTTATTTAATAGACAGGATCAACCTGGTGATCTACTCCCACACTCTCACAAGTGGTGAGTCTGGACTTCTCAGCGACTCCCGGTATCCCGTCGGACATTAACTGAGCTTTGTTTAGACTGCACGGGATGCCTTACCGCACAGTTGTAGCAAGATTCCTAAGGGTACAAGTACAAAATGTTAATATCTTCGTAGGAAGCCCCTAGCTTCAGACTCTTGCCTCTAACGTAGTACGCAAGGTACTTAGTCTGATCAGATTAAGGCTTTTTAAGACCCTATCTTTAGGCGTGGGGTTTCTGACCCGGTAGGTTTTTATATCTTGTACTGTTAAACAGCAATGTATTATAACGTATCTTTATTGATTGTGTCAACTTAAATTCAGATTCTATGTCTTCTGAATATATCTTTAGTTAGAAGTGTTAATGACAGTAAGTGATAAAATAAGACGCAAAATTAAGATGAGTTATAAATTCTCAACGAGCAAAAATTAATATATCAGCAATGTGCTTAACCTTAACTCTAATTCACTTGTAATTTGTAACTAGATAATACAAATTACTATTAACGTGATTTAACAAAAAACTATGATTTGCAATTACTGTATACAGTTAACACGGAAGAGTACAATTTTCAATCATTACTACAAAACAATATTTCTGTTTCGTTTATAATTAGTCAATTTATTTATATTTTAAAAGAATAAAAATATTTGTTATTTGTAGAAAGCAAAGATTATTATAAAGCTTTTGAATAAAGCTTAAACCATCGTAAAACAAGATCATACATTTTTATAAAAAACTAGATTAGGTTTATAGAAAAATCACCATACTTCTTTTTTTCTAATCCATAGCTTGTTTAGCAAAACTAAATTATGTATACTCACATTTACTATAATTACTGCAACGTAAATGTTAAAATTTGTATGTTCTAACCTAAGCACTAGAATCAATCCCAAAATCACAAATCTTATTGTATAAGAACATACTTAACAATTTAGTTGAGCAAATGTGATTAGTGGGTAACTTCAAAGTACAACACACATAACTTACCAATATTTGAAGATTGAAAGTTCTGGCTTTTTTTACTGTGGCAATTCAATCCACACGTGGTTTATGGCGATTTGGACAAACTGTACTAGGGATTATTTTCCGTCATCCGATCCCTGGTACAAGTATTATTCCTATTTTACCCGATGGTCAAATAGTGCTAATCCGAAGACGGGATAATGGTCGTTGGGCTTTACCTGGAGGGATGGTAGACTGGGGAGAAGATATACCGAATTCAGTCCGTCGAGAACTGATGGAAGAAACGGGATTAGAATTAGTCAGGATTAGGCGATTAGTAGGAGTATACTCTGCTCCAGACCGTGATCCAAGAATCCATTCAATTTGTATTGTAGTGGAAGCAGACGTACAAGGAAAAATGGAGATTCAAGACACATTAGAAGTAATGGAAATCCAGGCTTTTCCTCGCGAATCTTTACCTCCAGACTTTATGTCTCATGACCATAATCGCCAATTAGAAGACTACTTAAAAGGTCTGACAACACTGGCATAATTTTTAGTAGTTAGTGGTTAGTGGTTAGTAATTAAAATTTTTCACTAACTACTATCTGCTATTTACTATCAATTTACAATTTAAAAACTTAATTGCTCAATTAAAAATGAATAACCTATTTCGTAATTCCCGGAGAAAGCTTACTCAAGGGTTATTATTTTGGCGTGAAGTTGGGGATGGAATACCTGTAGTTTTTTTGCACGGTGCTTGGAATGATAGTAGTGAATGGGTAGCAGTGATGGAAATGCTTTCATTCGGTTTCCATTGTTTTGCACCAGATTTATTCGGCTTCGGTGAATCGGACTATCCTAATATTCACTACTCGATAGATTTGCAAGTAGAATGTTTGGCTGAGTTCTTAAATGCTTTGAAATTAGAAAGAGTGTATTTAGTAGGGCATTCCCTTGGTGGTTGGATTGCTACAAGTTATGCTTTAAAGTATCCAGAACAAGTATATGGCTTAGTATTATTAGCACCAGAAGGTGTAGAAACTGAAGCGTTAAACAAAAATTGTCAAAAATTACAGGGTTTGATGAAACGTCCCCTGTGGATATTTAAAATATTAAGAATTCTTCGTCCTTTGACTAAAATTCTGGGTTTAGATACGAAAATTCAACAGGATTGGCAACAACAACAATTAATGTTGCAAAATCCAACAGGTAGTGAATTATTATTCTTGCGTCAACTACCAGAAATTCGTGCCGAATTAGTGCAAGATAAATTAGATTTTGTAACAGTTCCTATTTTAATTTTACAGGGTGGCAAAGACTCTCCTGATGCTTTGGCTAAGAGTAATAATTACGCAAAAACAATTCCACAAGCCAATCTGAAAATCATCGATCATGTAGGACAAAATTTGCCGGAGAAGTGTGCGGCAATTGTTGCTGGAGAGATTCGAGATTTTATTAAAGGATAGATAATAGATAATAGATAACTAACAGCTAGTTAAAATTTCTTGCATCCCCCAGAATACTAAATTTGGTTCTACAATTATGTGTGCTGCTATCTGGGGTAGATGGGATTGTAGATAGTTCATTAAATAAGTGCGATCGCCCCCAGTCATAGCAATCTTACTTTGGGGAAATGACTGCCACCAAGCCTCAACAAAATCTTTAATTCCAGCTAATAAGCTATAAATCACCCCGCTTTGGATCGCCTCTGGAGTATTCACAGCAAACCGTTGCGGTAAATCTTCGGGTAATTCCACATTCGGTAATTGTCCAGTCTTTTGGTTAAGAGTCGCTATTTGCAAACCCAATCCCGGTAAAATCGCACCCCCAACAAGATTTTGATTCGCATCAGCACCAGTGAAAGTTAGTGCTGTACCCGCATCTATGACTAACATGGGAAAATCCCAAGTTACCCCCGCACCCCATAACGCCAAAGCCCGATCTATTCCTAAAGTAGGATACATACCTTCGAGGGGTATTTCATCTATAGTAATAACACGTACATTTGGATAAGTTAACCATAATGCTGTTTGACTAGGAACTACCGAGGTGAGAACAAGGGGAATGGGGACTTCGGGGGTGTACTTGGTATGGGAGTTGTAGGGAGTCAGAGAAAGGCTGTTGAGTATTTCGTTTAGGGTTCGGCATTGAGATAATTCATATACGAACGACTTAGGAAGACGTTCTGTATTCCAGGTATGGCAAAGTTTTTTACCTTCAAACCAACCCCAGTGCAAGCGAGAATTACCAATTACTAAAGCTAACCAAATTTCTGAGTACATCTACGTAAGAATTTTCCTAAAATTTCTTAGTAATGCCAGAAAGAAAGCGATCGCAATCCAATCTTTGTTGATGGCACTTTCAATGTTAATAAATTCATACTAGAAGACTACAGTTATAAATTTCTTCTATCTAAGGTTACTTAATTAAGTGACGTACACTTAAAAAAGACTCTAACCATCTTCAGTAGACAACATCCAAAATTTTGAATTTCAGCCAGTTGTGAACTCTTGCTCACTCTTTTCGTTGGTAAAAATTTATACTTTGATATTTTTTAATTAATCTATAAATTATTTAATAAATATTTACAATAACCTCGTGTCAAAATATAAATACGGGAAAAAATACTCATTCGCTATGGAGGGCAGTTATGGTAGCACTCGCCGAAAACCCGAAAAAAAGACTGACCATCCAGGTCACTGATATTGCGTCGGACACAACAGCTATTCGTTCTCTGGACTGGGATCGCGATCGCTTCGATATTGAATTCGGTCTGCAAAACGGTACTACCTATAATTCGTTTATCATACGCGGTGAGCAGATAGCTTTAGTCGATACCTCTCACGAAAAATTTCGCCAGCTATATTTAGATACCCTGAAAAATCAAATAGACCCAGCAAACATTAACTATTTAATTATCAGTCATACCGAGCCAGATCACAGTGGTTTAGTTAAAGATGTCCTGCAACTAGCTCCAGATATCACCGTTGTGGGTTCCAAGGTAGCAATTCAGTTTTTGGAAGACTTGGTACATCAACCCTTCAAACGGCGGATTGTGAAAAATGGCGATCGCTTAGATTTAGGTAACGGTCACGAGTTAGAATTTGTGATTGCCCCCAACTTACACTGGCCTGACACTATCTTCACCTACGACCACAAAACCGAAATTCTCTTCACATGCGATGCTTTTGGGTTGCATTATTGTTCAGATGCCACATTTGACGAAGATTTAGAAGCTATATCCCCAGATTTTGAATTTTACTATGAATGCTTAATGGCTCCTAATGCCCGGTCGGTGCTGTCTGCCCTTAAGCGCATGGGTGAACTGGAAAAAATCGGTATGATTGCCACAGGTCACGGCCCACTACTTTCCCACAACGTTGAAGAACTCACCGGACGCTACCGCACTTGGAGTCAATCTCAAAGCAAAGCAGAAACCACAGTTGGCGTATTTTACGTTTCTGGTTATGGTTGGGGCGATCGCCTAGCACAAGCTGTTGCTAACGGTATCACCAAAACAGGTGTAGCAGTGGAATTTTTGGATCTCAAGTCAGCAGACTTGCAAGAACTCCAAGAACTCGTCGGTCGATGTGCGGGAATTGTTGTGGGGACGCCGCCAGTATCTGACGCTGCGGCACAAACTGCTCTCAGTGCTGTTTTAGGTGCTGCAAAAGAAAAACAAGCTGTGGGGATTTTTGAAACAGGTGGTGGCGATGACGAACCAATAGATCCACTGGCGAGTAAATTCCGGGATTTGGGTTTAAAATTTGCTTTCCCAGCGATTCGCATGAAAGAAACACCCACAGAAAATACATATAAGCTGTTGGAAGAATCAGGTACAGACTTAGGACAATGGGTAACACGCGATAAAAGCATTAAAGCGATGAAATCCCTTGGCGCAGACTTAGATAAAGCCTTGGGTAGAATTAGTGGTGGATTGTATATCATTACTGCCCAAAAAGGTGATGTTAAAAGTGCCATGCTAGCATCTTGGGTTAGTCAGGCTAGCTTCAAACCCTTGGGAATATCAATTGCAGTAGCAAAAGATCGCGCGATCGAATCATTGATGCAGGTGGGTGATAAATTTGTGTTGAATGTGCTGGAAGAAGGCAATTACCAAAGTTTAATGAAACACTTCCTTAAACGCTTCGCCCCTGGTGCAGATCGTTTTGCAGGAATTAGAACTCAGCCAGCCCAAAATGGTACACCTATCCTCACCGACGCTTTGGCATACATGGAGTGCGAAGTTACTAGTCGGATGGACTGCGGCGATCACTGGATTGTCTACAGTACAGTTGAGGCGGGACGAGTGAGTAAGCCAGAAGCTTTAACGGCTGTGCATCATCGTAAAGTTGGAAATCACTATTAGAAGGGATTAGGGATCGGGGATCGGGGATCGGGGATCGGGGATTAGGAAATAACTTAGTCCTCAGTTACCAGTTTCCAGTTTCCAGTTTCCAGTTTCCAGTTTCCAGTTTCCAGTTTCCAGTTTCCATTTCTCAATTCCCGATCCCCGATCCCTAATCCCCGATCCCTTACCCCTAAAAAACTATGACATCCACAAAACCTCGTGACGTTCAAATTATCCCTATCGCAACAGATACAACCATATTGCGATCGCGCAGTTGGACTCGTCTGAGATTTGAAATTGAATACGCCCTCTCTAAGGGTACAACTGCGAATTCTTATTTAATTGAAGGGGATAAAATTGCCCTGATTGATCCACCTGGAGAAACTTTTACGGAAATTTATTTAGATGCACTCCAAAAACGGTTTGATTTAAAACGAATTGATTATGTAATTCTCGGTCATGTCAACCCGAATCGCGCTGCTACTTTAAAAGTTTTGTTAGAACGTGCGCCGCAGATAACTTTCGTTTGTTCTAATCCAGGGGCTATCAATTTACGCGGCGCATTGGAAAATCCTGATTTGCCTATTCTGGTTAAACGTGGGGAAGAAACTCTCGATTTAGGTAAAGGTCATCATTTGGAATTTATTCCCACACCTAACCCCCGTTACCCAGATCAACTTTGCACTTATGACCCACAAACGGAAATTTTATACACAGACAAGCTATTTGGGGCGCATATCTGCGGCGATCAGGTATTTGATGAAGGTTGGCAAGCTTTTCTAGAAGACAGACGCTATTATTTTGAGTGTCTCATGGCTCCCCATGCCCGTCAAATCGAAACTACATTGGACAAACTTGCCGATTTGCAGGTGAGAATGTACGCACCTAATCACGGGCCTTTGGTGCGTTATGGCTTAATTGATCTAACTAAAGCCTATCGAGAATGGAGTCAGCAACAGACATCTTTAGATACGACAGTGGCATTAATTTATGCTTCCGCTTACGGAAATACCGCAACATTAGCGCAAGCGATCGCTCACGGGGTCACGAAAGCAGGTGTTAGGGTTGAATCTATCAACTGTGAAGTTGCTGAACCTAGTGAAATTCAAGCTGCTGTTGAGAAAGCAGCAGGCTTTATCATCGGTTCTCCTACCCTTGGGGGACATGCACCCACACCAGTGCAAACTGCTTTAGGTATTGTGCTTTCCACAGCTGCCAAAACCAAACTCGCAGGTGTGTTTGGTTCCTACGGTTGGAGTGGTGAAGCCATTGATCTGATTGAAGGCAAACTTAAAGACGCTGGTTATCAGTTTGGCTTTGAACCTATCCGAGTTAAATTCAAACCCAATGATGTTACTTTGCAAACTTGTGAAGAAGCTGGAACAGACTTCGCTCAAGCACTGAAAAAAGCCAAAAAAGTACGTACTCCCAGCCAACCTGCTACCAATGTAGAACAAGCTGTTGGGCGAGTCATTGGTTCGTTGTGTGTAATTACAGCTAAACAGGGGGATATCTCTAGCGCTATGTTAGCCTCTTGGGTATCTCAAGCTAGCTTTAATCCTCCCGGTTTCACAGTTGCTGTTGCCAAAGATCGGGCAGTTGAACCTTTGACACACTCTGGTAACAAATTTGTCCTTAATATTCTCAAGGAAGGGAAGCACATAGGGTTAATGAAGCACTTCTTGAAACCCTTTGGCCCAGCACAAGATCGTTTTGATGGTGTTACTACTACAGAAGCCGAGAATGGTAATCCCATCCTTACAGATGCGTTAGCTTACTTAGAATGTACCGTAGAAACTCGGATGGAAGCAGGCGACCACTGGCTAGTTTATGCGACTGTAGATAATGGTCAGGTTTTAGACGATGGTGTGACTGCTGTGCATCATCGCAAGTCTGGGAATCATTACTAAATATTTGGGAAATCTATCTCTAACCTCTCCTTGGAAATCATCGAGGAGGGGTGTTTTTGCTATCTTAATTTAATTAAATCTCACGCCGTTGGGGTAGACCCCATTCAGGTTCAACTACTTGCTGAGTAATTAAGGCTTTGCAATTGTTGAGAAAGAGATGATGCTTAAGATTGCTGCTACTGTAATAATCCAAACTTTCTTACTCATGATTTGCTCTCTAACTGAAATAAACCTAAGTTGAGCCTGGTATTCATTGAAGTCCTTATGAGAGTTTCAATACAGACTCTTGATTTGATGGTTTTTAAAGATAAAGAGCAATCGGGGAAAAGTAGGGGAAGTGAATTATGAATTACGAATGGAAGACTTATTTATCACAATTAGCAATCCACTAAATCCGCTTTTCCAAATACTGACCAATCATTAACTGTTCACCCGCACGGGAAATTATAGATTGGCGTGTGCGGTACTTGCTACCGACTAGCTTTAATTCTTCTTCAAATACAGAATTATTGTACTCTGTTCGCAAACATAAAGTTGTGGGATTGGGGAAGTAATACTGGGCTGTGACTGGCTTGGTTGTAGCGAAACCGCGATCGCGATATATTGTGTTGCCTAAAGCCCCAAATAAAGTTGTTCCCTTTGATTCTTTTCTTCCGGAAATTGAATTAGTGCTTTCCCATATGACTTCAGCACCACAGGTTAAGCTTGCTGTATCAGGTAAACCGTGCATTTCAGCTAATTTACGTAATTCTTCGCATCCCTGAGCCAAAAATTTAATCGTAATTACACTTACCATCTCTTTGGTTTTTCCCTCTGGTAAAGTGTAATAGCGGCGTTCTGAGTGCCATTTACCTACAGATGCTTGAAAAAATTCCGCAAGCAGAGATTCGTCGGTTGTTTGTAAAATTTGTAGTGGTGATGTCACGGTTAGCCTTCCTCGCGCCCAGTTAATTCAGAATTGGTTATACAAGGACATACATATTGTGTATCCTGTTTCCCAAAAAATTTACTTTTTTTAATATAAACTAAAATTAGGAAGAGTTATTGATAGAATTGCTACAACTTTAGAAAAATATCTATTTCCCAAAAAACAATCAGCAAACAAGGCAAAAGTAAAAAGCAAAAAGGCACTCGTAAAGGAAAAAGAAAATATTGGTTTTATAAGCCTAGCCTTGCCACAGCCTATCCCCTAATTTTTATTTGTGGGAATTATTTTTTTACTTTTTAATATGAATTGATCTAAGTTGTTCCTGATAAAAGTAAAATAGATAAAATATACAAACTAACTCCTATTTTTAGTTTGTTGAAATGAGAGTTAGGATTTGTATAGCATTCCTGAATCATTCGTCCCATACAAAACTCGCGAGGACTCATGCAAAGTCGCTGATCTGGGCTTTGCAATTTTCACAAATCATATAGGATTAGTAAATAAATTTTTCATAGTAAAAATATGACTTAAGTCATGGGTGTATACATGACTTTATTCTCATGTACTTACTAAGTACAGTTTATATGATAGAGAAAATATACAGATAACACTTAGATTAATAGCATTTTTACTCTCCAAAATAATCTCTAATTGCTAGATAAATTTGTGCGATCGCTCAATAAATGAGTATTTTACTGAATACGTAATCTATGAGATAAAAAAGAACTATACAAAGACTTATTTTCGTTAGTTATTAGTCTTATGCCTTTCAGTAGAGACAAGTTGAATCATAAATATTTATACTGTATTAATAATTGTATCAGGTAGATGAAATTTTACTGAGTTTGTAATAGTGATATCTTCTTTGATATGCTTTTGGATAAAAAGTAATATAAGATACAAAAAACCAGTAATACAATGAAATAAAAGCTACATCTCTATCTTTGTTTAAGGGTATTTTCCCTTGTTCGTATAGCCGGAGTAAAATTCACAACATCTATATATTAGGACTAGTTATCGGCGGCTGTGATTAGGCAAAAACCGCCCCAGTAGGAGCCAAACATAATGATTTGCGACGGAAATAAACTGCATCTATTAGTTAAAAATTCACCTTTATTGCCGGGTTCATCTGTATTCTTGGTGGTTTCCTGGCTGAGTGTAGGATTGTTGATGGGAAGTTGCGGATCATTTCCCAAAGAATCTGCGGAAGCTCAACAAGAGCGTCGTGGTGTATCTGGACAAGCAAATAGTGCAACACCTGTAGATGTGGCGATCGCCCGTCAAGATGATCTGCAACAACAATTAGAATACACAGGTACTACTACACCATTCCGCACCGTATCGCTGCGATCGCAAATCCAAGGACAGCTTTTGGGTTTGAATGTAGATGTAGGGGATGTTTTAACAAAAAATCAAATCGTTGGACAGGTAGATGATACGCTACTGCGAACAGCCTTAAATCAAGCCGAAGCCGAACTAGCAGCCCTCAAGTCAGAAGTAGCAAGGGCGAATGCTCAAGTAAGTAATGCGCGTGTTGAGGTGGAACGGACGCGATTAGAAGTAGCACAAGCCGTTGCCGATGCCGAAAGACAAGATAAACTCCTCAAAGAAGGAGCGATCGCTCAACAAGCAGCTGAACAAGCACGCACCAACGCCCAAACCGCGACACAAGCCTTCCGTGCTGCACAGGAACAAGTACGTACAGAACAAGAAGCAGTTGCTGCTGCGAAGGGAAGATTAACAGCTCAACAAGCCTTAGTAGCAGAAGCCAAAGAACGCCGATCCTATGCTAAGTTGGTATCTCCGATTGCGGGTGCAGTCTTAGAAAAAGTTACAGAACCTGGAAATCTTTTGCAACCAGGTAATGAAGTTTTAAAAATCGGTGATTTTAGCCGTGTCAAAGTTGTAGTACAGGTTTCCGAATTAGAACTGGCAAATATTCAAGTGGGACAGTCAGTACAAGTACGGTTAGATGCCTTTCCTGATAATACATACGTTGGTACTGTGACACGTATCTCCCCAGCTGCTGACAATACAGCTCGTTTAGTACCAGTAGAAATAGTGATTCCCAATAATGGGGCAAAAATCGGTAGTGGACTTTTAGCAAGAGTGAATTTTGCTCAAAAGGCACAAGAACGAGTAGTAGTCCCTTTAACTGCGATCCAGACAGAAGGGGGGAATAACCAGAACCGAAATCCAAACTCGAAACCAAAAAGTGATCAGGGTAAGGTGTTTGTGGTGAAGCGAGAACAAGGTAAAACAACAGTTGCAAGTAAAACCGTGAAATTAGGTAAAACTAATGACGGTAAAGTAGAAATTATCTCTGGTTTGCAACCGAATGAGGAGTACGTAGTACGCAGTGGTAAGCCTCTCAAGGAAGGCGATGCTGTACGTCTTTCAATACTTTCGGAAAAATTAGAAGCTACGACGGGGAAATAAATATAAGCATCAACACTATTAGTTGTGAATAGTCGCTTTTTAACCACTAACCACTACCAGTCATAACGAAAAATACTTTTATCTACTCTGAATATAGAAAAATGCAGGCAACCAACAAAAGTGGGGGATTTAGTGTCAGCGCCCTCGCGATTCGCCAACACATCGGTACACTAATGCTTACCTTAGCATTAATAGTTGTCGGGATATTTTTTCTGACAACTATCCAAGTTGATCTGCTACCATCAATTACCTATCCGCGCATCGGTGTTCGACTAGAAGCCCCTGGTGTATCACCTGAAGTTGCAATTGATGAAATTACTAGACCATTAGAGGAAGCTTTATCAGCAACTGAGAATGTAGTACAAGTTTTTTCCCGTACTCGTGAGGGACAGGTTAGTTTAGATTTATTTTTTCAACCAGGGGGAGATATTGATCAAGCTCTCAATGATGCTACTGCTGCTTTTAACAGAGGTAGAGGGCAACTTCCAGATACTATTGAAGAACCACGCATATTTAAATTTGATCCTTCACAACAACCAATTTATGAATTAGCATTAACATCTCCTTCTTTACAAGATAAAGATTTACGGGTATTTGCCGATGAAGAGTTGGGACGTGAACTTAGTGTTGTACCTGGAGTTGCTTCAGTGGATGTATCTGGTGCTGCTGAAGAAGAAGTGCGGGTACTGGTTGACTTAAATCGTCTCCAAGCTTTGGGTGTTGGATTAAACGATGTACTTGATGAATTAGCAGCCCGTAACCAAGATATCTCCGGTGGTCGAATTTTGGGGAAAAATTCTGAACCTTTAACCCGCACTGTGGGAAGATTTCAAAATGCAAAGGAAATTGAAAGTCTTTCTTTTGAAACTGCTTCCTCTACTTCTTCCACTTCTGTTCCTCGCCGCATCTATCTAAGAGACTTTGCCAATGTAATTGATGGCACAGAAGAACAACGAGTTTCGGTATATCTGAATCGTCAGCCAGCAGTCAAAATATCAATTCAAAAACAGCCTGATGCCAACACAATTACGGTTGTAGATGGGGTAAAGCAACGGATTGAACAATTGCGACAGTCTGGAATAATTCCAGCAGACATGATTTTAACTCCCACTAGCGATGAATCTCGCTTCATTCGTAATTCTTTGAATGATGTGATTTTTTCGGCAGTTTCTGGAGCATTGTTGGCAGCTGTAGCAGTACTGTTATTTCTGGGTTCACTACGACAAACATTTATTATTAGTTTGGCAATTCCTCTGTGTACTTTAGCAGCGATCGCTTTAATGAAGTTGTTCGGCTTGACTTTGAATGTATTTAGTTTGGCTGGTTTAACTCTGGGAATTGGTCAAGCAATTGATACATCAGTAGTGATTTTGGAGAACGTTGCCGAAAAAACAGGCTTGACTCCCAATCAGAAGGAGATGAAGAAAGAGAGAGAGTGGAAGAAGGAGAAAAAACCTAACTCAAAATTTGTTATTGAGACTGCGATCGCTTCTTCCCAAGAAGTAGAATCTGCTTTAGTTGCTGCTACTGCTGCCAATTTGGTTTCTGTCGTGCCATTTTTGTTGCTTGGTGGCTTTATTTCTTTGTTATTTAATGAACTGATTCTGACAATTAGCTTTGCAGTTGCGGCCTCTCTTGTCGTTGCTGTCACAATAGTACCGATGCTCTGTTCTCGGCTACTAGCAATTAACTGGTCTAGTGGTGTCAGTGAGTTTTGGCTGCTGCGACAGTTTAATCACCGCTTTGAAGATGCCACTATTTTATATGGCAAATTATTAAAAAAGATTTTGCGTTATCGCTTGCTGGTAATCACAGCTGCTTTGCTCATTTTTGGTGGTAGCAGTTTGTTCATGGCAGGTCAAATTCCCCAAGAAATTTTACCTCGGATTAATACCGGACAAGCCAACTTGAGAGTGCAGTTTCCCCCAGGTACACCTTTGGAAACCTCTCAGAAAGTGATGCGGGTTGTAGATGATATTTTAATGAAGCAACCAGAAACCGACTATGCTTTTACAACTGTGGGCGGTTTTCTATTTGGTAGCAATACTACAGAAAATCCTTTACGTGCGAGTAGCACGATTACTCTCAAACCAGATCAAGATGTCGAGGTTTTTGTCAAAAAAGTCACACAGGAATTTGACAAATTAAATCTAGCAGGAATTCTACTCCGCCTTAGCCCTGGTCAGGTACGCGGTTTAATTTTAAGTAATACCCCAGCACAAGGCTCAGAAATTGACGTTATCTTACAAGGCGAGGATGAACAAAAGTTACAACAAGCTGGTAGAAATGTCTTGCAAGCTTTAGAAGAAAGGGCAAAATTAGCAAGATTCCGACCGGATGCTGATGCTCGTCAACCAGAAGTACAAATTCGTCCTGACTGGGAACGAGTTGCAGCTTTGGGTCTAACAGCACAGGATATTGGTGAAACTATCCAAACAGCAATTGAAGGTTCAGTACCAACGCAAATTCAACGCGGGAATCGATTAGTTGACGTGCGAGTCGAGTTAAATCAAGAAGCAATCCAAAATCCTTCCCAGTTACAGCGATTACCCTTATTTACTGACAATAATCAACAAATACGTCTTTTAGATGTTGCTCGTATTGAAGAAGGTCAAGCACCTGGAGAAATTCAGCGAATTAACCAACGTCAGGTTTTCATTATTGCAGGTAACTTAAATGAAGGAGCGAGTCTTGGGGATGCTTTAAAAGAAGTCGATGAGGTAATTAAAAGTATCCAATTACCTGAAGGCGTTTCTCTTGTGCCAAGTTCAGCCCAACAAACAAATCAGCAGCTACAAAACTCTTTGAAAATTTTAGGAGCATTAGCGACATTCTTAATTTTCGTAGTTATGGCTGTGCAATATAATTCGCTAATTGACCCATTTGTAATTATGTTTACCGTACCCCTGGCATTAGCTGGTGGAATTTTCGGACTTTACATTACAAAAACAGCAATCGGTGCAACTGTGGTAGTTGGTGCAGTATTACTAGTGGGTATTGTGGTCAATGCTGGAATTTTGATGGTAGAACTAGCAAATCAAATTCAGGAAGAAGAAGGCTGTACTCGCCAAATTGCTATTCTTAAAGCTGCTCCTCAGCGTTTGCGTCCAATTATGATGACTACAGTCACTACTATCTTAGGGCTGTTTCCTTTAGCATTAGGTATTGGTGAAGGATCAGAATTTTTACAGCCGTTGGGGATAGTTGTTTTCTTCGGTATGGCGATCGCCACTCTGCTGACGTTGTTTATTATTCCTTGTTTTTATACTTTGCTGCATGAGATTTTTACCTGGAAATGGATGAATTCTGTGATCATGCGTTTGGGAAAGTTGAGAAAAATATAAACTAAAATTTAGCTGTGTTGCTCAGGTCAAACAATTTTGGATTTTGGATTTTGGACTTCGTCGTGAGCGCTCAGTCGAACGATTTTGGATTGACCCCCAGCATTTATCCGAGGGCTTGAGAATTTTGGACTTTAGATTTGCGGATTGAGTCCCAGGATTTATCCGCTTTCTTGTACCATCAAGGAATTATCGGTCAAAGCATTATGACTGCTATTACATTTAACCTCAACAACATCATTAAATTAACTGACGACCAGTTTTATCAATTGTGTCGAGATAATCCTGATGTTAAATTTGAGCGTAATGCTTTGGGAGAAATCATTATCATGTCACCTACCGGGGGAGAAACTGGGAGATACAATGCTAGATTGACTGCTAGATTTGTTTTTTGGAATGAAAAAACTAAATTGGGTGAAGTATTTGATTCTTCGACTTGCTTTAAATTGCCCAATGGTGCAGATCGCTCCCCTGATGTTGCTTGGATCAAAAAAGATAGATGGGATGCACTAACATCAGAACAAAAGGAAAAATTTCCCCCCATTGCTCCTGATTTTGTTTTAGAGTTAATGTCCCCCGCTGATAGCTTGCAAGAAACACAAAAGAAGATGCAAGAATATATCGATGCAGGGGTAAAACTTGGTTGGTTAATTGATAGAAAAACTAGCCGCGTCGAAATTTATCGACAAGGAAAAGAAACAGAAATATTACAGCTTCCTGCTATTTTATCAGGAGAAGATATTTTGCCTGGATTTATTTTAGATTTGGAAACTGTCTGAGTTATACAAATTTGCAAAAATTCAGAGAGGCTAGTAATTAGCAATAGACACTCTTCAAATCACTGGGTTTTCCGTTATTACTTACTTAAAAAAGCGAGTTGCAAAATTCTGCTCCCGCGTCGGCGATAAAGCCCGTGCTTTGATAATTGCTGTCACCAACAAAACGTAAGATATTCCCCCGACTACTACCAACAAGCCTAAAACAAAAACTCCCAAGGAATCTGCTAGTCCAGCGCTACTATTCCATAAACCGTGTAACCCAGCAGCACTTAAATAGCCTATGGGTAGAATTCGTGAAGCTAAACGCGGCTTCAGGATACCTAAACCAATACAATATCCAAACCAGCCACTCCAAGCCATGTGTCCTGCAACTTCGCCTAGTATTCGCGGAATTAGCAACTGCAACCCTGCTCCCAAACCAGCTTCTGTTCCCATGTCTTGAGCCACTTCTGCAATCCTACCAGGTACATATTGACCCAAGGTTTCAAACAGAGTAAATCCTACTGCTGAAGCAGCACCGAGTAAAATTCCATCCAAGGGTTCCCAAACACCGATACGTTCTCGCTTAGGCGATGTTAGGGATTTGCCAATCAGATAAAATCCGATAATGGGTAAGGCTTTGAGTAATTCTTCTAGTAACCCAGCGCCAAAAAAGAAGCGAATAAATAACTCTGGAAAGCTGAGGTTACTGGGATCTTCAGGTATGTTTCCTGGTAAGATACCGCGAAAAACAAAGATAAAAAGATTTAGTATTGGACTAACCAAAACAACTATTGTGGTTATAGTTGAAGTAATTAGCACCCACCAAGGTTTAGGTTTGCCACATAACTGGTAGATAAAATATAAAGTCGCACCACCTAAGTAAGCTCCTAGTAATATTTGATATAAATAACCCTGTACAAAAAACAACAGTACTACAAAGACAACAGTGATAATTCCTGGTACTAAGTACGCTTTACGAGTCAAATCTTTGGGTGCAGACAGAAGCGGGATGAGTTGCGACAAACTAGTGTCGTCATTGTTACTAGATGAGGGTGGTGAATAGCTAAACGCTGCTGTCGTTTTTTGGGGTGCTGGCTGTGGTATCCCTACAGGCGGTTGGGGATTGTACTGATACTGATACTCGAAAAGGAATTGTGGACCGTTACTCCCTAGAGTAATGCGATCGCCATTTTGCAGTTCTTGACATCCCTGTAAAATCTGTCCGTTTAAATAAGTTCCATTGGCACTACCGAGATCGCAAAGTAAAAAACTAGTTCTCCCATCTGGTGTTGGAGATGGGCGAATCGCCGCATGACGCCGCGAAACCATCGTGTAGAGATTGGAATCTAGGAGTATTTGACAACTATTAGGATCACGTCCCAGCACCATTTCACCAGTAGTTAGCAGTGAGTAAGAATACTCTTCACTAGCAGTAACCATACGTAGAAATGCATTACTCATTAGGCCATTCCTCTACCCAGCCATTAGTAATTATTTATACACATAAAATATTAATTCTTTACACAAAAGATGTAAAAAATATAGTAAGTTTTTAAACATTAAGATAATTATAAAAGTATATCGAACAGTTTAAAAGTTGATTTTATACAGTTAAGATCATTGATTATTTATTATCAAAAAAATAACAATGATTGTTCGTATATTAAACCATCAAATAAAACGATTATAAATTTTGTGTGACACTTAGTGAGCATGTAGCCAATGCCATTTCACAAAACTTTTGATACTAATCCTCCCTTTTCCCTTGTCTCCTTGACTACAAAATGTATCAGACTTAATTAGTGAAATGGTATAACCTCTGGATGCACTCAATCAAACTTAATTTATTCTTAGTCAATTTCCGTAATTTGAAGTTGCTCAATTGTTTGCATTACTAGATAGCTAGTATCAGCAGTCAAAAGATAGGAGGTATAAGGTAAAAAACGATAGCTTTAATAAATTGTCTGTATTTTCAAAGGTCTAATTATTTCCACTGTATTGTACTAGGGACTAGCTATATATAGTAAGAAAGATAACATAAAGGTTGTGTATTACAATGTTACAAACTATTATCAACAATCGTTACAAGATTGTTAAAGTTTTAGGAGAAGGTGGTTTTGGTAAAACTTTTCTGACAGAAGATACACATTTGCCTTCAGGTCGTCGTTGTGTAATCAAGCAGCTCAAGCCTGTCACAGAGAATCCGCAGATACATAAAATGGTACAAGACAGGTTCCAGCGAGAAGCGGCGATTTTGGAGGACTTGGGAAACAGTAACAACCGAATTCCTAATTTGTATGCGTATTTTGCTGAACAAGGTCAGTTTTACTTAGTCCAAGAATATGTGGAAGGCAAAACTCTTACTGAAAAGATACACACCGAAGGAGTGATGAGTGAGAGTGCTGTACGGGAAATCCTCAAGAGTTTGTTATACGTTCTTAACTTCGTACACAGCAAACACATTATTCATCGGGATATTAAACCAGATAACATAATTTTGCGGGATGCAGATAATGTACCTGTGCTGATTGATTTTGGCGCAGTGCGGGAATCAATGGGTACGGTTGTTAATTCCCAGGGAAATCCTACTAGTTCGATTGTCATTGGAACACCAGGCTTTATGCCTCCAGAACAAGCGGCTGGTAGACCTGTTTACAGCAGCGATCTCTACAGCTTGGCGATTACAATGATTTACCTGTTAACTGGGAGAATGCCGCAGGAATTGCAGACAGATCCTAGAACCGCAGAAATCATGTGGCATCAGTATGCGATGAATGTTAGTCCTAGTCTGCGGACGATTCTGGATAAGGCGATCGCATATCATCCAGGCGATCGCTACCCCACCGCTAAAGATATGATTGATGCTTTGCAGTCTCCTGCTGCTAATCCTGCGGTTAATAATTACGTAGCCCCCACAGAACCTTCTCCCCAATACAACACGCCTGCATCACCAAACCCCGGTGGATATTCCCCACCGCCTACAGTCATCAACTCACGCGGTCAAAATCCTCAACACATCCAACCTGTTGTTACTCCTGTGGGTTCTAACCCTAATTGGTCAGGTGGAAATTACAATAGTTACAATCCTCAACAGTCTGTCTCACCTGCTGCAACCACAAATTCGGGTTTTTTAGGTGGAGGTGGCACATTTAATACCAATGTTCCCGTACCACCAGAAATTCAAGGTTGGAACTGGGGAGCATTTTTGTTATCACCTTTATGGAGTATCACTAACCAAGTTTGGATCGGACTATTATCTTGGGTTCCTTATGTAAATCTACCAATGCCCTTTGTTTTGGGTGCAAAAGGTAACACCTGGGCTTGGAGAAGTCGCCAATGGCGTAGCATTGAAGATTTTAAAGCCCATCAAAGAGCTTGGACGAAAGCAGGGATCATTGTATATTCTAGCTTTGGAGTTCTCATCGTACTATTGGCTGTAATTGGTGGCATTGCTTCACAGCAAGAAAACTCTGATACATCACAATCAACTCCAACTCAGGTAAGTCCTAGTCCTGACGAATCTTCTTCTCCCAGTTCTTCAAGTTCTTCAAGTTCTTCATCTTCAGGAACTACTACCAACTCCCAAAGACTGACAATAGGCGATTTAAAAACCTATTCCTACGCAACTGGTTTATTTTCTATTGATATTCCTGAAGGATGGAATCTGAAGGATAACAGCAATGCTAACGAAGTCATTATATATTGGCTTGATCCAACTGAAAATGCTCTGATTCAAGTTAATGTCTTCAATACTCAAAACAATCCAGATCAGGGAGAACTAACCGATATTTTGAAGCGGTTTATTCAAAAATTTGCTGAGAAAGAACAAGATTTTACAATGGAGCAGCCTGTCAGACAAAAGGATGGTAGTGTCAGAATTACTTGGAGTTATACCGCTAAAAGTGGAAATTCTTCGATCTCACTCACAGCTAACAGTTTTATCAAATCCCAAGAAGACAAAATTTCTATTGACTCTTACATTGTACCTAGCGAGCAATACAAAGAACTACTACCAACTGTTAATCAAATTATTGGCAGTTACAAACTGAATGCTTCAGTTCCTTTGAAATAATATTAGTTAGTAGTTACTAACTAGTACTCTGTCACACCAACTTTGCAGAGTCTGTATGTAGTAAGCGGCTCTAGCCCTTAAATGTAGTGATAAAAGAGGACTAAAGCCCTCACTAACAGCGTTGTATAAAATTTTAATTTTTAATTGTCTATGTCCCAAAAAAATGAAACTGCTGTTCTATTCCTTGCTTTATTAATTACTGTGGGATTGGTAGGTGGTGGGGCATGGTTGCTAAAAGACAACATTTGGCCACAAAAATCTCAAAATGATGGCAATCTACTACAACTTAATAAAAAGTTAGTGACAGATAGAATTAGCTTTGGTGAGAAAACATTATCTCCAATCGAAGCTTCTCCTACAAAAAAAGAAGGTATCACGGCACTAGCATCTAGTAACTATAAAAGAGCAGTTTCTAACTTAGAAGCAGCGTTGAAATTTAGTAAAAATGATCCCGAGACATTAATCTTTCTGAACAATGCCCGCATAGGTTCTAGCAAAAGTTATACAATTGTTACATCTGTACCATTGGGAACTGATCCAAATGGTTCTTTAGAAATTTTACGCGGGATTGCTCAAGCTCAAAATGAAATTAATGCGGCAGGAGGAATTAAGGGAGTACCGCTAAAAGTTGGGATAGCAAACGATGATAATAATCCAGAAATTGCCCAACAAATTGCCAATACTTTAGTTGAAAATCAGGAAGTATTGGGTGTAGTGGGACCTTATGCTAGTGACGTCACTTTAGCCGCAGGTAAGGTTTATAATTCTGGACAACTTGTCGCTATTTCCCCAATTAGCACTTCTGTCAAAATATCCAACTTTAGCCGCTATATTTTTCGGACGGTTCCTAGTGATTTTATGGCAGCGAGGGCATTGGCAAAGTACATGGTAGAAAATTTACAGAAAAAAAATGCGGCTGTTTTCTTCAATTCTCAAAGTAATTATAGCCAGTCCTTAAAGTCTGAATTTGTCTCATCTGTTTCGCTAGAAGGTGGACAAGTATCAAGTGAATTTGACTTATCTAAAGCCGATTTTAGTGCAGCTAAAAGTGTAGAACAGGCAATTAAAGAGGGTGCAGAGGTTTTGATGTTAGCGGCGAGTACAGATACTTTAGATAAAGCACTGCAAATAGTGCAAATAAACCAGAAAAGGTTAAATTTGCTTGGGGGAGATGATATCTACACGCCCAAAACTTTAGAAATTGGACAACAACAAACAGTGGGAATGGTGGTAGCTGTTCCTTGGCACATTGATAGCAATCTCGGTGCTGACTTCCCGCAAAAGTCAAGACAACTGTGGGGAGGTGATGTCAACTGGCGCACTGCTTTAGCATACGATGCTACACGTGCTTTCATTGCCGCATTAGAACGTAATCCTAGCCGTATTGGTATCCAACAAGCACTTTCATCACCGGAATTTTCTACTACAGGAGCTTCCGGAACAATTCGGTTTTTACCATCAGGCGATCGCAATGCTCCAGTACAATTGGTGCAAATAGCTAGCAAAAATCCTTCTCATTCTGGTACTGGGTTTGATTTTGTACCAGTTTCAACTTTACGTAATTAAAAGTAAAAAAAAGTGAGTACGAATTTTCTCTACACCTATTTTCGGAGTGTAGTGTTTCTGTCGCGTTTGTGAATTTTCTCCTGCCTCCTCAATAATTAACCAAACCTTAACCTATATCGATTCACATTAAAGTGAGAATTTGCTTTAACAGCGATAATTAAAAATTTTTTATGTCTCAAAAAAATGAAACCACTGTTTTGGTTTTGACTCTGGTAGTTACGCTGGGGCTAGTGGGTGGTGTCTTTTTATGGTTAGCTAATAATTCAGGAATGAGATTCTTCAATACAAAAAATAATTTATCTGAACCGATTAAACAGCCCACTGCTGGGACTTTTGCACAATTAACAAGTGTTCCTTCAGGATTGTTTAACTATGGTGGTAGTACCACTTGGGCGCCTATTCGTAAAAATCTTGATACAGCGATTCAAACTGTATTTCCGCAATTTCAACTACGCTATACTGATCCAACTATAGGCGCTCCAGGTTCTGGAACTGGGATCAAAATGCTTTTAGATAACCAATTAGCTTTTTCTCAATCATCACGTCCAGTTAAAGACGAAGAATACCAAAAAGCAGAGCAGCGAGGTTTTAAATTAAAAGAAATTCCAGTGGCAATTGATGGTATTGCGATCGCAGTCAATCCTAATCTCAATATCCCTGGTTTAACTGTTAACCAACTCAAAGATATATACATTGGCAAAATCACCAATTGGCAACAAGTAGGTGGGTCAAATTTAGAGATTATGCCTTACTCCCGGCGTTTGGAAGAAGGAGGTACGGTCGAGTTTTTTGATGATAACGTTTTAGAAGGAGAAAAATTTGGTACAAACGTTCGATTCATCTCGACCACCACAGAAGCTTTAAAAGAAGTAGCAAAAAATCTGGGTGGTATGTATTACGCTTCAGCGCCAGAAGTAGTCGGACAATGTAGTGTTAAACCCTTACCACTAGGAAAAACAACAGATAAATTTATTCCACCCTACAAAGAACCATTTATTTCTCTGCAACAGTGTCCACAACAGCGCAATCAACTCAATGCACCTGCCTTTTTAAGTGGTGAATATCCCATTACCAGACGGTTATTTGTAATTGTCAAACAAAACAATCAAACCGATCAGCAAGCAGGAGAAACCTATGCTAATTTGCTGCTGACAAACCAAGGTCAAGAATTAATTGCTAAAACTGGATTTGTCAGGATTAGATAATTTATTAAATTTCTTGTTTGTTGTTGGGAATCAACAATCATTAACAACAAACAACTAACAATTGGTAAATGACTATGTCACAAAAAAATGAAACGCCAATTTTGATATTATCTTTATTCATTACTGTTGGCTTGATTGGGGGTGGCTTTTGGTGGTTTACCAGAAAAACAAGTCTTAACTTTAATCAAGTTACCAAACCTCAACCGATTAATTCTACTAGTCCCAATATCACTCAGCCAAAATCAAGTGGCAATAATTTTGCTTCTATTCAAAATGTCCCTACAGGATTATTCAACTATGGAGGTAGTACCTCTTGGGCAACCGTGCGACTCGCCGTCGATCCAGCAATTCAAGCAGCACGGCCAGAGTTTCGCTTGCGTTATGTAGAGCCTATCAGTGCTAATCCTGGTTCCGGTACAGGTATCCAAGCATTAATTGATGGTCAATTAAGCTTTGCTCAGTCGTCTCGACCAATTCTAGATGAAGAACTAAACCGTGCCAAACAGCGTGGGTTTACTTTGCAACAAATTCCTGTGGCAATTGATGGCTTGGCAGTAGCAGTAAATCCTAACATTAATATCCCAGGAATAACATTAGACCAGTTACGGTCTATTTACACAGGCAAAATCACAAATTGGAGTCAAGTGGGTGGGTCTAATATCCCTATAAAGGCTTACTCTCGCCGCATCAGTGATGGCGGGACTGTGGAATTATTTGTCCAAGACATTTTGGGTGGTCAAGATTTTAGTTCTGATGTGGAGTTTGTTTCCACCACCACCCAAGCTCTAAAAAAAGTGGCTAGTAGTCCTGGTGGTATATATTACGCTTCTGCCCCTGAAGTTGTTCCTCAATGTTCAATTAAACCCTTGCCTTTGGGGCGAACACAAGGGCAATATATTGCTCCCTACCAAGACCCCATTGTCCTCCCTTCTGAGTGTCCTGGTAGACGAAACAAATTGAACATTGAGGCTTTCCAATCTGGAAAGTATCCAATTACCCGCAATCTGTTTGTGGTGGTCAAACAGAATGATCAAACCGAGCAGCAAGCGGGTGTCGCTTATGCCAACTTGCTGCTGACTGAGCAGGGACAGGAATTGATTTCCCAAGCTGGTTTTGTCAAAATTCGCTGACACCTGTCAGAGACAGACTACAAAGTGGCAAGATTGCCAATAGACACCCTTACAACCCTCTATTAAGCGCATAAGAACTTTTTAGGTGGTTTTATTCTTTTAGAGGATTACGCCTTCCCGTCAGGATAGCGGTGGTGGGCGCTATTCCTATCTGGTAGGGCGACTTCTCATCAAAGAATTTGGCAACAGTGCTTTAGCCGGCTCTGTTAATCGATTCTGCTGGCAAGCAAATCAAATTATCTCCCTGGGTGAGGATTAAGCCGCGCTGACGCAACTTGCCCATCAAACGGGTGACGGTAACACGAGTCGAACCAATGGCACTGCCAATTTGGGCATGGGTGAGGGGGAAAGGTAAACAATAGCCACGAATCACTTCTGGATCGGTTTCACTCATTGCTGGCTCTCCATATTCCTCAATCAACAATGTGAGGAATCCTAAGAGTCGGTCAATTGTGCGGCGTTGTCCTAAAGCACTCAGCCACAGCAGTTTACGCTGGTGCTGATATCTAAAGGCATCCATAACTTCACGTCGGAAGTGAGGCCAGTTGTCTAAATCGTGCCAGTACATCCACAGCACCGCTGTTTGGTCAACGTGGGCATAAGCCTGGAGCGTGAATGGTGATTGGGCAACAATTTCAAAGGGCTGTCCTGCACCCACAAATCCTAAGAAGGCTTCTTCTGGAGTTCTGTTGATGCGTCGGGACGTTAACTGACTTGCTGTTGCACTCACTTGGGCGGTTCCTACCATGCGGATTGCACCCCTTTGCACTAAATACAGCAATCCAGGACGGGCTGGAATGCGTTCATCTTTACTAAAGGTGCGGCAGCGGTAGTGTTCTTGAGCCCAATCAAGAATGCGTTGCCAAGTTAAGAAAGGCCGTGATGCCTCAGAAAAGGAGGATGGAGATTGCATAGGTAACAAAGAGCGTTCGGCTGAAGACAAAAAGAGGTCATAACAAGGTGCAAGGAGTGTCTTCTCGTTGGCGGGTCAGGCTTAACACCTAACAGTGCCAGCCATGCAAAGAGAGGAATTTTAGTTCCTACTCTTTTGTTATACTTCCTACTGTACAATGATGGTAGTAAAATTTACTCAGTTTCAAAAAAAATTTGCATTTTTCTAATTTTTCTTTGATTAGATTAAAGTTCTGCCTAAAGACAGATGACATAAAATCAATAGTTTTGAGATGGATGCCTAATATCAGTAAAGTAAGTGCATAAAAAGCTACTAGTAAGCAAACAAGCATCTCTTAAGCAGTTAATATACTGTCAAATAAAACAAAAGCTAAGTATTTATACGAATAGAATAAAAAGTAAATGCCCAATAAATCAAAATTTTCCTCTCTCTAAAGGTAGAGATGATAATCAGGTTTTTTACATCACAGGGTTAGCACTGCAACTGGCAAAATATGAGAAAATTCCATCAATGGAGATTGCCAACGCGATCGCTTCTCATTTATCGGCAAACTCGGTTGGTATTTTCAGCATTCAAATAGTTCCACCTGGTTGGATTCATTTAAAATTGGCTCACCCTGTGTTGGCTGATTGGTTGCAAAGCCTGGTTGGTGGAGATAGGGAGAATAGAAGACGCGGTGACGCGGTGAATTTATCAACAATAAACATCTCCGCGTCCCTGTGTCAGAATTTCTCGGTGTCCTCTTCCCTCTTCCCAGTTCAATACGCCCATGCACGCTGTTGCTCACTCCTGCGGTTGGGTGAGCAAGAGAGATTAATTACTTCTGAGGACGCTATACCTTGGCTTAACAATCGGCAAGAACTGCGTTTTCATCACCCAACTGAACTTTGCTTGATCAGCGAGTTGGTAAAAGTAGTTGACGAATTGGAGTGGTATGACTCTAGTGCTTCGGTGAAATGGGAAAAAGTAGCATTCGCTTTAAGTCAAGCCTTTGAAAACTTCTGGCGCGACTGTCGGATTTGGGGTGAAGTCAAAGCCCACTCACCAGAACTCGCCCAAGCTAGACTAGGCCTAGTTTTAGCCACTCAATCGGTTTTAAGACGATTGTTGGAAGAAAAGCTGAATATTTTTGCTCTTTGGGAATTATGAATTGATGTTGTTTGCAAGTAAAAATCAACTAACACAAACATCAAACAACAGACAAAAATGAAAGAATTCAAAACTTTTGTAACAAGTATTGACTGGTTTAATCACCTAAGATATATTAGCTGGTGTGTGAGGAGCGAACCAGCAAGGGTGCCGAGACGAAACACGGCCAGTCGTCGGCGCCCTTTCTGATTTTTTAGTATTTTGTGAGTGAAAAATAATTTTGTAGAGACGTGCCATGGCACGTCTTTATAATAGTTAGGTTGTTCCAAACCAAAACCAAGAGCTACTAAGATAGCAAAAACTTTTCTATTGCCACTGCTACCCCATCTTGATCAATAGTGGGGGCTATCCAACTAGCGATCGCCTGGATTTGGGGTGGTGCATTGCCCATCGCGACACTAATACCAGCATACTCTAGCATTTCTAAATCATTAAAGTTATCACCAATAGTCATGACGTTACTAGGTTGTACTCCTAGCAATTCTTCAGCCAGGTAACGCACCGCCATACCTTTATTCGCAAAAGGATGAGTCGCTTCAAAAAATGTAGCAACGGATTTTGTCAAATATAATTCCGCAGGCGTATATTGAAGGCGTAAAGAACCAAGTAAATTATCAATAATTTCTTTGTCATCGCACAAAGCTAGAACTTTTGTTGGTTCATGATCGGTTAAAACTTGGCGTAAGTCACCGACTGCAATGGGCGTAATAGCAGAGCGTTCTGAATAGAGTTGAGTTTCGGTTGTGATTTCGCGGACGTAAAGTTGATCGTTGATGTAAAAATGAACAGATAAAAGCGATCGCAATTCTGGTTGTTCAAAATAGTCTAATAGCCGATGAGCCATTTCTCTAGAAACAGGCAAATGTTGGTGCATTTGCTGAGAGGCTGGGTCTTGTATCCAGGCTCCTTGGTAAGCTACTAAAGGCATAGTAGAACCAATATCTTGATGGAAGCGTAAAGCAGAACGGAACATTCTACCGGTGGCGATCGCAACTTGAATTCCTTTTGCTTTTGCCGCAGTGATTGCTTCCTTGACTGGTTCATTGATATTGTTAGATTCGCCGGCGATAGTTCCATCTATATCTAGAACCAGCAGTTTAATTTCTTTTGTAGCCATACCCGCAACAGCAGCTGATTTTAATTGAGTAGCAGATGCTTTGTGCATAAATTTGGTGATCACTAACTGTAAAGTCCCAGTAAGAGGGTATCAGTCTCTAGTTAAGAAATCACCTAAAATCCTCCCACTGGTCAGATAAAGCAATCAAAGCCGCTGGTTAAAATAAATTCTATGTCCCAAACAACACCCTCCAATTCAACCGCAACACGTCCCACCTTCATTTTGATAGATGGACACTCCCTAGCATTTCGTTCTTACTTCGCTTTCGCCAAGGGAAAAAATGGTGGAATGCGAACCGAAAAAACCAAAATTCCGACAAGCGTATGTTTTGGTTTTTTAAAGTGTCTGATAGAAGTAATGACAGTGCAACAGCCACAAGCAATTGCAGTAGCTTTTGATTTAGGCTTGCCAACTTTCCGCCACGAAGCCGATGATACTTATAAAGCCGATCGCCCAGGTACACCAGAAGATTTTGTCCCTGATCTGAAAAACTTACATGAGTTGCTGGATGCATTCAATCTGAAAATTCTCACCGCTCCTGGTTACGAAGCTGATGATGTACTAGGAACACTCGCGCAGAAAGCAACTGCTGCTGGGTATAAAGTCAAGATTCTCACAGGCGATCGCGATTTATTTCAACTCATCGATCCTGAAAAAGAAATTAGTGTTTTGTATTTTAGTCCTGATGCATTGAAGCGTTCTACATCTACAAACGGTATTAGTGAATTTGGCCCAGAAGAAGTTAAACAAAAACTAGGCATTCTGCCATCACAAGTAATTGATTATAAAGCTCTTTGTGGTGATAAATCAGATAATATTCCTGGTGTCAAGGGAATAGGTGAAAAAACAGCAGTTCAATTGCTAAATACTTATGGTTCACTTGAGCAAATTTATGCTGCTTTGAGTGAAATTAAAGGCGCAACTCAGAAAAAATTAGAATCTGGTAAAGAAGACGCCGAAAAATCTCGATTCTTAGCTGCGATCGTTCTTGATGTTCCTCTTGATATTAATTTAGAAGATTGTAAATTAAATGGCTTTGATAGTAGTGTCCTGATACCTATTTTAGAAAAATTAGAATTTAAATCTTTTTTAAGCAAAATTAACCAGCTTCAGCAAAAGTTTGGTGGTAGTGTTACAGAAACATTAGACACAGAAATAGAAGGTAGAGACAATGAATTTCCTGTCTCTACAGATGATGGAGATTTGTGGTTTTTCAGTGCTGCGGAAACAGAACAAGTTCAACAGCAACAAAATACTTCGATAATTCAACCGCGCATTATTGATACAGAAGCCAAGCTAACTGAGTTAGTGAACTTATTACAAGAATTTACTGACTCAAATTTACCCATAGCTTGGGATACTGAAACTAATAATTTAGAACCACGAGATGCAGAATTAGTAGGAATTGGTTGTTGTTGGGGAACCAACCCAGATGAAATCGCTTATATTCCCTTAAATCATCAAACTGGAGAAAATTTAAATAAAGAAATTGCACTACAAGCCCTACACCCAATTTTGGAAAGTGCTAATTATCCCAAAACTTTTCAAAATGCTAAATTTGATCGCTTAGTTTTCAAATGTCAAGGAATTAATTTAGCTGGGGTAGTATTTGACCCCATGTTGGCTAGTTACGTCCTCAATCCTGATGATAGCCATAATTTGAGTGACTTGGCTCAAAAACATTTAGGGTTGACGATTAAAAATTATTTAGATGTAGTCCCCAAAGGTAAAACCATTGCTGATATTGAGATTAATAAGATAGCTGATTACTGTGGTTTGCAAGTTTGGGCGACATTCCAACTAGTGCCAAAATTGCGTGCAGAACTGGAGAAAATACCAGCTTTGCATCAGCTATTAATAGATGTAGAACAACCATTGGAAGCTGTTTTAGCAGACATGGAATACAATGGTATTCACATCAATACAGCTTATTTAAACGAACTTTCACAACAATTAGAAATAGATTTAGCAAAACTGGAACAACAAGCTTACGAGATAGCAGGAGAAAAATTTAATTTGGGTTCTCCCAAACAATTGAGTCAAATATTGTTTGAAAAATTAGGATTAAGCACTAAACATTCTCGCAAAATTCAAACAGGATACTCCACAGACGCAGGTACCCTAGAAAAATTACGAGAGGTAGACACTACAGGTATTATTGATGCCATTATTGAATATCGGACTCTGGCAAAATTAAAGTCTACTTATGTGGATGCTTTACCAGCATTGGTACGTGCAGATACAAAGCGAGTCCATACCAATTTTAATCAAACAGCGACATCAACAGGTAGACTATCCTCTTCTAATCCAAATTTACAAAATATCCCGATTCGGACTGCTTTTAGTCGCCAAATTCGGAAGGCGTTTCTACCAGAACCTGGTTGGTTAATGGTTGCTGCTGATTATTCCCAAATAGAGTTAAGAATTCTGACTCATTTGAGTCAAGAACCAGTATTAGTTGAAGCTTATCAAAATAACGAAGATATTCATACTGTTACCGCGAAACTGATGTTTGAGAAAGAAGACATCACATCAGATGAAAGAAGGATAGCAAAAACGATCAACTTTGGCGTAATTTATGGTATGGGTTCGCTAAAGTTTTCGCGTTCAACAGGTGTGGATAGAAACCTAGCGAACGAATTTATCAAACGATTTAGCAAACGTTATCCTAAAGTTTTTGAATATTTAGAAGGATTAAAAAAACAAGCGATCGCTCAAGGTTATGTAGAAACAATTCTTGGTAGACGTCGTTATTTTCAGTTTACCACCAATACTCTACGTCAACTAAAAGGCAGCAACCCACAAGATATTGATTTAGGTAAACTTAAAAACTTAGGGAATTACGATACTGGTTTATTACGTTCTGCTGCTAACGCCCCAATTCAAGGATCTAGCGCTGATATCATCAAAATTGCGATGGTGAAGCTGCATGAAATTTTGCAAAATTACCAATCACGATTATTATTGCAAGTTCATGATGAATTAGTATTTGAGGTTCCTCCGCGAGAATGGGAAGAATTACAAATCCAAATTAAGTCAACAATGGAAAATGCAGTGCAGTTAAGTGTTCCCTTGGTAGTAGATGTACGTGCTGGTGATAATTGGATGGAAACGAAGTGATTGGGGATTGGGGATCAGGAGATTAACTTAATAGCAAACTCATAATCCTTCTGTGTGTATCTATGTGTATCGGTGATTGATTGTTCATTCTCTTGTTGTAAACGCTAACTTCGGTGCGGGTATTGCATTTAACCCAGTCATGCAATAAATTGATTGCTTATACCTTAAGTGGAAACGCACTGAAATCGAGCAAGACACGCCTTTAGATAGTTGTCTTGTCAAAATAGTTATTTCTTTTGGGATTGAAGTTATTAGTCAATAAAACAAAAAAATATACTTTGGTAAAGTGGTTATTAGTACTTAAAGACTATAAGGTAAATGTCAATGATAAGTATGATATTGGTAGGTTCTCTAAATAATAAATGACAAAAAATACTTACTAATCTGGAATAAAAAAATTAGCAATATTAACCTTTAATATACTTACCATCAATAATTCATGAGCAGCTTTAGAACCAATAAATTTTGGTCGAGATTAAATAATCTCGTCTTAGTTAGATTTTTGCTTTTGGTTGCTTCTGGTTGGGCAGTTGTAAAGCTTTTAGATTATTTTGAACCGGTAATTGTGATTTTTACTTTTGCTACTATATTGGCTTTTTTGCTGAGTTATCCGGTAAAATGGCTAGAGCGTTTTTTGTCTCATCATTTAGCAGTAATTGTAGTTTTTTTACTCAGTATTGTGATCATTGGTAGTCTAACAATTACTGTTGGTCTAACTATTTTATCACAAGGACAACAGTTAATTGATAGCCTAACAGGTTTTTTAAATTCATTAGCTCCTCTGCTAGAGCGAATAGAATCAATTTTTCGCTCACGTAATATTCAGCTAGATTTAACTATTATCGAAGAACAGATACGTAATCAAGCAATTAATCAACTTGTGGCTAGCTTGACTATTCTCCAAACATTTTTAACTAATTTTGTGACTTTTATATTAATCTCAGTTGTCGCTTTTTTTATGCTTCTGGATGGAGACAAGCTTTGGCATTTGATGATCAAAGTAATACCCCAACAGAATCGTAGTAAATTTACTAGGATAATTAAACGCAATTTTTTAGGTTTTTTTCAAGGTCAATTGTTATTAACTTTATTTCTTACAGGTTCTACTTTTATTATTTTTTTGTTATTAAAAGTTCCTTTCGCCTTGATCTTGTCAGTTATAGTCGGCATACTTGACATTATTCCTGGTATAGGCGCAACTTTGGGAGTTGGTATAATCACTTTAATTGTATTATCTCAAGGTGTTTGGTTGGCTCTTAAGGTATTAGTTGCTTGCATCATACTCCAACAAATACAAGATAATCTCATTGCACCTCGGATTATGCAAGGTGCGCTGAATCTTAATCCTGTAGTAGTATTTTTTGCTTTACTAGTAGGCGCGAGAGTAGCTGGTTTATTGGGAATTTTTATTGCAATTCCGATTGCTGGAGTGATCGTTTCTATATTTGAAATTGATGAAATGAAGTCAGAAGTTTAGTTATGATTACTAGTAATCACTTGAATATAGGGAATAGAAAAACTAACTAATATAAAACGTGTAATTTAGTGTAATCTTTATTTAATATAGTAAAAAGTTCCTTTCATTAATGACTAATGACTAATCCGAATTTAAGAGCAGAATTAACAGAAAACTTAGATGAAGCAGAGTGGGAGTGGCTAATTCCCCACGCGCAAAGAGATGCAGTGATTGTGGTAGCAATAGGATTAGATATATTGGATGTAGGGGTAGCGATCGCTAGTGATAAAGTTTTAGAAGTCCAAAACTGGATTGATGAGCAATTGATTGCTAAACCCTCTTTAGATCAATTGGGTAATTGGAATAGCGATCGCACTAAGCGATTTCATACTTTAATTGTTCAACCATATGTATTAGTGCAAGAAAAATTGGCTGATTAAAAAATATTTTGTAGGGGCGTACATCTGTGCTACCCTACATTTACATTAATCAAACCCTTTTTCTATTTCTATATCTCGATTTCGCCGTGTTGCTCTAAATTCACAATTTACAAGTGTGACTGTTTTATCTCCATTGGCTGTTGCGATGATCTTCCCATCTGGACTAAAAGCAACACAATAAATCGCACCTTGATTAATGGCAATATGATGAAGTTCCTCACCCGTATCTACTTGCCATATTTTCAGATTTCCGTTGTAACTTCCACTAGCTAAAGTTCTTCCATCTGGGCTAAATGCAACAGAATAAACTTCCTCATCATTTTCAGTGATGCAATTAATTTCTCTCCCAGTTTCCACATCCCAGAACCTTATTCTTTTATCCTGATGACCACTAGCTAAAGTTGTACCATCAGGACTAAAACAAATAGAATAAATTCTTCCCATCGAACTCGATTTACCTTTAAGGGTGAGGAATTTATCTTGAGTGAGATGCCAAATTTTAATAGTTTGATCGCGATCGCCACTACCGCTAGCGACTAGTTTACCATTAGGGCTAAAAGCGACGCATAAAACTTCATCTATATGTCCTGTCAGCGTATATATCTCTTTTTGATGCTCAACAGACCAAAGTTTAATAGTTCTATCTTGACTCCCACTAGCTATAATTTTGCCATCAGGGCTAAAAGCCACAGCGTAAACTTTCTCTTTATGCCCAACAAAATTACAAATTTCTCTTTCTGTATTCACATCCCATAATTTAACTGTTTTGTCGTCATGACCACAGGCTAAAATTTTACCATCAGGACTAAAAGCAATAGAATTGACTTTTCCAGAAACTGTAAAAGTTCGGCTTTTTTGAGTATCTAAACGCCAGAGTTTGACGCTTTTGTCATGGCTACCACTAGCTAATATTCTCCTAGCTGGATCAGTAATAATCGGATTAAAAGCCACAGAAACTACTCGTTCTAAATGCTCTTCTAAAGTAGGGAGAGAATTGGGTTTTTGTGTTTCCGTTGTCGGTGATGTTGTCGGCGCGATCGCCACTGGTGGTAAAGCTGGTGGTGTCTCAGTTTTTTTTGCTTCTGGTGGTTGAGGATGAAGAACTGTGTTTTGTGGTTGAGGCTTGACTGGAGTTGGGATTGTAATATTTACTTGGGGTTGTTTGATTTTTGTTGCGACTTCTTGACTCAGACGTTGTTCTGTTTGAGTTAAAGACTCTGCTAAATTCTGCATTTCTGTTTGCAGTAATGCGATCGCGTATTTAAATTCTTCTATTTGTGTTTCAGTATTTTTATTCACACTTTGTGTATAAGCATTTAGTTGAGTAACGTATTGTCTCAACGGTTGGATTTGCTGTTCAATATTTATATGTACCTGTTTGGCAAAATTTTCTAGTTGTTCTAAGCGTTGAATCAAAGCATCCAGACTTGGTAATTGTGGCTGAGGATTGGTACTGATTTTTTTTGTCTGTGCATCAAGTTCTACTACTTGTTGTCTGAGGAGTTCAAATTGCTTTTGAGTACTCGCATTTAACTGTTGAGTAAAATTATCAAGTTGAGCAAAATTTTGTTTAAGAGGTTCTATTTGTTGAATACTTGTATATAACTGTTGAGTATAAGTGTTCAATTGGTTAAAATTTTGTTTAAGAGGTTCTATTTGTTGTTGGGTGTTTGTATTTAATTGTTGGATATAAGCGTTGAGTTGAATCAAATGTTGTTTGATTGGTTCGATTTGTTGCTGAGTATTTGTATTTAATTGTTGAGTATAGGCATTAAGTTGATCAATATTTTCTTTGAGAGGTTCTATTTGTAACTCAGTCGCTTTCATCAACTGTTGTCTAAATGCATCAAATTGTGCCAAACGTTGTTGATTGGAGTCAGTATTTTGGTCTTTTTGATTTTGTCGTAATTCTTCTATTTGTTGTTGAGTTGTTTGGCTTAATCGTTGTGTAAAGTCATCAAAGTTTTCTAAGCGCTGTCTAAATGGATCAACTAATTGATCGTATTGAGCGATCGCATTTTGTCGATATTGATCATTTAAACGCTTCAACCGTTCTCGGTTTGTGATATTCAAACCAAGGGCTACAGTTAAAGGAAATGCTGCGTAGACGAATTGTTGAGTGACTGTAGCAGCCAAGCTGCCAATTGCGGAAGCGTATAGGGAAACGTATTCAGTAACTTCTAGCCAGTGGAGTTTGGTCATATTTGGTGGACTGCTGTACTTGCGGCTGGGAGGTAAAACAGCTAGAACGTGCAACGTAGTTTTAGAACTTATCTTCATCTTCTGCCAAGAAAGTTCTCCAATCTGTGCCTAGAAATCCTCATTTCCCACAAGAGATAAAAAAAGGTACTGCTTAAGGCAGGAGAATGGATTAGTTTTAGGGGTGTAAAAGTGTAGAGGTGTAGAGTGTGGCGATCAAACTTGTTTGATTGAGACTGCCAAGAAGTGAGTGCGATCGCCCATACTAAAAAAGGGTGTTAGGTGAATTTAAATGCGATTTCCTAACATCCATCTCCTTTTACACTCCTAAATCCCTGTCAACAGAAATTATGCTTGATTTTCTCAGCAATCCTTTTGACACCACCCAAACTCCTCACAGTGGTTATCACTGGGATCACAGTAGCCGCCGCTTTTTTGAAGGTTGGTACTACCGCGTGACTTTGCCTGATGAAGATCAATCCTTCGCCTTTATGTACTCTATCGAAGACCCCATTGGTGGTAAACCCCATAGTGGTGGTGCAGCCCAAGTTTTGGGGCCAAATGATGAATATCTGTGTCGTACCTTCCCGGAAGTCAAGAATTTTTGGGCAAAGCCGGATGTGTTAGCTTTGGGTCATTGGGGTCAAAGTAATATAGATATTCAACCTTGTTACTTGGAACCAGAAGAATTTGAGCTTCATGTGCAACAAGGTTATCAAGCCACAGCTACTTTAAATCAAGGCATAATCAGCGATCCCAGTACTGGCCAATACTGTCGTTGGCAATATGAAATTCAACCCGTGTATGGTTGGGGAAATCACCGCAGCATACAGCAATCAACCGCAGGTTGGTTATCATTTTTGCAAATTTTTGAACCCGGTTGGCAAATTTTGATGGCGCATGGTTTGGCTAGCGGTTGGATAGACTGGAATGGCAGACGCTACGAATTTACTAACGCCCCTGCTTACGGTGAAAAAAATTGGGGTGGCGCTTTTCCTCAAAAATGGTTTTGGGTAAACTGCAATAGTTTTTCAGAGATTCCTGACTTAGCACTAACTGCTGGTGGTGGTAGACGGGGGGTGTTGTGGTGGATGGAATCTGTAGCCATGATTGGTATCCACTATCAAGGCAAATTTTACGAGTTTGTGCCTTGGAACTCCCAAGTTAGCTGGAATATTCAACCTTGGGGTAAATGGCAAATGCGAGCCAGAAATTCTCATTACGAAGTTGAATTAACAGGAATTACTGATTTACCAGGAACTCCCTTACGTGCGCCAACAGAAAATGGCTTGCTATTTTGCTGTCGTGACACTTTACAAGGGCAATTACACATAGAACTACGAGAAAAAAAGCATAATCACCAAGAAATTATCCTGAAAGCAGACAGTTCAGCTTGTGGATTAGAAATAGGCGGCGGGCCTTGGAATGATGCTTGGCAGTCTCATTAAAAGTGGTATCATGGAAAGTGATATCCATTATTTTGGGGCTGTAGCTCAGTTGGATAGAGCGAGCGCCTCCTGAACTATCGGGCACCATAGAGGAAACTCTATGAGTGAATGTGGTTAAATTCGGTGAACCCTAAAAAGTGAGTAAAGAGTTTTTACATTTCATGGGAATACCGAGCCAAGCCTGAGCATTAAAACTATACAGTATATTACCTGTTAGTTTTCTCAGGAAGGTGTAGAGACTAGAAAGCCACCACCTAAAGACTCACAGTCTATGGTGAAGGTATAGTCCAGAGAGTGGGGAAACTCACACAAATCTGAAGCGCTAGGTCGCCGGTTCGAGTCTGGCCAGTCCCGTCGTCTAAAAAGTTTAATATTTAAGGTTGCATAAACACTTTGCATCTGCCTCAATAGCAGCTAAAATCTAGCAGCAAGTTGATCGATGTCTATTGTTTCTTAGCATTTGCGATCGCTCGCCAAAAAGGGAAATCACCCAAAAATCAATTTGGGATAATTTCTCAGATTTTTAGTTGTTCTCAATTCTTTTTCAAGAACATTTGTTGAAGCTGACGAACTTAATAGAACCTTGAAAAAGCCACTGTTCAAAAACCTGTCTTCTCGGTTGATGATTCTCACCCTACCACTAGTCACGTTGTGGGGTTATAAGGAAATCCAAGGTAAATTTACACAACCGCAAGCAATTTTAGTCTTGGGTGGTTCCACAAAAAAATTAGAACGAGAAAAATTTACGGCCGATTTTGCCCGTAAGCATCCTAACCTACCGATTTGGATTTCTGGAGGTAGTCCGCCAACAGCAACAAAAAAAGTATTTGCCAAAGCGGGGATTAATCATCAACGCTTACACTTGGATTATCGAGCCAATAATACAGTAGAGAACTTTACCACTCTAGTGGATGATTTAGACAAAAATAACATCAAAAATGTCTACTTAATTACTTCTGACTATCATATGAGACGTGCCACAGTCATCGGTGAGATTGTTTTGGGTAGTCGAGGAATTAATTTTAAACCAGTGTCAGTTCCTTCTAGTAGTTCTCAAGAAGAACCCATTGGCAAATCTATCCGCGATGGCGTGAGATCCTTGGTTTGGGTGGCTACTGGTTATACTGGTGGAGATGAATCGCCAGAGAAAAATTGAAATAGATGAGCGCTACCATTTTGGATTGTAAAAAATAAATGGTAGCGATCGCTTTTCAAATCTGTAATATTAATCACGCTTAAATCAGTGTTTTGTCAACCTGATAATTTTTAGAAAAAACTCAATCGGGAATATGAGTAGCTTCGTCTTCGTCCCATCTTGCACCTTGACAAAAGTCATCTACCCAAGAAGCGAGTTGATAGTTTTGCTTAGTAGGGGCTGAATTGACATTATCTATGAGGTCTTGTGGTGGTAGCAATGCTAACCTAGTTTTACTGTCCGCCTTGCTAGTAGCGATCGCAGATAATACTGGCTGACTTTCCCTTTTGATATTACTGCTAATGAGGAGCGATCGCACAGGTTTACTATTATTAGCACTATTACCACTATTTTCGGTTTTGCTAATCACTGTCAGCAGTGGGGTAGGCGGCGATTTACTGTTGCTTTCAGCTTTACCAATAACTGCAAGTGCAGGTAAAGCTTTGCCGTTATTAGTTCTATTCATCACCGCGAATGCAGGTACTGGTGTACCTCTAATTTCCAATTTATTCGCCACAGTCAGCGATGATCCAGATTTCTTTTGATTGTGTTCTTGCGTACTGACTCTACTACCAATATCCTGCTTTCCATTTTGGGATGGATTTAACTTATTTGATGAAACTGCAACTTGAGGTTGGGAATCAATGTAAATGTTAGTTGATGTTTCAGAAAGTCTTTTTTCCTGAATTGTTTCTACCTCTACATCATCATTATTATTGTCTTCAAGGAAATGCAGCTGTTCTTCAGGATTGAAGTTTAAACCCAAAGCTGTAACTATACAATCCGGGTTATTATTTAATTCCAAAAGTAAAGGCAATATCTCATCCAGTTCTGGTTCTAAAACAGATAAAGTTGCCAAAATAAAGCCAGAAGAAGGGCGACGCTCACCATCATAAGTACCCCAGATTCGCATTTTTACTAACCAGGGACGATTTTGAAAATAGTATTTCACCCACTTTAGTTTCAAGGATTCACGTAGCTGCTGAATATTCATAAAATATCTCACTTCAGTCAACAAATTTCGTGGCAGAAATTCCTACAGAGAATGAATAAAACTTAGTACTGATTCAATATTTCTCGGTTAAGGATTTTTCGTCATAATTTGGGCCATGTAGAGACGCGCCATGACGCGTCTCTGGTGGATTTAAATGTCAATCGATTTGTCTTATCCGAGCAGTATTGAGTACTGATTTGCATTAATTCGTGGCGATTTTAAACGCACCAGTTAGCAAAGGTAAACGCAGAGGGCGCGGAGTCTTAGTGCCAAAATTTCGCCATTAATTTATACATTTTTGTACTTAGTTATTGTTTTTGTCTTTGAGGATGAAACCGATGATAGAGCATCTTGGTTACAATTTGATTACCTAATAAATGCTGTTCAATTATTAAAGATACTTCGCTGGGATGAACACCACTGTACCAAACCATATCTGGTACAACTAATACCATTGGACCATTGCCGCATTGTCCCAAACAACCGCTACCTATTATCGTTACATCAGGGACAGATATCACCTCAAAAGCTGCTAATACTTTAGCAGCCCCTTGCTTACGACAAGTACGATTTTGGCAGACACGAATACATTTCATTAATTATTAGTCCTTTGTCATTTGTCATTTGTTATTTGTCAATAGATAGGAAAAGGGAACGGGGACAAGGAAGCAAGGAGAATATAACCAATGACCAATAACCAATGACCAATAACAAATGACTATTCTTCTGGTAAAAGCCCTTTTGATTGTAGCCATTCGTTATTAAATATCCGTGACTGGTAGCGAGAACCACTGTCACACAAAATCGTTACTATGGTGTGTCCTGGCCCCATCTGTTTTGCTAAGGCTACAGCCGCGCCAACATTGATACCTGTAGAACCACCCATAAATAAACCATCTTTCCGTAGTAGTTGATAAACTACCCGTAGGGCTTCTTGGTCGTGGATTTGAATCGCATCATCAGCTGGTGCGCCTTCCATATTCGCGGTAATGCGACTATTACCAATACCTTCTGTAATGGAATTCCCTTCCATCTTGATTTCGCCAGTTTTGATATAGCTGTAAAGTCCGCTACCCATCGGGTCAGCAACTACACATTTTATATCTGGATTTTTTTCTTTGAAAAATAGAGATACACCTGCATAAGTACCACCAGTTCCAGTTGCTGCTACCCAACCATCTATTTTTCCTTCTGTTTGTGTCCAAATTTCTGGTCCTGTGGTTTCGTAGTGGGCTTGACGATTGGCTAAGTTATCAAACTGATTTGCCCAAATCGCATTTTCCATTTCACTGGCGACTCTACCAGATAACTTGACGTAATTGTTGGGGTCTTTATAGGGTACAGCAGGAACAGGGCGAACTTCGGCACCTAATGCCCTCAAAGCATCCATCTTTTCTTGAGACTGGGTATCAGGAATGATAATCAGGCATTTGTAGCCTTTAGCATTACAGATGTGTGCTAATCCAATACCTGTATTACCTGCTGTTCCTTCTACAACTGTGCCACCAGGTTTTAGTAAGCCTTTTTTTTCTGCATCTTCAATAATATAAAGTGCAGCGCGGTCTTTTACGGAACCGCCAGGGTTGAGAAATTCAGCCTTACCCAGAATTTCACAACCAGTCTCTTCACAGAAACTGTTTAACCGAATGAGTGGTGTGTTACCAACAGTACCAACAAAGCCGTTTTTGATATCCATATTGAAATTTACCTAGTTTCTTTCTATAAAAATTCTTACTTATTCTGGTGTTAATACAGATAAGACAAAATTTCAAAAAATGGAAAGTTTTCGAGACAATATTATTTCGATAAGTAAGTTGGCGTAAAAATTAAATCTTTGTTGTAAGTGCTACTGTGTGAGTAGCGCTTACTACGAGCTAATTTTTAAGTTTTACTTCTATTTACATAGTTCGGTCAATTCGCGCCGAGTTATTTATTGCAAGCCGATGCATTGATATACACTCTTATCGCTCAAAAATTTGCAAAACAAAGCTTTTCGTTTTGATCATCTGGTGTTAATGTATTTTTTATCACTTTTACACCAGGGTAAATCATTATTAATATGCAGATCAAGAAATTTCTAGTAGCATCTTCACTGTTACTAACTAGTCTTGCTATACCTAATACTGCCATTGCTCAAAACCGTGGTACTCCCGGTAAATTTGATTTTTATGTACTGACATTATCCTGGTCGCCAGATTATTGTGTAACCAATGGTAATCGCGATCGCCAGCAGTGCAAATCAGGTAAGAAGCTTAGTTTTGTTTTACACGGTCTATGGCCTCAGTACCAACAAGGCTATCCCAGCAATTGTTCGACTCAAAAATTACCACCAGAATTGAAACGGCAATTTGCGGGCTTGTTTCCCAGTGATAAACTTTATGATCACGAGTGGGAAAAACATGGTACTTGTTCGGGAATGACTCCTGCAAAATACCTAACTTTATCCAAACAATTAAAAGATTCTGTTGTGATTCCAACAGCTTATAATCGTCCGCCAAAACCCTTCCGCACTACAATCAAAGACCTCAAAAGTGCTTTCGTGAGTGCCAATAATGATTTTAATGCTGATTCAATAGCACCTTACTGTTCTGGTTCAGGAAGGTTTTTGAAAGAAGTATTCTTTTGCTATTCCAAAGATGGGAAAGCAGGTGTTTGTAGTGCAGAAATTTTGAAGCGATCGCAAACAAGCTGTGGTCAGCCAAATTTTTTGGTCAGAAGTGTCAGATAAAAACCTCACCTTACTTAATCCTTAAGAAGGTGAGGTTTTTTGATCAAGTAAATTATTTATTTGGCTGGGGAGTCATCCGCAAATAAGGTTTGACTTCCTGATAGCCTTTGGGGAATTTTTCCTTCAGTACTTCTGGATCTTTGAGTGAAGGAACAATCACGCAATCATCGCCATCTTTCCAGTCAGCAGGAGTGGCAACACTGTAGTTATCAGTTAGTTGTAGCGAATCAATCACTCGCAAAATTTCATCAAAATTACGTCCAGTGCTGGGAGGATAAGTCAGTGTCAGACGCAATTTCTTGTTGGGGTCAATGATAAATACTGTCCGCACCGTTACGCTAGCATTAGCGTTGGGATGGATCATATCGTAAAGGTCAGAAACTTTACGATCTGGATCTGCCAAAATTGGGTAGTTGAGTTTAGTACTCTGTGTTTCTTCAATGTCTCCTACCCAGCCTGTGTGGGATTCAACATCATCAACACTCAGAGCGATCGCTTTGACATTACGCTTGTCAAATTCTGGTTTGAGTTTGGCAACAGTTCCTAACTCAGTAGTGCAAACTGGTGTATAGTCTGCGGGGTGAGAAAACAGCACTACCCAGCTGTCACCCGCCCACTCATAAAAATCAATATCGCCGTGTGTTGAGGCTTGGGTAAAATTCGGTACTGTATCACCTAGACGGAGAGCCATGCTTGATTCCCTGTGGATAAAAAAGGATACGTGTTCTATTGTGACATGATGACATAGAACACCGGTTCCCCGATAAAGCTATTGTGGTTCGCAACAAAAATTTAAGTAACTAAATCAAAATTTAGCCAAAGTTTAAGTGCAAATGTAAGTATCTTTAGAGTCCTTAACACTCCCTGATCAAATAACATGAGTGACGAATAGTCAACACCATTGAAAACCTTACCAATGACAAATGACAAACGACTATCCCCCCCTACCTAATCTCATAATTTGAAATTGATGTACAATCAGCGCTAGTGTCAACATACCTAAGATTGTCATCAATCCCGCAGGCATAAACTTACGTGTTTTAGCTAATCTAAATGCAAAAACAACTATTAATATAGCTGTAATAAGAGCTGCTAAAGTCAAACCCCAGTTTTGACCTTGAATTTGGATGAAAACCGAAAATATGAGTAGTAAACCACTGATGGTGCCACTAAAAAGTGACATATTACTACCAGCTGTCACGTAACCTACAATACCACCCACTACTGTTAATATGCCGTAAGCAAGGGCGGCAACAATACCTAAGTTCATTGTTACAACCTATGTAGATTTTAATTTTTCTGCAACCTCCGGCAGACAATTTAGCATAGCTGTTTAGCTAAATAACCCATATTGATAGATGGATCATCAAGTGATGCCTACGGCAAATAATTCGTCTTACGTAAAGGTTCAATTTCTCCAACGCCAAGCAGCTTCTCTTTTAATTTACCAATCTGTCCTGCAAACGGAAGTAGGTATAGCATTTCTTGATCTGTTGCAAGCGATCCGTTACAGTGAAGCGGATGCTAGGAGTTGTCTACAAGCTTATGGCAGTTACTTTCGAGCCTTAGCGACAAAAAATCAAAACTGGGAAGAATATCTCATTACTCAAATTCTCAAAGCTGAGAATCCTTTTACAAAACAAGCTCAACAGCAAGAGTTTGAAAATTTACCAACAGCTTTGATAGCAGCAGCCAAACATGATTTACTTGCACTCCAACATTTGTATGAATGTAGCAGCGCTGTTTTGAGTGAATGGGTACAAAATATTGCTCATTTGCCTGTTTCGCCAGTAGTGTGGTATCTAGACCAGGATGGAATAGCAAGTTTAGAAACGCAGTTGATAAATTCTCTACAACAGTTAGAAAATTGGTCAGATGCTGTAGAAGATTTAGCGGCATACTATCGCCAATACGGTACAGGTTTATTTGCAGAGTACAAGGCCCTACGTTGGCAAGATGGGCAGTTTTTGGGTATATCTTATCCTGATACAGTGAAATTAAGCGAGCTTGTGGGTTATGAGTCGCAAAAAGAAGCTTTGTTGAAAAATACAGAATTTTTGTTGTCAGGACAGGTGGCTTTACATGTATTACTTTATGGTAGTCGTGGTTCTGGTAAATCTTCTTTAGTTAAAGCTTTACTGAATGAGTATGGAGAGAGTAACTTACGACTGTTGGAAGTGGGAAAATCCCAGCTGCAAGACTTACCAGTGATTGTGGAACATTTACGAGGAGTAGCGCATAAATTTATTATCTTTGTTGATGATCTTTCATTTGAGGAAGATGACGATGCTTTTAAAGCGTTAAAAGTCGTGTTAGAAGGGAATTTAACTGCACGTCCACAAAATATCGTGGTGTATGCTACTTCTAACCGTCGCCACTTAGTACGAGAGTTTTTCGCTGATAGACCTGCTCCCCGCGATCATGATGAAGTTCATGCCTGGGATACAATGCAGGAAAAACTTTCCTTTAGCGATCGCTTTGGTCTTACTCTCACTTTTGAAGGAGCTGATCAAAAAACTTATTTAAAAATTATCCGGCATCTTGCGGATTTAGCAGGAATTAATATCAGTCAGTCAGATTTAGAACACAAAGCTTTACAATGGGCCACTCGTCATAATGGTCGTTCTGGAAGAACAGCACGACAATTTGTAGATTTTTTAAAAGCAGATTTGAATCTTGCTGCAATCCAAGTTAAAAATTAAAAGTCAAAAGAAAGAAAAATGCTCAAAACCAGCAATATGCAGTCAGCAACAGTAAGTAATCGACTTATTCTCGGTGTAGTTGCCTTTGGTGCGAGTTTTGGACTTGGTTTAGTCTTTAGTTGGGATGTTAAAAGCGCCTTTTTTACAGGCGTCATCACAATATTTTCTACCTATCTCGCAGCCTTGTTTATAGACAAGCGACGCCGAGCGAGTGAAATGCTAGTTCTAGATTCTCTCCACAAACGTATTAAAGAATTAGAAAATTTAAAATCTCGTGTAGTTGCAGAAGTCAATGAATTAGAAACTCAACATTCTCTGTTATATCAAGAATCTAGTAAATTACAAAATCAAATAAATGAACGTCGAAACCAACGAGATAGTCTTAGCCGTGAGTTAAGCAGTTATGCAATCGAAAAAAAACAGTTGGAATCACAAATTAATCTTTTACAAAATGAGATTGCCGAACTAGAAAAAACAAAATTAGAACATAATAATTCCTTGTCTGCTATCAATGCCGAAAAACGCCGATTAGAATTAAATTGTAGTGTTTCTAAAGCTGAGATCAATCAGTTACATAATCAGCTGTGTGAACTGTTGCAGCAAAGACAAGACTTAGAAAGTAACTTAACTCTTCTAGAAAGGCTAAAACCTCAACTAGAAGAAAAATTATATGAAATGAGACTACAAGTTCAAGAACTAGAAGCAGAAAATCAGCAACAAAATCAATTATTAATAGACAAAAAGCTAGAAACAGAAAAGATAGAAATTAATTTAAATTCCTTAAAAGCACAATTAGCAGAGCAGCAAAACCAACTCCAGCAATTGGAAAGTCAAATTTCCTTATTGCAAGATGAACGCGGTCATTTACAAAATCAAGTATGGGAATTATTACAGCAAATAGAAAATTTAGATTCCAGCAATGTCTTAGAAAATAATCAGGAAGAAGATGTAGAACTTTTCCCGTTTGCTGATTTACTTGATACAGTAGATGAGCTAGAGAAATCAAATAATCTAGAGGAATTTACCTCAGAATGGTCTAGCTTACTAAATCATTTATCTGAATCAGAAATTCAGGTATTAAAAGCAATTATAGAAGATGATAATCCGAATGCAGCTATAAAAAAAATAGCTGAAGCTAATATTACTATGCCAAATTTATTAATTGATTCTATCAATGAAAATGCTAATAACACGATTGGCGAATTGCTCATTGATCCAAATGTAGCAACTCCAGAAATTTATCCAGAGTATAAAAGTGACGTGGAAAGAGCGATCGCAATCTACAAAAATATTAAATAGAAGCGAAGACTTTAAGCAATAACATAATAGAGGTGCTGATTACATCCTTTCCCCTACATCCTTATACCCTGATCCCCCTACACTCCTATTTCTTGACCTTACCCCACATGAAAGCAAAGCTCACCTTCAAGCTAAAATACATTGAGGTGAGGTGAATTTACATGGCAAAGCTCAAAATCTCGAAAAAAGTCTCCACTGCTATCATCAATTCTCTTGGCGCGGGTGTTGTACCAAGGGTAGGATTAGAACATATAGCAGTAGGTCGGGAAAAAGAACTACAAAGCCTATTACAAAACCTCAATGACATTGCAGAAGGAGTAGCAGCTTTTCGCTTCATAATTGGGAACTATGGTTCCGGTAAAAGCTTCATGCTACAGTTACTTCGCAATCGTGCTATGGAGCTAGGTTTTGTAGTTACTGATGCTGACTTGTGTTCAGAACGCCGATTAGCAGGAAGCAACAACGAAGGTTTAGCAACTTATCGAGAATTAATGAGTCGCCTTGCTACAAAAACTCGCCCTGATGGCGGCGCTTTAGTAGCAATTTTAGAGGGATGGATTAGTAAAATTCAACAAGAAGTTGCCAAAGAAACCGGAATGCGTCCCAATGATGATGGCTTTGATGACCAAGTAGAAGCCAAAATTAGGGAAGTAATTCAGTATATAGAAGACTTAGTTCATGGCTTTGATTTTGGCAATGTGATCATTTCTTATTGGCGTGGTTATCGCTTAGATGATGATGATCTAAAAAATGCTGCTTTGCGTTGGTTACGAGGAGAATTTAGCACTAAAACAGAAGCCAAAGCTGCTTTAGGAGTGCGAGTAATTATTGATGATGATAGTTGGTATGATTACATTAAATTAATTGCTAAATTTACTGCGGAAATTGGCTACAAAGGGCTTGTAGTCTTGCTGGATGAAGCAGCAAATATATATCAAATTCCCACTACTGTAACTCGCGAAAAAAATTACAACAGGCTGCTAGCAATCTTCAATGACACCATGCAGTGTAAAGCAGAAAATCTCGGAGTGTTTATAGGTGGAACAACAAAATTTTTAGAAGATCCCAATCGCGGACTATTTGCTGATCCTGCTTGGCGCCGACGTACAAAAGAAAGCCGTTTTGTGACTCAAGCTGGTGTACAAGAATTTTTAGGGCCTGTGATGCGACTCAATCCTTTGAGTCAAGAAGAAATCCTATTACTTTTGCAAACATTAACAGAAATTCATGCTCTGAATTTTGCTTATATACAGACATTAAAAACTTCTGATTTAAAAAATTTTGTCCAAGAGATCGTCAATCGCTTGGGTGCAGCAGCATTATTAACTCCGGGCGAAATTGTCCGAGATTTTCTCAGTGTTTTAAATATAATTTATCAAAACCCTAGCAAGTCTTTTGATGAGTTAATTCATGGTGCTGATTTTAAACCTACTGCTGTGGGCAAAGATACAGATATGGGTGAAGATGATGTTGCGGAGTTTAGTTTATAGTCATGTAGAGACGCGAAATTTCGCGTCTCTACACATAACCGTATTGGGTTACGCCCCTACATGAAATCCAATTTGTATGAGGATTTTTTTTGTCAAACAATATTACGCTGGATAAATCCGCAGACGCCGATTTGGTTCTTCCCCAAAACTATTGGATTTTAAACGGTAGTGTTCCACTAACTCATGCTGCATTTTCCGCACTTGAGCAGAACGGGGTAACAATTCCACAGGTTGTCCTTTAGGAATGACAATATTTTCGACTGCTAATCTGGCTTCCTCTAAGGCGTCAATTTCATCATCGGTGGCGCTGTGGAGGAATAATTGCAGTTCGCGATCGTCAGTTACCTCCGGATCATCAATGTTGAGTAAGCGCCGCAAACCACGGGTAATTTGCGGTATGGTACTAGATTTAATCATGTGGATTGGCACTTGTCGGGCTTTAGCCATTTGCCGCAATTTAGCATGGTTTTTGACGTGCGATCGCAATGCCAAAATCGCATCAGCACTATCGATATCTTTTGTCAAGACCACAGGTAAATTCAACACTTCAACTACTTGTTCTAATTGACTACGGCTGACACCATAGGGATAGATATGCAGTGGCAACTCTTCACCATTTGGCCCTGCTAGTTTACTATCAGCATCATCGTAGCCACCAAAGTAATTGAAAGATTCATCTAGTAAGCGGTCAAATTCATTATGCCTACTCAACTTGGTTGGTTGGGTGGTAACTGGTAATGGTAATGCTTGCATTTGACCAGATGAGCGCCAGCCGTTTGATTGTCGTGCTGGTACAAATGACTCTTCTTTGGCGAGAGTTTGAGAACGACCATTCAAAGGTACTAACTGGCGTGTAATCTTAACTTTGCCTTCTTCGTCAACAGTTCTCACCTGTGGACTAGGCTGATGCCCTCTGAGCAAACTATCGACTGTGTCAGCAACACTCTCATGGACTACCCAGCGTTGGCGTTCCAGCATTTCCACAGCAATCTCGAAAGTTGGAGGTGCTTTACGTTCCAAAACAGTTTTTTGACTGCCCCGGCGCCTAGCTTCATCATCCCCTAATGTCACAGCTTGGATACCACCAACCAAATCTGAAAGAGTCGGGTTTTTGATTAAGTTTTCAATTTGGTTTCCGTGGGCAGTACCTACCAACTGTACACCCCGTTCGGCAATAGTACGAGCGGCTAATGCTTCTAGTTCTGTGCCAATTTCATCAATGACGATCACCTCTGGCATGTGGTTTTCCACAGCTTCAATCATCACTTGATGTTGTAATTCAGGATGAGCAACTTGCATCCGTCTGGCTTTCCCAATTGCCGGATGGGGAACATCACCATCACCAGCGATTTCATTAGAGGTGTCAATAATCACCACGCGTTTGTTCAACTCATCCGCCAAAACACGAGCAATTTCTCGTAAGGCAGTGGTTTTACCCACACCTGGGCGTCCCAGCATCAGAATCGATTTACCAGTTTCCACTAAATCGCGAATCATGCCGATGGTTCCAAACACCGCTCGACCAACACGGCAAGTTAAGCCAATAATCTTACCGGTGCGGTTACGGATGGCACTGATTCTATGCAAAGTTTGCTCTATTCCGGCTCGGTTATCTCCGCCAAAGCTTCCCACTCGCTGAATACAATCATCGATCACGTTCTGAGTGATGGCTACTTCGCTCAGATACTCAGCTTGATGAGGGAAGCGGGCTTCTGGGCGACGGCCCAAATCTAAAACCACTTCCACTAAACTATCTCGTTGGGGATGCTTCTCTAATATTTGCCGCAGGTCTTGGGGCAAAATATCTAACAATTTTTGGAGATCTTCTGTAATCGTCATGCTTATTATGGTGACGTTTTTAGAGATAGCGATATGCTTTTATGGACACGAGGTTTTGCCCGTACCCTACTGCTGGGACTTGAGCTGGGAAACAAGAGAATGGGCAAGTCCAACAGCTTGCCAGAGCAATTCTGGTTCATCTTCTAGGCGGACAGTTGTTTTGACACTGGCGTCATTCACCTCCCTTGCTTCTAACTGCTCTAAAATTGGTGACAGCAATACACGGGCGTAGCTGCCGTAAGCGACCCCAGAAATTTTGGATTTTGGATTACCCTGCGGGAAGCCGCAGAAGCGTCTATGGATTTTGGATTGTGAATTGGGTTGTTTCAATCCAAAATCTAAAATCGGCAATCTAAAATCGTTTAGGAGTCCCATCGCCCTTAACTTGGCAACGGTGTAACTGTTCGTGCCGCCTGCTAACTGCACGTATCCGGGTAGTTTTGCTGCCAAGACTTTTTGCCCTAATTTGACTGCGGCTGTAGTGGTGCCATCGCCAATATCACCACTCATCGGCCGTCCGTCGGTTTGCCAAATTAAGGCATAATTATGTGGAGCGATCGCACCATACAGGGCATGTAGGTAATCAATCATACCCTCACCGTCTGGACAACTAATCGCTACTAACTTCAGTTTTTCAACCCAGGGTGCTATTGCTTGCCACAATTGCTGAAATTCAGTTAAACGTCCTACTTGTGTATGAATTTCTATGGCATCTACCCCAGTTGACAAAATTAATGGTGCGATCGCTTCTGGTGTTATTACGTAAGAATCTGTATTGATTATACCATAAGGACAGATTGGTATGCAACGACCACAACCGTAGCACTTGTTGGATATCACTCCTGAAAAATGCTCTGGTGCATTGCTAAATTTTATTGCCTGTGCGGGGCAAATTTTTTCACATGGTCTAGGGCAATTTGCAGGACACTCTGTAGAATTAAATTTTGCTTTGCGAAAATGCGGATCTTCTCCATCATTGAGGCTAACCATCAAAAAAGGTGACTTTCCTTTGTTGGCAAAGCCTCGTGCTTGTGCGTCTTCGGCAAACTCAGCGGCAACTTGTAGCGCCTCTCGAACTGCGGCAATTACAGCCGGATCGGCAGCCACATCTATACAATCAGCACCTGCTAGTGTGTAGGCCAATGTTAAACTTCTGACCGCAGGCAGGTGTTGAAAGCTGGCTCCGCAAATGAGCTTGAACCAGTGACCTTCTTTAAGCGATTGCAAGGGGTTGAGGTGATCAGTCACATTATCTATTATGCTATGTGACAGAAAAATCTTCTAGGCATTTGCCTAATTTCATTCGCTTTGTTGGAGAGGAATTTCGACGATAAACTCTGTCCCTTGCCCTGGTAGTGAGTTACAGGTGAGTTTTCCTTGATGTTTCTGCACGACAATCTGATAACTAATTGCCAATCCAAGTCCACTACCCTTGCCTGGTGGTTTTGTAGTAAAAAATGGGTCGAACATTCGCGATCGCACGGATTCAGATATTCCAGGCCCATTATCAGCGATACAAATCTTGACGCTATCCGAGTTTGTCAGCATCGTGCGAATGTGAATTTGTCCTTGATCATTTGCTAATGACAATTGACTATTGACATTTGACTCATCCAAAGCATCGATCGCATTATTCAACAGATGCATAAAGACTTGGTTGAGTTCACTGGCATAACAAGTAACTAACGGTAAATCACTATACTCTTTAAATACTGTAATTGCAGGACGATTTGTTGTTTTCTTAAGTCGGTGTTGCAACATCACTACAGTACTATCTATACCTTCATGGACATTTACACACTTCATTTGCGCTTCATCAAGTCGGGAGAAGTTTTGTAGTGCTTCAACAATAGAACGGATACGTTCTGCTCCCCTATACATTGCATCCATGAGGTTTTGTTGATCGTTGAGCAAAAAATTCAAGTCTATTTGTTTAACAATTTCTTGAATTTTTAATGTAGGAGATGGATATTCTTGTTGATAGGCTTCTATTAAATTTATTAAATCTTGTACATATTGCCCAACATATTCAAGGTTGCCGTAGATAAAACTTATAGGATTGTTCACTTCATGAGCTATCCCTGCTACCAATTGTCCTAATGCTGCCATTTTTTCTTGTTGAATCATTTGAACTTGAGAAGTTTGCAAATCATCAAGAGCTTTTTGCAATAAGATATTTTTTTGGTGTAATTGATTTTGTAATGAACATAGTTTTAGCTGATTTTCTATTCGTAATACGACTTCTACTCCATGAAATGGTTTAGTAATATAATCGACACCACCAATATCAAAAGCTTTTACTTTGTCTAAAACATCATCAAGAGCGCTAATAAAAATAACTGGAATTCGACAAGTGCTGTCATTAGCTTTTAACTGTCTGCAAACTTCGTAGCCATCCATTTCTGGCATATTAATATCTAACAAAATCACATCTGGCAAAACCATTTGGCAAGCAGTAAGCGCCATTTTCCCACTCAAGGCTTTACGAACTTCATAGCCTTGTGTAGTAAGCATTGCTGACAAAAGTCGCAAATTATCAGGAGTATCATCTACTACCAAGATATTTGCTTTGGAATCTCTTTTTGGAGTCAAATGCATTTTACTTTAGGAATATTAATATTTATGATAAGCAAAAGTTATTATTTAAGAGTCATCTAATTTTGGATTACTCTGCCGAGAAGACGCACGAAGTGCGTCTATGGATTTTGGATTGACTCCACTTAGATTATTTGCTTTAAATGCTTTTTCATTTCAGTAATTTACGCAATCATAATAGCGATCGCTTCAACTATCTTTTCTGAGATAAATCCATAAAATTTGCCAGCTTGTAAACAATCCGCGCCCCGACATTACCATCCCACTCAGCATCACCAACTTCACAAACATCAAAACCAATTATTTTTCTACCGCTTTTTACTAATTCACGAAATAAACAAAAAGTTTGCTCTAATTCCAGTCCTCCAGGAACAGGAGTACCTGTCTTCGGACAAAGTTTTGGATCAAGGCCATCAACATCAAAGCTAATATGAACGTATTCGGGTAAATGACCGATAATTGAGCGACATACTTCAATCCAAGTAGTTCCAGAGTAAAGTTTTTGTTTGATCATTGAGTCGTAATAAGCAACTATGCGACTATTGGATTGACTAATCATTTCCACTTCATCATGACAAATATCACGCAAACCTACCTGTACTAATTTGGAAATTTGCGGTATTTTCATAGCATTAAACATGATAGAAGCATGAGAAAATTCAAATCCTTCATAGGTATCCCGTAAATCTGCATGGGCATCTATATGTAAAATACCAAAATTAGAATATTTAGCTGCTAATGCTTGAAAATAACCTAATGGTGAACTATGATCTCCTCCAATCACCGCAACTCTTTTACCATGATTAATAGCTTCTTGACACTGTGCAAATAACCATTGATTGAGCTGTTGACTGGCTTGGTTAATTTCTGTGATCACAGGAGTTAAATCTGGTGTATCTGTTAATTTTTGACCTTGCTCTAGGCGTTCAATAATTGTTGCAGCTAAATAACGATAGTATGCGTTTTTATCGAGAATATCCTGGGGAATTTCTGCCATGAAAATTCCCTGTTTCCATCCATCAGGGTGATCAAAATCGAACAAGTCTAATTGCGGTGAAGCATCAAGGATTCTTTGTGGCCCATTCGCCGTACCCGCACCATAGGAAACGGTAACTTCCCACGGAACACCAAAGACAATTAAATTTGCAGACTCATAATCGCAAGGTAAACCGAAGAGGTTGCCATTAATTTGTCCGATGCCGCTAGGATTGTACTCTGAAAATTGATTACTCATCGACTGTCTTTTTGATTTATGTGATTATCTGGATAAACAAAACATTACTTGTTGAATATTTGCATTATGTTAGCGTAGTTTGAAAGAAGGATAATAAAAAATTTTTACTAACATTTTGCAATTGGTGTAAAATCCCGTGAAATACATTTACGGCTTATAGCTTAAACCCCTTTTAATGGGTTAAAACTCTTGAACAGTCTTCTTGGAGTGTCAAACAATTTCAGTACTTAAACACAATTTGTTACATATATTATTTCGCTGTTAAAAGTTCCTTGTTAAGAGTCTCTACAAATGAATAATTAAATTTAATTTTTTAAAACTATTTGTATATGACAGATATCCGTAAGCTAATTAACCAACTCGCTGCCGAGGAAAATAACCTACGTTCCACCCACTTTATCGCACCCTGTGTGCGTGGTGGCAAGGTACGAACTAGAATGGCAGGAATAATTTATACATTTAATCCTAAACCTCGTGACTTTGAAGGTTGGGGTATCTTTCAACCAATAGATGAGAAAGTCGCGACAGTAGTTGAAGAACCTAACTTACCCCAAATTGCCGAATACCTACAATACTTTAAACCACTGCGTTTGCGACTTGCTCACCCATTGCGATCGCAAACTTGGTTAGCTTACCCAGTCAACGAAGCTGACATGCGACAACGCTGTGGATATTGCCGTCCTGTAGCAGTAAATTTAGTTACAGATGGAGCCAAATTTGAGGTAATTATTGCCCATACTGATGGTGCTGCTTGGTGGTTTGACGAATGCGATCGCCGTGCTGATCCGTTAGTTACCGAAAAACTGCGAGAACACCTTAAACAAATCACACCACCAGATCAACTCCGCTTTCAGGGTTTGACACCAGAAATGCGGACAGTATACGAAATTGTTGCCCAACACACCAAAGAATTTGCGGCTTTGCAGCAACAACAACGTGATGAAAAGCTGCTGCAAAAAGCATTGCAAATGGGTGGTGGAAAATTAGATGAATTTCGCGATCGCCAAGATCATTGGGTGGTACAGTGGACAACTGCTGATGGCGAACATCACACCAGCGCTATTTCTAAAACAGATTTAACCGTAATGAGTGCGGGAATTTGCTTGAGTGGAGAAGATGAAAAATTTGATTTGCAATCCCTAGTGGGTATTGTTGAACAACGGTATGAGTAGAGGATGGAGGGAACAGGGAACAGGAATCGGGGATTGGGAGAAGACGCGGTGACACGGAGAATCTATAAAAAAATCCTCCTTGTCCCCCTTGTCTCCCGTGTCCCCGATCCCCGATCCCCGATCCCTTTACTCACCAAATCTTAAAGCTTGTCCCCGTACTTGTGTATGCAACTTGCCTTTTTCATACACAATCTCACCACCGACAATCGTGTAAACAGGCCATCCGGTGAGACTCCAACCTTCAAAAGGACTCCAACCGCATTTACTTAGTAATTCTTCGCGCAAAACTGGACGATAAGTTTGTAAATCTACAAGGACTAAATCAGCATCATAACCAGGTGCGATCGCTCCTTTGTTGGGGATATTATATGCTTTGGCGACAGCAGTAGACATCCAGTTAACAACTTGGGCGACAGTGCATCGTCCTTGGTCTGTGGCTGTTAACATTAAAGGTAAAGAAGTTTCTACCCCTGGCATTCCTGAAGGACTATTTGGGTAAGGTTGCGCTTTTTCTTCTAAGGTGTGGGGTGCATGGTCGGTGGCAATAAAATCAATAAGGCCATCATGCAAAGCTTGCCAGAGAACTTCGTTGTCATGGGGCGATCGCAAAGGTGGATTCATCTGTGCTAATGTGCCAATTTTTTCATAGGCGCTTGTATTCAATAATAAATGTTGTGGTGTGACTTCTGCTGTCACCCAACTTGGCTTATGTTGACGTAGTAAGTCTGCTTCCTCAGCCGTAGACATATGTAAAATATGTAGACGTCGCTGATATTTTTGTGACAATTTTAATACTTGCTGCGTTGCCAAGAGTGCCGCCTGATTATCTTGAATCTGAGAATGAACTGCAACGTCATGAATACCAGCAAATTCTTGTCGTCTTTGGTTGATTCTGGCTTGATCTTCAGCGTGGACAGCGATTAAACGTTTTCCTTGAGCAAATATTGCTTCTAAAATCTCTTGTTGATCCACCAACAACTGCCCATGCATCGACCCCATAAAGATTTTGATCCCTGGAGTTGGATTGGCCAAGAGCAAGTCTGGGAGATTTTCAGCTGTTGCGCCAATAAAAAAGCCATAGTTCACTAGGCATTTATTCTGAGCGCGTTGCAGTTTATCATCAAGTGCTTGTTGGGTAGTTGTCAGGGGACGTGTGTTTGGCATTTCCAAAAAAGAAGTAACTCCGCCTTTGGCACACGCACAAGTCGCAGTAAACAAATCTTCTTTATGTTCCAATCCTGGTTCCCGGAAGTGTACCTGTGGATCGATAACTCCTGGCAACAAAGTTAACCCTTCTGCGTCAATTTCTCTGATCGGTGTCTGTTCTGTGGATATTTCTGGTGCAATTTCGACGATTAGGCGATCGCGCGTCAGCACATCCCCAATCATTAATTCTCCATTGGGTAAAATTATCCGAGCGTGCCGAATTAGTAAACTAGTTGACATGGATATTCAAGTGTTAAAACAAGAGATATTTTTCACAAAGCCCATTTTAGGGGCAACCTATAGGAGTGTAAAAGAAAAAATCCGATCATGATTACAGCACTACTTGGGGTTCACTTATACTCTATATGCCCACCAAAGCCGTAATTAACAAGAATTATTCTTTTAGGTTAAACTTTATTTGACTGTATAATGATGAATTTTTGTCACTCATCAAAAACAAGTTTATTTTTTAAACATAAATAAATAATTCAGTTATGAACTATGTTAACTCCTGAGTTTTTGTCTTCCGGTTTCGATTGCAAGCTTGTAAATTGGACAATGTAACTGAAAAAACTCGCTTTCTACAGTTAAGATTACAGGTATGGCATCTTTCAAAATTGTGGATTAAATAACATGCAACTAATTTTATAGATATCTTGCACTGCTTACGATATCACTTTGAACTCCTACACAAAGGGATGAGATAGTTTTTTTTATTTAGTTCGCGTTGCTAAACAAAAAAATAGAAATAGTATCTTGTGCTTTTAGTCAAGTAATTTCATGCAAAATCAAGTGTCTGATAACAACAACTCTAGTCAAAAACCTGATAGTTCTTGGATAGGAGAACTAGGTAGAACAATTGTATTAAGCATCGTGTTGGCTTTGGGTATTCGTACCTTCGTAGCCGAAGCCCGTTGGATTCCATCTGGTTCAATGGAACCAACCTTACATGGTTCGCCTAATCAGTGGGAAGCAGATAAGATTATTGTTGATAAGCTAAGTTATAAATTTTCTAATCCCCAAAGGGGAGATATTGTAGTATTTTCACCCACAAAAGAGCTACAGCAAGAACAATATCAAGATGCTTTTATCAAGCGTATTATTGGTTTGCCAGGAGAAACAGTATCACTCAAAAATGGTAAAGTATTCATCAACAATCAGCCTCTTCCAGAAAACAAATATCTTTCGCCTTCACAGCAGACAGTAGTCAATGTTTGCACTTCGGGACCACAACCACCTTTTTTATCTAAACCTGTAACCATACCTCCTAATTCCTATTTGGTCTTAGGTGATAACCGTAACAGTAGTTACGATAGTCGCTGCTGGGGTGTTGTTCCTAGAGAAAATATTATTGGTCGTGCTGTAATTCGTTTTTGGCCCTTAGATCACGTTGGTGGTATTGATAAGTCACCATTGTATCCGTAGGAGGATTGGGGACAAGGAGGACAAGGGGGAATAACAATGACAAATGACCATTGACAATTGACCAACAATCAACTAAAAACTCATGCCATACGTTGCTAAAATTTTAATCTACCCGATTAAATCACTAGATGGTGTTGAAGTAGAGACAGCAAAAATCCTATCTAGTGGTGCGCTACAGTATGATCGTGAGTTTGCGATTGTTGACGAACACGATAAGTTTGTCAATGGTAAGCGTCGTGCCAAAGTTCATTTGTTGCGATCGCAATATAATTTAGAAGATAGAACTGTATTGTTAAAAAATTCAGAGAATAACTTACAACAAGTTTTTCATCTGGATTCTGAACGGCAAATCCTGGAAGATTGGTTAAGTAAATTTTTTGGGTTTGCCGTTAAACTAAAACAAAATCTTCTAATGGGTTTTCCTGATGATACTGTCTCACCAGGCCCAACAATCATTAGTACAGCAACCTTAACAGAAGTAGCTTCCTGGTTTGCTGGTATCAGTGTTGATGAAATGCGCCGTCGTATACGTGCCAATATTGAGATCGACGGTGTACCAGCATTTTGGGAAGATAGGTTATTTGGCAAACAAGATGATTTTGTTCCCTTTCGAGTCGGAGATATACACCTGTTAGGGATAAATCCTTGTCAACGCTGTGTAGTACCAACACGTGATTCTTTGAGTGGAAAAGTTTATACAAACTTTCAGAAAGTGTTTATAGCAAAACGTCAGCAAACATTACCCGCCTGGGTTGCTTCATCCCGTTTTAATCACTTTTATAGATTAAGTGTCAATACGCAATTATCACCTTTGGCAGAAAAAAAGAATTTCAAAATAAATGATCTAGTAGAAGTATTACAAAAATAAAAACACAACTTCAAGCTGATTTTCTAATGTATAGAAAAGGAGCTAAGTGAGGGATACACAAAGCTCCAGTATGGCGCAGAAGGTTAAGTAGGTGGGTGTGATGGAGGACTACCCACTTCTTTTTTATCTCCATAAACCAAGGTATCAGCTATGTAAAGTAACGACAATGAATATAAAACAACGGTGCAACAGCATCATTAAACTATCAAAAAAAGAACAATAGTATACGACAAACTTAACTTTGGTGGTAACAGAATGATTATGGAGAATTGTAAGTGCCAGGAGCTGGCAACGCATTAATTGCCAAAAGAAAAGCTGTATTTAGTGCTACCGGACTTATTGCCAGATTAGGATTAATTGCCCTTAAAACTACGAGATACGCAGCAGCAGTAATGATTCCACCACCATTGACATTAGCAAATTCTTCAATAGAGACTTCCCTAAATAGTTCCTTATTTTCGAGATCGAGAACTTGCATACTTTGTTTTCCTTAATTAATTAAATCAAGCTGAAGAGCGAACTCACATTTTCTCAAAGCAAAAAGGTACGCACATCACTTCATTATGATTAAGAGGTTTAGTCAACGCGCCCACTTCACTCAATTTCAAGCGGTGAGTATCCGGTCAAATTAACTGAAATCGAACAAGGGCGCGTTATTCACCTCATCTGACGAATTAAATTAATGGCAAGCAACACATCAATTATGGGCTGACGGCGCTGCCAGGTGCCGTCTGTGCGTTAATAGCGAACAGGAATGTTGTATTATCTCTTACAGCAGCAGCAGCAGCGCCTCCTGCTGTTCTTAGCCCTGCTATAGTACTAATTGCTACTGTGTTATATGCAGCAGCAGTTTGAAGACCACCACCACTGAGGTGAGCAAATTCTTCTGTGGAGATTTCTCTCAAGAATTCCTTATTTTCGAGATCGAGAAGTTGCATACTCTGTTCTCCTTAATTAACTGAATCAAGCTGAAGAGTTAACTCGCATTTTTTCAAAGCAAAAAGAAAAGTTTCCATGTTGCCAATTATGAGCTGACGGAACTTTCAGGCGCTGTCTGTGCGTTAATAGCGAACAGGAATGTTGTATTATCTCTTACAGCAGCAGCGGGGGTTCCTGGTCCTCCTGCTAGCCCTGCTATCGTACTAATTGCTACCGTGTTATACGCAGCAGCAGTTTGAAGACCACCACCGCTGAGGTGAGCAAATTCTTCAGTGGAGATTTCTCTCAAGAGTTCCTTATTTTGGAGATCGAGAAGTTGCATACTCTGTTCTCCTTAATTCACTAAATCAAGCTGAAGAGTTAACTCGCATTTTTTCAAAGCCATAAAGTACCTACATCGCTTCACATCACAAATCACATCAAGGTATATAGCCAATCAAAAGTTTGCTCATGATCAAACTTTGTTGCCTATCTGTGAACTTAATGAACTCAATCATGATCTGCGCTTAGTTTCTTTAACGAATGCTCAACGCAAAATATTCCAAAATGAATTGCAAAAAATAGGGCTTTGCAGAATAAATAAATACGTATTTAGCAGAATGGCAGTCATATAAGCTCAATTAAGGAGGTTTTTCAGATTAGCATTTTCTTAAAAAAATTAAATTTGATATATTAAGATTTTTCAAGCATTAAAATTAATTTATTCTTCTATCTATAGAAATAAAATTTAAATAATTTGCATCTCTACTTTTTGGAAGATGCTGATAAGACAGTCATTAAACTTTAAATAATAACTAGGCCAGAAAAATTAGTTTGATGCAGTATCTAGCTGTATAGATACATCACTGAAGATTTTGTGATAATCAAGCTACTATTTGTGGGGAGTCGCTTCGCGTTTATAGGTTTCTGTAGAATACAGAGTATAAGAATCAAAGAAAACTTTAGATATTTCGATTTGAATCTCTTTGATAAGTCTTAGAAAAAAATAGAAAAATTATTTTAAGTTGGGTAACTACTATTCAACAAGTATGCGCTTGAGCGCCAAAATTCGGATTTCTCACTTGTGAGAAAAAATAATAAAAGCAATCTGTTCTTTAATCAAGTATCTAAATTTATTTACTCTGGATAAACACTAGCCTAAACCTTATAAAATCAAGATTTTTACTTTTGAGTGTTTCTTCCATTCATAACGAGGGGATTTAATTAAAACTGGTGAATTTTGACTTTTGACTTCCCCACCTGGATCTCTAATAACTTCACGCATATGTAGTATTGTATTGGGAGACCGAGCCTCGTTACTAGGTAGAATCTGGTAACAAGAATCAGAGCCTTTAGCTTTTACTGAAAAATAGTGCAATTTATTAGTGAAAAAGAACTCAAATATATATCTATTAAGCTAATTAAATAGTTGAATTTTGAGCAGATAAATAAATTCATTGCCAAGCAAAAAAGCTGAACTAATATTTAATTTTTATTAATTTACTCAATTTATTTGCACTCTCATTCCTGACCAGAATAATAATTTTATTCGACATTTTTAAAATTTTAAAAACCTTTAAATACCTAACTAATAGTCACCAGCAATTAAGGAAATAATGTATGGGACTTACACATGAATCATGGTCGGATTATAGCGAAGTTCTACTTCAATCAGGCTACCGCCAGAGATTAGAAAAGATTGCTCGCAAATACACTAAAGGTACTGGTTTATCTTGGGAAGATGCCATTCAGAATGCACATTTAAAAATTATTCAAGCTTTTCAATCTGCCAAATTTCGTGAAGGAGGAGTAGAACAGTTTTATTGCTGGGCTACTACTGTAGCTAGATATGCAATTATTGATTTTGTTCGTCAAGAAAGTCTGCGGAAGTGCCAAAGTCTAGATTGTAACATCCCCGGAACAGATATATGCCTGTTAGATACAATTCCTGATGAATTCAGTATCTTAGAAACAACAGAGCGTACAGATTTAATAATCAAAGCGGTAGAGGCAATTTATCAACTTGATCAATGCTATCCACACCAAAACTATCTCCAATTATGGCAAGCAAAGATTAATGGTAAAACACAAAATCAATTAGCTGCTGAATTGAGGGTTAGTCAGAGTGAAATTTCCAAGCGGTGGCAGGAACTTTTAGGACGCATTGCTAAGTCATTGGGACTATAAACTAAATGATATTTAGCTGTTAATTGATATATCATTTATTTTCAAATACCTATAACTTCTTACTCACGCAGCTTTATTAAATCTTTACAGTTGGGATGCAAATACTTTCAATACTTGTACTAAAATTAACTAAAAATTAGTTATTAGCGATACTTTTTTATAGTAATTGATATCAGTTTCGATTTTATATAAAGATTGTGTAAAGGTTTGTAGAACTCAGTGAAATTCAAATTCAAAAAGACTACGATTTTTAATTAAAGGTGTAATAAAGTATTGATGAAAAAATAATAAACTTTTGTTTGCGTGTTTTATGAATTAAAAAGCTTGCTCAATGTACATGCGAGAGCAATCTAGTGTTATGGCTATGCGTAGGTATTTTCTAAACAGTTTCAAAAAATAACTTTAACACGCAATCATACTATCGGAGGAATTCAAAAATCATCAATGTATTTAAATTAAAAAAATACAGAACTGACTGATAATTCTGAGCATGGTAAAAGCCCTCAGACCCATACTTGTAAAGGCAATTAATGTGGCGATATAGCTTTACCACCTGGGTTTCATCAATCTAAAATCCAAAATTAAAAATTTAAACTTGGATGAAGGAAGTAACCAATATTTCTTGAGAATTTGTAGTAATAACAACACCTAATTAATTGCACAAAACCGTGCAGGGTGCATCTCATGCGTAAACCTGTTCTGACTATTTTTTATCAATTTAATCCTTGGAATTCCACTATTGGTGGAATTCAGACACTAATCAAAAACTTTATTAAGTACGCCCCCAGTGAATTTGAGGTGCGCTTAGTAGGAACAGGATGCGATCGCCAGCAAACTATAGCTAACTGGCAAAAAGCAGAATTAGCTGGTAGGGTAATTAATTTCTTACCTTTATTTACTCTGCAAAATGACAATTTTAGAAGTTTGATACCTACCACATTGAGATATACAGCGGCTCTTTTAGGGCATAGCTTGGCTTCAGATTTCATGCATTTTCATCGCTTAGAACCAACCTTAGCAGCCTTTAATTGGTATGGGGAGAAAACTCTGTTTGTTCATAATGATATTCGGACACAGATGCAGGCTGTGGGTGACAAAAACAAAAACGCGATTCTGTGGCGAAGATTTCCGGCAGCTTATTTTGCATTGGAAAAAATATTACTTGGACAGTTCAACCAAATTCTTTCATGTAACACAGATACAGCAGAACTGTACCGACAACGCTACCCAAAAATAGCAGAACGTGTTACTTACATCAAAAATTCATTTGACAATGAAATATTCTATCCGTTGACTAAGGAAGAACGGGAAGCATCAAGATGTAAACTAGCGTCTCATCTGGGGTTAGCAGAAGATACACGTTTTGTACTGTTTGCTGGTAGATTACACCCACAAAAAGACCCGATTTTATTACTACATGCATTTGCGATGTTGAATATTGCCAATGTTCATTTACTCTTAGCAGGTGATGGCGAATTAGCAAAAATTGTCCGTGAAGAAATTGATCAATTAGGCTTATCTGAGCAAGTAACTATGCTTGGTGCAGTAGATCAAATACACATGGCACAGTTGTATCGAATCAGCAACGTTTTTGTTCTCAGCAGTGCATATGAAGGTTTACCCCTAACAGCACTGGAAGGACTTGCTAGCGGAACACCTGTAGTTACGACTAGATGCGGTGAAACACCAAGAATTCTCACAGCTAATACTGGAGTTGTTTGTCAAGAACGCACTCCCAAGGGTATAGCAGATGCCTTACATAAAGTATTGCTGCATCCAGAGAATTATCCTACTGAGTCTTGTATACAAATTGCAAAGCCCTATGCTGCACACACTGTGATCAACGAAGTCTACAGTCAAATGTGGCAACGCTGGAATGAATCAAATTGACCGTGCCAATTTTAGATTTTGGATTTTGGATTTTAGATTATTTTTTCGGTATAAGCCCCACCCCCCAGGATTTTGGATTAGAAGATTATTTAATCCAAAATCGACAATCCAAAATCTAAAATTAATTGCCCCTTGTGGTCGGGGTCAATCCAAAATCTAAAATCTAAAATCCAAAATTGTTTGACTCTTATATAAAGAGGCTTTAGAGCACAAGCACAACTGATTGGTATGTTGGTATGAAGATTGCCGTGATTGGTGCAAAAGGTCTACCTCCTAGACAGGGTGGGATCGAACATTACTGTGCAGAAATATATCCGCGCATGACAGCACAGGGTAACACTGTGGATTTATTTGCTCGCTGTTCCTATACCCAAGCTTCCTGGCTTGTTCATCATAATTTTCAAGGAGTTCGAGTCGTCTCCTTACCTGGTTTGCAGATGAAAGGTGTGGATGCTTTTCTGACCTCAGCATTAAGTGCGATCGCTGCTACTGGTCAAAAATACGATATTGTTCATTTCCACGCTCTTGGCCCGTCTCTGTTTACTGGTTTAGCTAAAATTACCACCTCAGCCAAAGTAGTAGTCACCTGTCAAGGATTAGATTGGCAACGTGCCAAGTGGGGCAATTTTTCCACTCGTTTAATCCAGATGGGCGAGAAGGCAGCAGTACGTTTTGCTGACGGAATTATTGTCGTATCTGATGCCCTCAAATCCTACTTTTTACAAACCTATAATCGGCAAACAGTCTACATTCCTAATGCTCCAGCTAGCTATGGTGAGTCAGACCCAAATTTCACTTATACAACTCAGCTAGGACTTACTAAAGGACGCTACATTCTGTTTTTAGGCAGAATAGTACCTGAAAAACGTCCCGACTTACTCATCGAAGCCTTCAACATGTTGAAACCGCAGGGATGGAAACTAGTGATTGCTGGAGGTGTCAGCGATACAAAATCCTTTACCGCAAAATTGTTAGAAAACATAGCGAATAATCCCAATATTGTTTTTGCAGGCGAACTTAGAGGTGTTCGTTTGTGGGAAATTGTTCGAGGTGCGGGGTTATTTGTTCTACCTTCTGATTTAGAGGGACTTCCTCTGGCGATGTTAGAAGCAATGCAAGAAGGTATACCTGTATTGGCAAGTAATATTCCACCCCATCAGCAATTGATCTGTGGAGGACGGGGAATGCTTTTTGAAGCTGGAAACCTCGACTCCTGTATTCGTTCTCTAGATTGGGCTATTGATCACCCAAGACAAATGGCTGCAATGGCTGAGAATGCACAAAAACATGTACAACTTCACTACGGTTGGGATCACATTACCTCAGAAACCTTGAAACTATATACAACTGTGTTGAACTCCCCTGAACTAGTAGTCAATAGTCATTCGTCAATAGTCATTCGTCAATAGTCAATGGTCATTGGTCATTTGTCATCCCCTTTGTCTTTCTTGTCCCCAATCCCTGTTCTCCGTTCCGCAAAAATTATGGAAAAAGGCTTATCATCTTTACCATTTATATTGAAGCGGCGTGCTTTACCTGCTCTAGTTACATTTGCTGCTGTCATTGGTGGAGCGATCGCCTACCTTATAATTACCCCACGGCTGTATGAAATATCGACGCGACTAATACTTGATCAAAAAAGGGTAAGTGTTTCGGAATTGGGACGTGATCTGACTCAACTGAGTCCGAGTACACCAGGAAATTCTAATCCCCTAGCTGACCAAGCAGAATTAATCAAGTCGCAACGGGTTCTGCAAAAAGCGCTAGCGAAGGTTGCTGCTGAGTCTGGATTTAGTTCACCGGAAAATCAACTGACAGTTGGACAACTGAGTCAAAACTTGAAAGTCAAAATTGTTCCCGCTACTAATATTTTGGAGGTAAGCTATCTCAACAAAGACCCTACACTTGCAACCAAAGTCGTCAATGCAATTTCTCAAGCAATGGTTGAGGATAATACCCAAGTTATCCGTCAAGAAGCTGCAAATGTCCGCAAATTCTTAGAAAAAAAGGTTCCTGATGCTCGCAAGCGGGTAGAGGAGGCTGAACAGAAGGAAAATAAATATAGACAAAGTAGTGGTATTGTCTCCTTTGATGAGCAAACTAAAAGTCTGGTGAATAGTTTAGCGACTGTGGAAGAGCAGGAGAATACTCTTGTAGCTCAACTTCAAGAATTGCATTCCAAGGAAGCTTCACTACGACAAGTCACCGACGCCAAAGCTCTGAATCAAGCTTATGCAGCCGTACGTGGTGGTCAAGATGAAGAACTCAAGGCGTTACGCACTAAGTTAGCAGAGATCGAAACTAAGCTAGTTCAAGCTCGTTTGTCCTTAACAGATAGTCATCCCACTGTTATGAATCTGCTGGGACAACGAAACGGTTTACGTGCTTTGTACTTCCAAGGATTAGCTCGTGTATCACCTAGAAGTAAATCTATTTCCTCTGGCTCTGTAGCAGGCGATAAAATCAGCCAAGACTTGACCTCTGAACTGATTGTGAATGATGTAGAGCGGTTGGCTGTGGAAAACAAGTTTAGAACTGTCCAAGCTAATCGTGCTGACCTCCAAGCTCGTCTAGCACAATTGCCAATCAAACAGCAACAGCTGACTCCACTCACACGCAAACGGGAAGAAGCTGTGGAATCTTTGAAGTTACTGCAAAGCAAACTGGAAGAAGCACGGATTGCTGAAGCCCAACTGGTTGGTAATATCCAAATTATTGAAGCAGCACAACCACCCAAAAAACCCTCTTTACCCAATAAGAAAGCAGTAGTGGCGATCGCCATTGTATTTGGAACTGCTTTAGCTACAGGTATTGTCCTGTTACTAGAGCTTATGGATCATACTTTAAAGGATGCTTCCGAAGCTGAGGATCTACTAAAACTACCATTCTTAGGAGTATTACCATCTCTACCAGCTCATGCGATCGCTCTTGAGCCATCTGGACAATTTTTAGATCATATTGGTTTGGTTGAGCCATACCGCACCCTATTTAAAAACCTGGAGTTTCGTAGTACTGAGCCGTTAAGATCAATTGTTGTTAGTAGCACTATTACTGGAGAGGGTAAATCGGTAGTTGCTTCACATCTGGCTGTGATTTCCGCCATGTTGTCTCGACGCACACTGCTAATTGATGCAGATTTGCGTCGTCCTGTGCTGCATACATTATTTAATCTAGCTCCCCAGCCAGGAATTACAGATGTGATTGATTCAGAAAGATCCTTAGAGGAAACAGTGCAACGAACTCATATAGCTAATCTCTCTGTGTTAACTTGTGGTGATTTGTATGGACTTTCCTCACATTTACTAGAGTCAGGGGCTATGAAGTCTCTGATCACAGAAGCGACTCGGCATTATGATTACATAATTATAGATACACCGCCCTTAAGTGCTTGTACTGATGCTCAGATATTAGGAAGGCAAAGTAATGGCATTCTTTTAGTTACACGTCCCAATTTCACAATTAAAGAAATTTTGCAAAGAGCAGTATCAGAATTAATACATAATCAGATACCAATCATGGGAGTAGTTGTCAATGGAATTACACAGCAGACTGAACGATATTACCGATATCCCATTAATGGTTATAGACCATCCAGACATTTGAGTGAGGGTAGTTCCGCCTCAAGTTGCTAAATAAAAAATAGCTAATTATGTTGACTAATCAACGTAGACATTCTTCTATTTTACCACTGTTGATTGGGTTGGTAGGTGCAGGAATTGGTATAGTTGCAGGATTTCTCGCTGGTGCTAAACCTCTTTATCTGTGTTTAGCTCTAGTGGCAATTCCTGTAATCATTTTATTCTTTACTAGGTTTGAGCAAACAGTACTAGGTTTATTGATTCTGCGTAGTTCTCTTGATGTTTTCTCTGCTCAACAAATACCTGCTGCATTTGCGATCGCTTTAGATATCCTGACTTTGCTATATGTGACGATAAGGTTATTGACACGTCAATCTATACAAACTGATTGGTTCTGGTGGTTCTTTGCTGGATGGGTAATGCTGCAAGGCATTTGGCCAATACTATGCGTTTTAGGAGGATTGGGGTTAGGTGCTTTTACATTGCTAGATAATATCCGTGAATGGACACGTCTATTTTCTTGGTTAATGGTATATCTGCTTGTCATGCAACTTCGAGAGCGACTACACCCTGAGAAGATTATCTCTGTGCTATTCATTTCACTCATCCCACCAGTGATTTTAGGACTGATGCAGCAGCTGTCTTCACTGCTATCTCATGTGCGAATTCATGGTACGTTTGCTCACGCCAATAATTTTGTACTTTACCTACTACTGTTTATCGCTCTAACTTGCTGGAAGTTGCGTTCAGCAAAACAGCACTGGTATTGGATACTTTTACTAGGTCTACTTGCCAATCTCTATGTAGCTACTGGTGCTGTATTTGGTTTGGTGATGCTCGCAACGTTTCTTTTGGCCTCAATTTTACCTAACTTAAAACTGTCCAATGTGATCGCTGGAGTCATAGTCATTGTGGTACTTGCAGTTCTGTTTTTTAGCACAGACTACGGACGCGAACGTCTTAACCAGATTATGCAAACACCGTTGCTGAACTCAGATATAGACATATCGCGAGCAATTGTGTTATCAAATTCGGACTTCAACAGTTTCAACTGGCGGATTTCCCAATGGCATTACTTATTGCAATCTTGGCAGAATTCCCCGCTTTTCGGTTATGGTCTTGGAACAAGCAACGGATTCCCTAACTACTACAGTTTAAGTCCTTATCCTGTTCCTGCTCACAATGATTATGTGCGAGCTTTAGTAGAAGGGGGAATAGTCGGTCTAGTTAGTTTTCTTACCTTTCTCGGCATTCAGAGTATACATCTGATCAAACTATTCTGGCGCGCACCTTGTGAGAGTAATCAACGCGATTTGTGCTGGATCTTGTTAGCTGTCTTGGTCGCCACCACCGTAGGAATGCTTACAGATAATATCTGGAGTGGTACTGCTTTTTACTTCTATTGGTGGACTACATTTGCGATCGCTGGCTGGAATTGGAACGAATTACAGCAATCTCATTATCCTCTATAGGAGATATAGATGATATGTCCCTTGCCTACAAAATCTCTGGATGGAATCGCAGACGCAAATGGCAGCTATTTTTAAATGCTATTCAACCCACTGCTGAAACTACCATTTTGGATTGCGGTTTTTCGGATAAAGAATTTAGTCAGACAGATAATTTTTTAGAGAAAAATTATCCTTATCCAGATCAGATTACTGCTCTTAGTACTGATAAATCTCAAGAGTTTAAGGCTCGATATCCGCAAATAAAAACTATTGTTTATGATGGCAAAATATTTCCGTTTCCAGACCAATCTTTTGATGTTTGCTGGTCAAATGCTGTGTTGGAACACGTTGGTAATCAGGAAAGACAAATTCTGTTTTTAAAAGAAATCAACAGAGTAGCAAAAGTCGCATTCATTACGACACCGAACAGATATTTTCCTATCGAAGTCCATACACGTACACCACTACTACATTTTTTGCCCAAAACAGTCTTTGATCGCTATCTACACTTTACTGGTAATGCATGGGCATCTGGAGATTATATGTACTTATTATCTCTTCGAGATTTACACAGACTGCTACATGCTGCTGAAATTTCTCAGTACACGATTATCAAAAATAGATTGCTTTTCTTTGTACTTGATTTTGTCATGATTTTTAAGACGATTACATTTTAAAGATATGCCTAAAGTTTCTGTGATTATCCCGGCGTATAATGCCATGACTTATCTCCCGGAAACAGTAGGGAGTGTTCTCAGACAGAGTTTCACTGATTTTGAAGTATTGATTATTGATGATGGTAGTTCAGATACCATCCAACAATGGGCTTCTCAAGTACAAGATCCGCGACTCAGGCTAATTTCTCAGGAGAACCAAGGAGCATCTGCGGCACGCAATAATGGTATTGCTCATGCTCAAGGAGAGTATCTAGCATTTTTGGACGCTGACGATTTGTGGGAAGCAACCAAGTTAGAAAAACAGGTACTTTGTCTAGAGAATTATTCAGCAGCAGGATTGGTATATACCTGGACAGCTTTCATCGATCCAACTGGAAAACCTACGGGAAGAGTATTTGCTAGCAAAGCTGAAGGTGATGTATGGAATCAGCTCATTGAACACAACATCATTGAGTGTGGTAGTTCACCTATGATTCGTCGCGATTGTTTTGCAGCTGTTGGCTTATTTGATTGCAATTTACTGGCGGTTGAAGATTGGGAGATGTGGGTTCGCATTGCTTCTCGTTATCCCTTTGCGCTGCTCAAAGAACCTTTGACTTACTATCGTCAACTTTCTACTAGCTTGTCCAAAAACTGGCAATTGATGGCGCAATGCTTTCCTTTATTTATTGAGAAAGTATTCGATTCTGCACCTGCGGAGCGACTGTACTTGAAGAATCATAGCTATTATCAAGCCAACCTCTGTCTAGCTTGGAAATGTCTGCAAAGTACTGATAGAGACTACAAGCAAGCAATTCTATTTAGACAGCAAGCTATTATCCACTATCCTCAAAAACGCTACTCCTTAGAATATCTTCGTTTGAGTTTGGCGATCACACTTATGCGTTATTTAGGTTCTGATGGCTATAACCAAGTCATGGAGATAATTTACGCTCTACGCCGACGTGCGTTAGGCAGATTAGCTGTTACTCAATAGTATTTCATTTCATTAAAGCACTATTAATATGAACATGAAAGTAAGTATTATTGTTGGTGGTCGATGGCACGCAATTGAACTGGCAAGGGAACTTCACAAAGCAGGTGTTTTGCATCGACTCATCACGAATTACCCTAAATTCAAAACTCGTTATTGGGGCGTACCTGATCATAAAGTCGTAAGCTTACCTTTGACATTGCTATTAAATAAAGCTATCCAAAAAATAGGTGGAGATTCCTTAATTAGGAAGTCACAGCCCTTTTTGTATCGCCTTTTTAGCGATGCTGCTGTTGATTATTTAGAAGGTAGTACACTAATTCATGGATGGTCAAGTTTTTCTGAACCTGCACTATATTGGGCTAAACAAAACAGCATTCCTTTTGTTCTAGAGCGTAGTTCCTCACATATCAAAGTGCAATTAAAATTATTGCAAGCGGAATATCAAAAACTGGGATTAGTTTGTACAGAAATTCATCCAGAAATTGTCAACCAAGAGTTGCGAGAATATAATTTAGCTGATCGAGTAGCAGTGCCTAGCTTCTTTGCAAAACGCAGTTTTCTGGAAGAAGGATTTCCTGAACAACACTTAATTCACAATCCATTTGGAACAAATTTGGCAACTTTTTATCCTGGAAAAAAGCAGGATAATGTTTTTCGAGTAGTTTATGCAGGTTCCCTGAGTGTACGTAAGGGAACTCATTATTTAGTCAAAGCTTTTATGCAAGCAAATATTCCCAACAGTGAGCTTTTATTAATTGGGGGAGCCACACCCGAAACACCTCAATTATTAGTAGGAGCAGATGAGCGAATCAAATGTCTTGGACACATTCCTGAAGCAAATTTAGCAGACTACTACCGTAACAGTAGTGTTTTTGCCATGCCCAGTATTGAAGATGGTTTTGGGTATGTAGTAACTCAAGCTTTAGCTTGTGGTTTACCTCTAATTTGTACAACAAATACTGGTGGTGAAGATGCTTTGAGAATGCAAGGTGAACAGCCTATTAAATTAGAAAATAACATAGAAGAGTATCCTGCTGGTTATATAGTACCTCCAGGAAATTATCATGCGATCGCTTCACTCTTAAAATTACTGGCATTCAATTCAAATTTGTTGGAGCAAAAGCGGCAAGCAGCACAGAGTTTTCAAGAAAAAGATTTAAGCTGGGATCAATATTCACAAAGAGCTATTGAAGAATATCAAAAAATTCTCAGATAGATAATACTAATAAACCAATTTCTTAGCTACATAATTCCGTGATTTTATATGCATTCCAAGGGTGTAAATTAATAAAAAGGAGTTGAAATATGTCTAAGGTATCTGTGATCATTCCTGCTTACAATGCTATGTTTTTTTTACCAGAAACTTTAGAAAGTGTTTTGCAGCAAACTTTCACTGATTTTGAAGTATTGATTGTTAATGATGGCAGTTCAGATCATATTGTGGAATGGGCTTCTGATATTGCAGATTCGCGAGTCAAATTAATTTCGCAAGAAAACCAACGTGTCTCCGCAGCACGCAATACAGGCATTGCTCACGCTCATGGAGAATATATCGCATTTTTGGATGCAGACGATTTGTGGGAGCCAACAAAACTAGAAAAACAGGTACGTTGTTTAGATGATAAACCGGAAGTAGGTTTGGTATATACTTGGACACTTTTAGTTGATAAAGAAAACAATCCTACGGGCAGAATTTTTGCTTCCCATTTAGAAGGTAATATATGGGATAAACTTCTTGTAAATGACCCAATTGCTAGTGGAAGTTCAGCAATGGTTCGACGTATTTGCTTTGATACTGTTGGGCTATTTGATAGAGATTTAGCTTATGCACCAGATTTAGACATGTGGGTTCGTATTGCTCTTCGTTATCCCATTGCAGTTGTCAAGGAACCTCTACTTCGCTATCGTCAACTTCCTAACAGTTTTTCTCGAAACCGTCAAGGAATGATGAAGGATATTCGCGCAGTTATTGAGAAAACATTTGCATCAGTTTCCTTAGAGCAGTTGTATTTGAGAAATCGGTGTTATGCAAGTATATTCTTTGGTTTAGCATGGTTTTCTGTAGACGATGGGGATTGGGAAAAAGCAATTCATTTCCGTCAGCAAGCTCTTTTACACTATCCTCAAGTACGTTACAGCGAGAAATATCTACGTTTGAGTGTAGCGATCGCAATGATACGTTGGTTTGGTGCTAACGGCTACGATGGAATACGCACCTTGACTCGTATCTTTCGCCGACGCATGTTTGGTGTGTCAATCTGATAGCAATTTAATCCATATATTTAGAAACTGAACTTAATTAATTTCGACCCCAACTAGTTAGCTTGATTTGTACCGACTTACTTTTGCTTTTTATTCACCGCAATAAATAGTTAATAATAATGCACAAAAGTCAGCGTTATTTAAGACAAAATAAATCCTCGAAACAAACTCAAGAATTAGCCCCAAAAGTCTATAGAGTAGTGCATCGACCTGAGAGTCAAATGAGGCGTCCGCTTCAATTATTCAAAGAAATGGGATGGGATTTGTTAGCCTCACGAGAGTTGGCTTGGCGGCTCATGATTCGAGATATCAGCGCTAAATACCGTCAGTCATTTTTAGGTATTTTCTGGGCTATTATACCTCCGATTCTCATGGCAGTTGGGTTTACCCTTGCTCAAGGAGGCGGAGTTGTCAATATTGGTGCTACGGACTTACCCTATCCTGCTTACGTCATGTTCAGCATGACATTGTGGCAAACTTTTGTCGAAGCACTAAATGGCCCACCTCAAGCAGTAACAGCTGCCAGAATGATGCTTTCTAGAATTAATTTCCCTAGAGAAGCGTTGATTCTTGCCAAATTAGGTGAAGTTTTTTTCAATTTTGGCATCAAATTATTTCTGATTGTGGGCTTGTTTATCTGGTTTAAAATCCCTGTAACTTGGAGCGTATTTTTAGCGCCAGTGGGATTAATTCATTTAGTATTGCTAGGAACTTTTTTCGGTCTGCTCTTAGCTCCACTCAGCGCTCTCTATCAAGATTTTTCAATGGGGTTAACCTTAATAACTGGATTTTGGCTATTTCTAACACCAGTAGTTTATCCAGTTCCCAATCATGGTGTATTTGGCACTATTGTCAATCTCAATCCCGTTACACCCTTGTTAGTAACAACACGAGAATTAGCAACAACAGGTGTAATATCTGACCCCCAAGGATTTTGGATAGCCAGTCTCATTGCAATTGTGGGATTACTTTTAGCTTGGATTATCTATCGTCTAGCAATGCCTTATGTAGTTGAGAGAATGAGTTCTTAATCATGATTCCGAACAACGAGCAAGAAATTTTACCAAGGTCATACAAAGATAATTATGAAATTGTACTTTCAGTTAACGGTGTTTCTAAAAAGTTTTGTCGAAATTTAAAGCGATCGCTACTCTATGGTATTCAAGATATCGCTTCTGAAGTATTTGGTTTGCGAGAGAAAAACGATATTCTTCGCTCAAAAGAATTTTGGGCGTTGAAGGACGTTAATTTTCAATTGCGCCGAGGAGAAGCACTTGGTTTAGTTGGTAAAAATGGCAGTGGAAAATCTACCTTATTGCGGATGATTGCAGGGTTGATTAAACCCGATACTGGTTTTGTAGAAGTTCATGGTCGTGTAGCACCATTGATTGCTTTAGGTGCTGGATTTAATCCCATTTTGACAGGGCGAGAAAATATTTATGCCAATATGTCAATTTTGGGTTTGTCAAAGAAGGAAATTGATGAGCGATTTGATCAAGTTGTAGATTTTGCAGAAATTGGCGATGCGATTGATGCACCAGTACAGAGTTATAGTTCTGGGATGGCTGCAAGATTAGGATTTGCCAGTGCAATTCATACTGAGCCAGAGATTCTTTTAATTGATGAAGTTTTAGCTGTGGGAGATAGTCGATTTAGAGGAAAGTGTTTTCAGAAATTGCACGATCTTCGTCAAAAAGGCACGTCTTTTATTTTAGTTAGCCATGATGCCCATTTAATATTAACTGTATGCGAATCTGCGGTTTATCTGAAACAAGGTGAGTTTGTTGGTTACTGTGATACACCTACCATCATCAGTCAGTATGAAAGGGATTTATTTTTGAATGGATTAGAAACAACTTCTCAATCCATCTCTCTTCTAAAAAACAGAGAAAGCTTTGGCTTAAATATCTACTCTCTCTTTTTCAAAAATGATAAAGGTGAAATCATATATTCACCCGTAACTGGAGAACAAACTTATTTATGTATTAGATGCAAGGCTGATGAAAAAATTGATAATGTAGGTATTACTTTTGTGATTAAGGGACTAGGAGAAGGAGGAGAGACTGTTTTAATTTTTAATAGTATGAAAGACAAAAATCCAATATCTCTTTTACCAGGTGAATACGAAATCCAATTACAAATGCCCTACTTAGGATTAAGAATTGGTGTCTATATTATGGATGTTTACGCTAAAACTAATAGACTTTATCATCTTGATGCGGTTGAGTCATTTAGATTTACAGTTGAAGGAATAGAAGACAGTATGAGTAGATGTTTATTCTACCAACCCCGAACATGGAATGTTATAAACCATAGAAATGACGTAAATGTTTAAATTGAAACAAATTGAAATTAAATAATAAAAAATAGATTTGTAGATTAAACTTTTTATCTAAACTCGCTTGTGAGATTAATTTTTTGGAATCACAAAAAGAGTATGAAGTTAAAAAATTATGAAAATATTAATTGATCAAAGTGGCTATCAACTAAAAAACATGGGAGACTTAACCATGCTTCAGGTTGCAGTGGCGAGGTTGATAAATCTCTGGCCTGATGCTTCAATTCAAGTTTTTACAACCGCACCAGAAAGGCTTGTTGCATATTGCCCAAATACAAAACCCCTATCACCATCTGGTCGGGAAATTTGGTTTTCACCAATAGTACATGGCGTTCACAAGCTCATGCCCAATCAGTGGGGTGCTACAAAGTGGTCAAATTTAGAGCGGAAGTTTCGTGATCGCTTACCATTACTAACGCATTCTATTATAAAGTTCAAGCTTAGAAGGATACCAAATTTAGCAAAAGATTTTGAAACATTTATGCAGTCAATTCACAATGCTGATTTGGTGGTTGCATCGGGAGGTGGATACATTACTGATGAATTTAAGCAACATGCAAGTTCAGTTTTAGACACCTTAGCTTTAGCAGTCAGACTTGGTAAACCAATCGCTATGTTTGGTCAGGGTTTGGGGCCTATTTCCAGCCATGAGTTATTTACCAAAGCTAAAACTGTTTTTCCCTCAGTGAATTTAATCGCACTTCGAGAGAGCCAAACAGGAATTCCACTTCTCAATTCAATTGGTGTTTCCCAAAATCGCATTATCATAACAGGTGATGATGCAATTGAATTGGTTTATAGAAATCGTTGCGAAGAACTTAGCAATGGTATTGGTGTAAATTTGAGATTTGCTAAATATTCAAATGTAAATCAAGAAATTTTTGAAACTGTCCGCTCAACATTACATGATGTTGCAAAGATAAAGAATGCTCCGCTGATACCAGTGCCTATTTCATACTACCGCTATGAATATGAAGGTGGGTATGAAGAGCCTGATAGTGTATCAATTCAGAAGCTTCTTCTAGGTTATGATGACAATTCCGACGGAGGACAGAGCCTTAATACTCCACTAGAAGTTATTGAGCAGATTGGGCTTTGCAGAGTAGTAGTTACTGGAAGTTATCATGCAGGTGTTTTTGCCCTTGCTCAAGGCATACCTATTGTAGGTTTAGCTAAATCAGAATACTACGTAAAGAAGTTTCTTGGGTTAGCAGATCAATTTAGAGTTGGTTGCCAGCTTGTGAATTTAAACAGTCAGCAGTTAAAAGAAAAACTAGTAGATAGTATTACTACTTGTTGGGAAATATCTGAAAATTTGAGACCGCAAATATTGCAAGCAGCAAAAAAACAAGTAGAGCTAGGGCAAGCTGCCTACAAGCGAGTGTATGAACTAATTAACGCACAATAATTTTTACCACCTATAAATACTATGGCTATCCAAATCTCTGCCATTATATGCACATTAAATCGTGCTAGCTACTTGCTTAAGTCACTGCAAAGTCTTGTAGATCAAACTCTTGATAACGATAAATATGAAATTATTGTAGTTGACAACCATTCAACTGACGACACTAAACGCGTCGTTACAGAAGAATTTTCTCATGTATCTAATTTACGCTATTTGTACGAGCCAGTAATAGGACTTTCTCAAACTCGAAATACAGGCTGTCAAAATGCTAAGGGAGAGTACATTGCTTACCTAGATGATGATGCGATTGCGTGTCCAAACTGGCTAGAAAAAATTCTTGAAGATTTTAAAAATGTTCATCCAAAACCTGGAATTATAGGTGGCAAGATAGAACCTATTTGGGAAGCACCAAAACCAAACTGGTTATCAGATAACCTGTTGCCTTACCTGACAATATTAAATTTGTCCGAAACACCAACTTTTTTAGAGGATTGGAGATATGTTGCTGGAGCAAATATGTCTTTGCCTAAATCTCTCCTTGAGAAAGTTGGCGGTTTCCAAGCAAATCTTGGTAGACAGGGAAAAAGGCTTTTATCTAATGAAGAATTATTGTTACAAGAACAGCTTAAAGATTTAGGATATAAAGTCTATTACGATCCTAATATTTTTGTAAAACATCATATACCTGAGTCTAGATTAACAAAAAATTGGTTTACTAAAAGATTCTACTGGCAAGGCATTTCCAAAGGCTATCTTTTACTTCATAAAACGTCTCCTTCAAAGCTAGAGCGGATAAAATTATGTTACAGAGAAATAAAAAATATCTTGAGACAACCAAAAAAAATCATACATCTTATTATTCCAAATAATCACGCATTTAGCTTTTCAGAAAAATGCTTAAAACTTGAGCAAATAGGTTTTATTTTAGCATTATCTAAGTTGAGCAAATATAATTAATTATTCATTATTTATCCATGTTTTACCGATGATTACTTGATGGTACAGAGCAAGCAGATTTATCTGTGTAATCGATCCAAAATACAAAATTCCAAAACCCTCACAAATAAATGTGGAGTCAATCAAAAATCCCTTGACTCAGTGATTATAAATCAAAAAATAAGTGCATTTAAATTTATATGTATCAAAGTTTTAGTCTAGACACTACTCCTCTTTTACTTACTAAAAACAGAATAGCTAGTGCGTCGAAAAAAATATTAGTCATATCCCCTGTTCCCTCCCATCCTCAAAATGCTGGTAATAGAACCAGAATTTATAACCTCCTAATCAATCTACAAAAACTCGGTCATGAAGTACATTTTTTATACATTCAACAAGAAACAGCAGATGAATACCTTATGCATCAAACTTGGGGAGATAATTTTTACTCTTTTCCCTACAAGCATATTAGGGACAAAAAACGAAGTTTAGCTCAAAAAATTGTCAGTAAGTTAAGATATTATCTTGGTGATTATCCCAAGTACTCATATGCAGTTGATGATTGGTACGACAATTCTCTAAATAAGTTTTTAGTAGAAATACATACAAAATTTAAATTTGATGTTGTCATAGTTGAATATATATTCTTTTCCAAGGCCCTAAAATACTTTGGTCAAGATGTTTTGAAAATAATTGATACTCATGACATATTCAGTAACAGGAAAAAAATATATACAATTAATGGACAAGAATACCATTGGTATTCTACAACTACTAAAGAGGAAACTAAGGGTCTTCAAAGAGCAGATTTAATTATAGCAATACAAAAAGAAGAAGAAGAATATTTTAAGAAGCTAGTAGGAAACAAAGTCATCACTGTAGGCCATACCGTTTCACTGCATAAACCAAAACAGGTAAAACAGCCTCGCAGAAAAATTCTTTACATTGCCTCTAGAAATGAAATCAATATTCATAGTATTAGCTACTTTCTTAGAGAAGTTTTTCCAAAACTTAGAACAAAGCTTCCTGATATTCAATTTGTGATCGCAGGAAATATTTGTGAAGTGATAGAGGATACTGACGGGTGCATAAAGCTTGGATATATAGAAAACGTAAACGAGATTTATGATACTGCTGATGTGGTTATTAATCCTATCCTATTTGGGACAGGATTAAAAATCAAAAGTATTGAAGCTTTAGGGCAATCTAAAGTCTTGATTACTACACCTGAAGGTGCCAAGGGACTAGATCAGGGAGCTAATAAAGCTTTTATTGTTGCTAATAATGTAGACGAATTTGTTCAATCTGTAATTGAAGTTTTGACAAATCCAACCTTATTTATGAATTTCTCAGATAATGCCTATAAATTTGCCCAAGATTATAACCAAAAAGTTCTGGAACCTTTAGCAAAGATATTTAGCTATTTTCCTCAATACCATGTTAATAGCAAATAATTTTATGTGAGGTATTTAGAGATAAAATTAAGGTAACATCACTCATGTATCTAATTAGAAATTTGCTTAAAAAGCATATTCCCAGAGCTACTAAAGTTCAATTTGTTAGTAGAGATATTCCTGTTGAAAATACTATTGGTAACGCTACTTATATACTGGATTTTCTACGCTACTTGCGGCAAACTGGTTGTGAAATTGAGTATGTACTTCTTAATTCGTCACCTAACGGTAGAGTTCCTTGGTATATCATTCCGCCTGTATTAGCAACACTTGCTAATGTATCGGCAAAGAATAACTTGAGGATAGGTCGTCTTCTAGTTAGATTCAACCCTTTATCAGATTTGTTGATGGAGTTGGTGCGATCGCTTTACAATCACTTACCAGAAAACCTAAAAGACATTTACCGTTTTATTAGGGGTAAACGACTCCTAAGGTCTTTTGACGTAAAATACATAATTCCCACTCCAGTTTGGGATGCTTTGGCAACACCAGAGGAAGTAAATTTTGCAAGTTTACGGTTTGTCAGATTCAAACCTAATCTAGTTATTGCTAATTATGCTTTTCTAGGGGGTATTTTAGACTCCCCTGCTTTAGATAAAACAGTCTTAAGGGTTATAATTACCCACGATGTACGCCATCAAAGATTTGCTCACTTCAAAAAATTAAAACTTACTGCTTCTGAATCAAACTGGAGTTGGGAACAGGAAGCAACACAGTTAAGCAAAGCACAAATACTTTTGGCTATTCAGGAAGAAGATGCAAAGCTCCTCAAGCAAATGGTACCTCACTCTGAGGTTATTTCTATGCCTAAAGCTGCAATAATTCATGATTCTAAAATTAAACAAGTATTTGGTCGTTGCTTATTTGTTGGTAGTGGCGTGGATCATAACTACTACGGTCTCAAATGGTTTCTTGAAAACGTGTGGTTAAAAGTCACACAGCTCATCCACGATAGCAGCCTCCATGTATGTGGTACTGTCTGTGACTTAATACAAGAATCTTTTCCGAATGTTCATCTTCTAGGTAGGGTTGATGATTTAGAACCGGAATATGGTGCTGCTGAAGTCTGTCTGGTTCCTTTGCTGGCTGGTAGCGGATTGAAAATTAAACTCGTAGAAGCTATGTCCTATGGTCGTGCTTGCGTTTCCACCAGTGTAGGCGTTCAAGGACTGGGTGGAGTTGTAGATAGTGCTGTTCTTGTCGCAGATACACCTGAAGATTTCGCAGCAGCCATACACACAGTGCTAACCAACAAAGTAAAACGTCAATGGATGGAGGAAGAAGCTCATAGGTATGCGATCGCCAAGCTTTCTCCTCAAGCAGCTTATCAACCTTTTGTAGATTACATTCACCAACACTTACAGCAAGTACAAAGCATACCTAAAATCGTTGACTTTGAGGAAACTATGGATTTAGAGAAGATCATGTCTTCAAATAAATAACAGAGTATTTGCATCTAAAAAGTTATGAAACATGAAATTTTGATTCACAAATACAAACCTAACATCTTCCATACCGATAAGAATTTTAGTTCCAATTTTCAACAATAATAGTAAAGTAAAAAGATTATTTTGTATGACTACTTTAAAAAGACAACATGGATTAAATAGACCAATAAAGATCCAAATCATTAGTAGAAATTTTCCCACTGATTATGCCAGTGGTAGTAACATGTATGTACTAGATTTCATACGCTACTTGCAACAAGCGGGTTGTGAAGTTGGGTTTGTATCCCTTGATCCTTTCCCTGATCAGAAATTTCCGTGGAGTTTTATTCTGCCTGCATTAGCAACAACTGACAAAATATGGATTCGTAATAACTTACGAATTGCTGGTGTTTTACTTAGATTTAACTCATTATCAGATTGGTTGACTGCACCATTACGGTTGGTTTATCTTTCCCTTCCCAACCAGCAAAAAGATATTTATCGTGCTGTTCGAGACGCTTTCAAAAGACTACTACAAAAACAAAAGCAGCAAGCTACTACTACAAATGTCCATGTTCGAGAATGGCAGGAGCTTTTAGCGACATCCGAAGAAGTTGATTTTGCTAAAGCTCAATTTGACAGATATAAACCAGATATTGTAATTGTTAACTATGTTTTTTTAGCTAATATTTTAGATGCTTTTTCTACCAATAAAACTGCTCTAAAAGTTATCCTTACTCACGATATTTTTCATAAAAGATTTGCTAATTTCAAGAAAATAGGCATTTTCATAGATGCAGGCAATTGGGATTGGGAATCAGAAGCTATGCAGTTACGCAAGGCGCAGATACTGTTAGCAATTCAGAAAGAAGATGCTTACGACCTTAAGCAAATGGCACCAGAGTCTGAGGTGATTTGTATGCCCAAGGCTGCGGAACTGAATAATTATCATACTGTTAAGCAAGTACCTGGTCGTTGCTTTTTTGTCGGTAATGCTGTAGATCACAACTACTACGGTCTTAAGTGGTTTCTTGAAGATGTGTGGCTAAAGGTTATAGAGTTAATGCCCAATTCTAGCCTCCACGTATGCGGTAGTGTGTGTGATTTAATTCAAGGAAATTATCCAAATGTTCGCTTTTTAGGTAGAGTGAATGATTTGAAACCGGAATATGGTGCTGCTGAAGTCTGTCTGGTTCCTTTGCTGGCTGGTAGCGGATTGAAAATTAAACTCGTAGAAGCTATGTCCTATGGTCGTGCTTGCGTTTCCACCAGTGTAGGCGTTCAAGGACTGGGTGGAGTTGTAGATAGTGCTGTTCTTGTCGCAGATACACCTGAAGATTTCGCAGCAGCCATACACACAGTGCTAACCAACAAAGTAAAACGTCAATGGATGGAGGAAGAAGCTCATAGGTATGCGATCGCCAAGCTTTCTCCTCAAGCAGCCTATCAACCTTTTGTAGATTACATTCACCAATACTTAGAGCAAGTATCAATTAAAGCTTAGAGATTCCGACGCTAAGAGAACCAAAACTAATTTTTTTAGGAAACACGCCTAAAAGGTAGGAAGCATATGAATATAGTGAACAGAGTAAAATTTCCTCAAATAGCTGAAATTTCTGATTTATACTTCAGAGTTTATCATGATGTATCAATCAATTTTCATGAAGACAAAAACCAAATCATTTTATCTGAAGATAGCACTATATCTTTGAATACATATTTCAATTCGTTATACGAAAGATTCTATACTAAATTTACATCTATTAACTCTCTCTATTATTTACTAAGGTTAGAGGGAGATTTTGAGGTTTGTGCTTATAGAGAAACTTCTGAATCAAGTACAAGAGAAACTATTTCCAGTCAATTTTTTAAAAATTGTAGTTTATCAGAACCTGTGAAATTTTCCTTGCCATATCTCAAGCAAAATCAAGAAGCAGGTCGCATTTATGTAGAAATAACTTGCTTGAGTAAACAAGGTTTATTTACAGAAGGATTAGTGATAACTGAACAAAAAAAATATCATGATGTGTCATTAGCAATCATCACTTGTACATTCAAAAAAGAAGTTTATCTAAAAAAGACTGTTAATACTATTTTACAAGACAGTTTATTGCAGGATAAAAATTTCAAAATCTTTGTAGTAGATAATGGCATAACTCTAAATGAAAGTGATTTCAAAGACTATAAAATTAAGCTTATTTATAATCGCAACGTTGGTGGAAGTGGCGGTTTTACTAAAGGACTGATTGAAGCGTTACAGGAAGACGTTTATACTCACTTCTTATTCATGGATGATGATATAGAGTTAGATAGTGAAGCTATTTACAGGCTTTTTTCTTTATATGAGTATGCAAAGAAAGATTTTGCTGTAGCTGGCAGTATGCTCGATTTATACAAAAAACACATTTTATATGAAGCAGGAGCAATATATAACAAATCTATCGACGATGAAGGAAACATTAAGCAAGATAAATTCAAAGGTTATCCTCTCAAGCACAATCTTGATTTACGAAATATCACCACACTTACTTCACTATTGTTAGAAGACAATATAGATTATGGGGGATTTTGGTTTTTTGCCTTCTCTAAAGAAATTGTCAAAAAGATTGGATTACCGCTTCCCTTGTTTATCAAAATAGATGACATGGAATTTGGTTTAAGAATCAACGAACATTTTGATAATGCAATAGTGGCTTTTCCATCTATAGCTGTGTGGCACGAACCATTTTATGCTAAAAGACCCATTTGGGATTCATACTATTACATTCGTAATCACTTAATAACTAATTCAATTCATAGCTCATTAGAATATGTGAAAACAGTTAAAGCTTTCACACAATCTATAGTCTATTTTTTATGCATCTTTGATTACAACTCTGCACAAATGGTAATTAAAGCTTTTGAAGATTATATGCAAGGGCCTAATTTCATTATCAGCAATTATCCAGAGATTCTGCACTCTAATATTTTTGAACTTAGTAGAAGTTATAAAAACCAAACTATACTGGCTAATTCAGGTTTACAGAATGAGGTTTATCAAGTTACTAAAGCCGGAATTTTCCAAAAAATCCTGACTTTGTTAACGCTTAATGGTCATTTACTTCCATATTTTCTAATTACTGATGAGAGTGTGGTCATTCGATTTGGTGTTAAAGAAAAACAACGTGATTCTATATGTAAAGGGTTAGCTAAAAAAAGAATTATTTATGTGATAGACGAAAATCCTAACTCTTATCAGTACGAATTCGATCAAAAAGCTGGTCTTCATATTTTATTTACCTGGTTTAACTCTGCAATGAAGAGTTGTTTGAGATGGTCAAGTGTCAGTGCAGAGTGGAAAAAAGCATTCAATGATTTAACTTCTATCCAATTTTGGCAGAAGTATCTTGAACCTCAAAAGTAAAACAAAGTTTCAACATCCAAACTATGTCAAGCAAGGAGAAGCAGCATGAAAATAGATTGGCTAATTATAGGAGCTGGTTATTCAAGCTGCGTGTTAGCTGAACGAATTGCAACTCAATTGGCACAACGAGTGTTAATTGTGGAACGGCGTGATCATATTGGTGGTAATGCTTATGATTACTACAACGAGCATGGCATCTTAGTACATAAGTATGGCCCTCATATTTTCCACACCAAGTCTAAAAAAGCTTGGGATTATCTGTCTCAATTTACTGAGTGGAGATACTACTATCATCATGTGCTGGGAGTAGTTGAAGGAAAGAAAGTACCTATTCCGTTTAATCTCAATTCTCTCCATACTCTTTTTCCTCCACACTATGCACAGAAGCTGGAAAATTTGCTTTTAGAACACTTCGGTTTTGGAATAAAAGTCCCTATTCTCAAGTTGCGTGAAAGCGCCAGTGGAGATTTAGAGTTTTTAGCAAACTACATTTATGAGCATGTTTTCCTCCACTACACAATGAAGCAGTGGGAATTAAAACCTGAGCAATTAGACCGTGGAGTAACAGGACGTGTTCCAGTTTATATCAGTCGGGATAACCGTTATTTTCAGGATAGATATCAAGCTATGCCAAAGCATGGTTATACCGAGATGTTTCGCCGAATGCTGATTCATCCCAACATCAAGGTACTCCTGAACACAGATTACCGAGAAATTATCAATGACATTAAGTTTAACCGGATAATTTGTACTGCACCGATTGATACTTTCTTTGATTACATGTATGGTGAGTTGCCTTATCGTAGTTTGCACTTTCAGTTTGACACTTTGGAACAAGAGTATTATCAAGAAGTAGGTACGGTCAACTACCCCAACGATTATGACATCACCCGCATTACTGAACAAAAATATTTGTCGGGACAAACCTTACCCAAAACTACCTTGGTGATGGAATATCCTCAAGCTTACATACCAGGGAAAAACGATCCCTATTACCCTATACCTCGTGAAGAGAATCGTGAACTGCTAGACCTTTACTTCAAAGAGGTAGAAAAACTGCATGGCACGGCCATCTTTGTTGGACGGCTTGCTGAATATAAGTACTACGACATGGATCAGGCTGTGGTTCGGGCGCTTGGTGTATTTGAAAAAGAGATAGCTAATTGTACATAGTAATTACAAATATCTTGCAAAAGTCATAGCAGTTGACCCCAATATTCGTCATAGAATTTTTGATAATCCACGTTCATTTGTTGAAAGGTTAAATTTAAAATACCTTATACCAATTTCATATGAAGATGCATAGAATCGCTGGACTCAAAACTCCTAGTATACAAAGATTTTAGACTTCAATATTCTGTGCAAGCTCACAAAGAATTGGTATTAATAGATTAGAAATTATTTCTGTTTTTTTTGGAAACTATAGTGATTACGTTTATCATGATTATGAACATTATGAACCAAAAAGGGACAGAGATTTTGTTAACAAACTACTTACACAAAGAAAAATAATTGACGAGAATTGGAGTCAAAAATATGATTTTATTTTCGTTGATGGTGATCATTCATATGAATCAGTAATAAACAACTTTACAATAGGTATCAACCTACTTAATAATGGTGGTTGCATAACTTTCCACGACGCTCTTTCCTGGGAAGGTGTATATCAAGCGCCGGCAGAATTGAGTATTGAATATAAGAACAAAGCAAAAGTTAGAATTTATGGGAATATAGACAGAATAATATTAAGGTATATTTTCCGTAAAACTAATGATGGAATAGGCTTTTTTACACTATTAAATTAACATTAATATTAGATGGAGAGGGAAAGGATGAATTTCAAATTTAGTTGAGAGGTAATTAGCATCACTTAAAATAATCAATACTTACTAGTTTGGTTTTTGGATTAAATAGAAATTAGTAAATTTTTATTTGTGTTTATGATTACAAGTTGATGTAATACTAATCTCTCCCCACAGTCGGAAATACGATGGAAGTAGTAATAGTAAATTAAACGTTTAAGACTACTAACCGATAATTTTGAGCAGGGTACAAGAAAGCGGATAAATCATCGGAGTATCCCAAATTTTCAAAAAACCTGCCTGCAATTTAAATTGCAGTCTTATAACTAAAGTCTGCTGAAGCAGACTACTTGATTTGTTTGAGTCGTATAAAGACGACTTCTGTTACTAGCTAGGAGTTTAAACCCTTAGCAATATATTGAAAAAATTGGGATGCTCGCTAAATCCTGGGACTCAATCCGCAATCTCAAATCCAAAATTGTTTGACCTCCGACTTGATGCTGCAAAGATTTTTTGAATCAATTGTTAGATGTTGCTGGCTCAAGAGATATAGCAACTTAGATTAGCTAAAAGGAGGATGTAATTAAAGTACATGGCAAGAAAATTTCCTAAATTCAGCCAGGATCTCGCTCAAGATCCGACGACGCGTCGAATCTGGTACGCAATGGCTCAGGGTAACGACTTTGAAAGCCATGATGACATTACAGAAGAAAATCTTTATCAAAAGATTTTTGCTACTCACTTTGGTCATGTGGCGATCATTTTCTTGTGGGCTTCTAGCTTATTGTTCCATGTAGCCTGGCAAGGTAACTTTGAAACTTGGATCAAAGATCCAATTCATATCCGTCCAATCGCCCATGCGATTTGGGACCCCCACTTTGGTAAACCCGCAGTAGATGCTTTCACTCAAGGTGGAGTTAACTATCCAGTCAATATTGCTTACTCTGGTGTCTACCACTGGTGGTATACCATCGGTATGCGGACGGATAATGACCTTTATATGGGTTCAATTTTCCTACTGTTGTTAGCAGCAGTGTTCTTGTTTGCTGGTTGGTTGCACTTGCAACCCAAATACCGTCCCAGTTTAGCTTGGTTCAAAAGCGCTGAACCTCGGTTGAATCATCACCTAGCAGGCCTGTTTGGCGTTAGTTCACTAGCTTGGGCTGGTCACTTGGTTCACGTTGCTATCCCCGAATCTCGCGGACAGCACGTTGGTTGGAATAATTTTCTGACGACTCTACCACATCCAGCAGGTTTGCAACCTTTATTCACTGGTAACTGGGGTGTCTACGCTCAAAACCCAGATACAGCAGAGCATGTATTTGGTACATCTAGTGGTGCTGGTAATGCGATTCTGACATTTTTGGGTGGTTTCCATCCTCAAACAGAATCATTGTGGCTGACTGATATGGCTCACCATCATTTGGCGATCGCAGTCATCTTTATCATTGCTGGTCACATGTACCGTACTAACTTCGGGATTGGTCATAGCATCAAAGATATGCTTGATGCCAAAAATTTCTTTGGTATCCAAACTGAAGGTCAGTTCAACCTACCACACCAAGGTTTATATGACACCTACAACAACTCATTGCACTTCCAGTTAGGTATCCACCTAGCTGCTTTGGGAACTGCTCTGTCCCTAGTAGCCCAGCATATGTACGCCCTGCCTCCTTATGCCTTCATCGCAAAGGATTACACAACTCAGGCGTGTCTGTACACCCACCATCAATATTTAGCTGGCTTCTTCATGGTTGGTGCTTTTGCCCACGGAGCCATTTTTTGGGTGCGGGACTACGACCCTGAACAAAATAAGGGTAATGTATTAGAACGTGTCCTAAAGCACAAAGAAGCGATTATCTCACACTTGAGCTGGGTATCCCTTTTCTTGGGCTTCCACACCCTCGGTCTGTATGTCCACAACGACGTAGTTGTTGCTTTTGGCACACCAGAGAAGCAAATCCTGATTGAACCAGTATTTGCTCAATTCATCCAAGCTGCTCACGGGAAAGCAGTATATGGGATGAATGTGCTGTTGTCCAATCCAGACAGCATTGCTCATACTGCATGGCCTAACTATGCTAACGTCTGGCTACCAGGTTGGCTAGATGCAATCAACTCTGGCACAAATTCTTTGTTCTTAACTATTGGCCCTGGTGATTTCTTGGTTCACCATGCGATCGCTCTTGGTCTGCATACTACCACCTTAATTTGTGTCAAGGGTGCGTTGGATGCCCGTGGTAGCAAGCTTATGCCAGATAAGAAAGATTTTGGCTTCACCTTCCCTTGTGATGGGCCTGGTCGTGGTGGTACTTGCCAAACTTCCGCTTGGGAACAATCTTTTTATCTAGCTATATTTTGGATGTTAAACCTGCTTGGCTGGACTACTTTCTACTGGCACTGGAAACATCTAGGTATTTGGCAAGGCAATGTCGCTCAGTTCAACGAGTCTTCTACTTATTTAATGGGCTGGTTCCGTGATTATCTCTGGGCTAACTCAGCTCAGGTAATCAACGGATACAACCCTTACGGTATGAATAACCTGTCTGTTTGGGCATGGATGTTCTTGTTTGGACACTTGGTTTGGGCAACTGGTTTTATGTTCCTGATTAGCTGGCGTGGATACTGGCAAGAGTTGATTGAAACTCTAGTCTGGGCGCATGAGCGTACTCCACTGGCAAATCTAGTGCGCTGGAAGGATAAACCCGTTGCTCTATCTATCGTCCAAGGTTGGTTGGTTGGTCTAACTCACTTCACAGTTGGCTATATCCTTACCTATGCAGCATTCCTAATTGCTGCCAATGCAGGAAAATTCGGTTGAAATACTTAAGATTTAAGATCCTCTGACTTTTGCCATCTTCTCCTTCTACTCCTGACGGGATAGGGGGAGATTTCTGTATCACTCTCTAGGAAGACGACAATTACTTGCACAGACAACTTATATCAAAGAGAGTGGATATTTACTCTTAACTAGTGCGATCGCTCAAGGAGAAAGCAGTATGCCACGCAGGATTAGAGATTCAGTCATCGTCATCACAGGCGCGTCTAGTGGAATTGGCCGGGCTACAGCACTTGAATTTGCTAAACAGGGTGCAACTTTACTATTAGCCGCTCGCAGAGAAGGAGCGTTGCAAGAAGTTGCCCAACAGTGTAAGCAATTGGGTGGACAAGCTCTAGCAGTACCTACAGATGTCACCGATGAGTTAGCAGTAAAAGCATTAGCACGCCGTGCAATTGAAAATTTTGGTCGGCTCGATGTTTGGGTAAACAATGCTGCTGTCTCTTTGTTTGCCCGCTTTGAAGATGCGCCTCCTGAAGCTTTCCGGCGAGTAATTGAGACAAATTTATTTGGTTATGTCCATGGTGCGCGTGCTGCCCTACCCTACTTCCGTGAACAAGGTAGTGGTGTCCTCATCAATGTTTCCTCGGTTGTGGCAATCAGTGGTCAGCCATACACCAGTCCTTATACGATCAGCAAATATGCGATTCGTGGACTCTCCGACTCTCTGCGGATGGAGTTATATCTAGACAATGCACCTGACATCCATGTTTGTACGGTATTACCAGCCTCGATTGATACACCAATCTTTCAGCACGCAGCTAATTATACTGGTCGTAAAACGAAAGCACTCAGCCCAGTCTATCCAGCCACACAAGTTGCTGAGGCAATTGTTGGGCTAGTAAAAAAACCACAGCGAGAAATTATTGTTGGTCAAGCAGGCTATCTGCTAGCTTTAGAGAAAACATTGGCACCTGATCTTGAAGAACAGATGATGGCACGCCAAGTTGATCAAGATCACTTCCAAGACAAAAAGCCAACAGCCTCAACTGATGGTAATTTGTTCGAGCCGATGGAAGACTATACAGGCATTAGTGGTAATTGGTTAGGTACAGGCGGAATTACAACGCAAGATGTTTGGGATGTGGCAAGACAGGTAGCACGTGTTTTTGGTATGCGAGTTTGAGGAAAACTGCTTACCAAAAGGCGCTACTATTTTCATTGTTGAGTGTCAGCGTACTTGGCCCACCACCCACGTTGGCGATCGCCACATTTTCCAATTTGGGGCGTTGGGTGGTGCTACCGAAGCAGACTTTTTTCAAGGTGGTGAAAATGTAGCAGAGTACTTGCAGCACTACCAATCACCACGGCGACAGTGGAATCCGCCGACACCAGATGGAGAAAGACCTGAAGCAGAATGGGGTTTTGAGGAAACTTTGCGAGATGATATTGAAAATGTTGCCCGCGATCGCGGTTATCAAATTCAACGCATCATTTTTCAAGAACCAGAACATCTCAGTCCTTTTGTGGCTGAACTTTATCGTTGGTGGTATGAACAACAGGGTATCATTGCTAATCGGCTGCTAGTGGAATCATTTATTCTTCTAGAACCAATGTGGGCTGGATCAATTCATTGAGAAAACAAGCGATCGCTTTCCAGTGCAATGGAAGTAAGAAGATACTCCAACACACCAATAGAGAGGATACCAAGACACTGAGACACGGGGAGCAATTTCTACTCCTTGTCCACCTTGTTTCCCTTGTCTCCTAGTCATGTAGCTAAATTTGATGTGGCTATTTGAGAATCAATAGGTGGGAAATCAGACAAACAAGCCTCTAGATACTCACAATCTTCACATTGTAATTGTTTTCCTGGATCGGGACAGTCACAGGGAGGATTTAAGAAACAATTAGAAGGCTTTTTCTGTGTAAAGAGGTCTGCTGTAATTTGTAAGCAAATTAATAAATCTTGAATAAACATAATATTGATGTTCACTTGTAAATCAACTTCTTTGTTCACCCTTACTGTTTACTCTAGCCCCTATTTTTATAAGAGTGTATTTAAAGTATGTTAAATTATCAATCACATATCAAATTTCAGCTTTTCACTTAAAACTTCTACATACAATATATAAGGAAGATATTTGGTCTTATTTTTTGTAATTCAAGAAGTGTTGCAATCTAATATTGTGTTTTTTTATGAGAGTTTCATGACTTAACAAAAGGCTATAAACATTTGTATTTGTTTATAGTTGAGATGAAACTATGAAAGTTAATTAAAAAAGCTAAAGTATACGTGTTGAGGAACTATTTAACTGTTCAACAATCCAACCCCGGACAACTTGAGTAACTTCATCAGCCACTTCATCAAGACTATGACTAGCATTAGGATACAGAATCAGGCGTTTGGGTTGAAGGGCAAGCTGATAAACACTTTGCGAACAATGAGGGGGTAGTACCTGATCAGCGATACCATGCAGCAGTAAGATTGAGCATCTTGTTGCTAGCTCGGATACTGCATCTGTACCATAGGATTGAGTAGCAAGGGTGACAACAGTGTTGACATCTGGAGATTGGACACCAGCCTGGATAACTACTGCACCTCCAAAAGAATGACCAACGAGGGCGAAATTTTTAATCCCTTCGTCATGCAAGTAGGTAATACCAGCTAAAACATCCACAACAGAATCTTTTAGTTCTGCTGGATTGCGGAAACGCACTCTCAAAGAAGCTATACCATCCTTGATTAACTGCTGACAAAGTAATGGGTAAAGTCCACGAGCAGGTGTATCCCAATCGCCACCCACACCTCCAACCCAAATCACGGCTTTGTCAGTGCTGGGAACGGGATAGTAACGACAGTAAATTGTACCGAAGCTCGTGATTAATTTAACTGGATAATATTCTTCCTGTTGTTGTTCGACTTTTACATCTCGGACTATCATCTCATATGGTTCATCGTAAATAGGCTGCATAAAATCCTCCACTATCAATCCCTAAGTTAAGTCGTATTTTCTTAACTCCTCACTCCACATTTCTGATTACCTCATTGGTTGTTTAGGTTCTATACCCGGATCTGGTGCGTCTTGTTCTGTTGTTATGGGAGGTTTGTTGCATTTCATCTGCTTGAATTTGGCATCTAGCATAGCATTGCCACCGCTATAGTGATTTTGTTCGTACTGAGCTTGCTGAACTTTGGCAGCTGGTTGGTTGGGAACTGCTGCTTGAGGTGCTATTTTTTTGTCATTCATTAGTTATTCTCCATTGACTTATTTTTTTCTGACTTAATTCTTGTGCAAGTTTTCTGCTTTATATTGACGTCAGAAGTGGGATAAATATCATGTCTCTTTCGGCACATTTTTCGCGAGAAATATTTGACTCATACTCTTTCTTGAGATTGCAGATTTATAAAATGGGTGATCAAGAATCTCATCAAAGGAGTTCAACAAGTAAAAAAGTAGTCACGACCAAGCGACTCCAAAAATTTGTACTGGAAATCACATTGAAAATTTACATTGAAACTTTCTTAAGAAGGAGTAGCTAATCAATTATCACCATCATTTAGTTAGAGGAAATAAAAATTCTCGTTTTTTAAGATTGAGTGAAACGCTCAGATAGTTATATACACAAATAGCATGTCTATTTCCTGTCGGCAGTCATTTAGTTTTGACTGCCTTAACTATAAAGATATAAAGAAATAATTTTTTTATGTGTGTATAGCTTTGTATATGAAGAGTAGATATTTACAACTGGTCTTTGTGAAAAATAATTTTTGCTAGGAGGAACGGAAGTGATGCTTAAACCAACAACAATTTTTACGGCTGTACTTGTTGCTCTCTCTACTGCTGCTGGTTGCACTACAACAAATCAACCAGACCAAAGCGCAACTCAACCAAATGAAACGGCTACTCAAACTGGTACAACTCAAACCTATCCAGCCACACCCCAATCAACTACAACTCCAGTTACTCAAGCAACCACTCCAACTACTCAAAACACCATCCCTATTTCCAATCAAGAGTTTGTAATTCAAGCTGCACAAGGTAACTTAGCAGAAATTGAGCTGGGTAAACTAGCACAACAAAAAGCAACAGGTAATGAAGTCAAGCAATATGCTCAACAGATGATTGCAGACCATACCCAAGCTCACAATCAACTTAAACAATTAGCTGCACAGAAAAAACTCACGGTACCACAAAGCCTTAGCAAACAAGATAAACAAGTAGCAGCAAATCTTTCTAAGCTATCTGGTACAAAGTTTGATCGGGCATATATGAATCAGATGGTGCAAGACCATAAAAAAACAGTCTCCTTATTCCAACGCGAAGCTGAACAAGGACAAGACCCTGACCTGAAAGCTTTTGCTAATACAACATTGCCAATTCTTCAACAGCACTTACAGGAAGCTCAATCACTAGCAGGTAACACTACAGGTACTACCACACCATCCCCCACTATTACACCTTAGAGTTAGATAGGAAGGAAATTGTTTGATGCTAATCGGTTAATTACGATGATTTTCTGGTGATTGAACTTTTCGGTATTTAGAAAATATAGTCTTCCTCCTTAATTTGAGGAGGAAAGCTATCATTTTGTGTTATAATGGATTTCTTATTTGTAAGAGTTAATGAAAATATAATTATTTTTAAAAATAGAGGAGTAAAAGTCTTTTTTTGACTTCACTCCTCTTTCATCACTTTGGACACCAATTACCACGTTGATAATTGGTTTGACTTTACCTCAAAACCAATATATTCGCATCAATCATTAACTCTAATCCAACTAAAGTTATAAAAAATATTAAATTATTAAGTGTTTCCATATACAAAAAAACTATTGAATGAACATATTAGTAGCAATAAATATATTTATACTGAGAACAGCGATAAGAAAAGAAAAATGAATATTTTCTAGTTCAATTCTTGACTATAGCCTTGTTGAAGTTATTAACTTCACAAATATCATTCATAAATTCTAGTCAAATTTTATTAAAATTAAAACTAATTGCATAAGCTACCTCTTTAGGAAGCTACTACTTTCAAACAGGTGATTTTATAATCTAACTATATATTGAGAAGAGCAAAACCTCTCTTTAAGCAGCTACTTTAATTTGCCCCAGAAATTCTGGGGCATTTTTATTTCAAAGTATTCTTTGTTGAAAAATAATGTTATTTTAGTTACAAATATAATGTTTATGAATGCCGATTCCTACTTTTGATAGAAAATAAATTAATTGCAAATACTTAATAATGTTTTTAGTTTCTGAAAGTAGAAACTAATATTATATTTATGTGATCAAATAAGTTTTTATTTAAAAACTTTTTTAGGAAGTGAAAAGATGAAGTTTCAAATAGAATGTAACAGCCTGTTAACAAACAACCAAATCTGTTTAGTATGCGATCGCTTGTTTCAAACGAAAGCTGCGAGATTAATTGTGTGCAGCGACAAAGGTGACAGCTACGGTGATGTTTGTCCTGAATGTATAGCTAGGGGTGCTACTTGGATTGGTAGTCAACTGCAACAATTCAGATGCAAAATTCAATGACTTAAGTTAGCTTAAATGCCTTTCTGGAAAATAGGGAACACCTAACGCTGCTGGTGGAGTTGATCTATTTTTTTTACTCACTAGGGCGAGAAGTGCGATCGCATAGGGTAGAATTAGCAAAAATTGGTATGGTACGTTTATACTTAATGCCTGAATCCGCAGCTGCAAAGCTTCGGTTGCACCAAATAGCAAGCAAGCAAAAGCACTACCAACAGGATGCCATTTACCAAAAATTAAGGCTGCTATGGCAATAAATCCTTTGCCAGCACTCATACCCTCAGCAAAGTATCTCACTTCTACTAAGCTTAAATAAGCACCTCCCAAACTGGCAAGACAACCACCAACAACTACAGCTAAATAACGCACACGTCGCACACTAACCCCAGAAGTTGCAGTAGCCTTGGGATATTCTCCTACCGCACGCAAAGTCAAACCAAAGCTGGTATTAAATAAAATATATGTAGTCAATATCACCAAAATAAAAATCAAATATACAAAAATATTTTGTTGGAATAGTAAAGTACCGAATAAAGGAATCTTGGCAAGTCCAAGAATAATGATTGGTTCAATTCCTACAAGACGCTGAGTACTACTACCATGAAATACCAGCCGTCCTAGAAAAGATGTAAACCCAGCAGCCACAAGATTAATCGCCAAACCAGACACCAATTGGTCAACGTATAAACTCACACATAAAAATGCATGGAGTAGACCGACTATTCCCCCAGAAATAAATCCTGCCAGCATACCAAGCCAGGGATTTTGAGTGTAAAAAGTAGCAACAGCACTTGTAAAAGCACCAGTCAATAACATTCCTTCTAAGGCAATATTTAACACCCCCGAACGTTCCGAGTACAGCCCCCCTAGCGTAGCAAATGCCAAAGGTACAGCAAGACGCAGACTGGCAACGAGATAATCTGAAAAGAAGTCAATAGTCATTTGTCAATAGTCATTTGTCAAGGGTCAATTGTCATTGGTCATTGGGCATGGGGCAACAAATCAAAAGTTCTTAATTTTGACTTTTGACTTTTGACTTGTTTTGTCTCCCTTCCATGTTCCTTATTTCCCCACTTCTTGTCTTTCTACTGCTAGACTAATGGCAATAAATAAAACAGTCAAACCTTGAATTGCGTAAACTATAGTTGCAGGAACTCCGGCGCTGCGCTGCATGACATTCGCACCACTACGCAATGCAGCAAAGAATAGAGAAGTCAGCACTACACCAAAAACACTACCGCGACTGAGGAAAGCGATCGCGATTGCATCAAAACCGTAACCAGGAGATACTTGTTCAAATAAGCGATATTTCAACCCCATGACTTCAGAAGCACCAGCTAATCCAGCTAAACCACCCGCTAACGCCATCACCAAGATAATCGTACCTTCCACAGAAATACCTGCGTAACGGGAAGCAACGGGATTAAATCCCACAGTGGTAATTTGATAACCCAGAGGCGATCGCATCAACAATACCCATAAAATTCCCGCCGCAATTAACCCCAGTAAAATACCTGCATGGGCGAGACTACCCGGTAAAATAATCGGTAACTGGGCAGATTTAGCAATTAGTGGTGAATAAGGACTAGGTGCATTTGGTGCTTTGAGGGGATTCTGAACCAAGTAGCTAACTAAATTTACTGCAATATAATTCAGCAACAACGTCGTGATTACCTCATTCACTCCGCGTACAGCTTTCAAATAACCCGGAATCCAACCCCAAACCGCACCAAATAGAAATCCACCTAACAACGCCAATGGTATGTGAATTATTCCTGGTAATCCTTGCACATACAATCCAACTAAAGCACTTCCTAAAGCACCCAGATAAATTTGTCCTTCTCCACCGATATTAAATTGACCTGCACGCAACGCAACCAATACACCTAAACTAGTTAATAATAGGGGCGTCAATTTAGTAAGCGTATTGCCAAATCCAAAATATGTAGACAAAGATTCCTGAAATAAAGTGGTATAGGCAGCAATCGGATTAGCACCAGCAACTAAAATGAGAATTGCACCGACTCCTAACGCAGATGCGATCGCAATCAGGGGTGAGATAATAGGTTTAAAAATAGAGGTTGTATCAATAATTTTCACCTTTCACTCTTCATCCTTTACCTTTGTTTTTCCTCCCCCCATCAACAAACCAATTTCCTCTATCGTCGTTCTCTCAGCATCTAAAATATCTACGAACTCACCTCTGTACATTACAGCAATGCGATCGCTCATTGCCATCACTTCTTCTAATTCGGTAGAAATATACAAAATCGCTGCACCTCGTTCTCTTTGGGCTAACAATCGCTGCTGTACTGCTTGCGTCGCTCCCACATCCAGTCCTCGTGTTGGTTGCATCGCTACAATTAACTGTGGTTCTCCTCCTAATTCTCGCGCTAACACTACCTTTTGCTGATTTCCTCCCGACAGCAGACTTACCTTCACATCAATCCCCGCACCTCGAATATCAAACTCTTGCATTGCAGATTTGGCATTATGATTAATTGCTGTAGGTTGCAATAAAAAGCGACGGCAAAATGGTAATTTCTTAAAATCTTTCAAAATTAAATTTTGAGCAATATTAAACTGCAACACCAAACCCATTTTTTGCCTATCTTCTGGAATATAGCCAATGATCTTCTCTACTCTCTTAAATAAGGGATCTACAAACTCAATTTTTCCTCGCTTAATACTTCTGACTTGTGCGATCGCATCTGCTAATTCTCGCTGTCCATTTCCATCCACGCCAGCAATTCCCAAAATTTCCCCGGCTCGCAAATTAAATGATAAATTACGGACAGCAATCACATCACGGTGATCTGTAACGTGTAATCCCTGCACAGATAATATTAACTTTCCTGGCAAGACAGGAGATTTATTTAGTTGCAAAGAAACCTCACGCCCTACCATTAATTCTGCTAACTTTTGCCGCGTTGTTTGTTGTATTGTCGTCGTTGCTACTACTTGACCCCGTCGTAACACGGTAACTGTGTCACACAGATTCATTACCTCTTCTAATTTATGACTTATAAAAATAATTGTGTTACCAGTAGCTGCCAGTTGCCGCAAAATTTTAAATAGAGATTCTACTTCTGTTGGTGTGAGAACAGCTGTCGGTTCATCAAGAATTAATAACTTAGCTTGGCGGTAAAGAACTTTGAGAATTTCAACTCGCTGTTGCATACCTATGGGCAAATTTCCAACTTTAGCAGAGACATCAACATCTAATTTGTAAGCTTGTGATAAAGCAGCAATTTCTCTTTGTTTTTTACGTAAATTGAGGCGCCAGTTATTTTCTATTCCTAAGATAATATTTTCTGTAACAGTCAACTGCGGTACAAGCATGAAATGTTGGTATATCATGCCTATACCTAATTTAATAGCTTCTTTTGGAGATGCGATGTTAACTGATTTTTCTTCTAAGTAAATTTGACCGTCATCAGGTTGATAAAGACCACTAATAATATTCATTAAAGTAGTCTTTCCGGCACCATTCTCACCTAAGATAGCGTGAATTTTTCCTGGTTCAATAGTTATACTTATATTATCGTTGGCAAGAAAAGAGCCAAAACGTTTGGTAATATTTTCGAGACGTAAATATGTCATTACTCAATTCTAAATCATTCGCTCCAGACAAGATCCCTAATCAAGTTTCTGAGTTCTAAATCAAGTTTCTGAGTTCTAAATTAAGTTTCTGAGTTCTAAATCAAGTTTCTGAGTTCTAAATTAAGTTTCTGAGTCCTAAATTAAGTTTCTGAGTTCTAAATCAAGTTTCTGAGTTCTAAATCAAGTTTCTGAGTTTTAAATCAAGTTTCTGAGTTTTAAATCAAGTTTCTGAGTTTTAAATTAGCTTCACAAGTCATAAAACAGGTTTTTAAGGCAAAAGTTTAGCTGAAGTTTTGCAAATCTCTGATTTTCATCAAATTTCACTAGAATGTGTGTTAATACTGCTTCTCATAGATAAGACCTCTTGCACGAATGCAAAACTTGCTCTCATCCCTAATACCATTTCACAAAAAATCTGATACAAATACAGACCCTGTAGAGACGCGATATATCGCGTCTCTACAAAATTTATGTGTATCGAAATGGTATAACCCCTTGTGGTCAAAATTGACTAGAAGAGGAGCCAATTTAAAAGTCCCTCTCCCAAGCTTGGGAGAGGGATTTAGGGTGAGGGGTAAAATTCTATGCAGCTTCACGAAGAATTGGTATTAAACCCCTAGCTTTTTCACACATCGCGTATCTTTTCCAGCTTCTTTACAGTCTTCAAAAGTAATCTTTTTGGCAACTATTTCCTGTTTAGTATTCAATGCATTTTGTTTCACTGCTTGGGGAACCATTGTCCCAAATTTTCCTAAAGATAAAATATCGGCTCTTTCTAAACCAATTGTATAAATTTGTCCTTTTAATTGTTTTTGTTTGGCAAGCTCTGCTAAATAAACTATTGCTAAATCCATGCGCTTGACAGCACTTGTTAAAACTGATTTAGGTGCAACTTCTAATTGGTCTTTCGTATTCCCAAAAGTATACGCCCCTTGATCACTTGCTGTTTGCAAAACAGCGGCTGAAGCATTATCCAACCATTGATAGATCACATCAGCACCAGAAGAAATTAAAGCAAGTGCGGCTTCTTTACCCTTGGTGACATCATTCCAATCACCAGTAAAGGTAGGAATAATTTGTATATTGGGTTTAACTGATTTTGCTCCTAATTCTAAACCACGTAATTCTTGTTGGGTAGCTTCAAATTCTTGACCTGCAATATAAGCTAATTTATTGGATTTTGTCATCAAGGCGCCAATTATTCCACACAAATAACTAGCTTGCATGTGATCTATTCGCAAAGCGGCGATATTCTCACCCTTAACAGTACCATTAACAGCAACAAAAAACGTGTTGGGAAATTGGGGTGCTACTTGTTCAATAGCTGCATCAAATTGTCCGCCGTGGGCAAATATCACATTATAATTTTTACGAGCAAAATCTGATAGTGCTTCTGCTTGATCTGCTTGAGCAACTTGTTCTACATAAGCTGTTTCTGCACCTAGCTTTTGTTTTGCTAACTGTACACCTTCATAACCAGATTGGTTCCAAGCTTGATCGCTGATGACTCCAGGAAGCGCGATCGCTATTTTAAAATTGTTATTACTAGCTGTGGTTGTGGATGTCGTATTTTGTTGGTTACTGCAAGCTTTCAGCAGTATACTTGTGCCAAAGGCGGCTGAACCATACAAGGCTAAGAGTAATTCCCGTCTACCAAAGTTTATTGCCATATGCAAACCTTCTGAATGAATATTACTTTTAGTTAACAAATTGAAAAGATAATAAGTAGTTTATCAACGAAAGTAAAGTTTAGTTTCATAGTTGATTCACCTATCAATAGAAGTGATAAATTAATAACTGAAGCTATAAAGCTTCCCTGGCAGACAACAACAGCCTTGAGTTCAAAAGTTCAATTTAGTTGAGAGGGAAAAAACGCTGTTTAATTATCTGTCTAGCCAACTAACAACAACACCCAAGACGAACGCTAACATTTCCTCAAAATAGTAATAAATAGAGGGTAATGTAACTGCCTGAATTACACGGCGAGTGTGTAATTGTTCAGTTCAACCCTAATTAGTCTCATATAAAGAGAGGAAATAACTCAGCTAGTAGAATCTTGGGTGTTGTTGTTTTGAGAAGATAGGCGATCGCATTCGCGTCAAGATTAGTTAATCTAAGAATTGGACTTAATAACTCATCATATGAATCACGACTTTGTGCTGTTCTTGATTGGCGTAGGTGTACTCATCTTGTATCTTGTCTTCTCAGCAATGACCGAAATGGGAACAAAGCTACCTTGGAAGAAGTAAATCATATCAAGTTTGGTTAGCAGGCGATCGCTTCACCAGCCAACGATGTACAATCACCATGATTACTGCTAAAGGAATCATCAAAATTGGAATAATCCCTAAACCAACACGAGCTGCAACAGCGCCAACACTAGCCGGAATTCCCGCAGCCCCTAAACTAGCAACACTTGTCATAAAACCAATTCCCGCCGGTACAATTGCAGTAGGTATTCGTTGTGGCATTAACCAAATTGTCAGCGGGAAAATGGGAGCTAAAGCAAAGCCAATTATTGGTAAGCTGAATAATTGTTGCGGTAGCAACCACCAAGCAGTTAAACCTAATCCTAGCAACAGCAAAGCACTATCCAAAGTCCGGACTGCACCGAGATATCTCACTACACGCCCTGTAGCTAAACGTCCCAAGGTTAACCCTAACCAATAGGCGCTGACACTATAGCCTGCAAGTATTTCCGGCGTACCTCGACTTAGCGTCTGGACACTGTAAGCCCAGTTACCAACCGAGGCTTCTATACCTACGTAAACTAACAATAAGAATCCAGCCAGCAACACTGTAGGTGTTCTCAAGGCTACAGTTAAATTAGCTGTCGCACTCGTATCTGTAACACTAGTCCGTTTAGTAAGTGGTCTATAATTATACACAACAGCCCATAGCATCCCTAGCACTGTTAAACCAACAACGGTAGCAATGACAAAATACACACCCCGCCAATTGACGTTCATTGCTAGGAGTGTTGTAGCGACAGCGGGGCCTAGCAACGCTCCGATACCATAAAAAGCGTGCAGTAAACCCATTAAATCAGCATTACCTTGGTGGTTAGCAATATACGTATTAATACCAGCATCAATCAAGCCAATTCCTAAACCAAGGAATGTACCTGCTGCAACCATTAATAACCAGTAGGGAGAAACAGCATAGCAAACAAGGGCGCAGGTAAGACAAACAGACGCTAATAACAACATCCGCGCCAAGCCAATGTGACTGCTAAGAAGACTGCTAGTCAGTGCAGCAAAGATATAACCCGAAACTTGGCTGAGAAAAAGTAAGGTGATGGTTGCAGAAGTCAGATTGAATGTTGCTTGAATAGAGGGTATGAGAACACCCAATCCTCCCTCAGCGATACCAATTGCAATAAAAGCGTAGAAAGATAAAGCCACACCAATCCAGCGGGGATTCTTGAAAAGCGATCGTAATTTAGATGCCATAAAATCCTGATGTTGCTCGCTTTATTTATTTTAAGAATTACACACTTGTTGCAAGTAGCGATCGCTATTCGGCAAAACAGCATATTTTAGATACTTATTGACTGCGTAATATTACTGAGTATATTTGAGATTGTTTCAAACAAAATTAGCTAAATGATATATATGATACAGTTTTTTCTGCGAATTTAAGGTTTGATGCCTAATGGTCAAGTTATTATCACTCCATACAATATCAAGCTAAAAACGCGATTGCAAAACCCACAGAAGATTCAAGTAGGAAACGTTGTTTTGATTCTGTATCCGGAGTATGTCGCCGGAAAAAGGGGAGTCGTTTGCGCCAAAGAAATTATTATCAACGAAAAGATGAGCGATCGCTGGCTCATTCAGGTAGAATCTGAAAACATTGTTTTGTCACTCAATGCAGATGAATTTCAAGTAAATTACCCACACTAACCCTTCCCTTATGGAGTTCGTGTGGGCTTTTAATTAATCGTAAGTATGTCGTGTTCGCTACTATTCCATTAACATCAATCGTAATGGATCTAAACGCACATACCAAGGCATAGGCCTATCTTTAAGTGTTGCCCATTTTTCCTTAAAAACTTCTGCTTGCAGATGATAATCATGAGAAGTATTAGGAGAGGAATGCAACTTTAAAAACAACGTCATCCGGTGTGGTGTTTCAGTTGCTCTTACTAGCCAACAGCTGAAAGTATTATTTTGATTAGAGTCATTGGTAAAGGTGATGTGATGGGCGCGAATGCCGACGTGGGATAATTTATCAGGAATAATGTCAACCACCTGGAGGTTACAACCCCAGTCCACAGCTTCTATTTGCCCAGACTCGACAGCTACAGCAGTAGAGAAATTTTTGCAGCCTGTTAACTGGGCAGCTGTAACTGTTGCAGGTCGCTCAAATACATCATATTTTGTACCATTTTGAATGATTTTGCCATCTTCCATTACTAACAGATTTGGACAAACCCGATAGGCTTCTTCCATACTATGTGTTACAAACAGGGTGATTCCTTGATAATCAGCCAGGGTTTCGATCATCTGTTGTTCTAGTTGACTACGCAGAAACGTATCAAGAGCGGAAAATGGTTCATCTAATAGTAATGCTTCTGGTTGGCTAGACAAAGCCCGTGCGATCGCTACTCGTTGCTGTTGTCCTCCAGAAAGTTGACTTGGATAGCGATCGCCAAAACCCGACAATTGCACATCAATCAATTGTGATTCTACCTGTTGCTTAGTGGCATTTGCAGACATCTTCTCAGGTAAACCAAAAGCAATATTTTGTGCCACAGTCATATTAGGGAACAAAGCATAATTCTGAACTACAAAACCAATGCGGCGTTCTCGACTAGGAACATTAATACCTCGTTCCGAATCAAACAGCACCCTACCATTCAAAATTATTTTGCCTTTAGTAGGTGTCTCAATGCCAGCGATGCAGCGCAAAATCATACTTTTACCCGCACCGGAACCTCCCAACAACCCTAAAGGCTGGCGATCGGCACAGAAGGAAGCTTTTAAATAGAAGTCAGGAAGGATTTTTTCGATATCTACAATCAGTCCACTAGTTGAGGATTGTGCAGCTAACCCAAATAATTCACTCCTTTGTCCCCCTTGTTCTCCTTGTCTCCTTCTTTTCCTCTCTCTTCTTCTATTTTCTTGCCAATAGTTGACAGCAATGATCCCAGACAGAGAAATTACCATAATAGCGATCGACCAGAACCAAGCTTCTTCCATTGCTCCAGCTTCCACAGCAAAATAAATCGCCATGGGGATCGTCTGTGTTTGTCCGGGGATGTTACCAGCTAGCATCAAAGTAGCACCGAATTCACCCAAAGCACGGGCGAAAGCGAGAGTTGTTGCTGCCAAAATACCAGGAAAGGCCAGGGGTAAACTGATGCGCCAAAAAATCGTTGATTCAGTTGCACCAAGAGTTCTGGCTACTCGCAAGAGATTTTGATCAATTTGTTCAAAGGCTCCCAAGGCAGTTTTATACATCAACGGTAGAGAAACTACCGTAGCTGCGATCGCTGCACCATACCAAGTAAAAACAATGCTGAAGTCTAATTGCAAACTCTCCATGAGTTTTCCTACAGGCCCATTTTTACCAAAAAATATCAGTAGGATAAAACCGACGACTGTTGGGGGTAAAATCAAGGGTGCAATTAAAATACCTTCAATTAATGATTTACCTTTACCACGATATCCAAACATCCAGTATGCAGTAGCAATGCCAATAAAGAAGGTAATAAAAGTGGCAAGTAAAGATGTTTTGAGTGATATCCAAAGAGGAGATAAATCTTGTGGTATTGGCATAGTTTTAAAAGGCAGATCCAATGAAAAAATTTCACCACCAAGCATGAAAATAGGACTCCTCCTACACCCCTACACCTACTTTCAAGCTTAGAGTACAGAATATTAAGGCAAGATAAAGCCGTATTTTTGTAGTGCAGTTTTAGCTTGATCACCTGATAGAAACTGGACAAAGTCTTTTGCTGGTTGTATATTTTTAGTTCTTTTTAACACTGCTAATGGATAGACAATCGGAGAGTGAGATTTTTCATCAGCAGCCACGACGACTTTGACTTTACTGGAAATTTTGGCATCAGTCTGGTAAACCAAACCCGCGTCAGCATTACCACTTTCTACTGCTGCTAAAACTTGACGTACATTGTTAGCATAAACAAACTTGGGTTTGATTGATTCGTAAATACCCAATTTTTTTAGGGCTTCTTCTGCATATTGACCAGCAGGAACACTTCTTGGTTCGCCAATAGCAATTTTCTTGATCTTGACATCTTTGAGGTTGTTAAAGCTGCTAACACCTGTGGCATTCTTTGGCACGATCAAAACCAAACGGTTTTTTGCTAAAATTCCACGGGTACCTGCAACTAATTGCCCTGATTTTTCTAAAGTGTCTACCTGCTTCTTGCCAGCAGAGATAAAGACATCTACAGGCGCTCCCTGCTGAATCTGTTGCAGCAAAGCACCAGAAGCTCCAAAGTTATATTTTATGTTGACATTAGGTTTGGTTTTTTGGTAGTCGGCCTTAATTTCTTCCATCACATCTTTTAAACTTGCAGCAGCAGACACAAGCAACTCAGTGTTTGACTGTGCTATTACAGAAGAAGAACTAAATGCTAAACCAACTGCTAAAATCAAGCTAGTTAGTGCAATGCCGATGAATGTTAAAAATTGTTTTCTTTTCATTTACAAATGACGCTTTTAGTGAAAAAACTTCTGGCTAGAATTCACAGTTGGTATAATATTACCAACATTATCAGGCGTTACCAACAAAATTGGTAATCCTTGATACCAATTGAGTATCATAGGTTTGTAGCGATCATCAATTGATTCAGTATTCTTAGATGCACTTAAAAGTAAATCAAGTCGAATCAAATTTGCCAAAAATCTCTGAGTTTTAAAGGAGACGCTGGAGCAGACAAAACGACTATGTTCCTAACGTTGCTAACGTAACGTCCTCTGGCTTTATCACCTGGTACTACTAGACGAGCAAACCCTTCATCGGTATCTGTCAAATACTGGATGCTACCATCGCTGGCTTTTTTTGCATATGCAACCAACACCTGTTTAGCTTCAAAGTTGGGGTGAATTTCGCCAACAGCTACAATTGCACCGTAGCAGTCAGTGGCTTGCACAAGAACATACTGGCGCAGAAAAGCATTTTTCGTATTTTGACCAGAATTACCAGGTTGAAGTCCTCCTGAAGATATCTCGTTATTAATTAATTGCCACAAAGGTATTCCGTAGTAAGTTTCTGTTCTTGGTCCTGATCCTGTTTGAAAGGTGACACTAACTTCGGTAACTACTGCTGGGTTTTGGTTTTTTAAGTCCTCTTGCAAATTTATCAGCTTTTGCAAGTTAAAGATTGTCGGATTGTTGACTTCACCACCTAAGCGAAATATCTGTGAGGAACCACCGGGACATGAATTTTTTCCCAAGGAGCTGGTTGTTGCTGTTCCCAAGGATGGCTCCTTTCCTCTTCCTTTGTCCTCCTTCCCTTGTGTTTCTGCTTGCAGATGGAGGAATCAAGATTCTGCAACTAATACCTTATTGGTATAAGTAAATTCAACAAGTGGGTCTTGAAAAAGTTGTTATGAACTCAAGATATAACTTTCATTACTTTCAAGGGAGTTCCTTTTGTGATCTTTTTGCTCAAGACACCACAGATGCAAATTATGCATTTATCTTAAATTACCCTGCAACTGCTAGTTGGGCAGCTTACCCCAATACGAAAAAATACTTTATTCAAGATGGTAGTAGTGAAGCCACCAAAACCTCCTTTGACAAGATTTGTCAAAAGGAACCTTGGAAGAATCTGGCTGTGTTAGGTGATACTCTTCCAGGAATTGTCATTACTCCGCCCCATAAATTGCTGATTGACTACTGGCGGGAGCATTTTAATTTCAGCAATACCAATAAAGAGATGATCAACTGCTCGGTTTATTTGCATGAACTTAGCCACAGTTCACGCTTTGATCATCTGATTACTCTATTTCCTTTTGATCATCTCGTACCTGAAAAACACGCGATCGAGCCAGATACTCACTACCGCCTGCTCAGTAAAGTTACTCTAGCCGAGCTAGGGGTGCAATGTCCGAAATACTCAAGCTACGATTTGCATCAAGTTCGTCTCCAAGATATTCAGCTACCAGAAACATTCCCCTACTTGGTCAAAACATCGCTATTCGGAGTCAGTATTCATAACTGATTGAAATTATGGTAAAACACTAAAATTTTACAAATGTCTTTCTCTGGGGGAGCTATATAGGAAATATATTTCTATCTCAAGACATATTTATTATGAAATTAACTTGTATAGGCAGAATAAATATTCTCATTAATTTACGCAAATAAGCATTTATTTCTAGTTGCGATAAAGATGATTAAAAGCAGCTTTTAAAACAAAAAATAGTGTATTTGCAATCACTATATAACTTAATATCACGTATTTCTCAAGAACGATGTAGTAATTTATAAATGTTTAAAAATATGACATAAGAAGATACAAAATGTTGTTTTTTTGGAATTACTATTATGGAATTACGAGAAATTCAAAAACAAAAAGCAGAAAATAGTAATTATTTGGTCAAGAAGATCACTGACGATAGGAATATTGAACAGGGCAATGAAGCTGAGTTTATCAATCAGGTAAAAACAAATAATGTAATTAGTAATAAAAGCTTACCTGATCCTCGATTAATTATTGGCTCTACCCTAATTTTGGCAAGTTTATTATTTGTTGCTGCTATTTACTACGGAATCATCAATCCATAGTTAGTAAATATCAACCAAAAAATAGTCTCTGTGGCATGATGATTTCAGAATACTGCAACATCATAATTAACTGATTTCAATTTATATCAATAAGGAAATTGGTTAATGGCATTGCAAGCAGTACTTTTAGATATCGATGGGACACTTGTTTTGAGCAATGATGCTCACGCCCAAACTTGGGTTAATGCATTTAAAGAATTTGGTTATGATGTGCCTTTTGAGAAAGTGCGATCGCTCATTGGTATGGGCGGCGATCAACTCATACCACGAGTAGTACCAGGGCTTACGGATCAGGAAGGTGATGGCAAGGCGATCGCTCAACGACGTAGAGAGATGTTTTTAAATCAATATGCACCTAAACTCTTAGCAGCTAATGGTGCAAGACAATTAGTACAACACATGCTGCAAAATGGATTACGGCTCATCGTTGCTAGTTCAGCTACAAATCAAGAAATGGAGGTTTTACTCAAAGCTGCTGAAGTTGACGACTTACTTTCAGAAACGACAACATCAAGCGATGCAGAAGTGTCTAAACCATCACCAGATATTGTAGAAGCAGCACTTAGCAAGCTAAATATAGAACCTAACCAAGTTTTGATGCTTGGTGATACACCTTACGATATTAAATCTGCAAATACGGCTGGAGTCGGCGTGATTGCGTTGCGCTCTGGTGGCTTTGACGATGCTGCTCTAGCGGGAGCTAAAGCAATCTACAATGATCCCGCTGATTTGTTGGCACATTACGCCGATTCACCCTTGGGAAAAAGCGTGTAAACGCTTCGCTCAATTAAAAATGAAAAATGTAAAAAAGCAGGCTCAAGTTTGAAACGAGCCTGCTAAAGAAGAAGGAAATAAAGGTTTTTAAATGCCGTTGTCTTTATTTTCCTCATCTTCTACAGCTTGCTTTAAAATATCAGATGGAAATAGTCCAGGGCGACGAGCATCAGGCGGTAATCCATGAGGGTTCATTACACCTTTAGGTAAGTAAACTAATTCTCGCAAGGGAGTCACCATAGGATCATGATTCACGTTGTAAGGAAGTCTTCCCATCGCTACATTATCATAGTTCAATTCATGGCGATCATAAGTGCAAAGGTCATATTCTTCAGTAAATGATAAACAGTTTGTCGGGCAAAATTCGACGCAGTTACCGCAAAATATGCAAACACCAAAATCAATACTGTAATGCTTGAGTTTTTTCTTTTTGGCTTGTTTATCAAATTCCCAATCTACTACTGGAAGGTTAATAGGACATACACGAACACAAACTTCACAAGAGATACACTTATCAAACTCAAAGTGAATCCGGCCTCGGAAACGTTCAGAAGGAATGAGTTTTTCATAAGGATACTGTACAGTGATTGGACGACGACGCATATGGTCGAAAGTAACTGATAATCCTTGTCCAATGTATTTAGCGGCTTTAAAAGTTTCTTTAGTATAGTCACCAACTTGTTTCAGAAAGTTAAACATAAATACAATCCTATTACTCTGAAAGGCATTAATAAGCCAAAGTAATAGCTGTACTCACCATAAACCTCTGTCGAATGAAATACTATCAAGTTAAGTGTCTTTGTGAGTATAAATACAAAAAATTAATAAATATAAGCGATCGCCAACATCTACAAATTGCAGCATTCTTACACTTTTGAGCGTTGAATTTTGAATTTTGAATGCTCTTGGTTTTCTGCTCCTTCTAAAGGCAAGAAAACTGTTAAAATCTCTCCATAACGAGGACGTTCGCGCACAATCAATTTTCCACCAATAGCTTGAAACAAATGCTTGGTTGCATTGAGGTTCAAGCTGATTGTACCTGTTTCTGGTTGGAACATCAGTAATTGACCAAGAGCTTTGCGAATCGGTGGCGTACAGGTTGATACAGTTGATGCATCGTTGTCTCCCATTTGAGGTAGAGGCAGTAATTGCAACTTTAGTTGATCGCCAGCAGGAATGACTTGTACTTGAATATGGCTACCAGCAGGTAAGTTACGGGTAAAATTTTCCATTAAACCTGTGAGAACTCGATCAAGCATGGTAGGATTACTGACGACTGTCGGCAAATGCTGGGGTAACACTACATCTAGCTTTAAGTTACGTCGAGTTGCTGCTTCCTGCCAACGGGGAATACTCGCCTGCAACACTTGCTCCAGACTCATTGCAGTCAGTTGAGTGCTTGTCGCTTTGCCTGTAGCAGATGTTTCTAGTTCTGCTGCTCTAAACAGCAATTCCATTCTGTCAATTTGCTCGGTACATTCGCGATCAATAATTTTCAATCGCTTAATGACGTTGGCAGGTAAATCGCGCTGTTTGAGCAATAGTCTAGTGATAGTGCGAATCGTTGTCAAAGGAGTACGGACTTCATGGGCAAAAGCTTGCAACATTTCCACATCAGGTTTTGCTGATGAGGGGTGATGAGAATTAACCTCAGTTTTTTGAGATCGTTCACTATTTCCTTCTACTGCTTCTTTAGTTGCGGTTTCCCAACCTTTATTTTCTTGTTCTGGTAATTCTGTGAGCAAGAATTGGCTAAACTGCATGACCATGCGATAATCTGGGGCAGCAGGGTAGTAATTTTGTACCGTGTCTTCTAGTTCAGCAAATAAATCAGGATTGCTCAACATTACCCTAGCACTTAACGCCCGCCACGCCTGCTGTACGACTTCCGAATCGAAAGAGAATGAGAATGCTTTTTGACCGTTTTCTTCTGTTAATACTAAGATTAATCTAAATTTTTTTGTGAAAATTAGACAAAACTGTTCATTTGCTAAGGGATCTGTTTTTAGCAGAGGTAAAACTGATTCATTGCAAATAGTTGCATTTGCTGCGATCGCAACTTCTTGCTCAGACATCTGAAATGGCATTAGTGCCAAAGGATTAAACGGTTCTGCTGTAAAAGTGATTGACTGCAAATTTTCAGTCAACTTAGGATGATCAAACAAAGGTGCTGGCGCAGCTAAAATTAATCCTTGTGTTGCATCCGTATCAATCGTTTCTAAGGCATTTAATAGTAACTGTTGTGTAGCCGCCACGCAGAAGCGCCACTGTTGTTGAGCCTTGGCAGATGAACAAGAACCCATAGTTGATTTACTATCGGCTAATACTTCGCTTAGACTAGGCAAAATCCATTTGTACACAAGTATTCACCCCTTAGTTCAACAGCGACATCCAGCGTTTAAGGCAGAGTTTTGACTTTCACTACTTTTTCACTGTTACTTACGAGGTTATCGATATTTGCGCCATAACGAAAGTCGTATAACCGAACAATACAGGCGCAATTTCCGTTGATGATGATTGACACTTCCCACGCAATTACCCATTACCCATTTCCTAAAATAACCTCTCTGTTGATAGATCAGCTGCTTACACCTGAGAACGATGGAAATCTTCTCAAAACAAGGGAAAACATTATGTAGTAAGCACAAATAAGCTTATTACTCAATCTATGGAGGAGTAAAAAATGGTCGTGGGGAAACATCAACGTGCAGTTGGAGTCTTTTCTAACCGTAACGCCGCTGAACATGCGCTTACAGAACTTAGAGATGCTGGCTTTAACATGAATAAAATTTCTGTAATTGTTAAAGACAGCGATCGCACTGGTGATGTTGCTGGTGTTGACACACAAAAAGGTGTCGGTAATAAAGCCGATGAAGGAGCTGCTGCGGGAGCAGTTACAGGTGGTATTTTAGGAGGTTTGACGGGATTACTCGTAGGTTTGGGTACTTTAGCTATTCCCGGTGTTGGGCCAATTCTACTAGCAGGCGAATTAGCCACAACCTTAGCTACAACTGCTGTTGGTGCTGGTATTGGTGCAGCAGCTGGCGGGTTATTAGGTGCATTAGTTGGCTTGGGAATCCCTGAAGAACGAGCTAGAGTTTACAATGAGCGCGTTTCCCGTGGTGACTATTTAGTCATGGTCGAAGGTACAGAAGCAGAAATTCGTCGCGCTGAAAGTATTCTCAGAAATCGGGGAATCGAGGAGTTTGGTATCTACAATGCACCAGATGTTGCTGATGCTCACGGTGGTTATGTAAATCCTGCAACTTCTGGAGTTGATACTACTCCGACTTATGATCGTACAAACGTTGTTGACAACGATCCCAAGGTAGTTATTGTTGATCGTCGTGATAATGCTCTCTAATTTCATCAGTGAACAGTTATCAGTGAGCAATTTCTAATTGATAACTGTTAAGTTTGCTCTTCAATCTTGCACACAGATCAAAATAATGGCAAAAAAATTTTCAGTTGAGAAAAACAAATGAAAAAACTTATTCCATTCTTGCTTGGTGGTGTTCTGGTTATTGGTGCAGCAGGTTGCGAACCACCTTCTAGAACCAGCACAAATGCTCCTGATAATACTAGTGAAAACGCTAACGCACCAGTACAAGAAACAGCTCAACAAAACCAACAAGATGCTACCAGCCAAACTCGTAAAGACCAAATTGAGTCAGATATTCGCGCTAGAGAGCAACGTAATAATGTGACTGGTGGTGATGCAGATAGAGATGATGATGATCTAGAAAGCGAAGTTCGCGGAAAGTTAGAAGCAAATTTACCAGCTAGCCAATTAACGGTTGATGCGGAAGATGGCGTTGTGAAAGTAGCTGGAACAGTTCCTACTCAAGAGCAACTAAATAAAGTTCCCACTCTCGCACAACAAATTAAAGGTGTAAAAAGTGTGGACGCACAAAAAGTAAAAGTTGCTCCCGCAACACCAGCACCAAAGAACAATCAATAATTCTTCCTATAGCTTTCTTTGAGCATTCACATTTATTTCAGGTAAAAGGTAAAAGGTAAAAGGGTAAATGGTGTTTTTTCAATCCCTTTTCCTTTTACTTTTTTCTTTTGAACTATAGGTATTTAGTGAGCTACTAAAATATGTGGTAAGAAATCTAGCCGATCAACCTATGATTACAGAGTGGCAACAAGGCGAATATTCGATCAGTACAGACATAAATCGCCTAGATATTAACACTATACATCAGTTTTTAATGAGTTCTTACTGGGCAGAAGGGTTGCCAGTTCAAATTCTGAAACGTTCCATTCAAAATTCGCTTCTCTTTGGTCTGTACAAGAGTAAGCGACAAATTGGCTTTGCTCGTGTAGTAACAGATTATGCTACCTTTGCATATATCGCTGATGTATTTATTTTAGAACCTTTTCGTGGTCAGGGGTTAGGCAAGTGGCTGGTAGAAACAATTGTTTCCCATCCAGAATTACTAGGATTGCGTCGATGGTTACTTGCTACTAAAGATGCTCAAGATTTCTACCGTCAATTTGGGTTTACTGAACTCAAAAATCCTGATCGTTTTATGGAAAAATGAAATCCGAATGGTTTACATGCATTCCCACCAAGAGTAATAAAAAGCAGAAACCGCAAAAAGTAAATTGGTAGGCTACAAGGAGATACTGGAATCATTGCTAATTTAGACCCCGCTGCGATGGCGATCGCACCAATTAATTAGAAATTTTGACACATGCAAAATCTGATTGGCACTCTTGAAGTGATGACAACATGCGAGTGCCAATTCAAACACTAATTTAACGACATTTACCCAGTAGCCCAAACAAGCTCAATCGACTTTTGATGTAGAGACACCTTCACTTGATTGGGGAACACTAGGCAACTCCAGACAGTATCCAGCACCATATACTGTTTTTATGTAACGGGGATGGCGAGGATCTGGTTCTAGTTTAGTTCGTAAGTGGCGAATGTGGACTCTAATGGTTTCAATATCATCATCTGGATCGTATCCCCAAACTTCTCTAAGGATTTCACTTGGGGAAACAGTTTGACCATGTCGCTGAAGCAAGCAGTGAAGTAACTCAAACTCTAAATGAGTCAGTTTGACTGTTTGATTAAACCATATTGCCTCAAACCGTTCAGGAACGAGAGTCAAAGGCCCATAGTTGAGAATTTCACTGTGCTTGGCGGCTTGGGGAATCCGATCAGTACGCCGCAGTAAAGCACGCACCCGCGCCAGCATTTCCTCAACTTCAAACGGTTTAGTTAGGTAGTCATCCGCGCCAGCATTAAAGCCTTCTACTTTATCCTGAGTCTGGCTGAGTGCTGTCAACATCAACACAGGAATCTCAGCTGTACGCTCATCTCGCCGCAAGCGCTGACAAACAGTGAATCCGTCTACCCTGGGCAACATCAGATCAAGCATTATCAAGTCTGGCTGGAGTTGTAAAGCTAGTGCCTGACCCTTGATCCCATCTTCTGCTTGGCTGACGTCGTAGCCAGCCATCTCTAAGTTGACGGCAACTAACTCTGAAATTGCTGGGTCATCGTCTATGACTAGAATCCTCGGCATTATTAAAAAATTATTACTACTTATTAAGGATAAATAAGAACCTTTGGGAAATACAAAGATACTTCATTAGATTATAAAAAACATTTTAAATCTAACATAAATATTAAAATTCAAAGATTTTAAAAATAAGTCCAAGCTATACTAAATCCTAAAGCGAATGTGTTACTGGTCATACAATCCACCATATTTTTTGCGAAACGGTGTAGCCATGACTCTCTACACCGCCCTTTTTGCTGGGCGTAACTGGGAACAAACTACGAAATGCCCAGAGCCGCCTTATAAGCAACATGTTTTTATCGGTGGACAAAGCGTACCAATTTTTGGTTGGGTAGCTATTCCTGAAAACGCAAGCGCTACGATTATAGGAACATATGGTATTACAGGTGAGTTAGAGAATCAATGGTTTCTCAAACTGCTAGGACGTAAAGCCTACGCCCAAGGTTATGCAGTCGTGTTATTTGATTGGCGCGCTCACGGCAGGACAGCCCAATTATCGCCGATGTTGACCAGCGATGGCTTGTACGAAGGTGAAGATTTTATCCGTATCGCAGCGGCGGCTAAAGCTATGGGATGTCCAGGAAAGTTTTGGTTCACGGGATATTCTTTAGGGGGACAATTGGCGCTGTGGGCGGTGGGGGGTGTTGGGGGAGAGAAGACTTCTGTATTTTTAGATTTAGAGAGTTTGGGTTTAGAGGATGAAGAAATTGGTGGTGCGGCGGTAATTTGTCCAAGTCTGGATTCTCGGCGATCGCTTTCTTATTTAGTTAAGCATCCCTTTGGTCGCTATATGGAAAAGGCGATCACGCGTAATCTCAAAAAACTGGCGTGGCAAATTTATGCAGATCATCCAGGTACTATTGAGCCGGAAGCGATCGCACGAGTCAATAGTATCTGGAGTTTTGACAAAGAATTAGTCATAGAACGCTTGGGTTTTCCCTCAGTGGAAGCTTATTACGACACCACCAGCGCTTTGCAGCTACTACCAAATCTGCAAAAACCGACTTTGATTATTTATGCTGAAGATGATCCTCTTTTTGATCCGGCGATCGTACCTGATTTACAATCAGCCTGTGCTGATAACCCCATGATAGATTTATCACTAACTCGTTATGGTGGTCATGTGGGTTATATCAGCAGTCAAGATTGTCAACACCAAGCACAAGATCCTGATATTTGGTGGGCATGGAATCGAATTTTAGAATGGCTTGAAAGTAATCTGTCAATTTTCAATTGACGGATATAAAGCCCCATATTATACGTCGAGTTTTGTCTTTTCTCTAAATGCCATCTCAAGACCAGTTTCTATTAGTCCCAAGACCGATAAAATGTACTATCTTTCCAGATAGTGGCAGTGCTTTGTTCAATTGCTGCAAGCTGGTTAGAAGATAAGGGTTGGAAAGAAGTTGCTGCTTTCACATTTTCTTCTAGCTGTTGCACACTATCAGCAGAAATTATGCAACAATGAACTCCTGCTTGAGACAAACTATATCCTAAAGCTTGCTGTATATTTTTCAAACCACCTGGCTGAAACAACTTCCCGTAAGCAGGAACTTTCATCGCAATTACACCTAAGTTTTGTTGCTGTGCTAGGGGTAGAACTCCAGAAATAAACGGCTGTAAATGGTGTTTATCAACAGCATTGACAGGGATAAGAGTTGTGTGAAATTGAAAACGACGTAGTCCTTCGGCGATGATTTTTGGATCACGGTGTCCGGTAATACCTACGAATCGCACGATTTTTTGCTGCATAGCTTCTTCTAAAGCTTTAATAGCGCCAGACCTACTAAATAATGTGTCTATTTCTTCTGCATAAGAGACATGATGCAATTGCCACAAGTCAAGATAATCCGTATTCAGGCGTTTGAGTGAACTCTCTAATTCTCCCCATGCTTCATCTCGGTCTCTTTTACCTGTCTTAGTAGCTAAAAACACATTTTTACGATAGGATGGCAGTACTTTGCCTAAGTAATCTTCATTTGTCCCGTAGCTGGCAGCAGTATCAAAGTAACGAACACCGAGTTCGAGTGCCTTTTCTATAATATTTACAGCATCACGTTCTCGGTCTTGTTTGTCTAGTGGTGTTTTTGCACTTGCGCCTCCTAAACCAAAAATGGGAACTTTTACCCCTGTGCGTCCTAGTACTCGTTCTGGCATGAGGGCTGGTAATTTAGTAGCATTGGAAGTATCTTTTTGCAAGGCATTTGCTCCTACAATACTACTAGCAGCAGCCACGGTGGTCATTAAGAAATTGCGCCGCGTTGTTTTTCCTACCATAGTTCCTTGCTGACCTATACTTCTTTGAATAGTACAGAGCTTCTCCCTCTACCCTACACCTTATTCTCTGATACCGCTCTTCATCTAAACCTCAAACTACCCCATGTTCCTTAAACCAAGCCTGGAGACGTTTCCAACCATCTTCAGCCGCTTCCTTTTGATAGCTTGGGCGGTAATCAGCATGAAAGCCATGGCCAGCATTTGGATAAACAACTATTTCAGATGGTTGTTTGGCTGCTTTTAAAGCTTGTCGCATTTTTTCGACTGTACTTAGGGGAATACCTTCGTCTTTACCTCCATACAATCCTAGTACGGGGGCTTTGAGTGAAGCTGCAACATCGATGGGATATTGAGGTTGAAGTGGTGTAGATTCACCCACCAAACGTCCATACCAAGCAACTCCAGCTTTCAGCTTAGGATTATGGGCTGCATACAGCCAAACAATTCTTCCACCCCAGCAAAAACCTGTGATTCCGAGACGGTTCACATCGCCTTTTGATTTTGCTGCCCAAGCAACGGTTGCATCTAAATCAGATAATACTTGAGCATCAGGAACTTTTGACACAACTTTACTGATAATCTCTTGAATATTACTGAGTTTAGAAACATTTCCCTGACGAGCATATAATTCTGGGGCGATCGCTAAATATCCCAATTTGGCAAAACGACGGCAAATATCCTGAATATATTCATGAACACCAAAAATCTCCTGAACTACCAGTACAACTGGAAAATTAGTGCCAGAAACAGGCATAGCCCGGTAAGCAGGTATAGTACCATCAGCAACAGGAATTTTGACTTCACCTGTAACTAATCCTGTAGGACTTGTTTTAATTGTTTGAGCAGTGACAGGATGGGTTGCAACAGCGAAACCTGTTGCTAGGGATGCCATGATGAATGTTCTTCTATTCAAATTCTTAGCCATAATTCTGATGTGCTTGGTGTCCGTTTCAAAAATAGCTCGATTTTATCTAGTCACGTATCGACTGTAAGTAGTAATGTGATGTGTACTACTACTAGTTAGTATTAGTGCGATCGCGTAGCGTCTCCTTTGGAGAATAGCTCTTTTCTCCAATCACCTCACACCACAACTGAGCAAACGTAAAAGGTAAATTATAGATATCTGCGGTTCTGAAATTTACATTATTAATACCTTTTTTCCCGTATTTTACTTAGCAATACAGATTTGAGAGTTGGCTTTATCTATGGCTGTGACTGTACCTGAAGCGATCGCATTTGCTAAACCCAGAGTCACCGCCATACCAGGGCCACAACCACAGTCTAATATATGTATTCCTGGATGCAAGTAAGGAAAAATGCTGTATGGTATTCGGCTGTGCGTTGTGCCATAAAGTTTATAGCATTGGGGGAATAGCCTGGTGTGTCATTTTCTCCCATTGTTTGGACTCCTGAATTATTGGATAGCAGAAATGGGGCAAGGTATAAAAATTTTCCTTTCTCTTTAGCCTATGGGAGTATGGTACGTAAAAATTTTTCAGATGTCCAATATATATTTATTGATAATTAACACTTTTAAAATATTAAAAGTATGGAACTGCGACACCTGCGCTATTTTATTACTGTGGCCGAAGAACTACACTTTAGCCGAGCTGCTGAACGATTACACATAGCGCAACCACCTTTAAGTCAGCAAATTCACCAACTGGAAACAGAGTTAGGGGTGGAATTATTTCAGCGCAAAACTAAGCGACAGGTACAGCTGACAGAAGCAGGAAGGGTATTTTTACAGTCAGCTTATCAACTGCTGGCGCAACTTGAACAGGCGATTGAGTTAACACGGCGCACTGGTAGGGGTGAAACAGGACAATTGCGGATAGGATTTATTAGTTCTGTGACTTATGATGTGCTACCTGCGATTTTACAAGCTTTTCATCAGCAGTTTCCGGAGGTGGAATTGATATTGCAGGAGTTAACGACAGCAGAACAAGAAAAGGCTTTGCAAAATCATCATATACAAGTTGGTTTTGTGCATTTACCTTTAGAAGATGATAGTTTTACTTGGGAGTGTATTCAGCAAGAAAATTTGATTGTGGCTTTACCTGCAAATCATCCTTTAGCTAAACAAGAAAAAATTGCAGTGCGATCGCTTGCGGAGGAATTATTTATTTTATTTCCGCGTCATTTGGGAATTGGACTTTACGACAAAATTATGGCTTTGTGTGAAGAAGTTAATTTCACACCAAAAGTTGCTCAAGAAGCTATTCAAATGCAAACAATAATTGGGTTAGTTTCGGCTGGAATGGGAATTGCAATTGTACCTGCTTCGCTGCAAAATCTGCAACGTCAGGGTGTTGTTTATCGAGCGATCGCTCAAACAACACCATTAGTAGAAACAGCTGTGGTGTGGAAAAAAGAAGATGTCACACCACTAATGCGGCAGTTTTTGACTGTTGTTAGGGAAGTAACACAAAAGTTTAGCTAAAAGCTTAAACCTATTCCCTATTCCCTATTCCCTGTTCCCTATTTCTACATTAGATACAACGGTTGCCAAAATGATGATTTTCGTTACAAAATTTGGAGCAGCAACATTATTTTGATTATTTTTATGTAGGAAAAATCATAGGATAAATTACTGATTCTCTGCTATAATTCACGCTCAAAAAGCAGAGAAATAACTAGAGTTTTTCGGTTATTAATTATGCCAAAAAACAGACACTTTAGCTACAAATTGACTTTTTAAAAAAAGACTATTTTGAACAACTTTACAAAAATAATTATGAGCAAAATAGAGTCAGAACAGCAGACTGATGATTTTGATTTGTGCTTGGAGACGACTAATGGTAACTCTTACAGAGAACCCTCAAAACAAACGACTTACTATACAAACTGTCGAAATCGCTCCTAACACAACGGCGATTCGTTCGCTTGATTGGGATCGCGATCGCTTTGATATTGAATTCGGTCTACAAAATGGTACAACTTACAATTCATATCTAATTAAGGGCGATCGCATCGCTTTGGTGGATACTTCTCACACCAAGTTTCGCCACCTATATTTAGAGACTCTTAAAAAACTGGTTAACCCAAAAGCAATTGATTACATTATTGTCAGCCATACAGAGCCAGATCACAGTGGCTTGGTTGAGGACGTTCTCCAATTAGCACCCAGAGCCACTGTCTTAGCGTCGAAAGTTGCACTTCAGTTTCTAGAAAATTTGGTTCACGATCCCTTCTCAAAGCGGATTGTCAAGAGTGGCGATCGCGTCGATTTAGGTCAAGGTCACGAAATTGAATTTGTGAGTGCGCCTAACTTGCACTGGCCAGATACCATCTTCAGTTTTGATCGCAAAACCCAAACTCTGTTCACCTGTGACGCTTTTGGGATGCACTATTGCAGCGATGACACTTTTGATGTCAACTTAGAGGCAATCGAACCCGATTTTAGATTTTACTATGATTGCTTAATGGGGCCAAATGCTCGTTCGCTGCTGAATGCGATGAAGAAAATGAACGAGTTGGGCAACATCAAAATTATTGCTAATGGTCACGGGCCTTTACTCTACCATCATTTGGGCATACTCAGAGAGTGCTACCAAGGTTGGAGCCAAAGACAAGCCAAGACAGAGACAATTGTCGGCATGTTTTATGTCTCTGATTATGGTTATGGCGATCGCATTGCTCAAGCGATCGCTCATGGAGTCCAGAAAACTGGCGTCGGGACTGAAATCATGGATCTGACAACAGCTGAGATCCAAGAAATTCAAGAATTAGCAGGTCGTTCATCTGGCATTATTGTTGGTATGCCGCCAACTGCTAACGCTGCGGCGCAAGCTGCGATTAGTGCGCTTTTGAGTGTAGTTAAAGAAAAGCAAGTCATAGGATTTTTTGAATGTTACGGTGGTGACGATGAACCCATCGATCCGTTACGTAGAAGATTCGTTGACTTTGGCGTCAAAGAAGCTTTCCCCGCAATTCGGATTAAAGAAACTCCTTCCCCAATCACCTTCCAACTTTGCGAAGAAGCGGGTACTGATTTGGGACAAATGTTAGTCCGGGAACGCAACATCAAACAAATTAAGTCCATCGACGTTAACTTGGAGAAAGCACTCGGTCGGATTAGTAGCGGACTCTATATTATTACTGCCAATAAGAACGGTATACAAGGAGCAATGCTGGCTTCTTGGGTAGCACAAGCTAGTTTGCAACCTTTAGGATTTACAATTTCTGTCGCTAAAGACCGAGCAATTGATTCGTTATTGCAAGTCGGCGATAAATTTGTCCTAAATGTGTTGGAAGAAGGAAATTATCAAGAACTGAAGAAACATTTCCTCAAACGTCTGCTTCCTGGTGCAGACAGATTTGCAGGAGTCAAAACTCAAACAGCTAAAAACGGTTCCCCAATTCTCACAGACGCTCTTGCTTACATGGAATGCGAAGTCAAGAGCAGCATGGAATGCAGCGACCACTGGTTATTGTACTGCACCGTCACCGATGGTCGAGTCTCCAAACCCGACGGACTAACAGCAGTTCGCCATCGTAAGGTCGGCAATTATTACTAAAAAATTTCCAGTCATTCGTGTTTGTTGACACGGAGACGCAGAGACACGGGGACACGGAAACGCGGAGAAATGGGGACACGGAGACACGGAGAATTTATTAATAAAGTCGCGTCTCCGCGTCCTTCACTCACCGCGTCACCACGTCCTTCACTCACCGCGTCTCCGCGTCCTTCACTCACCGCGTCACCACGTCCCTGACTCACTGCGTCTTCTCCATAACTATTTCATCCTCCCCTCACGTAAATACCTATGACCAATCCTAATCCTCGCGACGTGCAGGTTTTACCAATTGCGACAAATACAACTGTGCTGCGCGCGCGCAGTTGGACACGCCTGCGGTTTGAAATTGAATACGCGCTAGCTAGAGGTACAACTTCTAATTCTTATGTAATTAGTGGTGAGAAAGTTGCAGTCATTGATCCACCACCGGAAACTTTTAGTTTAATTTATTTAGATGCACTCAGGCAGTGTTTGAATGATTGGGAACGTTTGGATTATGTGATTCTTGGTCATTTTAATCCTAATCGGGTCGCCACAATCAAAGCACTTTTAGATTTAGTTCCCAAACTGACTTTTGTTTGTTCGCTTCCCTGTGCTGCGAATTTACGTGCAGCTTTCCCCAATCGCGAACTAAAAATTATTTCCATGCGGGGGAAAGAAACTCTGGATTTGGGTAAGGGTCATATTTTACGATTCTTTCCTATCCCCAGTCCACGCTGGCCGACAGGACTCTGCACTTACGACGAACAAACCCAAATTCTTTACTCGAATAAGCTATTTGGGGCGCATTTGTGCGGTGATGAAGTTTTTGATGAAGACTGGGATCTCCTCAAAGAAGACCAGCGCTACTATTTTGACTGTTTGATGGCTCCCCATGCGACTCACGTGCAAGCCGCTTTGGAAAAATTATCAGAGTTGCAAGTGAGAATGTATGCTACTATTCACGGACCATTGATTCGCTACGGTTTGTTAGAACTAGCCAAAGCCTACGAAATTTGGAGCAAGTCGCAAACTGAGCGTGAGATTACCGTTGCTTTGCTTTATGCTTCAGCTTATGGTAACACGGCAACTCTGGCACAAGCTTTTGCTTTGGGATTGACTAAAGGTGGAGTCGCTGTCGAATCAATTAACTGCGAATTTGCTGAACCTGACGAAATTCGTAGTGCAATTGAAAAATGTGATGGCTTTATTATGGGTTCTCCCACGATTGGCGGGAATGCACCGACACCGATTCACACAGCTTTGGGTATTGTTCTCGCCGTTGGTGACAACAGCAAGTTAGCTGGTGTCTTTGGTTCCTATGGTTGGAGTGGCGAAGCTTTTGATTTAATTGAAGGTAAGCTCAAAGATGCTGGTTATCGATTTGGGTTTGAAACTTTAAAGGCAAGATTTAAACCCACAGATGTGATGCTCAAAGAATGTGAAGAAATGGCAACAGATTTTGCCCAAACCCTGAGAAAAGCGAAAAAACCACGTTTGACTCAAGCTGCTGCAACCCAGATGGAACAAGCTGTTGGGCGGATTGTTGGTTCTGTTTGTGTCGTCACAGCCAAACAAGGTGAAGTTTCTACGGGAATGTTGGGAGCTTGGGTATCACAAGCAACTTTTAATCCACCGGGAATTACTGTGGCGATCGCCAAAGAAAGAGCCGTGGAATCGATCATGCATACAGGTGGTAAGTTTGTTTTGAATATCTTGGGTGAAGAAAATTACCAAGATTACATGAAACACTTCCGCAAAAACTTTGCTCCTGGAGAAGATAGATTTAAGGACTTTTCCACAGCAGTTGCAGATAACGGTTGTGCGATTATTACTGACTCGATCGCTTATCTGGAATGTTCAGTTAACAAACGTATGGAATGCGGCGACCATTGGGTTGTGTATGCGATCGTTGATAATGGTAAATTATTGCAACCGGATAACGTCACAGCAATGCATCATCGCAAAGCGGGTAATCATTATTAATGTGATCGGTTTGTAGTAAGCACTTTAGTGCTTAAATATTTGAGGACTTTAGTCCTCACTACATACAAACTTGTGCGATCGCACAGGATGAAAATTGACCAAGGTAAAGTATATTCGGTAGGGTGTGTTGTCGCGCAGCGCAACGCACCATCCAGTGGTTTTTGGTGTGGGGAATGTATGGAGATGTGGGTGTGTATGTAACTGATCGCACTCTCATATTAAGACGAGCGATCGCATCACTTTAATAGCACTGTCTGAATGCTAATCTCTGTGACATTAGTCAGTTTGACATCATTAGTGAATAACGTTGCATTTAAAGATTGTGCAGTTGCAGCAATAATTGCATCAGGAAGCCTGAGTCTATATTGTTTGCGAAGTGAAATCGTTAAATTTTTGATCTCACTGTCAATACTAAAAACTGAAATTTTATTTAAAAAATCAATAATTTGTGTTTCTTCATCAGGGCTAAGGCTAGGATAAGACAACAACTCAATTTCAGTAATCACTGAAATAAAATATTGTCCTGGTGGTAATGGGTTTGCTAACCTACCACCCAAGAAGTACAACACTATATTGGTATCTAATATAAAAGTTTGCATCAACTCCATTCATCTCTTATTTGTTGTTGATACTCCAAAGGGTCTTGAGTCAATGTAATTACACCTGCATATTGATTTAAATCAAAATTTACTTGTTTTTGTGATTCATAATCTTTTAATATTTGTTCAATTTTTTGCCAGTCTTGATAATCAATCAAAACAGCAACTGGACGCATTGCTTCATCAGTCACAATTTTTTTATTAACAGGTAGCATAACTGTTTGTTTAGGATATTATATTTAACTTTTTTATCATAGCTTTTTGGTTTGTACGCGATCGCACTCTCATATATAAGTAGTTACTCAAAATTAATTACATAGTTTTGTCCAAATTCTCTGAGTATTTTTTCCAGAGATTCAACAAACGTTTGCCAGCTAGAATAAGCATCGAGCTCAATCCATTGATATTTAATAACCGAAACCGAATCTCAGAACTACGGTTACAAATTCGGTCAAGAAGAAGAAACCTACAACATCGTTGCAGCACACGGTTACTTCGGTCGCTTGATCTTCCAATACGCTTCCTTCAACAACAGCCGTAGCTTGCACTTCTTCCTAGCTGCTTGGCCTGTAGTCGGAATCTGGTTCACCGCGTTAGGTATCAGCACCATGGCGTTCAACCTGAATGGTTTCAACTTCAACCAATCAGTAATTGACTCTCAAGGTCGCGTCATCAACACTTGGGCAGACATCATCAACCGCGCTAACTTGGGTATGGAAGTAATGCACGAGCGTAACGCTCACAACTTCCCTCTCGACTTGGCTGCTGTCGAAGCTCCTGCTATCAACGGTTAATCACCAGATAGTACAGATGCAGTAAGTATCTACAATTGAATAGATAGATGAAAAAGCGCCCTCCAATTTGGAGGGTGCTTTTTTTATAATCGCCACATCCTTTTCCAAAATTGGGATGCTCCTGATGGATGATGTCAATAATTCACAATCTAAAATCTATAGAGGCACAAAGTGCGACTACATTTGGTAGGCGCATTAGCGACAGGCGTGCAAGTAGCCACTCCGTGTCTACACGACAGAGTAATCTAAAATCCAAAATCCTATGACTATGGCACGTAAACGGTTCATTATTGAAATGGGAATGGGGATAGATCAGCATGGACAAGATCCAACAGTAGCAGCAGCTAGGGCTGTGAGAAATGCGATCGCCAACAATGCTTTACCTGGTGTTTGGGAGGTAGCGGGCTTGAGTCATCCCAATGAGATGATTGTAGAAGTACAAGTTGCAGTACCCTACCCCGAACAAGTCCGTCAAGAAGAGGTACTAGCTGTACTACCTTTTGGTCGTAAATCCTTGAGTGTTGAAGTTGGAGGAATGGTTGTCCAAGGAAAAGCTATCCCTGAACTCGATGACAAAAATGACGAAATGTTAATAGCTGTCGCTGCGGTTACAGTCCTAGTTGAGAATCCCCTATGAGTATGATTTCACAAGAAGCGATCGCAAATTTAATTGCTAATTATTTTGCCAATATTTCCGCCATGAATGCTGAAGGCTGGATTGAAAATTTTGCAGAAGATGCTATAAGTTATGACCCAGTTGGAGAACCACCTACAAAAATTCATGAAAATTTTGCTGCATTTATCAACCAGTTAAAAACAGTTTTTAATAAATTAGAAGCAACAACTGAGCATATTTTTATTGCAGGTAATGAAGCGGCCGTTAAGTGGACTATGCAGGGAGTAACTAAAAATGACAAATCAGTGACATTTGCAGGAATAACAGTGTTTGAAATTAACAATTTTGGCAAAATTCAAACCACACATGCTTACTGGAATCCGGCGCAAATGCTTGCACAGCTGCGTTCTTAGAGATAAGCGATCGCTCATTTACTGCTATGCGCTAAACTAGAGGCATCGGGGTAGGAGTCTCATCAAAGTAAATCCCACAGATAATTACTCTTGACCACTCCAGAAACGATGTCTCGCAAAAATAATGAATCACTTCAAATTCAGGAAATCAACAAACTCAAACCAGTACACTTTGCGGACTTAATTAGAGCTGCACAATTAATTTTTGATCCTGCTACAGGTGTGTCTGGAATATATAGAAAAGTTGATTGGAAGGAATTTGGTATTCCTGACGATGTCACAGAAAACCTTAAAGCTCTCGGTCAGGAATATCGATATGCATCTCCTCATGTCTCCCCTGAAATTATTTGGAGTAAATTAACACCAGCAACTCGAATTTGGTTTTTTGAAAATAGAGATGATTTATGGCAATTTGAGGAATTTTTTCCGGCTCTTGATGAGGATTAAAAACGCTTACTACTGCCTGTTGTTTGCTATCGAATCTACAGACATGTCATAGCACATCTGTACATTGGTTAGTTATTAGTAGTTAGTATCTAGCATAACTAATCAATAGCAAATATGTAAAGTAGTGAAAGTCAAAAGTGTAAACTACTAAATTCTCTAGTTTCTAATCCCTAAATACCTCTCTTCACAAGGTATTGCTAGAAATTTTCTGTATTTTAGTGTGCAGATTCAACAATTATTTTTTATTTATTAAGGTTAGCGATCGCCAATGCTAGAACGTGGATCGGGTAGAATTAATTCCGCTAAAATTAGTAAATCCAATAATTCAAGCTATTGTTACCGCTTGAGTTTAATTCTAATGCTACTATTAGCGCACCATGATTAGATTTTGGATTTTAGATTACTCTGTCGAGTAGACGTAGAATGGCTACTTGCACATCTGTTAATAACGCGCCTACCAAAGGTAGCCGCACTTGGTGCATTTATGGATTTTGGATTGACTTCATTTATGTAATCTGGAAGATTGCACCATCAAAGAAGCATAAGTCATCAAACTGTGATTTTGGAACACACAAATACACAAACCCAAACATCAGTCAGAAAAACTGAGTTTTATCTAATGTCCCTAGTTAAAGCTGCCAAGCCTCCTACAACTCAACATATACTGTAGTTTGCTCTTAAGGGCGAACGATGGGACTCGAACCCACGAATGGAGGAACCACAATCCTCTGCCTTAACCACTTGGCTACGCTCGCCATTGCGTTTCCTATTATAGCACTTCCTTGAGAAATTTATCTAGATTTTTTTTCAAGGAACGGACTTAAGTAATCTTAAGTCTAAAGACTACAGCAAATCACCCTTTAAAAAATGAGATTTCTAAGTATTATTACATATGTGGGAGTCTTTGGTCTAGCTGCTTTGGCAGTAGTCATGACCCAGACTAATCCCAATCAAGTGGAATATGAAGAGTACGCAACACAAAGACTGACAGAATATCTAAACACAAATGTCTGTAAAAAAACTCCAAAATTTTTAGAAAATGTCATAAAGTTTAATTGCAGGCAGGTAGTCAATTCTGCTCAACCGCAAATTCGGGAAGTTATAGCTGAGAGTACGGAACGTCAAGATTTTATTGTTTTTAGTATTTATCGTACGAATTTAAATGTAAATTCGTTAATCCCAGCATTGAGGGTTGACTCTGTTTTACCCTCTACACCTGGTTATAAATTTGAGACACTGGGAGCTTTTGACCAGTTTTACACTTACAAAGCTGAACAGCAATGAAGGATGGGGGACAAGAGAGTGTGGGGAGTTGTTATCAGATAACTATATTAATAAATTTGTTGTCATAAATCAATAAAGCTTTAGTTAGAAATAATTGAGCAGCAAGTCTTTCTTTAGGAGAAGGTGAATATTTGCTGTAATGTTTAGCATTTTGAAATAGAACAGTGTAAAAACATATTTCTTTGCAACTACTAGAAGTTAGTTGTGAAATATAGCAACTAACTTCTAGTACGTGGATAAAGGAGTTAATTTTTTAATTAATGCTTTATCCAGATTCTTTTGCTGTCAATTTCAAGAAAGGAAACTCACTAATGTTTTTTCATAAAAAAGAGACAATACATGTAGTTGATGTCAAAGAAGCTAATCCACGTTTTGCCCAATTACTTTTAGAGCAGTTTGGTGGTGCAACAGGTGAATTAACAGCGGCTTTGCAATATTGGACTCAGTCGTTTCACTGTGAGAATCCTGGAATTCGGGATATGCTGCAAGATATTGCAATAGAAGAGTTTGGTCATTTGGAAATGGTGGGTAAACTCATCGAAGCTCATACCAAAAATGTTGACCAAACTGAAGCTTATAAAAGTACTTTATTTGCTGTCCGGGGTATGGGACCACATTTACTAGATAGCCAAGGTGTTGCTTGGAATGCTAATTACGTCAATGAAGGTGGTGATGTTGTCCGCGATTTGAGAGCTGATATTGCTGCTGAAGCTGGCGCACGTCAAACTTATGAAGAGTTAATCAAATTAGCACCAGATGAAGGTACTAAAAATACTCTCGTTCATCTTCTAACTAGAGAAATTTCTCACACCCAAATGTTTATGAAAGCACTAGATTCTTTGGGTAAATTAACAGATCCATTCTTTGGCAACATTCAACCTGATAATACTGTCGATATTTATTACAATTTGTCTACAAATGGCAAAGATGAACGTGGCCCTTGGAATTCTGAGCCAACTTTCCGTTACATTGCTGATCCTGCCGCCGAAAAACAGTCGTAATTAATTAGTATTTGGTGTTAGTTGTGTGTTGGTTGTTGCTTGGAAAAATAATCTTTCTACCAACAACTAACAACAAATAATAAAAATAATATTTAGAATTTGTTAAGTAAAACATCTCACAAATATCGTAGCGAGTAAAATCCGGAATAACTTTGCGAACCTCTGCGCTGACTTTGCGTTCCTCTGTGTTTAAAAAAGCTGCGATTTTATGCAAACCTGTACTAATATTATTTAATTAAAAGCATTAAATTGTACCATTGCTAATGATGCCTGCATGTTTATTAGTTTCCCACGGTAGCCGAGATCCGCGCCCAGGAGTTGCGATGCAGCAGTTAGCAAAGCTCGTGATTCAGCAAGCCCAAAGTTTTGAATCTGAAATTATAGTTGGTACAGCGTGTTTAGAGCTAAATCCAGAACCTTTGCATGAGCAGATCATCAAGTTTGTCAGAAATTCGGTTACTTGTGAGAAGATTCGCCTGAAAGTTGTGCCATTATTTTTGCTACCAGGGGTACATGTGATGGATGATATTCCCACTGAGGTAGCCTTGGCTAGGGAGGCTCTTGGTCAAGATATTGTGATAGAATTACAACCATATTTAGGTAGTCATCCTGGTTTAGAGTGGTTGTTGGCAAAGCAATTTGCCACGACAACAGCGGCGGCGAGAATTATTATCGCTCATGGAAGCCGTCGTACAGGTTCGCAAATACCAGTGGAAGCAATAGCAAAAAATTTAGGTGCTGTTACTGCTTATTGGTCTGTATCTCCAAGTTTAGAATTTCAAGTCACAGAGTTGATAAATCTTGGACACAGGCAAATTGCAATTTTGCCATACTTTTTATTCGCAGGTGGAATAACTGATGCGATCGCTCAGGTAACAGAAAAGTTACAATTACAGTTTCCTGATGTGGATTTGCAACTAGCAGAACTTTTAGGAGCAAGTGCAGAATTAGCTGATTTAGTTTGGGATTTGATTAAAGAATGAATCGCGAAGACGCCAAGGACACCAAGGAAGAGGGGAAGAATTGTTTGGGAAAGGTTTATTTAATTGGTGCGGGGCCGGGAGATCCTGGGTTGATGACACTCAAGGGTAAAGGGTTGTTAGAGTGTGCAGACGTAGTGATTTATGATGCTTTGGTCAGTCCCGCAATTCTAGAAATGATTAATCCCCAAGCTGAAAAAATTAACGCTGGTAAGCGCCGGGGACGTCATTCATTGATGCAGGAAGAAACGACGCAGTTAATGATTGATAAAGCCCAAGAACACGCGATCGTTGTGCGGTTGAAGGGGGGTGATCCCTTTGTTTTTGGTCGCGGTGGCGAAGAGATGGAAGAATTATTGCAAGCGGGAGTAGATGTGGAGGTTGTGCCGGGTATCACATCGGGAATCGCAGCTCCAGCCTACGCGGGTATTCCTTTGACGCATCGACTGTATAGTTCTTCGGTGACATTTGTTACTGGGCATGAGACAGCAGGTAAGTATAGACCTAGTGTGAATTGGAGTGCGATCGCTCATGGTTCAGAGACGATAGTGATATACATGGGGATTCACAATCTGGCTTATATTACCGAAGAGTTGGTAAAGGCGGGGTTGAGTCTGGATACTCCGATTGCTTTGGTACGTTGGGGTACACGTCCAGATCAGGAAGAATTAATCGGTGAATTGGGGACAATTGTAGAGCAAGTTGAGCAATCTGGATTTGAAGCACCTGCAATTGTGGTGATTGGTGCGGTGGTGAATATGCACAAGGTTTTATCTGGTTGTCGTCCGTTATGAGCAAGCTTATTGACTATAGCTAACTTGTTTAGATTGGCTGATGAATCTTAAGGGATTAGACTGATATTTTCGTTTTTGAACAATGATTCTGATAATGTAAATTCCTCAAAAATTTGAACTTTTGTATCTGAATTGGTCACAATTCTAGTAGGTAATTGCTCAAATTGTTTTGTCAGTATCAATGTTTGCGATCGCTGCCATGTAAATAATGCTAATTGAGCAATTTCTGTGACATCTGCATAGGATACACTTTTTTCTAAGTGTTGTATAATTGACCGACAAAGCTGAGTAAAAGCTTTTAAATTCAGTAGTTCTCCCAAATCACCCAACTGAGTAGCTATGATGATGACTTCTGACTTTAAGTTATACTTGTCTGTCTTAGCTAATAAAGATTTCAGGTGTTGTAAATATTCTTCAACCTCAGTTTGAAAAATTAATAATATGATGTCTTCTAGTTCGTTATATGGTGAGTGTTGTGTCTTGTTATGTACTAAATTTTGCTCACTCACGTGTTTTTTTAATTCTTCAAAGACTGGAAAACAAAAACTTGCTAACCATTGCTCATCTATAACATAGCCAACAGAAAGTAATTCTACTATCTGACGTAACCATTCCACACCAGATAAGAGTAAAATCTGTAACTCGCTGCCAATTTCTAAAAAGTTAGTCTGTTTTTTTAAAGTTTGTAGCGCATCTTCTAAACGGTGAGCAAAGTTACTAAGTAAAGGAAAGCCTAAAATATCTGCACCAGCTTTGATAAAATGAACTTTTTTGAGGGCTAATTCAATAGTTGGCGAATAGCTTTGACACTTAGACTTGAGTTGTAAGAATATAGATTCTAGGTTATTTAAATTACTCTTAGCTTCTTCCAGAAAATTTGTCTGGTTTTCTATTTCCCTATTTTTTAACATAATTGGAATTATTTTTGATACCAAATACAAGGGAATACATGGTGAATGTCTAATCCAGAATTAAGAACAAGACTCTATATCTAAGATATGTAGACAAATAACAGCTACTATATGTATGATTAATTCCGAATTAGTTGATAAATAATAGCGATTCAGTAATCACTCAATTATAAGTTAGAAATTTGGAATAAAACTGTCAAATCTTATTCAAAGTAAATTATTTAGATTTTTTATTTTTCTTAATTAAATGTTTAGATAATTTATTTGTGAACAACAAGAACCCCGACTTCTAGGCTTCGGAAAGCCATCGTACGGATGTCTACAATAAATCGGGGAGCTGTGCCAAGTTTACTTAAACTTTGAAACTACGAACACTTGCTTGTAACTGCTGGTAAATTTCTAGGGTTTTTTGCAGAGAAGCGGATACTTTGCGATAGGAACCACCAGTCATTTCAGATACCTTAGCAATTTCTTTCATTAAATGAATGACTTCTTTAGAAGTTTGCACTTGAGAGACTGTGGCGAGAGATATTGACTGTACTAATTCGTCAATTTGGCAACAAACATTGAGCATTTGATTTAAGCTGTGTTTGCTATCTTCAATCAAATGAGTTACTTCTATTACCTGGGCGCTTTCTAATTCTATTGTCTTGACAACTTCCCTAACTTCTAGGTTAATATTGGCGGCGATTCCTTCAATTTCACCTGTGACTGTAGCACTTTCAGTTGCTAGTGCAGCTACTTCTTCAGAAAAAGAAATCAAAGCGTTACTATCTACACCTACACGACTTGTTTCAATTCCTGCATTAATAGCTAGCAAGTTAGTTTGTAAGGAGATTTGTTTAATTAAGGAAGCCAGACGAGTAATATGTTGCGAGTAATCTCCTAGACGCTTGATTTTTATGGCTGTTTCTCCCATTGCATCGCGCAGGCTAAAGATATTTTCGACGGTGAGATCCATGGCGGCGTCGCCAATTTCGGCGGTAGGAGGGGCTGTACGAGCAACTGCTGTGGCTAATCTGGCATTTTTGGCGACGCCTTTGATGGAAAGCCGAATTTGATCAACAACATCAAGAGAACGATCTATTTCCTGGGTTTGTTTGAATGTGTCAATGGCGAGTTGGCTGATCACTCCTGAATTTTCGGCGATCGCACTATTTAATTGAGTAGCTGCTGCTTTAACTTGGATGACAATCTCGCGCAAGCTTTCGACAATAAAGTTACAAAAGTCTGCGATCGCACCGATTTCGCCTTTGCTAACTTCTACATGTACTGTTAAATCGCCTCTTTTGGCTCCCACAACATCATCTAAGAGTTTATTGAGTTGTTCTTGCAGTTGTTCTGCTTGCTGACGTTGCTGTTCGGAAGCTTTTTCGCTTTGTTCTAAAAGATTAGCTCTTTCTAAAGCCAGTCCGATTAATCTGGCGAATTGCTCAAATAACTCAATTTCTGCTTGCTGCCAGACGCGAGTTCTAGTACATTGGTGGGCGATTAACAACCCCAGTAAATTACCACCCAACAAAATTGGTGCTTCTAAATGCGCTCTAACTGCACAAGATTCTAACTTTTTGACATAAACTTCCGAAAAACCTGCTTGATAAATATTGTTAGCAGCCAGTACACCACCTTGACGATACTTTTCTCCGTAATCTTGCACAGCAGCTTCATGAAATCTTGGTTCTACCTTAGGTAAACCTGCAACTACCGACTCGGCTAAAATACTACCTTGCCAATTTTCATCAAATTTACAGATGAGGACACGATCTACTTTTAAGGCTTTACGGATGTCTTGAACTGCCAAGTTGTAGATTTCCTGAGAATTGAGAGTAGCAGATAAATGGATCGCAAAGTCTTTAAGTACTTGGCTCACTTCTAGTAAATGTACTCGTTCTGAAGCCAATCCCACTTGCACTGCTAACTGTCGCAAAAAATTAATTTCAAAAGGTTGCCAGACATGGGGCGCCCAGCAATAATGAGCAATCAAAAAGCCAAATATTTGATTATCTTTGAGAATCGGTGTCGCTAATATTGCTTTGACTTGTAGTCTTTCCATCAATCTCAGATGTTCGGGAACCAAGTCTGTCTCAAAGACGTTATTCGCAATCAGAATACCATTGGTTGTGTAGGTTTCTACCAATTGCCTAGCAATGGAAGTGTCTTCAATGGTGTCACCCAAAGTTACTGGCAATCCGGGCGCTACAGACTCGGCGATCACTTGTCCCCTTCCGTGAGGATTAAAATGATAGACAACAACGCGATGCGCTCCTAATGCTTGTCTGGCTTCTGTAACTGTAGTATTAAATAAATCTTCGCAGTTAAGTGATTGCCGAATTGTCGTGAGGATATTTGTGAACATCTTGAGGCGTTCGGCTTCAATTTTTTGTTTGTTGAGTAAATCTTGCAGTTGATCAGCCATGCGGTTAATACTGGCTCCCAAGGTAGCAAATTCATCTTCTCCTTGGACATGAATACGGCTGTCAAAGTTACCTCTAGCCAGTTTTTTGACTACCATTGTGGCAGTTTGAATTGGTAAGGTGAGACGGTTGGCTAAAATAGCAGCGATCGCACCCACCAATAACGCCGTCACAACCGTTCCCACGACTAATGCCAATAATAATTGTCTTTGTGTTCCCAAGGCGATCGCTTTGTCTGTACTCAAAACTAATTGCCAATTTAAATCCGGTAAACCTGCTGTTTTTTGCCAAGGAACAAAGGTTGTTAAATCTTCAGCTTTACCTTTGCGATCTCGTAATATACGTGTGACAACTTGGGGCGATGTTTGTAATTTCTCCCATTTAGGAATCACTTTTTGAGCATCTCTACCCAAGTGATTCTGATCCGTTGCCAAAAAAATCTTACCCGCAGGATTTATTAATTGGTACTCATCGTTAATTCTGGAAAGCTTATTCAGTGTTTGTCCTAAAGATTGTATCGGTACAACTGCTTGGACAATATAAATAGTTTTATGCGTGACACTATCTTTAACAGGTGCAGCCAAATAAATTTTTGATTTTTCTACATTTGTAGTGATCAATGGCTGGCTAATATATGGCTGATTGGTTTTCAGAACTGCTTGAAAATATTCCTGATTTTTTTGGTTAGGAAGTAATTTGCCTGGGGTTTGCAAAAACACATTACCGTTGAGATCCACAACAGCAATGCTTTCATAGACTTGATATATATCTTGCAAGTTACTGAGCCGTGCTACTTTATTTTCAGTATCCAGACTATCCCTAAGTTTGGAGTCAATCAAAAATTTTTGGTTCGCGAATAGCTGAATTTCTTGATATCGTTTCAGCATAAATCGCTCAACATTATCTGTTAAATTGCGGGCGCTAGTTTGTTTGATATTACTAATTTCTTTGATCAGAGATTGATTGACTAAGTAATATGTCATAGCTCCCACTCCCAAGGTTGGTAGTGTGGAAATCGCCACAGCAAAGGCGATCGCTTTGGTGCGGAAGCTGACTTGTTTTGCCCATGCTATAACACTATTGATCGGAGAATAGAGAGAATAACTTCGGCGCTGAAGTACAGTTTCTGTTTCGGACGTAGTTCTCAATGTGCGCCGATGATAACCACTGTTTTTCGGTTCGGAATTAATTCTGTTAACCATTAAGTTATCTCTATACTCAGAGGGTTAAAAATTTTGGATTTTGGATTTATTTCCAGGATTTATCTGGAGGCTTGAGGATTTTGATGTTTGATTGGTTCCACTGATAAATCCACTTTCTTGTACCCTGCTCGGAATTATCGGTAAATTTTGAGATTGGAAATGAAGAATTAAAGCTTGAAAAATCTCTGCCTGTTACTAGATCATACGTCTATCAATGTTGAGATTTATTAGTACGTAACGGCAGAAATTTCACGAAAAATAAAAATGACACAATACTTGTTTAACAAAGCTTATGAATTTCTATTTTTGCCTTTTTATATTAGTAGAATCTAGCAAAAATCAATCTATCTTGAGAAGCAAGAAGTGATGATATGGAGATAATTAGTTTTATTCTGCTTCCTAGATTTTTTAGTAATACCAATTTCCAAAATTCTAGCTATACATGGATTGATAGTAAGTCAGAAGCATCAAACAATTCTCAATCCAAAATTTAAAATGGTATAACTAATTATATGTTGCAGAAAATGGAAGATAACACAATAGTCTGTGCATCTACAATTCATTTGAATTTTTTTTACAGTTACTTAATGTGTTGAAATACTTCTTTAAGCAAATCTGCCTGTGTAAAAGGTTTACTCAAATAGCCTGATGCCCTCACAAGTTTTGCTCTAGCTTTATCGATAAAACCTGTTCTACCTGTAATCATAATTATAGGTGTATCTTTAAAGTGAGAATGTTTCCGTACCAATGAACACAATTCATAACCATCCAAATTAGGCATTTCGATGTCTAGTAAAATCAAATCTGGTTTGAGGCGAATAATTTGCATTAAAGCCTTGAGTGGATCGTTAATGCCCATAACAGAAAACATTTGATCATCCAAGAATTTCCTAATAGCATTGATCACAGTAGGACTATCATCAATACAGAAAACTGTGTAAAGTTTTTTCTCAGCATTTGGTTGAGAAATTAAAGGACGGTTACTGTTGTTCTGATTGATAGGATGAGACAACAGGTTATTCTGCTTTGGTTTAGGCAGTGGTTGTTGAGTTGGCGGAACTACATGCAGATGCTGTTGTCCAAGATTTAATTTACCCTCGCCCTTAGATATCCTCTGAGAAGTTTGTTGTCGGGGAGTAACAGCAAATTCTGAAGCTGATTGATGATTTAGATGGCGTCGCCCAGAGGAATCTGACTGTGGTGCTGTTGTGTCAACGCCGGATTTTTCTATCTTACCACCGGGAATAGATGTATGATGCGATCGCTTTTGGCTACGTTCGACTAGCAAGCGCATATCCAAGTGACAAAACTTTGGCATCTCATCCAAAAAGCTTTCTGGAGTAAATTCGTAACTTCCTTCTTTTAGCAACAAAAACGACTCTAGAACTTCTAACGCCAATTGTTCCACCAATATCCCAGCTTGAGCTGGAGTAAGATACTTCTGATTAACTAACCAGCAAATACCCAGATAATCTGGATTCGGTATTGCTTGATTCTCAATCCCAGTTTCAAAAATTGCGCGCAATTGCTCTTTGATGCCATTGTGGAGAGTGGGTATTTTTTGACTTAGACGCTGCAAGTGTTTGTAAAGCAGCTCAAACATTTTTTCTGTATAGCACGCATAAATTAATTTACCCTCCTCCACATATATAGACCAAGAACCCGAAGCTGTAAAAACTTGCAAACAACCGGTGGTAGATTTACTAGTGATTTTCTTCAGCAAAAATAACGGCTGCAATGACTGATAAAACCGGTATCTATTAATAGGAAGTATCTTCATGGCTACGGCTCTCAAATAAAATCAAAATTGACAAATGCAAAATGGCTCCACTTGTTGCCATGAAACAGCGCCTGCATATTGCACCTATTTAACATTAGCTTATGGTGTGGGTGCATATAACCATATAAAAAAAATAAACTATCCATAAAATAGATAATTAATTTCAAAAACCAATAGCAAACCTCATCAACAGCCCCATATTTAGGATATTTAGTACTTGATACAGACTCTGCTGTTGGTTTTTGTAGCGAGATGCAATAGCAAGTAGCATACAAGCAGAATGGTAAAAATATAATCCATTGGATTTGACGAGTAATCCTAATTAGTGATTGACTAACCCAAAATCCCTCATTTGAGAGTAGAGTATTGGGTATTTTGTCAATACTTTGATTTTATCGCCACTAAGTTATGCGATCGCATTCGCCAGAAATCGAGAAAATCCAAGGATAAAACCACAAAGGTAACAATTTCTCCCTTTCACTTTGTCCTTTTTGAGCCAGTTGCACTCAACGAGGAAAGCACTAAAGCATACACTTGCTCACTTTTTGGTTGATTTCTGCACGAATTTTAATAGTGGAGTAGAAAATGGAAATGTGATTGGCTTTCAAAAAGGCAGTATCTTCATCTGTTCGGAAAACACCCTCTAAAACATTGTCCTGATGATCTGGATGAGTAGTTACAGTGAAGAATTACAACTTTGAGCTTCGATGATTTTGCTGTAATTCAACAAATTTACTCCATGCCTACAAATTTATCTTCCTTACTTTTAGATTACTCTAATTTGAAGAAAAAAGATAAATTCAGCATGAAAATTACTATTGATAAATAAAGAGAATGTAAAATCAAAAATATGTGCATAAGCAACAATTAATTATATTCAAAAGTAGTTTTTTTCGTATCAATGCCTAAGTGTACAAAAATGCACAGATTAAGATTTTAAGATTGAACGTATATCTTCAAGGACTTATACAAGGTGTAACAATATGTCATTTTTGTTTTTATTGAGGATTATAATCCTGCAAATAAGGACTAAAGTCATTACTGCGAACATCAAAAATATGCCAGTTGTTTAAATCCTGGTTTATTTATTTCATTAATGATTTAAGTATTTTTTTACAACTCGTTTTCTGTCATTTTGTTTGTCTTGATACATTTATATATTTGAGAGTGTCGTGCTGTTCAATAATTACAACTAAATACTCTTGATAGTTCATGTTATTAAATGAATAAAAAGTAGAATAATTGTAATCATGAATGCATTATAAGCTGATTGATATGATTTTTTTTAGCCAAAATGGCATTATCTTGACTGCTGATGTACATATTCTCACAATCGCAAAAATTTTCCGGATAAAAAATTTAGTCAATCAAGAGAAATGAAATGTTAAAGTTAATATTTCATCAACATAAGTAGTAACTAAAGATAAACAAAAAAGACAAGGCAGCTATTCAACCGATAAAAGCTGTATGTTTGAAACCAAAAAGTTTATTTTGAATCAAAAAATACAAAATTTAGGAACATACCTCAATTTTTCAATTAAGGTTTATCCGGATATCATCTATTTAATTTTGTTCAATAACAATAAACTTGAAAATAAGAGTCTGGCAATGGGTACAATGCCAGCATTGCTGTCACCCCTCACGATGAAAATAAAGCAAAGCGTAAAGTGTCAGGGGAAAAAGAAGCATGATCAAGTTACTTTTCTATAGGAATCCGGTTTGATTTATTCAATTAATTGTGAAGAATGGGAACTTTTAACAGAAAGTGTACTGAGTTTTTTAAATGCAGAGGGTAGGCTACACCAACAAGAATCAAATAGAAATCCTAGTATACCTGATAACAATTGGTTAAAATAGTAACGTCAACCAACACACAAAACTTTCTACTATTCTCCAGAAAAGCTAAACTACAAAAACTGGAGATGAGACCAATACAACTGTGACCGAAATTAGTTTACAAGTCGAAGAAGCAGGAGAACGCTTAGACCGTTATCTTACTGAACAATTAACAGACCTATCTCGTTCTCGCATCCAACAGTTAATTGAACAGGGTCAGGTTCAACTCAACAGCAAAGTCTGTACATCGAAAAAGACGACAGTGAGACTGGGCGATCGCATAATTGTCACCATTCCTCCAGCTGAACCCCTGGAACTGACCGCAGAAGATATTCCCTTAGATATCCTTTATGAAGATGATCACATATTAATTCTCAACAAAACAGCAGGATTAGTTGTTCATCCTGCACCCGGTCATCCAGATGGGACTTTAGTCAACGCCATCTTAGCCCATTGTCCTCACCTACCGGGAATTGGTGGTGTGCGGCGTCCAGGAATTGTGCATCGACTAGATAAAGATACAACAGGGGCGATCGCCATTGCTAAAACCGAATTCGCTCATCAACATCTCCAAGCACAACTTAAAGCTAAAACCGCCCAACGAGAATATTTAGGTGTGATTCACGGTGTCCCAAAAACAGAAAGCGGTACAGTTGACTTACCCATCGGTCGCCATCCAGTAGACCGAAAAAAAATGGCTGTTGTCTCAACAGAAAAAGGTGGAAGAGCTGCGGTTACTCATTGGCGAATACTAGAACGTTTGGGCAACTATACATTAATGCACTTCCAATTAGAAACCGGACGTACCCATCAAATTCGTGTCCATAGCGCCCATGTGGGCCATCCCATTGTCGGCGATCCTGTTTATAGTTCTGGGCGTTCCGTGGGTGTGAATTTACCAGGTCAAGCACTCCACGCTTGGCGACTCAGATTACAGCATCCAGTCTCTGGAGAATGGATTGAAGCTACTGCACCTATTCCTCAAACTTTAACTACTCTGCTTGAAGTTTTAAGACGACGAGTGGTCATATTTTAATCATAAAAATTATAAATGAGAAATCTTTACGAATCTTCTTTACTCATCCTTATATAACTTTACATACTTGTCATTCCCCTAAGCTTCCGTGTATTTGGGAAATATTTACTTTTAGCCACATTTTTTCGAGAAAAGTGCAGATTTAGATTTTAAGTATTTTGACTCAATTGTAAAATACATTAAATCGTTACTTACAATACAGATTTTTCAATTGCATCGTCTTTGAGAAAGAAAGAAAAAGTTCGCTTTTTATGAAAGCAAAATTAGGTATTATGTAATTTTTGTTACTTTAAATCTGAGGACGCTGCAATTTTAAGTTAAATTAACAAAAATATCTAAATGTAAAGAGATTACTAATCTATCAGTGTATAAGGCTGCTATCTCAGAGGTTTCACGGAATCATCTAGAGTTTTACACTTGTTAAATAAAGTTTATAAAAAAAGATCGCAAGCCACATATAAAATACGAACTAGGTTAAAAAGCAATTTAAAAATATCAAGACAATAAAGGTTTTTTTGGTTAAATATTTGCACATATGAATTACAAGAATTCAGTTTTTGTGTGCAAATTTTGCCTATATTTATGCTGCCTATTTGTCGTGATTACCATAATTGCTTCTAACAAAAAGAAACTGAATTTAATCATTTGAATTTGCTGCTGTGAATACGAGGAGAAAAAAATGCTTGATGCTTTTTCCAGAGTAGTTGAACAGGCTGATAGAAAAGGCGCTTACTTAAGCGGTGACGAAATCAACGCTCTGCAAGCAGTAGTTGCTGATAGCAACAAGCGCTTAGATGTTGTTAACAGACTCACCAGCAATGCTTCCTCCATTGTTGCTAATGCTTATCGTGGTTTAGTAGCAGAACGTCCCCAGGTGTTCAATCCTGGTGGTGCTTGCTTCCACCACCGCAATCAGGCTGCTTGTATCCGCGATTTGGGATTTATTTTGCGTTATGTTACCTACTCTGTACTAGCAGGTGATTCCAGCGCCATGGATGATCGCTGCTTGAACGGTTTACGTGAAACTTATCAAGCTCTTGGTACTCCCGGTGATGCTGTAGCTTCTGGAATTCAAAAAATGAAAGAAGCTGCTATCAGCATTGCTAACGATTCTAATGGCATTACTAGAGGTGATTGCAGTCAGTTAATATCTGAAGTTGCTAGCTATTTTGATCGCGCTGCTTCAGCCGTTGCTTAAAAATTTTGCTGGTCGTAGATTGCAATTATTTGAAAGTGTCTTCTGTCATTATGCGCTGGGTCATTTGTAATTACATAAGGCATAGAAAAATAAGTTGCCTATACGGCTCTTTGTTTAAATTTTTAGCAAGAAAGTTTTGAGTTCTTTTAGTTAGCAATTTTTGGAGAAATTAAATCATGAAAACCCCATTAACTGAAGCAATTTCCGCTGCTGATGTGCGCGGCTCTTACCTAAGCAATACTGAACTGCAAGCAGTATTTGGTCGTTTTAGCCGTGCTCGTGCTGGTTTAGATGCAGCTAAAGCATTTGCTCAAAATGGTCAAAAATGGGCAGAAGCAGCAGCTAATCACGTTTATCAAAAATTCCCTTACACAACCCAAATGCAAGGGCCTCAGTACGCTTCTACTCCAGAAGGTAAATCTAAGTGTGTACGTGATATTGATCACTATTTACGTACTATTAGTTACTGCTGTGTAGTTGGTGGCACTGGTCCCTTGGATGAATACGTAGTTGCAGGTTTAAAAGAATTCAATAGCGCTCTTGGCTTGTCTCCTAGTTGGTATGTAGCGGCTCTAGAGTTTGTGCGTGACAATCATGGTTTGACAGGTGATGTTGCTGGTGAAGCTAACACCTATATCAACTATGCAATTAACGCATTGAGCTAAATTTATACAGCAAGGTCCTTTGTCTTTTTTAATGGCTAATGGCTAATCGAAACTGGTTAGTAGTTAGTAATTGTTGAGCGTTATATAGTTGTTTGTTGTCTGGAACAACTAACAACCAACAACTAACAACCAACAACTAACAACTAGCAAGAGTGCATTTAGCAATTAGCCATTCGTTGTATTTGAGAACAGAAATAATAAAACATTCGTAAACATGGAGCGATTGTCAAGATGACTACTTCAGTCGCAGAACGTCTAGCAATTAGAGATGAGATAGGCAAAAAAACTGAGCTGCGTCAAAATTGGAATGAAGATGAATTGCAGCTAGTTTTTCGGGCTGCTTACGCACAAATTTTTGGTCGTCAAGGAGTGTACGCTAGCCAAAAATTTACCAGCGCTGAAGCAATGTTACGTAACGGTAAAATTAGCGTCAAACAATTTGTAGAAATTCTGGCAAAATCTGAATTTTACAGGGAATGTTTCTTTTATAAAAATTCCCAAGTGCGGTTCATTGAATTGAACTACAAGCATTTGCTAGGACGCGCACCCTACGATCAATCAGAAATCGCATACCACACGGATATGTACGCCTCTAATGGTTACGATGCTGAAATAGAATCGTACATTTACAGTTCAGAATATGACAATGCCTTTGGTAATAATGTTGTTCCTTATTACCGAGGATTTCAGTCAATTCCTGGTATGAAGACCGTAGGATACAACCGTATTTTTGAGCTTTATCGTGGTAGAGCTAACAGCGACAACGCTCAATTTGGTGGCAAAAATTCCCGCCTGCGCTCAAAAATTGCGATGAATATGTCAAATTCAATTGTGCCACCATCATCCGCAGGTCTTGGCTTCGCATCAATTGCACCAACTTTAATCAGTTCTCCTGCATTAGGAGATAGCCGCATGTTCATCATCGAAGCGATCGCTGGTGGATTAAACACGAAAGTTGCGCTGCGTCGTAGCCGACAAGTCTACACCGTACCTTATGAGCGGCTCTCAGCTACCTATCAAGAAATTCATAAGCGTGGCGGTAAGATAGTTAAAATTTCACCAGCCTCATAGAAGAAAAGGGATCGGGGACTGGGGAAAGGGAAAAAGGGGGACAACAAAGACAAGGAAGAATCTTTACCTATGAATTTTCCCAATCCCCGATCCCCGATCCCCAATCCAAAATCTAAAATCCAAAATCTAAAATCGAATGACTGCTGCATATTCTGTTGAACCAATTCTTTCTCAAGAAGCAGCGATCGCAGCACTAAAGGGCGAAGATAACCAAATTCGTTATTATGCTGCTTGGTGGTTGGGAAAGCATCAGGTACAAGCAGGTTGTACAGCGTTGTGTGAAGCCCTATTTGATGAACGCTATCGTATTCCATCTGGAGGGTATCCTCTACGCCGTCAAGCTGCACGTGCTTTAGGACAATTAAAGAACCCGCAAGCAGTACCAGCATTAATTGCTGCATTGAGATGTGATGATCTGCATCTGCGGGAAGCAGTGATTCAGGCTCTAGCAGCTATTGGCGATCAGCAGGCTGTTGAGCCTTTGCTGAAACTGCTGCAATCCGCTCAAGAGCAACCATTAGAAGCCTTAATAGAAGCCCTAGCAACTTTACAGGTATGGTCTGCTCGTTCCCAAGTAGAACCCTTCCTCAATCATCCTTCCGAGCGAGTACAATGTGCTGCGGCACGGTATTTGTTTCTTTTAACCCAAAAACCCCAGTACATTGAACGTATTATTAATAATTTGCATCATGACAATATGTATTTGCGCTGGGCGGCCATATTTGATTTGGGAGCTGTTGGTCATCGTCAAGCAATAGATGCGATTCTTGCTGCTGGGGTTCCTAACAGTTTAAAGCTGTTAAATTTAAAACGGATTTTGGAAGCTTTGTTAGATCAAGAACAAACAGAACAGGAAATAACTCAGTTAATTTTTCAGGCAATTGATGATTTATTAATTCAACTTTAAGTTAGGGTTTTTTTGACAAAAAGATCCCCGACTTCTTGAAGAAGTCGGGGATCTAACTCTGCTCAATTCTAGAATCTTTAGAATCAACAATTTATTTGATATCTGCAATCTTTAACAATCATGAATACACAAAAGTTTGTGAATACCGAAGAACTGATTTCGCAATTACACCATGCTGCACTGCCAACTGATGCGGTATCTGCAATTGCTGCGATTTCCGCTAGTGAAACTACGGAAGCCAAGGCGATTTCTGCTTTGATTCAAGCTTTTGGACATCATCACCCTTCTGTAGGCAAAGCAGCAGTTGAAGCTTTAGTAAAGCTAGCACCTGCAAGCGTAGAACCACTGATTTTTGCTTTCGGTAGTTCTTCTGATCAGGGTGTGCAGGCATATATTATTCAAGCTTTAGCATTAATTGGTGACTTTAGAGCGTTTGATTTGTTAGCCGAAGTTGTTGGTACAGAAGTCGCTAACCACTGTCAAGGAAATGTTCGTCGGATTGCTGCAAGGGGACTCGGAAAAATCGGGAGTAGTACTGATGAATTAGCAGTGATCCACCGTGCTATTGAAAAACTAACTTGGGCTTTACTCTCTCCAGAAGATTGGGGACTACGTTACGCTGCTGCGGTTTCTCTTCAAGAAATTGCTACACCAGCAGCTTATACAGCCTTACAGACGGCGTTAAATCAAGAATCAGATAAAGTAGTGCGATCGCGTATTACAACAGCCACAGCAAAAAATCTGCCAGATTAACTACAAACGGTTTTTGGTTATGGGTAATTGAGATACTGATGATTTTCCCATGCCCAATGCCTCATTGGGCTATGCTTGGGGACTTCCTGCCAACTTTTGTGACAAATTTCTGCAATTAGCAGCAATTTTTATAATTTTTTTGTTAAAAATTCTTAACATATAGCCATATCTATAAAATTCATCTAGAACTTGAATAGGTTGTGATATCTAGAAATTAGAGATACTTAAGAAAATATAAGCAAAGAAAAGTTGCGCCTGATCTTGCTGTTTTGTAAAGTAATTTTACGAAAAAATCAACTTGTTCTCAGTTAAAGCCCTTACATGTAAAGCTTTTGAGGCTTTTCTTATTGGTATATCTCATTTATTCACAATTTGTAACAAATAATGCCCCTGTAGCGTTGTATAAACATAAGCTGGAGGGGTTAAACAACAGTCAAAACTAAAAGACGGCACTCAATTCGTAAAGTTTGTCGGTTTCTCATAAAATCACCCCAGCTTCTCATTTTTCTGGTTTTGTTTCAGAACAGGGAAGATGAAAAGCAAAAGAGAAACACTCTTGTTTAATGTCTGTTATAAGCCAATCCAAGTTGATAAAACAATTTCAGTTTTAATCAAGACAGCACTCAATTAAGGAATTAGGAGAATCTTCCATGTTAGACGCATTTGCCAAGGTGGTTTCTCAGGCTGACTCCAGAGGCGAATTCCTGAGCAACGAACAACTCGATGCTCTAGGTAATCTAGTTAGAGACGGCAACAAGCGCCTGGATGTAGTAAACCGCATCACCAGCAATGCTTCCGATATCGTTACCGACGCTGCTCGTGCTTTGTTTGAAGAGCAACCCCAATTGATTGCTCCTGGTGGAAACGCTTACACCAACCGTCGGATGGCTGCTTGTTTGCGCGATATGGAAATCATCTTGCGCTATGTTACCTACGCTATCCTCGCTGGTGATGCTAGCGTTCTTGATGATCGTTGCTTGAATGGCTTGCGCGAAACCTACCAAGCTCTGGGTACTCCCGGTTCTTCCGTAGCAGTTGGTGTTCAAAAAATGAAAGAAGCTGCTGTCGGCATTGCTAACGATCCCAATGGAATCACCAAGGGTGATTGCAGTGCTTTGATTTCTGAAGTAGCTAGCTACTTTGATCGCGCTGCTGCTGCTGTTGCGTAATAAAACATAACAAAAAAGCCCAGAACCAAAAATCTAGGTTTGCAGGCAAAAAATTACGAAACGTTAAGGACGTTAAGGAGATTATAAAATCATGAAAACACCCATTACCGAAGCAATTGCAGCTGCTGATACCCAAGGTCGCTTTCTGAGCAACACTGAACTCCAAGCTGTTCGCGGTCGTTTAGAGCGCGCTACTGCTAGCATGGAAGCTGCTCGTGCATTGACCAGCAATGCTCAACGCTTGATTGATGGTGCTACTCAAGCTGTTTATCAGAAGTTCCCCTTCACCACCCAAACCAGTGGCCCAAACTATGCTGCTGATTCTCGTGGTAAGTCCAAGTGTGCTCGTGACGTTGGTCACTACCTGCGGATCATCACCTACTCCTTGGTTGCTGGTGGTACTGGCCCATTGGATGAATTTTTGATTGCTGGTTTGGCTGAAATCAACAGCGCTTTTGATTTGTCCCCCAGCTGGTACGTAGAAGCTCTCAAGCACATCAAATCTAACCATGGTTTGTCCGGTCAAGCTGCTAACGAAGCTAACACCTACATTGATTACGCGATCAACGCTCTGAGCTAGATAGCGTAATGCCCGGAGAGGGATGCAGCTGTGTGGAATCACCAAGCAGTTGAATCTCGCTCCGGGCATAGTTTTATCTGGGGATTGATAAAAAATATTTATCAGACACGCAAAAGTCCGCGTGTACATAAATAGGGGAAAAAAAATGCCGATTACAGCAGCAGCATCCAGGCTAGGAACAGAGGCTTTTAGCAGCACCAACGCCGCTAAAGTTGAGTTACGTCCATATGCAAGTAGAGATGATGTAGAAGCGGTGATTCGCGCCGTATATCGCCAACTGTTGGGTAATGACTACATCATGGCGTCGGAAAGGCTTGTAAGCGCAGAATCACTTCTGCGGGATGGAAACTTAACAGTACGAGAGTTTGTGCGTAGCGTTGCTAAGTCAGAACTCTACAAAAAGAAATTTTTCTACAACAGCTTCCAAACTCGGTTTATCGAACTCAACTACAAACATTTATTGGGTCGTGCGCCGTACGATGAGTCTGAAGTGATTTTCCACTTAGACTTGTACCAGAACCAAGGGTACGATACAGAAATTGACTCGTACATTGATTCGGTTGAATACCTCAACAACTTTGGTGACAATATTGTCCCCTATTATCGTGGTTTTGAGATCCAAACCGGACAGAAAACAGTCGGCTTTACTCGAATGTTTCGCTTGTATCGGGGTTACGCTAATAGCGATCGCGCCCAGGTAGAAGGTACAAAAACTCGCCTAGCCCGTGAATTAGCAACCAATAGCGCTTCCTCAATTGTTGGGCCATCTGGCACAAATTCTAGCTGGGGATTCCGTGCAAGTGCGGATGTGACTCCCAGAAAGAACATGGGTAATGCAGTCGGAGAAGGCGATCGCTCTTATCGCATCGAAGTCACTGGACTCCGCAACCCTGGCTTCCCTAGTGTGCGTCGTAGCAGCTACGCTGTCGTTGTACCCTACGAACGCCTTTTGGACAGAATGGAGCAAATAAAACGCCAAGGTGGCAAAATTGTTAGTATCACCCCAGCGTAATTAATCGTCATGAGTTAGGAGTCAAGGGGCTATGAGTTAAGAATTATGAGTCATGAGTTATGAGTTATGAGTGGAAGAAAATATAAAATTTCAAACTCCTAATTCTTAACTCCTAATTCTTAACTTTTAGCTCCGACTTTATAACTCCTAACAATTGCCCAAAAGCTAGTTTTATCAGGAGAGTCACAACAATGTTCGGTCAAACCACAGTTGGTGCTAAAGGCATTTCTAGTGCAAACAGCCGGATGTTTCGTTATGAAGTCGTAGGCTTGCGACAAAACGAAGAAAACGACAAAAATAACTACGATATCCGCAACAGCGGTAGCATATTCATAACTGTGCCATACAACCGCATGAATGAAGAAATGCAACGGATTACTCGTATGGGCGGCAGAATCATCAAAATCGAGCCTTTAAGCACAGCAGAAGCAAACTAACGCTTTGGCAATGATGGAACCAAGTGCAGAAACATATTCTGCCGAAAACGCTTCGCCCTTAACAAAAGAGCAAGCGATCGCCAACCTCAAATCTCCAGATTTAAGTCTCCGCTATTACGCCGCTTGGTGGCTAGGTAAGTTCCGTGTTCGTGATTCAGAAGTTGTAGATGCTCTCATTGTGGCATTAGAGGACGAAGCCGACACAACAGAAATGGGAGGTTATCCTCTGCGCCGTAATGCTGCAAGAGCATTGGGAAAATTGGGCAATATTCGAGCCGTACCACACTTAATTAGGTGCTTAGAATGCTCTGATTTCTATGTGCGTGAAGCCGCAGCCCAATCCTTAGCAATGCTAGGAGATATAGCAGCAGCTCCAGCACTAATGCAATTGTTAAGCGGTGGTATTGCAGCTGCTGTTCAAGAACCGGGACGTCCTCATCTCACCCAACCATATGAAGCGGTTTTGGAAGCCTTGGGAGCAATTGGTGCAACTGAGGCTATTTCCTTAATTGAACCCTTTTTGGAACATCCAGTAGCGCGAGTGCAGTGTGCAGCAGCAAGAGCAATGTATCAACTTACACAAGACACCTCCTATGGAGAGCGTCTGATTCAAGAGTTGGACAGTAACAATCTCCAAATGCGCCGCGTTGTCTTGGGAGATTTAGGTGCTATCGGGTATTTGCCCGCAGCAGATGCGATCGCGAACGCCAAGGTTGAAAATAGTTTTAAATTGATTGCCCTTAAAGGTCTGCTAGAACATCAACTTCAACAGGAGTTAGATGTTTCCTCTATTTCTGAGGATGCCATACGGCTAATGAACTTAATGGATTCACTTTTATAAGTCAATTGTCAATTGTCAATTGTTGTTTGTCATTTGTTATTTGTTTTCTGACTAATAACAAATGACGAGTGACTAATGACCAATAACAAATGACCAATGACTAATAAGCAATGACTAACACCCAAAAATTGATTCGCGCTGTTACAGAAGCAGACTCGCCAGCGCGAATAGTAGCAGCAGTAAAAGAACTAGCAGCAGCCAAAGATGAAGCAGCAATTGAAACATTAATTGCTGTATTTGGTTATAACAATCCAGCCGCAGCAGTCGCAGCAGTCGCAGGCTTAACACAATTGGGAGATGTAGCGGTTCCACAGTTGTTAGCACAAATTGATGACTATAACTATGGTGCTAGAGCCTACTCAATTCGTACTTTAGCAGCGATCGCCGATCCTCGCGCCCTAGATATATTGCTGACATCTGCTGCTACCGACTTTGCTCCTAGCGTTCGTCGCGCCGCAGCTAAAGGATTGGGAAGCTTGCGCTTTCAGAAGCTGGATATGCCAGAACGTCAAGTAGCACAGGCTAAAGCATTGGAAACTCTATTGTTCATTTGCCAAGATGCAGATTGGTCAATTCGTTACGCCGCTATCGTCGGTTTACAAGCCTTGGCGAAAATACCTGAACTGCAACAGCCAATCCGAGAAACATTTGCGGAAATATTAGCTACCGACGCCGAAAGCGCCATCCGCGCCAGGGTACAGTTAGCTCAAGAGCAAATGTTGACGATTGGTTTAGTAGTTAGTTGTTAGTCTTTACCACTAACCACTAACCAGTCTCTGCGAAACCCTAAAAAAGGTAAAAGTAAAGATGGCGATACCATTACTTGAAGTTACTCGTACTACACAAAATCAACGTGTCGAAGGCTACGAAGTACCTAACGAAGACACACCAGCAATTTACCGTTTGGCAGACGCCATTTCCGATACAGATGTTGATGCGATTATCTGGGCAGCTTATCGGCAAATTTTCAGCGAACACCTTATCTTAGAAAACTATCGCCAACCGTTCCTAGAATCACAGTTACGCAATCGGACAATCAACGTCCGAGATTTCATCCGGGGATTAGGTAAATCCAGTGTTTATCGTGATGAAGTCGCAAAAACTAACTCTAACTACCGTTTGGTAGATATTAGCTTCAAGCGATTTTTGGGACGTGCTACCTACGGTAAAGATGAGGAAATTTCTTGGTCAATTGTGATTGCGACCAAAGGACTACATGGTTTTATCGACGCCCTTGTAGATTCTGATGAATACCGTGAGAACTTTGGCGATGACATCGTACCCTTCCAGCGTCGCCGCTTTAAAGACCGACCCTTTAACTTAGTCAATCCCCGCTACAACGATTACTGGCGCGGTCGTTTGATTGAGCAATATTTTGGAGGTCGTTCTTTCTATCAAGTTGTGCGTACAGGAGAATCAGTACAACGAGGAATTCGTAAAGCAATTCCAGAAAACTTCCTGGCTATGGCTGCCAGTATCACACCAGGCGGAGCAGAATATCAACGTTCAAGCGATCGCGCCAGAAATGTTGCTTCTAGTGTACCAATTCCCGACACCACTCGCGAATCTAGCACCCCGCCTCCAACCGTAAAACCCACACAAGTTGCTTTACCTTATCGTTATATTCCCGGTAACAAAACAACTTAATAGTCATTGGTCATTGGTCATTGGTCATCAAACAAATAACAAATGACATAGACGCGCAAGCGGCTACCTTTGGAAGCCACTCCGTGTCTACCCGCAGGGTAGGACAAATGACAAATGACAAAAGACAAATAACAAAGGACAGATATTAACAATGTCAATACCCCTACTCGAATACAAACCCAGTTCTCAAAACCAGCGTATTCCTGGTTATGAAGTACCCAACGAAGATACTCCCAGAATTTATCGCTTAGAAGATTCTCCCACTGAAAGCGAAATCAAAGAATTAATTTGGGCTGGTTACAGACAAATCTTCAGTGAACACGAAAACCTTAATTTTCATCGCCAAAAACATTTAGAATCGCAGTTGAAGAATCGGGCGATTAATGTGCGCGACTTCATTCGTGGTTTAGCAAAATCAGAGGCGTTTCGTCGCTTAGTTGTAGAGACAAATTCTAACTACCGAATCGTAGAAATCAGCCTCAAACGAATTTTAGGTCGCGCCTCTTACAATAAAGACGAAGAAATTGCTTGGTCAATTTTAATTGCAACAAAAGGTTTTAGTGGCTTTGTTGATGCTTTGGTAGATTCTGAAGAGTATCAAACCAACTTTGGTGATAATACTATTCCCTACCAGCGTCGTCGTTATAAAGACAGACCATTTAACTTGGTAACACCTCGTTACGGCAATTACTGGCGTGATAAACAGGAAACTGAACGCTATAAATGGGGTGATATTAATAACTTCTTGGATATGGCGAAGTCTATTGATATCAAAACGGTTTCTTACACACCAGTTAGTACTACTAACATTACAATTCCAGATACCACACGGAAAGAAAAACCGCAAGGTATCCCTGTTTCTATCAATCCTAGTGCAAGTTTTCCTGTGCGTTAAGCTAAAGTAAAGTAGTTAGTAGTTAGTGGCTAGTAAATAGTGGTTAACAACCAACAACTAACAAACAACAACTAACAATAAAAGAGTGGGTCTGCTAAATCCAAAATTAGTTAACACAGTTTAGAAGGTTTCAAAGTTTGCTTACTTGAAAGTTGATCAAAAGTAAATTTGAGAACCTTCTAAAATGCCAAGTTATGTAAAAGGTGGATAAAGTATGGCACTACCTCTACATGAATACAAACCCACTACTCAAAATCAAAGGGTTCGTAGTTTTGGAACGGCAGATTTAAATGACGATGCTCCTTATCTCTATCGTCTTGAAAATGCGAACTCTAGTAGTGAGATTGAAGCACTAATTTGGGCAGCATACCGCCAAGTTTTTAACGAGCAGGAAATTCTTCACTTTCACCGTCAGATTGCTCTGGAAACGCAACTGAAAAACCGTTCAATTACGGTGCGCGATTTTATTCGTGGTTTGGCAAAATCAGAACGATTTTATCAGCTAATTGTTGCAGCTAACAGCAACTATCGGCTGGTTGAAATGTGCTTAAAACGTTTGTTGGGTCGTAGTTCCTACAATCGAGAAGAAGAAATTGCTTGGTCTATTCAAATCGCTACTCGCGGTTGGGGAGGATTTGTAGACGCGCTGATTGATAGTCAAGAGTATGAACAAGCCTTTGGTGACAATACCGTACCCTATCAACGTAAACGCATGTCTACAGATAGACCATTCAGTTTCACCCCGCGTTATGGTGCAGATTATCGCGACAAGAAGGGCATAATTCAGACCAGTTGGATACATCATACCGAATGGTACGGATTTTTGAATCCATCGCCCTATCCTCAAAAAGCGGACTGGAGAGCAATATCAGCTGTCATAGTTGGATTATCCGGAGCGATCGCTTTGTTGGTTGTACTAAATTGGTTTGTAAATAGTTCTGTCTTATAAACCAAATGCGGGAAAATTAAATGAAAGAGGGTTGTGTTAAACAAGCCTCCTTCAATTTTCAAGAGCTAACTCTGTTTAATTTGTTGATAATAAAGGGGAAAATCGCAAATGGCACTGCCATTACTTGAATACAAACCCAGCAGTCAAAATCATCGCGTTCAAAGCTTTGGATTTGCTGACCAAAATGAAGATACTCCATATGTGTATCGCCTAGAAGATGTTAGTTCTTTCACTGACATGGAAAACATCATTTGGGCTGCTTATCGTCAAGTATTTAGTGAACATGAGGTTCTCAAGTTTAACCGCCAAAAGCACATTGAATCTCAGCTGAAAAATGGCTCACTGACGGTACGCGACTTCATTCGTGGTTTGGCAAAATCTGAGGCATTTTACCGCTTGGTTGTCTCGGTTAACAACAACTACCGTCTAGTAGACATCACCCTCAAGCGCTTGTTGGGTCGTTCTGCTTATAACAAAGAAGAAGAAATTGCTTGGTCAATTGTCATTGGTACCAAAGGTTTTGGCGGCTTCGTTGATGCTATTGTTGACAGCGATGAGTACACCGAAGCTTTTGGCGATAACACCATACCCTACCAACGCAAGCGTTTGGTAGCTCGTCCTCACAACTTGGTAACTCCTCGCTATGGTGAAGACTTCCAAGAAAGTGCTGGTACTGTTGCTACCGACTGGCGCTTTACCTTGGAGAAATTCTACACCCGCAAATTCCAAGAACGGCAACTGGCAGAAGGTGATCCACGTAAGTTCACTGACATTGCAACTTCACTCAATGCCAAGGGTAACTACGCTCAAAACATTCGTGCAGCTGATCTTGATTACCTGAACTTAGTGCCAAATCGTAGTAGACGCTAAAATCACTACTGCGATCGCTTAAACTAAACACATCAATTTGATACTGGGTCTTGTTTCCCTGTTAATGTAGTGCCAAACTTACATTTTTTTGTTAGTTAAGCATTGCTTAAGATGGAAATAAGACCCAGTGATTTTAGGATGCTCCCTCATTCATCTAACTTGAAAGATGCCATCTCTCCATTTATAAATTAGGCTTATAGAATATGTTGACTATTGTTTTGTCAAATGATGTTGACTATTTGTAACAAAATACTTTACATTTATATACATAAGTTAATTTTTATTAATTCTCTTATCTCCTCTCGACATTTGGATTCCTCATGGTTACGTTACCTCGGTGTTTCGCATCGGGGTTTTTTGTTTTAGGTCATTTGTTTTTCTCCGCGTCACCGTGTCCCCGCGTCCCCTGCTCCCTTCCCTGTTAAAATCTATTTCTTCAAAAATCGTTGACGCAGACGAAACACAAAAATATTGACTTCTGGTAAGTTCATCCAAGCAGCGATCGCACCAAAAACACCCAAACCAACTAAGCCAGAGATAGTTAACTGCACTAATTGAATCAACAAACCATCTACACCTAAAAATCGCTGCAAAACTTGAAGAGTCGCAAAACTAGCTACACCAGCGACAATGCTACCAGCAGTTAAACCAAAAATAGGTAAACTCCATTCTCGTAAAGGTAAGCCATCTAGCCTACGGTTAAGCACGAAAAACAGCATTAACACAGAACTGCAATTGACTCCCACAGTTGCCAATACTAAACCAGGAGCGCCCAAAGATTTAATTAAAAGGAAATCTAACAAAGCATTCAGGACAATATTTATCATGCTAATCCGAAAGGGTGTTGCACCGTCGCCCAAAGCATAAAACACCCGTACTAGGACATCACGCCCTAAATAGACAAACATCCCAATTCCATTTGCAATCAGCAAAGAAGCTACTAGTTGTGAGTCTGTACCTTTAAAAGCACCGCGTTCGTACACAACTCGCACAATTGGCACAGCTAAAGTTATCATTAATGCGCCCAAAGGCAGCATTGTAAAAGCAGAAAGTAACAGTCCTTGACGAATACGTAATTTTAGCTCATGCCAATGTTCAGGAGCAGCAAGTCGGGCGAACATAGGTAACAGGGGAACTAAAATTACATTGGAAATAATTCCCAAGGGTGTCTGTACAAGTAAGCCAGCGTTAGACAAAGCCGCAGCAACCCCTGTAAAAGGAATTAAAGAAGCAAAAAACAAATCTGTGTAAAGATTAATTTGCAACATTCCTGATGAAAAGGTAGCTGGTAGCATGATTCTCATCACATCGCCAACTCCAGGCTGATGAAAATCAAATCGCAACCGGAATTTACCCATACCCGCTCTGGCTTGGGCGATGACTTGTACTATCCACTGCAAAAATGCACCTACCAAAACACTTCCTGCTAACACCATTCCACCTAACATGGCGTATTCAGGTGTGCTAATTTGACTACCAAGCTGCCAAGCTAGCATACCGAGGCCAATAACAACCGTAACGCTAGAAAATAAAGGACTAATTGACGGTAGCCAATATTGATTAGCAGCATTGAGAACGCCAAAACCGATCCCTATCAAACCAGCCAAGACGGCCATTGGTGCCATAATTTGCAGTTGGTTAATGGCGATCGCTCTGACTAATTCTTTTCCCGGTACTTTTAAACCAGGTGCAAATAGGTCTATGACAGTAGGTGCAAAAATCACCAATAAAATTGATGCGATTAACAGTACTCCACCCACAAGGGTTGTAATAGTTTCTACTAGAGGAGCGGCTTCTTCTTTCTTACGTTTAGCTAAAACACTGACAACAGCACTGTAAAAAGGACCGTTAATTCCCCCTAACAAAATCAGCAGAAAACCAGGTATCGTATAAGCATAATTAAAAGCATCAGCCGCAGGCCCTAAACCAAAAGCAGCTGCAATAACTTGCTGCCGAACTAACCCAAATACTTTACTAATTAAAGTAGCGGCGGCAATAATACCAGCAATTCCAGCAAGAGAACGAGAAACTTTTTGTTCTTCCGTCACACACAGTACCTGACAATTTTACAGATAGCCTTATCCTTGAACATTTAACCGGAAATCTGGTAGTTTGTCAGGGTCATTTTGAAAAAATAGTCATTTATTTCTTTATTGAAACAAAATAGTGGTTATTTGCTAGATCCATTCACAAATAACCACTAACTAACGACTATGAATTTGATTTAACGAGCGATCGCTGGTTTAGCATCTAACATGATCCATAAAAAGGCAAGAGCCAAAATCAACATCACCCCTAAAAAGCGCAGCAAAGTATTTTTCATAAAATCATCCTTTGTCACTAGTCATCTGTTGTTTACGAATGACCAATGGCAAATAACTACTTCCAATCTTTCCCAACTCTAATAGTGAGATCAGATTCTAAGTCACCGGTTGCTGAGACTTCAATTGTTCCCAAACCCAAGATTTTTTGCAGTTGTTCTGCGGCTTGGCGATTACCTTTTTGGGCAATAATCTTAGTTTCACTATGCCCATCAGGCCAATCTGAGATAGCATAAACTTTTTTAAAGCCTTTGCTTTTGAGAGAATTGATCACCTTGCCAGTTAGCTGGGGTTGATTAGAAGCATTTTGAATGGCAATTCTGAAACTAGGTAGCGATCGCTTATCTGGTTTCAGACCACCTATATTGACTCCAGTATAATTATCGAGCAAGTCAACTTTTCCAGTTAGATTCAACCAATAACTATCAGGATCTGCACTTAAACGACTGAAAATACCTGGTAGCAAGGTCATCTGAAAATTATCCCGCTCCATGTTCAAAGAGAAGTTGACTAGTGCCATCATCTCTTCAACTTTCAGGTTGGTGTCAAAGTACTTACGCATAATGTGAACTAACTGTGGCAATCTGGGTAAAACCGTCGGACTAAACAAGCGTTCGCGTAAACCCATCAGCAATGCTTGCTGTCGCTGGATTCTGTTGAGATCCCCCAGATTATTATCACGGTAACGTACAAACTGTTCAGCCTGTTCACCGTTAAGAGTTTGCCAGCCACTGACTAAATTAATAGAAAACTTAGCAGCAGAGTCTTTGTATTGCATGGGTTTGGGAACAAACACCTCTACTCCACCCAACTGATCCACCAACTGCCGTAGTCCACTAGTAGACATACGAATGTAGCGATCAATTGGTGCATTACTGAGAGTACGACTCACAACCCGCGCCGCCAACACCGGACCCCCTTGGGCGTTAGCTTGAGAGACTTTAGTCAATCCCTTTGATTCTGGGATCGCAATCATAGTATCTCTAGGAATCGACAGCACCCTTATGGTATTATTTTCTGGGTTCAGTCTCACCAACAGCATTGTATCGCTGCTCCCAGCGTAACTTTCTGATGAACCATCAACGCTACCCCGGACTGGTTCGATACCCATGATCAAAATATTCATTGGGCGTGTGAGCTTGTATTGGGAAATGTTGCTCCAAATCTCCCCTGGTAATGGTGTTTTTTCGACATCTGGCCCGCCCATCCCTAACTCTTCATCTGTTCGATCTATATCGCTCCAGAGCGGAGTCCAAAGCGCTAAAGTCGATACTAATAACCCTGAAAGCGTGATCCCTACAACTATTGTCAAAAACCAAAATAGCCACCGAGGCATTGCCAAACCCAACCTCTGGTAAAGTTGGCTGGGTATGGAACCCACAGATTCTACAAACTCAGATGAGATATTCGTTTTATGCTGTGAGTTTGACTCATCAGTTGATTTTTGTGCTTGTTGAGATTTACCCTGATTTTTGATCTGTGCTACTTGTTTAACCACAAACTATCTCCCCACTCATCCACTCCCTAAACCTAATGTTAATCGAAGCAACAAATCTTGCCAGTGACGAACACCACAGTACACTTAGTAGTGTTCTTAAGTAAGTCTCTATGACAACATGACTCAAGCATTGTTCCCAGTAATTCTTGCTGGTGGTAAAGGTGAGCGTTTTTGGCCCCTCAGTCGCCAAAATCGACCCAAACAATTTTTAAACCTAGATGGTAGTTCTAGAAGTCTCCTACAAGCAACAACTGATCGACTGCTACCACTAGCAGGCGGTTGGGATCGCTTATTGGTAATTACTTCTAGTCAAATAGCTCAAGGAGTTAAAGAACAACTACCTGAACTGCCATCAAATAACTTGCTAGTCGAATCTCAGGGAAGGGATACAGCCGCCGCAGTCGCTTGGACAAGCTTGGAAATCAAAAAGCGTTACGGGGATGACGCTATTATCGGCTTTTTCCCTGCTGATCACTGGATTGCTAACCAGGAATCTTTTGCAAGCACGATAAATGCAGCAATTGAACTAGCAGCAAACACAGCAGCAATTGTCACACTGGGGATCAAGCCCACCTTTCCATCAACTGGCTACGGTTACATAGAACAAGGCGAACAGATTGGTTGCTTTAATGACTTGCCAGCTTATCATGTTAACCGCTTTACTGAAAAGCCTGACCGAGAAACGGCAGAAAATTTTCTAGCTACGGGACGTTTTAGCTGGAATAGCGGGATGTTTATTTTCCGGGCGGGTGTTGTTCTCAAGGAACTACAAATCCATGCTCCAGAAATTATTGAACCGTTGATACAGCACGGTCCTGATATCTATCCCCAGTTACCTAAGAAGAGTATAGACTATGCTCTCATGGAAAAAACGAATTTGACACATGTCTTACCAGTGGATTTTGGCTGGGATGATTTAGGTGATTGGAATGCGATCGAACGTTTATTAAAAACAGCAGATAACCCAAATGTGGAACTATGTACTCACGTAGGGTTAGATACACAGGGTGCTATTGTTTATGCTAGCAATGCGGATGATGTGATCGTCACGATTGGTCTAGAAGATGTCGTAATTGTACGCGATCGCAATGTTACTCTTGTGGTCAAAAAAGACCGTACTCAAGAAATCAAACAAATTCTCAAAACCTTGCAAAGCGATTCCCGGTTTACAGAATTGTTGTAATGGGGATTGAGGATTGGGGATTGGGGATCGGTGTTTATTCTCTCACTTATCCCCCTTGTCTCCCTTGTCTCCCTTTTCCCAATCCCCGATCCCCGATCCCCTTTCCCCTACTTCGCCTTCGCTTCTAAATTTTCCAGACGACTTCTAAGTTCTTGATTTTGTTGTTTGAGTTGATCGAGTTCCTCGCGTAGTTGTTTCACTGCGGTGTCTGTACCAACACTTTTTTGCACTTTGGCAATTTCTTCTTCAGCATAGCGGCGTACCCGTCCGTCTGCTGTTTGCTCGCCAAGGGATTGCAAAATGCTGATGGCTTTGGGAGTTTCCATATTTCCCAAGGCTGTCAACACTGCTACTTGAGTTAAAAAGAATCTTTCTTTGGCAAGTTCTGCCAAATGGTCTAAGACTCGTTCTACGTTAGCAGGAGTTTGACCAACAGAAACTGTACCTAATGCCCGAATTGCGTTCAAACGCAAGGGCTGAGGAACACCAGCTTTAGTGTATTCCAAAATTAAATTTAAGGCTGCTTCGGAAGTTTTGAGCTTGGCTAAACCAGCGATCGCCCCACTGCGTACCACTTCATTCCAACCCGCTTTTTCTTCTAAAACTGTTTTTAGCAGTTTTAAAACTTTTTCTTCTTTGGGTTTTTCTTCCAAACTAGCGGCGGCAATTGTCCCAACGGCACGGGCTGCGGCTGCTTCTACATAGTAGCTAGCATCTCCATTCTCAATTACTTCTTTGACAGCTTTATAACTGGCGTGAGTTTTGATTGTTGCTAGTGCTTCTATTACAGCTCTACGCACGTATGAATTTTCATCTTTTAACCCTATTACTAAAGCATCAAAAGCTTGATCTAACTTGATTTCTGCTAATTGAGCAGCTATTTCTACACGCACACCCCAAAAAGGATCTTTTTGCAGTGCTGTTTCTAGTGCTTTGAGGACTTCTAATCCTCCTTTTTTTGCCAAGGCTTCAGCTGCGTAAATGCGTGAAGTCGGGTGGGGATCAAATTCTAACTGTGCTTTTAATTCTGGTACTGGGTAGTCCAAGGAAACTGTTTTCAAGAAATTATTGCCAACATCAAAGCTGACAAACAACGGTTTCTCTTGCAGTGGAAAATAAAAAGTTTGTTCGCGTTCGTGAACCCGTACCTTGAAAATTTTTAACTCAGCAGGCGCACCATTTTCGGCATACCCAAAACCAATGGGAACTCTTAGGTCAAATAAATTACTATTACTACCATTATTATCTGATGCTGCTTGAGTTTGAGTCACCGTAACTTTAGCTAAGTTAGAATCACCATCCCAGGAGTAAGCTACTTTAAAATCAGGATGTCCGCCTCTGTAAACATACTGATCAAACAAGAATAAAAGATTACGTCCAGTTGTCTTTTCGATCGCCCGCAACAAATCTATTGTTTCCACGGTTTTATGGGCATTATCTTGGACAAATGTCTGCATGGCTTGCCAAAACATTTCGTCGCCCAATTCCGTACGAATCATGTGATAAACACAAGACCCTTTTTCATAAATGTGACGATCATAAAGCTCGATGGCTTCTCGGTAAACGTGTGTCACCATTGGGCGGCGATAGCGGCCACTATCTTCTGCTAGATAACTGCGAGCTTCTCCTAAGCGGTAATAGGCTGCTTCATCTGCACCATACTCATGCTCTGTCCACATTACCTCTGAGTAAGAAGCCATACCCTCTTTTATCCAAGCATGAGACCAGTGTTTGATGACAACTAAGTCACCAAACCATTGGTGCGCCAGTTCGTGGACTACTAAGCTTTCTGTGTTGCGATTATCTAATGCGGCTTTGGCATCCAGCAAACATCTATCTGTCAACAGTGTGGTGGAAGTGTTTTCCATACCACCAAAGATAAAATCATCAACGCAGACTTGAGCATACTTCGGGTAGGCGTAAGCATAGCCGTATTTTTCACTCAAAAACTCCATCATGCGTGGAGTTTTGCCCATACTCCGTTTAGCGTCTGCTTCTCGTCCTTTCTCCACGTAGTAGGTAACAGGTTTGCCATTCCACTCGTCGCGAATTTCCGCAAAATCACTTACAGCTAATGTCATCAAGTAGGTGGGATGAATTTGCTGCTGTGACCAGTGGTATATTTTATCATCGCCATCTTCTTCTGTAGTAATGAGTTCACCGTTGGAAATGGCAATTAGGGGTTTGGGAACCCGGACACGAATTTCGGAAGTAGACAATTGTCCTGGATAGTCAAAGCAAGGAAACCAGAAGCGTGAATCTTCATCTTCACCCTGTGTCCAAACTTGAGTAGGTTTGTGGGGATAATGTTTTTCTGGTTGGATGAAGTAGATCCCTCGTTGGGGCTTTTGGACAGAGTAGGCGATCGCGATCGCAATTCGTTTGTTGGCAATAGTCGGTGAATGCAGTTGAACTGACAATTTTTGACCGTCGTAATCAAACTTCTGGCTAACTTCATCCACTAAGACCGATTCAATGTTTAAGTTAACAGCATCTAATATCAAGCGGTCAATACCATTACGGATAGGTAACAAAGTAATATTGCACTGACCTTGAACGCTTTGATTAGGAATATCTAAATTCAGGTCTAGAAAAATATGTTCAACCTGTCCCGGTCGATCAGGGGTATAGTGTGGTTTTGCCCCTGGTAACTCAAAAGATTTGTAACGTTGATTTTCTGTATCAAAAAAATAATAAGACATTGATGCCTACTGACCTTTTAATCCTGATAACTCTTAACGGATTTAGTTAACAAAAAAGAAAAATGGAGTAAAAAATGAAAAATTGCTACATAGTACACTTTTTCCAAATCGACTCTTGATGCTCCCTGATATCATTTAGTCAAGGTGTCCTACGCTCTATGTGGTTTTCAGTGAGTAAAAATACTCCAAAGCGTTATATAGCTTTAGGATAGCTTGTTGCTATTGTTAATATTAATTTTTTTTCGATGAAGAACAGAAAAATTCTCATAATTTATCTTCATACTAGTGTGTGAGTTTAGGATTTATTGACAATTTCGGTTAAATAATTTACTTATTAAAGCAGTAAATCCAACTACAAGAGTAGAGACAACAGTTCAGACCAAGCACCCCAAATAAAATCTTCTACATGTCTTGATGACAAATTCACAAAAAAATAATAATAAAATAAAAGTGCTTGAAACAAAAACTTAATGTTTAGAATTCGTGATAAAGTGCGAGTCAAGGTTTTAGCAAAAAATCAAAGAACCAAGATATAAAGAAGAACGAGTAAGGACAAGGTTAAAGCCTTAACTTCTGACCCTTTTGACCATAAGTATAGAAATAAAAATTAATTTAGAAGAATTTAATTATTTTAAAAGCTAATAATTTGGTATAAGACAATCAAAATTACATTGCAACATCAAAAATCCCAAAACCAAAATATTTCACCCCGCCAACTAGCTTTTGTGGCATTGCGAGAAGTCCACAAAGGAGCTTATGCTGATGTAGCATTAGACCGAGTATTGCCCAAAACAGATATAACAGATGGCGAAATTGGTGTAAAGAGACTCAGCGATCGCCGTCTAGTTACAGAATTGGTCTATGGCTGCACCAGAAGACAGCGTACTCTCGATGCCATTATCAATCAACTGGCGACAAAGAAGTCTGATCAGCAACCCAAAGACCTCCGCACAATTCTACATCTGGGCTTATATCAGTTGCTCTATCAAGAAAGAATTCCTCCTAGTGCAGCTGTTAATACTACCGTGCAATTAGCCAAGGAAAACGGTTTTGTTGGGCTGGCTGGTTTTGTAAATGGTTTATTGCGCCAATTTATTCGCCTGGTAGAGGAAGTGGGGCGGGGACATGAGATACACGGGGACATGGGAGACACGGGGACACGGGGACGTGGGAGACACGGGGACACGCAGAATACTAATGAAATATTCTCCGCGTCTCTCACTCACCCCTTCTCCGCGTCTTCACAAGCGTCTCCCCCTCACCTCCTCACCGCGTCTTTTTTACAGCTACCAGAAAACCCTGTGGAACGTTTGGGTATTTTACACAGTTTCCCTGACTGGATTATTCAAGTTTGGCTAGATCAATTTGGTGTTACCGAAACAGAGAAACTGTGTATATGGATGAACCAAACCCCAACAATTGATCTGCGGGTGAACCCACTGCGGGCTGATTTAGAAACAGTAGAAACAGCATTGCAAGCAGTTGGTGTTTCCTGCCAACGTCTTCCCCACCTACCACAAGCTTTAAGATTACTTAGTCATCCAGGCCAAATTCAAAATCTTCCTGGTTTCAGTGAAGGTTGGTGGAGTGTCCAAGATAGTAGCGCTCAATTGGTTGGTCATTTCCTTGATCCGCAAACAAAAGAAGTAGTGATTGATGCTTGTGCTGCACCAGGTGGGAAAACCACTCATATTGCCGAGCTAATGCAGGATACTGGAAAAATTTGGGCGTGCGATCGCACTCATTCTCGAATGCGGAAACTCAAACAAAACATTCAACGACTTAATCTCAAGTCTATAGACATTTGCATTGGTGACAGCCGCAATTTACCTCAATTTCGCAACTCTGCTAATAGTGTCTTATTAGATGCACCTTGTTCTGGTTTGGGGACTCTACATCGTCACGCTGATGCACGTTGGCGACAAACACCAGAGTCTGTACAAGAACTTTCTGTCCTGCAAAAAGAACTAATTTTACATACAAGTACTTTTGTCAAGCCAGGAGGAGTATTAGTTTATGCTACCTGTACGTTGCATCCAGCTGAAAATGAAACCGTAATACAGTCATTCTTGGCAGAAAACCCAGATTGGAAAATAGAGAATTCGAGCCAAGATTTATCTTTTTCTAGGTACTCCACGTCACAAGGCTGGCTGAAAGTATTACCCCATGAACATGATATGGATGGATTTTTCATGGTTCGTTTAAGAAAAACCAATGATTCAGGGTGAATACTGTTAGCAGTTGTAAGATTTCAAGGAGGGCAGTGTGAACTATAGGAGGCTGTGATGTCAGTGAACTCCAGTAATGTAAAAAACTTAGTCAAAATCCTAATTGGAGCAGCTTGGATAGATGGCAGAATCCAACCAGAAGAAAGGCAGTATCTACATCAAATAGCCCAAGAGAAGGGAGTAGCTAGCGATCCAGATATTAAGCCTTTATTATATGAGTTAGTTCCTATTAAACCAATCGAATGCTACGACTGGGTAAAAGAATACCTGGGTGAGCATCCCAGTATGGAAGATTGCCAAAACTTGATTCAAGCTATCAGTGGTTTAATTTACACTGATGATGAAGTGGCAGTAGAAGAAGCTAAACTGTTGACAAAATTACAACAATTATCTAATCAAGAGCAATCAACCCAAGCCGGATTAAATGCCCTTCTCAAACAAATTCAAAAGCTTTACCGTCGTTGGGTTGAAATTCAAAATTAATGTTATTTGTTATTTGTCCATTGTTATTTGTAATTAACCAATGACTAATGACTAATGACCAATGACTATTTAACTGCTTGCTTACACACCAGGGGTTTCATCTTTATCAACCTTGGGGACAAAGTCAGGACGGCTTTTATCTTCCCAACCTACCGGACGCTTGGAGTTGTACCAAGCAATTGAACCAATAGTAACAGCAGCAATAAAGCCTACAACATAAACCGCAGTGAAAGCAAAGGGAAAATGAGGTTCGTTAGCTGCTTGTGCTGCTGTTTGCATCAATAAATCCATGAGTATAATCTCCTAAAATAAGTAACACTACTTAAAAACTTATAAAAAGAGCATACCATCCACATCCATCACAAGTCAGAGGAAAGGGAGGAGATTAGTAACGATTGGGGATTGGGAACTGGGGATTGGTTACTCTCCCTGCACCCTACTCCCTTCCCTTGTCCCCTTTCCCGATCCCTGATCCCCAATCCCCGATCCCCGATCCCCATTTCATTGTGAGGAATTTGGCTTAAGTCTCTCTCGCCAAGAAGATGTGGGTGTAGGGCTAGAAGAATTGCTAGTAGATGGGGTAGATCGTAATCGAGGAGTTACAGACGCAGAAGAATTTGAATATTGTCTATATCGTCGCTGTGGTTGAGATGAGGAAGATTCATTATTTGCAACTGATTCAGAACTGTTATACCGACGCCGATAACTTCTTTGGGAACTAGAGTCGTCAGTAGCTTGCTGTTCTCGGTAACGGCGTCTGCGTCGTCTTGGGGTTTGTTCTTGTTGCTGTTCTTGCTGTTGTTCGTAATTTCTTCTGTATCTTCTTCTACGAGATGATCGGCGATCGCTATCATCAGAATTTATCTGTTGATTTCCCCCATCAGAATTTCCATCACTAGAAGGTGCAGGAGGATTAATAATTCGTTTAGCTTTGATTGGTTGAGCTTTGATAGTACCTTTGCGGCCTTCTAGTTTAGGTCGTTCGGGAAACTTTTCCACCGGCATTCCTGCTGTTGCTTTTTCCATGAATTCATGCCAGGTATAAGCAGCTGTACTGCTACCACCTCCAGTTGGCTTGTTATCATCGTTACCTAACCATACACCTGTTACCAACTGGGGTATAAAGCCAATAAACCATAAATCCCTTGCCTCATCGGTGGTACCAGTTTTACCTGCAACAGGTCTATCATTGAGTTGGGCAGCACCACCAGTACCTTCATTGACCACATTACGTAACATCCAGGTCATAATCGCGGCACTTTCTGTATCTAAGGCCCGTTTGGGCTGATAATTGTCTCTCCAAATTACCTTACCTTGGCGGTTGATAATTCGGGTGATGCCGTGGGGTTGTACGTGTAATCCCTGAGTGGCAAAGGAACCGTAAGCACTGGTTAATTCTAATAAGTTAACTTCATTGGAGCCAAGAGCTAGAGAATACACGGGCTTGAGTTCCGATTGAATTCCCATGTCATGGGCAAGTTTAATTGTCGGATCAAATCCAATATTCATTAACACCTTCACCGCAATAATATTTACTGATTTGGTGAGGGCATCTCTCATATTCATCCAACCATGAAAACTCTCACTAAAGTTTTTCGGCTCGTAGCCATCCACAATTAAGGGTGCATCTTCGTAACCATCATATGGATTCTTTCCAGTCGCAATAGCTGTTGCATAGACAAATCCCTTAAAAGTCGAGCCTGGCTGTCTTTTTGCCTGGGTAACTCGATTAAACTGGTTTTTACCAAAGTCTTTTCCCCCTACCATGGCTTTAATAGCACCAGTCCGGGGATCGATCGCCACTAAAGCAGCTTGTTTAAAGTTTTCCCAGCTACCTTGGTTACGTAAAGTTTTATCAACAGCTTCTTCTGCTGACTTTTGCCAAGACGGGTTGAGGGATGTTTCCACCGTCAAACCACCTGCATTCAAAACCTCTGGGGAAACATGTTTTGGTAGTTCTTTTTGGATATAACTAATAAAGTATGGTGCTTCTATTTGCCAGCGTTTGGGCGGACTGGGTCTAACGGCTAATTTTTCGGCGATCGCTATGTCTCTTTCAATTGTCGTAATGTACCCGTCTTCATGCATTCGCTCTAAAACTAAATTTCTTCGCTGTTGAGCAGATGCTAAATTCACTTGGGGTGAAAAACGATTTGGGGCGGGGGGTAAAGCAGCGATAGTAGCCATTTCGCCCAAGGTGAGTTCATGTACTGGTTTACTAAAGTACACCGACGCCGCATCTGCAACACCGTAGGCTCCTGAACCCAAATATACTAGATTCAGATAACGCTCTAAAATTTGGTCTTTTGATAATTGGTCTTCGATTTTCTGTGCTAAACGAGCTTCTTTGAGCTTACGCCAGATTGTCCGTTCTTGTTTGAGAAACAGAATTCGTGCTAGCTGTTGCGTGATACTGCTACCACCTTCTACGACGTTTTGCGATCGCAAATTATTTAAAACTGCTCTGACAATTCCTTGGGTATCAATACCCCCATGTTTATAGAATCTTCTATCTTCTGAGGCGATAAAAGCTTTTTTGAGTTTATCTGGTATTTCCTCTAGTTTCAGCTGTTCTCTAGTTGCTTCTCCCTGCTGTTGCAAAATCGTTCCATCAGCAGCTTTGATAGTTAGTGTTTGCTCTCTAACAACAGCACTTAATTCGTCTTTATTTGGTAATGTTTGATCTATTGACCAGACCCCATAACAAATAGCAGCGACTCCGCCACTTACACCCAAGCCAGCCCAAAACCAATAACGACGGTATAGGGGTTTTTGACTACCAGGAAGCTTGGCAACTACTTGAGTTAATATCTGCTTGGCTTGCTCTAGTTTTGTTAGTGGTCTGTTCTCGTCATGGTTTTGTTCATTTGTGGATTCCTCATCTTGTTGTGGATCACCTGCTGGTGATTCAGATTTATCTGTTTGAGGTTCACTCGATTTTGTCGTTCTTTCTTTAAACCAGGAGGTAAACTTCGCCACGTCAGCTCCTCACTTCCAGTAGTTCCAACCTAACCACCATTAAATTTTCAGATTGATACACAACGTTTGTGTTTGTACAGTATCCTAATAAATTATTAGCTTAATTCACTATATAACAAATTAATTTTTTGAAATTAATATAAATAATTTTGCAAAATTTTATACTTTATATCCAGTAATATTTGGAGTTGCAAAAGCGTTGAAAATATTTGCACACAGCAAACCCCAGACAGAGATAATAAAGAATGCCAATACAGATGACTGGAAGCGTGTTGCAGTTGCTCTAGGTAGTAATCTTGGAGATTCCTACACAATTTTAGAAACGGCTATAGAAAATTTGGTGCAAATACCAGGTATTATTCTAGAAGCGAGATCCAGTTGGTACCAAACTAAAGCTATAGGACCACCACAACCAGATTATTTGAATGGTTGTGTAGTTCTCCAGGTTAAAATTTCACCATATTTATTATTGACAAGTTTGCTAGAAATAGAAACAAAATTTGGACGTCTCCGGAAAGAGCGTTGGGGTCCTCGTACATTGGATTTGGATGTGTTGTTATATGATGACTTAATTTTGAATACGCCAAAACTTCAAATACCCCATCCTAGAATGCGGGAACGTGCTTTTGTCCTAGTTCCGTTATCAGAAATTGCTCCAAATTGGGTAGATCCGGTTTCCGAACGCTCAATTTTGGAATTGTCTAAAGACATAGACTGTTCTGAAGTACATTTACTTACGAATGTATGATATTACACTAAGAAAAGATTGGTGTGGATTAAGTCAAGCGACCCAAATCTAAAGACGTTGGGCTTCCGTGCTATCCAGTAAGGGTTTTATGACAATATCAGTGTGTAGGAATTGATATTAATTTATGATTTCCCTTACACCCTAAAAGCCATAAATCCTTTTTCTAGTGATTCTTAGACTCAAAAACTTTAATTATGCCATTAGGTAGAGAATTACCCCAGCTACTAAAACAATGTCTGTTTTACAGAGGACGCAAGTTCAATTTTGAGGTCAATCGCCTACGTTTGCCTAACAAATCAGAAGGAGAATGGGAGTGCATTCGTCACCCTGGAGGTGCTTTAGCTGTACCCATAACCTCAGAGGGTAAACTCGTTCTCGTACGTCAGTACCGTTTTGCAGTTGGGGGAAGATTGTTGGAATTTCCGGCGGGAACTGTAGAAATAAATGAAGACCCTTTGGATACAGTGAAGCGGGAAATAGAAGAAGAAACAGGCTATCGCGCTCATAAGTGGCAAACATTAGGAGAATTTTTTCTGGCTCCAGGTTATTCTGATGAAATTATTTACGCTTATTTAGCTCAAGATTTAGAAAAACTCGAAACACCACCAGCACAGGAACAAGACGAGGATATCGAAACAGTTTTACTAACTCCAGAAGAATTGGAAAAAGCAATTCTACAAGGTGAACCTATAGATGCTAAATCGATTTCCAGCTTTTTCCTAGTTCGCGATTTCCTTTTGGGTGACAAAAAACATCTTTAATCGCAGCAATGATTAAACTTTGTGCTATATTTTATATATAGTTGTAAACAACCCAGAGCTACTAGCTCTGCCTTTTTGAAAGTAAGACCGCTCAGGCAACAAGGAGGTGATGCCCATGACAGATAGTAGTAAATGCATGGGTCATCAGGTTGCAGGAAGCCGGCTGTGTGCCGGAGCTGTTCTCTAAAAGTCAGCTTTAGTCTTATTGAGAGACTAGTTTACCTCAAGCAGCAAAGCTGATTTGGAGTTCCATCCGGCAGTTAGGTTGCAACCTGAAGACCCAACTAAACCGCTCTTACCTAGATCACCCGATCTAAAGTAAGAGCGGATAGTTTTTATTTATATGTTAAGTATGTATATATAGATTCAGTGCCTAAACATTGTTGCAAAAGATTCAGCCAGTTTGATATTGAGTAGATTTAGACATCTAGAACAAATATTTTTTAGCCGCCTCGAAGCCTAACGTAAACAGGCAGTCAACTCAATCTTCTGCTGATTTACGGTAAGTAGATTGAAGTATAAGTTTTACCTAAGCTTAAATTTAAAATAATTATAAAAAACTATAAATGGGTGTCAAATCATGGGAACCGTACTCAATCAACTGCGTCCTGAGTTTATATAGTGAAGTAAAGCTAAATACTTCATCATAAGTAAATTAAAAATCATCTAACTTTTAGCAGAGGTAACTAAAAAGTCAATAGTTAACTTAGCTAATGCCTGCTATTTTTGCCTTGCTAAGTCATAATAAACAAAAGTTTATGACTTGCTAAAAGCATTAAAGTTAGAGCAGGGGTTACTGTTATCAGCCTCATCAAATGCAAAATATCACTAACTAAATTAAATTTGGATGATGATATGGCACAATTACTTAAAGAGGCAGAAGTTCAAGATTTGGCAAGCAACCTCTCAGGCTGGACAGTAGAGGGGTCAAAGTTACAGTCTCAACGGCAGTTTAAAGATTTTTTACAGGCAATGGAGTTTGTAAATAAACTTGTTGAACCCGCCGAGTCAACAGGGCATCATCCAGATATAGAGATTTCTTATAACAAAGTTAGAATCACACTAACGACTCATGATGCAGGTGGTTTAACGCAGAAAGATTTTGAATTAGCCAAGGAAATTTCTCAAATAAGTTAAGTAATAACTCTTAGTAGCTCGAAGGAGAAATTACAAAAAATATACTCTGAGTATGGTTTTGTAGGAGGCGATCGCTCTGACAAGAGAAATGACAAATCATGCTTGAAATTTCAAGAAAAAGCGAGGCAAATGTGACAGTTGTATATGCGAACTCTCACGTATTGTCTTCTGACTCAGATGTTTTATAATGACAATCTATAAAGATATGTTTTTGCATAGGTTAATCACATAAAAGTTATCTGTAGGGAATTTAATTTACTGTTTAGCTTGGCAAAAACTAAAATTGTCTTTGGGGCAGTACGCCTCATCCACAGGTTTAACGAGAAGTTGCATATATGGCAATAGTTGCAGCAAATTAAATGTTTAGAACGAGGTGTGAGGAGAATAGGAAAATGTCTAATATCTTGTGGAAATCATTAGTGGTAAGTCCAGCAGTTTTAGGAGCCGCATTGCTGGTTTCAACAACTGCGATCGCAGCCCCAAATAGCGCTACCTCTGAAGTAGTCAAAGCAGATTTATCTACAAATCAACAACAAAATAATTCTGCTTCTGTTGTACAAACGCAAACAACCGACCAGTCAGATATCTTAGCTCAGGTACAACAACAAACACAGATACCACAGCTAGCTCAAGTACAGCAAGTACAGCAAACAGAAGTTAACGTCCTAGACCAAGTTAACCAATATGGGAGCGAAGGGAAAGTTGCTAATTCCCAATCCCAGGTAACATCGGTTTCTCAGTTCTCCGACGTACAACCAACTGACTGGGCATTCCAAGCACTTCAGTCCTTGGTTGAGCGCTATGGGTGTATTGCAGGTTATCCCAACGGCACTTATCGCGGCAACCGTCCCATGACCCGCTATGAATTTGCCGCAGGTTTGAACGCTTGTTTGGATCGGGTCAATGAATTAATTGCTACAGCTACAGCTGATTTGGTCACTAAAGAAGATTTGGCCACCCTACAGCGCTTACAAGAAGAATTTTCCGCAGAACTAGCAACTCTACGCGGTCGTGTGGATGCATTAGAAGCACGTACAGCTGAGTTGGAAGCTAACCAGTTCTCAACCACAACCAAGTTAGTTGGTGAAGCAATCTTTGCTCTTACTGATTCTTTTGGTGACAACGATAACAACAACACCGTCTTCCAAGACAGGGTTCGTTTAGACTTGCAAACCAGTTTCACTGGTAGGGACTTGTTACACACCCGTCTTGCTGCTGGTAATGCTCAAAGATTAAATATCGGTAGTAACGGTGGTGCTGAAGGTCTACAAACCTTTAACATCGGTAACACTGGTAACAACGACGTCGATATAGATTGGTTGGCGTACTACTTCCCAGTTGGTGATAATGCCAGAGTTTATGTTGCCGCGACTGGTGGTATTTGGAGTGATGTTGCTGCTACCGTTAACCCTTACTTTGAAGACTACGACGGTGGTAATGGCGCATTGTCTACCTTTGCTTCGGAAAACCCCATTTTCCGTATTGGTGGTGGCGCTGGTGCAGCAGTAAACTTCGGTTTTGGCAACAAGCGCAGTTTCCTTCTACCAACTTCAGTCACAGTCGGTTACTTGGGATCTGAAGCTAGTAATCCCACCAATGGTTCAGGTATATTCGACGGTAACTATGCTGCTCTCGGACAACTGAACTTTAATTTAGGCGATCGCTTGGCATTAGCCGCAACTTATGTTCACGGCTATCATGGTGCAGGCAGTTCTCTGTTTGATGCGGGTTCTGTAAATAGCTCTGTAGTAGGTACTGCTCAAGCCAATACCTTGAGTACAACAGATGGATCTTCCAGTAATTCCTACGGCTTATCAGCAGCCTTTAGACCAAGCGACAAATTCTCGGTAAGTGGCTTTGTTTCTTACCATGATGTCACTGGTGGCGGAACCGGTGATGACTTTGAAGCTTGGAGCTACGCTTTAGGAGTAGCCTTCCCAGACCTTGGTAAGAAAGGTAACGTGTTGGGTATTTTGGCTGGTGCTGAACCCTATTCTCTCAATAGAGTCGCAGGTGTGGATGATGGTGATGTACCATACCACTTTGAAGGCTTCTACAAATATCAAGTCAGCGACAATATCTCTGTCACTCCTGGTGTGATCTGGGTAACTTCTCCTGGTCAAAATAGCAACAATGATGACGCGATTATCGGTACACTCAGAACAACCTTCACATTCTAGTTTAGTTGTTGGTTAATAGTTGCTAGTTGATTGGTAGTTTTTTCCACTAATCAATAAGCAATCAACAATAGCAAAAATGTCTTCCCCGCTTTTGGGCGGGGTTTTTTATGTTTTTAATTATAAAAATAACAAACCCCAGTGGAGAACCGGAGTATACTAAAAAAGTAAAGGGATCATTTCTTTCACATTCTTAGCTGTGGAACTATCGTGTAAATCAGAATACGCAATTCTTGCTTTGTTAGAATTAGCAATTCGTTATCAAAGTGGAGAACCGCTGCAAATTCGTCAAATTGCAGCACAACAAAATATACCTGACCGCTATCTAGAACAATTGCTAGCTATCTTGAGGCGTGGGGGTCTAATCAAAAGCCAACGAGGATCAAAAGGTGGTTACTTGTTGGCACGAGAACCTTGGAAAATCACGCTTTTTGAAGTTTTGGGATGTGTAGAAGGTATAGATAAGGTGCAGACACATGAAGAAGATAAGCCCAAAACTGTAGATGGTGCTGTTGTAGAAGAAATTTGGCAAGAAGCGCGTCAGGCAGCAAACTCAGTTTTACATAAATACACACTTGCCGACCTCTGTGAAAAACGCGATTCACGACGGCAGTTGAATATCATGTATTACATTTAGTCATTTGTCATTTGTTTTGTGCTAACGATTAATGACAATTGACCATTGACCGAAATTATTTGATGCTATAAACCCCCAGAAAAATCTGTGGGGTCAATCCAAAATCCACGCATCCAAAAATCGAATGACCGAGGAAAAATAAACTAATGCGAATTGCTCGTAATATCACAGAACTCATCGGGCGTACACCTTTAGTACAGCTCAACCGTATTCCTCAAGCAGAAGGCTGCGTAGCCAAGATTGTCGTGAAATTGGAAAGTATGAATCCAGCGGCATCGGTGAAAGACCGAATTGGAATCAGTATGATTAATGCTGCTGAAGAAGAAGGATTGATTACTCCTGGTAAGACCATATTAGTAGAACCCACTTCTGGCAATACGGGGATAGCCTTAGCAATGGTAGCAGCAGCTAAAGGTTATCGATTGATTTTAACAATGCCAGAGACAATGAGTGCTGAACGACGGGCGATGTTGCGGGCTTATGGTGCAGAACTTGAACTCACGCCAGGAATTGAAGGTATGAGTGGGGCGATTCGGCAAGCACAAGAGATTGTTGACAAACTGCCCAATGCGTACATGTTGCAGCAATTTCGTAACCCTGCAAATCCGCAAATTCACAGAGTAACAACGGCAGAGGAAATCTGGGAAGATACTGAAGGTAAAGTAGACATAGTTATAGCCGGCATCGGTACTGGTGGTACGATTACGGGTGTAGCAGAGGTGATCAAAGCACGCAAACCCAGCCTGAAAGCGATCGCAGTTGAACCAGCCAACAGTCCAGTTTTATCAGGAGGAAAACCCGGAGCGCACAAAATTCAGGGGATTGGTGCAGGATTTGTGCCTCAAGTACTGAAGGTAGATTTAATTGACGAAATTATTACTGTCACTGATGACGAAGCGATCGCCTATGGACGGCGTTTAGCTAGAGAAGAAGGGTTACTATCTGGTATTTCTAGTGGTGCGGCTTTGTGTGCAGCAATTCGTGTCGCCCAACGTCCAGAAAACGAGGGACGCTTAATTGTGATGATTCAGCCCAGTTTTGGGGAAAGGTATCTAAGTACACCATTATTTCAAGACTTGGTAGAAGCCAGAGTCGGCAACAGTTAAATGAGAACTTGACCAAACTGTTAAAATCTTGAAGGCAGGTAAGCTCAAGTTTTCACCTACCTTTCATCCCCGCGCTATCTAGTGACGGGGCTTTCAGGATGTTCTCTACAATGGTAAATCATAACCACTACGAAACTCTTAAAGTAAGTCCTAACGCTAGCCAAGCAGAGATTAAGCAAGCTTACCGCCGCTTGGTTAAGCAATATCATCCTGATAGTAATCAAGAAACGGCAGATAGCGAGGAAATCATCCGTATTAATGCGGCATATGAAGTTTTGGGTGATGCTGAAAATCGCCAAAGTTATGATCGACGGAATTATCACAAACTGAAGCAGCAACCCAGTAGCAGACAACAGCGTAGCACTGCTGCTGGGCAACAATATCAAACCAAAAGACAAACAGGAAGAGATATTGATGATCAGATTGAAGAATGGCTACGTCAGGTTTATCAACCAACTAGTCGCCTAGCGTATGTCATTCTTTATTCTTTGAAAACACAAATTGAAAAACTATCAGCTGATCCTTTTGATGATGAGCTTTTAGAAGATTTTCAGGAATACTTAGAAAATTGCCGAGAAGACCTGAAACAGGCACAAATTTCTTTCCGTTCCCTACCTAATCCACCTAGTTTAGCAAGAGTAGCGGCTAATCTTTATTATTGCCTCAATCAAATTAGTGATGGGCTAGATGAATTGGAATATTTTCCCTTGAATTACGATGAAAGTTATTTGCACACAGGTCAAGAAATGTTCCGTATTGCCAAGGGATTGTACCGCGAGGCTCAAGATTCGGTAGCAGTTTATAAGTAACGGGATGAGGAAGACACGGGGACGAGAAGATGCGGGGACATGGAGAAAATAAGACGCGGAGAGTTTGTTTTTATTAATTCTCCGTGTCACAACAATCCAAAATTCAAAATCTAAAATCGACTGACTTGATAGACTACTTCCAGCCCTAATTATTAACTGCGAGCGATACCATCCTGGCGTGCTGCACGTTGCACCGCAGCTGCAACAGTAGTGGCGACACGCTCATCAAATACAGAAGGAATGATATGTTCCTTGTCCAAATCTGATGGTTTGACTAAAGAAGCGATCGCAAATGCTGCTTCTAAATACATGGAAGTCGTAATCGTTTCGGCTCGACAATCTAATGCACCGCGAAATACGCCCGGAAAAGCCAAAACATTATTGATTTGATTGGGGTAGTCACTACGCCCGGTAGCCATAACAGCTACTTCATTACTCACCAATTCTGGCTGAATTTCGGGAATGGGATTTGCCATTGCAAACACAATCGGATCTTTCGCCATCGAACGCACCATTTCTGGTGTGACTACTCCGGGTGCGCTCACACCAATAAATACATCTGCTGCTTGCATTGCACCCGCCAGAGTACCTTGTGCTTTGACAGCAAATTCCTGCTTTTCTTCTGTTAAATCGGTACGGCTGGTGGAAAGAATACCTTTAGAGTCACACATCCAAATTTTATCAGCTCCGGCTTTTTGCAATAAACGGGCGATCGCAATTCCGGCTGCACCAGCACCGTTAATCACAATGCGAATTTGATCGATTGACTTATGCACTAACTTGAGAGCATTAAACAATGCTGCCAAGGTCACGATCGCTGTACCATGTTGATCGTCGTGAAAAACAGGGATATCCAACTCTCGCCGCAGTCTTTGTTCAATTTCAAAGCAGCGAGGTGCAGCAATATCTTCTAAATTGACACCACCAAATACAGGCGCAATATTTTTCACAGTACGGACAATTTCATCTGTATCTTGGGTAGCTAAACAGATAGGGAAAGCATCGATCCCAGCAAACTCTTTGAATAACATTGCTTTGCCTTCCATAACTGGTAAAGCAGCCCCTGGTCCCAGATTTCCCAGACCCAAAACCGCGCTACCGTCAGTAACAATTGCTACGGTATTTTGTTTAATAGTTAATTTGTAAACTTCTTCTGGGTTTTCAGCGATCGCTGTACAAATACGTCCAACTCCTGGCGTATACGCCATTGCTAAGTCAGAAACGCTTTTAAGACTAATTCTACTGGTAATACTAATTTTGCCGCCCCGATGCAGATTAAATGTGCGGTCATAAACATTCAGTAATTTAATATCTGGTAAAGCCTTGACTGCTTGCACAATTGCTTCGGCGTGTTCAGTGCTAGCAGCATCAACGGTGAGATCGCGAGTAGAAACAGCTCTAGTTTGTTCGATTAAATCAATTTGACCAAGATTACCACCAGTGGTGGCGATCGCCTGAGTAACGCTAGCTAACATTCCAATCCGGTTGGGAATCTCCAGGCGGAGTGTCAAACTAAAACTAGAATTAGGAGTAAGCTCTGTCATTGTCAGTTTGGGTGGGAGAGTCTAGATTTTAAGTTGAATCCAGGGCTACAAATCTAAAATCAGAGAATTTAGTAGTGTGAAAACAATCACAATTTAGCAATTCTACTCTGATGCTGAGTGTAGTTGTTTGTCAAGTTTAAATGAATGGATCAGAAAGTTCGTAGTAAAAGCTTCAGCCCTTAGTTTGAGGACTAAAGTCCTCACTACAAACTCAGTCTGTTTTCCGGGATCAACTTTAATCTATCCATTTAAAGGGAATTTAACAGAGCTTTCCCTTTCAGTTTCCTTTTGAATTTCTCCGCATCCCCTTCAACATCTTTTAAGAATAAGTTTTTGAAAGGTGTATCACGGCGTAGTTGGAGTTACTGTCGGAGTGGCTGTTGGAACTCCTATTGGTGAAGTCTCAGCTGGTGATGGACTAATAGGTGATGGCGTAGTAGTTGTTGGGCTTTGTGCAGCAGGTTCACAGGCGCTCATAACTATGCTTAGTCCAACAGTTGAAACTAGAAAAAAGAATTTTCTGTTCATAACTCCTCCTGGAAGTATTGAGAGGATGAGCAAAGAAGCTGTTTAGAGATTTGTTTTATCCTCAGTTATTTGCTCATGCTTGACATCCATCAATAGTCGTAGCACATGAAAAATGCAACAACACCGCAGACATAAAACATAAAAAGTTGGCGTTGCTGAATAAGGGGATGATTTAGGCTGACACGGAGACGGGGAGATGCGATGACACGGTGATTATTTTTTATGCAAATTCCAAAATCATCCCGCAATTATGCAACGCCACATAAAAAGTTATTGGGAAAGTAGGGGAATGACTTTGAGGTTGTCCCCCTTGTCCCCCTTGTCTCCTTTCCCTTGTCTTAATGATGGTGATGGTGATGATGATGGTGGACTGCTGCTAACTCTGGGTTAACCAGCGTTGCTTCTGCTGACAACAACTCAGCAATATGAGGATTCGCCCATTGGGCTACCATTGACAAGAAGTCTGGGTGATCATTAACACAAGCCATTTGCACGTAATTAATCTGAGAATATTTTTTCTCTAGAGCATGGATAATGTGGTGTACATCTAAGAGAGTTTCGTGGTTTTCTGTAGCAAAGCCAATCGGCATAAACATAACAGCTTTTGCACCCAGTTGAATTAGGTTTTTTGCTGCTTGTTCGACATTTGGCTGCGTCCATTCAATCATTGGTGTATCGTGATTTAACCAACCGATAGAAATCAAAGGATAGCGGTTAATTAATTTATCCCGGATCAAGTCGTAGAGTGCTTGACTTTCAGTAATCCCAGAGGTGAAGCCTTTAGCTTTGTGGGGACAACCATGATTCATCAAGATAATACCGATTTCTGCTGGTAAATAGGCAGCAGCTAATTCACTAGCTATTTTTTCTTCTACAAGACGCACCATCATGTCGATGTAAGCGGGTTCGTTGTAAAAAGAAGGAATATAGCGCAGTCCTTTTATCCAGTGTTCGCTACCATCAGCTAATTGAGATAAAGCTTTATTTACTTGCTCGATCGCAATCCCACTGGTAAAGATAGAATCAACAACTAACAGTGGATAAATTAAAAGTTTATCAAAACCTTGATTTTTAATTTCTGCTAGAACTTGATGAGGAAGAAATGGCGCGCAAAAGTTAAAAGCTTTGAAAACTTGGACGCGATCGCCCCACTGCTCCTGTAAACTTTTCTCAATACCAGCACGCTGCTTTTCAAAAATGGCGTTGTGGGGAGAAATAAAATCATTGTGTTGATGACCCCACTCATGGCGATCAAATAAAGCCAAAATTTTAGCTAAAGGAGGATAAATCCAAGCTGGTACTGGTGCAAATTTTGCTGTGAGTAAATGTAATGCTTGTTCGTTATAGTTAGCAAAATCTTCGTAGCTTTCGACTTCGCCATAACCCATCAGCAATACAGCTACTCGCTGTTTACCTGATGATTGTTCGTGGTTATGTTCTAGTTTTTCCGGTGTCGCAACCACAACTTTATTCCTCAATAAATTTTAGGTTGTTGTTTTTCTTACTAGTTAAATCTATTATCCCATCCCCCTGGATAGGATATATACAAAACGAAATAGATCGATTCAAAATTTCATCCTTAAGAATGATTAGCAAAGTTAAGGGATTGGGGATTGGGAGCAAGGGAGACAAGAAGTTTGAAACCTCAAGTTTTGAGTTTGGTACTTGAAACGGGTTGGCGATTATTCCTCCAGGAGGCTCCGCCAACGCTCAATGTTTCAATTTAGCAGTTCAATATAAAATAAGGTGGGCAATTGCCCACCCAAACTCTATATAATTTGTCAATTTAGTTTTGAGAGATTATTTTTCTCCGCGTCACCGTGTCATTGTCTCTCCGCGTCAACCTATCCCTTATTTCAATCTTGATAGAGTACTATTCTGCTCCTTCAATCGGCGCAAAACCTTGGCGTTGAATGTTCTCTGTTACTGTGCGCGGTTCCAAAAATTGCAGCAAGTAATCAGGACCACCAGCTTTAGAACCAACTCCAGAAAGTTTGAAACCACCAAAAGGCTGTCTTGCAACTATTGCACCAGTAATAGTGCGGTTAATATACAAATTCCCGACTTCAAAATCTTCCTGTGCCTTTTGAATATGGGATGGTGTGCGAGAATAAAGTCCTCCAGTCAAAGCATAGTTAGTACTATTGGCAATTTCCAAAGCCTCTTGAAAACTGTTCGCCCGAATCACTGCTACAACTGGGCCAAATATTTCTTGTTGGGCAATGATTGCATTTGGAGATACATCTGCAAAGATAACCGGGCCAATAAAATATCCATGATCTGGTGCTGGCATTTCTAAAGCAACTTTGGCTTCTGCTTTGCCTTTTGCGATATACTCACGAATGCGATCGCGTGCATTGGCATCAATTACAGGCCCGACTTGAGTACCTGGTAACTCTGTTTCTCCGACGTTTAACGATTTTGTAGCTTCTACGAAACGCTGGACAAAATTATCGTAAATCGCTGTGTGGACAATCACCCGTGAACAAGCAGAACATTTTTGCCCGCTATAACCAAAGGCTGATTGCACAACACCCTTCACAGCTTGGTCTAAATCAGCACTTTCATCGACAATAATTCCATTTTTGCCCCCCATTTCAGCAATCACGCGCTTCATATGCTTTTGACCGGGTTTAAGAATAGCTGCTTCTGCATAAATTCGACAGCCGACTTCTTGAGAGCCAGTAAAAGCAATTACATGAGTATCTGCGTGATTGACTAAATACGCTCCAACTTGAGAACCCTTACCGGGTACGTATTGAAATACACCTTTAGGGATGCCAGCCTCAACCAAGACTTCCGTTAGTTTTGCTGCAATTACCGATGATGTTTCCGCAGGTTTGAGCAGAGCACAGTTACCAGCAACTAAGGCTGCGACTGTCATTCCTGTGGCGATCGCCAAGGGGAAATTCCAAGGAGAAATCACCACTGCAATTCCCCGTGGCTGGTAAATATAACGATTTGTCTCGCCTGCAACGTCGTAATTGTAACCTTGATCCAGTCGTTCCATCTCCACAGCATAGTAGCGACAGAAATCAATCGCCTCACTGACTTCTGCGTCTGCTTCCCGTACTGGTTTACCGACTTCCAACACAATCCAAGCTGCAAGTTCTGCACGGCGCTGTTCCATTAAGTCAGCAGCTTTGTATAAAATACCAGCACGTTGTTTAACGGGTGTTTTGCGCCAACTAGCAAACGCAGCTTTCGCAGCTTGCATAGCCTGTTCTGCTTGTTCGACGCTGAGAAGACCAATTTTACCAACTACTTCACTGTAGTTTGAGGGGTTAACAGAATTGATAATTTCTTGAGTGTTAACATATTCACCATTAATTAACGGCAAATAGGTTTTACCAAGTTGTTGACGGACTTTTTGGAAAGCTTGTTGAGATTCCTGTCTAGATTCTGACTCAGCATAATCTGTATCTGCTGCACCTTGAAAGGAGGATGCGGGGATGTGGGGATGCGGGGACGCGGAGAAAGGTTGATTGCTGGTACTTTTATCTACTATTTCAGATTCTGTACTGATAAACTCTCTTCTCCCGTCTCCTCTGACTATTTTGTTATCTGTGTTTGCTACAAGTTCTCTTCTTCCATCTCCTCTGGCGACTCTCTCTTTGTCTGGTTGTCTTAAGGTTGGGGGTGCTAGTAGTTCTTCAACAGGACGATTTTCCAAATTTTGCCTTAAGAAGGAACTATTTGCCGTATTTTCTAGCAAACGACGAATGAGATAGGCCATTCCGGGGAGAAGTTCGCCGTAGGGACAGTAAACACGAACCCGATAACCTTGATCGACTAAAGCTTTGGCGAGTTTGTCACCCATACCATAGAGGACTTGCATTTCAAAGCAACGGCTAGGGACTTGCAAACTTTGAGCGATCGCCATGGCAAAACTTTGCGATCGCACGTTATGACTACCAATGGCAGCATATATATATTGATGATTTTCTAGCAACAACTGGGTAATATTTTCAAAGTTCGCATCTGTTGCGGCTTTGTCGTTATAGACTGGCTGTGGCCAATGTTTCTGTTCTGCTTTAATGGTTTCCTGATCCCAGTACGCACCTTTTACCAGGCGAATTGTAATTGGATAACCACGCTGTTTTGCCCAATCAATTAATAATTTGGCATCTTGTTCGCTGTCGCGCAGATATGCTTGGATAGTCATACCAATATCTGTACGAGTGCGAAATTCTGCTTCGAGCAAAAGTTTTTTGAGAATACTGAAAATTAAATCTTTGTACTCATACTGTTCCATATCAAAGTGAACAGCAACACCCAATTCCTTTGCACGACGTAATAAAATACGGATGCGATCGCTGACTCTCTCTTCACTACCTTGAGGATCTAATGAATCAAACTGGGAGTAAAACGCCGTTAACTTTACAGAAACCTGAACTTTAGGTAGTGGTTCGCCATCTGCTTGATCAATCAATGGCACAGTTGCCCAATTTTTCGAGGCTTCTGCTAATTGTTGCATTAAATCAAGATAGCGTTCCAGATAAGATTGTGCTTCTACTTCTGTAATTACCGCCTCACCTAATAAATCTACGGTGAAAGCCATCTTTTCTTTACGCAGTCGCTCAATAGTTTTGAGTACCTGTTTGAGATTTTCTCCAGCAATATATTTATGAGCTAATGTTTCTACTGCTGTAGCTACAGTTGTAGCAGCAACTTGCCCTGGCATAGAATCAGGATTGGCAAAATTTAACATCCCTTTCAGGGCTGCTGGTAATTCTACTGATTCATCGCCTAAATATTCTTGTAAATGTGCGGCAATCTCCGCTTTGCTATGTAAAGCAGGTAAAGTATCTATAAAACGAAATAACTGCACCCGTAATCCGGGATTGCTCATCGCCCAAGCCAGCATCTTATCATCCCAGCGCATCTGATCACGTAACGCCGAAAAGAAATTACGATTTTCCTGTGTCGCCCCTAGCAAGACTTTGGCTATTTCTTGGGTTTTCGCTTCGTAGGCGCTAGTTTTTACTTGTAAAACCACAGATAATAAACTCCTTGTATAACAGTTAACAGTTAACAGTTAACAGTTAACAGTTAGCTTGTTGACTGATAACTGATAACTGATTACTGATCACTGGCCCGTGTATTCTATTTTCGCTCTTTGATTTGGTAGCTACCACATCCAAATTTGGAAGATATTAGACAATTCTGAACAAGCAAGCTGTTTTCTGGGAGTATTTACGGTATTTGTATAACCTGAGTTCGGTATGACTTAGTATGCGACTAGTTATGCTGCTGTGATTAACTAAAATATATAGACAAGCGCTACATGGTAATTCTCTAGCTTATGCATAAACATAGCTTTATGGTACTTTAAACTTAAATACACATTTTGCAACAAATCACTTTGACCCTGATGACCGATAATTCCTTGATGGTAGAAGAAAGCGGATTTATCCGTGGACTCAATTCCATTTTCTCAAATCCAAAATCCTCAAGAAAGCGGATTTATCCATGGGGTCAATCCAAAATCCAAAATCTAAAATCCAAAATTGTTTGACTGGAGAATAGAACCTTGGGAGTAGAACTACGCAGTTTCGTATTTCTCGATAGCCTGCAACCTCAACACGCAGCATATATAGGAACGGTAGCTCAAGGTTTTTTGCCATTACCTGGGGATACATCGCTGTGGATTGAAATTTCTCCTGGAATTGAGATTAATCGGATTACAGATGTCGCACTTAAATCTGCTTCTGTTCGTCCGGGAGTGCAGGTAGTAGAACGATTGTACGGTTTATTAGAAGTTCATTCTGGCTCTCAGGGTGAAACACGAGCTGCTGGTCAGGCAATTTTGGCGACACTCGGAGTTAGAAGAGAGGAATGTCTCAAACCGCGTGTTGTTTCTAGCCAAATTATCCGCAACATTGATGCTTACCAAACACAACTAATTAATCGCACACGCCGAGGACAATTATTACTGGCGGGACAGACATTATATATCTTGGAAGTTGAGCCTGCTGCTTACGCCGCCCTCGCAGCCAATGAAGCAGAAAAAGCAGCAGCGATTAATATCCTAGAAGTTCAAGCTGTAGGTAGTTTTGGACGGCTTTACTTGGGTGGACAAGAACGAGATATTCTTGCAGGTGCAGCTGGAGCATTAGCAGCAATTGAAAATGTCGCAGGTCGGACAAATCCCCTCGCAGTGCGTCAGGAATAAAGGAGAGAAAATGGCAAATCAAGAGCATCTGGCTTTATTGAAAGCTGGTGCAGTCATATGGATGGAGTGGAGAGAAAAAAACCCCAATATTGAACCAGACTTGAGCGGTGTTGATCTCTATGAAGCAAATCTGATTGAAGCAAATCTGAGCTTAGTTAACTTCAGTGTTGCAGACTTAAGTTATGCCAAACTTACACAGGCAAATTTGAGTCAAGCCAATCTGATTGGAGTTAACTTGAGTGAAGCAAATCTCAAAAATGCTGTGCTTGCTAATGCTAACTTGATTGGTGCTGACTTGAAAGGGGCGAACTTGAGAGGTGCTGATTTGGGTACAGCCAAACTACACCGCACTAACCTTTGTTTTGCCAACTTAATTGCAGCTAACTTGATTGAAGCAGATTTGAGCAAAGCAAATCTGCACGAGGCAGAATTAATAGAAGCTTACCTTTATAAAGCTGATCTTTACCAAGCCAATCTCAGCAAAGCTCACCTGAGTGGTGCATACTTGTTGCGAGCCAACCTGAGTCAAGCTGACTTGCGAGGTGCTGACTTGCGATGGAGTAACCTCAAGGGAGCAAATTTAGCTGGGGCTGATCTTACGGGTGCTACTCTCACAGGAGCGAAGTTAGCTGGTGCTAACTTTACAGGTACTATCTTTGAGTCCGTTTGAAATGTTTATTGTTCAAGATTTATGACAGCGATCGTCTTCGGTAGTATCAATATGGATTTGGTGGGAACTGCACCCCGATTACCACTCCCTGGTGAAACACTGCTGGGATACGATTTCTTTAAAGTTCCTGGGGGTAAAGGTGCAAATCAAGCAGTAGCGTTAGCACGACTGGGAATTCCTACACAAATGGTAGGACGTGTAGGCGCACAAAGTTTTAGTGCTGAACTTGTTGATAGTTTGCAAGCTGCTGGTGTACAAACTGAAAATGTCTTGGTAGACGAAACTGTTAGTTCTGGTGTTGCGATCATCATCATTGACAATGCAACTCAAAATCAAATTGTTGTGATTCCAGGCGCAAATGGATGCGTTAACCAAGAAGATGTCACTAGAATGTCGCGTTTGTTGCAAACAGCTACAGTACTTCTTTTACAACTAGAGATTCCGATCGCTACGGTAATTGCAGCAGCACAAGTAGCAAGAGCAGCAGGAGTAACGGTAATTCTCGACCCTGCACCCGCCCAGTCAAATTTACCAAATGAACTTTACCCTTTGGTAGATATTATCACTCCCAATGAAGTAGAAGCAGGACAATTAGTAGGCTTTCCCGTAAATGAACCAGAATCTGCAAAGAAAGCAGCCGAAGCTTTATTGAATCGGGGTGTGAAAAATGCGATCGTGAAATTAGGCGCTCAAGGTGTAGTTGGTGCTACCGCTAATGAAATCTTTTTTGTACCTGCATTTCCAGTTAAAGCAGTGGACACAGTTGCAGCTGGAGATGCATTTAATGGTGGTTTAGCGGCTGCACTTTTCCAAAGACTGACTTTACGTCAAGCAGTCGTTTGGGGTGCAGCAGCAGGTGCTATAGCAACGACTAAACTCGGCGCACAAACTTCACTTCCAAATAGGTTAACATTTGATACTTTTCTCCAAGAAAGGGGAATTTGACTCAGCAAAAATTGCATTTATAAAACTCTTCATAGGTTCGTAGTAAGCACTTTAGTGCTTGTATTTTTGAGAACAAAAGTTAAATTATTTTATTATTAATCATCATGTATATGTCCTAATTAAACTACTTATAATTACAATTAGACTATACATAAAAAGACTTTTGATCACACAAGTTTTTTATTCAAAGTAATCAAGCAGCTATTCAAGCGATCGCTATGTAGGTAATATAACCGAAGACATAAAACCCCAACTTTTCAAATAAGTTGGGGATCTTAATGTTTATATGATTGAGGATTGCTATAGTTGTTTAACACTAATAGCTGATCATAATCATTTTTTCTTATTCCTTTTGACATATATCTATTATATCCAAGCAAATCTCTTGACAGATTTATTCTTATATAAAGTTTGCTACATCTATAATATCGGTTTTATTAACTAATCAATATTGACAAGTCATACTCTGCTCAGAAAGTAGAAAATTTTACATTATAATTTGTCAATTTCAAGAGACTCATTAAACCATGCTGTAAATAAATTTCATTAAGGGTGTCGATATGCATTTTCAGGAACAATTTGTACAATATCTAGCAGCTGAGAATTTACTTAACAAAACTATTCACAGTGAAGTAAAAGTAGAAGATAGAAAATTTGATAATTCAAACATTCCTCATGCAAGAATTGTGATTACTGGAGGTTCTCTTGCCTTCATAATAATTTGGGCAGTATTTTTGGTATTTTTGTCTAAAATGAGGAGACTTTCGCAAGCAAATAAGTTATTTTTTGCAGTCCATACCTCACGTCAAGTTCCCTGTAGAAAATGTCAATATTTCTCACAAAATCATCATCTAAATTGTGCAGTTCAACCTTCAATTGTTTTAACAGAAGAAGCAAGCAATTGCCCTGACTACTCCCCCAAGCAGGGAAAAGGTGGCGAACAAAAAATCCCACGGCTGCACGAATAAGCCTAGTTATATTCACGTAGCCGTGAGAGTATCAATAATCTTTAACCACCTTACACCTCAGCAACAACCTGCTCTTGTTCTCTTTCCACAAACGCCTGTATACGGGCGCGGTAATTCCTCAAATTTTCATCAACCCAATCGCGATCGTGACTATTTGCATACAAATGTACTAGTGGCTCACTCGCATCTGGTAACAATAGCACCCAACTATCATCATATTGCTGACAAATTTTCACTCCATCAATTAATTCCAGATTTTGGGCTGGATGGGTTTCAACCAAGTAGCGCATTAATGCGCCTTTTGCAGTCCAAGGACACCTGATAATATGGGATTTGTGAATAACTCGTGGCAATTCTGAACGTACTGAGGCTAGCGATCGCTCTTGAATCGTTAGCATCTCAATTAATTTGGCAATACAGAACATCGCATCAAAACCCGGATGTAGTTGGGGGAAAATAAAACCAGTGTCTGCACTACCTCCTAAAACAACATTCGGATTTTTGTAACTTGCTTCCATTAAGGCTGTAGGGTTAGCTTTGGTACGAATCACCTTAGCATCGTGGCGACGGGCGATTTGTTCTACCGCACTGGATGCATGTACTGGTACAACTACTGTACCTCTGGGGCTAGAAGTTAACATCATGTCTACCATCAGTGCTGTTAACATTTCCCCACGAATCGGTATACCTGATTCATCAACTAGAATCAATTGTTCACCATTTGCTGAAACTTGGATGCCAAAATTGGCTTTTAACGCTTCCACCACGTGACCCAGCTGTGTTAATAGGGTTTCCCGGTCAGTAGCAGACATGGCAGTTTTATTTAAACTAGCATTCAATACCACCGCATCTGCGCCATATTTATCTAACATTTGCGGCAAAACTGCCCCAGATACAGCATAGACGTAGTCTATTACTACTTTTGCTCGACTGTTACGAAGTGTATCTATATGTAATAGTTTTTCAAAAGCTGTGCAGTATTCATCAACTACTTGACTGGGATAAGCAACATCACCAATTTCATGAATGAGCGATCGCCGCATATCTTCTTTAAAGTAAGCCCCTTCAATTTTCTTTTCTTGAGCTTTGGAAATATTAATACCCTTAGCATCCATAAACTCAATTAGGATGTAATCTGCGCGATCGGGATGTACCCGCACATGGATACCACCAGCTACTCCCATTGTCGGTATAACTGTACGGGCAATGGGGATAGCAGTGGCGTCTAGGTTTTGAATATCAATACCAACAGACATTAAACCCGCAATGAGCGATCGTGTTACCATGCGGGAAATATTACGTTGATCACGGGAAACCGTTACCCGCGAACCAGGTTTTAAGGTGGAACCGTAAGCTGCACCTAATTTCACTGCGAATTCTGGGGTAATGTCGATATTTGCTAATCCTTGTACACCTCGTTGCCCAAACAAATTACGTTGAGCAGTATTTCCCCAAATTAAGTTAATATTTAGAATCGCCCCTGAATCAATTTTCTTACTTGGCCAAACTCGCACACCAGGACTAATTTGAGCTTCTTCTCCTACAGTTGACAGCGAACCAACTACAGCAGCTTCCAAAACGTGGGCGCGACGATCTACACGAGTACCACGAGAAATTACACAAGCCGAAAGTTGCGCTTCCTCACCGATAATGGCACCATTCCACACAATGGGGCGCTTGAGATTCGCATCCGCCCCTATAGTTACTTTGTCTCCGATGATAGTTCCTGGTTCTATGTATACTCTCGCACCTATACGGCAATTATCGCCGATCACCACAGGGGCTTCAATTTTAGCGGTTGGATCTATGTAAGTATTTTGACCGATCCAAACACCCGAAAATTGTTCTTGGTATGGAAAGTCAAGATTAACTTTTTGCTCTAATGCATCATACTGAGCTTCCCGATAAGCATCTAAGTGACCAACGTCACACCAATAACCTTGGGCGATATAACCGTACATTGGTTCACCTTTTGCCAACAACAAAGGAAACAAATCTTTGGAAAAGTCTGATTCGGTGTTGGCAGGCAGATATTCCAAAACTTCTGGTTCTAAAATGTAAGCACCGGTATTAACAGTATCGGAAAAAATTTCGCTTGTAGAAGGTTTTTCTAAAAATCGACAAATACGATGATCTTCATCAGTAATTACTACCCCAAACTCAATGGGGTTAGGAACACGAGTCAAAATCAAAGTAGCTTTTGATTTTTTTTGTTTGTGAAATTCAATCGCTGCTGTTAAATCAAAATCTGTGATGCTATCACCACTAATTACTAAAAAAGTTTCATCCAGAAGTTCGGCAATATTTTTCACACATCCAGCAGTACCCAAAGGCTGGTCTTCTTCAACAGAGTAAGTAATTTGGACGCCAAAATCGCTGCCATCCTGAAAATAATCTCGCAAAGCATCTGGTAGATAATGCAGCGTGGCAACTATTTCTGTAATATCATGTCGTTTGAGAAGATTAATAATATGTTCCGCAATTGGTCGATTTAAGATCGGTACCATCGGTTTAGGCAGATCACAAGTGAGTGGACGAAGCCGTGTTCCTGAACCCCCTGCCATTAATACTGCTCTCATAAATCCTCCTTAGGCTGTTTGCACCACTTGCTGCGTCAAGATAAATCAGATCAGTTTTATCTGCTTTCTTTAGTGTCCTACGGATATTGAAATTTGAGGAACTTCCAATAGATGCATCTAGCTAGATATAAGTATATTTACTTACCACATTAACTTGGAAATAGGGATTGGGGATCGGAGACACGGAGACACGGCGACAGGTCGAGAATTTATGATGATTTTCGCGTCCCCGCATTCCCCATTCCCTAACTGGATACTAAAGGGGAAGCTAATTTAAACTGGATTTATGAAAATTTATCTATCAAAGCGGGTGCTTAACTATAGCGTTTAGTAATGCTTGATTGGTGTAATTGATTAGATTGCGCGATCGCGTGAAAATTCTCAACTCAAATTCTATTTTTTGATTGTGGAGTAAATTGCAATGAGTGGATTAATTACTGTTTTATTGATTGTAGGTTATACAGGTTTTGCTTGGAAGTTCTGGAGTGGATATAGAAAGACAAATTTTACTCGCAGTACAGCTAATCGCCTGATTTTGTCTTTATTATGGCCAGTTTTGTATATTACAAACAAACCCTATCGGCAAAACTTTAATAAGGCACTCAAGGGTAAATAGATAAGATTGTTTGTTTGTTTTTGATACTCACACAAGTAGGATGTTTACTTTATCTAATACCAACAAAATTATTAGTGTGAGTAATAAATTTAAATTTTATATATTTAGATGAATTTTTATAACAAGGTCATCCAATTTTGGATTTTGGAGCCACTGCGCTTTCTGCTACCCTGCTTGGAATTATCGGTCAATTCCCTTTGAAATGATTGTAGTGAGTGCAAAAGCACTCACTACAAAAACTTTATTACAACTTTGTGCCGCACTCTGGACAGAAATTGTTAGCAGGAAGGTTTTTCGCACCACAATTACTGCAATACACTGCTTCGACGTCAGCTTTCGGTGCTTGTTTAGGTAAACCGATCATCTGAGCGTTGCTCTTCCCTGGTGCTACCATTGGATAACAGTTTTCGTCTTTGGTTACACGGACATCAAGAATTACCGGGCCGTCATAGGCTAACATTTCGGCGATCGCATCTTTCAATTCTTCCTGGCTGTTAACTACTACACCTTTAATGCCATAAGCTTTTGCTAGTAATTCAATATCTGGCATCCCTACTTCCATGTTGGAACAAGAGTAACGCTCACCGTGGAAAGCTTGTTGCCACTGGCGCACCATCCCCTGCCAACCATTATTAAGAATGACAGTCTTGACATTTATTCCATACTGTGAGAGTGTGCCAAGTTCCTGTAAACACATCTGGAAACTGGCATCACCACTAATACAGATGACTTCTTGATCAGGGAAAGCTACTTTAGCACCCATGGCTGCTGGTACGCCAAAACCCATTGTTCCCAAACCACCGCTAGAAATCCAGCGTCGAGGCCCTGCTTTGAGAAATTGAGCTGCCCACATTTGATGTTGACCGACATCTGTGGTGTAGATAGCATGAGGTGCTTGGCTAGCGACCTCTACAATTACTTCTTGTGGTGAAATGCTATCGGCATGGTGTGGTACAACCAAAGGATATTCCTCTTTCCAGCGATTGATTAATCTCAACCAATCTTGGGTTTGGTTGGGTGTACCTTTGATACCCAATTCTTCACATCGGCGTAAAATATCTTGCAATACGTTCTTGACATCACCGACTATAGGCACATCGGGGACGCGATTTTTACCGACTTCTGCGGGGTCGATATCTATATGAATTACCTTCGCGCGGGAAGCGAATTCATCCAACTTGCCCGTAACGCGGTCATCAAATCTTGCACCCACACAAATGAGTAAATCACAATCGGTAACTGCAAAGTTAGCATAAGCAGTACCATGCATTCCCAACATTGCCAAAGATAGAGGGTGATGCTCATCAAAAGCACCCAAACCCATCAAAGTTGTAGTAACAGGGATTTGGAATAACTCAGCCAACTCTTGAAGTTCTGCATAAGCATCAGCAGCGATCGCACCTCCACCGACATACAACAAAGGACGGCGACTGTCGCGAATCAGTTGAATTGCAGCGTGGATCTGGCGTGGATTTCCCTTAACTGTGGGGCGATATCCGGGTAACTTCACCGAACCCGGTTGCACAGGTAAATAATCAAATTCTTCAAATGCTACATCTTTAGGGACATCAATCAAAACTGGCCCTGGTCGTCCCGTTGTGGCAATGTGGAAAGCTTCAGCTACGACCCGTGCCATATCTTTGGGGTCACGCACTACGTAAGAGTGCTTCACAATTGGCAGTGTAATACCGTAAATATCGGTTTCCTGAAACGCATCTGTACCAATTGCATGACGCGGTACTTGTCCCGTGACAATGACCATCGGGATTGAGTCCATATAAGCAGTGGCAATACCTGTTACCAAGTTAGTCGCCCCTGGACCTGATGTGCCAAAGCACACCCCTACCTTCCCTGTAGCGCGGGCATAACCATCAGCAGCATGGGCGGCACCTTGTTCATGTCTAACTAAGATGTGCTTGATACCCTCACCACTAGCTTGCGTTTTATACAAATCATCATAAATTGGTAGAATCGCACCACCAGGATAACCAAAAATATATTCGACGCCATGGCGTTTTAGACTGTCAAGCAGTGCAAAACCACCAGATGCACGTCTGGGCGTCACGACTGGCGATGAAGATACACTAGACTGGGCTTGCTTCTCGGTTTGTGAACCAATGATTGGGGAACGCGATTCTCCGACGGAGACACTTCGTGAACGCACAGTCGAACCTCACCTATTAGCTAAGATAATGCTGAATTTCTGTAGTTAAATTCTCATTTTAATTTAAAACTTTGATCATTTCTTGAAATTATCACTTATCCCTGACATTGGGCATTGGGGATCGGGGAAAGGGGATCGGGGAAAGGGGATTGGGGAAAGGGGATCGGGGAAAGGGGATTGGACATTGGGCATCGGGCATTGGGCATTGGTTCTTCTCCTTTGTCTCCCTGCTCCCTGCTCCCTGCTCCCCACACTCCCCACACTCCCCACACTCCCCACACCCCCCACACTCCCTTTCCCCGATCCCCGATCCCCTATATCACGTCTTGCAAAACTCGACGGGTATTGTGCCAAGCCCAAACACCAATAATCGCGACGATCGCACTCATTCCTACTAACACGCTTCGCAAGCCTAAAGCGTCAGTAATTGGGCCGGTAATAGCCAGTGGTAAAGAAAGAGCTATATTGATCGCATGATTTTGAAACCCAAAGACTTTACCAAGCATCGAAGGTGGGGTTTGTTGTTGGATTAAAGTTTGCATTGGCACACCAATTAGAGCTGCACCTATTCCTAAAACAGCACAAAGTCCTAAAGCCAATGATAGTTGGTTAACAAAAGTGAAGACCCCTAAAACTATTGCCATCATCAAAAACCCGATCAAGGGTAAGGGCTTGTGATGAAATTTATCACCCCAATGACCCAAAATCCCGGCTCCAATTACCATTCCTACGCCTGCTGCTGCCAAGAAAAAGCCAAATTGTTTCTCTTTTAATCCAAATTCTGCTGCTAGTTGAATTGCTAGCACTACTAGGGCTGCAAATACGCAATACAAAGTCACTAGTTGCAGCATGGCATTTAATACCAAGCGATTTTTTTTGAGATAGCGCAACCCTTGTTTAAAGTCTGTCCAAGGATGTATACTCACTTCCTGTTCGCTAATGGTTCTGTTGTCTTTAAAGTTAATGGGCTGCATAATCCCAGCAGAAGACATATACAATATTGCCACTATCAGCTCTTGACCATAATTGGGACCAAGGTAATTTTTTGCCCAGCTTAACATCGGTTCGCCGATCGCAAATCCCACAATTAAAGCACCCATCATGGTGCTGCTGAACAAGGCATTGGCTGCCATCAAATTCTCTCGCTTCACCAATAACGGAATAACTGCCTGTTCTGCGGGTGCAAAAAACTGCGTCACAGTGGAGATTGCAAAAGTCAGTATTAATAAAATCAAAAACTCCCGTGGCAAAAGCGGTATTAACAGTGTCAACAAACCGCGGACAACATCTGAACCAACCATGATCAGCTTTTTTGGAAAGCGATCGACAAATACACCTCCAGCAGAACCAAACAAAATTGCTGGAACTGTAAATGCCACCATTAAAGCTGAGTACATCGAGTTTTCGGCTATACCCGCAGGAGGTGGATAGTTTTCTAATAGGGCAATCATTAAAACAAAGAAAACTTTATCCGCAAGCTGAGATAATAACTGCCCAATCCACAGCAGCATAAAACTACGGTTTCTGAGCAGGACGCCAAATCCTTTGTTTACAGCAGCAGGTTCAGTTGGAAACATCAGCAATTAGGGAATAGGGGATCGGGGATTGGGAATAGGGGATTGGGGATTGGGGATCGGGGATTGGGGATTGGGGATTGGGGATTGGGGATTGGGATTGGAATTGAGTATTATATTAAAAACCTATCCTAGTCCCCGATCCCTGATTCCCGATCTCCTCCTTAGTACTTATACTTTCCGGACTAATTTTTTCATAGCGCACCAAAAGTTGGTGCAAAAATTCAGCCGCAGTTAAACTTTGCGGGGATGGCGATTCCCTAAAAGATGAGTCTACCGACCAACCTTGGACGGTTTGGGGCGATCGCCACATTTCTAAATGCTCAACTGCTGGATCTGCATAAAAATTATTTTCGCCGCCACCCAGTAGTTTAGAACTCCAGTGAGTGAAGTAATCATGGCTCATCCTATGGATAGGAAAGTTTCCCCATAATGGTACTCCCCATCCGTCTATAGCAATAAAAGCTTTTATTTTACCTCCTAGTAGTTGCCATGCAGATGCGGCTGCGATCGCTCCAACTACACCAGCACTAAAACAAATAAATATAAGCGGCGATTCGAGCCTGTCTCCTAAGTGTTTGTGTAAAAACTCTAAAATATGAAATGCTGATAATGATGAAAAAACTTCGGCTGGGTAAACTAGTATATTTACTGAATCTGGAGACTGTAAACTATGAACTACTAAGTCTCTCCAAGCCGTAATAAAGTTCTCTGTTAAGTCTTGTGTATGTATACCTGGGCAAATAATTATACTCATTAGTATTTGATCACAGCTTTTCTAAACAGAATTATTTTTGAATTTAAATGTTGCAAATATAACATTAAATCCTCTCTTTGATAATTCAGTAAATGCCATTAGACATAGTTGATTTCCATCAAACACTAAGTAATAGTGTATAAAATATAGCATTTACGCAATCATATCGCTCTTTATCACAAAGATTAATCCTGAGGATGAATAATGAGTAATTAACTGTCTTTTATCCACCGCTACAACATGAGAGGAGTTGCTAAAAATTATAGAAAAGTCCCAGGGGTGATACTCAAGTGCGGATAGCCCACCCATCTCTCAAGTACAATAAAACATCGAGCGTTGGCGGAGCCTCCCGGAGGGATAATCGTACAGTTATTTCAACTTCCAAACCCCAAACTTCTCACTTTAAACCCCAACATTCTCATTTCAAACCGGAACGTTCTCATTTCAAACCTCAAACTTCTCATTTCAAACCGGAACGTTCTCACTTCAAACCCGAACGTTCTCATTTCAAACCCGAACATTCTCACTTCAAACCTGAACGTTCTCACTTCAAATTATTTTCCTAATCCCCGATCCCTGATCGCCATTGCCCCTTAACCCCAGAGGGGACTCCGCCTTCCCCAATCCACAATTATCGGAACCTTAACCCAAATCACTTAATCTGTAGTTACTATTGGTTACGATTATTTGGATTTCATATATTAAATTTGGTCGGGTGTAAATGTCTGTCGGGTGTCGTAAAAATCATATTATTGTTCCCATAACTGTAAGCCTGACTTTATTGCTAGTCGGTTGCAACGACAGCAAAGCCTCTCAATGTCAGCGACTAATTAAGACTGTCAACGAAGGAAATTCTTTATTAGAAATCAATAAAGGTACTCAGGTTGCAACAAGCTTGAAACTGGCTAAGGATTTGCAAGCAGCAACCAAAAAAATTGAGCGACTAAACTTAAAAGATCCTAAGCTCAAAGAATACCAGACTCGGTTTATCAAAGTATTTACAACACTTAGTCAAAATATCAATAAAGCAGGTAAAGCGCTGAATACTGCAAAGCTAGCAAAAGCATCAACATTTGGTACACAACAAATACAAACATCCAGAAGTGAAATTGAGAACGCCCTCAAAGCAGCCGAATTTGCTGGAAAACAATCAGACGTGCTAGCGGTACAAGTGAATAAGTATTGTAGTCAGGCTGAATAGCGAGTGTGAGGAGTGAGGTAAGTGTGGGGAATGTGGGGAGTAAACAACCAACTTCCATAACATCTACTTGCAGACTGGGGACAGTATTTTGGTCGTGAGTATACATTTAATAAATGTAGGGCTGGATTTAAATTTGGGATGACTATAATAAATTCTTCTAAGAGTTTCCTAGTGCTACTTTTACTACTGACTACAGTGGTAGCGTGCGAGCAAAATACTAGTGCTTCTGTCGATACTTCCACACCCGTAGCACAGAATTCTCCACAGTCTCAAAATGTTATCCCTACCAAACCACTCTCACCTCAACGCATTCGGATTAATCTGAAAAATTTACCAAAACCCTTTGCGACTAAAAGCGCCTCAAAATCACCTCAAGTTGTCTCAATTCCTGCTAACCCGACGCTGCGGGTTCCACCTGGGTTTAAAGTCAATGTTTTTGCACAAGATTTAGATGCACCCCGTTGGTTAGCGTTAACCCCTAATGGTGATGTGTTGGTGACTGAAACCAGACAAAACCGTATTCGCTTGCTGCGCGATACTAACGGTGATGGTGTGGCTGATGTGAAAAAGACTTTTGCTACTACTAAAAACGGGCTGAATCGTCCTTTGGGTATGACTTTTGCAGCTGATTCTTTCTTTTTAGGTAACACCGATGCAGTGCTACGCTTTCCTTATACCCAAGGTCAGCAAGAACTTAATGGTAATGGTCAAAAAATAGCCGATATTCCTGCTAATGGGTACAATCAGCACTGGACACGCAACGTCATAGCCTCGCCTGATGGTAATAAACTATACGTTTCCATTGGTTCCGGTACAAATGTAGATGAGGAACCGTTACCACGGGCTTCTGTGCAGGTGATGGACTTGGATGGTTCCAATCAACAGACTTTTGCCTATGGTTTGCGTAACCCAGTTGGTTTAGATTTTCACCCCGTTACCAAGGAACTTTACACAACAGTAAACGAAAGAGATGGTATCGGTGATGACTTAGTACCAGATTACCTCACACGCCTGCAACAGGGTCAATTCTACGGCTGGCCTTATGCATACCTCGCACCCAACAATATTGATCCACGTCAAGCAAATAACGGAAAAAGTAAACGCCCGGATTTAGTCAAGACTACCACTACACCGGATGTCTTGTTTCAGGCCCATTCTGCGGCTTTGGGTTTGCAATTTTACGATGGACAAACTTTTCCAGAAAAATACCGCAATGGTGCTTTTGTCGCTTTTCGTGGTTCTTGGAATCGCGATCGCGGTACTGGTTATAAAGTTGTTTTTGTTCCTTTTGATGCTGAAGGACGTCCGCAAGGATACTATGAAGACTTCCTCACCGGATTTCTCCTAAACCCAACCGTTCCAACAACTTGGGGGCGTCCCGTCGGTTTACTAACTTTGCCCGACGGTAGCCTAATTTTTACAGAAGAAGCCAACAACCGAATTTATCGAATTCAGTACAGTGGTAAGTGATTGGGCATGAATCACTTAACAGTTAACAGTTATCAGTTGTCAAATTAAACTGGTCACTGATAACTGATAACTGATAACTGATCAAAACCACCCTTCCTGTTCGAGGGTTTCAATCAACTGTAATCCTCGCGGATCGCCTACTCCTAAGAGTGCGGCTTTGGTGTCTTCGCGCACTCCTAAATCTTTGTCTTCGGCAAAAGCTTGAATTAAGGCATCAATGGCAGTGGCATAAACAATATTAGAAGGTAGTTCGCGACATAACTGTCCGATCGCCCAGGCGCTGTTACTCCGCACAGGTGCTACAGGATCTTGTACCAAGGCTTCGATTAATGGTGGTATGGCTCCAACCACAGTTTCATAACCAATTTGCGCCATTTGTGCTAGGGAACTTGCAGCCCACAATCGGACTGCGGAAATATCTGTTCTCAGAGCATCGGCGAGCGGTGCTAAACAACGGCGATCGCGGCAGTTACCCAAGGCCCAAACCACGCCTTTGCGTACGTACCCATTCCAGTCTCGCCCCAATTGAGTAATCAATGGTTCTACAGCGTCGGGGCTGGGGTTACGTCCGAGTCCATAAGCTGCACTTACCCGCACTAGAGGGCAAGTATCAGTCAGCAACCTAATCAAATGGGGAATTGCCCGTGCATCTTCGACGTCACAAAAGGCACGTGCCGCCAGCATTCTTTGCTGGGGTTGGGGATGCTCTAACAGTGGTAGCATTTCCTCTGGATCGGGTTTTGGCACTTCTGACTCTGGGGTCAGTGGTTCCATTTTATCTAGAGGACTTTCTAGCTCCACTTCTACATCAAGTAGGCTGAGGTCGTCTTCGTCATACATAAATAAAAAGTACCATTCCCTACTACCACTTACCAATTAATTCAAAATTTAAAATTGAAAGTGCAAAAAAATTAAACTTATAAAAGTTTCTTGAGCCACAAGGACTGAGTTTCGTAACCCAGGTGATTGTAAAGATTTAATGCAGGTTGGTTAGATTGAAACACCTGTAACCCGATTTGCCGATCGCCTCTTTTTTTTGCCCAGTCTTCTGCATACCGCATCAAAGCTTTTGCAATTCCTCGTCGCCGATGTTCTGGCACAACATAGAGTAAAAAAATGTGAGCATGGCGATCGCCTGTAACTTGATCAATCGCATTTCCCATCCACAAACAAGCTACGGAGGATGTAGAAGATTGAGGAAATGATGATGTCCCCGTATCTTTTTCCATTCCTAAAAAATCCACCCACCATAAAGGTGTTTGGCTAGAAAAGTATTGTTGTACTGTTTGTGCAAGATGGGAAAAATCTCCAGTAGAAAACATTTCTTGGTAAGTCAATTGCATGAACTTTACCAACAATGCTCGATCTAAACTGGAGCCATGACGAAGACAGTAACCTGGTAGCAGTTCCACAAATCAACCGATTTTGGATTTTAGATTTTGGATTTTGGATTGCGGATTGATTCCCAGGATTTATCCGCTTTCTTGTACTCTGGGAGGAATTATCAATCAAACTTTAGTTTTTGTTCACTAGGATAATACGGGAGCTGAGGACGACATCGGAAATACAAAGGACACGCTTAATTTCTGTGCGTCTTCCACTCTTCCTATTCCCCCATTCTCCTCAACAGGTGCGGGTGCTGCCATATCCCCAGGTAAAAATATACGAGCGCTGACTGCTACTAGCGCAAACAAAAACATCAACACTACGATTAAGGGAGCTATGTATTGACGAAATATAGACATTTTTGAGATATAAAGCTTAACTGAAGATTTATAAAGTTGACATGATTTATTTTAGCGATGTTCAGGAGAAATCAGTTATCAGTTCTCAACGAGTAACTGCTCACTGTTCACTGTTCACTGATAACTGATTTCATCTACGATCGCGTTCTAAGTCCGCGATCGCTCTTTCCCAGTACCAGCTTTCTGGCATTCCTGGGTAGTCTTGTCTTGCTTGTTCCACAAGGCGTTCTGCGGCGGCGGTGTCGCCAGCTACCATTGAAATTAGCTTATTTTTGAGACGATTTTCAGCTTCACGTGGGGTGGAAGGTCTGAGTGTTGGTTCGGTTGGTGAGTGTGTTACTGGCTCAATTAATGGCTGAGTTGCTGGCTGTGAGTTACTAGCTTTGGCTCGGTTAGACTGCCTACGCAACTCCCAAAATAAAACATAATAAAGTGTGCCAAAAATCAAAATGAGACTGAATGTTCCCAAAAAAGTTAAGAGGTTAAGTCCAAGAAATCCTAAAACTAACTGGGAAAGTACGTAGCCAAGTAACAATCCTGTAAATAATAGGATTGTTGTGGCAACAATAATTATTAGTTTTTGCCCCATATATCTTCTTCCTCATCATCTAATCCTGGTCTTGGCATTGCTATAGGTTGAGGGTTCCAAGGAGCGAAAACAGGTAGCAGCAGTAACCCTGGTACAGCAGCAATAATAGTAATTAAGAAAAATGTAGACCAACCTGTGCTTTTGGCGATCGCTCCAGCTGGAGCAGCCAAAATATCGCGGCTGACGGCCATTAAACTAGAAAGCAATGCATACTGGGTGGCAGAAAATCTCTGGTTACAAAGACTCATCAAAAAAGCAACAAAAGCAGCTGTTCCCAATCCACCACAAAAGTTTTCAATGTTAATAGTCACTACCAGTAATTGGTAATTTTGAGTAAATTGCGGTTGGGCAAGTATAAAGTAAGCAAGGTTACTTAAAGCTTGCAACGCGCCAAAAACCCACAGTGAACGATTGATACCGATTCTGCTTAAAACTGCACCACCGACAAGAGCGCCAACAATAGTAGCAATTAATCCCATTCCTACTTGTATCGCCCCAATATCGGTTTTAGTAAAACCAATGGTGAGTAAAAAGGGTGTTGCCATATTACTCAGTAAAGCATCACCTAATTTATATAAGGTGATAAACAGCAAAATTAATAAGGCTGGGATAACTCCTTGACGTTGGAAAAATTCTCTAAATGGTAGGATAACTGCTTCCGCTAAAGAAGCAGGAGGGCTAATTTGTTGTGGTTCTGGTGCGAGTAAAACACCAAAGATTCCAATTACCATCATTCCTGCCATAAATAAATATACCGACGACCAAGGCATCCGATCAGCCAGTATTAATCCTAAAGAACCAGCAACTAATAACGCAACTCGATAACCTAAAATAAAAACTGCGGCGCCAGCACCCATTTCTAATTTTGTTAAAACATCGGTGCGGTAAGCATCAGCAGCAATATCTTGAGTCGCACTCAAAAAAGCAATAATTATGGCGTTGATGGCTAAAAGCTGTAACGCTTGTTTGGGTTGTTGAAAAGCCATAAAGGCGATCGCGACAATCAAAGCAATCTGCGTCACAATCAACCAACCCCGTCTTCGTCCCAAAAATGGCGGTGTAAACCGATCTAGAAACGGGGACCAAAGAAACTTTAATGAATAAGGTAATGCAGCAAGGCTTAACCAACCAATCGCCGCCAAATCCACCTGTTCTTGAGTCATCCAGGCTTTGAGGTTATTGCCAATTAATAATAGGGGCAAACCCGATGCAAAACCTAGCAATAATAAAGCCGCCATCTTGCGGCTTTCAAATACCTTAAGCAGAGATTGAATTTGTTGCACAGTATTTTATTTTGTACGTTGATCAGAAATTGAAATTTAATTTACTTTTGAAAATGAGAATTTAAGGATAAAATTTTGTATTTCTTGATTGTGAGCTATGACTTGCGTATCTCTGTGTTTTTCCTGATCAGGGATTAAAATATATTGCCATAACCAGTGTGTAATTTAGTGCCAATTTGGCTCATACGATTTTGGATTTTGGATTTTGGATTTTAGATTTTGGATTGATTCCATATATTAATCCGGGGAATTGTACCATATATTACTCCCCGATCCCCGATCCCTGATCCCCGTTCCCTTTCCCCAATTCATAAACCTGATGTCCTCTAATTTCTACCCCATGTTCAGCCAGACATTTTGTCCAACCTTCACGAGTACCGATATCGCTTTTGTTTTTAAGTAATCCTAATTCAACTTCTTGTTTGGTGAGTTGAGAAAATTCTTCATAGAGATGATAATCAGGTGTTACAAATGTTTCTTTGCGGTGGAGTATAGGTGGATTTGCTCTGCTGGCATAATCTCGATGAGTTATGTATAAAGTTTTTAAGTCAATCACAACACTTGCTTTTAAAGCCGGATGAGGGTCAGTATCAAATTCTGGGTAAAGCAGATAAGAAATCTGTGATTTTTCAGTATCAAATTTAATAAGTGTGGCATCATCAACACGCCCAATAGTGCGGCTAGCGCAGCCTTCGTATATCCTTAGCAAAGCATCAAGTTCACACAAAGCAGAAACATGAACGTATAAAGCGCTACGTGTTCGTTTACCAATTTTGCTTTTTTCGCAAGCAGTCTTTACTACTCCCGCTTTTCCTAAGCTAAACAGCTTGGCATCAGCAACTTCGCAAGCTTCCTCATAGGAACCAAAAAAGGCTTTGATGTCGTGGCGCATTTCTGGTGATAGCTTGTGCCATGAGGGGCGAGTTTCAAAATGAGTCAAAGCGAGATAAACTTGAATGTCAAGAGAACGACGGTAAGCGATCGCATCCCATTCGGCTTCGTCAGTGGCTTGCAAAACCACAGCAAAAGCCCGGCGGAAGTTACCAAATTCTTTTAATAATTCCTGTTCATTTTCATTTTCTAATTCGCCTTTGACTGGTAGTCTCCCGCGTTTAGCATGAAAATCCATTAACGGCTGAAGCATTTCTTGATAATCTTCAAACCGTTTAACTGGAATGCGGACTCTGGGCGTAGAGTTTTTAGAGAAGAAGCGTAAGGCTTTGTAAGCTTCTTTTTCAGCTTCATCTCGAAACACAAAGTAGATACCCAGCGCTACAGGTACAGCATCCACATTCAGTGTTTCATCAATGTATTTTTTGAGTTCTTCTTGTTGGTAATATTTCTGAAACGTGTTGTGGCGGGTGACAACACCGTCGCCATAAGGTATGAGATTACGACTAGGAGCATTAACTAGAACTTGGGCAGCAACAATTAATACTTTGCGAGCAAGTGACCAAGCTGCCACAAGGGCTTGACGGCGTTCCTCTGTATCTTCAATTACATTCAGGATGTAGCCCAAATTGACCACATCAGCAGAAATGCGATCGCGATGAGGAAAATAATAAGGGTCCCAGCCAGAACTGGTGTAACCTAAATTAGCGATGCGATCGACATCACCACCGTATCCACAACCATAGTCAAAAAACGTGGTCTCTTTGTTTAGAATTGACCACTCGATTGCCAATTTTACAGGGCGAGACAAATCAATGCGGAATATCGCAGCCCGATGGCGTTCAATTTCGATGTAGCTCTCGGACATAAGAGCAATTAAATTTGTTAGTAGTTGGTAGTTAGTAGTGTTTGTATTAATCACTAACCATAATTTCAATTCTTGGTTGCTAATTCAATCAAATCTTCAATTTTCTTGATATTTGGATCACCAGCTAAATATCCAATTCCACGATGTAAATGCAGGCGAAATTGGGTAACTAGGGTTTCTTTGTCTGTACCGTAACCATCGTTATAACAGCGTTGTTTTAATGCCAGTAGCAGAATATCAGACATTTCACCCCCAAAGACGCGCCAAGTCATTTCGACGTTACTATCTTGGGGAATTGGGACTGGGGAAGGTGCAGTGGGTTCCGCAAGCGAACGACAAAAAGCCCAACGACACAGAATATTCCATTGATCGATTTTGGTATTGCGTTTGAGTTTAGTCAGTTGTTCTTTGGCTGTTTGAGATAATTTGATGCGTTCGATAGGAGTTTCCATATATTTTGATAATTTTTCTTAGTAACTTGGTGTCTTGGTTAAGATTACCAAAAATAACCTGGTTGTATGGTTGTTTGGCGGGTGGATGAGTCATATTTGAGGAGATATTCGCGGGCGATCGCTTCGTTTTCGCGCAAAGTTTTAACTTCTTTTTCTCCGATTTCGGTATCGGTGGAAAGTAAAATTACTTGATGAGAAGCCGACGGAAAGTAACGTTCGACTAAGTTAGTACGGTGCGATGAATCTAATCTTCCGAGTGGTGTATCAATTGCTACTGGCAAGCGCAGCCCGGAGACTCGTGCTAATCCCCAGAGGAAGGCGATCGCTAAAAGTTGTTTTTCCCCAGCCGAAAGGCGATGTTTGGGTACTGGTTGCGAGTGCAAATCAAACAGAGATAGGCTAAAAGTATTGGTATCAATGACAATGCGATGCACTAAGTCTGATTTGTGCAACAGATAGCGAAAGCATTCGGTAACTTCATTTTCTAATTTATTTAATTTTCTCAAAGTCAAGCGTTCACGAAACAGTTTGAGGGTTTCTTGAACTCTGGCTGAAGCCGTAATAATATGCTCTCTATTCTTCCGATCAATCGTTTGTTCGGTATATTCTTTTAAATCTTTTTTAGACTTTTCAATAGTTGTTTCTAATTCAACTAAGTAACGGCGTGCAGTTTCGCAGCTAGCTTTAACTTCAGCAACTTTTTGTTGTGCTTTTCGCACCACATCACGGAGTTGTTCATACTCTTCTGGAGATGCTGCTGTTTGCATTTGTCTCTCAATATTAATTATTTCTTCTTCTTTGTTTTTCAAATTTGATAATTGCTGTTTGGCAGAGTTTTTAGCATTTTGTAAATAATAAATTACATTACCTAGTTGACTTAAAGCTTCATCATCTGCTAACAACCAAGGTAGTTCTTTTTGTAAATTAGCATTTCGCGTCTTTTCGTCTTCTTCCAAAAAGAATTTGATTTTTTCAAGTTTTTGATTTTCGATTTCTAATTTACTAATTAAATTAATCAAACGTTGATCTCTTTCAAGTATTATATCCTGTGCTATTTGCACTTGTCGGGTGCGAAATTCTGTTTCTCCTTGTGCTTGGACTTGGGTAAGTAATGGTTGAATTAATGCTAAGGGTAAAACATCAGCCGCAGATTCACACATTATCTGACGAATTGCTTCTGCTGCGGTAGTTACTTCTTGTTTTTGTTGTTCCAAATGACTACGTTCTGCGGCTATTTTCCCACCTTCCGAAAGGAATTTATCAACAGCCTCTTGTTCTTCTTGTTCCGATAACTTTAATTCTGCTTGTAGGGAAGTTAAATTTTGCTGTTGATGATGAAATTCTTCCTGTAGCTGCTTGAGATTTTGTTCAATTTCTTCTAAGTTATCTAAGTCTTGTTTTTCGGCTATTTCCTTGCGTTTGCGATTGACTAAAATTTCTATATCTACTGCTAATTTTTCTGCCAATTCTAGTCCTAAAAGAGCGCGAATTGCATCCACGACCATTGGTGGCGGTACTTCCTGTTCTGCTAGTTCTTTTACCTGTTCGCCATCAAATAAAAATAAGTTAGAAATTCCTAAAGGTAGCAAATTTTCAATATAATCATCCCAAGTATTAACTAAAGCCTCAACAGGCCAGGTATCATCATCACCCAAAATTCCTAAATGGTCTTTACCATCTTTAGGATTTTTCTCCCAAGTTCTGACAATTCTATATTTGATGGGTTTGTCATTTGCAATATGTTCAAAGACTAACTCAACACGGGTTTTCTCATTTGGTTTTGTTTTACTATTAATACATTGAGTCAGAAAATCACTATAACTTAAATTTCCACGAGTAGAACATTGAGCGCGATGTCCATAAAGTGCAAGGCGAATTGCATCCATGAGTGTGGTTTTTCCTCCACCATTCATCCCGCCTAAAAGTATAATTGGGCGAGTATAATCATGGCTTTTTGGATTCAGATTGATTACTTGACGTCCATTATAGGGACCAAAGTTTTGCAGAATCAGTTCAAGAAAAATCATAGTAATGTTTGATATTTAATTTTCATACAAATAGGCAAGGTTGCAAGTTTGATATTATACCGATTCTCTATGAATCTGCATAGAATGATGCTTGATGAAAGAAAGCTTCAAGGATGAAATCATAACTTTTCAAAGAGGAAATGATTTTGAGGATGAGAAAATATAAAATCTTTACGACTAGATAGATCCCCGACTTCTTTGAGAAGTCGGGGATCTAGGTGTTATGTTATAAACACTTCATTTTACCCATAAATTTAATTGATAACTGATAACTGTTCACTATTCACTGTCCTTTTTTTGAAATTTCATATTCGCCCAAGTTTTCGATTTAGCTACTGATTTTGTAGTTGATGGGTTCTCTGTAGGATTTTCAATTAACTCATCTGTTACATTTGTAATTTCATGAGTTGTAGTAACATCTCCTAAAGTTAACTGCTTGACTTTTTCGACATCGCCTTGAGTAATTGCTGTTTTCAAATCTCTTTTCATGTGAGCAATATCAATTGCTTCTTCGCGAGAACGGGAACTAGTTTCAAAACATTTTTCTAGCGCATCATATATTCCCACGCGACGCGCTCTCTTACGAAATTGGCGTTCTGTATCTAATAATTTCGCCATTAGTTCAAGGTGCATAGCGTCATCTGCACAGATTTCTTCTAATACAGCCCATTCATCGCTACCTAAAAGACTATAGTCAGCACCAGGGCGCGGATCTTGGAATTCTTCACCAGTCACTTCTTTGTATATGCGGGGTAAACTATCATCGAATTCGTGTCTTTCTTCTAACCAAATGCGGCGAATTTCGCTCATTTCTTCTGAGGTTATTAATGTGATGTCGCGCATATTTTCTGGTGCTGTGCGCCGCAGTTGTTGTTGAATAGTTAGAAGTTTTCTGAGCCAATATTCTCGCGCTTCTTTAATGTATGGTCCAGGAATAGGCTCTACTGAAATTTCTTCATTGAGGTTACGTTCATAAAGTTGGACATCACCATTTCTACGCCGAAAATCTCGTCTTTCGCGGTTTATTGGTGCATCTAATTCTTGACGAAAATCAAGAAGCGGTTGTAACCATTCTTTTTCTTCGTCATTTTGAATCATTGCAGTTAGTGATTTATCTTCACTTACTAGCGTACAGACCCAGCAACCAAAACGAGAGCTACCACAACTAGGAGTAGATGTATCAACAACTAAAGGACATTCATTATCAGCGCTAGCACCTCTGTACATCGAGAATAAATCCTTGTTGCTATATCCCCAAGGATTTTCCCATTGCATGAGATAAAGCCAAACCTCATCATTTCGCCAATCTTCTACAGGACTGTAAACTAGAGAATTTGGCAAATTCATGTTAGGACTGAGGCGATCGCGTACCCGTTTGCTTTCCCACTGTTTCATTCTATAAGCACGTTTTGTGCTTTCGGCTTTGCGAGTACCTAAAACAAGAATAGCTTCTCCACAACTACGAATAACATTACGAATAAAGCGGTTAGATGGATTTATTTTCAGACGTTCTGTACACCATCTAAATTTTGGTTTTGGTGCTGGATAACCTTTACCGATTAAACCCACCCAAAATGTTTCTTTGGGTTCTGGTTGTAGTAAATGGGGTTCAAATGGTAGCTTTTGCTGTTGAGCAGCCAATTTCATTTGCTTGAGAGAGTTGCGTACCCAAACAGAGACGTAGGGATTTTCTACTAATGTATCTGTTGTAATTACATGAATAGTTTTAGTTCGCTTTTCGGGTGGAAGTTGTGCGATCGCATTCCATACCAGTTGTAATACACACGAACTATCTTTTCCCCCCGAATAACCCACAACCCAAGGTATTTCGTCCAAACAATACAAATCTTGTATTTCTGTAGTCAAAAGTTGGATCTCTTCTACTAACTCTGCTACAGTACGCGGTTGCTGACTTTTATTTTCTGGCTGTTGTGCGATGACCATTTCTCCCTTCCTCTGGAATCACAGGTGATAGATCGCTCGATTTCCCCAAGCTTGGGGAAATCGTGCAATATTTTACTCACCCTTCCTATGTGTACTGTAAACTTAACCCTAATATTCTAAATATTTAACTTTTTAAAAACTTTATCAGTAAAATCAATTTTTGTAGAACAATATTTTGATCACAGTTTTAGATTTTTAAAAATTAACATGAATCCAAGCGCAAATAACCCAACTGCTGACATTGCAAGTGAGTATTTAGAACGGGACAACAAAGATAAACAGGTACTAGCTATTTTGCTAGAAAAGTTTATGAACCAAAAAAACCAGATTCTGGTTCAGAAAACTGAGATGGGTGGTACTGAAGCTTATATCAGTTCTGTTACCTTGGAATGGTTTGCAGGTCGGGTTCGCTTTGCGTCTGCTTTACCTTTGCTTCAGCAAAAATATAATCCTCAGACAGATAATATTGAGATTGATGCAGAAAGTATTGATGAGATTCAACAACGTCCTTTGGATTGGTCACGTCAATTACCCCTAACACAATATTTAGCAGGTCGAAAAAACCATAAGTTTCCACCTGTATTGGTAGTGATTAACCAAGCGTGGGTTGATGACCCGAAAGCTGCTGAGTGGGATAGTCAAGGACGGGCTAAACAATCTACTACAGATTTTACGGCTTTAGACAAAGAAGGAAAAGTTGGTTTACTTAATGTTTCAGAAGAGGATGTAACTATTTACGCATTAGATGGTCAACACCGACTCATGGGGGTACAGGGGTTGATGGAGTTACTAAAAACTGGCAAACTCCAGCGTTATAAGAAGGAAAAAACCCCAGATGACACTTTTATTACAGTTGATGATTTAATTGAGCAATATCACCTTCAGCCAGCTTATCTGCAAACCTTACCCAAAGAAAAAATAGGGATTGAATTCATTTGTGCAGTTGAGAAAGGCGAAACTCGTGAACAAGCAAGACGACGGGTGCGATCGATATTTGTGCATGTAAATTTAATGGCTGCACCTTTAACAAAAGGTCAGTTAGCACAGTTAAATGAAGATGATGGTTTTTCGATTGTTGCAAGAAAAATCGCTGTGGTACATCCACTTTTGGAACAGCGTGAAGGTAGAAAACCTCGTGTTAATTGGAATAGTGCAACAGTTGCAGCCAAATCAACAGTTTTGACAACGCTACAAGCTCTTACAGATATGTCTGAGCGATATTTAGGGCAAAAATTTCCTCATTGGAAACCTTTGGATAAAGGTCTAATTCCCAACCGTCCAGAGAATCAGGAACTTGAGGAGGGAATACAAGAATTTCACAAGCTTTTTGATGGTTTGGCAAGTCTTCCGAGTTATAAGCTTTTAGAAGATGAGGAGACACCGGCTCTGCGAAAATTCAGCTTTGAAAAAGACGGAGGTGAAGGAAATATGCTTTTCCGTCCTGTTGCTCAAGTAGCTGTTGCACAAGCTTTGGGTATCTTGGTTTTCCGCAAAGGTTTCAGATTAGAGGAGCTTGTTAAGAAGCTGCGAAAATTTGATCAGCAGGGTGGTTTTAGTGGAATGGAGTTTCCCCAATCTCTTTGGTATGGCGTTTTGTATGATCCAAATAAAAAGCGTGTCCAAGTTGCTGGAAGGGATCTCGCGGCGAAGTTACTAATTTATATTCTGGGTGGTGTTCAGGATCAGATGGAACGTGCTGAACTTCGCAAAGCTTTGGCTGATGCTAGAACAATTGAGAATAAAACTATGGGTTTTGATGGCAAGTTTGTTGAACCAAAGCAGGTAGGACTTCCTACACTTTTGTAATTCCTGTAATTGATTAGTTAATCGGTTGTAGTTTTAGTTTTGAACTTTTCCCTGATTAAAAAAATACACTTTTCAAGGTAGAGGCGGTTTAATTTAGGAATTTACTTAAATCAAATTCCTCTGCTTCTTTATCTTTATTAGTTCTTATATGAGTCAGAATTAACAAAATTCGTTCTGTATAGTCTACTGCTCCTCGCAATTCACCTTGTAAAATTTCTAATCCACCATTAGCATACTCTTCAAAAATATGGTTGCGGTTCGCTTCATGTTCTTCCTCGCCTAATGAGAGGATTTTGATATCTTGAGTTTCGGTAATTCCCAGGAGTTTGATTACCCAATCATTACCTACAGATGCAAAGTATTCTAGCCTGATTGGTGATGGTTCTCTTTTAGAGATTTCTCCTAAAGGGACTCGCTTTTTATGCTTTGCACCTAAAGCAGCAGCAAACACTATTACATCAGCAAAGGTTTGAAAAGGCCCAGTTCCACCATCAGCTGATGTTAAAGCCTTGACCAACTCAGCTTTGTCTTTTGCCACTCTGATTCTACCTGTTTCCGCCATTGTTCTCAAGTATACATTGTTGCAATTTTAACCGAAGCTTAAACCTATGTCTAACGATAAACTGTAAAGTATTTGCTAACTTTGTTCTCTCTGCGTTCTCTGTGCTAATTACTGCTACGAACAAGTACTTCATTGGTGCGATCGCACTTTCTTCGTGTTTTTCTCAACAATTGCGATCGCTGATTTTGTAACTTTATTTAAGATGAGACAGAAACCTATTCTGGCAGAATAATAGCGATACCAACTAGAATCGAAGAGTAATCAGAACTACGCCAACTCAGAGGCTGTATTATGGAAGACTTAGACCGACGCAAGCTTTTGTCAGCACTGAGTCATGGAGCAATATTTTTTAGCTCTTTGATTGTGTCTATTGGCATACCCATTGCAATCTTGTATGTCAGCAATGATCCCGTTGTCAAGGAAAATGCTAAAGAATCCCTAAATTTTCACATCAATCTTTATATTTATGCGGTGATTTTTGGATTGTTGTCGATTATTCTCATTGGTATTCCATTTTTGATTGGTTTATGGATTATTAGTTTGATAATGCCAATTGTTGCTATTATTCGAGTTCTCAGTGAACCCAATATACCCTACCGCTACCCTTTTATCTTTCGTTTGGTTTAAATGCAAGTGATAATTTAAAAGTCAAAATAGCAAAATTGTTCTTGCTTGCAGGTAGCCTGAAAAATAGTAAAGACTATTGTTTAAAAATCAAAATGGTTTACCAAGAGCAAATCACAATTTCTACTAAAGGTAATGGTCACATGCATGATCTTACTGATCAAGTAAATCAGATTGTGAAAAAATCTGGTGTTAGGGTTGGGATGGTCAATGTATTTAATGTTGGTAGTACAGCAGCAATTGGCACTATTGAATTTGAACCAGGACTCCAACAAGATTTACCAGATATTCTCAATAAACTAATTCCACCTAGCCGCGAATATGGACACGAGCAAACCTGGCATGATGGTAACGGACACTCCCACCTACAAGCTACATGGTTGGGTCCAGAAATCACAGTTCCAATTCGCGATCGCAGGTTAGTTGCAGGTACTTGGCAACAAATTTTTCACTTAGAATGTGACATCAAGCCTCGCCAGCGTCAAGTGATGGTAACTGTTTACGGGGAATAAGGAGACAAAGAAGACAAGGAAGAGAGGGTAGGCTGTATAAGCGCAACTTCGTATTACTTACCATTCTCATCTCTCTGCATTCCTGCGTCTCCGTGTCTTTGTGTCCGACGCATCTCTACATTCCCGTATTCAACGCGTTTCTACAATTTTTTAGCAAGGCTTGACTAGTGATGATTTTTATAGTATTTTTGTACTATGAAAATTCAATCGTGCATAAAAATCTACCATAAATAAAAACTGTTGTGCCAATAGGAGAGCAAATATAGATGAAGCTATCGAAACTTGATTTAAGCAATGTAGTAGCGATCGCTCACTCTCAAGGACATTTACAGTTATTACTCATGTCAGAGGTAAATATCAGTATGAGCGTGTAAAGGATGATTTTTGCTGCTAATTACCTCGTTTAAACGTTCCTGGTGCTTCTGGCTAATTGCTAATAGCGAATTGCTATTGGTAATTAGCCTTTACTTTATGAAGATGTTCTTAAATAAATTGTACAGACAGCTGCATTGTTAATGCAGGTTGATACATTCGCAATGCAGGTTGATAAGCGATCGCCCAATAAATTTTGTCTCGAAAAACCTAGAAAATCGTTGATAAGTAGTTATGCAAAATTAATTATATATTTATCCCCAAAGTTCCGAAAGATATTTTCCACTGCTTCAACTAAACTCTCCCAACTAGAGTATGCATCGATTTGCAGCCACTGATATTTAATAAAACGCCACAATATCTCAATGATGTTTAACTCCGGAGAGTAGGTAGGTAAGAAGAAAAGAGTTAACCCTTTGTCTTTCCATTCTTCTTGTTTATCGAGCAGTGCATTACTTGTATGAATTGAAGAATTGTCTAT
>JANBVI010000003.1 GCA_024239075.1 Fischerella sp. CENA71 | reverse complement strand
TGTCTGTCGTTCCCAAGAGCAAGGTAAAACTGAAAAAAGGCATAGTAATTTTTGGATAGGTTTGTATGGTTTTAATTGGATAGTTGCTTTGCATGGGTGTCAAGCGTGGGTCGAGGAAATGATCGGTTTCATTCGCAATAAGCAGGCATATTATCAGCGAGGTTTAAGGGCTATGGAGCTTATACAGCAAGCACTTTAGCTCGATTGTCGCCCCTTGAAGGCGATCGCATTCAACGTGATGGCTGCATCGGTGACAGTGCGCACCAAAACGCCAATATGAAACAGAGTTCCTGTATGGGCTGATGGATAGCCAGCCACACGTCCAAAAGTGGGTTTGAAACCAAACACACCTGTTAAAGCCGCCGGTGTTCTTGACGATCCGCCGCCATCTGTACCGAGATGAAGTGTTCCCAGCCCCAATGCAGCAGCGACAGCCGCACCGCCGCTACTACCTCCGGGGGTAAGTGCTGTATTCCAAGGATTGCGGGTGATACCAGTCAGAGGACTATCGGTAACACCCTTCCAACCAAATTCTGAGGTTGTGGTTTTTCCGAGTAATATTGCTCCCTGTTCGCGTAGACGGGCTACCGCAGGTGCATCTTCTTCCCAAGGCTGATTGGCGTTAATTGCTTTACTTCCTCGGCGTGTTGGTAAACCTTTAGTTAACAGTAAATCTTTGGCACTAAAGGGTATTCCATCCACCAAGCCCAGGGGATTACCATTTAGCCAGCGCACTTCTGAGGCTTGGGCTTCAGCAAGAGCTGTCTTTTCATCAACGATCGCAAAGGCATTAACTGAGCTTAATTAGCTTTGTGTACGGACTAGTGAGCGGCGGTGTTTCACGCAAAACTTATATACAGATGATGGAGACCGAAGCAGCTGATGCCCAAAAAGCGGGACGCATCAGAGTCATAGTGCAAGATAACGGCCCAATACATCGATGTAAACAAGTGCAAGAGTTATGGACAAAATGGGAAGAAATGGGTTTGTACATTTTCTTTCTCCCGAAATATTGTTCAGAAATGAATCCAATTGAATTGGAATGGCAACACCTCAAAAAAGACGAACTAGCTGCGAAAAGTTTTGGGGATGAATTAGACGCAAGCCTCATGCTGTCATTGATGGAGTTCAAACTAGAGGAGAAAAGGGTAACTATAGCGTACAACGTATCAGATTTAACTCTCATTCTTCTGCTTAACTGTTTGTTACATACTTATAAATTTTTCCCACGACTTACTTACAGCTAAAATTCTATCCCAAAAATAATCCAAAAACAGACACCTTGAAAGGGCTGCTCCTATGAATATGTAGTTTTGATGTAGTTAAATAATCTGATGATGCACTAACGGTAAAATCTCTATACCAAGTTGTTAGTTCTATCTATCGTCGGAGGCATCAAGGAGTTGGTGATGAGCGCACAACAGCTAGAGCAGGTGAAGCAATTGCAAGTTACCCTCACCAAAATGGAGGTAACGCTAAATGCGATCGCTGATGCTGTGGTCTGGGTGGGGCAAGACCGACGCATTCAATGGTGCAATTCTAACTTTGAGTCTCTGGTTAACCAACTCCACGGCGCTGTCTGCGGCTTGCAGTTACCTGACTTACTACCTTTAGCACAAGCAGGACAACCAGTTGCTGAAAAATCCTATCCTGATGTGCGGATAATTAATGGCGAATACGCAACAACAAATTATCAGTTACCACAGGATGAACGTACCCTAATATTAGAAATCTCTGGGAACTGCACCAGAGTGAGTGATGAAAAATTTGCTGTACTGGTGATTCGAGATATTACGAAAGCTCAACAAACTCAAGAATCCCTGCAAGAGATTGAAGAGCAGTTGCAGACCTTAATTAACGCTACACCCGATATTATTTGTTTAAAAGACGGCGAGGGAAAATGGTTGCTGTCAAACCAGGCTAACCTGGAATTTTTAGAACTAAAAGGCGTTGATTATCAAGGCAAAACTGACGCAGAATTGGCGCAATTCAGCAATTTTTATCATGATGTCTTGCTCAATTGCCACAAAACAGATGAGCAAGCTTGGGGATTGGGATTTGTGCATCGCGTAGAAGAAATTGTTCCCCGACCGGATGGGACAGTGAGTAGTTTAGATATGATTAAAGCTCCCCTGTTTCACCAAGATGGTAGACGCAAGGCTCTTGTAGTTTTAGGGCGAGATATTAGCGACCGCCAACAAACCCAAGTCGCTTTAGAAAACTCTTTGTCTTTATTAAGCGCTATCTTTGAATCGATTCAAGACGGGATATTAGCAGTTAATACTTTCAGTAATATCAGTAGTTACAACCAAAAGTTCTTAGAAATGTGGTCAATTCCACCAGAACTTTTGACAGAACCAGATCATTTGAAGCGGCTAATGCATCTGGCAAACCAGCTAAAAGATCCCGATGGGTTTTTGCAACGAGTTCAAGAATTATATGCCCAGCCAGAGCTAGTGAGTTACGACTTGTTAGAATTGCGAGATGGCAGAGTGTTCGAGCGCTATTCGTGTCCCCAGTGTGTAGGCGAACAGATTATTGGTAGAGTGTGGAGCTTCCGCGACATCACGCAGCGCCAAAGAGCAGAAGAAGCACTACGACAAAGTGAGTTGCAATACCGCAGTATTTTTGAAGCGATCAATGATGGACTATTTATTACTGAGATAGAGACTGAAAAAGTCGCTGAAGTGAATCCAGCTGCTTGCCAAATGCACGGTTACACCCACGAAGAATTTATTGCTTTGCATCCATCAGTCTACATTCACCCAAACTCTCATCGTGTTTTCCATGAGTATCTAGAAAAAACACGAGCAGGCGAGCAATTTTCTGGAGAAGCAGTTGATGTTTGCAAAGATGGCACTTTGATAGATGTGGAAGTTAAAGGAACAACTTGCATTTACAACGGTAAGCCACACGTCTTAGCTATAGTGCGAGATATTACGGCTCGCAAACATACTGAGGAAGCCTTACGCCAAAGCGAAGCACAGTACCGAGATTTAGTGCAAACAGCCAACTGCATCATTCTGCGTTGGGACGGCAACGGTAACATTATATTCTTAAATGATTACGGTCAAAGGCTGTTTGGCTTCGATGTAGATGAGATTATAGGACGCAATGTCATCGGCACAATTGTCCCAGAAACCGAAACTTCTGGGCGCGACTTAGAGGCGTTAATGGTGGATATTTGCCAACACCCAGAAAACTATCTATTTAACGAAAATGAGAACTTGTGCAAAAATGGCGATCGCGTCTGGATAGTCTGGGCAAATAAGCCCATTTTAGATGAACAAGGCAACTTAATCGAAATTCTTTCAGTAGGTACTGATGCCACAAAACGCAAACGTGTTGAAGAAGCCCTCCAGGAAAGTGAATTAAAGTTCCGCACCATTGTTGAAAATGCCAATGATCTCATATTTGTCCTCAACCTAGACGGAATTTTTACCTATCACTCGCCGAATGTCACCTCAATTATGGGATATAGCTTGGCAGAAATCGAAGGTCACTCTGTGGCGGAGTTTACCAAACCTGAAGATTTGGCAATTAGCGCCGCAGCATTACAAAGGGCGGCGCTGGGGGAAAAGCTGACTGGTATTGAAGTGCGACTGCGGCACAAAAACGGCAGCTGGCGATGGTTTAACTTTAACACTTCGACAATCAACACTTCCAATGGCACAATTGCGATCGCTGGTGTGGGACGCGATATTACAGAACGCAAGCAAGCAGAAGAAGCCTTGCGTCGTAGTGAAATGAAATACCGCAACATCTTTGAAAATTCCCAAGTAGGAATTTTCCGCACCCGCCAAAAAGATGGATTGATTGTGGACGCTAATCAACGTGGTGCTGAGATTTTAGGTTTTGCCTGTGCTGTTGATCTGATTGGTAAGTATTTCACAACTGAATTATATGTCAATCCAGACGATCGCACGCGGATGTTAGCTGAGTTAGAAGAGTACGGGGAAGTACGCAATTTTGAAGTCGCATTGTATCGCTTGGATGGCTCTGTTGTTTGGGTATTATTATCAATCCGCTTGAATGTAGAAGAATCCTGTTTAGATTCCGTTTTTACAGATATTAGTGATCGCAAACAGCAAGAACAGGCTTTACGCTTGATTGTTGAGGGTACAGCCGCCAAAACAGGTGATGAATTCTTCAATTCTTGCGTTCGTTATCTTGCCGAGGTATTGCAAGTACGCTATGTCCTAGTGACAGAATGTGTTGATAAAGAAAAAAGTAGAGTCCGTACCCTAGCATTCTGGTGTGGCGAGACAATTGGAGAAAATTTAGAGTACGATCTGCGCGGTACTCCTTGCGAACATACCTTGCAAGGTAGAATATGTCACTATGCTCAAGGACTACAAGCTACTTTCCCGAATGATTCAGAGTTATCAACTATGAATGCCGAGAGTTTTTTAGGTGTTCCCCTGCACAATTCCTTCGGCGAAATAATTGGACATCTGGCAGTGATAGATATCAAACCGATGAAGAAAGATCCCGGACGGGAACTGATTATGAAAATATTTGCTGCCCGTGCTGGTGCTGAATTAGAACGCAAACAAGCAGAAGCCGCTTTACAGCAAAGTGAGTTAAAGTTTCGCACGATCGTGGAAAAAGTCAACGATGTGCTGTTTGTTATTAATGCTGATGGGGTATTCACTTACATTTCCCCTAATATCTTGAATACTACCGGATTTGCCCCCAACGAAATAGAGGGCAATCCCTTTGCATCCTTTACCCATCCCGAAGATGTGCCAAAATGTCTGAATGTTGCCCAAACTGTCCTAGCAACAGGTGAGGGAATTTCGGATACTGAGTTTCGTGGCAGACGTCGTGACGGGGGCTGGGTTTGGCAAACTGCTAACATAGTACGTACACAAGACACTCAGGGCAATTTCCAGATTGTGGGGGTAGCTCGTGATATTAGCGATCGCAAACTAGCAGAAGCAGCTCTGCAACGCCGTACTCAAGCAGAAAGTTTAATTAGTAGCATTTCTCGGCAATTTATCGACCAAGATTTAGAAACAGCAATTAATTTTACACTGCAAGCGATCGCTCAGTTTATTAATGCTGAACACAGTTGCATTTTTGAATGCTCCAGCGAGCAAAGCGAATTCTATCTCATTCATGAATGGTGCGGTGAAGATGTTCCCCCATTGATTGAGATTGCCAGAGGTTCGCCTGTGGAAGTTTTCCCCTATTTCTACGAGCCGATTCTCCGTGGTAAGCATCGACAAATCTCTTGTGTAGAAAAACTACCGCCCCATCTACCAGAGCGAAAATTGTTTGAAAGTATGTCGTTTCAATCTTTATTGGCTGTTCCTATGCTTCATGCCGGCAGAGTGGTTGGGTTTGTGGGTGCAGCGATGATTCACTATACGAAAACCTGGAACCAAGAAGATATTAATTTATTGAAACTCGTAGGTGAAATAATAGCGATCGGTCGAGCTAGGCATCAGGCAGAAGAGGCGCTCAGAATTGCCAAAGAAGCTGCCGAAACTGCCAATCGTGCTAAAAGTACTTTTTTGGCTAACATGAGTCACGAACTCCGTACCCCTCTCAATGCCATCCTGGGTTTTTCCCAGTTAATGGAGCGAGATACCAGCCTCAACTCAAATCAGCGTGAATCTTTGGCTACTATTAACCGTAGCGGTGAACACTTACTCAACCTGATTAACGATGTGTTAGAAATGTCCAAAATAGAAGCCGGACACATTGTTTTCAACCCCGAAGACTTCGATCTCTATTTGCTGTTGCAAACATTACAAGAAATGTTCCAGGTACGGACACAAGCAAAGCATTTGTTTCTCAGGTTTGAAATTGCTCCCGATCTTCCCCGTTATATAAAAACAGACGAGGGCAAACTCCGCCAAGTTCTCATTAACCTCTTGGGTAACGCTGTCAAGTTCACCCAAACAGGAGGAGTAACGTTGCGGGCAAGGTTAGGGACTGGAGACGCTTGTGAAGACACGGGGACACGAAGACACGGGGACGCGGGGAATCAACAGGACACGGGGACACGAAGACACAAGGACGCGGGGAATCAACAGGACACGGGGACACGAAGACACGGGGACGCGGGGAATCAACAGGACATGGGGAATTCTTCTCTCTCCGCGTCACCGCGTCTCATAGTCTCCGCGTCTTCACAAGCGTCACCGCGTCTCATAGTCTCCGCGTCTTCACAAGCGTCTTCACAGCGTCTCTCTCTCATCTTTGAAGTCGAGGACACCGGACGGGGAATAGCACCAGAAGAAATGAATAACCTGTTTCAGCCTTTTGTCCAGACAACAAGCGGTATCCAAACTAAAGAAGGTACTGGGTTAGGACTAACTATTAGTCGCCAGTTTGTGCGGTTGCTGGGGGGTGATATTCACTTTATCAGTACCCTGGGGCAAGGATCTACTTTTAGCTTTGACATCCAAGTGAATTTAGCCGCAGCATTGAAAGTAGTACCAAAGTTGAATAAGGGACGGGTAATTGGGCTGGCAGCCGATCAACCCTCTTACCGTATTCTCGTAGTGGACGATCGCCAAGAAAACCGTGACTTAATTATGCAACTCCTTGGCAGTGTGGGTTTTGAGGTAGATGCTGCAAATAACGGGCAAGAAGCGATCGCTATGTGGCAAAATTGGCAACCTCACTTAATTTGGATGGATATGCGGATGCCTGTAATGAACGGTTACGACGCAACCAAAGAGATTAGAGCTAGGGAGAGAAAAGACGCGGATATTAGCAGACGCAGTGACGCGGGGAATTGTTCCCTCTCCGCGTCACCCCGTCACCACCTCCCCGCGTCCTCTTTCCGCACTGTGATTATTGCTCTGACTGCTAGTGCTTTTGAAGAACAACAAGCAAGTATCTTAGCCGCCGGTTGTGATGACTTAATTCGCAAGCCATTTCGAGAACAAGTGATTTTTGAAAAGATAGCTGAATATTTGCAGGTGCGCTATATCTATGCAGAAGACAGCAGCGAAAATGCAACAAACAACAAACCAGGGAATATTCAATCTTCCATCTTGGATCTTCACTCCGCTATTACAGTTATGCCCACTTCATGGGTAGCAGAACTTAATCAAGCAGCCGTTGAAGTTGATGGCGAGCGAATTTTCCAAATTATTGATCAAATTCCGCAAACTCATTCTGACTTGGCAGAAGCATTGGCAAACTTAGTACGCAGTTTCTGTTTTGATGAAATTATCGAACTGACATCATCTCTGTTGAATTGAAGACATAAAAAGTTTATATTATTCTACTTTATTTATTATCAATACAAAGGAAGTCGGCAGTGAGAATCTTGCTCATCGAGGATGACGAGGTATTAGTGAGTGTTTTGTTGCAGTCTTTGACCAAGCAACACTATGTTGTTGATGTTGTCCAAGATGGTCAAATGGGCTGGGAGTATAGCCAAAGTACAAACTACGACCTGGTTATTATGGATGTAGGATTGCCGAAATTAGACGGGATATCTTTGTGTCAAAAATTACGTCAAAAAGGTTGTACCACTCCCATTTTGTTGATGACGGCAAAAGATGCTAGTAGCGATCGCATTCGGGGACTGGATACAGGCGCAGATGATTACCTGATCAAACCTTTGGATTTAGAAGAACTGCAAGCACGAATACGCGCGCTTTTACGTCGAGGCGAAATTCCTCACACCCCAGTGCTGGAGATAGAAAGATTGCGGTTAGATCCGAGTAGTTGCCAAGTTACTTACGATGGCAAACAACTCGAATTAACACCCAAAGAATACAGTCTGCTAGAGCTTTTGATGCGGAATCCATCGCGGGTATACAGTCGAGGCGATATAATCGAGCATCTTTGGACTTTCGACGATCCACCACAGGAGGAAACTGTCAAATCGCACATTAAATGGTTACGACATAAGCTGAAAGCTGTGGGGGCTATAGATTGGATTGAGAATGTCTACGGTGTGGGATATCGGCTTAATCCTCAGAAGGTAAAGCAGGAAAGACAAACAGACGCGGGGAATAAGGGAGACAGGAGAGACGCGGGGGACAAGGGGGAGATTTCGTCAACTCCTAACTCTTTAAATTTGGTAAATTCGACATCTGTTGTGCAGCAGTTTCAACAAGCGATGGGGGGTTTGTGGAACCAGTATCAGGGGCTGATGACGCAGCGTATGGATGTATTGGCACAAGCTGCAAAGGCTCTTTCTAGCAGCAACTTAACACCAGAATTAAGCCTATCTGCCCAACAGGCGGCACACAAACTAGCTGGTGTTTTGGGAATGTTTGAGCTAGATACTGGGACTGAAATAGCACGGGAAATAGAAGTAATTTTTAGTCAAAAGGGTGATTTATCAACAATCCAAAAGCAGCAATTGCTGTCATTAATTCAACAGTTGGGCGACTTGTTAAATCTTGCAGGAGAAAAACCCACTCATCAATCAACTCTCCCTGTTCCAGCTTCTGTAAACACCCGCTTACTATTAATCGAACCTGATTTGCAACTGGGGGCAAAGTTGCAACAACTAGCGCTGGCTGCGGGTACACTGTGCGAGCAGATAGGCACCATTGAGGGTGTCAAAGATTACCTTAAAACAACATCACCAGATTTAGTAGTTCTAAATGTGGATGAGGTGGGGACACGGGAGGATAGTTTGACATTGTTAGCACAATTAGCAACATCCACTCCACCTATACCCGTAATTGTTCTGACTGCTGCGAATGGGCTAGTAGACCGTGTTACCATTGCCCGTGCTGGAGGGCGAGGATTTTTAGTCAAGCCAGTGACAGCAATGCAGATATGGGATATCGCCTCTCAAATATTACAAAAACATAAAAATTTAGCAATTAATGTACTTGTTGTAGACGATGATCCATTGATTATAGCTGCACTACGTCCCATGTTAGAACCTTGGGGTATACGGATGACAGGGTTAGCTAAACCGTTAGGTTTTTGGGAAGTACTAGAGGCGATCGCACCTGATTTAGTGATATTAGATGTCGAAATGCCCCAAATCAATGGTATCGAACTTTGCCAAGCAGTACGTACCGATCCCAAATGGCGAGGATTACCAATTTTGTTTCTGACTGCACACCGGGAAATAGAAACCGTACAGCAAGTATTTGCCGTTGGCGCAGATGATTATGTACTCAAACCTGTAGTTGGAGAGGAACTGCTGACACGGATTATCCATCGCCTTGAACGCAATCGCTGATTTATTTTCTTTAGAGAACAGGGGACAGACTCGAAAGTCCCTCTGCGTTTACCTTTGCGTCCCTCTGCGTTTAAAACCACTACGAATTAATACAAAAGGAAAACTCTACTCGCCAATTACCGAATTTTCCAACTGCCGGGCTACTAATCGGGCAAATAACCCTTCTTGGGATATCAGTTGCGAAAAAGTACCCTCTTGCACGACTCGACCAGCATCGATCACATATATACGATCAGCATTGCGAATTGTACTGAGGCGGTGGGCAATCACCACACGGGTAGCTTGCAACTGATCTAAACTGGCGCTAACAATTGCCTGGGTGCGGTTATCCAAAGCGCTAGTTGCTTCATCCATCAGGATAACTTTTGGTTTGCAAACGAGCGATCGCGCAATCAATAACCTTTGTCGTTGTCCACCAGAAAGATTACCTCCTCCCTCACTAATGATAGTGTGCATTCCCATTGGCATTTGCTCAATGTCATCTGCTAAACCTGCCATGCGTGCAGCTTCCCAAACTTCTTCTAAAGTTACTAATGCCCCACCAGTAATATTTTCAAATATCGATCCGGAGCCAATTTTGCCATTTTGTAGCACGACTCCTAATGACTTACGTAAAGCCTGGAGATCCAATCTGGCTAAATCGTGACCATCGTAAAATACACTTCCGATTGTGGGAGTTTCAAAACCTAATAACAAGCGTAATATTGTTGATTTACCACTTCCAGAAGGACCGACAATGGCAATAAATTCTCCTGGTTCAGCATTTAGGCTAATATCATTAAGGATTAATGGTCCATCTTCAGAATAACGAAAGCTAACATGATTTAGCTTAATGCGACCGATTAATGTTCCAGGGTGTTCTTTGTGAGTATCAGATTCTGGTTGCGATCGCAAAATTGGTTGTGTTCGTTCCCATAAAGGGATAATGCTCCAAATATCTGTGATTGTATTGCTGAGGTCAATCACTCCTTTAATAAAAATACCTAAAGCATAATTAAACGCCACAAAAGTACCAATTGTTAAAGATGTCTGCGTTAAAGATGTCTGTATTGTGGTGATGGCAAATCCAAACACCATGGCAGAACTTACCAGTGGTAGTGCTTCATTAAACACAGAAACCAAATCGACAATTTGTTGTACACTGGCTTTTAACCTGATGCGTTGGGTATACTTTTTTGCCCAAGCAGCAAAGGCTCGTTCTTCAGCCATAGCCACCCGCAGTTTAGTTACACCATTAATTAACTGAATGGTTAGTCCATAAATTGCCCCATCTACTTCTTGTTGTTGTCGCGATTTCTTAACTAAGAAAAAGCTAGAAATAAGAGTGATAATGCTGGCTAATAATCCTAAACCCATTCCCACAAGAGCTAGTTGCCAGCTGTAAACAAACATTAGTATCAAATTGAATAAAGCAAAGATACCACTTAACAAAGTTCTTTGGGTAGCACCATTGAGCTTTTGCTGAATCGCCTTGACTGACATAACACGTCGGACTAAATCGCCAGAAGTATATTGTCGAAAAAAAGCCGGGCTTAATCTGAGCAACCGATCCCAAAGTGCAGGCTGTAATGTGCTATCAGTGAGACTTTGCACCCTAAGAGTGACAATGCTTTGAGCAATGCTAAAAGCTAACTGTGCAAAAGCCATTGCCAACAATACCAACCCAATCTGCCACAATGAAGAGCGATCGCTATCAGGGATAGCCTGATTCACTAAAATTGCTGTGGCTTGTGGGGTAATCATTCCCAGTAGTGTGCCAATTATTCCCAAAAAGAAAATACTGGCAATGTCTTTTTCAATCCCCTTAGTGCCAAACCTCAGCAAATCAATGGCGTTGTTGATAACTTGGGGTAACGGTCGATAAATAACGTAAGCTTGCGGTGATAGTGTTTTGGATACAGATTTGGTGACAAATGTGCGTGTCTGTGAAGTCGGGTCAAATAGCTCATAACCCTTACCTCTTATCGGTAACAAAGCAACTGGACGCTTTTCCCACTGGGTAAAAGCCAGTAGGGGACCATGTTCCCGATGCCACCAATCATCTGCTAAAGTGATGCAACGGGTACGTATTTGAGATGCGCAGGCGATCGCTGTCACCGGGTCTTTGGTATTGTGGTGATCATCTGTGCTTGCTGGATGAATGGTAATTCCCAACACTCGTCCAATTGCTCCCATCGCCACTAACAAAGGCGGTCCTTCTTGAAAAAATACAGCCTCTTGCTCTGGCTGCAATGCAGCCGCCAGTTCTCCCAGCGCCCCTGCGACGACTTGCTGATTTAATTGTTCGCGTTCTTGAAATCTGCGATGTTCTGCCTCTGCTTCTTGATTGAGTAGCAAACTGAAGTAAAAAAATAAATAAGTATGTAAGCTTGCTAAACCCGCTTGCAGTTGGGCTGGTTCTAACTCAACAGTAGATAACATCATTCCCACAGATGTATCTTCTGCTTCCAACCACAGACCTGCTGTGAGTGGACAAGCTGGGGAGGTAGAATTCAAAATGAGTTCTTTAATTCCCAACCAGCGAGCGTTACCTTGCTCAAATTTTACCCAAAAAACAGCTTTTTGCCTTATTTGCAGTTCCTCATTCGGCGATAGTGAAAAACTGCGTTCAAATTTTGTTTGATTAAGGTTTAATGGCATAGTCAAGACTGTTTGTTGCTGCTTAACAGCTTGACCCAGATTGTATATCCAATTTTCTACAAGTGTAATCGCTTCAGGTTCAGCTGCGACGATGCGCTGTTCTAACTCACTAATTGGTAACTGAATTAATTTTGTAGGTTCTACGGCTATTGCTTGAAATACCCAATTTCCTAATGGCACTGTACCAAATAAAGCTTCATTAGTGTTGACACTAAACAGGTAACGACGATGACCTGCTACTGAACCATCCTTGACTATACCATCCTTGACTGTAGTGGCAAACAATGCCAGTTTTCCAGACTGGACTACCCATAATGTTTCTGGATTATCTAGCAACAATGTTTCATTAACCTTCATGCCGTATAGTCGTACAGAATGATTCACCTGAGTGTACAACATTGATGTTCTAAGCCTCTTGTGTCTTAATCAAACAAACATATGTGCCGCCTTGTCGCCACAATTCCTCATGGCTACCTCGTTGGACGATTTTGCCCCCCTCCAGTACAATAATTTCATGGCTATCACGAATTGTACTGAGGCGATGGGCGACAACGATACATGAACAACCCCGTCGTCGGAGATTTTGATCGATTATTAACTCAGTTTCGGGGTCAAGGGCGCTGGTTGCTTCATCCAGCACTAACACTGCGGGATTTTTTACCAAAGCACGAGCAATTTCTAAACGCTGGCGTTGACCACCACTAATATTCATCCCTGCTTCAATGAGTTCGGCATCATACTGTTTTGGCATTGATAAAATCAGGTCATTAATGGCTGCATCTTGGCAAGCTTGCACTAAATCTGCTGCTGGTACAGTTTGATCCCAAAGCGTAATGTTATCTCGTACCGTCCCAGCAAATAAAAAGATATCCTGTTCAACCATCGCCAAAGAGTTAGCCAGCACAGAACGCGGTATTTGTTTGCGGGGAATACCATCAAAATATATTTCCCCGTCCCAAGGTTCATAAAGACCGCAAATTAATTTAGCGATAGTAGACTTGCCAGAACCACTCTTACCCACAAATGCGACTCGTTGTCCTGGTTGAATAGTCAAGCTCAAATTTTCGATTAACGGAGGTTCTAAGCGACTATAACCAAAGGTGACATTTCGCAACTCTACATAACCTTGCAATTTAGAAGAAAGGGGAAGATGTAAAGACGCGGGGACGGGGAGACTGGGAGACGCGGAGAATGTTTTTGATAGATTCTCCGCGTCGCCGCGTCGCCGCGTCCCTCTGTCCTCTTGTCTCTGCGCTTCAGAATCAATTGGATTTTGCAAGACATCATCGAGACGGTTTAAGTCAGCTTCTAACTCTTGTAGAGTACTACCGAAATTGACTAGGCTGTTAACTGGTTCTAGAAAACTCTGCGTTAAAGTTTGATAGGCAACTAGCATCCCAATACTAAGTTTGCCGTTCATTACCTCTAAACCACCAACAACCAAAATAGAAGCTGTTGCGAGGGCAGTTAAAATTGTCGGTAATGTGGTGAGAATTTGAGTTTGTAAACCTAATTCTTGCTGGGTATTGAGTACTTTAGCATAGTAACCTGCAAACCGAGAAAACAAATCAGCTTCTAGACCAGAAGCTTTAACGGTTTCTATAGTTTGGATACCAGCAACAGTAACACCAGATACCTTGCCATATTCCTGCGCTAGCCGTAAGTTAGTATCAACACGAGCTTGGGATAATAATTGTAGGGCAATGATATTAATAGCAGCAAAACAAACTGCGATCGCACTCAGTACCAAGTTGTACTGAATCATGATTATCAGATATAAAACCATCATTACCGAATCAATCACTGTTGTCGCCAAACGTCCTGAGAGGATCTCTGCAACTGAATCATTAATCTGAACGCGACTGCTGATTTCCCCTGCATAACGTTGATCATAAAACCCAACAGGTAAACGCAGAGTATGCCAGAGAAACTGTCCTGACATACTCACCGATAACTTCACCATCAATCGCCGCAGATAAGTCAGCCGCAATCTCGCAAGTAACGCCCGCAATATACCAGTGATTATCATTCCTAGCAACAACGGACGCAACCATTCTTGACGGTTTTGAACTAAAATTTCGTCAATAAACACCTGAGAAAATGCAGGTACTGCTAACCGGGGAATTGTCAAAAGTAACCCAGCAAACAAGCAAAATAGAATAGTACCCCACGAGTTTTTTAAGCGTGCAGTTAAAGCAGAAATAATATGACTTTTTTTGCCTCCCTTTTGAAAATTTGACCCTGGTTCCATTCGCAGAACGACACCTGTATATCCTTGGTCAAACTCATCGAGAGAAACACTTCGCCGACCTGACGCTGGGTCATTAAGATAGACTCGCTTATTTCCAAATCCTTCAACGACAAGAAAATGACTAAAATTCCAAAAAACAATATATGGAAGATGAATAGCTTTTAACTTTTCCAGAGGTACTTTTAAACCTTTAGCATTTAAACCATAATTTTGGGCAGCCTTGAGAATATTAAACGCTTTGCTTCCATCTCGTGAAACACCACATTCTTCCCGCAGTTTAGCCAAAGGTACAATGCAACCATAATAGCTAAGAATAATTCCTAGAGAAGCAGCACCGCATTCCACCGCTTCCATTTGTAAAACAGTAGGAGTGCGGACACGACGAATTTTCATGTGGTGGGATAGATTGGATATCAGAGAAAATCGCATATTTTATGAAATTTTATAAATAAATATTTATAGTGAGTTAATCTATTGCTGTAATTTAACTCCTAATCGGGGAGAAGTAGGGGAGATAACAACCTTCAATGCTATAAATCTTAGTTGTTAATTTAATTAAAGATAAGTTGACATTGCAGAAAAAAATCTTCTGAATTCTGACTCCTGAATTCTTACCTGCGACTTAATAAATACCCGTCCAAGAACGCAGTAAAGGAATAATGTAAGAAATAGGTGCGACTTCGTCTACTTTCACTTGTACGGATGTAGTTGTACCAGAGGAGATTTTCAGATTTGGTCCTAGTGAAGATGACCATTTATAACCACTTGATGTAGTTGCATCTTCTTGTAATTGCACAAAAGCTTGAACTCGACCTTCACCTTTTCCTGCAAGGCTGTCTGCAATTTCTTGATTCCCAACAATTGCTGCGATATCTTGTGTACTTACAGGGAAAGCAGAAATATTCTGAATTATCCCAACTATACCACCCTCTTTTTCGCGTTTGGCAAAACTGGGAGTCACCTGTACAGACATCCCTGGCTTAATTTGTTTACCATCTTTATTGGCAAAGTAAACAAGACTCATGAGTTTGGTTTTGGGGTCTTCTGCTTCAATGACTCCCAAACGAGTTCCAGAATTAACAATTTGACCTGGAACAGTACTGACTTCTAGAATTTGACCATCGTATTTACTGATAATTCTACTTTCTTGCACTAATTGCAGTGCTAATTGGTCAATGCGATGCTTAGTCTCTCGAATTTGATTTATTTTGTCGATGGATTCTTGGCGATATTGTGCGATTAGTTTTACTTCTTGAGTTTTTATATCCTTAATTTTAGTTTTAATCTCATCACTTTTATTAAGATTTTGCAGATAATCCCGTTGGGTATTAGTTGTTTGAATATCAAGTTCTTTTAATTGACTTTCAATATCTAGAAGTTGTGCTTGTGTATTAAAATATTGCTCTTCTGACTGTACTAATAAGTCTTGACTAATAACACGTTCTTGGAAAAGATCACGTCTATTTTCAAATTGTTTTTGTAAAGTTTTAACTAAATAAATTAATTGTTGTTTTTTTTGCTGTAAGTTTTGACGTTTTTGTACTATTGAAGTCAGTGTTTGGTCTCTTAATTTGGGTGTTACTTGTTCTCGTTGTAAAGTATTTTCTAAATCTATTCGCTGCTGTTGTAAGATTCGAACTTGTTGGTCAATTAGCTGCTGTTTGAGCTGATCAATCTCGTCATTTTGAGTTTGTAATTGTTGTAACTTGGTTTGCTCTTGTTGCAATTGCTGCTTCAAGGCAGATTGGTCAATAATACCCAGTACGTCACCTTTTTTCACCACATCCCCTGGCTTGACCTTCAAGGTAAGCAATTGACCAGAACTAGGAGATTGAAATTGTACTACATGGCGGGGACGAATCAAAATTCCTTGCCCTGTGACAGTCAAAGGAATTCTGCCAAACACACTCCACAACGCTCCAACTGCAACTAAAAAGCCCAGAGCAGATAAAGATAACCATGCTTGGGGCTTGACAACTTGTATTGCCTGATCTAGTTTTTCTGGTGAAGATAGGCGGTCAAGAGCTTCTTGACGGAAAATTTTACTTTGTTTTAGTTGCATTGTGCTTCTCCAGCGCCTAGAGCCGCTAAAGGACTAGTGTGATAACTAGTAAGAGTAGGAAAATATCGGGGAGAACTAGGGGAGATAATACCAATTCAAAATCACCGAAGATTGGAGTCTCCTCCACCAAAGACGCTGCGCGTAGACGCGCTACCCTAACCGGAAGCCGCAAGGCGTCTATGCGCGGCTTCTCGTAGAGTACGGAGGAAACCTCCGCTCCAACTTCTCTCAAAATTCAAAAAAAGAATCTTAATGCGTGAATTTTGAATTGATAATTTTGAATTAAGCGGAGGGGTGACTCTTGACGACCATAACAAGTAAATGTGCGCTCTTAGACGTGTTTTAGCTGAGTTTAGGAGGTTCTAGTATCAGCACGGAGGGAATCTTTTCTGGTTCCGCCAGCCGTAGCAATCCATAACCTATACCTGCAAGTCCAGTCATTAACCCAGGTGTTTCTACCCCCAAGGGAACACCGCAAACCCAGCCTTGCTGGTCTATCCTGTCGAGGATGAGTGTCGTCAAGCGATCCAGTTGAGTTTGATATTGAGCATCTTGCAGGATAGAACTCGCTTGCAGAATTAGTTCTAGGTTGCCTAAATCGCCGTGACAGAGGGAGTGATTGAAGCCAAATCCCTGCTCTAAGGTTGTTTTGATAGCCGTATTAATCTCGGCTCGAATTGCCAAATCGTCTATATAAGGGAGACAACGTAGCCTTGCCAAGCCGATACCTGGCGCACCATGACACCAAGCAGTCATGCAGTAGTGCGCCTTTGACTCATCTTTGGTTTCCGTTTCTCGTAAGTCGAGCCAATTGCTCAATTCTGGGTAAAACAGACTTCGCTCATAGCTAATCCCATCCAACGCAGCTTGGTAAAAATCACGTTCTCCTGTCAAAGCGGCAAGTTCCAATAATGCCCAAGCAATACCCGCCGCTCCATGAGAAAAGCCACTTAAAGGTTCGGAGCTTCCTTTTTTTATCACCCAAGCTCTTCCCTGCTTTCTAGGGATTGCTTGGCTCACCAAGTGTTCCCCACATTGCCGTGCCAGTGCTAAAATCCTCTCGTCAGGTTGACAGCGATGAAGAGCGATCAACCCTGCAATACATCCTGCCGCTCCCGCTATGATGTCTAACTGTTCATCTTTCGCGATCAGGGAGGGAAGCAGTTCGGCAAGTGCTTGTGCTTCAGACAGTAAGGATGGCTTATTCCATAAACTTCCTAAATGGGTCAGGGTGTAAATCATCCCACCAAGACCGTTAAAAGCACCAATTGACTCAATCAAGCCTTTATCTCGCTCGATTTGTCCTTGTACCGTTCTTAAGGCTGCTTCTGCTAAATTTGTGTAGCGTTTCTCCCCTGTAAGCTCACCCAAATAAGCGAGAAACAATACAATACCTGAGATGCCGTCGTAGAGATCGATTTTCAACGGAAGGATAGACCACTGCTTCTCGCCCATCGAGTTTAACCCTAGCCACGTCGCGTCATCTTCTCCGCGCAGTGCCAGTTCTTCGAGGCGATCGCCGATCGCGATCGCACCAGATAAAAGCTGCTCCCTATTTTTCTTTCCTCCAATCTCCCTATCTTCCCCTGTCAAAATCAGGCGGGGTGGTTCTCCCTTTTCTAGTTCAGGTTGCTTGGCTGTGAGTGCCGAGGTAGCAAGAGAGGCACGGATAAACCAAATCTGGCGATTCATGTCCTGGCGATCGAGTTGCTGGAGACGTTCCCGGACAATGCTCATGCCAGATCTAGTAAAAAAGTCGGGAATTGACTGGTTTGTGCTGGTATACAGATCGCAAGATATCGGCCGAGTCGTGAAGATGGGAATATCTCCTTGCCGCAAATCCTGCTGTTCGGCGGCGATTATTTTCTCTATCTCCGGGCGATGTTTAACGTCAATCCAGAGGCGATCAAAAAGTCGCTCCCGATCTAAAGCATCCCGTAAAAAATCGGGATGATAACTTTCCCAGAGCATCTTTGCGTAGGTAGCTGTGTTACGCAAAATGACACGCACTTCATCATCTGCGAAACGCGTTAAAGGGCTATCTGAGCCGAGGAGTTCATCTCGATGCTCGACTAAGAGTTGATAGATCGAGGTAAACCCGGCAATAATAGATTCAGTATAGTCGAGAACATTAACGAGTTTACCATCAAGGGTAGGAAGATTTTTAGCGATAGGTAGTTCTACTTGTTCGCGGGTTAGCCGCATTTCATCAGTCCCCTTACCTTCCCAAGAAGACACTCCTCTGGGGATAAGTTGTCCGGGTAATCCACCTAATCCACTAATATCAATGCCTTCTGACTCCTGGTTACCCCAGGTTTTCCGAGGGAGCAAACCCACCCGTAAAACCGAGTAAGCGATTTGATGAGTAGCAAGGGTTGTCGATTGAGAGCTATCTAGTTCACTCTTATAAGGATGGAAGAGAGCTTCTAAATCGATCATTATCGGGTACTCACCTGCGGCGATCAGGTTTTCGTGATGAAAATCAGTCGCTTCTAAAGCATAGAATAAAGCTAAATATCCGCCTTGTCGCTTATAGAAACCTTCTATTTGCTCTACACTAGTACAGCTGCTTGGTTCTATAAATTCAACCCAGCCATAATCGCTACGATTAAGAATTTTTAAGAGTTGAAAAGGGGGATGGTTGCCCCGTTCATTCAGCCAAGCAAGGAGTTGTTGAAAGTGTACGTCAACACCGAGATTTTTTGGTTTGTATACTAACTTTAACCCCGATTCAAATCTAGCGATCATGACCGATCGCCCACCGCGATGGCTATCCCCTGCTCCTGCTTCCACAGCGACTAGCAAACCTGGAGATTTTCCTTGATTAAATGTATTGCTCATCTCCTCCCAATCGGTGCATAGATGTTGGATAAACTCTAAGCTATTTTTGAGCCAATGATTAACGACAATCATTAATTGACGTGCTAATATTGGATATTCTTGGAAGATAGTGAGAGCGATTTCTGGTTGTTTTAGGCGTTCTATAAAGCTCTGAAACCGTTCTTTCGATGTCTTATTTTTTAACACACCTTGAAGACGCGCGACGTTAAGTTCTAAAACCATCGTGCGGCTCAACATCGAAACTAGCTTTTCTGGTAAATCAGCTATTAATATAAGTCCGATTTTTTGAGGATCGAAAGGCAACTCATGCCCGATTTCGAGCAAATTTTTAACTTCTTTATCTAATCTCTCTAGTGCTTGATGAATTATGGGTGCGATCGCGTATAAAAAATCTGATTCTATTAGTTTTGAATCTAAATTTATCCGAGTTAACACATCGCTAGAACTATAATTAGAGAAGGCTTGTTCCAACTCTGTCAACCAAGTAGGTGCTTTAGAGAGACGAGCTTTTACTGATTCGCTCGATTCGCTTAAAATGTAAAGAAGTTCAGCTTCAGTTAAGTTATCGAGCGATAGCCGTTGAGCAAAAAATGAACCTTCATTAAAAGGAGATTGGGACTGCCATTTTTGAATTTTACGTTGAGCTAGATCCGTAAGAAATTCATCCTTCTCTCCTATAACTGGTAATGAAGCGGTTCTTTCCTTTAAAGAAGTCGCACGATACCAATCAGGGGCTTGAAAATGTGTTCGATCCATGAGACTAATTTTCTGGCAATAGCGAGCGAACCGGGTTAAGACTATTAATTAGCGTGGGTTAAAGAGTATTGGGTATTGGAGCTGAGGAGCGGGGAGCAGAAAGGGATAAATTTCCCTATGCAAAGAGCACCTTTTCCCCTGCTTCCTTCACAGTTTCTAGTCACGAGTTCCTAGTACTCAGTTCCTAGTAACCCAATCCTCAACTTCCTTGACAAACTATCGCGTGAAGTAAGACCAATACCAGCAATAAATATCGCAGGTGATATTAGAATCCACATAGCGACCACCGCTGATGTCTTTCATCTCCTCATCTTCTAGTTCCAGAATTCCAGCAGGATTTTCAGGTAACTGTGAGAGTTGTTCTTCAGTTAAGCTATTGCGGAAATCTTCATCTTTCCAAGCACGGATAATATCTTGTTGCGACATTGTAGTGACCTCTTTTTGCTGAAAGATTTTTTGGTTTAAATCTAAGGTAACTTGTTTTTTGTTACATCCGATTTCATAATTATTAGAGTAAGGATAAATAGGGGAAAACTAGGGGAGACAATTGCAGATTAGAAAAGTTTTTGTGGTGAGACTCATCCATACTGTGAATTACGCTAGGAAATAGTGAGGTTACACTTTTGTCCTAATGTGAGATATTGTCCCTGTGTACTAGTCCCTAATCACCCAATCCTAAATCTCCTGTACAGACTATCGTGTGAAGTAAGACCAATACCAGCAATAAATATCGCTGGTAGAGACTGCACCGCCGCTGATATTTTTCATCTCTTCATCTTCTAGTTCCAGAATTCCAGCAGGATTTTCAGGTAACTGCGAGAGTTGTTCTTCAGTTAAGCTATTGCGGAAATCTTCATCTTTCCAAGCACGGATAATATCTTTTTGTGACATTGTATTGACCTATTTTTAGTGGAAGTGTGTTGGTTATAATCGAAGGTAACTTGTTTTTTTACATCCGATTTCATGATTATTAGAGTAAGGAGAAATAGGGGAGAACTAGGGGAGACAATCGCAGATTAAAAAGTTTCAAGATAGCAATTGATTTAAATTTAATTCCCTATTAGGCTCAATAGTAGCGAAGTGTCTGTTTGGCACAATTATGATTCAAATCACACTTATGTATACACCGTAGTTTACAACTAGACATGATTCCTAATAGGATTAACAAACAATCCATAAGTGAAGAACTTGAGCGATTAATGCTGCGAATTTTAATTGTTGAAGATGACCCAATGATGCGGATTGGGTTAAAACATACACTCTCCACTTATCCTCAGCTTGAGATTGTGAGTATAGTAGAGGACGGGTATTTAGGCGTAGAGGCAGCGATCGCACTCCAGCCTGATGTAGTGGTGATGGATGTCGGAATGCCACACATGGATGGAATTGCAGCTACACAAGAAATTAAGAAGGTTCTACCTAATGTAAAAATTGTCATGCTCACCTCGCATACCTCGCAAACTGAGGTAGTGGCTGCACTTTCTAGCGGTGCTGATGGCTACTGTGTTAAAGGAACTAGTGCAGAACAATTAGTCAAGGCAATTGATGTTGTTTATCAAGGAGCTACATATTTAGATGCTCAAGTAGCAAAAACTGTAGTTGAGCAACTCAAACCTGTTGCACCTGCGTCTACAACTACTCAGTCTATTCCCCCTGGAACATTATCAGACAGAGAACTAGAAGTGTTGCATTATATCGTTGAAGGCTACAGTAATCCAGAAATTGCCAAAGCCTTATACCTGAGTGAGCATACAGTCAAAACCTATGTGCGCGGAATTATGAATAAGTTGCTGGTAAATGACCGGGTACAAGCAGCTGTGGTTGCATTGCGGTCAGGCTTAATATCGTGATTACACTGAAAATTGCTGTACGGGGAGAGTAAACCAGAAGGTTGCACCATTACTTGGACTACTAATCGCTCCAATCTTGCCGCCATGAGCCGTGATAATTTGCCGACAGATGTAAAGTCCTAAACCTAAACCGAGGGATTGGCGATTATTAGGGCCACGAGTGTAAAGCTCAAATAAGCGATCGCACTGCTGTTGTGTCATCCCTACACCATCATCTTGAACGGTGCAATAGATTTGATTTTTGGACTTTTCTCCCATAGCATTTAATATCAGGCTAACTCCCGGTCGGTTATAACGCAGTGCATTTATAAGTAAATTTTCATACACTTGCCGTAAGTGTAAGGCATCAGCATTTATGAAAGGTAAATCAGTCGGAATTGTATTTGTGACTGTGGCATTTGCTTGCTGAATAAAAGGTTGTAAATCGTTAATCACAGATTGCACTAAATCATGCAGCTTCACGCCTTGGTAATGTAGCACAATCCCATGTACTTCGGTTTCGTGTGCCTCTAACAGTGAGTTTATTAAAGCAACTTGTCTATCGCCACTGTCAATCATGTGCTTGAGTAATTCTTGCGGAATCTGCGCTGTGCCTTGCTCAGAATGCCAAAACGTCTTTAAGGTCATCACCATCCCGATAACTGGATTGCGTAAATCGTGAGATACGGCGTGGAGAAAAACCCGTAGTTGTTGACGTAATTCAAATTCACGTTGCAGCGAACGCTCATATAAAAATACGCCCACATCGGCTACCAAGCAAATTAGTATTGTATAGAATATGCCCAAAGCATAGGCAGCAGGGACAATCACATGCGGATCACGCCAACCCAACAGCATCGCAATTGCAAAATAACCAATCACAGTCACTTGCGATATGAGATGCGATCGCCAATACACAGGAATTAAAATAGCTTGAATTGCATAAAATAAAATCCACATATCTTCATCAAAAGTCGCTTGCCCTCGAAAGGTGGCAATAATTTGAGACGGCATCAGCACCAATGCACTCAACAGCAGAAACATTCGTTGTGGAGACTTCTGGAATATATTAGATTTAGCTAATAATAAGCCAATGCCAACACTTAAAATTTGAGTAACAGCATCTTCTAAATATTCACGCATTCGTTTGCCATCAAATTCAAGTTTAGGATCGCCTGACACATTTAAGCTAGGAATTGCAATGGTGAGATGGAAAATCGTTACAATTACCAAAACAATGAGAACAACCCAAGCAAGTAAACGAATGCGACTATAGAGGAATTGCTGCCGCCACGCCAAAAATTCTGACGTAATAATTACAGGATTAGGTGCAATTTTGCTAATAATCCGTTTAATTAATCGAATCATAATTTTTTAATGGCTAACGATATGAATTTGCTTTTCATTATTCATTTACACCTGGATTAAATATCTAATTAACAAAGATTAGCTCAATATTATAAAATATAAAACTTTTTAATTTCTCATAAGTGTCATATTATTTTTCAAGATAGGTAAATAGCAGTCTTAAAATATTTCCGAGCAACTAAATCCCAACATTTAAAAAAAATTGGGAATTTGAACACCAAGAATTCTGACAAATTAAATAGAATCGCTAGAACGAACTTGATTATATAAATTACAATTTTTTACTCGCTCCACCCAAATGATGTAACAGGTTATCTCACCCAACCGATTCATCCAATCGGGTGAGTCAAACGAGTCAATCAATTGTGGGAAGCAAGAATAAAATGCCTGACTTTATGATTCGGTCATGACATTCAGACAAGCAAAGCCATCTTAATCATCTTAAAAGGCTTCTGTTATGACCACATATTCAACAATTCCTGTAATTGGTAAAATTAAGTATTCCTATCGCTGGCTATGGGGACTAGCCGCAGGTGTTTTAGTTGTTGGTACAGGTACGACATATACCCTTGTAAATCAGGGAATAAGCCAAGAAGACATTGTAGCACTTACTGTCCCAGTAGAAGCCAAAAATGTGACTTTACGGATTGCTGCCAGTGGCAAGGTCGTACCAGTTCAAAGTGTCAATATTAGCCCCAAACAGCCTGGAATTGTCACTCAGTTAAAAGTAGAACAAGGCGATCGCGTGCGTGCTGGACAAATTATTGCGGTTATGGATAGTGCCAATGTGCGGGAGCAAGTTCTCCAAAACCAAAGCAACTTAGCACAAGCTAAGGCACAACTTGCTGAAGTCCAAGCTGGTAGTCTTCCTCAAGAAATCGCCCAAGCTCGTGCGCGATTGGCACAAGCCCAAGCCCAATTAGGGCAAGCACGGGCGGGAAGTCGTCAAGAAGACATTGCTAAAGCTGAGGCTCAGGTAAATCAATTTCAGGCACAATTGCAACAAGCCAAATCGCGGTTGGAACTGGCGGCTCAACGGGTGAAGCGCAGACAATACCCTGCATCCCAAGGCGCGGTGTCTCGTGATTATTTAGATGAAGCGTTGACTGAAGAACGTAATGCCAAAGATAATCTCGAACAAGTCCAAGCAAGCCTACAAGGTGCAAGACAAGAACTGGCAAGGTTGCGTAATGGTTCTCGTCCCGAAGAAATCGCCCAACGAAAAGCCGCCGTTTCAGAAGCACAGGCTACACTGCGGCTTTTAGAAAATGGCACTCGTCCCGAAATCATTGCTCAACGCCAAGCGTCTGTAGCTGCTCAAGAAGCACAACTAAAAGCAGCACAAGTTCAATTGCAAGATACGATCATCCGCGCTCCCTTTGCCGGAATTGTGACGCAGAAATATGCTAATAACGGCGCTTATGTAGCACCATCTACTTCTGCTTCTTCTAGTGCTTCGGCTACTTCTAGTTCGATAGTTGCCTTAGCCAAAGGTTTAGAAGTGCTGGCGCAAGTTCCAGAAGCCGATATTGGCAGAATCAAAGTAGGACAGCCAGTAGAAATTACTACCGATGCCTATCCCGATCGAGTATTTAAAGGCCGTGTTCGCCTCATTGCTCCTGAAGCTGTTAAGGAAGAAGGCGTGACATTATTTCAAGTTCGTGTAGCTATAGATACTAGTATAGAAGTATTGCGCTCTGGTTTCAATGTGGATTTGACCTTTTTGGGGGACAAAGTTAATGGTGTGCTACTAGTACAAACAGTAGCGATTGTTACAGAAAAAGGAGAAACAGGGGTCTTAGTGCCAGATGCCAAAAATCAACCTTTGTTTCGTCCTGTCACAATTGGAGCGCAAGTCAAAGACCAAACGCAGATTTTATCAGGAGTCAACGTAGGCGATCGCATATTTTTAAATCCACCCCAAGACTATCAACGTCAACAGGCGAAAAAACAACAATGAATTTCTTAGAAAGTATGCAAATGGCAGGACAAACCCTGTTAGCTAATAGATTACGTAGTGCCTTGACAATGTTAGGTATTATTATTGGTAATGCTTCAGTGATTGCCATGATTGGTGTTGGTGAAGCAGGGCAAAAGTTTGTCAATCAGCAATTAGAGTCTTTAGGCCCCAACGTTCTCTTTATTATTCCAGGTAATCAAGAAACTCGACGCATTAGTACCGATATCTCCAAGAATTTAGTCTTAGCAGATGCTGTTGCGATCGCTGCTCAAGTGCCATCAATAGCAGGAGTTGCACCGGAACTCAATGGCAGACAGTCAGTTAATTACTTAAATCGCAACACTAATGCCAGCATCATTGGTACAACTCCTAGCTTTCCCCAAGTGCGAGACTTTAAAATTGCCCAAGGGCGATTTTTTACAGACATAGATATCAAGCGTCAAAACCAAGTCACTGTTCTGGGTGAAGATTTAGCACAACGATTATTTGGTAATCTCAACCCAATCGGCGAACAATTGCGAATTAAAAATAGTAGTTTTCAAGTCATTGGCGTATTCAAAGGCAAAGGCTCTAGTATCGGAACCAACTATGATGAGGCGGCTTTGATACCAGTTACTACCGCAGCCAACCGCATTATCGGTAGAAATTCTCCCTATGGTATATCGCTCGATTACATGGCTGCTTCAGCTCGTAACGCCCAGAGTGTAGATGCTGCCCAGTTTCAAATTACTAATTTACTACGCTTACGGCACAAAATCACTGGTGAAGATGATTTTACTATCAACTCCCAAAAAGAGATTTTACAAACAGTTGGTCAAATCACTGGTGGATTAACAATTATGTTGGCAGCGATCGCGGCTATTTCTTTGATTGTGGGCGGCATTGGTATCATGAATATCATGCTTGTCTCCGTAACTGAACGCACCCAAGAAATTGGATTACGAAAAGCGATCGGCGCAACCGAGCAAGATATTCTCCTCCAGTTCATGATTGAGGCAATCATTCTCTCCGCCGCAGGTGGGTTAATTGGTACAGCTATTAGTGGTGGTGGAATTTTGCTCTTAGGTGCTTTAACACCATTAGAAGCGGGAATTTCTCATGTGGCAATTGCTATGACAGTGGGCATTTCTGGCGGTATAGGTTTATTCTTTGGCGTTGTGCCAGCTCGTCGTGCTGCCAAACTTGATCCGATTGTGGCTTTAAGAAGTGCTTAAGTATGCAGAAGGCAGAAAGTAGAATGGATACTCAATTTCAAATCCAAAATACTCAATTCAATATTGAACCGCCAGGGATAATTCGCTTAGAAAATATCTTTAAAGTTTATGGCAGTGGCGAAACAGAAGTAAAAGCCCAAAATAATGTCAATTTAACTATTTATCAAGGTGAATATTGCTCGATTATGGGGCCATCTGGTTCTGGTAAATCTACAGCTATGAATATTATTGGCTGTCTAGATCGTCCCACATCAGGAAGTTATTACTTAGATAACATCGATGTGGCACAGATAGATAATGCTCAATTAGCACATATTCGGAACAAAAAAATTGGCTTTGTCTTCCAACAATTCCACCTTTTACGCCAATTAACGGCACTAGAAAATGTCATGTTGCCGATGGTATATGCTGGTGTCAAAGCTAATGAAAGACACCAAAGAGCCACCGAAGCCTTGAAGCGGGTGGGTTTGGAAAAACGTTTGAATAACAAACCCACTCAATTATCTGGCGGACAACAGCAACGAGTAGCGATCGCTCGCGCTATTGTTAACCGTCCTGTATTACTGTTAGCGGATGAACCAACGGGTGCCCTTGATTCGCACACAACTCAAGAAGTATTAAATATCTTCGGCGATCTCAATGCTACTGGTATCACAGTAGTAATGGTAACTCATGAGCCTGAAGTTGCCCGCCAAACCCAACGTATCATCTGGTTTCGTGATGGGGAAGTGTTGCACTCTCACCTTACCCCTGCTGACTTGAGCCAGATGGTAATTTCTTGAACAGAATTAAACCTAATTCACTTGGGAGGTAACTTATGTTTGAGCAAAAGTTTCTACGCCTAGATGGGTTTACAAAAGCAGAACGGATTGGAATGACTGCTCGTGTAAGTGAAGCGATTAACAAAGCAGGAGCTTGGATTACTGATTTTCACTTATACTCGAATATCTTAATCTGCATCAACTTTGAAGTACCAAGCGCCAACTTGGAAAAATTGGCTATATTTCTCCAACAGACAGGGTTGCATTTGAGCCAAGAGAGCTTGTCCCAACTCATGTCTGCTAATGACTCGGCGCTGAAGGAGAAAGAGCTAGTAGGAACATTGCAAATTACATTTGTACACAACGAACCCGACTTGCTCCGAGAAGTTCCTGCTGTTCCAGGATAAGAGCCAGGGTGAACGTATCTAAATATTAAACAGCTTGAATAAGAGTGAGATGCACCAATTTAATGGTTACCAAGGTTCTGGTTCCTGTTTATTTCGATATTTTCGGTTCCAATATACTGACAAATTAAATCTGCTAAACCTTCGTTTTTGAGTTAAATTGACACCCAACATTGCCTGTCAGCAGTTAAGGAATCTAGATGGAACGGTTTTTACCGCTGATTTTCCGTAATATCTAAATTCTCATTGTAGCCAATCTCAGAAAACTAAGATGCGGGTACTTCCGCAGGTAGAATTTGGCAACAAACTCTATACTTTGTGTTACAGTTATATTACAAGTAGGCATTGAGAATTTTATGATGCACGACTGGGACCTATAAAGCCGGATCAAAGAGATCCGGTCAATTCTATTCCTCCTTCTTTTACTTACGACCACCGCGCAATCGAAGCCCGATGGCAATCCATCTGGCAGCAGATCCAACTGCATAAGGTCGATTTAGCAACAAATGCTCAGCCTTTTTACAATTTGATGATGTTCCCCTATCCCTCTGCTGAGGGTTTGCACGTTGGGAATGTCTATGCTTTTACCGGAGCAGACATCTACGGCCGCTTCATGGCGATGCAGGGCAAAGCGGTATTTGAGCCAATGGGCTTTGATGCCTTTGGCATTCACAGCGAGAATTTTGCGATTAAGCAAGGTGTTCATCCCCGTGAATTGACAGCACGTAATGTGAAGCGATTTCGAGAAACGCAGTTGCAAAGAATTGGCAATCGTTTCTGCTGGAATCATGAAATTCAAACCACCGATCCCGCGTATTATAAATGGACGCAGTGGATTTTCTTGCAGTTGTTCAAAGCTGGATTAGCCGTTCGTAAAAAAGCGGCGGTGAACTGGTGCCCTTGTTGCAAGACAGTACTTGCTGATGAGCAGGTGATTGGCGGCGAATGCGAACGGTGCAGCGCGATCGCCATTCAACGGGAATTGGAACAGTGGTTTTTCAAAATCACCGAGTATGCTCAACGGTTGTTGGACAATTTGGATCGATTGGACTGGTCAGAAAAAGTCAAAACGGCTCAACGCAACTGGATTGGGCGTGACGAAATAGATGGCACAGTGCAGTATCACTTGCGAGATTGGTTAATCTCACGGCAACGCTATTGGGGTCCGCCGATTCCGATTATTTACTGCGATCGCTGCGGTATAGTGCCCGTGCCAGAGGAGCAATTGCCAGTGCAGTTGCCGGAAACTGAGAATTGGTTGCCTCAAGGAACTGGAAATTCGCCTTTGGCGGACATTCCAGAATTCGTCAATACAACCTGTCCCTGCTGTGGTGGTGCAGCACGGCGAGAAACGGATGTGTCTGATAACTTTTTGGATTCTGCTTGGTATTTTTTGCGCTATCCCTCAAGCGATCGCGCTGATGTTCCATTCGATCCAGCAATTACAGCTAAATGGTTGCCTGTGGATATGTATATTGGTGGCGCAGAACATTCTGTGCTTCATCTGTTGTACAGTCGATTCATCACAATGGTGTTGCACGATTTGGGGCATATCCCCTTTGAGGAACCCTTTCAACGGTTCCGCGCCCACGGATTGCTGACTAAACAGGGTGCCAAAATGAGTAAGTCGAAGGGTAATGTGGTGAATCCCGATCGCTATATCGAGGAATATGGTGCAGATACATTGCGGACTTACCTGATGTTTTTGGGCCCATACGACCAAGGTGGCGATTTTTCCGATCGCGGGATTGCTGGTATCCGGCGATTCTTGGATCGAGTGTATCAATGGGCAAACAAACACAAAAATAGTTTGCAACCAAATCCGCCTGATTTGGGATCACAGCGGCGTTTACATCAAACAATCCACAAGATTTCCAAAGATATTCAATCGCTGAAATACAATACAGCGATCGCCGCCTTGATGAGTTACTTCAATATGTTGCAATCAAAGTCGAGTATTGCAGAGGAGGAATTGAAGTCCTATCTGTTGATGTTGGCTCCCTTTGCACCCCATGTTACAGAAGAACTCTGGCAGCAATTGGGTGAATCAGGCTCGATTCATCAGCAAATTTTTCCCCAGTTCGATCCAGAATTCTTGATTACCGAGCAGGTGACAGTCGCAGTACAGATCAATGGACGTACTCGAACGACAATTACCATTTCACCGGAAGCTTCAAAGGAGGAAGCGATGGCGATCGCCAGACAAACCAAAGCAGTTCAATGGTATCTCAAAAATCAGGAGGTTGGGCGTGTTGTTTACGTTCCCGGTCGAGTGATTAACTTTGTCACCTGAACACAACTTACTAGCGTGGAGCTAGCGAGGATACCGTCGGCGAAATATATCTTAATACTCAAAAGCCTTATTATTCCGTAGGTTGGATAGAACGCAGTGAAAGCCAAAGTTTCTAAAACAGTGATTTCTCTACGTTTAAAATATTAAGTAATGTTTTGCCAACATTGTCTTCGCTACCATTGAGCCTACTAAACCTTTGTCGAAGCTTGCCCAAAGGCTTCTGTGCTTCTTCGACAACGCCAAAACCAAGGAAGGCAAACTATTAGCTGATATCAAGAAGAAGGACGGGCTAACAGAAGCAGGTGATATCAAATTAATTATTGCCTTGTAGGAATTGGTAGAGGCGGGAGAACTATATTTTGATGCAAAAGATAGATGATCTAAAAAAAATTGGTGACTCATCGCCACAACACCACACCAAAGCAAAAAAGGCGTAATTTTATTTTTTGGAAAGGCCTAGTGTGGCGTGGTGCTGTGGTAGAAAAGTGTGAGATGCCTACGCAGTAAGCGCTACAGGCGCATCACGCTAAAATTAGATCGCCACACCTGTGGTGATGCTGTGGCGGAAATGTGGCGAGTTTTTGTTAGCTAAACTGCTTAAATTGATGTTAGTTAAAATAAATTGGCATATTGCCACCAATGATTAATCCCTGACAACTAAACTAGTAATAATAATCACATGTGTGAGGAATTGTCCCCAGATTTCAATCCTGGGGTTTTTGTTTTTGGGTTTGCGTGATCACACAAACGACGGCAACGATAAAGTGTTCAGCATCTATTCCATCAACTATTATCCTATTTACAGATAAAAGTATCTATTTACTGGATGATGAAATGTTAATTAACCGCGTAGTTACTGATACAAAATTCAGATTATGAATCTGGAATTTGGTAATTTTACCGCGTTGTGTACCCCATCTCCCTAAAAAATCGCTCTCCAGGAACTTGATTTTGGAGTTTTAGTAGCACTAAATAATTTTGGTTATAACAATTCTAAGTGGCTCGTCGCATCAAACACTCATCAAAATAGTAAGAGGTTGTTTGAAAAGTCAGGCAGGGTGTAAAAAAGCTCTCTCAGTATAAGCTGTGAATGAATAGTAAACAGCACCGAGAGAGTGGCATGAGTAAAGCATACAAGAGCAATCTGACCCCTGATTGTATGATTGGGAACATCGCCTAGCATATGAAGCTTGGGTACGGTTTTAATAAACACCATTACTATTTTTATTTTCCACAAAATAAACAACCTATCCATTGCTTTGACAGAAGAATAGACAGTGATAGATTGCAATTGCCTACTTATCCCCGGGGTTCTGGTAGCAATCGTACAGAAACTTACGCGCTTGACAAACTTTGCCTAAAACAGAAGCTGGACAGCACCTCCCGAAGAAGCTACAACCCTTATTCTTTCGTTAAAAGGTTTTTTAACTTTACCTAAAAGGATATAAACTAGGCAATGTTTAACGATTGCTAGAATGCTTGCTCTGTCTTCTTTATAGCCAAGTGCGTAAGTTTCTGTATGGATGCTACCAAAACGCCGTTAGCTAAAACTCATCTACAGCATATTCTGACGGCGGCTGCTATTAATCTAAGTCGAGTTTTCGCGTGGTTAGAGGAGATACCAAGGGCTAGAACTCGCTCCTCACACTTTGCAAGACTAGCTGACACTAATGTGTGCTAGATACTACTCAGTAGAATGTTGCTCAAAAATCAATAAAATTTAAGTCTGCTTCCGTGTATTACATGGAAAAGCATCGTCATTTCCCGTTAAACTTACGATGTAATACACGGATGAGGTTATGTGGAAACGAGATATTCAGGGAAAGTTTGCGCTTCATTATGATGATTATCGTGAAGTACGTTCTTTGCGACTGACTGATGATACCTGGAAGAGCTTAGGGATAGCCTCTGAATGTTTGGGTTTAACCAGGGCTGACTATTTAGAACACATTGTTAGGCATAACGACCACCCTTGTATTACACGGGAAGACTCAGAAATTTTAGCTCCTCATCCAGAGTCAAACGAACCACAGCCGAGTATTACACGGGAGACGGAGTTTCCTCTAACATCTGATACGGAGAGCGAAAGACAGTCTGTTGCATTGCCAACGATAAGAGAACTTGAAATTTTACGTGACCGTGTTTTGTCTGAACTGAAGTTAGGTAAGCAAGCTACTGGGTATAAAACTGCTCAGAAGGTTCTCAATCGTTTCACTGCTGAACTAATCGGTTCAGTTTAGCTGTTTTGGGAATTCGCCAACGGTATCCATATCTCGGCGGATACCCAATAAAAGCCTCCCCTCTTTTTCTTTTCTTCGCCTCGTCTCCTTTGATTTGGCTGCATATCAATCCTTACGGTACTTTCAACTTGGATATGAATGAACGTTTGCCCCGCCAAGTCTGTTGCGTAAACACTTTTGTGCAACCATACAACTCTTGTTTCACTTTTACCTTTTTAATCAGGTGAGCGCATCAAACACTGTTTTGGCGATCACCCCAAAGCTTGCGTTGATTGATCATATCCCAACAAATCGCGTTGAAGAAAGATAAACCTCTATGGTTACGCTTGGCTTTTAAACTAAACTGTTTAGTTTGCACTTGGTGACAGCTTCGCCAGCTCTTCCCCATATAAAGATTTCAAGCTCTTGTGCCATATATGTTTCGGCTTATCTTCGTGCCATTCGGCTCTGACTCTAAGCGACCATCAACCAAGTTAATAATTCGGTCTGCAACATCTATAATGCCGCTGTCGTGAGTCACGATCAAAATAGTCCGACCATGTTCTTTGGCAAGTTTTTGCATGAGCATAATTACCTCGTGACTAGATTTTTTATCTAATGCAGCTGTGGGTTCATCTGCCAGAATCAGTAATGGTTCATTGACTAAGGCACGAGCAATTGCTACCCGTTGTTTTTGTCCACCAGATAGTGCTTTCGGTTTGTAGTTAGCTCGGTGTTCCAAACCCAGCTGGCTTAAAATCTCTAATGCCAGTTTCCGTTTTTTACGCCAGTTACTCAAAAGTTCAACTGCCATTTCTACATTTTGAGAAGCTGTGAGCGACTCAAACAAATTATGAGCCTGGAAGATAAAGCCAATGTTGCGCCGCACCTGCACCATTTTTGATTTACTAAGTCCAACAAGCTCTTGTCCCAGAATTTTCAAGCTGCCTTCATCGGCTGACCGTAAAGCTCCAATCAAACTGAGAAGGGTGGTTTTACCAGAACCCGAAGGTCCAGTCATAATCACAATCTGTCCCGGAGTTAATTCAAAATTGATGTTGTACAATACCTGCGTGCGTAATTCACCCTGACCATAGTAGTAATTCAGGTTGCGAATCTGCACAACAAACTGGAGAGCCGTGTATTGTAATTGTGCGCCATCGAAACTATTAAAAGAGAAGTTCACGAGCCAAACACCTCTGCTGGGTCAGTGCTTTGTACTTTCCGTATTGCTATCACCCCAGAGATTAAGCACATGACAAATGTTGCTACCAAGATGTTCATTGCTCGTCCTATTGTCATCTGCATCAACAAACCGGTACTATTGGCAGTCAGGCTATACAGCCCCAGACTGATAGCGAACCCTGGCATAAACCCAAAAAATACTAATATCACTGACTCCTGCAACAGAATACTGAGTAGGTAGAAGTTATTGTAACCTATAGCTTTCATTGTGGCATATTCCGACCCGTGTTCCGCCACATCTGTATAGAGGATCTGATACACCAGGATCACGCCTACCAAAAAGCTCATGCTCGTGAGTAGTGCAAACACAAAACCAATACTGGTATTTTTTTGCCAGTAATCTCGCTCTTTCTGGACAAACTCGGCTTTTGTCCAAACTGATACATCTTGCGGCAACTGCCTGCGTAGCACCTTCACCAGAGCATTGACATCAGCATTTGGGGCAATCTTGAGCAGTCCAATATCAACGGTGTTGAGAGTACGACTATCTTTTTCTGGTGCCAAATTAGCAAAATAGCGGAGAAAATTTTGATCACTCATGACTATGTTGCCATTGGCAGAGGCAAAATCGGTTCCCATACTGAAGGTACCAACTAGGCGAATCTGCTGCTCCGATAGTTCAGTGAAAATGCCTACCTGTGTTGATCCCACTTCTGATCGGGATTTATCATCAATCAGAGCCGTCCAGGGCATTTTAAGGGCTTCCAGGTTTTGCTCGATTCCGGGTAAGGGCAATACCGGCTCTTGCGGGTTGAAGGCGATAACCCGCAGTTGGCGCAAGGTTTTAGTCACCGGATTTTTCCAGTCGGCGTTAGTGATATAGAGCGGATAGGCAGCAACCACGCCGTCAAAAGCTTGCGCCTGGTAGAGTCGCCGTCGGGCAAATTGCTCTGGCACGAACATATTGTACTTGAGCCGATTAACGATTATTATATCCCCATTCAGCAGCTTGAGTAGTTGCACCTGGCTGTCGTACAGAGCATTCTCAAACCCCTTAAACATAAACATTAGCAGTACGGCAAAAGAGACCCCTGCTATTGATGTGATTAGGCGGTGTCTTTCATGGGTAAGATTGAACCAGGCAAGGGGAGTGTAGCGGGGCGGTAGCATCACTTAAACACCTCTGCCGGATCGGCGGTAATTATTTTTTGGACGCAAATTAAACCAGAGATAATACACATAAGCACGGTCAACAGCAGAACGTAGACTGTGCGTCCAAACTCCATGCTAATAGGAAGACTGCCATGGGTAGCTCTCAGGGTCAATTCATAAAGACCGAGGGAAATAGCAAAGCCGGGGATGTAGCCCAGCACCGCCAGGATGAATGCCTCTTGGATAACAATGCTAAAGAGGTAGCGGCTGCGATAGCCCATTGCTTTGAGCGTAGCGTATTGAATCAGCTGGTTAGAAATATCAGTGTAAAGAATCTGATAGATAATAACCACGCCAACAATGCAGGAAACTGCAACCCCCATCGCGAAAATGAAGCCTGTTGAGGTGGCGCTGATCCAGTAGTTGCGCTCGCGGGCAATAATCTCATCCTGTGTCATTACTAAAACATCTTTAGGAAGGATTTGGCGAAGCTTTTGGACTACCTGAAGGGCATCTACGCCCTCTTTCAGTTTGACTAACCCCAGGTTGATCTGATGTAGGGGAAAGGGATCAAAGAAGCGACGAAAATTCTGATCACTCATAATCAGCGTACCATCGGAGACAAATCCTCCTCCTAGAGTATATTGACCGCCAATTTGAACCTGTCTACCAAGACCCCTAGTAGACCTTGCTTCGGTAGTTAAACCGATAGTTTGGGAACCAAACTCTGGGCGGGAGAGCCGATCAATCAACACTGTATTCGGACGCAACAGGGCAGTCTGGGTTTCGGGCAACTGTAAATCAGGTAAGAGAAACACTAGGTCTCTAGGATGGATGGCGAAGACAAACATTGCCCGACTCAGGTGGGTTTGAGGGTTGCGCCACTGAAGATATCCCACGTACAGGGGCATAGTGCGCTCCACTCCATCGATACCTGCAGCTTGATAGATGCGCTCGATGGGAAATGGCTTGGAGGTGCTAATTTCTAGAGCTTGGGAAGACATCAGATAAATGTTGGCATCGATTTGGTTGTAAAATATGCTGGCTGTTTTTGCTAGCGCTCCTAAAAAACCTAAATTCATAAACACAAGAATGACAGCAAAGGCGACTCCAGTGATCGCCACCAATAGTCGAGTTCTGTTATGCACCAAATTTAGCCAGGCAAGAGGCGTTTTCATCTGACGTTGATTTTCACATCTACTTGCAAATTAGTAAAAGCTTTGATCGGCTTACTATCATCTAGACGGATTCTCACCTCCACGACTCGTGCATCTGCATTAGCTGCTGGATCATCGCTCAGGATGTTGTTCTTAAAAATCTGCCAACCAATTTCCACCACTTTTCCAGTTATTGCTTTACTAAATGCTCCATTGCGGCTGGTAATCGTCGCCGGTTGACCTAGTTTCACCAAGCCCACATCAGATTCGTAAACTTCGGCGACTACATACATCTGACTTGTATCTCCCATTTCTAAAATTCCGTCGTCACCAATTGCTTCTCCTGGATAAGTTAGAGTTTTGAGAATTTGTCCTGCTCTGGGAGCGCGAATGATAGTGCGTCTCAAGCGAGCTTCTGCCAAATTCAGATTCTTTTGTGCAGAGCCTAACGCTATCTGCCTCTGGGCTAAGAGTAAATTTGCCTGCTGTGAGCGCAGTTGAGCTTGAGCATTACTCAGGTTTGCTTTCAATGCACTTTCTAGTTGGATGAGAGATGCTTTCGCATTGTTCAGCTGCTCTTGTAGTTGTTGTGTCTTGCTGATTTGCTGCTCCAGTGATTGCTGGGAGATAGCCCCATCAGTATGCAAGCTGTGAGAACGCTGCAAATCTTCCTCTGCTAGTCTTAGTTCAGCCTCTAGTTGTCGTACGGTAGCTTGCTGTGCTTCAACTTCAAAGTTTCCCGGTCTTTCAACTTGTATAATGCGGGTTTTAGCTTCTTGAATTTGTGTCTGGACATACTCAGTTGATGCCTTTAGCTTCTCCTTTGCCTCTGCTACCTGAGTGAGTGCGTAATCACGCTCTGCTACTTGCTCCTCGTAACTCTCCAAGTATGCGATGATTTCTCCTGACTGAATAATGTCCCCTCGCGAAACCTCTAACCGAGCGATCCGCTCTCCTCTCGGCCCATTAATATGAATCACTTCTCCCTTTGGCTCTAGCCGTCCCAAAGCCACAACTTCCAACCTCTGGGGAAGAGTTGTCTGTTCTGATAGTTTATGGTTGGGAGTAGTTAAGTTAGAGATATTCAGCCCTATTAAAGCAAGGGTGAATGCGCTTCCAATAATGCTTAGAATCCAGCCAGACCAGGACTGAAGTTTCTTGCTTATCTTCATATCCTCTGTTTTTCATTGTTGACAGCAGTACTAACATGCTATGAGTATTGGAGAGTTACTTAATTGCGTACGTCGGCTTCTGAGAGTATTGCAATATTTTAGCCCTCTCTGAAAAAACACTTTGCATGAGGCTTATGTATTAAGGGTTGGAGAAAATAGAGTATTTTGATCTTCTTGAGAAACTGGAACAAGTTCAAAACCAAGAGTATAAGCTTTATTCCTGAGATTTCTGAGAACTTGTTGTTGGTATTTCTGCTCGTGCTAGTCCATACTAGGGTCAGTATATTGCCCAGCAGTCGCCCACATTTAGTAAAACTTTCAAAAAGAATTGTTAATTTATTCCTTCACTTATATTGTAGTCATAAAGTCTCTGTCCCCATGCTCCCAAACAGGCAAGGCTGCAAAGAGTGAAACCTTGGTTTTAGATGTCAGGACACCTAATAGGTAGCCTATTTACTGTTTCTTTCGCTCATAGCAGATGGTGTGCCGCCATTGCGCTTGCTTCTAAAAAACAGAAATGTTTCTTTACATCCATTTGGAAAATGATCGCTTCCCCAATGGATGTAAGTTGATATCTTGCACCATTCTCAACAATCGTAGGGTGTACAATATCCACAACGTAAACATAACGATTAGAGCGAATTTCTGCATTGCCGCCTGACTTTGATTGCAATAAAGAAGTTAGTGCAACATGTAATTCAAGAAATATTTCTGTTTCTCAGAAGAGTGTTACAGTCTCAAGATACTTGAGGCTTATTCAGAATATCTATGTTCAATGTCCCCTTTTTGTTTTTTCATCCACAATAGGGACAAAAACTACCTTTCTGGGGAAATTCCTCAATCATTTTACACAATTAACCCTACTAACCCCTTGTTAAAGGTTATGTAATATAGTCTATCATCACTTCTGCTTTAGGTAAACAAAATCAGGTTCTAAGTACAAAAATTATAGCTAGTTCAACGGTCTACAGAACCCATGACCAAGTCAATACTTCCCAGGATGACAAAAATATCAGCTACTTTTCGTCCACGTATTAATTGGGGTAGAACTTGGAGATTGTTGAAATCTGCTGGGCGAATCTTCCATCGCCAAGGAAAAACGTTGTCATCGCCAACTAGATAAACTCCGAGTTCTCCTCTGCCTGACTCGACCCGTGCATAAACTTCGCCTTTAGGAATCTTGAAAGTTGGTGCAACCTTCTTAGCAATAAATTGGTAATTAAACTCGTTCCATTCTGATTTGCGATCTGATGTCATACGTTTAGCTTCTAGATTCTCGTAAGAACCACCAGGTAATCCTTTAAGTGCCTGTTTGATAATCTTGGCTGATTCCCGCATTTCTCGCATCCGCACTAAATAACGAGCAAGGCAATCTCCTGCTGTATCCCACTGCACCTCCCAATCAAAATTGTCGTAGCATTCGTAGCGATCAACTTTTCGCAAATCCCACTTCACTCCAGAAGCACGAAGCATAGGACCAGATATCCCCCAGTTAATTGCTTCTTCGCGGCTGAGTGTGCCTATTCCCTCGACTCGACGGCGGAAAATGGGGTTATCAGTAATTAATTTTTCGTACTCGTCAACTTTAGGTAGAAAGTAATTACAAAAATCTTCGCACTTATCCACCCATCCATAGGGAAGGTCAGCAGCAACACCCCCAATACGAAAATAATTGTTGTTGACCATGCGGTAGCCAGTAGCAGCTTCAAACAGGTCTAAAATCATTTCGCGTTCACGCAAGGTGTAAAAGAAGAGGGCGTGTGCACCAATATCAGATATGAAGGGTCCCAACCATAGCAAATGATTATTAATCCGGGTTAGCTCTAGCATGATGACCCGAATATAGCTGGCACGTTCAGGAATTTCAATATTTGCCAGTTTCTCTACAGCATTGACAGTGACTGCTTCATTAAACATTCCGCCATAGTAGTCCCAACGACTCACGTAAGGGACATACTGAATATTGGTGCGGTTCTCGGCAATTTTTTCCATGCCCCGATGTAGATAGCCAAGGACGGGTTCACAGTCGATCACATCTTCTCCGTCTAAAGTGACAATCAGTCGGAAGCACCCATGCATAGCAGGATGATGGGGACCAAAGTTGATCACCATCGGTTCAGTTTTAGTTTCAATTTTTGCCATAGCTAAGAATTTCCCTAAGCTTTCCTAATGGCACTATCACCTTTGTGATAATCTTAAACCAGGGAAAATAGGTAACTTAAGCAGGAAGTTAAACAGGAAATTAAGCACGTACGCTAGATTAAGCGATAAAACAGCTTTCATAACGACACTAAGCAAATGTCGTTTTTGTCAATTAAACTATGATGATCCAAGAAAAGCAAAAACGCCAACGTGGTATTGTTCTCACTTCTGTGGGATTAGAGCGTCTGTTAACCAAGATTCGTGAAACAGAAATGTTACAGAACAATGGAGTCCGCTATACCTTAGAAGATTTGAGTGATCGCATCGGGCTCGACCCCAAAACTATCTCCAAAGTGTTAAAAGGTAATATTGGCTTAGATAAACGCACATTACAACGCTGCTTTAGAACCTTTGGTTTACAACTGACTTTGAGTGACTACACAAAATATTTAATCAGGGGAAATGAGGGAGAAATTCAAAATCCACAATCCACAATCTACAATCAAATAGACTGGGGCGAAGTTATCGATGTTTCTTTCTTCAAAGGACGTAGCGAAGAGCTTGCCAAATTACAGTATTGGACGCTACAAGACCGCTGTCGTCTGCTTACAATACTGGGTATGGGAGGAATTGGCAAGACCTCTTTAGCTGTAAAACTAGTCAACCTTGTTCAAGATCACTTTGAGTATGTGATATGGCGATCACTCCGTAACAATCCACCCGTCAAAGAACTGCTGGCTAACCTGCTCCAGTTCTTTTCTCAAGGTCAGGCAATCAATCTGCCAGAAAGAGTCAGCGATAGCATTTCGCAGTTAATGACGTATTTACGGAAACACCGTTGTCTTTTGTTATTAGACAATGCTGAGTCAATTTTTATAAGCGGTGAGCGAACTGGACACTACCAAGAGGATTATCAAGCTTACGGCCAACTACTTAAGCAAGTGGGAGAAACAGTTCATCAAAGTACGCTCGTATTGACTTCTAGAGAAAAGCCTCAAGAAATTGCCTTTCTTGAAACTACCTCACTCTATGTTCAGTCATTGCATTTGAAGGGCTTGAATATCAGTGATGCCTTAGAAATCTTTAGAACTCAAAATTGTTTTCGTGGTTCAGAAGCGGATTGGCAAACACTGATACAACGCTACGACGGCAATCCTTTGGCTTTGAAGATGATTGCAAGCACTATTCAAGACTTGTTTAACTGCGATATTGCTGAATTTCTCGCCCAAGATACTAAAGTTTTTGGTGACATTCGCAACCTCTTAGAGCAGCAGTTTAAACGTTTGTCTGCATTAGAGAGAGATTTGATGTACTGGTTAGCAATTAATCGGGAGCCAGTATCCATAGCAGATTTACAGTTGGATCTGGTTTTGTCTTTATCTACAGCGAAATTATTGGAGGCGTTAGAGTCTTTGGTAAGACGTTGTCTGATTGAAACTAGCTCAGGTGAGACACCTACTCGATTCACTCTCCAACCTGTAGTTATGGAGTATGTGATTTATTGTCTGATTGAGCAAATTTGTGCGGAAATTGTCAGGGAAATGGGAACAAAACCCTATATTGATTACTTCTTATCCCCAGAAGAAGCTCCACCTTCCCCAGCCCAAAAATCAAAATACCTCTTCAACACACACGCCTTGATTAAGGCAGATGCAAAGGATTATGTCAGGACTGCTCAAGCTCAACTGATTCTCCAGCCTATAATTAATGAATTGTTAAGAACCTTTGGAACCCAAAAAGCAATTAAAGACTGTCTCAGGCAAATGCTGTCTACCTTGCAAGTTCAAGCTCCAAATCAACCGGGGTATATTGGTGGCAACATCCTCAACCTCCTTATTTGTCTCCAAACTGACTTAACAGGTTACAACCTCTCCAATCTAACAATTAGACAGGCTTATCTACAAGATACTCCTTTACAGCAAGTTAATTTTGCTGGTGCAGACTTGAAGAACTCAGTGTTTGCCAACATCTTTGCCCCAACAATGTCCGTTGTTTTTAGCCCCAATGGTAAGCTTTTAGCTTCAGGTCATTCTAATTACGAAATTTACTTATGGAATGCAAACACAGGTCAACAACTTTTGACTTGTCAGGGGCAAATGCGATTTCTTTGGTCTTTAGCGTTTAATCTGGGGGGAGACATCCTTGCTAGTAGCGGTGAAGACCAGATAATTCTATTGTGGAGTGTTGCTACTGGAGAGTGTATTAAAACTTTGTCTGGTCATATGGGAGGTGTTCATGCTGTTTGCTTCGTCAATAGTGATCTGCTAATTAGCGGTAGTGCTGACCATACAATCCGCCTGTGGGATCTCAACGTTGATAAGTGCTGTCGCATTTTACACGGACATAACGATGCCATTTGGGCGATTGCTCTCAGTCCCAATAGCAGAATTTTTGCTAGCGGCGGTGATGACTTTACAGTGAAACTGTGGGATATAACTACAGGTCACTGCATTGCAACGCTGTTAGGACATACAGATTGTATTAGATCTGTAGCATTTAGTCCTGATGGTGCTAGACTGGCTAGCTGCGGTCTAGATAAAACGGTGAGACTATGGGATGTGAACAGTGGGGAATGCATTGGCATATTGACAGGACATACAAATGCTGTTTTTTCTGTTGTTTTTGTTGGTGAAGGAAACATGCTTGCCAGCAGCAGCCTAGACCGTACCATCCGACTTTGGGATCTCAGTTTAAGGCAGTGTGTCCGGACGCTGTTTGGACATAAAAATTCGGTGTATACGATTGCTATTAACCCTTTAGGAAACATACTGGCAAGTGGTAGCGATGACCAGACTTTAAAGCTATGGGATGTTACCAGTGGTAGCTGTATCCGCACCTTTAAAGGGCGGTTGAACTGGTTTTCGTCTATTACATTCAGTCCAGATGGGAAAATGCTTGCTACTGGCAGTGAAGACAGGATGGTAAGACTTTGGGACTTGCATCAAGGGAAGTGTCAAACCTTTCGAGGACATACGGATTTAGTCACTTCTGTTGCTTTTAGTCCCAACGGTCGCATTCTGGCAAGCAGTAGTGCCGATAAAACTATCAGACTGTGGGATGTTTCACATGGTTACTGCTCCCAAGTCCTATGGGGACACGCAGCAACAGTATCGAAAACTTCTTTTAGTCCAGATGGCTATACATTAATCAGTGGTAGCCATGATGGAACTATTCGATTTTGGAATATAACAACAGGTCAGATATTGAAAACACTCTCAGAGCATGTGGTTCAGTCTATTGCTTTGAGCCAAGATGGGAAAAAATTAGCGGTTGGTTCCTTTCATAAAACCGTGAAGTTGTGGGACACAACTATCGGACAGTACTGTCAAACTCTACAAGGACACAGTGGTTGGGCTTGGTGTGTTGACTTTAGTCCAGATGGACAAACTATCGCCACTGGTAGTGTAGATGGTACTGTCAGACTGTGGAATACAACCACAGGTAAGTGTCTTCATATCCTCCAAGAACACCAAAATTGGATTTTGGCAATCACCTTTAGTCCAGATGGTAAGACCTTGGCAACTACTTGTACTGATTGTACGGTTAAACTTTGGGATGTTACGACAGGTACAAGATTACTAACCCTTCAAGGACATGAAAAGTGGGTGATGGCGATCGCCTTTAGCCCAGACGGTCAAACACTAGCCAGTGCAGGAGCAGCAGATGAAACTATTAAGTTATGGAATCTGGAAAAAAAGGAGTACCTTAAAACCCTCAAAGCAGATCAACTCTATGAGGGAATGAATATCCAGGGAGTTAAAGGTTTGACAGAAGCACAGAAAGTGACACTCATATCATTGGGAGCAGTTGAGGAACCACATTTACACATAGGTTAGTCTTGCAAATATATTTGTATAAGCTCAATAGGTTAGTCTTGCAAATATACTTGTATAAGCTCAAAAGCTTGTTAAAACAATGGTTTCAATTGTTATATACAATTGCTGATCCATGTAAATAGTTGAGCAAAATTTAAGTTCATCTTTGAAAACAGGGAATCAAGAATAGGTAACAATAAAACAATAGATCTGTCGCCAAATAAGCTAAAAAAATTGATGAAAGTCTGTCACGGCTTTAGTGACTAAAACAAAACTATGCAGTATAGCATCTTGAGCTTATTTTAGGTTTTATTAAGTGACATACCTTTACAGTATGATTGTTTACTGATTCACTTTTAACTACTGAAAAATGTACCCCTGTTTTTACTTTTCTGTCAATACTTAAGCCCTATAGTTGATATCAGATATTAGAATACTTACATTATATTAAGAATTTATTTGCTGATTAAATTATTTGATACCCTTTTCTTCAAATTATTTGTATCTTTTGCTGAATAAAGAAAATTTTAGATTTTTAATTATAATTTTGTCTTTGGTTAGCAGTTTGAAGATAATTCTACTACTCTAAAAATTTATAAAACTTTAATTAATACATAGAGGTATTAGTATAAATTGTAAATGATTCCCTGATCTCTTGAGTTCTTTTAAATTCTATAAACTTAGCAATACATAGATTTGAATGCAAAAATTAAAAGTATGTTTTTTTACAATGTATTAAAAAAAAATATTATTTCAGCAAATTCACAGTTCTATTTGTAAGAGAAATCCTGAATAGTTATTTATTGGTAGCTAAATAGATTACTTAAAAATTTAGATAACGGCTTCAAAGTATTGTCAAACAGTTAAAAGTATAGGAGTATATATTTACAGTAGTTGCAACTTGGTTAGGTACAGATTCTCTTAAGGGCGTAAAGGCTTACTTAGATCTCTACCTGTGTACTTCATTCACCTGAAAAATACTGTATCTAATACTCTCAGTAATTCACTCTTGTTTTATATAGCAAAATGATCTAAGTATCAATCTTTGAAAACATTTATGAAAGCAAATCTCATAACAGTGTTTGCGTTATATTGTCGGTGATTCGAGTTTAGAAACGTTTAGCCTTTATTATAGGTTCATATGTCAACATTGATACATAGTTTGAGCGATTTTTATCAATTTTACTTCACATCCAAGACTTATGCTTAGACTTGTATTTGAACTTATAGATTAGCTAATATAAAATGATTCCATTTACGCCTGAAGAGCTAGTCATATTAAACCTTTGATGGTTATCAAAGATGTCTATTATAAGTTGTTTCTCAGCTTTTCTTTTATTCTCGAACCTTTAACTTTCTTCAAACACATTTTTAAAGCTGCCGCAAACCCGTCCAAGAGCCAGCGACAGCGCTCTCATTGTCCAAGTAATTCGTGAACTCAAAGAGTTATTTTATTATGACACAAAACCAAGCATCCACAAGATTATTTTTCCCTAAAGCCCTTCTTCATATCGGATTTAAAGCTCTTCAAATTGAGTATGAAGATTGGACTTTATATAGTTATAGAGATAAACTCTCATTACATTGAATCTAAGCTACATCTACAATCAGTATCTTAATTAAAAATCATGTTTTGTTATAGCAGGAAAGAAAAATACTGATTCTGCTTTTATTTTTGTTTCGAGAAAATTGTATTTCTTTCATATTTTGCTAGTGGTGATCGCTGCTGTTGGGCGCTCCTATCTTGTACTTCAGCGTATAAACCTAGAGATACTAATATACATATGCAATAAAAATTACTTGAAGTTTATTAGTTTTTAAAGCTAAATCAGTAGTCTTAGTTTTAAACTCAGTGATTAAAGTATATATAAACTTTATGTTGGTGGAAGAAGTGACTATAGCCACCAAAACCTGAACTCGCTAAGTATTTTTCATTTGTGAATGAGTCTAATGGAAAACCAAAAAACTATTTCAAACCTTCCTACTGTGGTTGATATCCTGCTTCAAAGAGCCTCATACCAGCCTAATCAAATAGCTTATACTTTCATACAGCCTGGAAAAATAGAAGCAAAAAATTTGACTTACAAAGAATTAGACCAACAGGCGCGAGCAATTGCAGCTAAACTTCAAAGTATTGTTGCGATTGGCTCACGTGCCTTGCTGATATACCCATCAGGTTTAGAGTTTATTGCTGCCTTCTTTGGATGTCTGTATGCAAAGGTAGTGGCTGTTCCTGCTTATCCACCTCGGCGTAATCAAAATATGTCTAGGCTACAGGCAATCATGGCAGATGCCCAGCCTACAGTAGTGCTCACAGTTGGATCACTGTTACGCACTATAGAGGTTCACTTTACTCAAAATCCAGAATTAACCGAGTTGTATTGGCTAGCCACAGATAATTTAGACAATGATTTGGCGCAAACATGGGAACGACCAGAATTATGCAGCAATAGTCTGGCTTTTCTTCAATACACATCGGGATCTACAGCCACACCCAAGGGTGTCATGGTGAGTCACGGCAATCTTTTGTACAACTCGGCTTTAATTCGTAAGTGTTTCGATCACAGCTCTACTAGTCAAGGAGTAATCTGGCTACCACCTTATCACGATATGGGATTGATAGGTGGAGTTTTGCAACCTTTGTATTGCGGATTTCCGGTGACACTGATGTCACCATTAGAATTTCTTCGGAAACCTCTTAACTGGTTACAGGCAATTTCTGATTACAAGGCTACTACCAGTGGCGGACCCAATTTTGCTTATGAACTATGTATACGAAAAATTACTCTAGAACAGCGAGAGAATCTTGACTTAAGTAGTTGGGAGGTGGCTTTTAACGGAGCCGAAACTATCCGTAGTGAAACGTTGGAGCAGTTTGTCACAACTTTTGAACCTTATGGTTTTCGTAAAGAAACATTTTACCCCTGTTATGGGATGGCGGAAGCGACTTTATTGATATCTGGAGGATTGAAAGCAGGATCACCTGTTGTTTACCATATTAACGAATCAGCTCTAGAGCAGAATCAAGTAGTACCAGGTGTCCAAGGACAAGAAGGTGTCCAGAAAATAGTAGGTTGCGGTCTAACATGGTCTAATCAAGTTGTGATCGTTGACCCTGAATTATTAACTCAATGTAAACCTAACCAAGTGGGAGAGATTTGGGTATCTGGTCTGGGTGTGGCTCAGGGCTATTGGAATAAAACTTTAGAGACAGAACAAAATTTTCATGCTTACTTAGGAGATAGGGGACCGTTTTTACGTACTGGAGATTTAGGATTTTTAGATAATGGTGAGTTATTTGTTACAGGACGGATCAAAGATGTGATTATTATTCGAGGACGCAACTATTATCCCCAGGATATTGAACTGACTGTAGAAAAGAGTCATTTAGCATTACGACCTAATAATGGAGCAGCATTTTCTGTAGATATAAAGGGTTCAGAGCGACTAGTAATTGTTCATGAAATAGAGCGAAGTTACTTAAATAAGTTAAATGTAAATGAGGTAGTTGGTAATATCTGTCAGGCTGTCGTAGAACAACATGATCTACAGGTTTATGCCATGGTATTAGTTAAGCCTGGAAGTATTCCCAAAACTTCCAGCGGTAAGATTCAGCGCCATGCTTGTCGAACAAGATTTCTGACTGGAAGTTTAAATGTTGTAAAGGATTGGAGTGAGAATCCTCAGGGCAAAACTGAGTTTTTGCGTCTCAAGTCTAATGTCGAATTTATGTTACGACAACTATCTACTGATAAGACGAATGTCACTAGTTAATTTTATGTGTAATCTAAGAAGTGCAAGTTAAGTTTTCACTTATATCAGTTAATTTCAGCCAAGGTGAGTCAAATGACCGAAATTATTAATATTGAAAGTATATAGGCGCCACAGACAATGATAAACATTTCATTAAGCAGACAGATTAGTGCACCCAGAGAAAAAGTCTGGGAGGCAATTTCGAAACCTGGTAATTTGAGCTATTGTCACCCTTTCTGTGAAAAAAATTCTGTGGAAAAATGGCCAGGTATTGGCTCTGAAGATACTGTATATTTTTATAGTGGGAAAGTTGCTACTCGATATTTCACAAAATGGATTGAGGGTGTTGGTTATGACTTGAACCTTACCATTCAAAGCATAAATGTTCAAGTAAATGTGATATTTCGTATTAGCAGTATAGAAGAAAATTATGAAAGTTTACTAAATATTTCAATCATAATAAATATTCTTCCAACAACTTTAGAAACTTCTCGCTCAGGTTATTTACATTTTATTCGTCGTTCACTTGAGAATTACTTAGATTCTGTTTTGAAGGGTTATGAGTATTATATTACTACGGGACAAGCAGTCAAAAGAAACCAATTTGGTTCTCATCCTATTTTTTCTCCTGCTATCGATATTATCGATTAGATACTTAAATATCTAAAATTTAAGCTTTACCTTGATTTATATTATTAGTTAATCTAAAATAGGATAGAAAGAGGAAAGTTATAAAAATCCAATAAAATAAAATAGATGCTGGATGATCTTTTTAGTTTGGAATAACTTGTACTCAGAGACTTTTTACCATTGACTGAGAAATCCAATTGAGACGTTGAGAACCATCTAATTTTTCAATTACCTAATCATTCTCAAATATATGGATTGTAGTACAATTCTGGTGTTTTTTGCTCAGTCAGTCTATCCTTTTAACTTTGATTATTCACAATATATATACTTGACTTGTATGTATATTACTGAAGAGTTATCTCTAAGAATTTGAACAATATTCTTGATGATAGCAAAGAAAAATACATCTTTAAGCATTTGAGGAAGATACCATGAAACAAACTAATATTAACAATCTAGATACAGCGACACAACATTCCAAACAATCTCATAAGGATGGAAAGAAAATTTTCAAAATTGTTGAGAATAACTACCGGAATAACCTTGAGTCTGACTATACAGAGAAAATTAAAGAGCTAGACCGGAATTTCCATTATAGTAATAACAGCAATCATTATTGGACGGAGCCGGAACAGTCAATTCTTTATGGAACGCCCTTATACGATGTAGCTTCATCTACGCAAAAGATAGCTCTTAATCACCTATTTTGGGTCTCACAGTACAACTATGCTGCCTACAGTGAAATAGAGACAATTGATTATAACCAAATCACAGCCGATTGTTTCTCTAATATAGGTAGCGATTATGAAATTATTTCACGCCAGTTAGAGCATGAGTCTGCTCAAGAACGTGTCCATATTCACGCTTTTTTCAAAGTTAATTACCAGACAATAAAAGCTTTGCTAGATAATCAAGCATTTAGCACTCCCATAGGAACGAAGCTCTCAGAGTATCATCAGATAGATTTGCAGCTTTCTAATTACCAATACTATGCTCTACGCTTCATAACTAAAATGATGCTGACTAGCAAACAAAGATATGATTCACCCTATTTAAGAAAGTTAGAAGAAACCAGAAAATTCACTTCAGCAACTACTAGAGGCTTTTTTCATGGACGTGGAGTAATACCTTCTCATCTAGTCAGATTCTTTGCGTTAAATTGGGGAAGTTCACCCTTTTTAGCTTCGCAATACTACACAGTACGCTTTATAGGTAATATGTTGCTCAAAAATCAAGAGCACAGCATGTTCGCATATTTCAAAAAAATTAACAACCAAGACAATTTTGTGCCAATTCCAACAGCTCTATCCTACTATCACTTTTTGGATGAAGCTTTCCATACTTCAACTTCTCTATTTCTTGCCCGAGAGATACAGAAAACTTTTCCAAAACCAACTGCATACGAAAAATTTCTCATTAATTTAGCAGTCTATCTGATTCAACGTATTAATTTGAGTCAACTTTCTGGGGTTGTCCGAAATCGCTTTTTTGGAGACGATATTTCGGGAATGATTGACATCTATAGACTGTTGAAGAGTTCTATATTTGCTATGTCTCACAAAGAAGCAGTTCATTGGGTGGAGAGGTGTTTCTGCTATGAACATGAAGGTTTTCATCAATCAGCTCAATCTCATAAGCGTTTGTTATCAGAGGCGCGCCAACTTTGTGAGCATCTCGACTACCTATGGCCTGCGAATCGTGAAATGCATATAATGGCTGAGGGCGGATCAATTGATAAAGCTGTTCGCAACAACATCAAGACCTTTAAACAATTCTCAAAATTAAGCACTAGTTTAAACCAGTAGACCTTAACTTAAGCAGAAAAAGCTTTGCTCTAAAAAAGATTATCCTCTCTGCGAATCTGAGTCTATACATGGTTTTTAAAACAGAAACTCTTACAATTGAACTTGCTAAGGATGCTTGTCTAAGAACAAAACAATTCTTACGGGCAAGTTAGTAGAAAAGATTATCAAATAAACAAGTGTGCTTGCAAGTCCAAAATCACTAAAGGTAAAAGATGGAAGTGGGGACTGTAAAGAAGAGCTTGTCTGTATGCAATGAAAATTAAAAACTTGCATCAGCTTAGCAACTTATTGAATTGGATCTGACTTTTGTAATTTAATAGACTCTAGCAAAGCAAGCTGAAGTTACTTTGGGCAGACAGAATTTGTAAATGTAAATACAAAATTTCTTTTTCCTTTAGAGAGGCAGTTTATTCTTAAAAATTACCTTTAAAAGTTAAGCTAGCGCCAGAATACCTAGCTACTTAAGGCAACACACCTCTGCTGAAAAAGGGAATTTACCCCACTTGCATCTGGAGAGAAAAATTAAGGCAGTGTCTAACCTTTATTTATGAAAAGTCAAAAGTAATTAGAAAAAATTCATGTCGATGCAGCCGAATGATATACCAACAGAGGAGTTCCTTGTGGACTCACCTAAGAGGCAGAAAATAACAATTAAGAGTGATCGCCTGAAAATTCCACAAAAGCTCCATGCTTTGGCTATAATCCTAATCCCTTTATTAGGTTCAATAGTTGCAGTTGCAATGGTTCCCTACCTAAGTGTTGGTTTAGTAGAGATAGGGTTGTTGTCAAGTATGTATGTCTTGACCGTTATTGGAATTACTGTAGGTTTTCATAGGTATTTTGCCCACTCTGCTTTTCAGACTAATACTACCGTCAGAGTCATCCTTGCCATACTTGGATCTATGGCTTGTCAAGGTCCTCTGATTTATTGGGTAAGTAATCATCGACGACATCACCAGTACAGTGATCAACCAGGTGATCCTCATTCACCCTATTTCAATGGAGATAAAACGCTAGGTAAAATTTCAGGGCTGTGGCATTCTTATGTTGGCTGGACGTTTACTCATGAACTCACCAATACTTTCTTTTTTGCCAAAGACCTGCTTCACGATCCTGTGATTCTAAAGATCAATCGGCTTTACTACTTTTGGTTCTTCTTGAGTTATGCTATTCCTACCATTCTAGGAGGAATGATAAAAGGGACAAGTATAGGTTTCATTTCTGGATTTATTTGGGGAGGCTGTGTTCGTCTTTTCCTCTCATATATTTTTGGGCTTAGCATTAACTCAATTACTCACCTCTATGGTAATCGTTCCTTTGATACTCGTGAGCAAAGTACAAATAATTCTTGGCTAGCAATACCCACTCTAGGAGAAGCTTGGCATAATAACCATCATGCCTTCCCTAATTCTGCAAAATTTGGACTAAGCTGGTGGCAATTAGATCCAGGTTACTGGGTCGTTAACGCTCTTGAAAAGCTTGGCTTGGTCTACTTAGTTAAAGCTCCTACGGCAGGAATGATAGAGTCCAAAAGGGTTTTTAAGTAGACTATCAGCAAATATCAAACGAAGCGTACATACTTATTAGAACTATAGAGAGCTAAACAATGGAAATTCAAAATGCTCAATTTACTCAGATTGCTACAGAAGTAGTAAATAACAATATCGATTGTAAAGAGGTTCATAAAGCTCTGCCCACATTAGCAGAGATTCAAGCTTGGTTAATCATCCATCTAGCACAACAGATGGGAATAGAACCGGATCAGGTAGATGTCAAAACTGCCTTTGAACGTTACGGTTTAGATTCTTCGGCAGCAGTAGGCTTGATTGGTGACCTAGAGGATTGGCTGGGATATGAGCTTGATCCAACTCTCATCTATGATTACCCCAATATTGAGGCTCTATCACAGCATTTAGCTCATACCAATTCTTTGTGAGCTTGCACAGAATATTGAAGTCTAAAATCTTTGTATACTAGGAGTTTTGAGTCCAGCGATTCTATGCATCTTCATATGAAATTGGTATCAGCCCTCTTTTGTTACCTTCGGCAGAGAATAATCTGAAACCCCTATTTTTAGTCCTTTTTTCAATAAAAGGATTTAAATGACAATCAGGGAATGCGATCGCACAATTCATTCTTGTATCTAAGGTTCAGAGTAGAAGCATTATTTTTCTCTCCTCGTAGTAACAAAAGAGGGATCAGCCCTCTTTTGTTACCTTTGGCAGAGAATAATCTGAAACCTCTATTTTTATGTCTCTTTTCAACAAAGGGATGTAAATGATAAAGTCGGAATGCGATCGCCTACATTTGTGATGATATCTGAGGCTCAGGCTAGAAATAATATTTTTCTCTCCTTGTAGTAATAAAAGTGTCCGAGGAAAGCGATCGCATTCCCAATGGATGTAAAGAAGCATTTCTGTTTCTTGAAAGAGGGATCAGAAACTTACAGTAAGTGTGTAAGCCCTATTTTGAAAGAGTAATCAAACAATAAATAATGTGTTTGCTTGAATACCCGTAATTAGGACTAACATCATGATGCAAAGAAGTTATAGGTAATTAGAAAGACTTGATACGATATCAAGTCGCTATCAAAAGCGGCTTATTAGTAGGTGAGGTGTCAAATGACAGACAATTAAAATGAGCGTCGCGACAATTACAGTCTCCAAAAATGATTGAGCGATTACTGTCTCAAAAATATAGCTAGTAATTTGTCTAGAGTTTTATTAGAACAAGGGTTTGGAGTTCCAAGGATAAATGACTCAAAGAAAATTTTACTAGGGATATTTTCGCTCATTTTAACATAAAACTGCTGTAAATAATGTGACAACTCTGTTATTTTTAATGGCAGATTTGTTTAAGATTTTTCAAAGTTATAGGTTTGTTGAAACAGATTAGATTGTCAAAACAAAGATATGGCTACGAACACTGTCAAAATTCTTAATCCCGGTGCTTCATCAGAGGCACTTCGCCATCATTACGACGTTAGTAACGAATTTTTCTCTCTCTGGCTCGATCCAACACGTACTTATTCAAGTGCATTTTGGGAGGAAAATGAAGGATTTGATGCCCTCGAAACTGCACAGATGCGAAAACTTGATTTTCATATTGAACAGGCAAGAGTCAAAGGCGCTAAGCGAGTGTTGGATATAGGGTGTGGTTGGGGTTCACTGTTGAGACGTCTTGTAGACGTTCATGGTGTTGAAACTGCTGTGGGGATTACTTTAAATAAGGCTCATGCAGAATGCATTTTAGCTTGGGAACATCCAAAAATAGAAGTACATTTAGAAAGTTGGACAGAACACTCTCCAAAGGCACATTATGACGGGATTATTTCATTGGAGGTTTTTGAACACTTTGCTAAGTTGGAACTTTCTCCAGAAGAAAAAGTAGCAGGCTATCGTGAGTTTTTTTTGCGCTGCCATGACTGGTTGAAGCCTGGAGGTTGGATATCACTCCAAACTAATGTCTATGAGAATTCCCAAAAAGAGGACTTTAGTCAGTTTTTTGCTGAACAAGTTTTTCCAGAATCAGATCTAGCTCGCCAGTCAGAAATCTTTCAGGCAACTGATAAACTTTTTGAAGTTGTAGCGTTTCGCAATTACCGTAAACACTACGTACGCACGCTGAAAACTTGGCTCAAAAGGCTAAAGGCAAACCGTTCTAAAGCAGTCTATCTAGTCGGAGAGGAAATAGTTGCCAGATATGAAAAATATTTGAGCCTTTCTATTATTGGTTTCCATTCAGGAACAATGAATGTTTCATGTATTACAATGCAGAGGCTAAATAATCCCCGTAAGTAATGAACTAGCAACATAGGCAAGCATATCTCAAGGTAGGAGCATAGAAGTGGAACATGTAGCAGTTATCGGTCTTGGCTGTCGTTTTCCTGGTGCTAACAACCCAGAATTATTCTGGCAGCTCTTGCACAATGGAGTGGATGCTATCACTGAGGTTCCAAAAGACCGATGGGATATTGACGCCTTTTATGATGCAAAGCCAGTTACACCAGGGAAAATGAATACCCGCTGGGGAGGTTTTCTACAACAAGTGGATAGGTTCGATCCTAGCTTCTTTGGAATTTCTCCTCGTGAGGCTGAACAAATAGACCCACAGCAAAGACTGTTGTTAGAGGTAGCTTGGGAAGCTCTAGAAAATGCCGCAATAGTGCCGGAAAAGTTAGCTCATACTCAAACCGGAGTGTTTGTTGGTATTAGCAATGGTGACTACCATAGGCTTCTATATAGAGATTACTACGGAATAGATGCATATAGCGGTACGGGTACTGCTGCTTCCATGGCTGCTAACCGCTTGTCCTATATATTGGCTTTACAAGGACCTAGTATAGTAGTAGACACTGCTTGTTCTTCTTCCTTAGTTGCAGTCCATTTCGCTCGTCAAAGCTTGCAGAATGGGGAATCTAATTTATGCATAGTTGCAGGGGTTAACTTAATGCTGACTCCAGAGCCGACTATCACTTTCTCTCAAGCTCGCATGATGGCTGCTGATGGTCGGTGTAAGACGTTTGATGCTAGTGCTGATGGGTATGTTCGGGGAGAAGGCTGTGGTGTAGTCATTCTAAAGCGCCTTTCTGATGCTTATAAGGATGGAGACAATATTCTGGCAATCATTAGAAGTTCAGCAGTTAATCAAAATGGTTTGAGTAACGGTCTTACGGCACCCAATGGCTCCGCACAACAAGCGGTCATCTGTCAAGCCCTAAAAAATGCTTGCTTGCGACCAGATGAAATTAGTTATGTGGAGGCTCATGGTACTGGTACTTCTTTAGGAGACCTTATTGAAATTAAATCTTTGAAAACAGTATTAATGCAAGGCCGCTCACAAAAGCAACCTTGTTGGATTGGGTCGGTTAAAACTAATATTGGTCATCTGGAAGCAGCTGCTGGTATTGCTAGTATGATTAAGGTGATACTCTCACTACAACATAGAGAAATTCCGCCTCACCTGCACTTGAAGCAACTGAATCCGTATATTTCTCTGGAAGGAACTCCGTTTTTCATTCCTACTGAATCCCAACCTTGGTCTACTGCTACAAAACGTTGTTTTGCCGGAGTAAGTTCATTTAGTTTTGGTGGCTCCAATTGTCATGTAATTTTGGAAGAAGCAGCCGCAGTAACTATTACGACAGATAGTGAGATTGAACGTCCCCTGCACATACTCACTATTTCGGCAAGAAGTGAGAAAGCCTTGCTCGAACTGGCACAAAGTTATGCTAGTTTCTTAGCGTTGCATCCAAGTATATCATTAGCATCTGTTTGCTTCACTGCGAATACTGGGCGATCGCATTTTGACCATCGCCTAGCAATTGTTGCTGAATCTACCTCAGAACTATGCAAGCAGTTACAGGCTTTTATCTCTGCTAAAGAGACTTCCAGAATAGTCAAAAGACAGCTGTCTAGTCGAAAGCGCCCTAAGATAGCCTATCTCTTTACTGGTCAGGGTTCCCAGTATGTTGATATGGGACGTCAACTGTATGATACCCAACCCACTTTTCGCCAAAGTCTTGAATACTGTAGTGAAATTTTACTTCCTTATTTAGATAAGCCTCTAATTGAAGTTTTATACCCTCAGCCAGGGTTAAATTCTACCTTGGATGAAACAGCATATGCTCAACCAGCTTTATTTGCTTTAGAATATGCTCTTTTCCAGTTATGGAAATCCTGGGGAATAGAACCAAGTGCAGTGATGGGTTATGATGTGGGAGAGTATGTTGCTGCTTGTGTAGCAGGAGTATTTAGTTTAGAAGATGGGTTAAAGCTGATTGTAGAACGAGGACGTTTAATGCAGGCTCTAAACCTAGAATGTGAAATGATAACGATAATGTCAAATGAAGCCAAGGGAAGAGCAGTCATTCAGCCCTACACTCAACAAGCAACGATCAGCAACATTAATAGTCTCCAAGGTATTGGAATTTCTGGCGAGCGTCATCTTCTAAACAATATTGCAGTAGTCCTAGAGTTAGAAGGAGCCAATACTATAGAATTATCTATTCCTCAAACTTTCCACTCCCCGTTAATAGAGCCAAGGCTGGCAGCATTTGCACAAGTAATCAGTAGTGTCACTTACTCACCTCCACAAATAAAATTGATTGCTAATATCACTGGACAGTTGGCTACAGATGAAATAGCAACCCCAGAATACTGGTATCGATATATGCGTCAGCATATGCAATTTGCAGCTGGTGTACAGACTTTATATCAGCAAGGGCATGAGTTATTTTTAGAAATTAGTCCGAAACCGACTATGTTGGCGATGGGTCGGCAATGCTTACCAGAATCAGTAGGTGCTTGGTTGCCTAGTCTCTATCCAGAACTGGAGGATTGGCAAACTATGCTGGAGAGTTTAGCACAATTATATGTGCGTAGTGTGTCAGTAGATTGGTCTGGTTTTGATCAAGATTACCCTCGTCGCCGTCTACAACTGCCCACTTATCCTTTTCAAAGGCAACATTGTTGGTTGCAGAGAAACGCAACTAAGAATAAAAGATTGCATACTTCACAAAGCCAGTCTACAAAAATTTATCCTGATATCTAAAAAATCAAAGTCAGAAGTTTAATAGTTTAAATATTTGTATTATGGAAGCAATAGCAATTATTGGTATAGGATGCCGTTTTCCCGGTGCTGAAAATCCTGAAGCTTTGTGGCGTTTGTTAAGGGAAGGTTCACATTCAATCTCTGAAGTGCCACCGGGGCGTTGGAATATTAATGTTGATAACAATTTAGACCTGGATAAGTTAAGAGAAAAGGGGATTTACAAAGGCGCTTTCATACAACAAGTAGACAACTTTGACCCCGATTTCTTCAGAATTTCCCCACGTGAAGCTAAGACTATGGATCCCCAGCAACGGTTTCTTTTAGAGGTTAGCTGGGAAACGATGGAAAATGCTGGAATCGCACCAAATACCTTGTCTGGTAGCAATACTGGAGTGTTCATTGGTATCAACAGTTATGATTACTCCTGGATTCAATTACAAAATCTCAGCAGTTCAAATGTTTACTCCAGTACTGGCAACTCTCATTGTATAGCTGCCAACCGCTTGTCTTATACATATAATTTTCGTGGTCCTAGTGTAGCCTTAGATGCGGCTTGTTCATCATCCCTAGTGGCGGTGCATTTAGCTTGCCAAAGTTTGCGCCTTGGAGAGTGCAATGCGGCTCTAGCTGGCGGCGTGAGTATGATGTTATCTCCAGAATGGTCTATTCTTCTGTCTCAATCAGGTATACTTTCAGCTGAAGGTCGTTGTAAAACTTTCGATGCTAATGCTGACGGATATGTGCGAGGAGAAGGCTGTGGTCTAGTCCTTCTCAAGCGTTACTCGGATGCACTTCGTGACAATGATAATATTCTGGCACTAATTAGAGGATCAGCAGTTAATCAGGATGGTCTTAGTAATGGACTTACGGCACCTAATGGACCAGCACAACAAGAAGTCATACGCCAAGCACTAAAAAATGCCCAAGTCTCACCAACCCAAATAAGTTACGTCGAAACTCAGGGTACAGGTACCTCCTTAGGGGATTCAATTGAAGTCAATTCTATAAAAGCAGTTTTGATGCTGGATCGGTCTCCATCTCAACCCTGTTGGATTGGATCAGTTAAGACAAATATTGGTCATTTGGAAGCTGCTTCTGGAATTGCCAGCTTAATTAAGGTAATACTGGCAATGCAACATGGGGAAATTCCACCTCATTTGAATTTCAGTAACCTCAATTCATATATTTCCATACAACAAAATGAGCCGCTCTTAATTCCTAAATATCTGACACCATGGCAATCAGAAAAAAATAGCTGTTTTGCTAGTATAAATACTTTTGGATTTGGCGGAACTAATTGCCATTTGATTCTAGAAAAAGCTCCTACTATTGATGAAGTAAAAGTACTTAATGAGTATAAACGGTCTTTCAATATTACTACTCTGTCAGCAAAAAGTGAAAAGGCACTTAAGCAATTAGCACAACTTTATGAAGTGTATCTTCAAGCTAACTCACAAGCATCACTAGGAGATATTTGTTTTACGAGCAACACAGGACGTGTACATTTTGAGTATCGACTTGCTGTAGTATCTAAAACTAATGCAGAGTTAAACAAGTGTCTGAAAGATTTTATTGCTGGGAAGAAGTCCAGTGGATTGATAAGTGGCAAGGTAACCAAAAGAAAGCTACCTAAAGTAGCATTTCTCTATACTGGTCAAGGCTTTCAATACATTGGTATGGGACGTCAACTTTACTCTACCCAGCCAGTTTTTCGGCAAGCACTTAACTACTGCGATGAAATTTTGTGTTCTTATACAGGGAAATCGTTCCTAAAATTTATCTATAGAGAACCAGGTCAGACGGTTTCTCTTGAGCAAACTGCTTATACCCAACTATCAGCTCTGTTTGCCCTCGAATATGCCTTGACCCAGCTATGGCTATCTTGGGGAGTAGAGCCAACAGCCGTGATGGGACATGGTGTAGGAGAATATGTTGCTGCTTGTGTGGCTGGAGTTTTTAGTCTAAAAGAAGCGCTGAAACTAATTAGCAAGTATGCTTCCTTAATGCAAACTCTACCAGCTAACGGTCAGATGGTAGCCGTGTTTGCTGATGAAGCATCGATTCAAGCTGTGCTGACGCAAGAGCAGAAGATAGCTATTGCAGCCCTCAATAGCCCACAAAACACTGTGATTACCGGTGAACAAAAGATAATTGAGAAAGTTTGTGCTACTTTAAAGGCAGCCGGAATCAAAACGAAAAAACTAAAAACATTCCATGCTTTTCACTCCCCGCTAGTAGAGCCAATTTTGACAGAGTTTAGTGAGATAGCTGCCAGTACTACTTATGCAACACCTAAGATAAAGCTGATTTCTAATGTCACTGGTAAACCATTAACAACCGAAGTAATTACATCTGAGTATTGGTGTCGTCATCTCAGCCAGACGGTGCGATTTGCAGATGGGATGCAGACACTTTATAAAGAAGGATATGAAGTCTTTGTAGAAGTAGGACCTAAACCAATTTTGCTGGGGATAGGACGGCAATGCTTACCGAAGAGAGCAGGAATTTGGTTAGCAAGTCTGCGTCAAGGACGGGAAGATTGGCAGCAGATGCTAGAGAGTTTGGGGCATTTGTATGTACAAGGGATACCGATCAATTGGTCAAACTTTAGCCAGGAATATCATCACCAACGAATCAGCTTACCGACATATCCTTTTCAGAGAGAACGTTACTGGCTTGAGAGAGTTGAGAAAGGATATTCAAAAGTAGAAGCTATCTCTGAGACAAAAAGTCAAACTCCAATTATTGATCTTCTCAATGCAGGAGATATTGAAAAACTAGCTGAACAGTTGGAAAAAGCAAGTAATTTTTCGGAAACTCAAAAACAACTACTGCCAAAACTTTTGAAAGTTTTAGTCAAACAACACCAAAAGTATCTTCAAAACAAAGGTGTACTAACTCAACATTATGATCCCTCATCAAACAATGGTGTGGTGTCAGATATAGTGAAGCAATTAAATAGTGCAAGTCTCGACAGACGCTTAGAATTTTTGATTGCTTATCTTCAAGTTCAAATCGCTAAAGTTTTAGAACTCCCTTCATCTAGTCAACCTGACCCATATCAATCCCTACATGAGTTAGGGCTTGACTCTTTGATGGGCATGGAGATTAAAAATCGGATTAAGACTGATTTAGGTTTAGATATACCCTTACAAAGATATAGTGAAGGAATTAGCATTAAACAACTAGCTTCCGATCTACTGCAACAATTTGCATTGGCAAGTCTAGTCCAATGGAAGTCTCAGTCCCACGAACTCAGTGAGGATTTAGAGGAAATAACAATATGAACCTGAATGAACTTTTAACTGAACTTTCTAAACGAAATGTTAAGGTATGGGCGGAAGCAGATAATTTGCGTGTTCGTGCGCCTAAGGAAGCTCTCACACTAGACTTACGTAATTCTATAGCAGAGCATAAGGTAGACCTTCTGAGGTTACTCTGGGAAAGTAATGTTAGTATGCATGATGATGCTCTGCCTGTGGTTCTCCCAGTACTAGACGAACGCTATCAACCCTTTCCTCTTACCGATATTCAGTATGCTTATTGGGTGGGACGTAGTGGAGAGTTTGAATTAAGTAACGTAGCTACCCATGCCTATTTAGAACTTGAATGTAATGGCTTAGACCTAGAGCGGCTAAATTGTGCTTGGCAGCAATTGATTGAGCGACATGAGATGTTGCGGACTGTAGTACTGCCAGATGGTACACAAAAAATTCTCACAGATGTGCCTTTATACCAAATCTCGGTTTTGGATTTGCTTGGAGAAGATCCTGAAACTATCAGGTTCAAAACTGAGGAAATTCGTCAACAAATGTCTCACCAGATGCTGCCAACTGACAAATGGCCTTTATTTGATATTCGAGTTGCTCGTCTAAGCGAAACTTTCTTTCGGCTTTATCTTAGCTTTGATGCGTTAGTAACTGATTTGGGGAGCTTGCATCTTCTTTTTCAAGAGTGGAGTCAGCTCTACCAGAACCCAGAATTGGTTTTGCCTCAATTGGAACTTTCATTCCGTGATTACGTTTTAGCCGAAGAGCGCCTAGTAGGAACGCAACTATATCAGCGTTCACAAGCCTATTGGTTTAACCGTCTAGATTCTCTGCCGCCAGCACCAGACCTGCCGCTAGCCAAAAATCCCAATTCTTTAAAACAGCCCCGGTTCCATCGTCGCACTTTTTGGCTGAATACAGAATATTGGCAAAAGCTAAAAAAATATGCAACAGATGCTAATTTAACTCCCTCTGGAGTCTTGCTTGCAGCTTATGCTGAAATTTTGACAACTTGGAGCAAATCTCCTCAATTTACTATTGATCTAACTCTATTTAACCGTTTACCACTTCATCCTCAAGTCAATCAAATTGTTGGGGATTTTACTTCTGTAATACTGCTGCAGATAGACAACTCAACGGTTAATGAATCCTTTGTCTCTCGTGCTGTCCGTCTCCAAAAACAACTTTGGCAGGATTTAGATCATCGCTACGTCAATGGAGTGCATATTCTAAGAGAATTGGCACGTAAAAAAGGTAACTCTCCAAAGGCAATGATGCCTGTAGTCTTTACTAGTGCCTTGGGTGTTGGTTCGTTAAATAGCAATAGCCCTGGGTTAAGTAAATTTGGAGAAATTGTCTACGGCATTAGCCAAACACCTCAGGTCTGGCTAGACCATCAAGTCATTGAACAAGATGGGGGATTAGTTTTCAACTGGGATGCAGTAGAAGACCTTTTCCCCCCTGGAATGTTGGACGATATGTTCAATGCCTACTGCAATTTTTTGGTGCAACTAGCAACTCAGGAGCCAGTATGGCACTCAATGACAAGACAACTCGTTCCTCCAGAGCAATTGTCTCAACGAGTCGCGATCAATGCTACAAAGGCACCTCTGTCTGGTGAAATGCTACACACTCTATTTACAAGACAGGTAGAGCGTTGTGGTGACCGCTGTGCCATAATCTCACCCCAGCACACCCTGACTTACTCTGAGTTAAACAAATTAGCTCATCAAGTTGCTCATCAGTTGCGTCAGCTAGGAGCTTCTCCCAATCGTCTGATAGCTGTAGTTATGGAAAAAGGTTGGGAGCAAGTAGTTGCTGTACTAGGAATATTAATCTCTGGTGCAGCTTATTTACCAATTGATCCAGATTTACCAATTGAGCGCCAAAAGTATTTGCTCAAACAAGGGGAAATTCAAATAGTTTTGACTCAATCGTGTGTCAATGTAAAACTCGAGTGGTCGTCGGATATTCATAGAATAAATATTGATACTGAGAAGTTAACAGACCACAGTCCATCAACTTTGGAATCAGTTCAAAATCCAAAAGATTTAGCTTATGTAATCTATACTTCTGGCTCAACAGGTGTACCCAAGGGAGTAATGATTGATCACCAAGCTGCTGTGAATACGATTCTTGATATCAATCAATACTTCCAAATTGGAGAGCAAGATTGTGTACTAGCACTTTCAGCTTTGAACTTCGATTTATCAGTTTACGATATCTTTGGTATTTTAGCTGCGGGAGGAACTATTGTTATTCCTAAAGCAACAGCAACTAGAGACCCAGCCCACTGGATAGATCTGATGACGCACTATCAAGTGACCTTATGGAACTCGGTTCCGGCCTTGATGCAGATGCTTGTTGAATATATAAAACTCCACCCAGACAAAGTTCCTTCGTCTTTACGTTTGACTCTTTTAAGCGGAGATTGGTTGCCACTAAACTTACCTACTCAAATCAAAACTTTATGGCCGAAAGCTCAGGTGGTGAGTTTAGGAGGGGCAACTGAGGCATCAATTTGGTCTATTTTTTATCCAATCGAGAATATTTCTCCTGAATGGAAAAGTATTCCTTACGGTCGGTCTTTAACAAACCAAAGTTTTTATGTTTTCAATGAGTTACTTGAACCTTGCCCTATATGGGTGAGTGGACAACTTTACATTGGAGGAGTTGGCTTAGCCAAAGGTTACTGGCGCGATCAAGAAAAAACTCAAAATAGTTTCATTACACATCCACGCACAAAAGAGCGTTTGTATAAAACAGGTGATCTAGGGCGTTACTTACCGGATGGTAATATTGAATTCCTGGGCAGAGAAGATTTTCAAGTTAAAGTTAACGGCTACCGAATTGAATTAGGCGAGATAGAAGTTGCACTGAAACAACATCCATTGATAACTGATGCAATCGTTACTGCTATTGAGCAAGGAAAAGAGCAAAAACAACTAGTTGCTTATGTTATTTCTAACTTAGAGAGAAAGTCTGCCCATTTACAGAAAGAATCAGCAGTTCTACCTGTAGAAGCAATTGAATTCCAAAAATTAGAAGGAGTGATAACTGATCCTGTAGAGCGTATTGAATTTAAGCTAAGACAACCAGGACTACAATCATTAGATCAAAATCACCTAACTGTAGAACTAATTAGACCAGAATTTAATCAGACTTTAACTCAAACTTATCTAAAACGCCAAAGTTATCGCCAAATGTTGGAGGAGCCAGTCCCATTTGAGCAATTCGGCCTCTTTTTGAGCTGTCTAATGCAGATGAAAGTCAATCACATTCCTTTACCAAAATATCGCTATCCCTCTGCTGGCAGTCTTTACCCTGTCCAAACTTACCTACTAATTAAACCAAATCGCGTAGAAAAACTGGAAGGTGGCATTTATTACTATCACCCAGCAGAACATCGTTTAGTATTGGTAAAAGCTGTTACTAACATTAGTGAGATTGAAGATAGCCTTTATAGTGGCTCAAATAAATCAATATTTGAGCAAGCAGCTTTTGCTTTATTTCTTATTGGGCAAATGGATGCAATTAATCCTATGTATGGAGGATGGGCTAGAGACTTTTGTCTGTTAGAAGCTGGTTACATGAGTCAATTATTGATGGATACTGCACCAGATTATGAGGTTGGTTTATGTCCAATTGGACATTTAAATTTTGAAAAGCTAAGAAATTTATCTGGTTTATCATCATCAAAGCATATTGTTCTGCATAGTTTTATTGGCGGAAGAATTATCTTAGAGCAAACAAAACAGTGGTTGAGATCTACAGCTTCTCCAACTGATGAATCAGCATTAACTTCGGAGCAACTGAGTATTTATTTGCAGCAAAAACTACCTAGCTATATGGTGCCTTGTATCTATGTTTTTCTAGATAAGCTACCATTAACACCTAATGGCAAGATAGACCGCAAGTCTTTACCAATTCCAGATGCAGCTAGTTTAGAGTTGCCAGCAGCTTTTGTGGCTCCCTACACTGCTACTCAAAAAACTATAGTCGTTATCTGTGCTGATGTACTAGCTCTAGAAAAAATTGGCATACACGATAACTTAATTATGCTGGGAGTAGACTCTCTACAAGCCACTCAAATTGTTGCTCGTTTGCGGAAAATATTTCCAGTGGAACTACCTCTGCGTCAATTGTGGGAGAGTCCTACTATAGCAGACTTAGCAGAATACATAGACATAGCTCTTTGGGCTACTTCGGATCAGCAAAATCGTAGTGATTTCAATAATTCTGAAAGAGAGGAAGGAGAAATATGAAAACCGTTCCCGAGCTATTGTCATATATTCGTCAATTAGGTATAGATATTTGGGTAGATGGTAACTCTTTGCGATACAGCGCACCCAAGGAAGTAATGACACCCATTTTAAGTGCACAGCTAGCTGAACGCAAAAACGAAATTATTACCTTTCTTAATGGTTTCAAATCAGCATATACTTCTACTCTTTTACCACTGCAACCGATTGCAAGAGATGGAAAAATTCCACTATCTTCTGCCCAACAGCGATTGTGGTTTCTAGAACAATTAGAGGGAGATGGTGTTCCTTATAATGAGTTGGGAGCGTTGAGCATTGATGGCAGACTTAATATAGTGGCTTTAGAAGCAACTCTCAATGAAATAGTTCGGCGTCATGAAGTCTTACGAACAATTTTTCCTAGTGTTAATGGGTCTCCCGTCTGTAAAATTTTCCCATTTCTAAATATAGATCTGCCTATAGTAGATTTGCAGACTTTTTCAAAAATCGAGCAGTTTACCAAAGTTCAACAATTAGCTGCTGAACTAGTCCAACATCCCTTTGATCTAGCCAATGATCCCTTGTTGAGATTTAGGCTACTGCAACTAGGAGAACGATCGCATGTGCTAATTTTAGTTATGCATCACATCGTTTTTGATGGTAGGTCAATCAATGTATTTTTCAACGAACTAGCAGTATTGTATGAGGCTTTTAGAAACAATCAAACCTCTCCCCTACCAGATTTGCCAGTTCAATATGCTGACTTTGCCGCATGGCAGCACCAATGGCTAACTGGTAAATTTTTAGAAAAACAGCTTAACTATTGGAAACAAAAGCTTGCCAACGCTCCTGCTTTGTTAAAACTCCCTACTGATCAACCACGACCTGCTGTTCAAACTTTTCGAGGAGCGCATCACAATTTTGCTCTACCTAAAAAACTAAGTGAAGCATTAGTTGCTTTGAGCAAGCGTAAAGAAGTTACTCTTTTTACAACATTAATAACAGCATTTCAAATATTGCTTTACCGATATAGTGGGCAGGAAGATATTTTAGTTGGTACGCCTATTGCCAACTCAGATATTACTGACATTGAAGGATTGATAGGCTTTTTTGCTAATACTATAGTTGTACGCACTAAAATAACAAACAACATTAGCTTTGAACGGTTATTGGAACAAGTCCACGAGACACTTTTAGAAGCTCAGGCTCATAGGGATGCTCCTCTAGAGCACATCATAGAAGCTCTACAGCCACAAAGAAGCTTGAGTTACACTCCTTTATTTCAGATACTATTCATTTTCCAGGATACTCCAATAACAGAGATTAATTTAAAAGATTTAACTTTTAGACCATTAGCAGTAGAAAGTGGTATTTCAAAGTTTGACATCAGTATATTATTGAACAATACTGCTCAAGGTCTGACAGGATGGTGGGAATACAATGCAGATTTATTTAATGTAACCACCATAGAGCGGATGGCAAATAACTTTGAAACTTTACTTGAAAGTATTGTTACTGATTCTCATCAACTGGTTACACATCTGCCTTTGTTAAGTGAAACGGAACAGCAGTGGCTATTGGTAGAGCAAAATCGCACTCACGTAAGTTTACTACAGGAAAAGTATATTCACCAAAAATTTGAAGAGACTGTGAAGCGATCGCCTGAAAATATAGCAGTGATTTTTCAAGAGCAGCAGCTGACATATCAAGAGTTAAACAAGCGAGCCAATCAATTAGCACATTACTTGCAGAAACTAGGTGTCGGAGCAGATGTGCTTGTTGGCATCTGTATAGAACGTTCTGTTGAGATGGTGATAGGTCTTTTAGCAATTCTCAAAGCAGGTGGAGCTTATGTACCTTTAGATCCAGCCTATCCTAAGAATCGCTTGGCCTTCATGATCTCGAATTCTCAATTGTCAGTACTCTTAACTCAACAAAAATTAGTGGCAGAACTGCCAGAAAATAAAGCATATGTGGTTTGCCTAGATACAGACTGGGAGACAATCTCTCTCGAAACAGAGGAAAATCCTTGTAGTAACTTGATGCCTGAAAACCTGGCATATGTGATTTACACTTCAGGATCTACTGGTCAGCCTAAAGGTGTAATGGTTGAGCATGGTCAAGTTGTAAATTTCTTTACTGGAATGGATTTTCGCATTGGTAATGATTCTCCCGGTACATGGTTGGCAGTTACAACTATTTCTTTTGATATCTCTGTCTTAGAGTTACTGTGGACACTAACCCGAGGTTTTCGAGTTGTTGTGCAGGCAGAGTATGATTTTTCTTTCTCATCTATAGAACAATACCCAGAAACAGCAAATAAAACAATGGAATTTAGCTTGTTTTATTTTGCCAGTGATGGTGAGAACGAATTGCCTCAAGATAAATATAAATTACTCATTGAAGGTGCAAAGTTTGCAGATAAGCATAGCTTTTCAGCAATTTGGACTCCTGAACGTCACTTTCATGCTTTTGGAGGTTTGTTTCCTAATTCTGCAGTAACAAGTGCAGCCATTGCAGCAGTCACAGAGCACATTCAAATTCGAGCAGGCAGTGTTGTTTTACCACTGCATAATCCAATTCGGATTGCTGAAGAATGGGCCGTAGTTGACAACTTATCAAATGGTAGAGTAGGTATATCATTTGCTACAGGCTGGCATGCTAATGATTTTGTACTTGCGCCAGAAAATTATACACACAGAAAGCAAATTCTACTACATGGACTCGAAACAGTTCGTCAACTTTGGCGGGGCGAGTTGGTTGAACTTCAAGATGGTAATGCAAAAAATATAAAAATTACAACATTTCCACGTCCAATCCAACGGGAACTTCCAATTTGGATTACAGCTGCATTTAATTCAGATACATTTCGATTAGCAGGAGAAATTGGTGTTAATGTACTTACGCATCTACTAGGTCAAAGTATTGAACAGCTGGCAGAAAAAATCGCCATTTACAGAGATGCTTGGCAAAAACATGGTCACGATCCCAAAGGTGGCCACGTTACCCTGATGATACATACTTTTATAGGTGAAGATAAAGAGTTTGTCCGTGAAAAAGTACGCCAACCATTCCGTAATTACTTAAGAAGCTCTATCGAGCTGGTAAAAAATCTTGCCAAAAGCTTAAATTTAGATATTGATTCAGAAGAGTTTACTGAAGAAGACATGGAAACTCTTTTGACACATGGCTTTGAGCGTTACTTTGAAAGTAGTGGACTTTTTGGAACACCAGAGACATGCTTGGATCTGATCCAGCAGTTAAAGCGTATAGGAGTTAATGAAGTAGGATGTTTGATTGATTTTGGTCTAGATTTTGATTCCGTTATATCTGGTCTTCACTATATAGATAAACTCAAGGAACTCAGTAATAGAAAACAAGAAATAGATAAACAAAATTACTCTTTACCTGAACTAATTTTTAGACACAATGTTACCCACTTGCAGTGTACACCATCTTTGATCAGGATGTTAATCCTGAATTCAGGTACACTCAAACCCCTACAGTCACTTAAGAAACTCATGTTAGGAGGTGAAGCTCTTTCGGTTGAACTTGCTAATCATCTCAATCAAGTTATTTCAGGACAAGTTCTCAATATGTATGGACCAACTGAAGCTACTGTCTGGTCTACAACTTATACTGTTGGTCTATCCGAAAAAAGTGTTCCCATAGGTAAATCTATCGCCAATGTTAGTACATATGTTCTAGATAAATACTACCAACCTGTACCCATTGGAGTATTTGGTGAGTTATTTATTGGCGGGCTAGGTGTTGCCCGAGGGTATCTAAATAAACCTGAGTTAACTGCTCAAAAGTTCATCCCCGATCAATTTAGTAAAGACCCGAAAGCACGAATGTATAAAACAGGGGATTTAGTTCGTTATCTACCAGACGGTAACATCGAATTTGTAGGTCGTATTGACCAGCAAGTTAAAATTCGCGGTTTTCGGATTGAACTGGGAGAAATTGAAACAATTTTAGAACAACATCCATCTGTGCAAGATGCGGTAGTATTAGCTAAAGAAGACTCATCTGAAGACAAGCAATTAGTAGCTTACTTTGTTCCTAAACCAATTTCTGATAGCTTAAGTGATTCAAATGGAAAAGAATTACTCAAGCGACAAATATCGCAGTGGTACTCACTTTGGAATCAAACCTATGAAAGTGCAGCTACAAATCAAGATACAAATTTGAAATTTGCTGGCTGGAATAATAGTTATACAGGTCAGCCTATACCAATACAGGAAATGCATGAGTGGGTAGATGTTACAGCCAGACGTATTTTATCTCTAAAGCCGAATCGTGTTTTAGAAATTGGTTGTGGTTATGGTTTACTATTATTACAAATAGCTCCTTATTGCACTCAGTATTGGGGAACAGATTTCTCAGAAGCAGCTATTAACTATATTCAGCAACAACTATCCATTCAATTTTCCTCTTTGTCCCAGGTTAAACTATTTCAGAGAAGAGCAGACAATTTTGATCAACTAGAAACAGAGCAATTTGATACAATAATTATTAATTCTGTTGTTCAGTATTTCCCTAGCATTGATTATCTAATAGAAGTCTTAGAAAGCGCTATTAAAGTAATTAAACCTGGTGGATTTATTTTTGTAGGAGATGTTCGTAGTTTAACACTATTACAAGCTTTTCATCTATCTGTTGAACTTTACAAAGCTTCTGACTCTTCATTGACAAGTGAGTTACTATCACAAGTCAAAAAAAATATGCTTCAAGAGCAAGAACTAGTGATAGACCCAGAATTTTTCTTTGCCTTCAAGCAAAAAAATCGTAATATTACCCATATCCAAATTGAGCCTAAAAGAGGAAAGTATAATAATGAAATGAGTAAATTTCGTTATGATGTTATTCTTCATGTGGGAACCGAAAATATTAATTCCAGTTCAGATTTTATTTGGTTGGACTGGCAAAATCAAAACTTAACTCTCGATTCTGTAAGTGAAATTATCAAATCAACTCAACCAAAGATCTTTGGACTGCGCCGGGTAACTAACTCACGCTTGCAAGCTGAAGTTAAGGCTTTAGAGTTATTGTCTAATGATCAAGTACCTAAAATGGTAGGTGATTTTCGATCTATGTTAAAAGATGTGGTTGAGAAGATTCAAGAGTTTGGAGTTTTACCAGAAGAACTTTCAAATTTAGGAAATAGATTTTCTTATTCTATTGATATTAGTTGGTTAAATAATTATCAAGATGGAAGTTACGATGTAGTATTCAAGCATATTCAATGTGAAGACAAGAGAGATAACTATTGTTCTTTGTTACAGGAAAAAAAAGAATTAAAACCGTGGAAAGCTTACACCAATAATCCTTTGCGAAAGCAAGAAATAAGTCATTTAATTCCAGACCTACGAGATTATTTAAACTCTCATCTACCTGAGTATATGGTGCCAACAGTTCTGATGGCGCTGGAAGAAATGCCATTAACTCCTAGTGGAAAAATAGACCGCGATACCCTTGCTAAACTGGATATTAAGAGAAGCGATCTAATCAACGAATATATACCACCGCGTAATACTCTAGAGTTACAACTAGTAAAAATTTGGGAAGAGGTATTAAATATTAATTCTATAGGAATTCGCGATAATTTTTTCTCCTTGGGAGGGCATTCTCTTTTAGCTGTACGTTTAATCGCCCTAATCCAAAAGCAGTTTGGTAAAAATTTACCACTTGCGACCTTCTTTCAAGGTCCAACTGTTGAGAACTTAGCGAATATTATTCGACAACAAATAAATTCTTTTACCTCTTCAAACTTAGTTGCTATTCAAAGTAGTGGAAATAGAATTCCTTTCTTCTGTGTTCATCCAATTGCTGGCAATGTTCTTTGTTATGGAGAGTTAGCTCAACACTTAGGTAACGAACAACCTTTTTATGGTTTACAATCCATAGGTTTGAATGAAGATCAGGAACCCTTAACAGAAATTGAGAATATGGCTGACCACTACATTCAAGAAATACAGAAAATTCAGTCTCAAGGCCCATATCAACTTGGAGGTTGGTCTTTTGGGGGTCTCGTAGCTTTTGAAATGGCTCAACGTCTTCAAAAGCAAGGTCAGCAAATATCTCTATTAGTCTTAATGGATACTAAATATCCAGTTCTCAAATCTGATAAACAAGACAATGATGAAGCTAATTATCTTAATCAATTCATCATGCACATAGAAGGAATTTATGGAAAAAAATTGCTAATTCAACATAATATTTTTCAAAAACTTGAACTAAATGAGAAGTTAAATTATCTGTGGAAGAAAGTAAAAAAAATTGAGATTTATTCTTCAATAACCACAGAGAGAGATTTTCATAAAATCTTCAATATTTTTAAATCTAATTCGCTTGCTGAACAGTCCTATATACCTCAAATATATCCAGGTAAAATTACTTTTTTTCAAGCTAAAGAACGAGATTTACGTATAGAAAAAGATTTAAACTTAAGTTGGAGAAAATTAGCAGTGAAAGGTATGGATATTTATGAAGTTTCTGGTAACCACTTTACTTTACTAAAGAAACCATGTGTTCAAATCATAGCTCAACTATTGAGAGAATTCCTGAATAAAGAATCGATTTAAAAACATGTGCTAATCATGAAACAATTATCAAACTGAAGTTGTACCAAGTTTTGTAATACCTGTCACAGTTTAGTCATAACTTATCAGAGCAATAATCCTGCATCTTTACAGAGCAAGTAAGCTCTGCTGTTCCTATAAAAAATGCAACGTCAACTTTACATTGAGTAACAAAAATGGCTATAACCACCGTAAAAAATGAAACACCCCAAGGCAATAGTACGATGCAAAAAACGATACAAACAAAATTTCGCGCTCTCAAAGCCCTCATCATACTAACTATCTATGTTATCTATGAGGTAATTTTTGTACATAAATTCTTTGTACATACTTTTTTCCGCTCATCAATTTCTGATGTACCACCGCCAGTTAAATTAAATATTGGCTATTGGAATAAATTGCAATTTAAAACCATTCTATTAATGCGTTACTTGTTGAAAGACCAATTTTGGGGACAGCAATGGTTGAAGCGCATCCATGACCAAATTTTAAATAACCTCAATAAGCAAAACATTGAGATGTCAAAACTCAATATGCCAATTCCTACTTTAAAACCAAAGGAAATTTCAGCTCAAGAGTTTTGTAACACATATGTGAAAACTAACACTCCAGTGATTATTAAAGGTGGTGCTAAACATAGCTTTGCCTACCGCAACTGGACTATGGAAACGTTTCAAAAGCGTTTTGGCGACTTTAAAGTTAATATTGCTAAACAGACCATAGACGAACATAATGTTAGTACGTTCCAACCTGAAATTGTTACGCTTCAAGATGTAATTGATAATAGAGAAAGTAAAGAAAATCTCTATATTGCATTCTGTGCAGAAATCTTCACTGCTTATCCAGAGTTAGTAAATGAATTAGGCTGTTTAGAGTTTAGAAAACATATGGGTGGTAACTATACTTTATTTGGTGGAGCACAATTATTTTTAGGAACCAAAGCATCAACTGGTACCCATGCTCATTGTGCTAATTCTAATAATTTGTTTTTCCAAATCTGCGGTAAAAAAAAGTGGACATTTGTGCATCCAGACTATTTGTGGCTGATGTATCCAATGCTTGATCGCTTCTTTTTATTTTGTGCTTCCTTTATTAAACAAGATTATGACCAAACTTATCTTGAGCAGTATGCACCATTACAGAAGTATTGTCCTAAATATGAAGCAATCTTAGAACCAGGAGATATTCTCCTCAATCCACCTTGGCAATGGCACGCTATTGAAAACCTTACTGAGGAAACTATTGCTATTGCCACTCGCTGGGCTGACACAATAGGGCAAAAACGTGCCAATACATTTTTTGAATTCATGCAGTTGTTTTCACTACATATGTGGAGGATGAAATTTGGTGCGTTAAAGAAAGCTCCCAATGCAGTAGGTTTATTCGACGAAAATACGGATGATTTGGTCAAGAGTTCTGATGATTTTGTTGGATTAGGGAAAGAAGATAGAATCATAGCCTGGGAGCTTGATAAATGGCCCAAAGAATACCAATTTTAAAGCCTGTGCTAATCGCACATTGCTGAAATGATTTATGTTGCTATTCACTTTAAGGGAAAGCCAGTAAAGGAAATGTATTTATGAAACTACCCCCAAGTCTAAAAACTCCAGCATGGCTACAAATGCTACACTGGATTGCCAACCCTTTTACATTCCTAGATAGTTGTGCTCAAGCTTATGGTGACTGCTTCTGTGTGCGGATAGGTATTAATTTTGCCCCGATTGTAGTTGTTAGCAATCCCATAACACTTCAGCAGATTTATACTGCTAATCCTGAACAGATTGATGCTCCTGGAGAAAAAAACAAACTTCTGGGAATTGCTCAAGGAGGCGAGAATGCGTTAGTTTTAGCTAGTGGTGTACGTCATCAATGTCAGCGCCAACTGATTATGCCCTCGTTTCATGGAGAAAGGATACGCAACTATGGTCAGCTAATAGAGAATATTACTGAGCAAGCAATTTGCCAGTGGAAAATTGGTAAACGCTTTCTAGTTCAAGATGCGATGAAGACCATTTCTTTACGAATCATCCTCTCTACCGTATTTGGTTTAGAAATTGATAAACCACGCTATCAGCAGATGGAAAAGCTTCTCATCTCAATGCTGGAAATGATGAGTTCTTCTTGGCAAGCTAGTATGCTCTTCTTCCCGATTCTCCAACAGGATCTTGGTGCTGTTAGTCCTTGGGGACGCTTTCGTCGTTGTCAAAAGGAGATTGATCGACTTCTCTACGCTGAAATTCAAGAACGTCGAAATGACTTTGATCTTTCTCGGACAGATGTCCTGACTTCGCTGATAGCTGCTCGTTATGAGACTGGTGAGCAAATGACAGATGTAGAGTTACGCGATGAACTAGTAAACCTTTTAATTGCTGGGCACGAAACTACAGCAACAACTCTTACGTGGGCATTATATTGGATACACAAACTGCCAACAGTACGCAAAAAGCTAGTGCAAGAAATTAATAGTCTTGAAAATCAATCAGACAAAAGCGCTATCCTCCAACTTCCGTATCTGAATGCTGTCTGCTCTGAAACTTTGCGAATGTATCCCGTTGGTGTGGTTACTTTTCCACGTGTAGTTAATTCACCACTACAACTAATGAATTACTACTTTCCAGCAGGAACAGATATATACCCCTGTCCTTATCTAACTCATCAGCGAGAAGATTTGTATCCAGAGCCTAAGCAGTTTAAGCCAGAACGCTTTTTAGAAAGAAAATTTTCTCCCTATGAGTACCTTCCTTTTGGAGGTGGCAGTCGGCGTTGTATTGGTATGGCCTTTGCTTTATTTGAAATGAAAGTCATACTAGCTAAAATTTTATCGCGTTTTCAACTGGCATTAGATAATCATCATCCAGTACGACCTATACGTCGTACATTACTCACCGGGCCTTCCAATGTTTGGTTAGTTCCTAGATCGGAGTGTAAACAGATTTCTGAGAAGTTAAACATCGACAATTTGGTGATCACCAACTAAAGATTTTAATTTTTACTCTTCTTAGAGAGACAAAAGAAAGATATACAAAGTGTTTCTCAAGAGTATCTCACAATGGGGGAAATCAAAAGTCACGCATTCAAAATATTAAACTCCCTCGCTACCTATGCACCAAAGAAACACTCGAAACTAAAAAGCTTAGTTTTATAGGGGTTCCAACGAGTATTTTTTCAGAGAGATAAAGGAGATTTTCAAAATGGATACTGAAATTTCTCAAACGACTAAGATAAATATAGCTTCAGATGCTAATAATAATGCACGCAAAAATCTACCAACGGCAGCCGAAATTGAAAACTGGTTAGTCTCCTATCTAGCTAACTTAGTGGAAGTAAATCCAGATGAAATTGATATCACAGTTCCCTTTGACAGCTACGATTTGGATTCCTCGGCGGCAGTTGAGCTAAGTGGTGAACTAGAGGATTGGTTAGGAATAAACGTCTCTCCGACTTTACTGTACGATTATCCTACTGTTAAGACTTTAGCTCAGTATTTATTTGAAGGAAACTAATTAAGACACTAGTGATTTTAAAAAATAAAGGACAATTATGGTACATTACACTCAAATATCACAGACAAGCACTGAATCTGTATCTGCAAATGAAAGATTAGTCAATAAATCTTCCAAGGTGATAAAAAATATCTTTAGAGATAATATAAATTCTAACTATACAGAGATAATCCAAGAGTTAGACAAAAATTTTGATTATGCTAGTAATAGTAATTTTTACTGGAGTGAGCCAGAGCAATCATTATTATATGGCACTCCATTATACCAAGCTGCTTCAAGCTCACAAAAGCTGGCTTTAAATCACCTTTATTGGGCAATGCAATACAGCAAAGTTCCTCTGGATGAAGCGGGTACTATGATGTTTAATCAGGTTACAGCTAGCGTGTTTTCTACACTTGGAGGTTTTGAAACGCTTTGTCAAGAACTTGACCTTGAAACTACTCAAGAAAGCTATCATATTCATGCTTTTCAAAGGATTAGTCGCTTAACAAAGAAGGCTCTAATTGGTAAAAGATTAACTCAGTTGTCCAAAAAAACAAATAATGATTGGAGCAAAAATATACTAAAAGTTTGGCAACAAATAAATTTATCTACTATTAATCCTAGAACTGCAAATTTGTTTTCCAGTTTGCCTTATTTGTTCCTACGTTATACTAATAAAATAATGCTGGAAAGTAAAGGTAATCAACCTTCCAAGTATTTGCAAGAATTAGAGAAAAAAAATGAGTTTCTTAATGTACCAACAGATGGTGTAGTTAGCCAATTGCCATTTCGACGTCTAACTATGCAGCTATTAACACTGAATTGTGGAACTTCACCTTTCTTAGCATGTCATTACTATGCTCTACGTTTGATAGCTAATATGATGCTCAAGAACTGGGAATATAATTATGTTCTGTATTTTAGAAAATTAAAAAAAAATAATACGGAGTTTTTACCTGCTCCGACGGCTGTCTCTTATTTCCATTTTTTGGATGAATCATTCCATACAACTATTTCTAAAACTATCGCTCAAGAACTATATAAATTTTTCCCAAAGCCAACGGCATATGAACGTTTCGTAGCAAATATGTCGATCTATTTAATGCAGTTAAATTTAAAGTCTGTTTCGAGTGTGATTCCTTATCGATTTATTAAAGATGACTTTTCCTTAATGTTTTTATTCTATCAACTACTACAGACTTCTTTATTTGATATGTCTGCTACAGAAGCTTTATATTGGTTAGAGAAATGTTTCTGTCAAGAGCATGAGGGTTTCAATATAACATTGAATTCTCACCAACATTTACTGACAAATCTTCGCCAATTGTTTGGCTGTATTGAGTATTTATGGCCCATAAACTATGAAATGCGTTTAATGAATTCAGTAAATAATACTAATAAAGTTATTCAAAGTAACATCCAGACTTTTAAGCTATTTGCCAAATTCGTCACTCATCAATAAAAGTTCTCTTGCAAAAATTTTGGTTCTCCAGTAGCTAGTATGCCAAAAGTATAGTCAAACAGGTAAATAAAAATTCAGAGATGTATAAAATAGTGAGTAAAAACCTTGGTAGTATTGACCGTTAGTCATGATTTAATAGACTTGTCCGGAAAATTATAACCTAGACTGTACAAGGGTTTTAAAATTTGGCTATATGTCTTCACTCAACGTAGCAATAAGGGCTTGGTATAGTCTCTGATAGTTTAGAGAGAAAAAATAGAATTTTCTATTTTTGAGCGTCTACATAATTTATGACTTGTACAATCCGCAGAAACTATATATGGTAAAGATTAGGATTAATAAAGATAAAATTTTATATTCTATTTTTACCAAATTTAATTTTCGGACGGGTCTAATGTTGGCTGTAATCAGAAAAATGGATTGAAAAAGTAAATTGACAGCATGAGTCTTAAAAAGCAAAATAAACTGTTGCTACCAATTGAATGTGAAGGCGCACTAAATAAGTAACCCTCCACTCTATTTTTCTCTTACCTTTTCATGACTTTTTCAGCAAACTCTAATTACCTTTGTAAGTCAGTTTTGTGGTTGAGCGGAATGATTGGTAACAGTCCGCGCGCAGAGGGAGGTACAGTGATATATCCTCTCTTACCCGGCTTTTTTGAACTATTACGAATCAACTTGTTGAATATATTCAATTGCAACAACTAGCGCATCAAGTATAACCTCAAAGCTGGCATCTGTTGAACGATCCAATGTCATGAATCCAGCTTGTTCCAAGGCAATAAAACCGGAGATCGCAGCATTCACTATTCGTATTACGTCAATCACTTGGTTTTCAGTAAAGCGATAAAACTCAAATCTGGTTTTGAACAAACTGATAGCTTCCTGAATAATGAATGCTGCCTTTGGTTCATTTGGCTGCAGTTCCACTTGCATCATTACCCGATACAGTGTTGGATGAGATCGCGCAAAGTTGCGAGTAGCGTAGGCACCTGCCCGAAGTAGTGTACTCATACCTCTTAGATGGGTGGTTTGTTCTTTGTAATAGGCAAAGAATCGTTGCCAAAGGGTAAGCACAACAGCTTGGCGCAAATCAGCATTGCCATTCAAATGTTTATAGATAGCAGGGGGTTTTATTCCCAACTCACGTGCTACACGGTTCACGCCCAAAGCAGACTCGCCTTCTTTTTCTAAACAAGTGATAGCAGCTTCAATTACATCTTGCCGTGTTAAGGAATTGTTTTTTGTCGGACGACCCATAAAAAAATTCAGTTAGTTAACTTAAATAATGGGAATTCCTGTTGAATAACTGTCTATTAACATACTTAATGATAACCCAATACCTATGCATTAGTCGCATCTTTTTTAACAAAAGGGTGAAGAGGTCGGGTAAGAGAGGATACATCACTGTACCTCCCTCCCCTAAGAACGGCTCGTGACAGTTTCCCATCAAGCCGAGAGAGCCTCAGTAACTTCCCAGTCGGGTGCTAGTGAAGAAAGCTTCTGTTTGC
>JANBVI010000002.1 GCA_024239075.1 Fischerella sp. CENA71 | reverse complement strand
AATTTTTATGCTTAAAAAGTGCAGTAGAGTACTGCACTTTTTGAGCTAGCCTATCCCACGTGAAGTTTTTCTCAATCTGTTTTCTCTTGAGGGGTCTTACCCCCTATTCGCCAGCTGTATCCTCACAAAGACGCGGGGACGCGGAGAAGGTGAGACACGGGGATGCAATTTGAATGATTATTAGCTTATCCTCCCCCTGATCGAAAGTTAAGGAAGTAACTGATCTAGCCGTGAGGCTAGAACCACACTCGGTGCCAGGGGGATAACACATCTTTAAACTAGCGACACCAACATTCATTTTCTATAAATTATTATCATCAGATATTCAGCAATCTTCTTAAATACAAGTGAGTTTTTCATAACTACCGAGAAGTAGTGATTGCTGACTAATTTGCACAGATGGAATAGCAAAAATTGTCAAAGTTTAAATTTTGGAAAGGAGTCTAATGTGAAGAAGATTTACGATTATCTTGAGCGAAAACAGTCTGAGTTTAAAAAACACTCCTTTTAGGGATCTCCAGAAAATAAAATGTGCCGCCCTATCAAAATAGCCAGGCACATGCTCCAGTCCGCTATGCTTCGTATACTCTGGTTTCAGAGGTTTTTAGAAGTAATAACGATTTTGAGCGGATTGCCCTTTTGTTTTCAGTCGAGTCTGCTGCTCTGCTTGTTGGTAACACGCCAATGTTACCTGATCTTGCGTAAAACATTTAGGAAGTGATGATGAGTAAATATAGAGGCAAACAAAATCTAAAATACCTAGCTAATTAAACAAAAGTTCTTGAATAAATAGTTGGGTTTTCCCAAAGGGAGCTAATGAAATTTCTATAGCCCTTGGACAGAAGAACAGCTCAAGAAAGTTGAGGAAAGTTTCAACTTAGTAGAGGTAAATAGATAACTAGAGGTAAATAGACATGATCTCAGCAAGTCAAACTGGGAACAGATGGGTTTGTATTTTAAGTAGTCTCAGCAATCGTTCTCTTCTAGAGAAACAAATTACGCAATTTTTCAAAATTATTCGTGCTTACACTACTCCTTATGGCGTTCTTGTAGGCTTGTGTGGATTACTTAGTTCTCACCACAATCCTACTATTGAACAAGTCACTGCTACAGTGCTAATTACACTTTGTTTTCCTGCTAGCATTGCTACGCTCAATGATTTAGTCCATCGCCGAAAAGATGAACTAGCTAAGCGTCAACGTGATTATTCACTGACTTTGTTGGTAACAATAGCATCTATTCTGATTTTTATCACTAGCGTAAGTGGCTTTTGGAGCGGATTGCCAACCTGTTTATGGCTATTTGCCAGTTTGCTCATTGGTATTTTATACAGCTTGTTCAAATCACTGCCGCTATGCGCCAATCTACTACGAGGGGGAATAACTTCTTCAGTAGTACTAGCCTGCGCGTCAATTGGCAATAAGGCAGATATTATACCCTTGTCATTGCAAATAGCTGTGTGTTTAGGGCTGTTGGATACAGCAGGTAATATTTTGGGAGATGTGCGAGATATCGAGGTTGATCGACGCGCAAATGTTTTAACCATAGCTGTACGTTCCCATGTATTAGCAATAGTGGCTACACTTGTCTTTCATACGTTAGCAGTGGGAACTTTTACTTTCATTCATACAGCTTTTATAGCACTGTTACCAATTGGACTATTACCGATTTTATGCCAAATGCAAGCTTCTCATCTGGTTTATCTGGTCATCAAATATATCTTTGCAGGTAGTTTAACTATATTTTTGGCATCTAACTGGTTATGCCTATGGCTAGGGATTATATTTACACTAATGGTTTTCCCCAGCTTTTATATTTACAAAAAACTCCACAATATTGAATATGTTGAATGGATAGGATACTGGCAAACAAATGAGCAATAACAAAAATAAACCCTTGATTAGGAATTAGTATAACAGTAGCAACAAATATAAGATTATTGTAATGCTATCAACACTTAAGCCCTTAACTAAGTATTCAAAGTTGGTAAACCTGCTGATGTTTTAATTACTAAATAATCTATTGTCAAATCCTGAGTAGAAACTTTTAACAAGTAGTATCTATCTTTAGCAAAGGCGAGGACATTATGGAAAACCTATCTTTAATGGAACGTTACAAACGCGAGCATCAGCATCCTATCAACCGTTTCACTCACGCGCTTGGAATTCCTATGATCGTAATATCGTTGCCAACTGTACTCTTTAGCTGGCAATGGGCACTAGTGCTGTTCATAGTTGGTTGGGTCTTTCAATTCATTGGTCACTACTTTGAAGGCAACTCACCCTCATTTTTCAAAAACCCTGTCTTTCTACTCGTTGGAATGGTTTGGATTGTCAAGCGCCTAACAAATTTTTTCCTCTCTTTAATCACTAGATAGTGAGTTCTCTTTGAGATAGTTTAGATACTTTTTCATATGCAAGGTAAATAATGGAAGCAACCAAACTTAAATTTGGCATATTAGGTGCAGGATGCATTGGCAGCTATATTGGTGCACACCTTACCTATGCAGGAATTGATACGCTGTTAGTAGGACGACAAAAACTGGCACAGGAAATCCGAGGAAACGGTTTGCGGATTACGAGTGTTGAAGGCAAAGACTTCTACCTCAAACCAGAGCAAATACAATACACAACAAAGATAGAAGCCTTAAGTGATCGAGATATTGTGCTATTAACAGTGAAAAGTGTTAACACAGCAGAAGCAGCACAGAGTTTGAAACAAATCTTACCTGTTGGAAAAACGGTCGTAAGTTGCCAGAATGGTGTACGTAATGCAGAAATAGTACGCTCATTTCTGCCAGGAATTCGCATACTAAAATGCATGGTTCCTTATAATGTAGTGTGGAGGTCTAAAGGGCTTTTTCATTGTGGGACCAGTGGATTTCTAATTATCGAAAAGCAGGATAATATCTCTAAGATTATACTATCAGAATTACATCGCTCTGGACTTATAGCTAAAGAGCATAAAAATATTCAAGACATTTTGTGGGGCAAACTTATCTTCAATCTAAACAATTCAATTAATGCTTTGGCTGGTATTCCTTTACACCAACAGCTATCACAGTCTGCTTATCGTAAAATCCTAGCCGCTACTATGCATGAAGCTTTACAGGTATTAAAGTACAGTGGAATTTATCCTGTAGGTTCAGGAGGTTTGCTTCCGAATCTTGCACCCTTTATTCTTTCACTTCCAGATTTTTTGTTTTTTCGTGTAGCTTCTAAAATGATTAAGGTTGACCCACAAGCTTGTTCTTCTATGTTGCAAGATTTACAACAGAGCCGCCAGACAGAAATTAATTACATTAATGGTGAAATAGTCACTCTTGCCAGACTTAATCAATTGTCTGCACCTATTAATTCTAAGCTAATAACTTTAGTTGAAAAAGCAACAACCACGGGGTATTCTCCTAAAATGTCAGCCAGAGAAATGGCAACAATATTAGGTATTAATATTTAAGAAATTAGAAGAGGAATTGTTTTTAATTTTTATGTATAAAATTATTTATTTTGAAATATATACATACATTTTTTATAGATAATCAACAATGCAAAAACAAAGGAGTTATTTATAGAATAAATAATAAATAGTGAAATAAAGTTTATTTCAATGTAACCTTTTTTTTGAAAATTCTTATTACATGCAAAAAACTCTACCAGACAAGATAAAATGCTAACTTCTCTAACAAATAACCAGTTAAGTAATGCCATAAATGCAGCAGTAACGTTTCTGTTGAATGCGAAAAACCCTGAGGGATGGTGGTTAGACTACGATACAGTTGCTGGCCCCAGTGATGAGTGGGTGACAGCTTATGTCAGCACCATGCTGTCTATAGTGCCTGAAGATCATGTGTTTAAAACAGTCAGGCAAGCCTGGGAGTTGCTCAAAACCCGCAGCCATCGTCCCACAGGTGGATGGGGCTATAACTTTGTTGTTTCAGGAGATGCAGACACTACAGGCTGGGCATTACAATTAGCTAGGGCAGTTAATCAGAGCAGTTCGGAACAGGTACAACAGGCAAAAGCATTTCTTGCCACCCATCAGCGCTCCGATGGTGGGATGGCAACCTTTGCAAGTGAAGAAGTGATTCGACCCTATTTTGCAAATGTCTATTCTAAAAACCCTCTCAAGCAAACATTTGAGGGTTGGTGTGCCTCCCATGTCTGCGTTAGTGCAGCGATCGCTACCTTACCAGAGTACTATACCAACTTGCATGATTATTTAAAAGCCACTCAAACACCACAAGGAAACTGGCAATGTTACTGGTGGTTTGACCATGAATACGCTACAGCGTTAGCAGCGGAGGCATTAGCATCTGGTGGTCAAGCAACTGACCAGTCCTGCATTGATCGGGCAATAGCATGGGCAGTACAACGTTTAAGTCCTCAAGGATTCGTGGCAACCTTCAACCACCCCCACGGCTCTACCTTTGCCACTGCATTGTGCTTGCGATTATTGCTACTAGACACAGTCAATCCCGAAGTAATAACGGCCAGAGTAACTGCAACACAGTGGTTGCTAGAGCAACAGCAGACAAGTGGAGGTTGGATTTCATCTGCTTGGTTACGCAAACCCTATACCAATGATATAAACCCTGAGCAATTTACGCAGTGGGAATATCACGGCAAGGGTGAAGGAAGCGTTATCTTAGATCAAAATAGCATTTTTACCACTGCTACTGTTGTACATTCACTGCAAAAGGTCTCAGAGGTGCTCAATAGTTAACGCGCTTTAAGCAACCCGAAATAACACTGCCAATCGCTGGAGGTGCTGTTCCAGAAAATCACAGGAGTCTGCTATAAGGCACAAGCCCGCGAATAAATCAGCCCAGCCCTATTAATCTATTTCGTGGGATTTATATATTTTTCAAGGGCAGCAAAAACGCTTTAAGGCGTTTTTGCCAGGGCTGGGCTGATTTATTTATTGGAGATCCCTAAGTAAAAATTGTGGTGTTATTCGACTCTTGAAAGCACTTTATAAATGAACCCAAGTGTTGTATGTGTGTTGCTCATTGATTTGAAACCTTAGCTACAAAAGGAATTTTAAATCTATCTCAACTCATCTACAACACTACTGATCGCACTAATTCGTATTTCTATTATGCAACGACACTTTTTTCTCAAAAGCAGGACAAGATGCAGGAGTAGACCAGGGATTATGGGGATTAGTAGTTGGCGCAGAAGCAACCAGAACTATGTCACCCTTACCATCTATTAACCACCCCTGTGCTTCTACAATTTGAGTAGTCGGATTCACAGAATCTATTTTGTGTGAATACTTTGCTGGGTTATTCTGCTCTTGAGTAATCTCTATGCCTGGGAGCATGATCCAAGGAGTCAGTACCGTATCATTCATCAACGGCTCTGTAGGACTGGGTGGTATTCCTCCATGCCCTGTGATAACAAAGGAATTGGCTCTTTGGCTGCTTTTGAAATTGCAGCTAGTTTGAAGTTGGGCAGAAACATCAACTAGATTTGTAGAAAGTTCTACTAACCCTTGGCTAGGGTTGACATTAGGTGTGTTTATTTGTACAGTGCCATTCACACCAATCTCAGAACTAGCATTGATGTCACTTGCACTAGTCAATAAAGGGCGAGGCTCTAGCCCATAAATGCCATTAGCAGTAATAGGGGTACAAGTATCATCAGAACAGAAAACCGGGTTAAGCTTAAAAGTCTTATCCTGTAAGGATTTTATTGAGGGTTGTAGTAACTGATGTTTCAAGTTACCAGGTAGTTTCTTAACGAGAAAACAAGGGTTTTAGCTTTGAAATCAATTTGTATTATTAATGTAATAATGCTTAACCCGGTTTTCTGTTCCAATGGTACTAATACCCCTATCTTAAGTGTTGAAATTTCGTTGTTTCGGTTTCTGGTTTCTTAGGCTTATAGGGTTTTTTGGTTTCTTTGGACTCCATCGATCAACCTTTCTAACTCACGGGCATGGCGATATCAATCTAGATATCGTTATTCTAGGCGAGAGTGCGATCTCACAGCATAAACACACCGCCACAACAGGACACAAGCCCAGTTGTAGGGCAGTTTCACAGATGACCCGGATTTCTCACCACATCTCTACTAGCCTTTTGCTCTTGAGCAGGGGAGCAAAGGAGAGTTCTTGTACAAGTTCTTTCCCCTCTGCCCCTCAAGCTTGTGAGAAATGCGGGTTGAGTGTTGATCTGTTGTTGGGTTGCTACGGTGTCGAGAATTGACTCAATCCGGTCTAGTCGGCTGCTGGATGAATCGGTCATAAAAGTTTTAATCTTCAATGAATCACAATCACAGAGATTGCAGATATTAGCAATAGTGGGAAGGGTAAAAATACCTTTCCCACAAGTCAATTACAGATATTCTTGAGGATGAAAGCGCCGCAAGCTACATCAAACGTCTACGCTCGCATCAGATAACAAGTTAATTATTCTTGTAATCACAGATTCATGAGTTACAATTTGATTGTGATTTAGGGTTGGGTCAAACTGACCTGTAGCTGTAGCGGAAAATTCATGTCCAGTTATGGATTTATCCTTATTTTGATCATCTTTTCGCCATTGCTTAAAATAAGTTAAGCTTCCATATGGAACCACTAAATCCCCTGAGTTTTCTTGTGGAGAACCATCTGAAAAATCTAGCTCTATCTGTTGCTTTGTCCGAGGTGTTTCTAGTATTATTCCCCCTCTTATTACTAAACCAGGTTTATCTCGATACGTGTAGCGAACTGCAAACATCCAGGGCTAAAACTGCAAACAAGGCGATTTTGAAACCACATTAATTTGCAAATAAAGACGGTTCAAAACGACATTATTTGCATTCTGAACTGCAAACATAATTTTCAAACTGCAAACAAGAGGTTTGAAACCACATTCTGTGCAAATAAGCTGTAAGCCATATGGGAATTGAGATACAGCCATTTTTGCGTTCTGGGTGTCCAGATTATAAGAACTTTTACACCAGACATATATGTTCATTTATTTAGATATAAACTGAACACAAATAAAACAAAAAAATTTTATATGGGGTATTTCTCGTCTTGATTTAATTTCCCTCTGATGCAAACAAAGGAATTCCCATTTTTAACATCTGGTCTCTCAAATCTTGGGTTCGACCTGGAGGTAACTGAGCGCTCATAAAAGATTTGACTTCACTAACACGTATATTTAATAACTCAGCCAGCACCTTAGCATTGTAACCATGCCGCACTAGGCGAGGTTCTAAATCGTTCAGCCCAACAGCCAAGACAGCTTCAGCTATTTCAACTGTGACAGGCTTAGTCGCAGCTTTATAAGCGTCTTCAAAAGCTCTGTGCAAATAATGTTCAATTTGTAATGGAGTCGTCAATCGTTGAGCCAAAAATGCAATTGCCTCATCAGTAATCAAATCTTCAGGCAAGTAATCATCGTGAATACACTCACCCAAAAGCCATTTTATATACTCAGCCTGATATCCTCGGATACCTTCTAAACTAAACGCATTGGTTCTAGCACCAATTTCTTCCAAGCGGGGATGGCGCAAATCGTTTTTCAATTTGGGATGTCCCACTAGTACAACAGATAAAATGCAACCGCTTTGACGTACCAATTCAATTAAACGCTTAATTTTGACTAACGTACTGTGATGAATGTCATGAGCTTCATCAACAAACAGCACTACAGACTTACGGCATTTTTGAATCAACGCTAGTAATTTTCGTTCTCTGAGTTCTGGTTGGGTTGGTGGTTTAGCATCCTTTTCTGTACTTAAATCACAGAACAAAGCACTCATCAACACCCCTAAATTGACCTTATCTTTGTCAACAGCCAGACTACGAGAAGTAAGTAACTAAGCAGAATTAATTACACAAACAACTGATAGAATATAATCAAAGTTAAATTTGCATAAAAATTAAGGTTTTAGATGTTCTTCATCAGAGAAATAAACCCTCTTTCTTT
>JANBVI010000001.1 GCA_024239075.1 Fischerella sp. CENA71 | reverse complement strand
CCCTTGAGTTCATCTTCCCTAAAATTCTTGTGTCTTCTTTTTTACTTCATCTTGCACATATGATTCCTCTTGCACGTAGTTGTGGTTTTGACATCTCTATTTCCAGGTGCAAGATATAAGTCTAGAAGGGATGCTGTACGATAACTGATAATTTTCTAATTTCTAAATCCAAAAAATTAGAAAAAAGTTGGTTTCTTTTCAGTATTTTGTTGATTGTGTAATGGTGTTATGAATTTAGATAATTCCCAAGAGTTCTGATTTTCCAAGTTTTTCGATTTTCAGTTATGGCCAAAACACCGGAATATCCAATCGTTGTTATTCCAGAGTTAGTGAAAGAGAAAAAACTATTTACCCCTTTAGTTTTTCCGTCTGGGCAGGGAGATGCACCAATTGGGGCAAGTGAGGGGCTGTTTGAAAATGTTCTCAAACATTATTTTGGTGAAATTGTTTCTCCCCAGCAGGTGATGCTTCCACCAGCGCATCGGCTACCATTTACGGCTGATTTTCTGTTGATTGAACCAAATACTGGCTTACACATAGACTTGGAGGTTGATGAACCTATCTCATTTGCAACTGGCAAGCCTACTCACTGTATCGGCGAGGATGACTATAGAAACAAGTGTTTTGTCGATGCAAACTGGCTGGTGATCCGGTTTGCAGAAGAACAAGTCTCATCTCAACCAGAACGCTGCGCTCGATTTATTGCTGGTGCGATCGCCCAACTAACAGATAATAATACTTATCGCCAGAAGCTACTTCATGTAGAGAAAGTTACTCCTCTGCGCCAGTGGTCTGCACGTCAAGCTTCCAGATTAAAGAAAAGTGATTACCGTCAAGGTTATCTTGGTCAGAGGTTACTTTGAGGTTAAAGCTATGCCAGATAAGCATTGTACTCTTCTTTCTTCTTTAGTTTTGTTTAAGTACTGATAACCAGATATACACAACATCTATCGCCCGCCAAAATGTGTTCAATTCGTTCAATGCTCACATCGTCACCTAAAGCCGCTTGAAAGATTTCTAACTCCATCTGACACAGCCCAGTACAAGCAGTTGCCACCGCACAAATGGGGCAATGTTTTTCAGCGAAGAGAAAGGTGCCATCGGCTTGATCTGTGACCTCTGCCATGTAGCCTTCCTCAGTTCGCTGCGCTGCTAACGCTTCTAGTTGCTGTTGAAGCGGAGTATGGCGAGGTACGATCGCTCGATACGCTTGAATTTGTTCGCGAGTTCTAACTTCCAGTAGCCGATCAAATCCCTCTTCACCAAATGCCTCTTTCATTGAGTTAATCAGACCCAACGTTAACTCAGCGTAGCGATCGGGGAAAAAACGATCGGCAGCAGGCGTTAACTCCCATAACTTGGCAGGTCGTCCCATTGGACGCGCTTCTTTGTGGTACGTCACCAATCCTTCTTTTTGCAAAGCGTAGAGATGCTGCCGCACTGCCATTGCAGTGATGTTCAAGTAGGAGGCGAGCGTTTCCGCATCTATCGATCCTTCTTGCTTGAGCCATTTGACAACCGCCTGTCGAGTCCGAATGCTAGTTGATTCTACTGGTCGATCAGTTTTCATAATCAACAAATTAAAGAAAAATCTTTACAAAGTCAAGCAGGATACTTATGATGATTCTAAAGATTTATCTTTAGAAACTGAATTAAGCTGTAATGCAGTCTAGCACTTAGGAAAAACAAATATTACTATCCATTATCTTGAAGCCATGTACAGTCCAAGGAAGTAAAGCAAGCAATGTTAGCCTCAGACTTGTTAGTTATTGACTTTGCTCAAAAGGATGACGTGCTAAAGCTTTACCCTGAAGCGCCCCTACTTTCCAGCGACAAAGCTCAATGGGATGGTATTCAACTGCAATATCATCGGCATCCGCCACATCAGCTTTCAGAAAATCATTCCAAGCAGCATCGCATTATCATTCACGATCGCAGTCCTTCGCCGCCAATGGTTGAAGAGATGATCGAACATCGCTTTCAAAAGCGGCAATTTGGGTATGGCGATGTGACGGTTGTGCCTGCTGATGTCCTCAATTCTGCTTATTGGAACACCGAGTACGAATTTATTACCCTCAGTTTTGAGGCGAGGACGTTTGCACGTCATACCTTCGATCTGACAACTGCCACTGATATCGAGCTTGTCCCCAGTTTCAGCAAACCTGACCAGCTGATTTACAGTCTTGGCTTCGCGCTCAAGTCAGAGCTGGAGTCTAGCGGAGTTGGCAGTCGTCTCTATATTGATTCGCTAACAGCTGCTTTGATGACTCATTTGTTACGGCATTACTCAGCCCAAAGATCCATCTCTAGACCTCAGAGTGGTTTAGCCAAACGCCAATTGCAGAAGGTGATTGATTTCATTCATCAAAACCTTGAACAGGACTTGGCACTTGCCGAACTAGCAGCCATTGTGCAAATGAGTCCGAGTTATTTTTCAACGTTATTCAAACATTCAACCGGGTTAGCACCGCATCAGTATGTGATTCAGTGCAGAGTAGATCGTGCCAAGCAATTGCTACGACAAAGTAACCTAACGATCGCAGAAATTGCCTACAGTGTTGGCTTCACCCATCAAAGCCACCTCAGCCGCCACTTCAAACGATTGGTGGGTGTAAGTCCCAAAGTATTTATTAAAAGTCAGTAAGAATGTGTCCAAAAACTCAAGAATGTGCAAGACAGCATTGAGGCGGTTTTGTAGAGTTATTTTATAAAGAATAATCTTTATAAAGTGCAGCTATAGCAGCTGAAGTTTGCTGGAACAATCGCATATTTGATGCAAAACCAAGGCTTTTTTGACAGATACAACTTGGATTTCAGGAGTTTCACAATGAAACGACCCCAGTTCATTGTGGCAGTAGCCATTTTCCTCATCACCCACGCAACGAATTTGCAAATTCCCCTGTACGGTACTTATGCAAAGATGGCAGGTTTTGGTAGTGGTGTTTCGGCGATCGCTTTCTCAACTTATATTGCAGGATTGGTGCCAACGCTGGTTCTGCTGGGTGGAGCCTCTGACCGGATTGGACGCAAAACTGTCATCCTCACAAGTTTGCTATTGGCTTGTGTCGCAACGTTTTTAATGATTGTTCAACCGAGTATCTACACGCTGTTCGTCACACGAGTTCTACAAGGAATTGGCGTTGCTTTTATAACTGGAACAGGAACGGCATACCTATCAACGCTGATGCCACAAAATGCCACGAAGGTTGCTGCTTACGTCAGCTTAACTACTGCTTTGGGCTTTTCCAGTGGTGCGCTGTTTACGAATACCGCTTTGTTTTATCGCTATTCACTGGTGCCGTTTAGCTATTGGGTCGTCTTTATTTTGCTTCTGGGCTGTATTGGTTTAACCATTAGTATTCCAGAACAGGCAACGGCTTCAGCAGCGTTAATCCGGCTGCCAAGTTTCTCAATGGGCGCAGCTTGGGCAGGGTTAGCGATCGCATTGGCATGGTCTTTGGCAGGAATTGTCGGTGTCATTTTACCTACCCAGCTAACAAGATATGGGCTACCGAACTGGTCAGGTCTAATGCTATTCATCATTACGATCGCAGGGGTTGTGTTTCAACCTTTTGCCCGTCGGCTAGAGGCACGGCGATCGCTTCAGATCGGTGCTGTCCTGCTGGTAGCTGGCTATTTTAGCTTCACATGTGGAGCGTGGCTTGGTCATTTAGGGTTGGTGCTGGCAGGAGTGGCGATCGCTGGAACAGCGTGCTACGGGTTCACCTACCTGGGCGGATTGGCTGAAGTGGTACAGATAAGCGGCACTCAATCTGCGAGATTCACCTCTGGCTATTTTGTCTGCGCTTATTTGGGGTACGGCATCCCTGTAATTCTGATTGGCTTTGTGTCTGACAAATTTGGCGTGATGCAGGCGTTATTTGGCTTTGGCGCAGTCTTGCTGGTTTGCAATGCCCTACTCTTTGTCAGATATCAACGAATAGCAAAAAACCAGTATCTTGATTAGTCATCTTGATTTATAAGCTGCAATCTTACTCATACAACACCTGATGTAATTGTTTTTTTGACTCTACAAACAGGTTTTAAGAGGATTAATCCATGAAACTTTTGCACCTTGATTCCAGCCCACGCGGCGAGCGCTCTATCTCACGCACTTTGACCCAACAATTTGTGAGTTTGTGGAAACAAATTCATCCAGATGTTCCTGTCATTTATCGCGATTTAGGACGTTATCCAGTACCCGTGATCGATGAAGCGTGGATTGCTGCTGCGTTTTGTCCTCCAGCTCAACTCACTCCAGAATTACAATCTGCCTTGATGATTTCCGATGAGTTGATTGCTGAACTGCTGGCGGCAAACCTCTATATCTTTGGCATTCCTATGTACAACTATAGTGTACCTGCCAGTTTCAAAGCGTACATCGATCAGATTGTGAGAGTCAGACGGACGTTTGTGGTGAGTGCTGATGGTTACGAAGGACTGTTAAAAGATAAAAAAGTGCTGGTAATTACAACACGAGGCGGAAGCTATGCAGGCGAACCACTCGATTTTCAAGAGCCTTATTTGCGTGCAGTGTTTGGCTTCATTGGTATAACTGATGTCACGTTTATCCATGCCGAAAATCTGGCAATCGGATCTGAAGAACGACAACTAGCGATTGCAACTGCTCATGAAGCCATTCAACAAGTTGTAAAAACTTGGCAATCTAGTACCTGCATCTGAATCGAGCGACTAAGTTCTGCATTGCCTGCAATGCCTTGCTCTCTATCTTTTCAATGATTATGAATCGCAATATCGTTTGGCTAATGGCAATTACCAGTGGGGCTGCTGCTGCCAACCTGTATTACAACCAACCCCTGCTTGCAGCAATTACTCAGAATTTGAACGCCTCTGTTCAAGACGCAGGATTAATTCCGACGTTGGGACAAATTGGCTATGCAATGGGCAACTTTTTCATCGTTCCTCTCGGCGATCTTCTAGAGCGCAAACGTTTGCTCGTTAACATGCTCATTGGAACTGCTCTAGCTTTAGCTGCGGCTGCTGTTTCTCCTACCATTGGCTGGTTAATTATTGCTAGCTTCATCGTTGGGGTAACGACGATCGTACCTCAGATTGCGGTTCCCTTTGCAGCTTTACTTGCTCCTGCGGCAATGCGGGGCAAAGTTGTCGGCACAGTCATGAGCGGACTGCTGATTGGCATTCTTCTTGCCCGGACGGTGAGTGGCTTCATTGGTGCAGAACTAGGTTGGCGGGCGATGTATTGGATTGCGAGTGGCGTAATGTTGATGTTAGCGCTCGTTCTGTTTCGGGTGCTGCCCAACAGTCAGCCTGCGGTCATGTTTACTTACCGAGAATTGATGCGCTCGATGTTGAAGTTGGTTCGAGAGCCTATCTTGCAAGAAGCTTCAATTACAGGTGCAATGGCTTTCGGGGCATTTAGCGTTTTTTGGAGTACCTTGATTTTTCTATTAGAACAACCACCTTATCAATATGGCAGCGAGGTCGCTGGGTTGTTTGGGTTGATTGGGGTCGTTGGAGCCGCAAGCGCGCCACTAGCTGGCAAACTTGCCGATCGCAGAAGTCCGAGACTCGCGATTGCACTGGGCTTACTCGCAACTGCTGTGTCTTTCCTGGTGTTCTGGTTGTTTGGATACCAACTATGGGGACTGATTGTTGGCGTGATTTTGTTAGATATGGGGGTACAGGTGACAACAGTATCCAACCAGGCATTGATTTACAGGCTACCTGAAGAAACGCATAGCCGTTTGAATGCGCTGTTTGTCACATTCTATTTCTTTGGTGGCGCGATCGGTTCATTCCTGGGTGCTTACGGCTGGAATCTCTGGCGATGGAATGGAGTTTGTACCGCCGGGATATTTTTGTTGATCGTTGCTTTTGCAGCACTCACTCTTGGACGTAAGCGTTAACCCTTCTAAAAATCTACTACTGAAGTATGCAAAATTATTGGTTTGCAAATTTTCATATAATGGGTTGTTTGAGTGTTTTGAGCTTCGTCATCCTCAATCATGCAACTCCTTCCCTAGCCAAGACTGTTGAGTCTTTAATTTTTGAGGAAAAACAAGCAACAGAGGATGTCCCTACACTTTCTCCTGTTGCTCCAACTTCAATTACTCAGCTAATTCATCAAATTATTCCTCAAGAATCAGACGCAACGCTACAGGGACAAGTGACTTCAGTAAATCAACTGGATGATGTTCAACCGACAGATTGGGCATTTCAGGTGCTTCAGTCTTTGATCTCTCGATATAACATTCTTACAGGCTATCCAGCCCAAACTTTTCGGGGCGATGTCTCACGACAAGCCGCTTTGCGTCTACGAGCAATGACTCGCGACGAATTTGCACTAGCATTGAACGTAACACTCAAACAAATCAGTGAACAAATTGCTCAAGGAACTGGTTCACGAATATCTCGTGATGATTTAGAGACACTACAACGACTTCAAGAAGAGTTTTCTGGCGAACTCAGCACACTACAAGAACGTGTAGATGGATTGGCAGCCCGAACTGCTGAGTTGGAAGCTAACAAGTTCTCGACAACCACTACATTGTCAGGAATAGTTGTGTTTGGAGTCACTGGCGGAGGCTTTAGCGGCGATCGCATTGTTGATGTCACAGGTAGAGGTAGAGAAATTGCGACAAAAGATCCAAACCTTACATTCCTTTACCGAGCTACCCTAGACTTCACTACAAGTTTTAATGGAACAGATGCGCTAGAACTCTGGCTGGAAATTGGCAGCAATGGGGCAGATGACAATGCAGCAGGATTGTTAGAACCGAGTCTTGGCAGCGTTTTAGGCATGGAGCCGAGATAAGCGCAAATTCGGAAATAGAGGCTGAAAACTCTTGTTATATATAGCTTTTGGCTTATTTACTCTCTCTAGTTTTTAACAAATACAGTCAGGCTGAATTTAGTACACAGTTACTAATAAATCCGTTTTTTACTGTCTCAAATACCAACATTTGGGTGAAAGTTGGTATTTGACAGCAAAGTAACATTGATTTTTTAGGGGTTCTGGGTATGAAGAAAGAAACTATTCAATCATCGAAAGTTGGTAAAAGTCAAAATCAATAGCGTAAATTCCTTTTGGGTATTGTAGTTCTTATTGTTGGCGCTCCCCCTAATTCTTGAATCATGCCACCAATCACATTAGAAATCGCTGTACTCTTTCCACCTCCTGTTTCTGCCCACATGCCTACATGGTACGCATTTTTCACAAATTCAATCAGTGAAGAGGCAGGTTTGATAAATTTCAGGACATCACTAATCACCTCTTCCTCTACCGTCTTTTGTGGTTTTTTTGACAACAGCAGGTATGCTTTCATTAGTCCAGCAACTGAGTCCCACTTAAATGTGATTGGCGCTAAAGTGTGACTCAGTTGCTGCAACTTCTCACTATGCTCATTTAATTCTTTAGGAAGAATAACCCGGCTATTTCGATCTATGTGGAACGATAAAACAGCATCCCACTTTTGATAATCGCTGCTTGCACGATCTAGAACTATCCCTAATGATTCAAAATAACTAATAATCACATTACCTACCCTCAAATCATCTCGCGTGGCTGCTGACCATTTCAGAGGCTTTTTCAGTTCTGCTATCAACAGGTTCTTAGCTTCTATTTGGTTGAGTAAGTCTTGAACTTGGTTTTTTAGTTCTTCTAAGGATTGGTCATTCTCCTTAGATTTGCCGGAAATTGCCTCTAGTTGTTGACGTTGGTAGCTTGCTTGTTCCCTTATTAACTGCTGTGCTTTCAAAATTGGGGTATGAGTCTGTGAAACCTTACCCAAAATCTCAAAAGCGTTGTTTAGTTCTAACCTTTCGTGAACATTTAGCAGGTTGCGGAATCGCACCCGCAAAGCTGAAATTTCATCACATATTTGCGAATAGATATTGATTGAAAGTGTAATGATATCATCGCCCTCTAGGTCGCGAATTTCCAATAACAAATCACTGTGACTTTGGTACAAATCATCTAGGCTATCGCTGAAATTTTGTAGTTGCCCGTGAATCGCTTGGTAGTCATCACTGCCAATCTTTGACTTCACTGTTTGCGCTAGCTGATTGTACACCCGGTGGACACGAACGCTAATATTTTCTGCCAATTGGCATTTAAACTTAGTCACAAAGTCATCTACGCGACTATCACGCTCACCAAGTTTTGCTTCCAATTCTTTTGTTTTGGATGCGATTTGATTTTTCAACAGCGCGATTGCATCACGGGCAACTCCCAACTCAGTACTAGCCTTTTCTAATTGAACCTCATTTTCCCTGTGAATCCGGCGTAGTTTTGCTATTACCGAACTTTGGTGTTTATTGTCTGCCTCCAGTTGTTGAAATGGTTTAGAGACTTTCTCTATCAACTCCCTCAACTGCTCATCAGCCAGATGTTCATGATGTTGGGTGAGTAGTTGGGTTGTTGTTGCTATGGCTCCACAGGTTAAAGCTATATTTAGTGCTAGTGGTTTAGCAGTTTCATCAGCGCGGAAGTAGCTCATTAATCCGCCTGCACAGAGCAATCCAGCCGCAATCGTTACTAATTTTGAATTTGAAAAAGCAATTCTTTCCATATCAACCCTCTAATAACTTAGCTTCTAATTCTTGGCGTTTAATCTCTGTGTCGCGAATTGCACCTTCTACCTCTAATCGCAATCCCTGGTTACGGGCCTGTTGTCGTTCAAACTTCAAATCCCACTCCTGCTTAATGCCATCAGTCAAGTTAACCGTGCCTTGGGTAGCAATAATTTGCTGTGTGAGTAGTTCCTCTGTTTGCTCTAGTTTGCTTTGCTTGGTGCGGTAAATTGTGTCCACAACCTGGTTTTCTACAACTTTCGTGCCAACCTCAATTCCTGCTGTGTGGAAACCAACTACATCACCTATCAACCTACGATTTTCTGTTGCTAATTGGACTACCTTGCGTCCCTGCTTTATCTTCTCTAGTCGCACGTCTAAAGCGTTATTTTGACGCTGAATTTTGAGTTTGTGCTTGTTGGCTTCTGCTGCGGTCATTTCGGGAATGTTGCCGTCAGCCCCATATGGATCAGTACCCATTAGCTCTTTTGGGGAGATATCAGCAATCCCCAAGCTTTGGGCTATCTGCTCACCTCTGGCAAAGGAATCATCGCTAGGGGAGGTTACTAACTCGCTACCGCCGTCAAACGCCCGTCGTACCGCTTTGGCATTGTTGGCAACAGTACGAACGCCAGAAGCAACAGATTGAGCAGTGGTAGCTGCATTTTGTACTGCTTGCGTCACATTTTCAACGGCGTTTTGGACTGTTTCTAATGGTTTCTGGAATCGCTCTTTTATCTTTTCTCTTGCCGCTTTGTCTCTAGCTGCGGCTTTTTCGCCTGTAGGGTCAGTGATTGGGTTTTTTTTGGTTGCCATAATCCTTTTAAGTCTGTTAACTACAAAGGGGCTTAATCGCCCCTCTTTACTTATTTGGATATCAGTTGGATGGATTGCTGTACCCGTACAAAGCGCTAGCTTCATCTTTCATGTACTTAAATATCAATCGGAGGTTTGATATCCTTGTTTTCTTGAACGAACTTTGCCATTGCATCCGCTTTTTCGTTCATCGCTTGCCACTGCTTTTCTGTCGTCATGGTTGCTCTTTTTTTTGAACTACTTGGATATCAACTGCGTGCATTCCTCGCGTCTGCCTCCGCCCGGAGAGCATTTTTCAGATACCTGTGCTATTACCCCATAGAGAAACAAAGCAGCACCCAAAAGAGTTAAGAAAAACGGGAAGTAGTGATGTTTGTAAATTTGATGGATAATTTTCATGTTCATTCCTTTGCTTGGGAGTGGATTGGTGCGATCGCACGCATATTCTTTGAGCGTCAGGGCGATCGCGCTTAAATTTCTTGAAAGGCTTCTAGTTGGGTAATATCAAAAGTTTGGATGGTCGGTGTTTCTTTGCGATGTTCCCACACTTTGTCCAACACCGTCTTTTGGGATAGCTCTACACTTACCCGTGTGTTGGGGCTTCTGTCAGAGAATTTCCAAAAAATATATTTTGGGAATGCACCGGGGATTTTGTGGGAGTATCGCCAGTCGCCTGTTTTACCTTGGATACGATATTGCAGAGCTTTTGATAGTTCTGTTGTGTCATGCATTATCCCTGTTGTGTCACTATCGCGGTAGTATAAGGATGTACAAAGCCCAGAACGAAGACACAGAGCATGGTAGAGCTTCGTCCACCTAAACAAACCGTTAAATTTGTGGATGAATATTGTCTTTGGTATAAAAAGCTGTTTTCAGATGTCAGAAATTTTGAAGCGTTTAAGTATCTGCATATAGGGTGTATTTCTGAATTAAAACGAAAAAGCCTGCCAGAAATAGCGAAAATTGTAGGACTAGATAACTATCAAGGGCTGCACCATTTCTTAACTACACCATCTTGGTCAGTAGAAGATTTAAGAGCCATGAGGTTAGAGCTAATTCTACAAATACTTAAAGGTAGACCAATCATTTTAATTATTGATGAAACAGGAGATAAAAAGAAAGGTTCTACTACAGATTATGTGAAACGACAGTATATAGGTAATTTAGGCAAAGTAGAGAATGGTGTAGTGGCAGTCACAGCCTATGGTGTATTCTGTGGAATCACATTCCCATTACTATTTGAAGTATACAAGCCGCGTGAGAAATTAAAGCCAGAAGATAAATATCTGACCAAGCCTCAAATTGGTGCAATGCTAATCAGAAAGCTACAGTTAATGGGGTTCAAATTCAACTTGGTACTGGCTGATAGCCTATATGGTGAGAGTGGTACAAATTTTGTATCTGTATTAGATGAACTGGGTTTAAATTATTTAGTAGCAATCCGCTCAAACCATTCTGTAGACTTACTTAAAGGCCAGTATACCCAATATTTAAAGTGGCAAAGATTTAAAAGAGTATTCTCTGACTTAAACAGTGAAAATCGGTTTATTCGTGAAATCATACATGGGAAACGTGAAGAACACCGATATTGGCAAATTACCACAGACACACAAAACTTACCAGGAAACTCTACTTGGTATGTAGGAAGTAAATATCCAGACATTACACCTAGAGAAGTCGGGAATTTCTATGGCTTAAGAACATGGGTTGAATATGGCTTAAAGCAAAGTAAGAATGAATTAGGTTGGGCGGATTATCGTTTTACTCGCTATGAAGATATTGAACGATGGTGGGAGATTGAAGGCAAGTGCCTACCTGATGGTTAGTCTTCATTCAGAACAAATGCGTCCTTCTCCAAGTTAACCTCAATCACAATTCGCTTCTCATCCCTGGTGGGATAATGGTAAAGGCTGGAAGAATATTCTCAACAATCTACGTTTAGTTATTCAACATGCGTATTTTATTTAACCTCATATACCCTTGGTTAACGGTTTTCCCTATCCCTCAACTGTCTTTGGGTTTTTCTAAACTTCAATCCATTGTTTATCGGCTCACTTCTCCAATTTTTATCTTCCTGGTTGACCCTGAATTCTATTTTTCCTCTGCCTAAAGTGACACAATAGGGCTAGGCGCTCAATGTAACCTGTAAAATTCGACAGCACCACGCTGATTGAAGATTATGGTTTCAGAGGGTGTATGAACAATAAGTTGATTCAATTGCATTTGTTCAACAGATTTGCCAATAGTACCTTTAAGATTTGTTGTCAAACATGTCCCTGCACAGGGACTTTCCGTTACCCACATCACAGCATTTTTTCCTTGAGTGTCAAGCTTAACAGCTGCTTGCCCAAGGGCATCTATTTCTGCGTGAGGTCGTGCACCTAATTCTGTGAATGGATGCTGCACGCCTTTGTTCATACCATAGAACTCTTTGCCATCGATTTCAACTTTAGCTACAACCTTTGCATCGGCTGCATCTTTCGCACCTTCTTTAAGGGATTTGAGAAAAGAATTGACATCTTGAAGACCTCTATCCCGTTCAGGGAACTTATTAAATGTTGTTTTTCCCTGCTCTACTATAGGTTTCGCTGAGTTCTCTGGGTTAAGAGAAGGACGATCGCCCGCAGCATTTGAGGCTGATTTTCCAGGTTTGGCTGTATCACCCTGCTTAGGCAGTTCAGGTGTTTTTGGAGTTTCTGCTTTAGATGCTGCTACAGTATTGGGCTTGCCGAATGCTGCTCCCCCTCTAGGTGAAATTGTTGGATTATTAGAGCCTTTACCTGCTGATAAACCTGCTTCAAACATTCCACCGACTTGTGCTGCAGCCCGCATGTCAGATGCAGTTCCTCCTGCCATACCCACAAATCCAGCCAAGATTCCACCAATACCACTACCTGGTTTGAGCACAACAGCTAACTTCTCTTCGGCTTCTGCTCTAGCAAGACCTTCCTTTGTGCCCTGCCTTCCAGCATAGTCCATGTACAATGGGTTATTTTTACCGAACACAAAGGGAGCAACAATGTCAGCAAGCTTTTCAGATTCTCTTGGTGTCAACCCGAGGCTCCTTCCCATCGCTTGAGTTTCAGCCCTTCCAATTGAGTACGTATAAGAGCCAAATGCCCCCATATCCTTGTGAGATATTTTTTCTCCTATTAAATTTGCTGTTGCAATTGCTATGGGATCACCGTTTTCTATACCTCTTTGTAGACCATCAAGGATTGCCTTTCCGTTTTCACTCTCTATACTTGGATCTCTATATGTTCCAGGTTCACATACGAAGGGTGAGGCTGTGCAATCTTTTGTTCCTTGTGCCTGGTTTAAACTAGGGCGATCATTAGATTGTTTTTGTTGATCATCAAATTTGCTTTGTTCCTTCTGATCGCTAGTTTTGTTTTGAGCTTGTTGTTCTTGCGTTTTATTGTCTTGTGAGTGTTGGTTCTCAGATTTATTATCCTGATGAGATTCAGGGGTGGGTTGCTCAGGCTTTTCAGAAGCTTGAGGGTTTACTCCTTGATTTGGTGAATGAGTATGGTTTGAATTATGAGATGTGTCCGTATTATTACGAGAATCTACTTCAGATTTCGTAACAACATCTACTCCTTCAGTGAAATTATGAGAAGGACTTGCATAACAATCTGAAGGAGAATAAGTTGTTACCACTCCTGGAGAATATTCGCGAACATTAAAGTCAGCGTCCCCTGTTCTATAGTTCAGACTAGTACGATCTCCACCAGAGTTAGTTGCATCAGGTGGTGAATTTTGATTTGCAGGATTATCGTTAGTTGGTGTAGGTGCATCAGTTGAACTCATAATTCTGCCTCTGAGATTAGTCGATCTAAAATGCGAGAGATGATACGGGGAGACCGAATACTGGTTTTGGTTAGTATCTGTTGTCCAAAACAGAGACAGCAGCGTTTTGCCCTCGCAGTAATTAGTGCTTGCTGCTCTGGTGCTACTTCCTCTCCAAATTCTACTAGTTCATATCCAGCATCCTGGCAAACTTCCCAGGTTTGTTGACGCCGCTTATCCTCAGAGGCAGTATCCGCTTGTTCAGCGGACGCAAAGAGGGTATTGAATGTTCCCTGCGTTACCAGGTCATCTACTGCCATTCTATAAATACATACAGGATGGCTTGTGCCTTCTTCGGATTGGTAGATGCGATTACAGGCAGGACAGGGTTGGAAGTTTTTGGCATATAAGGTGCGAGCATACTCTTGGAACTGAGATCGCTCTGACTGAGCGATTTGTCCAACCCTCTTTGCCAGTAACACTGAATGCAATTGCTCCATGAATGTCTGCGTTTCAGCGTAGGACCAATTTGCCTGTGCCCCACGCCGCATTGCAAACCGATTAGACAAATGGGTCAACAGACAAATCCAGCTTGAATCCAGGTCAGTAGCAAATGTCAATTTGTTTTGCACAACAGCCTGTAAGTCTCCCCAGAGCCGATCTAAAGCAGACGGATCATTTAGCATTGAAAGAACCAATCGGCAAAAAACTCGCCAGATATTGGGATCATCTGACAAGCGTCGGGCTGATTGACAGTTCCCTACTTTGGGAGCACAGGCTTTTGCACATATAGAAAAAGGTCTAAGCAATGCAGATTGTGTTGTGCCACCAGTTGCAGTTCTCATTCGCTGAGCCAACTGTTGGTCAGTTGGGATGACCTGACCATGTAGACCCTTAGCAGCAGGAACCTGTACAAGTAAAGGAGCATCTTCTCCATCTCGAAAGACGACTGCTTCACCTAGAGTCAAAGTGGAAAACCTTATAGCTTGTTCCTCCTCCATCGCCATTGCCCCAGCCAAGCTTAAGCGATCCTCTGCAGACACAATTCGATGAACTACCTTCAGGTTTGTGTTCTTAATCGCATCAGGTGATAGTTTTATAGGAACTTGATCAATAATCACAACGCCCTGTCCATAAGCCCTGATCTCAGATAGCAAATTAGCAAATGTCTCAACGGCTTTCCCTCGCGGATCAGCCTGTTCTTCATTTGAGCGAGCAGGTACGTTTGACAACAACCGATGTGCTTCCTCAATTACTAGAAGATGCCGGAGATCGTTATTAGAATCACCTTGAACACGGCGATACTCAACCAAACGGATGAGCAACAATCCCATGAAGAATGCTTTGTCATCATCATCCCCCATGTTCTGCAACTCCATAATTGTTGATTGAGAAAGCAGATCCTCCATTGAATTTGAATACTGTGTATCAAACATTGCTCCCTTACCACCAACCCGCAGTCCATTGATACGGGTTAGTAAAGCTGCTCGTAAATCACCCGTGACCTTCTCGTCATACCCCAATTGGCGGGTATACTCCTCTACTTTAATACTTAGCTCTGTTAGCGTCGGAAAGGCAAGAGAAACATTCTCCCGTTCTCTCAATCGTCGATTAGTATTCGTCGTAATATCCCAACCCCGATCCTCGTAAATAACATGGAGGCATTGTTCCAAGATTTGAGGTAATGGAGTCCACATCCCAAAGCTGGCAACAAAAACAGACCGAAGGAGATCTATATGCACGCCTACGGCGTTTTGAGGCCACCCAACGACCTCAAAAGGATTTAGACGTAAAGGAGAAATCCGCTCTTCTCCCGGCGTATAGACCCTAATATGATTTGCCAAGTCAGGATTAGAGAGCAGGGCCCGGTATTCTGCTTTAGAGGGTTCTAGAATCAAATATGGGATAGATTGAACCGAAATTCGAGTCAAAATGTGGAAAAGCGTATTCGTTTTCCCAGCCCCAGTTACCCCTGCCACCAATGCATGTCGCGTTAAAGAATTGACATCAAGGGTATAATCAACAACCGTTTTGCGAAGTGCCTGTTTAACTTTTCCTATCGCCAGAGAATGTTCACCTTGATGAACGGCTGGGACAACATCAAAATTTGGAACTACTCGAACTGTAAATCCAAGTGTCTCCTGCTTAGGAAACTGAATGTATGCTGCTAACTGAGATGAAGTCAACCAAGTTTGAAACAAATGTGGATAATGGTAAGATTTCCCTGGCGTATCTGGCATCGCCCACTTTACTGCCAAACGCCCTGCTTCTTCATGTTCAAAGCAACGGACTGGATCTCTTACAGACTTAGAACCAGAAAAAGTTCCTCGCCAAAGAGCTGCCAGACGTGGGTAACTAGACTGAGTTCCCATTAAGTAAATTGCTGTTCGCCAGGAACCAACCGCAAGTCCCAATGTTAAATCGCTAAGTAGCGTCTTTGATAATTCAATATACAATTCTGTTAGGGGATTTGAAGTTCCACTGGAACGAAGTGTACTTTCCACTTGTCGAACATCGTTGACAACTAAATTACGAAGTTGGCTTAAATCTTTTTCCATAATAGGCTGTGCAAGTATTAGATAAGCCCACTCTTCACCTGACATGCCGCGAATAATTCGATCAACTTCTATCCCTAGTTCCTGTTCGTCTTTCTCCTTTGTAGTTGGAATACCAATGGCAAATCCCGAGCAGGGATAGCGGATCAACGCTTTGGGCACAACTGATTCAATTTGAACTGATGGGAACCCTCCTTGCAACATACTGATTAATGTATGCTCTTCTGGATAGGTAGTATCAGTAGTCCAAACGCCAAAGTAAATCGAGATTCCATAAGTTTTTCCGTCTACAAATAAAGCAATCCCCGTTTGCCTGCCGTGCATACCAATTAGTAAATCTTCCAGCGGAGTTTGTAGGGGACTGAAATTGTTTGAGGAATTAGATGTAAGTGGTTGAGTAATTTTCTTCCAATATCCAACCTCCTTGACATGAAATAACTTACGTCTTTCCAGGAGAATATTAGTTGACTTTGAATTCTCAGGGATTGTAAAAGCAGAAAAATTATTTCTCTGGAGTGCATCCAAATCTTCAGTGCGAATTACTCTACTTTCCACAATTAAATCCCCTCAAGTAGTATTTTTTACTTAGATGGCAACAACATTTCACCCAGTAGAATAAACAGCCTTATGGCAAAAAGGCTTTAATGATCGTTCCTAGACCAACCAGAATAAATGCTCCACAGACCAGCATGAAAAACAGGATAAACGGCAGTGGGGGACCAGGTAATCCTGAACCTGGATTACTCATTCCCAAAATAGAAAAACTCATAACAATACCAACAAGCATCAAGAAAATCCCACCAAAAAAACTCACAACTCTACCAAAAAATGTAATTGATTGTGATTTAACGAGAGATCCTATCGTTATATTGACGACCTTTCTAGGCTTACAAATCTGTCCTTGTCGCCATTTTCCTGGAACTTTAACAATATCACCATCGTGAATTGAGCCAATAAATCTTGCTCCTCGCATTTCAACAGGAATCTGGTAAGTTAAGTTTCCTGATTTATCAAAGACGTACAGCCGAAATCTCCACACTTGAGTCTGTCCTTGAGTTACCTGATTACCTCCTTGTATAGCTATTCCTCCTTGCTCTGTTTGCGCAGAAAACACATGAACTTCTCCTTCGGGATCTATCAAAACGTGTTGCCCTTGCCGTTGCCCACGAGTCGAATAGGCAGCTATCTGTTTAGAAGGTTGTTGCGCTTGAGCAGGAGCTTTTACAATTTGAACACGTTCACCACAATTGATACAGAAGTTTGCTTGAGGAGAATTGTCGTAGCCACAGAATTTACATTGCATAATCTTTTCGCACTATAAGGTAAAAAGCAAATTAACTGCGTGAGCCTTACAGATAAATTCATTCGAGAAACTCAAAAAATACCTCAAAGAATATCGACTTTTTTATGAAAGGAGCATATATCAATGTTTTTTATAGTCATGAATTGATCGAAGAGCAGAGATTTAAGTAATATGTTTCTCTCTATGATTTGTCTGATACTTGCTATTAGAAGGATGACGCCAAACAGAATTGCTATCAGCCCCACAAGTATAAAAATAAACCTAAGTGGGAAAAGCGTTTCAGTAGTAATAATAAAGCCAACCCCAACGCAAATAAAGATTATTGAAAGAAATAATCCGACAAGACCACCAAATAGGATTTCACTTAATGTCAGATCTGATCTTGAGAAAACTTGTATTCCTAATGTTTTATTGATAATCGTATTGTGTTCGTAGATTTCTCCTTCACTCCAACGTCCCGGTAATTTGACAATATCACCATCACGCACTGACCCTGTAAAACTTTTACTTCGCATTTCAACCGGAATTTGATAAGTTAAATTGCCAACCTGATCAAAGACATATACCCGAAATCTCCACACCAGAATCGTTCTCTCTGATGCTCCTGAGCTTGACTCTAGTTCCTGGGAAAACGTATGTACTTCTCCCACAGGATCTATTAAGACATGGTGTTTCTGCCTGCCAGCAGGCAAATAGGTATGAACTTTGCTGGTTTGCTGCTTCTGAGTCTGAGCTTTTACAATCTGAACACGTTCACCACAGTTGATGCAGAAGTTTGCTTCAGGAGAATTGCTGTAGCCACAGAATTTACATTGCATGAAAAGCCTCATTCCATAAAGTAAAAAGTTAATCTTTCATCAAGACTATAAAGAACACAATCCAAACCTCAAGCAAAATTTCCATTTCTCAATAATTCACCTTGCTCTGAATAAATGGCAGTTTGTTTTTCCTTCTGGTAGCATTTCTAAAGATCCACGCAGTGGAGAAGTTCGTCGTCATCATTTGCACGAGAGTAGTTTACAAAAAGCGTTAAAATAAGGGGTTCGCCAAGCTGGTATTCAAAAAAAGGTGGGTTGTCATACGTTTCGCCACAGTTTTGCTACCCATTTATTACAAAACGGCTACGACATCCGCACAGTGCAAGAATTACTCGGACACAAGGATGTAAAAACCACAATGATTTATACCCATGTTCTGAATCGGGGTGGTAAGGCTGTGCATACTCCCCTTGAATAGAACTACTGGCATATACCTTAACCAGCAGTCTCATTGACTGCTGGTTAATTTACCAATTTCCCAACTTTTGATAAGTGCTTGTAACCCAGTTATAGATTATGACTCTGCGGTTTAATTTTGCTGCATCAGCGATACAATTAGCTGTTCCTCCAGGTTGACCATCCCAGATAGCAATCATCATATCGTGGACATTTTTTATTTGATTAACTATCCATCAGTTACGAGCATTTAAACATTTGATTCCTCCAGCTTCTTGGTAAGGTAAGTTGGAAACAAATTTGATAGCGTCGCATTGGGATAACAGCCAATGATACTTCTGCTTATCGAGATTATTCCATTTGGCATCTAGGTTAATGCAGTGTACGGCAGCAGTAAGATTTATCTCAATAGGGTACTTATCCTTTAAGCCTAAAATTATCTCTACTGCTGCTGTATCAACTCCCAAAGCCATACCTGAATAGAACTGGATGCGTTTGTGGGTAGCCACCGAGATACCGATACTGTTGGCGAAAGTGTTACAAATGCATAAACAAAGGTATTACAACTAAAAGCTGCAACGATAAATTGAAGGTTTGCTCTCACGTAATACTTATATTTACAAATATGTAGTACATTCGCCAACAGTATCAGATACCAGCAAAATGGGACACGTTGTAAAGAAGTGTAACGCAAATCTTTGAAAACCCTTGATTTTACGTTGTTTCAATACCGGATTGAGCGTTTCCTCTCTTGTGAAAATATTCCCGAAAAAGCTCATTTATGGGCAAGTGTGAGGGACTAAATAGCGCGAAGAGTTGATTTTAGTGTGCAAAAATTTGAATGTCCGTCTACCATTTTTGGGCAAGTTAGTAAATTACTAAACTACGTTACGCAACAAAAGTTTACAACGTGTCCCATTTTGCCGTTATCTCGGCGGATACCCAATTAGGCTTAGTGGTGGTTGATTACCTCTAGCCTACATTCCGCACTTCAAATTGAAGTATAAAGAGATTACAGCCAAGATAAAAGCAAAAAATCAGGCTAATTAAGACTCATAGTAATGAACGAATCTGCGGCATGAAGATAAATAATCCAACAGAAAATATTTGACCTATAAAATAGGTTATGTAAGCAATAAAAATTTGAGGTACAATTACTGTTCCTCCGGATATTAATAAATTGTGCTTCAATCTCCTAACGTTGTTTAGATTAAGAAAGCAGATAATATTTTTGGCAAGAGGATGGCAGACAATTCAAAATAAAATGGCGTTCTGAAGTTAAATTAATAATTTGATTAACCCCATTTAAAATCAAAAGATGAATTCCTTGGAAACATTGAAATACCCATCTTAACGTAGGAGATAAAGTTAACTTTCCTAATTGATTTTTGATTCCGATTTTGATTCTTTTTAAGCTATTCCGCAGTTCCCTCTGACCGAGATTGTAAACTAACAAGCACAGAGACATTAAAAATAACATCGTCTCTATTCTCTCAGGGTTTTCAACAAAGAAACTATCAGCAAAAAATAAAGGGTCTTTCAAAAATCTAAATCCTCTCTCACAGGACTGTTGATTTTTATAATTTTTAATAATTTCTGATGGTTCTAACTTTTCATCATCAACTAAATTAGTAGCCAAAATAAATCTTCCGGCTGATTTTATTTGTATTTCTATCTCTTCTGGTTTTTCATTACCCACTCCTGATATTTTATAAATAGTCTTATTATCTTTTGTTTTACTATCGATAAGTTTAACTTCTTTAATTTCAAATAATTTCAACTTTTTGTTGATAACTTTTAATTTATATCGGGCTTGCTCCGGAGTCTCAAAATTTTCTTTTGTTAATTCTTTAAGCAACTTTTCAACTTGCTCTTTTTCTTTCTTTAGCTTTTTATCTAACTTGTCTAAATCACTATCTTTTCTTTTTTGACTTTCTACTATTAGCCAAGTTTGTTTAATCCCAGCATAACTTACTATTTCTGATTTCCACTTGTATCCTTCTAAATTTAGGACTGCTCTTCTTTCTATTTCTTCTAGATTTATCTCTTCTATCTCTACAGACTGAACTAAATCTTGTGCTTTTTTAATTGTCATCGGCACTCTACTTATCCATTTTAAATGCTCAATTAATTTCAGGTTTTCTTGGCTATATAATGCGCTATCGCAGACCATAATACTGTCAAAAACTATTTGCTTTTTGAATTCTGCTAAGATTTGACCAAATACGGCTTTATCCGCTTCATTACCATCTCCTGCTCTCATTAATAATGGGATGTCTCCATCACTACTCGTTATTAAATCTAAAACACATTGTTTCAAATCTGGTCTGTGGTCACGAGAATATCCTTTAGTTATAATTATTGGTCTTTCTTTGGTTATTTCTGATATTTCTGTTTCTTTTTCCTGATTCTCTTCACGTTTATATTCACCATGTAGATGAAATGATGTCGCATCAAGATGCGAATATTTTGTATCTATCTTAAATTTCTTAATTACTGATAATCCAATTTCTATAAACAGATTATTCAATCCATATTTATATAATTTATCCATGACTCTGCCAATCTTGTCATCATTTATACAATCAGTTTCTACATCTTCTCCTAATAATATCTCTATTCCTTTATCATCAAAAAACTGCCTAAATAAATATAAAGGTCTTGATACAAATCCTAATCCGTTCAGCAAAATAGCTTTTACTAATATTCCTGATGAAATTTTTTCCCGAACATCTATTCCTAATTTGGAGTTGATTATTTCCACTATTCCTATTTCATCAATTAGCCCCGCTACTATTCCTAAGTGATCTATATTTTTAATTTTTGTTTCTGAGGTTGGAGACAATTTTTTTACCTCTAAAATATTTTTGATTTTTTGATTGTCTCATGGATACCATCACGCCTCCTTCGATATGTACCTGGACGCTAATAATTACACGGCAGGCTTCGGGTCAAGTCGAAGTATAGTAAGGTTTGAGCGCGTAATCTATATAAGCCTGCCGTGTAATTATTCCTGTCTTCCTACTTATCACAAAACAATGTATCTTTATTCTTGTAAAAGACCTAAAGCCAAGCATTTATCAGCTTTTTACCCACTTTATACTTCACACTATAAATTTCTTCTTCATCCCATTTACTTAATTTTTTTGAGTATCTTTATTTACTCGTCTCAGCGCAGATTTATGTAATATTTTTAAACTACATTATGAAGTGCGGAGTCTGGGCTCTAGATGATGGCAGAAGACTCTAGGGGCAACCGTAGCTATGAACTGGGGGATGTAGCGAGGGGACTTTACAAAATGGCAGGGGAATTAGATGTTCCTGTGCTGGCACTATCGCAAATTTCTAGAGTTGTAGAGGGCAGACAAATAAAGCGCCCAGTGATGAGCGACCTAAGTCAATCGGGAATCTTAGAAATGGTGGCAGATCACATCATCTTGGCTTACCGAGATGAGTACTACAACCCGGATACCGTTGACCGGGGAATCTTAGAACTACTTGTAGCTAAGGCACGGCACGGGGAGACGGGTACGGCGGCGGTGTTTTTGACAAATCCTACGGCATTATAAAGTTAAATAACGTTGACGCAGATATGTTTCAATCCCGTTTACAGGA